>NZ_JBEPNI010000003.1:0-660974 GCF_040546205.1 Citrobacter sp. UYEF32 | reverse complement strand
GCTGCGTGGTCGCGCTGGTGCCGGAAGCGCTGGTGCCTGCGGTGAAAGAGGCCGTTGCGGCACAGTACGAAGCTAAAACCGGCATTAAAGAAACCTTTTACGTGTGCAAACCTTCACAGGGAGCGGGACAGTGCTAAATGAATCTTCCGGGGCAGCGCCAGATGGACTGCCCTTCCGTCTGATTACCCTGCGCAACAGCGCAGGGATGGTGGTCACCGTCATGGACTGGGGCGCAACGTTGCTGTCGGCACGGGTCCCGCTTTCCGATGGTTCAGTGCGTGAAGCGCTGCTCGGTTGTGCCACCCCCGAACACTATATCCACCAGAACGCCTTTCTGGGCGCCTCGGTGGGGCGCTACGCGAACCGTATCGCCAAAAGCCAGTTTATCCTCGACGGGGAAACTTATACGCTCGTGCCAAGCCAGGGTGAAAACCAGTTGCACGGCGGCCCGGAAGGGTTTGATAAGCGCCGCTGGCGGATTGAGCGACAAAATGACAGTGAAGCGCTGCTTTCATTAACCTCGCCTGATGGCGACCAGGGTTTTCCTGGCAAAGTCAACGCCAGCGTACTTTATCGCCTTGGCGAAGATAACCGCCTCGCTATCGAGTATCGCGCGACCACGGATAAGCCTTGCCCGGTGAATCTGACCAACCACGCCTACTTCAACCTTAACGGCGATCAGAGCGACGTGCGCAGCCACAGGCTGCAATTGCTGGCGGATGCTTATCTACCGGTCGACAGCATGGGCATCCCGGTGGGCGATCTGAAAAACGTGGCGCAGACCAGCTTTGATTTCCGCCAGCCGAAAACGCTGGCACAGGATTTCTTAAGCGATGACGATCAGCGCGTGGTAAAAGGTTACGATCATGCGTTTTTGCTGCAGGCCAAAGGCGATGCCAGCCTGCCTGCCGCACACGTCTGGTCGGCGGACAATAAGCTGCAAATGTCTGTTTATACCTCAGCCCCGGCGCTACAGTTTTACTCCGGGAATTTCCTTGAAGGGACACCCGCACGCGGCAATACGGCCTACAGTGCGTGGCAGGGTCTGGCGCTGGAAAGCGAGTTTTTACCCGACAGCCCGAACCGCCCGGACTACCCTCACGATAGCTGCATTCTGCAACCCGGTGATGAATATGTCAGCCTGACGGAATATCACTTTATTCCCGCCTGATAACCAACCCTCCACGCGGAGGGTTTTTTTTGCCCATTTCGCTGAAATATCGGCCAATCATCGACAAAATGGTAACCACTAATTCACAAGCACCTTACACTGGGCCACTATTTTCGCTATGGTTAAGGGTAATCGTTGCTGCTGGTCATTACAGGGCAATATAATGAGAATTGTTATCATTCAATCAGGCTTATGAAGGAGTAAGTGTATGGCTGTTACTAAACTGGTTCTGGTTCGTCACGGCGAAAGCCAGTGGAACAATGAAAACCGCTTCACCGGTTGGTACGACGTTGATCTGTCCGAGAAAGGCGTTAGCGAAGCCAAAGCAGCAGGTAAACTGCTAAAGGATGAAGGCTTCAGCTTCGACTTTGCGTATACCTCTGTGCTGAAACGTGCCATCCACACCCTGTGGAATGTGCTGGACGAACTGGATCAGGCCTGGCTGCCGGTAGAGAAATCCTGGAAACTGAATGAGCGTCACTACGGTGCGCTGCAGGGTCTGAACAAAGCAGAAACCGCTGAGAAATACGGTGACGAGCAGGTTAAACAGTGGCGTCGCGGCTTTGCTGTTACGCCACCGGAGCTGACGAAAGATGATGAGCGTTTCCCGGGCCACGATCCGCGTTATGCAAAACTGACCGAGAAAGAGCTGCCGACTACCGAGAGCCTGGCGCTGACTATCGAACGCGTTGTGCCGTACTGGAACGAAACCATTCTGCCGCGCCTGAAAAGCGGTGAGCGCGTCATCATCGCCGCACACGGCAACTCCCTGCGCGCGCTGGTGAAATACCTGGATAACATGGGTGAAGACGAAATCCTCGAACTGAATATCCCGACTGGTGTGCCGCTGGTGTACGAGTTCGACGAAAACTTCAAGCCTATCAAACACTACTACCTGGGGAACGCCGACGAGATCGCTGCAAAAGCGGCTGCCGTTGCCAACCAGGGTAAAGCGAAGTAATTTTCGCAAAGCATAAAAAAAGCGTGGAGCAATCCACGCTTTTTTTCTTTGTGGCACCAATACACAACATCATTTGAGGCTGTACCGGGGCGGCAAAGAAAGAAATCCCCGAGAGCATAGATAACTCTGTGACCGGGGGTTCTGAGTGCAGCCAACAATGCAGCCAACAAAGAGACAGGCCAAAAGATGAAATGTAGTTACTGGCGACGCGCTTTTACTGCTGCCGCTAGTTGACGGAGGACCGTGTCGGTATCTTCCCAGCCAATGCAGGCATCGGTCACGCTCTTGCCATAGACCAGCGGCTCGCCACTTTCGAGGCTCTGATTGCCTTCCACCAGGTGGCTTTCAATCATCACGCCGATAATTGCTTTCTCGCCGCCAGCAATCTGCTGACAGACATCTGCCCCCACTTCCATCTGCTTTTTGAACTGCTTACTGGAGTTCGCATGGCTGAAATCAATCATCACCTGTGCAGGCAGACCGGCTTTTTCCAGCCCCACTTTCACTTCTGCTACATGTTTTGCACTGTAGTTCGGCTCTTTACCACCGCGCAGAATGATATGGCAGTCGCCATTCCCGCTGGTGTTAACAATCGCGGAGTGACCCCATTTGGTCACGGAGAGGAAGCAGTGTGGCGCTCCCGCCGCATTGATCGCGTCAATGGCGACTTTGATGGTGCCGTCAGTGCCGTTTTTGAATCCGACCGGGCAAGAAAGGCCAGAGGCCAGCTCACGGTGAACCTGGGATTCAGTGGTACGCGCGCCAATAGCGCCCCAGCTCATCAGGTCGGCAACGTACTGCGGGGTGATCATGTCAAGGAATTCACCGGCAGCCGGTAATCCGCTGTCATTGATATCCAGCAATAACTTACGCGCAATACGCAGGCCATCGTTGATTTGGAAGCTGTTATCCATGTGCGGATCGTTGATGAGCCCTTTCCAGCCGACTGTGGTGCGCGGTTTTTCAAAGTAAACGCGCATCACGATCTCCAGCTCACCCTGGAGCTCTTCACGCAGCGTCAGCAGACGCGCTGCGTACTCCTTGGCCGCAGCCGGATCGTGAATAGAGCACGGGCCAATCACCACCAGCAGGCGATCGTCATTGCCTTTCAAAATTTTGTGAATCGCTTTGCGGGCATGAGAGACCGTTTTGGCCGCAGTTTCGGTAGCAGGAAACTTCTCAAGAAGCGCGACAGGAGGTAATAACTCGTTGATCTCTTTAATGCGTAAATCGTCGTTCTGATAATTCATGATCGTTCCAGCGTTGCCATACTTATTTTAATGAATGCAATCTCTCCAATCTAACTTGTCAGTCAGGTAGTGTAAACGCGAATTTACAGTTCGGGCAGAAAATTCCTGGAATTCCCCTAAAAACCGTCAGAAAGTAGCGAATAGCGATAACGACGCTACACTTTTTAAGTGTTAATACTTAGTTTGATTTATTTTTCAAGATTATATTCTGCCTTATTCGACAGTATATAACATGTTTCACTACTGAGCGTGATAGTTCGTTCGCGCATGTCAGGCCGATGATTCGTATCGGTAAACAATGACCAGAACAGGAGCATCATGATGAAAATGAATAAATTAGCGACACTTTTCTTGACGACAACTCTGACCCTGGCAAGCGGTGCGGCATTCGCTGCGGATTCTACCTCTCAAAACAATAATGGTCAGGCAAACGCCGCCGCCAGCGCGGGACAGACAGCGCCGGATGCGAAAGAGAACCTTGCGCCAAATACCTCAACAAATGGTTCTGATTCTTCAGGCATGAAACTGAACACGGAGAAACACACCAACTCTCATGTCGGTACTAAGCACATGACAAAAGATGAGATCCATAAAAACTCTCAGTGTAAAGACGGTAAGTGTCCGGATATCAATAAGAAAGTTCAGACCGGTAACGGTATTAACAATGACACAGATACCAAAACCGACGGCACAACGCAGTAAAAGTAGTCTGCGGCCAAAATGGGGAGAGCTTCGGCTCTCCTCAATTTTTTCTGCTGATTAGCAAAAGATCTGCAATGATGTAAGACGCTGCTAACGCCAATTACACGGGACGGCTCATTATGGCGCATTCACACTCTCACTCTCATATCCTTGCTGACGCCAATGCGCGGCGATTACTTCTGGCCTTTAGCGTCACAGCATTGTTCATGTTGGTCGAGGTGGTGGGGGGACTGGTTTCAGGCTCACTGGCGTTACTGGCCGATGCCGGGCATATGCTGACGGATGCTGCTGCACTCTTTTTTGCCCTGCTGGCAGTGCATTTTGCCCACCGCCCCTCAGGACCCCAACGCACTTTTGGCTGGCTTCGTCTGACCACGCTGGCTGCCTTTGTTAATGCCATTGCGCTTGTATTGATTACTTTTTTTATCGTCTGGGAAGCCATTCAGCGCTTTTACCATCCTCAACCCGTGGCAGGTATGACAATGATGGTGATTGCCGTCATGGGATTGCTGGCGAATATCCTGGCATTCTGGCTGCTGCATCGTGGTAATGAAGAACGGAATTTGAATGTCCGGGCGGCAGCCCTGCATGTTCTTGGCGATCTGCTGGGCTCCGTGGGCGCCATTGCCGCTGCGCTGATCATTATGTTTACCGGCTGGACACCCGCCGACCCGATACTTTCCATACTGGTCTCGGTGCTGGTATTACGCAGCGCGTGGGCACTCTTGCGTGAAAGCGTCAATGAATTGCTGGAGGGAGCGCCCACTTCACTGGATATCAACGCCCTGAAACGGCATCTGCGGCGGGCCATTAGCGAAGTGCGCGATGTACATCATGTGCATGTCTGGCTGGTGGGAGAAAAAGCGCTGATGACGTTACATGTCCAGGTTATTCCACCACACGATCACGACGGACTACTGCGGCAAATTGAACATTTTCTGGTGCATCACTATCAGATTGAGCATGTCACCATTCAGATGGAGTACCAGCCCTGTAGCGGGCCTGACTGCCATCTCAGCGAGACGCAGCCAGACCACAGCCATTCACACCATCATTAGTTCGAGAACGCGTGAGAGCCGCGCTCACGGGCGCTATTTATCCACATCCGGCTACCGTTGAGTGCGATAAAGGTCAGAATCATATATTCCAGCGACATGGCCCAGACGCCTTGCAGGGCAAAAATCACCACGCTGATGACATTGATAATGACCCACAACAGCCAGTTCTCAACATATTTCCGCGTCATCAAAACCATGGCGACGATGGAAAGTACCATCATGCAGGAATCCCAGAACGGGAAGGCGTCTGGCTGCAGTTCGGGCATCGCCACATTCAGCCCCACCGTCTGCATCATCGAGACCGCCACGCGCGTGAGCACCGCAAAGACCGGATCGATAAAGAAGGTCATAAAACCGATAGCAAGCGCGCAGACGACCAGCCAGGCTAAAGCCTTGGGTAAAGGCAACCAGCGGATTTGCAGAACTGCCTCGTTGGCGGTTGTTTGCCGCGACCAGGCGTACCAGCCGTAGATATTGGCGGCAAAGAAAAACAGTTGGAGCAACAGGCTGGCGTAGAGCTGGATCTGGAAGAAGATAATGGCAAACAGCGTTACGTTGATTAAGCCAAATGCGTAATTACTGATTTTTTCCAGGCTGGCGAGCCAGATGCATAACAGTCCCGCCACCGTCCCTACTGCTTCAATCCATGAAAGATCGTAGCCTCCGGCGCCGATCGGGATATGTACCAAGATATTCTGTGTGCTAAAAAAATCCATCTTTTCCCCAGAGCGTATTCCTACGCATTTTTCCTCATTAAGAACGTAGTGTAGCCGCAAAATCCAACATACGGTTCAGTGGCAACAAAGCGCCTTCACGCAGCGCGGCGTCGACATGGATCTCGTGCGCCGCGCCGCCGTTCTCCAACCCTTCGGCAATGGCCTTCAGACCATTCATTGCCATCCACGGGCAGTGAGCACAGCTACGGCAGGTTGCTCCCTCCCCGGCGGTCGGCGCCTCAAGTAACTCTTTCTCTGGCACCGCCTGCTGCATTTTATAAAAGATACCGCGGTCAGTGGCGACAATCAGTTGCTTATGTGGAAGTGTTTTTGCGGCATTGATCAACTGGCTGGTGGAACCGACCGCGTCGGCCAGTTTGACCACAGAGTCCGGAGATTCCGGGTGCACCAGGATGGCGGCATCCGGATAAAGCGCCTTCATGCGAATCAGCGCCTGTGTTTTAAATTCGTCATGTACGATGCAGGCCCCTTGCCAGCACAGTACATCCGCACCCGTTTGTTTCTGTACGTAGCTGCCGAGATGGCGGTCAGGCGCCCAGATGATTTTCTCACCGAGGCTATCCAGATGTTCAATCAACTCAACGGCAATACTGGATGTCACAACCCAGTCAGCACGCGCTTTCACTGCCGCTGAGGTGTTGGCGTACACCACAACGGTCCGGTCCGGATGCGCATCGCAAAAAGCGCTAAACTCCTCAATCGGACAGCCCAAATCCAGCGAACACTCGGCGTTGAGTGTCGGCATAAGGATGGTTTTTTCGGGACTGAGGATTTTGGCGGTTTCACCCATAAAGCGCACGCCCGCGACCAGCAGCGTTGAGGCCGGATGTTTGGCTCCAAAGCGCGCCATCTCAAGTGAGTCAGAAATACAGCCACCCGTCTCTTCCGCCAGTTGCTGAATTTCCGGGTCCGTGTAGTAGTGCGCAACCATCACGGCATCACGCTCTTTTAACAGGCGTTTGATTTTTTCCCGATAAAATTCTTTTTCATCACGGCTCAGCGGGAAAGGCTTAGGGGGAAAAGGATAGATTGCGGCTTGCGGATCGAACATTACGCTCATCATGCTTACTCGTTTTACTGGCTTAACAAAATGCCTTTCTTTTACGACAGCGCGGCAAAGGTAAGGCGAATGTGTTTTATATACTAAACAAGATAGCGGATTAAGGGGTAAAAGTCACAAGAAATGAACGGATGGGTGATGGAGTGCAAGGGAAAGCGATGAATGGGCGCATTGCAGATAGCAAAAAAGCGCCGCCAGCGCCATTTTTACATTGGTGGGTCGTGCAGGATGACTCGGCTTCGCCTCGCCCTCCGGGTCGTCGCCGCAGGCGGATCCGTTGTCTCACTGCGTGAGACCCGAACCTGCTGCAGGTTCGAATCTTTTATATCGCAGATAGCAAAAAAGCGCCTTTAAGGCGCTTTTTTACATTGGTGGGTCGTGCAGGATGACTCGCTTCGCTCGCCCTTCGGGCCGTCGTCGTAAACGACTCCGTTATCCTGCACATCCTGATAACAGGATGCCACATAAAATTTGGTGGGTCGTGCAGGATTCGAACCTGCGACCAATTGATTAAAAGTCAACTGCTCTACCAACTGAGCTAACGACCCCTTGCGGGATTTTACTGCTTTAATCATTCAGAGTGGTGGGTCGTACAGGATGACTCAGCTTCGTCTCGCCCTACGGGCCGTTGCTGACGCAACGTTATCCTTCACGTTCTCTACCAGTGACCACCTTGGAATTGGTGGGTCGTGCAGGATTCGAACCTGCGACCAATTGATTAAAAGTCAACTGCTCTACCAACTGAGCTAACGACCCATACGGGTGTCATCTGAAAGATTATTACTCGGAACCACATAAAGCTGTGGATCGTGCAGGATGACTCGGCTTTGCATCGCCATTCGGCCGTTGCTAACGCAACGAGATCCTTCACGTTTAACACTGGAGTAAAGCGTTAAATTGGTGGGTCGTGCAGGATTCGAACCTGCGACCAATTGATTAAAAGTCAACTGCTCTACCAACTGAGCTAACGACCCGAGTGGTGGGTGATGACGGGATCGAACCGCCGACCCCCTCCTTGTAAGGGAGGTGCTCTCCCAGCTGAGCTAATCACCCGATACTACGCTGGATACTGACTTAGTGGTGGGTCGTGCAGGATGACTCGGCTTTGCCTCGCCCTACTGGCCGTTGCTGACGCAACGTTATCCTTCACGTTTAACTACCGCTTTCCACCAGAAAGATTGGTGGGTCGTGCAGGATTCGAACCTGCGACCAATTGATTAAAAGTCAACTGCTCTACCAACTGAGCTAACGACCCACTTTTGCGTTGCTTTTGGTTTGTTTGATATCCCGTGGCAACGGCGGCATATATTACTGATTTAAGAACGCAGCGCAACAAGAATTTCGAGGAAGATCACCTGACTGCTTATGATTCACGCGACAAGACCAGAAAAAAAGCGATTTCTGGTCATGTGCTATTCATCACATAGAACCGAGACGTTTCTGTGCCTGTTTTGCACCTTCAGTACCCGGATACTTCGCGACCACCTGCTGGTAAACGGCTTTCGCCTTCGCCGTGTCACCTTTGTCTTGCATGATCACGCCGACTTTAAACATCGCATCTGGCGCTTTCGGTGATTTTGGGTAATTTTTCACCACGGAGGCAAAATAGAACGCCGCATCATCCTTTTTACCCTTGTTGTAATTCAACTGCCCAAGCCAATAGTTGGCATTCGGAACATAGGTTGAATCAGGGTATTTTTTAACAAAGTTCTGGAATGCGGCAATCGCGTCATCCTGGCGAGATTTATCCTGTACCAGGGCAATCGCTGCATTGTAATCGGTATTGGCATCACCGCTTTGTACCGGTGCGCCAGAGGTTGCCGCTTCGTCAGGCGCTGCCTGTGCCGCTGCCCCACCCTGATCGCCCGAAGCCTGCTGCGTTTGACCTGCCGCACCGCCGTTACTCAGACTACCGATCTGCTGCTGAATTTGCTGCTGACGTTCAACAACCTGATTAAGCTGGTACTGACTTTCCTGAATTTGGCCACGCAGGGTGTCAATATCCGCCTGGTTATCAGCGAGTTGTTGCTGGAGTTGAGTTAAAAGCTGGCTGTGAGCATTAGAAATACGCTCGAGTTGAGTGACACGGTCTTCGACCGAGCCTGAGCCGACACTACTGATTGGCGCTTGAGCATTAGCGGCCCAGGGGGCCGCTATGCCAACCAGTAACGACAGACTCAATAAATGATGTCTGAGGTTACTGCTCATGCAATTCTCTTAGTAAACCAGTACGGCACGACGGTTTTTAGCGTAAGCCGCTTCGTCATGACCCAGTACTGCAGGTTTTTCTTTACCGTAAGAAACGATGGAGATCTGGTCAGCGGTAACACCTTTACCCTGCAGGTACATTTTAACGGCGTTAGCACGACGTTCGCCCAGGGAGATGTTGTATTCCGGAGTACCACGTTCGTCCGCGTGACCTTCTACGGTGACTTTGTAAGACGGGTTGCTACGCAGGAAGTTAGCGTGCGCGTCCAGCATCGCAGCGAAATCAGAACGGATGTCATACTTGTCCAGATCGAAGTAGACGATGTTGTTCTGCTGCAGCTGCTGCATCTGCAGACGAGCTTGCTCTTCAGAAGACATGTTACCGTTGCCGTTCATACCAGTGCCCGCACCCAGCATACCTTCGCCATTCTGGTCGTTGGTTGCTTTTTTAGAAGAACAGGCCGCGATTGCCATGATCGGCAGAACCAGCATCAGGCCTTTCAGCACTTTGTTCAGTTGCATTTCGTTAATTCCTTTAATTACCAATTATTATTTAGACAGATACGGCGACCAGGCAGGGGATTTCACCTGTCCATCAGACGCCGGAATACGCGCTTTGAAACGCCCATCTGTAGAAACCAGATTCAGCACGGATCCCATCCCCTGAGAAGAGCTGTAGATTACCATCGTGCCGTTAGGTGCCAGACTCGGCGATTCATCCAGGAACGTTGACGATAAAACCTGCACGCCACCCGCTACCAGATCCTGCTTGGCAATGTGCTGCTGACCGCCATCGGAGCTCACCATTACCATAAACTTACCGTCAGAACTTACGTCAGCATCCTGGTTTTGTGAACCCTGCCAGGTGATACGCTGCGCAGCGCCGCCGTTAACGTTAATTTTATAAACCTGTGGACGACCTGCCTGGTCGGAAGTAAACGCCAGATTCTGGCTATCCGGGAACCAGGTGGGTTCAGTGTTGTTGCTGCGACCGTCGGTGACCTGACGGATTTGACCAGACCCCAGATCCATCACATAGATGTTCAGGCTACCGGTTTTTGACAGCGCAAAGGCAATTTTAGAACCATCCGGAGAGAACGCCGGCGCACCGTTGTGACGCGGGAAAGACGCAACCTGACGAATCGCGGTGCTGGACAGATCCTGAATCACCAGCGCAGAACGACCACTTTCGAAGGTCACATACGCCAGTTTAGAGGCATCTGGCGACCACGCCGGAGACATCAGCGGCTGCGAAGAGCGGTGAACAACGGCAGTGTTGAAACCATCGTAGTCAGAGACGCGCAGTTCGTACGGGAACTGGCCGCCACTGCTCTGCACGACATACGCGATACGGGTGCGGAATGCACCTTTAATGCCGGTCAGTTTCTGGAACACATCGTCACTGGCAGTGTGCGCGCCATAGCGCAGCCACTGTTTGCTGACGTTGAAGGAGTTCTGTGCCAGTACGGTACCCGGCGCACCGCCGGTGTCGACCAACTGGTAAGCCACTTTATAGGTGCCATCCGGGTTCGGGCTGACCTGGCCCACAACGACGGCATCAATACCCAGCGCAGACCATGCTGCGGGCTGAACTTCCTGGGCCGTCGCCGGCTGCTGAGGCAGACGAGAACGATCCAGAGGATTGAATTTACCGCTGTTACGCAGATCCGACGCCACGATATTGCCGATATCCTCAGGCGCGCCGCCAGGGCCTGCCCACTGGAAGGGCACAACACCGATTGGGCGTGCCGAGTCCACCCCCTGGGTGATCTCGATACGTACTTCTGCGTGCAGCACCGCTGCCCACAGCATCAGAAAACCAAACGCTACACGTAATGCCTGCTTCATCTCATCTCCCTTATCCGGGCGGAAAACCCGCGATAATTTAGCAGAATGTTAACAAACTCAAATAGACAAAACTACTTCACACACTGGTACAACTTAGCTCGTATTTTCTCTTTTACATGAGAAAAACGTTACTAAGGTTTAAAGTCCAGTGGCGCATTTTTAAACACTTCGTAAACCGCCTGGCTTGGTGGCTTAGGAATTTTTGCCTGGCGTGCCGCTGCCAGTGCAGCCTGACAAAGCGCAGGATCCCCACCTTCAGACTGAATGTCTTTCAGCGTACCATCAGGGCCAAGTTTTATACGTAACGTACAAACCTTGCCAGTAAAGGACGGATCCATATAAAACTTGCTCTCAATGGCCGATTTGATCATACCCGCATAGTTGCTGATATCAGCCCCGGACGCACCATTATTTTTCGTGTTACCACTCCCGGCGGCGGCGGCATTAGCCCCTTTTGCACCACCACCTGTTTTCGGCGCATTCTTACCGGAACTCAGGTCGCCCAGCAGATCGTCAACGCCTGACGCGGCAGCCGCTTTCTCTGCAGCCGCTTTCTTGGCTGCAGCAGCTTTCTCGGCAGCGGCTTTCTTGTCGGCAGCAGCCTTCTCAGCAGCGGCTTTCTTATCTGCAGCGGCCTTCTCAGCAGCAGCGGCTTTTTCAGCGGCGGCTTTCTCTGCCGCTGCCTTCTCGGCAGCCGCGGCTTTTTCAGCGGCGGCCTTCTCTGCTGCGGCTTTTTTCGCAGCGTCCGCAGCCGCTTTCTTCTCAGCATCCTGCTGAGCTTTCTTCGCGGCTTCGGCTTCGGCTTTCTTCTGAGCATCGGCTGCAGCTTTGGCCGCTTCAGCTTCGGCTTTTTTCTTCGCATCAGCCGCCGCTTTAGCTGCATCGGCTTCTGCTTTTTTCTGTGCATCTGCCGCCGCTTTCTTCGCGGCTTCCGCGGCTTCTTTTGCCTGTGCATCCGCTTTCGCTTTTGCATCAGCAGCGGCTTTTGCTGCAGCTTCTTCCGCCTGTTTTTGCGCTTCCTGCGCTTTCTTCGCGGCGTCTTCTGCTTTTTTCTGTTCTGCGGCCTGCTCACGGGCAGCTTCTTGCGCCTGCAAACGTTCCTGCTCAAGCTGTTTTAAGCGCTCCTGCTCGGCAGCCTGTTTTTCACGCAGTTCTTCTGCCTGCTGCTGGGCCTGCTTGTCACGTTGCTCTTGCGCACGCTTTGCGCTGGCCTGTTGCTGCTGCTGACGGTTGTAATTCTGGACAACGGCACCGGGATCGACCATTACCGCATCAATAGAAGAACCGCCGCCGCCACCCGCAGAAGCATCAATATTTTCATCAAACGAACTCCAGATCAGCAGTGCAACCAGAATCACATGCAACACCGCCGAAATGATTATCGCTCGTTTAAGTTTGTCGTTTTGTTCGGTTGCCTTTGACACTCTCGGTTCCCAAAAACTGCCGCCTGTTAAGCCGGTGATCAGATAGGCTGCGTCATCAAGCCAACCGATTTAACACCCGCGCTGTGTAACAGGTTTAGCGCTTTAATGATTTCATCGTAAGGCACTTCTTTTGCGCCACCGATCAAGAAAACGGTTTTCGGATTTGATTGCAGGCGACGCTGCGCTTCTGCAATCACTTGCTCTGGCGGTAGCTGATCCATGCGATCTTTTTCCACCACCACGCTGTATTGTCCGACACCGGAAACCTCAATAATGACCGGAGGATCGTCATTGGTGCTGACGGTTTTCGACTCTGTCGCATCCGGCAGGTCAACCTCCACGCTCTGGGTGATGATCGGTGCGGTTGCCATAAAGATCAGCAACAGCACCAGCAGCACGTCCAGCAGCGGAACAATATTGATTTCGGATTTGAGGCCACGACTGTTACGGCTGCCCCGTCCACGCGTTCTGGCCATGGTTTACCCCTTGTTGCTCTCGGTGCTGGTAAACGCCTGACGATGCAGAATAGCCGTGAACTCTTCCATAAAGTTGTCGTAGTTCAGCTCCAGTTTGTTCACGCGCTGGTTCAGGCGGTTGTAGGCCATTACCGCCGGAATCGCTGCGAACAGGCCGATTGCGGTGGCGATCAACGCTTCGGCGATACCCGGCGCAACCATCTGTAAGGTTGCCTGCTTCACCGCACCCAGTGCGATAAAGGCGTGCATGATCCCCCACACCGTACCAAACAGACCAATATACGGGCTGATGGAGCCGACGGTACCGAGGAAAGGAATATGCGTTTCCAGGTTTTCCAGCTCGCGGTTCATCGAAATGCGCATCGCCCTGGATGCCCCTTCGACAATCGCTTCCGGCGCATGGCTGTTGGCACGGTGTAAACGCGCAAACTCTTTGAACCCGCTGTAGAAGATTTGTTCCGAACCCGTCAGGTTATCACGACGCCCCTGGCTTTCCTGGTACAGACGCGACAGTTCAATGCCCGACCAGAACTTGTCTTCAAAGGCTTCCGCTTCACGACCGGCTGCGTTGAGAATGCGCGTTCGCTGGATGATGATGGCCCAGGATGCGATTGAAAAACCAATCAAAATCAACATGATAAGTTTGACCAGAAGGCTAGCCTTCAGGAACAAATCAAGGATGTTCATGTCAGTCACTGCTTAAACTCCGCGACAATAGACTTGGGAAGCGCACGAGGCTTCATTAAGAGTGGATCAACACAGACAATCAGTACCTCAGCTTCGTTCAGAACTGTATTCTCTGCGTTGACGATCCGCTGCGTGAAGACCAGAGAGGTCCCGCGCATTGATGTAATTTCCGTTTGGACTTCGAGCATATCGTCGAGTCTGGCGGGCGCAAAATACTCCAGCGTGAGCTTGCGTACCACGAATGCGACGCGCTCGGCCAGCAAGACTTGCTGGCTAAAGTGATGGTGGCGCAGCATCTCAGTGCGTGCTCGTTCATAAAAAGCCACGTAGCTGGCGTGGTAAACCACACCACCGGCGTCGGTATCTTCGTAATAGACACGAACCGGCCATCGAAACAGCGTTGTATTCACTTTACATCCCGGTAATGCAATTAAATTGTGTCCTGTCATGGTTCGCGGATGGTGCTGATGAACAATGGCAGGACTCAACCTCAAGTTAGAGCTTTTAAACTTCGCTACTATACGCGCGGGGAAGATGGTTTGGAATGGGTAGAAGTAAACGGAGAGTAAAAATATATGGGCTTTTGCAAGCCCATATCATAAGCGGAGATTTCTTATTCAAAAGAAGAAGAAAATCAAACCTGCCAGCATTACCAGGTCTGCGATCAGCGGGCAAAAAATGCCTTGCCAGTGTATCGCGCGGGGACGGAATCCTACCCCATGAATCACACCAGCGCAGACGGCCCACATCAGCAGAAAGCCATGCCAGATTTCCAGGTCGCTGGTCTTTGCCGCGAAGCGCGAGGGATCCCAAAAGATACAGCCTGCCAGCACTAATGCCATAATTAAGGAAAGCGCCCTTAACGGGCGCTTATCCATTACCGCATAAAGTTTCGCGATAATCTCGTTCATCAATGCTCTTCTTGCTTACCGGCTTTCAGCGCTTCCACGTGTTCAAATGCCAGCGCCGTAATCACTCCAAAAGCACAGGCAAGAAGCGTTCCTAAAATCCATGCGAAATACCACATTATCAGCTCCTTACTTAGTACAGAGAGTGGGTGTTGCTTTCGATGTCTTCTTTCGTAATACGACCGAACATTTTCCAGTAACACCAGGCGGTGTAAATCAGGATGATCGGTACGAAGACCAGCGCCACAAAGGTCATCAGGTTCAGGGTCATCTGACTGGAGGTAGCATCCCACATGGTCAGACTGGCGTTCATCATAATGCTTGACGGCATGATGAACGGGAACATCGCGATACCCGCAGTCAGGATAATGCAGGCCAGCGTCAGTGAAGAGAACACGAACGCCAGTGCGCCTTTTTCCGCACGCGAAGTCAGCACCGTCAGCAGCGGCAACACCACACCAAGTGCAGGAATCGCCCACAATGACGGGATGTTATAGAAGTTTGCCAGCCAGGCACCGGCCTGACGCGCCACTTCTTTATTCAGCGGGTTGGAAGCAGCATGGTGATCCATGGCGGAAGTCACAACATAACCATCAATACCGTAGACCACCCACACCCCGGCCAGCACGAAGCAGATCGTAGTAACCAGTGCAGCAACCTGCGAAGTAGTACGTGCACGCAGATGCAGTTCACCCACCGTACGCATTTGCAGATAGGTTGCGCCCTGGGTGATGATCATCGCCACGCTTACCACACCGGCCAGCAGACCAAACGGGTTAAGCAACTGGAAGAAGTTCCCGGTGTAGGTCAGACGCAGATATTCATCGACGCTGAACGGTACGCCCTGCAGCAGGTTACCAAAGGCAACACCAATGACCAGCGGCGGCACAAAGCTACCGATGAAAATGCCCCAGTCCCACATGTTGCGCCAGCGGCTCTCTTCGATCTTAGAGCGATAGTCAAAACCTACCGGACGGAAGAACAGAGAAGCCAGCACCAGGATCATCGCCACATAGAAACCGGAGAACGCGGCGGCATAGACCATTGGCCAGGCTGCGAACAATGCACCACCCGCGGTGATCAGCCATACCTGGTTACCGTCCCAGTGTGGTGCGATGGAGTTAATCATCACACGGCGTTCGGTATCGCTACGACCCAGGAAACGGGTGAGCATGCCCACCCCCATGTCGAAGCCGTCGGTGACGGCGAAACCGATCAGCAGAATGCCAACCAGCAGCCACCAGATAAAACGTAATACTTCATAATCGATCATTTGACGACTCCTGTCTTAGCGTGCCGGCTGAGAAGCCACAGTGGACTGCTCGTAATGATAGCGGCCAGTTTTCAGGCTGCTTGGGCCCAGGCGTGCGAACTTGAACATCAAGAACATTTCAGCCACCAGGAACAGGGTATACAGACCGCAAATCAGGATCATCGAGAACAGCAGGTCGCCTGCGGTCAGGGTCGAGTTCGCCACGGCGGTCGGCAGCATTTCACCGATAGCCCACGGTTGACGACCGTACTCCGCCACAAACCAGCCGGATTCGATAGCAATCCACGGCAGCGGGATGCCATACAGCGCAGCACGCAGCAGCCATTTTTTCTCGCCGATGCGGTTACGGCAAACGGTCCAGAACGACACGGCGATGATGAACAGCATCAGCACGCCACACGCCACCATAATACGGAAGGCGAAGTACAGCGGCGCCACACGTGGAATGGAGTCCTGCGTTGCCTGTTTAATCTGCGCTTCGGTCGCATCCGCCACATTCGGCGTATAGCGTTTGAGCAGCAAGCCGTAACCCAGGTCTTTCTTCACGTTGTTGAACTCATCGCGTACGGACGGGTCTTTCGAACCGGAACGCAGTTGTTCAAGCAGATGATACGCTTTCATACCGTTACGGATACGCTCTTCATGCTGCACCATCAGGTCTTTCAGGCCGATAACCGGCGTGTCGACAGAACGGGTAGCGATGATGCCCAGCGCGTAAGGGATCTGGATGGACATATGGTTTTTCTGCGCATCCTGGTCCGGAATACCAAACAGGGTAAACGCTGCCGGTGCAGGTTGGGTTTCCCACTCTGCTTCGATGGCCGCCAGTTTGGTTTTCTGCACGTCACCCATTTCGTAACCAGATTCATCACCCAGTACGATAACGGACAGTACAGCAGCCATACCGAAGCTCGCTGCGATAGCAAAGGAGCGTTTCGCGAACGCGATGTCACGACCGCGCAGCAGATAGTAAGAGCTGATACCGAGGATGAAGATAGCACCACAGGTATAGCCAGAGGCCACGGTATGGACAAATTTCACCTGAGCAACCGGGTTGAGTACCAGTTCGGCGAAGCTGACCATTTCCATACGCATGGTTTCGAAGTTGAAATCTGCAGCAACCGGGTTTTGCATCCAGCCGTTTGCCACAAGGATCCACAACGCGGACAAGTTGGAGCCCAGCGCGACCAGCCAGGTCACTGCCATATGCTGTACTTTGCCCAGACGATCCCAACCGAAGAAAAACAGACCTACAAAAGTGGACTCGAGGAAGAAGGCCATCAAACCTTCAATGGCCAGTGGCGCACCGAAGATGTCCCCAACGTAGTGAGAATAGTAAGACCAGTTAGTCCCGAACTGGAACTCCATGGTCAAACCAGTGGCCACGCCCAGTGCAAAGTTGATACCAAACAACTTGCCCCAGAACTTGGTCATATCTTTATAAATCTGTTTGCCGGAGAGGACGTAGACCGTTTCCATAATGGCCAGCAAGAACGCCATACCGAGCGTCAGTGGCACAAAAAGGAAGTGGTACATCGCGGTCAAGGCAAACTGCAAACGTGACAGTTCGACTATATCTAACATCATGACTCCTTGCTCATCGCATGAAGACTCCGAGAGTAAACCTCGTCAGCGAAGGTTTACGCGCATGCCCCAATACAAAAGTTGTTGCACTTTTAAATCATCATCAGCAATAACGTTGATGCTGATTCAAAAAAGTTACAACTACGTTAATAAAAAACCCAAATTGATCTCTCGAATATATTACTCCGCAAACCCCTTACAATAAAAAGGTTTTTATTGTGTTTGTTTTACGTTTTTCGACAGTGATCAATTTATACTGAATTTAGCAGTTTTAAGCCAATTTGATCGGCGACAATTTAACTATTTTTGATGCCTTTTCCAAGCTTTTAAATATTGATTTAAATCAATTTCATCACTTTCTGTTAATTTTGTAGACACGACATCCTTTTAGTAAAAAAGGTGTTAACAATATGTATATCTTAACGCAGACAACCGTTATCAAACGGTCGCGAAAGAGAAATAATTACCCGCTTATTTAACGTTTAATCCTGGGTGTGCATTGCGGCTTGCAAAAAAGGTCCGATCGCTCAGGTAAAAAGAGGTGATGTTATTCCCCTCATTTATTTCACAATAATTTCACTTTCAGAAAAAAATATTTAACACCACACAGTTACTATTCAATAAAAAAGGCCGCGCAGTGTTACGCAGCCTTAAGTAAAAATCTAACAGGAACGGCTTATTAACATTCCTCAAGGTTATGATTGTTGGCTTTCCGCATTAATTTGTCCCAACAATTCCAGAAGCGCATCCACATCCTGCCGCTGTGTGCGCCAGGATGAAACACTAATACGTAGCGCTGGCCTTCCCTGCCAGCGGGTAGTGCCAAACCAGGTTTTACCCGAGGCTTGTGCCGCAGCCAGTACGGCCTCCGTTTGCGCGTCACTTCCGCAACGAAACAGTACCTGATTAATCACCACACGGTTCATCACCTCAAACCCAAGCTGTTTCAGCCCCTCGCTGATGACGCGAGCCAGCATGCAGTGTCTGTCGACCATCTCGCGTACTCCTTCACGCCCCAGCACGCGCAGCGCGGCCCAGACCGGGATTCCTCGTGGGCGACGAGAAAACTCCAGCGTCAGATTCTTCTGCGCATCGGCACTGGCGCTCATGTAGACCGCATCGCTGTTCATCGCCCCGGCCAGAACCTGAGGATCGCGACAAATGACCATCGCGCAATCATAAAGCGTGTTGAGCCACTTATGAGCATCGGTGGTCCAACTGTCAGCCAGTTCAATGCCCTGTGTCAGCGCCGCCTGTGATGACGCGCGAGCCCAGAGACCAAAGGCGCCGTCAACATGGACCCATGCCCCTGCCGCGTGGGCCAGTGGGATAATCTGCGCGAAAGGATCAAACTCACCTGTATTCACCTCCCCTGCCTGCAGGCAAAGTATGGTGCGGGCATCAAGCGGCGGCAGTTGCTGCACGTCAACACGCCCGAACGCGTCTACTGGCGCAATAATCAGTCGCGACATGCCGAACCCCAGAATACGCAGCGCCTTTTTCACCGTGATGTGAACCAGTTCGGAGACCACCACTTTGATTTCCGGCGCGCCGGGCAATCCGTCGTTGTCGATATCCCAGCCTTCACGTGCCAGCAGCTCACGGCGCGCTGCCGCCAGAGCGGCTAAGGTACATGCCGTTGCGCTGGTGCCAAAACCAACGGCGCTTTCACGCGGCAAGTCCAGCGCTTCCAGCACCCAGCGGCCCGCAACACGTTCCACCGTGTCGGCAACCGGTGAGTTCAGAAACGACGACGCGCACTGATCCCAGGCGACCATTAACCGCTCAGCCGCTGAGGCGGAAGGCAATGTCGCCCCCACCACGAAACCCAAATA
The DNA here is from genome assembly GCF_040546205.1 of Citrobacter sp. UYEF32. NCBI lineage: Bacteria > Pseudomonadati > Pseudomonadota > Gammaproteobacteria > Enterobacterales > Enterobacteriaceae > Citrobacter > Citrobacter sp. UYEF32. Next base: position 641,792 of record NZ_JBEPNI010000003.1, on the reverse strand, counting down.
ACCCGGCCCGTTCGATGCTGTAGTCGCAGGTGAACCGATATCATCCAGCAGGGCCAGCGTCTGCTCAGCCGATTCCCCTGCCTGCGGTAGCGGTTCATCAAACGCGCTTAGCGCGGCGATAGCATCAGCATCAGGAAAAACGCGTCGCGTGCTGTTCCCCTCCAGATAACGTAAGCCGCGCGCATCAGCCTCAGCCAGCAGTTCCCGTTCGTTCATCTCATTACCCCTGTTGTCTTAATTCTCATCTGGCATCAGATGCCGCGTTAACGCCCATATCATCAGCGCCAGTAGACTTACCGCCGCCCCTAATAAACAGACCCCCTGCCAGCCATAGTGAGCAAATACCGCAGTGGTCGCGATAGCCCCTACCCCACTTCCCGTGGCGTAGAACAGCATATAGAGGGCAATCAGCCGCCCGTGTGCCGCTGACGTGCGCAAAATCATGCTCTGATTGGTAACATGCAGCGCCTGCCCACCCAAATCCAGCAGCACAATCCCTACCAATAACAGTGCCAGGGAATGCTCAAGCTGTGACAGGGGCCACCATGCCAGTAAGAGCAGCACCAGCGCATAAAAACTGGTGCGCTGCCCATGACCGCGGTCGGCATCGCGCCCGGCTCGGGTCGCGGCAAGGGCTCCCGCCACACCGGCAAGCGCAAACAGCCCAATCACTGTATGTGAAAAACCATAGGGAGGCGCACTTAGCGGGAGCACCATCGCACTCCAGAAAATCGTAAAGGCGGCAAACATTAACAACGCCAGCACGCCGCGAATTTGCAATACGCGATCGGTACAGAGTAATGTCAGCATCGAGAACAGCAGTTGTCTCGCACTGACGGATTCGGGATGCACACCAAAGCGCGGTAGTTGTCGCCAGAGCAGCGGCAGCAGTACCAGCATCATTAACGCAGAAGCGCCATATACTGCGCGCCATCCCGCCAGATCGTTCACCACACCGGCAAAGACACGTGCCAGCAGCAAACCGATAAAAACACCGCTCTGGGCCGCGCCGACCACCCGCCCACGCTCCTGAACATCGGCAGCACTGGCCGCACAGGCGATAAGCCCCTGCGTCATCGCCGTGCCGAGCAACCCCGTCGCCAGCATGCTCACCAGCAAAACCCAGGCAGATTGCGCCATCACAACGATACCAAGCGCAGCAATCAGCGCCAGCAGTTGCAACAACATCAGGCGCCGTCGCTCCACAATATCCCCCAACGGCACCAGCAGCAGTAATGCCAGCGCACAGCCCACCTGCGTGGCGGTGACCACACCGCCCACCGCAGCCTGACTGATGGCGAAGTCCCGTGCCAGCATGTCGAGCAGCGGTTGCGCGTAATAAACATTCGCCACACTCAGCCCACTGGCGATGGCAAACAGCAACACCAGGCTACGCGGCATCGCTGTCGGTTTCATGGTTTCACTGCATAGGGTTGCAGCAGGCATACTGCATATCTCTTCTTTCATCGCCCCACCTGGTTGCAAAAGAAAACTAGTTGAAGCGTAAATAAACCAGTTTTAAAATGCAACTTGAAAGTTTTTCACAAGGCCCGGCTATGACATCTGAACGCTCCCCCGCTTACCAGCCCTGCCCGGTCGCCCGGTCAGTCGATATCATCGGCGATCGCTGGGCGCTGCTTATCGTGCGCGACGCGTTCGACGGCGTGCGGCGTTTTGGCGATTTTCAGCGTGGCCTGGGGATGGCGCGCAATATTCTCACCGACCGTCTGCGTAAGTTGGTCGAGGCGGGTATTTTCGCCACCCAGCCTGCGTCTGACGGCACGGCGTATCAGGAGTATGTGCTGACGCAAAAAGGGCAATCACTCTTTCCGGTTATCGTCGCACTACGTCAGTGGGGCGAAGGCCATCTGTTTGCCCCGGGCGAACCGCATTCGTTGCTGGTGGATACACGCACCGGTGAGGCCATCCCTCCGATGGCCCCGGTCGCGCCTGACGGCCAAAGATTGACCGGTGAAAACACCCGCGTGCGTAAAATCGGCGCATAAAAAAGGCCGCTCTTTTCGGAGCGGCCAACCATGTCGAACATATTACAGCCCCTTTCAACGAGGGGCATTGAGTCTTATTTGATAATCGCTTTCAGCGCTTCGCCGATATCGGCCAGGCTGCGAACTGTTTTCACGCCAGCGGCTTCCAGAGCGGCGAATTTCTCATCCGCTGTCCCTTTACCCCCTGCGATGATTGCACCCGCGTGACCCATACGTTTGCCTTTCGGCGCGGTCACACCAGCGATATAACCGACAACCGGTTTGGTCACGTGATCTTTGATATAAGCCGCCGCTTCTTCTTCCGCGCTACCGCCGATTTCACCGATCATGACGATCGCTTCGGTCTGCGGATCTTCCTGGAACAGTTTCAGGATATCGATGAAGTTAGAGCCCGGGATCGGGTCACCGCCGATACCCACACAGGTGGACTGGCCGAAGCCGTAGTCGGTGGTCTGCTTAACCGCTTCATAGGTCAGCGTACCAGAACGGGAGACGATGCCCACTTTGCCTGGCTGGTGAATGTGGCCCGGCATGATGCCGATTTTGCATTCGCCTGGGGTGATAACGCCAGGGCAGTTCGGCCCAATCATGCGCACGCCCGCTTCGTCGAGTTTCACTTTCACAGTCAGCATATCCAGCGTCGGGATACCTTCGGTGATGGTGATAATCAGCTTAATGCCTCCGTCAATCGCTTCCAGAATGGAGTCTTTGCAAAACGGCGCCGGAACATAGATAACAGACGCGGTTGCGCCCGTTGCTTCTACCGCTTCACGCACGGTGTTAAACACCGGCAGGCCCAGATGGGTGGTGCCGCCTTTGCCTGGCGTAACGCCGCCGACCATTTGCGTACCGTAAGCAATCGCTTGTTCGGAGTGGAAAGTACCCTGGCTTCCGGTGAAACCCTGGCAGATAACTTTGGTGTTTTTATCAATTAAAACGGACATTATTTCCCCTCCACTGCGGCAACGACCTGCTGCGCTGCATCCGTCAGACTTTTCGCTGCAATAATATTCAGGCCGCTGTCAGCCAGACGCTTCGCGCCCAGCTCCGCGTTGTTACCTTCCAGACGAACGACAACCGGTACGTTAACACCCACTTCTTCTACCGCGCCGATGATGCCGTCGGCAATCAGGTCACAGCGAACGATACCGCCGAAGATGTTAACCAGAACGGCTTTCACGTTTTCGTCAGACAGAATGATTTTGAACGCTTCGGTTACGCGCTCTTTGGTCGCGCCACCGCCCACGTCGAGGAAGTTTGCCGGTTCGCCGCCGTGCAGCTTAACGATGTCCATCGTCCCCATCGCCAGGCCTGCACCGTTAACCATGCAACCAATATTGCCTTCCAGCGCAACGTAGTTCAGTTCCCAGTGTGCTGCCTGCGCTTCGCGCGGGTCTTCCTGAGACTGGTCACGCATTTCGCGCAGTTCGGATTGACGGAACAGTGCGTTGCCGTCAGCGCCCAGTTTGCCATCGAGGCAGATCAGGTCGCCCTGTTTAGTGATGACCAGCGGGTTAATTTCGATAAGCGCCAGGTCGCGCTCCAGGAAAATGGTCGCCAGGCCCATAAAGATTTTGGTGAACTGCTGAACCTGCTTGCCTTCCAGGCCCAGTTTGAACGCCAGCTCGCGCCCCTGGTACGGCATGGGGCCGGCCAGCGGGTCAAGGGCGATTTTGTGGATAAGGTGCGGGGTTTCTTCCGCCACTTTCTCGATTTCTACGCCGCCTTCGGTAGACGCCATGAACACAACGCGACGGGAGCTACGATCAACAACAGCGCCCAGATACAGCTCTTTGCCGATGTCAGTCGCTGCTTCAACCAGGATCTGGTTGACCGGCTGACCATTGGCGTCTGTTTGATAGGTCACCAGACGTTTGCCAAGCCAGTTTTCCGCGAACGCGCGAATATCTTCTTTGCTGTTAACAACTTTTACACCGCCCGCTTTACCACGGCCACCTGCGTGTACCTGGCACTTCACTACCCACGGACCCGCGCCGATTTTAGACGCAGCCTCTTCCGCTTCACGCGGTGTCGTGCACGCATAGCCTACAGGAGCAGGCAAACCGTAACGGGCAAAAAGCTGTTTTGCCTGATATTCATGTAAGTTCATGTGTTCTATCCATCCTTCATTAGACTTGTTACGCCGGACGGCGCTGCGCGCATCCGGCTTACAATGCAGGTGTTCGTTTTTGTAACCCGGCAGCATTACGCCGCCGGGCAAAGGACACTACACGTCCAGCAGCAAACGTGTCGGATCTTCCAGCAGCTCTTTAATCGCCACCAGGAAGCCAACGGATTCGCGGCCGTCAATCAGGCGGTGATCATAAGAGAGCGCCAGATACATCATGGGCAGAATTTCAACTTTGCCATCTACAGCCATCGGGCGGTCTTTAATGGCATGCATACCCAGAATGGCGCTCTGCGGTGGGTTGATGATTGGCGTAGACATCAGCGAACCAAACACACCGCCATTGGTAATGGTGAAGTTACCACCGGTCAGGTCTTCAACGGTCAGTTTGCCGTCACGCCCTTTCACCGCCAGATCTTTAATGCGTTTTTCGATGTCGGCCATGCCCAGGGTATCCACATCGCGCAGAACCGGGGTCACCAGGCCACGCGGCGTAGAGACCGCCATGCTGACATCGAAATAGTTGTGGTACACCACATCGTCACCATCGATAGAGGCGTTCACTTCCGGATAGCGTTTCAGCGCTTCCACCACGGCTTTCACGTAGAAGGACATAAAGCCCAGGCGGATGCCATGACGTTTTTCAAAGGCATCGCCGTACTGCTTACGCAGATCCATAATCGGCTTCATGTTCACTTCGTTAAAAGTCGTGAGCATGGCGGTGGAGTTCTTCGCTTCCAGCAGACGCTCTGCCACACGTTTACGCAGACGGGTCATCGGCACGCGTTTTTCAGAGCGGCCCGCCAGTTGCGGTGCAGCAGGTGCTGCAGCCGGCGCGGCAGGTTTACTTTCTTCTTTTTTCGCCGGTGCTTTCGCCAGATGTTTTTCAATATCTTCGCGAGTCAGACGGCCACCGACGCCGGTGCCTTTAATGGCGCTGGCTTCAAGATTATGCTCGGCCAGCAGGCGACGGATAGCCGGGCTGAGCGCGTCGTTGTTTTGCTCTTCGAGAGACGCCTGCTGGCGCTGAGCCGGGGTAGACTCTTTGGCGTCAGATTTTGCGCTGCTCTCTTTACCTGCGCTGTTACCTTCGCGCAGGCGGCCCAGAATCTGGCGTGACGTTACGGTAGTGCCTTCATCTTCCAGCACTGCGTCCAGAATGCCGTCTGCCGATGCCGGTACTTCCAGTACCACTTTGTCAGTTTCGATTTCTACCAACACTTCATCGCGTTGGACGGTATCGCCCGGTTTTTTGTGCCAGGTCGCAACGGTCGCGTCAGCAACGGACTCAGGCAGGTCGGGTACAAGAATATCTACGCTACTCATTATTTATCCTTTAATTAATCGACGTTCAGCGCGTCATTGACCAGAGCTTGTTGCTGTTTCTGGTGAACGGACAGATATCCTACCGCTGGCGAAGCGGAGGCCGGGCGACCTGCATATTGCAGGGCTGCCCCAAACGGAATCACTTCTCGCAGATGATGCTGGCTGCAGTACCATGCGCCCTGGTTGAGCGGCTCTTCCTGGCACCAGACAAAATCCTGTACATGCGCATACGGTTTCAGCGCTTCCTGCACCGACTGGTGCGGGAACGGATACAACTGCTCAATCCTGACAATGGCGACGTCTTTCTGATCGTTCTTACGACGCTGTTCAAGCAGGTCATAATAAACCTTACCAGAACACAGAACGACGCGCTTAACCCCTTTCGGATCAAGGGCGTCTATCTCACCGATCGCGGGCATAAAGGTGCCATTCGCCAGTTCATCGAGACTGGAGACCGCCAGCGGGTGGCGCAGCAGCGATTTCGGCGACATGACAACCAGCGGACGGCGCATACCGCGCAGCGCCTGACGACGCAGCATGTGGTAAACCTGTGCCGGGGTTGACGGTACACAGACCTGCATGTTTTGTTCAGCGCACAACTGCAGATAACGCTCCAGACGCGCGGAGGAGTGCTCCGGCCCCTGGCCTTCGTAACCGTGCGGCAGCAGCATCACCAGACCACACATACGGCCCCATTTCTGCTCACCGGAACTGATGAACTGGTCGATAACCACCTGAGCGCCGTTGGCAAAGTCACCGAACTGCGCTTCCCAGATGGTCAGGGTACGCGGCTCTGCGGTGGCGTAACCGTACTCAAACGCCAGAACCGCTTCCTCAGACAGAACGGAGTCCCAGACTTTGAACGGCCCCTGGCTATTGTGGACGTGATGCAGCGGCGTATAGGTTGAACCGTTGGCCTGGTTATGGATAACCGCGTGACGATGGAAAAACGTGCCGCGACCAGAATCTTCACCGGACAGACGGACGGAGATACCTTCGTCAACCAGAGTCGCATAGGCAAGGTTTTCCGCGCCGCCCCAGTCGAACAGTTTCTCGCCCGACGCCATCGCCTGACGGTCGTTGTAAATTTTTGCAACGCGGGCCTGCATTTCGATGGATTCCGGCACCGTACTGATGCGTTTGGCCAGTTCCTGCAGGCGCTTCATTTCGACCTTGTTCGGGTAGCTCTCATCCCATTCATGGTTGAGGTACGGCGACCAGGTAAAAGAGTGCATGTTCATCGGACGCCACTCTTTCACGACACACTCGCCGGCATCCAGTGCGTCACGGTAGAGATTCACCAGTTCGGTCGCGTCTTCCAGCGTCGCAACACCGTCATGCTCCAGCTTGTCAGCATAGATTTTGCGCGGGGTCGGATGTTTTTTGATTTTCTGGTACATCAGCGGCTGAGTTGCGCTCGGCTCGTCGGCTTCGTTATGGCCATGACGGCGATAGCAGACCAGGTCGATGAACACATCGCGTTTGAAGGTATTACGGAAGTCCAGCGCCACACGAGTAACGAAAGCGACGGCTTCCGGGTCATCCGCGTTAACGTGGAAAATCGGCGCCTGCACCATTTTACCGATATCGGTACAGTATGGCGTGGAGCGCGCATCAAGCGGGTTAGAGGTGGTGAAGCCCACCTGGTTGTTGATGACGATACGCACGGTACCGCCCACTTCATAACCGCGCGCTTTGGACATGTTCAGGGTTTCCTGAACCACGCCCTGACCTGTAACGGCAGCGTCACCGTGAATCGTGATTGGCAGAACTTTGTTGCTGCTCGGCTCATCCAGGCGGTCAAGACGTGCACGCACGGACCCCATTACTACCGGGCTGACGATTTCAAGGTGCGACGGGTTAAACGCCAGCGCCAGGTGCACAAGCCCACCTTCGGTTTCGATATCGGACGAGAAACCCATATGGTATTTCACGTCACCCGTACCGAGGTGCTCTTTATGTTTACCCGCAAATTCGTCAAACAGATCCTGCGGTTTTTTACCCAGCACGTTAATGAGCACGTTCAGACGACCGCGGTGCGCCATACCCAGCACCACTTCGCGCGTGCCGCTTTTACCGGCATGGCGAATCATCTCTTTGAGCATCGGCACCAGTGCATCGCCGCCTTCCAGCGAGAAGCGTTTCGCACCGGGGAATTTCGCGCCCAGATAACGCTCCATCCCTTCTGCCGCCGTCAGTTCACTGAGGAAACGTTTTTTCTCATCAGCGGTAAAGGAGGCTTTGCCAGCAACGGATTCAATACGCTGTTGGATCCAGCGTTTTTCTTCGGTGCTGGTAATGTGCATATATTCAGCACCGATGGAGCCGCAGTAGGTTTGTTTCAGAGCTGCGATCAAATCGCCAAGCTGCATCGTGTCTTTGCCGATGGCAAAAGAACCTACGTTGAACGTCTCCTGGAAGTCTGCCTCGGTCAGGTCATGGAATGACGGGTCGAGGTCTGCAACGCGCTCTTGTTGCCACAGTCCCAGCGGATCGAGATTGGCCTGCTGGTGACCGCGGAAACGATAGGCGTTAATGAGCTGCAGGACTTTTACCTGCTTCGCATTGGTGTCAGGGTCAGAAATGGAGGAAGAGTAACGTGAGGCATCCTTCGCCAGACGACGGAAATAATCACGTGTTTTGGAATGGAATTGATCCGGTTTCACTCCGGTGCCCGGTAACTCTTCAAACATGGAACGCCATGTCGCATCTACCGAGTCAGGATCGGTTAAGAAGTCTTCATAGAGCTGTTCTATCCAGCTCTGGTTCGAACCAGAGAGGTAAGAAGAGTCCAGCCAGGCTTTCAAAGCGCTGTTCTGCATCGTGATCCCTTAAGCATTGTTATGCTTACTTCGCCGTGGATAACTACAACGCGCGCGGCAGGGCGCACACGTCCCGGGGTTCACTTGCGAGCTCTTCTCTTTGTTGGCCCGCGAAGGAACCTTTAAAAACTGTCTGAATATTTTCCCTCACCCCTGCCCTCTCCCGGAGGGAGAGGGGGAAGAACGTGCGGCAGTTTTTAAAGGTCTCCTGCAATCTATTCCCTCTCCCCTTGGGGGAGAGGGTTAGGGTGAGGGGAAAAGCGCCCCTCTGACTTACGCGCTACGTTGCAACAACATCGACTTGATATGGCCGATGGCGCGCGTCGGGTTCAGTCCCTTCGGACAGACACTGACGCAGTTCATAATGCTATGGCAGCGGAATACGCTGAAAGCATCACTCAGCCCTTCCAGGCGGTTATCGGTCTCGGTATCACGACTGTCAATCAGGAAGCGATACGCGGCCAGCAGACCGGCTGGACCGATAAACTTATCCGGATTCCACCAGAACGACGGACAGGACGTGGAGCAGCATGCACAAAGGATACATTCGTACAGCCCATCGAGTTTTTCACGCTGTTCGGGCATCTGCAGATGCTCACGCGCAGGTGGATTTTGCCCATTATTCAATAAGTAAGGCTTAATCTTCTCATATTGGGCATAGAATTGCCCCATGTCCACAACCAAATCACGGATTACCGGCAGCCCCGGCAGTGGGCGAATCACAATCTTCTGCTTACCGTTGCCCAGCGCCGACAGCGGCGTAATACACGCCAGACCGTTTTTCCCGTTCATGTTGAGGCCGTCTGAACCGCATACCCCTTCGCGACAGGAGCGACGGAAAGAGAGACTCGGGTCTTTTTCTTTTAGCTGCATCAACGCATCGAGCAGCATCATGTCACGACCTTCTTCCCCTTCCAGGGTGTAATCCTGCATGCGCGGAGCGTCGTCAACATCCGGGTTATAGCGATAAATTGAAAACTCGAATTTCATATTCCTGTCTCCGCATTAGTAAGTACGAATCTTCGGCGGGAAAGCCGGACGCAGTTTCGGTTCCATGTTGACGCTACGGCGCGTCATGGATTCCGTCTCTGGCAGATACAGGGAATGGCACAGCCAGTTTTCATCATCACGCTCCGGGAAGTCGAAGCGGCTATGCGCGCCACGGCTCTCGGTACGGAAGTTGGCAGATACCGCCGTCGCGTACGCGGTTTCCATCAGGTTATCCAGCTCCAGGCACTCAACACGCTGGGTGTTAAATTCACTGGAGGTGTCATCCAGACGGGCATTTTTCAGGCGTTCACGAATGACTTTCAGTTGCTCAAGACCTTTCGCCATCGCGTCGCCTTCACGGAAGACCGAGAAGTTATGCTGCATACATTCCTGCAACGCTTTACGAATGGTCACCGGATCTTCACCTGAACGGTTATTGTTCCAACGGTTGAGACGCTCCAGCGAACCTTCAATGTCAGATTCACTCGCATCGCGCAGTACGCCCTGCTCAGCGATAGACTCTTGCAGATGCAGACCCGCCGCACGACCAAAGACCACAAGGTCAAGCAGAGAGTTGCCGCCCAGACGGTTGGCACCGTGCACCGATACGCAGGCAATTTCGCCCACTGCGAACAGGCCTGGGATCACCACATCTTCACCCTGCGCGTTCACCGTCAGCGCCTGACCGGTCACTTTGGTCGGGATCCCGCCCATCATATAGTGGCAGGTCGGGATCACCGGGATCGGCTCTTTTACAGGATCGACGTGCGCAAAAGTACGGGACAGCTCCAGAATGCCAGGCAAACGCGACTCCAGCACCTCTTTACCGAGGTGGTCGAGTTTCAGTTTGGCGTGTGGACCCCACGGACCGTCACAGCCACGACCTTCACGGATTTCGATCATGATGGAACGTGCCACCACATCACGACCCGCCAGGTCTTTTGCGTTCGGCGCATAGCGCTCCATGAAACGCTCACCATGTTTGTTTAAGAGATAGCCGCCTTCACCGCGGCAACCTTCGGTGACCAGCACCCCCGCCCCGGCGATACCGGTCGGGTGGAACTGCCACATTTCCATATCCTGCACCGGCACACCGGCACGCAGCGCCATCCCGACACCGTCGCCGGTATTGATGTGCGCGTTGGTAGTGGACTGGTAAATACGACCCGCGCCGCCCGTTGCCAGTACGGTCGCACGGGCTTTGAAGTAAACCACTTCGCCGGTTTCAATGCACAGCGCGGTACAACCGACGACTGCACCATCCTGGTTTTTCACCAGATCCAGCGCGTACCACTCGGAAAAAATAGTAGTGTGGTTTTTAAGGTTTTGCTGATAAAGCGTATGTAATAACGCGTGCCCGGTACGGTCAGCCGCCGCTGCGGTACGTGCAGCCTGCTCGCCACCGAAATTTTTCGACTGGCCGCCGAACGGACGCTGGTAGATGCGGCCGTCATCGAGACGCGAAAACGGCAGGCCCATATGTTCCAGTTCCAGAATGGCTTCCGGACCGGTTTTACACATATATTCAATGGCATCCTGGTCGCCGATGTAATCGGAACCTTTTACCGTATCGTACATGTGCCATTCCCAGTTATCTTCGTGGGTATTGCCCAGCGCTACCGTAATGCCGCCCTGAGCGGATACAGTGTGAGAACGGGTTGGAAAAACTTTAGAAAGCAGCGCACAGGTCTGGCCGCTTTGGGAAATTTGTAACGCCGCGCGCATACCTGCGCCGCCTGCGCCAATAACGACAGCATCAAATTCTCTGACTGGCAGTTTCATCACACACCCCACACCACAACGAATCCATAAATAACGTAAGCCGCGAGTGCAACGACAATAGCCAGTTGCAGAATCAGGCGCACAGCCAGCGGTTTAACGTAGTCGGTCAACACCTGCCACATGCCAATCCAGGCATGAATCAAAATGGAGAACAGTGCCAGCAGGGTGAAGACTTTCGTGAAGGCGGATGAGAAGAAGCCTGTCCAGACTTGCCAGGTAATATCGCCAGTGATAGCGAAAAAACCGACCATATAGATGATATAGAGCGTCAGGACGATTGCGGTAGCACGGACCAGAATGAAGTCATGTACGCCGTTGCGTCCTAATGCGGAGGCGTTGCTTACCATACGAGGACTCCTGCGAGAAGTGAAAGCACGACAGTAATTGCAAATGACACGTTGGCGGAACGTTTTCCTGCCTCAAAAGTTTCTTCCAGCCAGCCAAAATCCATCAGCATGTGGCGAATACCGCCAACCGCATGGTAAGCCAGTGCAGTCAGAATGCCCCACAAAATGAATTTAACAAAAAAACCACTCATAATAGCGGAGGCAGACTGGAAGCCTTCTTCGGATGACAGCGACAGGCCCAGTAACCACAGCAGGATACCGACCGCCACAAAGGTGATGACGCCGGAAACGCGGTGAAGAATGGACGCTATTGCCGTAACAGGAAACCGGATCGTTGCGAGATCCAGATTAACAGGTCTTTGTTTTTTCACATTTTTTATCATGAATAACGCCCACATGCTGTTCTTATAGTTTCCTTCCTCCGGTCTGCTTGCGGGTCAGACAGCGTCCTTTTCTATAACTGCGCGTAATGCAAAATTTCAGCTTCCAGATGCGAAACGACAGGTTACAACGCTGGGTGGCTCGGGATTGCAGGGTATTCCGGAGACCTGGCGGCAGTATAGGTCGTTCACAAAATCATTACAATTATCCTACATATAGTTTGTCGGGTTTTATGCTGAACAGTGATCATGGTCACGATAACAACATTATTTTAAAATTTAATCATCTGATTTGACAAAAGTTAAACATTCTTGTTACAAACTTCATCAGAAGAGAGATATAATTCGCAAAAGTTATGGGGTCTATCTTTCACCTGCAAATAAGTTATGCAACAGTGTGATGAAGTTGACCGAATTAATCAGGACAGTTATTAGTGATAGCAGGTTTGACAAAATCCGACTGCTAAGAACCTGATTTGTTGCTGTTTTGACTGTACTTTCAATGTGTACCTGCTAGCGCCCATCGCTCTGTACCCTGGTTTTTCCTCTCATCAGAGCAGCGAGCCAAATAATAATCTGGTAGCGTTAAAAGGCAGTTTGAATGCAAATCCGGTAACAGGTAGTCTTAAGCAATAAGGCGCTAAGGAGACCGTAAATGGCTGATAAAAAAGCAAACATCACCTATAATGGTGACGCTGCTATTGAACTGGATGTGCTAAAGGGCACGCTCGGTCAGGATGTTATTGATATCCGTAGTCTCGGTTCAAAAGGTGTATTCACTTTTGACCCAGGTTTCACCTCTACCGCATCATGCGAATCCAAAATCACCTTCATTGATGGCGACGAAGGTATCCTGTTGCATCGTGGTTTCCCGATAGACCAACTGGCCACCGATTCCAACTATCTCGAAGTCTGCTATATCCTGCTGTACGGCGAAAAACCGACGCAGGAGCAATACGATGAGTTCAAACTCACCGTCACTCGCCACACAATGATTCACGAGCAGATTACCCGTCTGTTCCATGGCTTCCGTCGTGACTCTCATCCGATGGCGGTTCTGTGCGGCGTGACTGGCGCGCTGGCGGCGTTCTACCATGACTCTCTGGATGTGAACAATCCGCGTCACCGTGAGATTGCAGCCTTCCGCCTGCTGTCCAAAATGCCGACTGTGGCAGCGATGTGTTACAAATATTCTATCGGTCAGCCTTTCGTTTATCCGCGTAACGACCTCTCCTACGCTGGTAACTTCCTGCATATGATGTTCGCCACTCCGTGCGAAAGCTATGAAGTGAACCCGGTGCTGGAACGTGCAATGGACCGCATCCTGATCCTGCACGCTGACCATGAGCAGAACGCCTCGACTTCCACCGTCCGTACCGCAGGCTCCTCGGGTGCGAACCCGTTTGCCTGTATCGCCGCGGGTATTGCTTCCCTGTGGGGGCCGGCGCACGGCGGCGCGAACGAAGCCGCGCTGAAAATGCTCGAAGAGATCAGCACCGTTAAACACATTCCGGAATTCCTGCGTCGCGCCAAAGATAAGAACGATTCGTTCCGTCTGATGGGCTTCGGTCACCGTGTCTACAAGAACTATGACCCGCGCGCGACCGTTATGCGTGAAACCTGCCATGAAGTATTGCGTGAGCTGGGTACCAAAGACGATCTGCTGGAAGTGGCAATGGAACTTGAGCATATCGCGCTCAACGACCCGTACTTCATCGAGCGTAAGCTGTACCCGAACGTGGACTTCTACTCCGGTATCATCCTTAAAGCGATGGGCATTCCGTCTTCCATGTTTACCGTTATCTTCGCGATGGCGCGTACCGTGGGCTGGATTGCACACTGGAACGAAATGCACGACGACGGCATTAAAATTGCCCGTCCGCGTCAGTTGTACACCGGTTATGAAAAACGCGATTTCAAAACCGATCTCGAAAAGCACTAAGCTGCTGATAGTAAAAAACCCGCTGCGGCGGGTTTTTTATTGGCTGCCGTCTGGCGGCAAAGAATTAACGCCAAAACCAGTGGCCCGGCTAAGCAGAATTACTTCTGACACCCCGGACACCCATAAAACGGACGCGAAGAGAGGGTCGATTTTTCGATTATCCCCCCGCAGCGCTCGCAGACCTGCCCGGCCCGGTGAAAAACGTTAAAGCGAAATAGCGCCCCGTGATGGTGGTTTTCATCCACCCTGCCGCGCGTCTGGTAGGAAAGGCGCGGAATGTCGAGAAGCGCCTGGGCCAGCGTGTCGAGCTGGGCCTCATTGAGATCAATCGCTTTATGCTGCGGCGCAAGGGCGGCATGCCACAGGATTTCCACGCGCAAGTAGTTCCCCAGTCCGGCGAGAAACGCCTGATCAAGCAGCAAACCGGAAAACTGGCGACGACAAAACCGGGGAGATAATAACCGCGATTTGACCTGTTCGACGGTCAGTGACATATCCAGCACATCCGGTCCTACGCGCTGTAAAAAAGGATGAACAGCCAGTTCGTCGGCGGTCAGTATCTCGATGTCAGAGGCGCTATAGAGCAAAATGGCTTTGTCTTTCGCCGCCAGCCGTACACGCAGCACGCGGTTGGTTTCTGTCACCTCTCCCACTTCAACCACCCGCCAGACGCCGTACAACTGGTTGTGGCTGTACATCGTCATGCCATTGGAAAAGTGGGTCAGCAACGCTTTACCCCGGGTTTCAATGCGTTCAACGCACTCGCCAACCAGTGTCGGCGCGAAAGAGTGAAGATGGGGAAAGGCAAACCAGACATCCGTGAGCGGTTTACCTTTGATGGCCGCTTCAAGACTGTCTGCTGCACGGCGAATTTCAGGACCTTCTGGCATTACAACATCCTTTTAATTTTCTGCGCTCACGACAATACCAGACCGATCGAATGCTTCACGCAGGCGACGGGCAAATGCCAGCGCATGTTCACCGTCGCCATGCAGGCAGACGGTTTGCGCACGCAGCGCAACATCACGCCCGTTGATGCTTTTAACATTACCGGATAAGACCATCCGCAGCGTTTGCGTCAGCGCGGCCTCGTCATCGGTAATCAGTGCCCCCGGCTGTGAACGTGGCACCAGCGTGCCATCGTCCTGATAACCGCGATCGGCAAACACTTCCTCGCGCGTGGTAAGTTGAAGGTGTTTTGCGGCGCGAATAAGCTCACTGCCCGCAAGACCGACCAGAATCAACGCCGGGTCACAGTCGCGCACCGCGCGGGCGATAGCTTCCGCCAGCATGGGATCGACGGCGGCCTGGTTATACAGCATGCCGTGCGGTTTGACATGAACCATGCGTCCCCCTTCGGCACGCACAATCGCCGCCAGCGCGCCGCACTGGTAAAGCGTCTGCGCGTAGACGGTCTGTGGGGGTAATTGCATCGCCGTGCGGCCAAAATTCTCCCGGTCAGGAAAGCTCGGGTGTGCCCCCACCGCCACGCCATTTTTCAACGCCTCCTGCACACATTCGCGCATGGTTTGCGCATCGCCCGCATGAAAGCCACAGGCGATATTGGCTGAGGAGACCAGTTTCAGGAGCGCGGCATCATTGGCGCACCCTTCCCCCAGATCGGCGTTTAAATCAATTTTCATTACGCAGCCGCCACGACAGTTGTTCCAGGTAACGTTGCTGATCCTGGCGCGCCGCCAGCGCCTCTTCCAGCGTACAGGGAACAAAATGGATAGGATGCCCAAGAGGGATCTGCGCCAGATGGTACATGTCGGCCTCGATAATGCAGGCGATCCGCGGGTAACCGCCCGTTGTCTGAGCATCATTCATTAACACGATGGGTTGCCCATTCGGCGGCACCTGTACCACGCCGGGTAAAAGCCCGTGCGACACCAGCTCGCGATCGGTGGCACGTATTAACTTATGGCCCTGCAAACGGTATCCCATACGGTTACTTTGCGGGTCGAGATGCCATGGCACGCGCCAGAAGGCCTCCTGCGAGTGCTGATCAAACTCCCGATACTCCGGCCCTGGCAGTGCGCGAATGCGGTTGCCCCAAAGCAACTGCTTCACCCCTTGTGGCCCCTTAAAGTTCTGCGTAACAGCCCGCAACGGGATTTCGTCGCCATCACGCAGTAAGCGGCCTTCCAGCCCACCTAGCCCGGTTTTTAAATCCGTACTGCAGGAGCCCAGGACTTCCGGCACGTTCAGTCCACCGGCAACGGCCAGATAACTGCGCATGCCGTGCTGCGGTCGTTTCAGTACCAGCTTTTGCCCAGCCTGGACCGGGTAGCGCCAGCCCGTCCAGACAGCTTTGCCGTCGAGTTTGGCTTCACAACCCGCGCCCGTCAGCGCAAACCACGTCGCTTCGTTAAACTGCACTTCACACTGACCGAGCGTTATCTCAAGGCCTGGGGCATCGCCCTCGTTACCGACCAGCGCGTTGGCGATGTGCAGCGCCGGGCCATCCAGCGCGCCACAATAGCTGACGCCGGATTGCCGCAGCCCCACACGTTTACCTGCCTGGATTGTGGTGTAGATACCCGCACGAAGAATTTTCAGCATATGCCCTCCTTACGCGGGATAAACCGCAGTGTGTCACCGGGGCGAAGCAATACAGGTTCTGAAAGCGACGGGTTAAACAGCGGCAGTTCGGTGCGGCCAATCAGGTTCCAGCCGCCCGGTGTTTCGAGCGGATAGATCCCCGTTTGCGCCCCGCCAATGGCAACAGATCCGACAGGCACGCGCACGCGAGGTTCGGCGCGACGCGGCGTGGCGAGGTTTTCGGGCAGACCGCCCAGATATGGGAAGCCCGGCTGGAATCCTAAAAACCACACCACATAATCAATGGAAGAGTGCAACTCAACGACCTGTTTCTGCGTCAGCCCGGTATGGCGCGCCACATCAGGCAGATCCGGCCCGGCTTCGCCGCCATAAATGACCGGGA
Organism: Citrobacter sp. UYEF32; assembly: GCF_040546205.1. NCBI lineage: Bacteria > Pseudomonadati > Pseudomonadota > Gammaproteobacteria > Enterobacterales > Enterobacteriaceae > Citrobacter > Citrobacter sp. UYEF32. Next base: position 625,122 of record NZ_JBEPNI010000003.1, on the reverse strand, counting down.
TATCGATTATGCGCGATTCAGGTTCCAGCGCTTCGCTCTCTTCCCACCAGCGCTGTAAACGCTCAATGGCATCCAGCGCCAGGGTTTGCGGATCGCGCAATACCACGGTGATGTTATTCATTCCAGGAATAGCTTCAACCACATCGGGCACATCCGCCAGACGCTGCGTTAAGCGCCAGATACGTTTTTGCGTCGCCAATGTGACGGGAGGCTCCAGCTCCAGCACCACCGCCGTTTCACCTAACAGATAACAACGTGCTCTCTGCACTGTCCCGCTCCTTATGCCGGATTCGGAATATCAATAAATGTCACGTCCAGATCGGTATTCTCCGTCAGCCATTCGCTCAGTGCACGAATACCGCCGCGCTCGGTGGCATGATGACCTGCTGCGTAAAAATGCAGGTTCTGCTCACGCGCCGAGTGAATGGTTTGCTCAGAGACTTCTCCGGTAATAAACGCGTCAACGCCAAAACGGGCAGCGTTATCGATAAAGCCTTGACCACCGCCGGTGCACCAGGCGACGCGCTTAATCAGCTCGGGCCCGGTATCACCGCTCCACAGTGGCCTGCGCCCAAGGCGCGCTTCAATCCAGGATGCCAGTTCCAGCCCCGGTACCGGCATTGCCAGTTCGCCCCACGGCAGCAGCGCATCACCGTCAACGGTGCCCATCACCGTGATCCCCAGCAGCGAGGCCAACTGGACGTTATTGCCCAGCTCCGGGTGCGCATCCAACGGCAGATGCCAGCCGTAGAGGTTGATATCATTCGCCAGCAGCGTTTTCAGGCGATTGCGCTTCATGCCACGAATGATCGCCGGTTCGTTTTTCCAGAAATAACCATGGTGCACAATCACCGCGTCGGCTTCCTGGCGTACCGCTTCATCAAGCAATGCCTGGCTTGCCGTTACACCGGTGATGATTTTTTTGACGGTTTCGCGTCCCTCAACCTGTAGGCCATTCGGACCGTAATCGCTGAACGCCGCACTGTTGAGTTTTTCGTTGATCAGTTTTTCCAGTTCGGTATTTTTCATCGTCACTCTCTTTACGGTTTACGGGCGGCTTCATAGGCCGCAAGCGTCGCAGCCCGTGCCTGTTTGTGTTCCACTATCGGGCGCGGATAATTCAGAGAAATGCCTCTTTTATCCGCCCATGTCCAGGGGTCGTGAATAGCCTTACCCGGCACAGCAGCAAGTTCAGGGATCCACCGCCGAATAAATTCGCCATCGCTATCAAACCGTTCCCCCTGAGTCGTAGGGTTAAAAATACGGAAATAGGGTGCGGCATCTGTCCCTGTCGACGCCGCCCACTGCCAGCCGCCGTTATTCGCAGCCAGGTCACCATCGACAAGTTGCGTCATAAAATAACGCTCGCCCAAACGCCAGTCGAGCAAGAGATCTTTGACCAGAAAGCTGGCAACGATCATCCGCAAGCGGTTATGCATCCAGCCAGTGCTCTTCAACTGGCGCATGGCCGCATCCACAATCGGATAACCCGTTCTCCCCTCCTCCCAGGCGCGAAGCTGCTCAGGATGGTCTTTCCATTGCACCTTTTCCGTCCAAGAAATGAAAGGACGATGCTTACATAAATCAGGATGATAAGTCATCAAATGGCGATAAAACTCCCGCCAGATCAGCTCGTTTAACCATACGGATCCAGCGCCGCCGTTCAAGGCATCGGGCTGCTCGGCCAGCAGACGATGCAAACATTGTCGCGGCGAAAGAACCCCTAACGCCAGGCAGGCAGAAAGGCGGCTGGTGCCTTCAATTGCAGGAAAATCCCGCTGTTGCTCGTAAGCGGCGGCGTGCTGCTGGCAAAAAGCGCGCAGGCGTTGAATTGCCGTTTTTTCATCCACCGCAAACAGGGTTGAATCAAATTCTTCTTGCGGATAATCGAACGTCAATGTCGCAAGCGGCCCGTCTAATGCGCCCCCCGTCCGTACATCTGGTGCGCCAACGCATGCGGGTAGCTCATCTTTCAGCCGCCGCAAAAAGGCGTTTTTATAGGGTGTAAAGACTTTGTACATTTCATGATTGCCGGTCACAACGCTGCCTGGCGCCAGCATTACGCTGTCATCAAATCCCTGGCAGGCGACATCGACAAGCGCCTTTTCCACCGCCGCGTCACGCTGGCGTTCGTTCACTTCGTACTGGTAGTTATAGAAAAGATGGCTGACCTTTTCTTCAGCGCACACCGCCGCCACAGTATCAACACTGGCGGCAAAATCGTCTACTTCCCGGTAAATTAACGGAATGCCTCTCTCCGCCAGTGCCTGCTGGAGCGCGTTGAGGTGAGTGGCGAGAAATGCAGCCTGCCGTGGGGCCATCGCATGTTTTTTCCACTGTCCCGGCGTGGCAATAAACAGGGCTTTGACACTGGCGTCGCGATGACTGCAGGCGGCAGCGAGGGCATAATTATCATGTACGCGCAAATCCGCGCGAAACCAGACCAGATGGGTGGTCATAACTCTCCAGGTAACAGATATCCGTCAGAAAATGTCGATAGTGTGTTAAAGGAAGGTTGCGAGTGCAAGCAGAGCTTACGCCTCAAAATAACAGCGAGGGTTAAGTGTAGCGGGTGAATGTAACGCGCCAGCAGGATGACGCACATAATCTGAAGAATGAACATGCATCGCCCTGCACAGGATTCACGACTTTTACCGATGGGTTGCGGCTCCTGTAAAGGTAAAAAAAAACCGCTACGTCAAAAACGTAGCGGTTTTTTTATTGCTGAGTGTAATCAATTGATCAATAAAAATCGCAGGTCACTTTTTCGGCCTGAGCCATCCAAACCGGTTTATCGCTGGTTTTAGCCCAGACGCGATGCAGATAGCTGTAAAAACGTGCGCGATCTTTCCAGAACATCATTACCGGCAATGCCAGTACACCAGCCAGCACGGCGAAAATGCGACGCATCAGGACGATATGAACTGGAAATGTTTTATATACGGTCATAATTCTCTCCCCTTTGTTGGCCGGTAACATTCACCGGAAAAATGTTCCCCCATGACAGAGATCCTTGACGGATCCTGTGGGGCGCATCTGAATCTGGTTAAAATAGTACCGTTTTGTTTGTAATTTTACTACTCATCCGACCACTTTTTTTTGCCATTTCTGGCGTTATTTACATTCACGCCGTAATTAAGTTACATAAAAGTTAAATTAATACTAACCATTAGTTAAAATATGGTTTTATTCATTTTTATATTTTTTTTACACCCGCCCGGCTGATTTTTGCGAAATCTTTGCACGCAAAATCCTACCCTCACTGCAATCCCTAAAACACCTGGAGGTGGATTGTGAGTGCAGGCGTCGTAACCGGCATCGTGCTGGTTTTCCTGTTGTTGGGCTATCTGGTCTATGCCCTGATTAACGCGGAGGCTTTCTGATGGCAGCCCAGGCGTTTTTACTGATTGCCAGCTTTTTACTGGTCCTGTTTATTCTTGCTCGCCCGCTCGGGACGTTACTGGCGAAGATGATCGTCGGCGCTTCCCTTCCTGGCGTATCCACTCTGGAAACCGGGCTATGGCGGATGATGGGGATTGATTCCCGCGAAATGGGCTGGTTCCAGTATCTGATGGCGATATTGTGGCTCAACATTTTCGGGCTGGTACTGTTGTTCGTCATGCTGATGTTGCAGGGCATCCTGCCTTTTAACCCGCAACAGTTCCCTGGCTTGTCATGGCATCTGGCGCTGAACACCGCCGTGAGCTTCGTGACCAACACCAACTGGCAATCCTATTCGGGTGAAACCACTCTGAGTTATTTCAGCCAGATGGTGGGGCTCACGGTACAAAACTTCCTCTCCGCCGCTACCGGTATTGCGGTCATTTTCGCCCTGATCCGCGCATTTTCTCGCCATAGCGTGACGACGCTCGGAAATGCCTGGGTCGATTTAACCCGCATTACCCTGTGGGTGCTGCTGCCACTGTCGTTGGTCCTTGCGCTGATCTTTATTCAACAAGGCGCTCTGCAAAACGTCCTGCCCTATCAGCCATTTACCTCCATTGAAGGGGCAAAACAGCTATTACCGATGGGGCCTGTTGCCTCGCAGGAAGCCATTAAAATGCTGGGAACCAACGGCGGCGGCTTCTTTAATGCCAACTCCTCGCACCCGTTTGAAAACCCTACGGCGTTAACCAACTTCCTGCAGATGCTGGCAATCTTTTTAATCCCGGCGGCGCTGTGCTTCGCCTTTGGTGATGCTGTCAGCGATCGCCGCCAGGGACACGCCATTTTGTGGGCGATGTCGATAATCTTCGTCATTTGCGTTGCCGTGGTCATGTGGGCCGAATGGCAGGGTAATCCGCACTTCCTGACATTAGGCGGTGACAGCGCCATCAATATGGAAGGGAAAGAGAGCCGCTTCGGCATTCTTGCCAGTAGCCTTTTTGCGGTCATCACCACATCCGCCTCCTGCGGTGCCGTTAACGCCATGCATGACTCCTTTACCGCGCTGGGCGGGATGGTTCCCATGTGGCTGATGCAAATCGGCGAGGTGGTATTTGGCGGCGTGGGCTCCGGCTTGTACGGCATGTTGTTGTTTGTATTGCTGGCGGTGTTTATTGCCGGGCTGATGATTGGCCGTACCCCGGAATACCTCGGCAAAAAGATCGATGTGCGCGAAATGAAAATGACCGCGCTGGCGATCCTCGTCACCCCTGCCCTTGTGTTGATTGGCACCGCGCTGGCAATGATGACCGAGGCGGGACGCAGCGGCATGCTCAACCCGGGTATCCACGGTTTTAGCGAAGTGCTGTATGCCGTCTCCTCTGCTGCGAATAACAACGGCAGTGCCTTTGCTGGCCTGAGCGCGAATACGCCGTTCTGGAACTGCCTGCTGGCGTTCTGCATGTTCATTGGTCGCTTCGGCATCATTGTGCCGGTCATGGCAATTGCCGGGTCACTGGTCAACAAGAAAATCCAGCCCGCCAGTACCGGGACGCTTCCGACGCACGGCGCGCTGTTTATCGGCCTGCTGATCGGTACCGTACTGCTGGTTGGTGCCCTGACCTTTATTCCTGCACTGGCCCTGGGTCCGGTGGCGGAATACCTCTCTTTACGCTGATTTGCGGAGTATTTGTCATGAGTCGCAAACAAATGGCCCTGCTCGAACCGACGCTGGTGCGTCAGGCGCTGATTGATTCCATTACCAAACTGAGCCCGCATATCCAGTGGCGCAATCCGGTTATGTTTATCGTCTGGATTGGCAGCGTGCTGACTACGCTGCTGGCGATTGCGATGGCGAGCGGGTATCTCGACGGCAGCGCCTGGTTTACCGGCGCGGTCAGTCTGTGGCTGTGGTTTACCGTACTGTTCGCCAACTTCGCAGAAGCGCTGGCGGAAGGTCGCAGTAAAGCGCAGGCCAACAGCCTGAAAGGAGTGAAGAAAACGGCCTTCGCCCGCAAATTACGCGCACCGCAGCATGATGCGCAAATCGACCACATTCCCGCCGCTGATTTGCGTAAAGGTGACGTGGTGCTGGTGGAAGCGGGCGATATTATTCCCTGCGACGGGGAAGTCATTGAGGGCGGCGCGTCGGTGGATGAAAGCGCCATTACCGGGGAGTCCGCGCCGGTTATCCGCGAGTCCGGCGGCGATTTCGCCTCGGTGACGGGCGGTACGCGCATTCTCTCCGACTGGCTGGTGATTCAGTGTAGCGTAAACCCCGGCGAAACCTTCCTTGACCGGATGATTGCCATGGTGGAAGGCGCCCAGCGCCGTAAGACGCCCAATGAGATCGCGCTGACCATTCTGCTGGTGGCACTGACCATTGTCTTCCTGCTGGCAACCGCCACCCTGTGGCCATTCTCGGTCTACGGCGGCACGCCGGTCAGCGTCACCGTTCTTGTGGCCCTGCTGGTCTGCCTGATCCCGACCACCATCGGCGGTTTGCTGTCGGCCATCGGCGTCGCCGGGATGAGCCGTATGCTCGGCGCCAATGTGATTGCCACCAGCGGGCGCGCCGTAGAAGCCGCAGGTGATGTCGACGTACTGCTGCTGGATAAAACCGGCACCATCACACTCGGTAACCGCCAGGCCTCCGAGTTCCTGCCTGCAAACGGTGTGGATGAAAAAACCCTGGCCGATGCTGCACAACTCTCTTCGCTGGCGGATGAAACGCCGGAAGGCCGCAGCATTGTGATACTGGCAAAGCAGCGCTTTAACCTGCGTGAACGAGATGTACAAAGTCTGCAGGCGACGTTTGTCCCCTTTACCGCGCAGACCCGTATGAGTGGCATTAACGTGCAAGGGCGCATGATCCGCAAAGGTTCAGTGGATGCCATTCGTCGTCACATTGAGGCTAACAACGGTCAGTTCCCGGCCGATGTCGAGCAGCGTGTGGAACAGGTGGCGCGTCTCGGTGCCACACCGCTGGTGGTGGCGGAAGGGGCTCGTGTCCTGGGGGTGATTTCACTCAAGGATATCGTCAAAGGCGGCATCAAAGAGCGTTTCGCCCAACTGCGGAAAATGGGCATCAAGACGGTCATGATCACCGGGGATAACCGTCTTACTGCCGCCGCTATCGCCGCCGAAGCCGGGGTGGATGATTTCCTGGCCGAAGCAACCCCGGAAGCAAAACTGGCGCTGATTCGCCAGTATCAGTCAGAAGGCCGTCTGGTGGCGATGACCGGGGATGGCACTAACGACGCCCCGGCACTGGCGCAGGCGGATGTTGCGGTTGCTATGAACTCCGGGACCCAGGCCGCGAAAGAGGCCGGCAACATGGTGGATCTGGACTCTAACCCCACCAAGCTGATTGAGGTGGTGCATATCGGCAAGCAGATGCTGATGACCCGTGGTTCGTTGACCACATTCAGCATCGCCAACGACGTGGCGAAATATTTTGCCATCATCCCCGCAGCCTTTGCCGCCACCTACCCGCAGCTCAATGCGCTGAATGTGATGCACCTTCACTCCCCGGCATCGGCCATTCTGAGTGCGGTTATTTTCAATGCCCTGATCATTGTCTTTTTGATCCCGCTGGCGTTGAAGGGGGTGAGCTACAAGCCGTTGACCGCCTCCGCCATGCTGCGCCGCAATCTGTGGGTTTATGGGTTGGGCGGACTGGTGGTGCCGTTTATCGGCATCAAGATTATTGACCTGTTGCTGACCCTGTTCAGCCTGGTGTAAGAGGGATAAAAAAATGGCTTTGATTCGTCCGGCATTTGTACTCTTAATTGTACTGACGTTGATTACCGGCGGGCTTTACCCGCTGGTTACTACGGCGCTGGGGCAGTGGTTATTTCAGACACAGGCCAACGGTTCGCTTATTCGTGAGGGAGACAATGGGGTTCGCGGCTCGCGCCTGATTGGGCAGAATTTCACCGCAGCGGGATATTTTCATGGCCGCCCTTCCGCCACCGCCGATGCGCCTTATAATCCGATGGCGTCCGGTGGGAGTAATCTGGCGGCCAGTAACCCGGAGCTGGATAAAGAAGTGGCTGCGCGCGTTGCCCAGTTGCGTCAGGAAAACCCACAGGCTGACGTCCGTGTGCCGGTGGAACTGATAACAACATCGGCCAGCGGTCTGGACAACAATCTGACGCCGCAGGCTGTGGAATGGCAAATCCCGCGTGTTGCCCAGGCACGCAATCTGCCCGCACAGACCGTTGCCCGGTTAGTAGAACAAAACACCACTCACCCGCTTTTCGATTTTATTGGCCAGCCGGTGGTGAATATCGTTGAACTGAATCTGGCGCTGGATGCGCTCAAGGATAAATAAGTCATGACAGACGAGCCTTTGCGCCCGGACCCCGACAGACTGCTGGAACATGCGGCGACGGATCATCGTGGCAAACTGAAAATCTTCTTCGGTGCCTGTGCTGGCGTAGGGAAGACGTTTGCCATGTTGCAGGAAGCACAGCGGCTACGGGCACAGGGGCTGGATATTCTGGTGGGCGTGGTGGAAACCCACGGGCGCAAGGAGACCGCCGCCCTGCTCAATGGGCTGGCGGTGCTGCCGCCAAGGCGTATTGCCCATCGCGCTCGCCTGATTCAGGAGTTTGACCTTGACGCCGCCCTTGCGCGGCGTCCGGCATTGATACTGATGGACGAGCTGGCGCACAGCAACGCGCCTGGCTCCCGTCACCCGAAACGCTGGCAGGATGTGGAAGAACTGCTGGAAGCGGGCATCGATGTGCTGACCACCGTGAATGTGCAACATCTGGAAAGTCTGAATGATGTGGTCAGTGGCGTCACCGGCGTACAGGTGCGCGAAACAGTACCCGACCCCTTCTTTGACGCTGCGGACGAAATTGTGCTGGTCGACCTTCCGCCAGACGATTTACGCCAGCGCCTGCACGAAGGCAAAGTCTATATTGGTGGTCAGGCCGAACGCGCTATCGAGCATTTCTTTCGCAAAGGCAACCTCATCGCCTTGCGTGAACTGGCCCTGCGCCGTACAGCCGACCGCGTTGACGACCAGATGCGCGCCTGGCGCGACCGTCTTGGGGATGAAAAAGTCTGGCATACGCGCGACGCGATCCTGCTTTGCGTCGGCCACGGTTCTGGTAACGAAAAACTTATCCGCACCGCTGCCCGTCTGGCAGCAAAACTGGGCAGTGTCTGGCACGCGGTGTATGTGGAAACCCCTGCCCTGCACCGTCTACCCGAGCAACAGCGTCGGGCGATCCTCGCCTCATTGCACCTCGCGCAGGAACTGGGCGCTGAAACCGCAACCCTCTCCGACCCGGCAGAAGATAAAGCCATTTTGCGCTACGCGCGTGAGCATAACCTCGGCAAAATCCTTATCGGCAGACGCAATAAACGACGCTGGTTTGGCGCTGAATCCTTTGCGGACCGGCTGGCGCGCCGCGCGCCGGATCTCGATCTGGTGATCATTGCGCCGGATGACGCCCCCGTCACGCTGCCATCCCGTCCCGGCGACAGCCGTCCATTTATGGAAAAATGGCGCGTCCAGTTAAAAGGCTGTCTGGTGGCCGTGGCTCTGTGCGCTGCCATTACACTGATTGCGATGCAGTGGCTGATAGCCTTTGATGCCGCTAACCTCGTGATGGTCTATCTGCTTGGCGTGGTGGTGGTCGCGCTGCTGTATGGCCGCTGGCCGTCAGCATTTGCCACAGTGATCAATGTCGTCAGCTTTGATCTCTTTTTTATTGCACCGCGCGGTACGCTGGCCGTTTCCGATGTGCAATATCTGCTGACGTTTGGCGTGATGCTGACGGTTGGCCTGGTGATCGGCAACCTCACCGCCGGTGTGCGCTATCAGGCGCGCGTCGCCCGCTACCGTGAACAGCGTACGCGCCATCTGTATGAGATGTCGAAGGCGCTGGCTACCGGGCGCAGTGAAGCCGATATCGCCACAACCAGCGAGGCGTTTATTCGCTCAACATTTGATGCCCGCAGCCAGGTCTTGCTGCCCGATCATTCGGGAAAACTGGTCGCCGTTACCCAGACACAGGGCATCAGCCCGTGGGATGATGCTATCGCTCGCTGGAGTTTTGATAAGGGGCAGCCAGCGGGTGCCGGTACCGACACCCTCCCCGGCGTGCCCTATCAGATTTTGCCATTAAAAAGCGCACAGAAAACACACGGTTTACTGATTGTGGAACCGGCAAACTTGCGCTTGCTGATGATCCCCGAACAGCAGCGCCTGCTGGAAACCTTTACCTTGCTGGTCGCCAGCGCGCTGGAGCGCCAGGCGCTCGCCACCAGCGAAGAGCAGGCACGCCTTGCCAGTGAACGGGAAAGCATACGCAACTCCTTGCTGGCGGCACTCTCTCACGATCTGCGCACGCCGCTTACCGTGCTGTTTGGCCAGGCTGAAATCCTGACCCTGGACCTTGCCAGCGAAGGGTCAAAACACGCGCCTCAGGCCAGCGAAATTCGTCAGCATGTGCTCAATACCACCCGGCTTGTGAATAATCTGCTGGATATGGCGCGCATTCAGTCCGGCGGTTTTAATCTTAAAAAAGAGTGGCTGACGCTGGAAGAAGTGGTGGGAAGCGCGCTGAAAACCCTCGAACCCGGTCTCGGCGAGCGCCATATTGCGCTGAACCTCCCCGACCCGCTGATGCTGGTACACGTCGATGGGCCGTTGTTTGAACGCGTACTGATTAATTTGCTGGAAAATGCCGTTAAATACGCCGGGCATAATGCGAATATCGGTATCGATGCCCGACATGATGATTCGCGGCTGACACTTGAAGTGTGGGATAACGGGCCGGGTATTCCCGCCGGGCAGGAAGAGGCGATTTTTGCTAAATTTGCACGCGGCAGCAAAGAGTCGGCAATTCCCGGCGTGGGCTTAGGGCTGGCCATCTGCGAGGCGATTGTCGAGGTGCATGGCGGGACGATTTCTGCCGCCAACCGCCCGGAAGGCGGCGCCAGTTTTTATGTTACACTGCCGCTGGAACCGCCACCGCAACTGGATGAATTAGCCGAGGATTTGTGATTAACGTTCTCATCGTTGAAGATGAACAGGCCATACGTCGTTTTCTGCGTGCTGCGCTGGAAGCCGAGGGGTTGCGCGCCTGGGAAGCCGAAACACTGCAACGCGGCCTTATCGAAGCCGCAACGCGCAAACCGGACCTTGTGATCCTCGATTTAGGCCTGCCGGACGGTGATGGCATTGATTTCATCCGCGATCTGCGTCAGTGGAGCCAGATTCCGGTTATCGTGCTATCCGCGCGAACCGAAGAGAGCGACAAGATTGCCGCGCTGGATGCCGGGGCTGACGATTATCTGAGTAAACCCTTTGGTATCGGGGAATTGCAGGCGCGCCTGCGCGTAGCGCTGCGCCGCAATGCGGGTATGCAACAAAACGATCCCCTGGTGAGCTTTTCAGATATTCAGGTTGATCTCGCCAACCGCCGTATTATGCGGGCGGGTGAAGAGCTGCATCTTACTCCTATCGAGTTTCGTCTGCTGGCCGTGTTACTCAATAACCACGGTAAGGTGTTGACCCAACGCCAGTTGTTAAGCCAGGTCTGGGGACCAAACGCCGTTGAGCATAGTCACTATTTACGCATCTATATGGGCCATCTTCGTCAGAAGCTGGAAGCCGATCCTGCACGTCCCCGCCATTTATTGACAGAAACCGGCATTGGCTATCGATTTATGCTGTAGAAAAGAATCAGGCCCTGAACAGGGCCTGATGAGGATTACGCGTTTTTCAGCACTTCACTGACAATTTCTACCGCTTCTTTCTCAATCAGCTTACGGTGTTCTTCACCGAGGAAGCTTTCGCAGTAAATTTTGTAGGCGTCTTCTGTACCTGACGGACGGGCAGCAAACCAGCCGTTGTCAGTCATCACTTTCAGACCACCGATAGACGCGCCGTTACCCGGTGCTGCCGTCAGACGTGCGGTGATGGGATCCCCCGCCAGCGTGCTGGCACTGACCATTTCCGGAGAGAGTTTGGACAATGCCGCTTTCTGTGCGGAGGTTGCGCTGGCACCCAGACGGTTGTAGCTCGGCGCGCCGAAACGTGCGGCCAGCTCATCGTAATGTTGCTGCGGGTTTTTACCCGTAACCGCGGTGATTTCCGCCGCCAGCAGGCACATGATGATACCGTCTTTATCGGTAGACCACGGCGTGCCGTCGAAACGCAGGAAGGAGGCCCCTGCGCTCTCTTCGCCGCCGAAGCCGAAACTGCCGTCAAACAGACCGTCAACAAACCATTTAAAGCCGACCGGCACTTCCACCAGCTTACGACCCAGGTCATTCACCACGCGGTCAATCATGGCAGAAGAGACCAGGGTTTTACCCACGGCGACATCTTTGCCCCACTGCGGACGATGCTGGAACAGGTAATTAATCGCGACCGCCAGGTAGTGGTTCGGATTCATCAGCCCGGCTGGCGTCACGATACCGTGACGGTCATAGTCAGGGTCGTTGGCAAAGGCCAGGTCGAACTTGTCACGCAGCGCCAGCAAACCGGCCATAGCACACTCAGAGGAGCAGTCCATGCGGATCACGCCGTCTTTATCGAGGTGCATAAAGCGGAAGGTTTGATCAACCTGATCGTTAACGATAGTCAGGTCAAGCTTGTAGAACGCCGCAATACGTTTCCAGTATTCGATACCGGAACCGCCCAGAGGATCAACGCCCAGTTTCAGGCCCGCTTTTTGGATAGCCGCCATATCGACGATATCGGCCAGCCCTTCGATAAACGGCTGCACCAGATCCTGCTCTTTCACGTGACCGGATGCCAGTGCGGCATCCAGCGTAATGCGTTTCACACCTTTCAGGCCATCAGCCAGCAGCGCGTTCGCGCGATCTTCAACCACTTTGGTCACGTTGGTATCAGCCGGGCCACCGTTTGGCGGATTGTATTTGATACCGCCATCTTCCGGTGGGTTATGTGACGGGGTAATGACGATACCGTCAGCCTGCGCGCCACCTTTTTTATTGTGCACCAGAATAGCGTTGGACACCGCAGGGGTCGGCGTGAAGCCATTGTTTTCCTGCACAATCACATCAACGCCGTTCGCCGCCAGCACTTCCAGTACAGAGATAAAGGCAGGTTCAGACAGAGCGTGCGTGTCTTTACCGACATAGCATGGACCGGTAATACCGTTTTTGGCGCGCTCTTCGGCGATAGCCTGAGCAATTGCCAGAATGTGTTGTTCGTTAAAACTGTGACGCCCCGCGCTGCCGCGGTGACCTGACGTACCAAATTTTACCGCGTGCTCAGCATTGCCGATTTCTGGTTTCAGCACATAGTACTGCGCAGTAAGCTGGGCGACGTTAATCAAATCGCTCTGTTGCGCAGGTTGCCCCGCACGTTCGTGGTTAGCCATTGCCTGGTCCTTTTTATGCAAGGATTAAATTGTGCCGCAAACCTTTTCAATCAATTCCGCCGGGAATTGCATTGATTGCATGATGTGCTCCACCATGCTGCATTTACGACCCGTATTCGTGTTAGTGATAACCCAGTACGGGGTATCAGGCACCTGTTTTGGCTTCGTCTGATTGCCGTTTTGCAACAGGGTATGTTCATCCGCCGCGAAGTATACGCGGGTGCGCCCATGCAGAGACTCAGTGGATTCTGCAAAAGCTTTTTTATCTAATGAGTAAAGTGTAGACAGCACCAGCATAAAGCGATTAACGGCCTTTTTCTGCTCTGCATACTCGTCAGAGAGCAGCAGTTCACGCACCGCGCGGACTTTATCTTTTGCCGTATTAGCCGGTTTCACTTCTTCAACCGTAACAGGTGCAGGGGTTTCTTTCGCGAGTTGAACAGCGGCAGCTGGCTGCGAAGCGGCGGAAAACTTCAACATGCGCCGTAAAATGTCGGATGCGCTCTCGCCAATGTGCTTTGTATGGCTGGCAATATAACTGTAGAGCTCATCATCAACTTCGATCGTTTTCATCTTAATCCAGTGCAGTGTCTATTCTGAATACAAGTTATTGAGATTATAAAGTCAAATCCCAACTGCGGATAGCGTCAAACCAGGATGGCGGCAAAGTCAGAGTGTGTCAAAACCTTGCAGCCGGACGGCAGAATGTTCAACATAATACCTTAATCCGAAAGAGCGAAAAAAAGAACTTTGCCATGAAATTGAATACCCGAGCGCAATCTGCACAACAATCGCACAACAATTCCCCCATCGTGCTGGTTCACGGTTTATTTGGTAGCCTGGACAACCTTGGCGTGCTTGCCCGCGACCTCGTCAATGACCATGATATTATTCAGGTTGATATGCGTAATCATGGCCTTTCCGAACGCTCACCGGAGATGAATTATCCGGCGATGGCACAGGACTTACTGGATACCCTTGATGCCCACGGTATTGAGCGCGCGACTTTCGTTGGTCACTCCATGGGGGGGAAAGCGGTGATGGCCTTTACCGCACTGGCGCCTGAACGCATCGACAAGCTCGTCGCTATCGATATTGCCCCGGTCAATTACCATGTACGCCGTCACGATGAGATCTTTGCCGCCATCAATGCGGTGACCGACGCCGGCGTCACGACGCGCCAGCAGGCCGCCGCCGTTATGCGTGAGCATATAAATGAAGAAGGGGTGATACAGTTTCTGCTTAAGTCGTTTGTCGATGGCAAGTGGCGCTTCAATGTGCCCGCGTTGTGGGATCAGTACCCCCATATAGTGGGCTGGGAAACTGTGCCAGCCTGGAACCACCCTGCTCTCTTTATCCCTGGCGGCAACTCGCCCTATGTTACCGAACAGTATCGTGACGAACTGCTGCAACAGTTCCCGCAGGCAGGCGCGCATGTCATTGCCGGTGCCGGGCACTGGGTACATGCAGAAAAGCCAGAAGCGGTTCTGCGCGCCATCCGCCGTTATCTCGCTGAAAAGACAAACTGATTAAAAACCCGGCGACCGGTTGCCTGAAAGCGCCCGGTCGTTGGCGTGTCCGCATCGCTGATGTATGATGGCGCGCTAATCAGCCCGGGCTATGACCCGATTGCTTGTACTTCCCGTAGTATTCTTAAATCATGGCTAAAGAACAAACGGACCGCACGACATTAGATCTGTTCGCGAATGAACGTCGCCCGGGACGTCCTAAAACCAATCCGCTCTCTCGCGACGAGCAATTGCGCATCAATAAGCGCAATCAGCTTAAACGCGACAAGGTTCGTGGGCTTAAACGCGTCGAATTAAAACTCAACGCCGAGGCTGTCGACGCGCTAAACGCGCTGGCGGATGCGCGGGAAATGAGCCGGAGCGAACTGATTGAAGAGATGTTACTGGCTCAGCTTAACGCGCTGAACGACCAGGAAATCCTCTGAATTATCGCAAAAATTCACTTTCATGTTGCACAGAGTGCAGTCTTGCGTGATTGCAGTTTCCGCGTGCTTCTCTGATCTGCTATGATTGCCCTTATCCGTGGGCCAATCGCCACCACCATATCATTAAGTTTCAAGAGGTTATTTTACTCATGGCAATCACAGGCATTTTTTTCGGCAGCGATACCGGTAATACCGAAAACATCGCAAAGATGATCCAGGCTCAACTTGGTAAAGATGTTGCCGATGTGCATGACATTGCTAAAAGCAGCAAAGAGGATCTGGAAGGTTACGACATCCTGCTGCTTGGCATTCCAACCTGGTATTATGGTGAAGCACAGTGTGACTGGGATGACTTTTTCCCGACGCTGGAAGATATCGATTTTAACGGCAAACTGGTCGCTCTGTTTGGCTGTGGCGATCAGGAAGACTATGCAGAGTACTTCTGTGACGCGCTGGGCACCATTCGCGACATCATTGAACCGCGTGGCGCCACTATTGTAGGCCACTGGCCGACCGAAGGTTACCATTTTGAAGCGTCAAAAGGTCTGGTAGACGACAACCATTTCGTTGGCCTTGCCATTGACGAAGACCGTCAGCCTGAACTGACCGCTGGCCGCGTCGACAAATGGGTAAAACAGATTTCCGAAGAACTTCATCTGAACGACATCCTCAATGCCTGATGATGTTTGGCGCAACCTGCTGGTTGCGCCGGATTAATAGATAAAAGCGATGGAAATAATTGCTACAATTTTTTAACTTTTTTCTCCAGCGCTGTACAATGGCCCCTGATTAAAACGGGTAGCCCAAAGGACTTTGTAGACGCTACCACGTTTTATAAGCTTACTTTACTTGAGGACTTGCAGTTTTCATTCAGGCATGGCAGTTCTATAATGAGACGCATTATCCCAGGTGCATTCCTTGTAGCTTCCCAACGGGAAGTGAATCGTTTAGCAACAGGACAGATTCCGCATGACTGACAACAATACCGCATTAAAGAAGGCCGGCCTGAAAGTCACGCTTCCTCGGTTAAAAATCCTGGAAGTGCTTCAGGAGCCGGAGAACCATCATGTCAGTGCGGAAGATCTATATAAGCGCCTGATCGACATGGGCGAAGAGATTGGGCTGGCCACGGTGTACCGTGTACTTAACCAGTTCGACGATGCCGGGATTGTGACCCGCCATAATTTTGAAGGCGGTAAATCCGTCTTTGAACTGACGCAGCAGCATCACCACGACCACTTAATTTGCCTGGATTGCGGCAAAGTGATCGAGTTCAGCGATGACTCTATTGAAGCGCGTCAGCGTGAAATCGCATCTAAGCATGGTATTCGTCTGACGAACCACAGTCTCTACCTGTATGGCCACTGCGCTGAAGGTGACTGCCGTACTGACGAAAACGCGCACGAAGCGGCTGATAAATAATTACCCGCATCGTTATAAAGCCAACCTCCGGGTTGGCTTTTTTATTTTCTGCTTTCACCACACGACAAAGCCCGCCGAAGCGGGCCTTTTCAGACGGTTAATTCACTGTGTTATGGTGGCGTATCTCCTGCCAGATCTGGTCACAGCGAGATTGTACCGCCTGCCCGTTTCCGGTATGCGTCGCTTCAAGGCACTGCTGATAATCCAGGGTGCGCACGCTCTCCTCCTGCGCAAATTGCTGGTGCGCTTTCTCTTTGCGCAGGACATCCAGCACACTTCTGCACGCCGCCGTTTTCTCCGGAGAACCTTCTGCCGTAGTAATACAGGCGCTATAAGCCTCTTTTAATCGCGCATCTTCCTTTGGTGCCTGCGGCTGTTGCACACAGGCGGCAAGCCCCAGCGTCATCAGGGCAAGCAATATAGGTTTCGTCATCATGGCATTCCCTCGCATTAGAAAATATTCAGGGGCGCAATGACGATAAACTTCACGTCACGTTCGTCCTGGAAGATGTTGTTATATCCACCGCCCCAACTCGGGATATTGGAATGGTTATCATATTGGGTGAAATGCAGCTTGAATAAGGTGCCTTTTGCCATCCCTTCCTGCACCGTATAAAGCAGGTCAAGGCTGTACGCCGACTCTTTAATGGAATTTCCCGCATCGTAATATTTATCGCCAGAGGAGACATTGGACGGTTTGGCATCCCAGCCATATACATACGATGCACCGACCGCCCAACCCGGCAGATTCCAGCCTTTCAGGTCATACATAGCGCCAGCAAAGACGGATTTCTCATTATGGGCGTTAAAGTCGGAGCGGTTATCCCACCAGATATCCAGGCGACCGTTGGAAGATCCATACCGCGGCGTCATACGTGAGTTGAAATAGCCCTGGCGGCCATCCGCTTTGACCCAGGTCCCTTCCAGGCGTAAATCCACCGGACCGACCGTATAGCCAAAAGTGAGCGCCTGTAGCCACGCGGTACCGTCATAAATATCATTAATGGTGTTGTTATCGGCCTTGTCGCGCGAGCCATAGAACTGATAACTGGTGGAAAGCGGGTTACCCGCGACGTCAAACTTATAGCTGGCTTTGGCAAAATATTGATCAACATAGCCCTGTGCCTGGCCAAACGCGGCTTCGAGGATCAGATCGTTTTTAAAGTCGTACGATGCGCCCAGAGAGTGGACATAATCAATTTTGCTCACGCCATCGTTCTGGTAGAAATTATCCGTTTCGTTATACCACGGCGCTTTGTATTCATTGGCCCACATGTATGAGAAGCTCAGCGCGCCGCGATCATCGAAATCCAGTTTTGCACCGGCTTCCGCCCCCTGATAGGTGCCCGGCATAAAGCTCCAGTTTGAGGCCAGCAGCGTTTGCCCCGTCGGCTGGATGTACCCTGCCCTCGCCCACACCGGGCCATATTTAAATTTCGCGGCGGCTTTATAGAGGCTTGCCCCGCTGCGATCGCCGGACCAGTCTTCGTCATACACCTTGTGGCTATTGGAAAATGCGATTTCATTCGGGTGCGCGCTTTCAGAGGATTCAGCCATCTCAATCGCCGCAAAGACCGCAACATCAATACCGAACATATCGGCAGCATAACCTGACTGGAAATCGAGATTGGTATTCCAGGTGGAGTGCGACAAGTTAGTTTTGTATTTATCGCCATCGGTGACATCTTTACGGTCGCGCTGGCGCTGCCAGTAGTAAATCCCGCCGGTGAGCGTGGCATCATCAACAAAACCAGTGGCGCTGGCGGAAGGGGTGAAAGTTAAACCAGGTAATGCGGTGGCGCAGGCAATAGCCAACGCTAACGCCTTACGTTTAGCGTTAAACGCGTTCATGAGTGTTCCTCTTTGACGAAAAAATAAAAAGTGCTGCGCAAAGGCAAACAGCAATAAATTAAAAAAATGAAATATTACTGACAGTTATAGAAAATGTTTCTATCTCTGTCGTTTGTAAGCATATTTTTCGCGACGCGAATTATCAAGCATTTGCAGGAAGGGAATACGGGGATTATGACGCACCACACAGATTTGTTCCTTATCGGCTGACAGCTTGCACAGCAAGGCTTTCAGAGCGACAGAGTCTGCGTTATCGATAAATAACTGAAAAGAGGATTGGATAAAATTAAAACAATATTTTAGAAAAAAAGAAGGTGTGCAGTAACTTATTTTCAGTCGAGAAATAAAAAACGCTGCACGAGGCAGCGTTTTTAGCATCCTGGCAAGACGGGATTACTCGCCGATTTTCGCCCAGGTATCGCGAAGACCCACAGTGCGATTGAAGACCAGTTTGTCCGCCGTAGCATGGCGGCTGTCGAGGCAGAAGTAACCTTCACGCTCAAACTGATACGCTTTCGCTACCTCAGCGGTCTTAAGGCTCGGCTCAGCAAAGCCCTGCTTAATGACCAGCGATTCCGGGTTCATGACTGTCAGGAAGTCTTCCGCTGCACCCGGATTTGGCACGCTGAACAGGCGGTCATACAGACGAATTTCAACCGGCAGTGCGTGTGCCGCGCTAACCCAGTGAATAACGCCCTTCACTTTACGGCCATCTGCCGGGTCTTTGCTCAGCGTATCGGCATCAAAGGTACAGAAAATCGTGGTGATATTACCTTCCGCGTCTTTCTCAACACGTTCCGCTTTAATCACATACGCGTTACGCAGGCG
Organism: Citrobacter sp. UYEF32; assembly: GCF_040546205.1. Lineage (NCBI taxonomy): Bacteria > Pseudomonadati > Pseudomonadota > Gammaproteobacteria > Enterobacterales > Enterobacteriaceae > Citrobacter > Citrobacter sp. UYEF32. The sequence goes on along the minus strand of NZ_JBEPNI010000003.1, from coordinate 606,306 downwards.
GACTTCTTTGCCCAGCACCAGTCGTTTGTACTGCTTGTTGGCTTCCTCACGGAAATCGGCACGATCGATCCAGATTTCACCGCTGAATGGGACATCACGGCTGCCCATTTCCGGTTTGTTTGGATGGTTAGGCATCGAAACCATTTCACTGGCGCCCTGCGGATAGTTCTCGATAACCAGCTTAACCGGATCGATAACAGCCATCGCGCGCGGTGCGTTTTCATTGAGATCTTCACGGATGCAGGACTCCAGTGACGCCATCTCAATGGTGTTATCCTGTTTGGTGATACCAATACGTTTACAGAACTCACGGATGGAGGCGGATGTGTAACCACGACGACGCAGACCAGAGATGGTCGGCATACGCGGGTCGTCCCAGCCTTCAACATGCTTGTCAGTCACCAGCAGGTTCAGCTTACGCTTGGACATGACGGTGTATTCCAGGTTCAGTCGGGAGAACTCGTACTGACGCGGGTGAACCGGAATGGTGATGTTGTCCAGCACCCAGTCATACAGACGACGGTTATCCTGGAACTCCAGCGTACACAGAGAGTGAGTGATCCCCTCCAGCGCATCACTGATGCAGTGGGTAAAGTCATACATCGGGTAGATGCACCACTTGTTGCCCGTCTGATGGTGTTCAGCAAATTTAATACGGTACAGCACCGGATCGCGCATCACGATGAACGGCGACGCCATATCAATCTTCGCACGCAGGCACGCCTTGCCTTCTTCGAAACCACCCGCGCGCATTTTTTCAAACAGAGCGAGGTTCTCTTCAACCGTACGATCGCGATACGGGCTATTTTTACCTGGCGCTGTCAGCGTGCCGCGATATTCACGGATTTCATCAGCGGACAGTTCATCAACATAGGCCAGACCTTTGCTGATTAACTCTACGGCATAGTTGTGCAGTTGATCGAAATAATCAGAGGAATAGCGCACATCGCCTGACCAGTGGAAACCTAACCACTGCACGTCATTCTTGATGGACTCAACGTACTCGATATCTTCTTTTACCGGGTTGGTGTCATCAAAACGCAGATTGCATTGCCCTTGATAATCTTGCGCGATACCAAAGTTCAGGCAGATGGATTTCGCATGACCGATATGCAGATAGCCATTCGGCTCAGGCGGAAAACGGGTGCAAATAGTAGAGTGCTTTCCAGTAGCCAGATCTTCATCAATGATCTGACGAATAAAGTTAGTCGGGCGGGCTTCAGCCTCACTCATCGTAGATTCCTCAAGGCGTAAACAACATATAACGGCACATGATCTTATAAGCCGCCCTCAGAGACAACCTTTAGTTACGGAAAATAGATACAAAACGGAATACTTTAATTCATGCAAAAAAAAGCGGCAGAGGAAGATCCCCTGCCGCTTATGGCTATTTCTGGTTCAGATTACATCATTAGCCCTTGATGTCGTACAGCGGCGTTTGCCCTGCCACAACGGAACCTTGTGCTTTGATAACCAGACCAGAGAAATCATCAATATTGCTACATACCACCGGGCTAATCATAGAACGGGCATTGGCGTTCAGATATTCCAGATCCATTTCCAGGATTGGCTGACCTGCCGTAACGGTTGCCCCCTCTTCGACCAGACGCGTGAAGCCCTGGCCACCCAGCGCAACGGTGTCGATGCCCATATGAACAACGATTTCCGCGCCTTTTTCAGTTTCCAGGCAGAACGCGTGGTTGGTATTGAAGATTTTCACGATGGTACCCGCTGCAGGTGCAACAACCGTTTTCTCTGTCGGTTTTACCGCTACGCCATCGCCAACGGCTTTGCTGGCAAACGCTTCATCCGGCACTTCATCCAGAGAAACGACCTGCCCGGTCACCGGAGAGACCAGTTCCGCAATCACCGCCGCGCTAACGTTCGGCACTGCCTGCGGTTTAGGCGCGCTGGCGGCTGCCGGAGCCGCTGCGCCTGCCGCCGGAACGTCGCCCGCCGTTTTCATCGCATTAGCAATTTTTTCGGCCGCAAAACCCACAATCACCTGTACGCCGGTTTTATTCAAACGAATAACCCCGCTCGCACCCAGACGTTTAGCCAGCGCTTCGTTGACCAGGGAAGAGTCTTTCACGCTCAGACGCAGACGTGTGATGCAGGCATCGATACCGGTCAGGTTCGCGGAACCCCCGACAGCGGCAATATACTGACGCGCCAGACCGGTCACATCCTGCTCGGAAGCCGTGCTGACATTCACATCCTGGCCATCTGCTTCGTCACCAGCAACCGCCAGTTCACGACCCGGGGTCAACAGGTTGAATTTGAGGATAGTGAAACGGAACACCACGTAGTAGATAACAAAGAACACCAGGCCTTGCAGAATCAGCATGTACCAGTGTACGGCCAGCGGGTTACGGGACGAGAGCACCATATCCACCAGACCGGCGCTAAAGCCGAAGCCGGCAATCCACTGCATAGTCGCGGCGATAAAGACAGAAACCCCGGTCAGCACAGCGTGAATGAAGTACAGCACCGGTGCCACGAACATGAAGGAGAATTCCAGCGGTTCAGTGATACCAGTAAAGAAGGCAGCAAAGGCGCCTGCCATCATAATACCAAGGACTTTGGCTTTATTTTCCGGACGCGCGCAGTGGTAAATCGCCAGCGCGGCACCTGGCAGACCAAACATCATGATCGGGAAGAAGCCCGCCTGGTAACGCCCCGTAACCCCAACAACCGCTTTGCCCGCTTCAATAGACTGCGCGGCGCCCAGGAAGTTAGGAATATCGTTAATACCGGCAACATCAAACCAGAATACGGAGTTCAGCGCATGGTGCAGCCCCACCGGAATCAACAGACGGTTGAAGAAGGCGTAGATGCCCGCACCGACAGAGCCCAGTTTCTGGATATGCTCACCGAAGCCAACCAGACCACTGAAGACTACCGGCCAGATAAACATCATGATGAACGCGACAGCGATCATGACAAAAGAAGTCAGGATCGGCACCAGACGACGGCCGCTAAAGAAGGAGAGCGCTTTCGGCAGCTCGACGCTGCTAAAGCGGTTATACAGTTCCGCGGCAATGATACCGACCATGATCCCAACGAACTGGTTTTTGATCTTGCCAAACGCGGCAGGAACTTGATCGGCTGGGATTTTCTGGATCATAGCGACAGCGGCTGGCGAGCACAGCGTCGTCAATACAAGGAAACCCACAAAGCCGGCCAGTGCAGCAGCACCGTCTTTGTCTTTGGACATACCATAAGCAACACCCACGGCGAATAGCACGCCCATGTTATCGATAATGGCAGAACCAGATTGAATGAAGAACGCCGCCAGCGCGTTAGATCCACCCCAGCCTACCGGGTCGATCCAGTAACCGACCCCCATCAGAATCGCTGCGGCAGGCAGCGTGGCGACCGGCACCATGAGCGCGCGGCCAACCTTTTGCAAGTAACCTAAAAGATTCACGTTATTCCCCCTTTGAACCCCACCGGAGCCCTTAGAAACAGTCTTTTTATTGTCTGACTAACCCTGAAAACACGGCCATTTTTCATTACATTGAGAGTGTGTTGAAAATTAATTCGTCTCGCAAATTAAAAGCACCTTTTTTGTGATTTTAATCACCAAATATCGTTATTTGACCTCCTCTTTGCTGGCTAACCAGCAAAACTTATTTTATCATTCAAAAAATCAAGACGGATTGCCCCCATAGGGAGCGAAACTGAGTTACGCTTTACACTGCACTGGAACGCAATCCGCTAACTTTAATCAACTTAGAGGTGAATAATGAGACTGATTCCTCTGGCAACAGCTGAACAAGTCGGTAAATGGGCGGCCCGCCATATCGTCAATCGCATCAATGCATTTAAACCTACAGCGGATCGTCCGTTCCTGCTTGGCCTGCCAACCGGTGGCACGCCTCTTACCGCCTACAAAGCATTAGTTGAAATGCACAAAGCGGGCCAGGTTAGTTTTAAACATGTTGTCACGTTCAATATGGACGAATATGTCGGCCTGCCGAAGGAGCACCCGGAAAGCTATCACAGCTTTATGCACCGTAACTTTTTCGATCACGTTGATATTCCGGCGGAAAATATTAACCTCCTGGATGGCAATGCGCCGGATATTGACGCAGAATGCCGCCAATACGAAGAAAAAATCCGTTCCTATGGCAAAATTCACCTGTTTATGGGCGGCGTTGGCAACGATGGTCACATCGCCTTCAACGAGCCCGCATCTTCGCTGGCTTCTCGTACCCGTATTAAAACGCTGACCCATGACACCCGCGTGGCCAATTCCCGTTTCTTCGACGGCGACGTTAATCAGGTGCCGAAATACGCACTGACCGTGGGCGTAGGTACGCTGCTGGATGCAGAAGAAGTGATGATTCTGGTGCTGGGAAGCCAGAAAGCGCAGGCTCTACAGGCGGCCGTAGAAGGTAACGTGAACCATATGTGGACCATTAGCTGCCTGCAACTGCACCCGAAAGCAGTGATGGTGTGTGACGAGCCGTCTACGATGGAACTGAAAGTTAAAACATTGAAATATTTCAATGAATTAGAAGCGGAAAATATTAAAGGTCTGTAATTGTGTCTCGTTCCGCAAACCCAGCGGGACGACACCCATTTGTTAACCGGGGGTCGTTATGTATGCTTTAACCCATTGCCGGATTTTCACCGGCCATGAAATTTTGGATGACCACGCGCTGATTGTCGCCGATGGCCTGATTGATCGTCTCTGCCCTTTGGCTGAGCTGCCGCCCACTATCGAGCAGCGTGATCTCAATGGCGCAACGCTGGCCCCCGGTTTTATTGATGTACAACTGAATGGTTGCGGTGGTGTGCAGTTCAACGACACCCCCGAAGCCGTCAGCATTGAAACGCTGGAAATCATGCAGCGCGCCAATGAAAAATCAGGCTGCACAAGTTTTCTGCCGACGCTTATCACCACCAGCGATGACCTGATGAAACAAGGCATTCAGGTGATGCGTGATTATCTGGCGAAACATGCACATCAGGCGCTTGGCTTGCACCTCGAAGGGCCGTGGCTCAATATCGTAAAAAAAGGCACCCATAACCCGAAATTTGTCCGCAAACCGGATGCCGAACTGGTGGATTATCTCTGCGCCAATGCTGACGTCATCACCAAAGTGACGCTGGCGCCGGAAATGGCCGGTACTGAGGTTATCAGCAAGCTGGCTGCGGCCGGTATTGTAGTGTCAGCAGGCCACTCGAACGCGACATTAAAAGAAGCAAAAGCGGGTTTCCGCGCAGGCATCACGTTTGCGACGCATCTATACAATGCGATGCCGTACATCACCGGACGTGAACCGGGTCTTGCGGGCGCGGTACTGGATGATGCCGATGTTTATTGCGGGATCATTGCAGATGGGCTGCATGTCGATTACGTTAATGTCCGTAATGCGAAACGCCTGAAAGGCGACAAACTCTGTTTAGTTACAGATGCAACGGCGCCTGCAGGGGCAGATATTGACCAGTTCATTTTTGCTGGTAAAACAATATACTACCGTAATGGACTGTGTGTGGATGAAAGCGGTACGCTGAGCGGCTCCTCCCTGACAATGATTGAAGGGGTTCGGAACCTGGTCGAGCATGTGGGTGTTGCGCTGGATGAAGTACTGCGCATGGCAACCTTGTACCCGGCTCGCGCGATAGGCGTCGACGGGCAGCTCGGCAGCATTGCCCCGGGTAAGGTTGCGAACCTGACCGCCTTCACGCACGATTATAAAATAATCAAGACTATCGTTAATGGTAACGAGGTCGTCATCGAGTAAATAAAAGGTATGACAGCAGGCGGACAAGCTCAGATTGGTAACGTTGATCTCGTTAAACAACTTAACAGTGCGGCGGTTTACCGCCTGATTGATCAACTTGGCCCTATTTCGCGTATTCAAATTGCCGAGCAGAGCCAGCTTGCGCCCGCCAGCGTGACAAAAATCACGCGTCAGCTTATTGAACGCGGCCTGATCAAAGAGGTTGATCAGCAGGCCTCCACCGGGGGCCGCCGCGCTATCTCTATCATTACCGAAACCCGTAATTTTCAGGCTATTGGTGTGCGTCTTGGACGGTCCGATACTACCCTCACCCTTTATGATCTGAGCAGCAAAGTGCTGGCGGAAGAGCATTATCCTCTGCCGGAGCGGACGCAGGAAACGCTGGAACACGCGTTGCTGAACACCATCAGCGCCTTTATCGAAAGCAATCAGCGTAAGATCCGCGAACTGATCGCCATCTCGGTCATTTTACCAGGCCTTGTCGACCCGGAAAGCGGCGTCATTCGCTATATGCCGCATATTCAGGTTGAGAACTGGGGGCTGGTGGACGCCCTGGAAAAACGTTTCAAATTAACCTGTTTCGTCGGTCACGATATCCGCAGTCTGGCCCTTGCAGAGCACTATTTTGGGGCAAGTCAGGACTGTGAGGATTCCATTCTGGTGCGTGTTCATCGCGGAACCGGGGCAGGAATCATCTCTAACGGGCGCATTTTTATCGGTCGCAACGGTAATGTAGGTGAAATTGGTCACATCCAGGTAGAACCCCTCGGCGAGCGATGTCATTGCGGTAACTTTGGCTGTCTGGAAACCATCGCCGCCAATGCCGCCATTGAACAACGCGTAAGGCATCTGCTGGAACAGGGCTACCAAAGCCGCGTAACGCTGGATGACTGCACGATAAAAAATATCTGTAAGGCCGCAAATAAAGGCGACGCGCTGGCGTGTGAAGTGATTGAGTACGTCGGTCGCCATCTGGGTAAAACCATCGCCATTGCCATTAACCTCTTCAATCCGCAAAAAGTGGTCATCGCCGGGGAGATTGTTGAAGCGGAGAAAGTGTTGCTGCCTGCTATTGAAGGTTGCATTAACACCCAGTCGCTCAAAGCATTCCGTAAAAATCTTCCGGTGGTGCGATCCACCCTTGACCATCGCTCGGCGATAGGCGCTTTTGCCCTGGTGAAACGCGCCATGCTCAACGGCATGCTGCTGCAACGCTTGCTGGAAAGCTGACAGGGTTTAGATATCCTCAATAACTCGAATTGCATAAAGGCGGCAAGCGCATAAGTGCTCAGGAACTTACTGAGATAAGTGACCGGGCCGCGCAAACGTCACCAACGCATAGGCAAGTTGAAGTATGACGGTTATAGTTATTGCTTCTCTTTTTTTACCGGGTAGTCCATGACCATTCAGAACGTAATCTGTGATATTGACGGCGTGTTGATGCACGATAATGTCGCCGTGCCGGGCGCAGCGGAGTTTATTCATCGAATCCTGGAAAAAGGGATGCCGCTGGTGCTGCTCACCAACTATCCTTCCCAGACGGGGCAGGATTTGGCTAACCGCTTTGCCTCTGCCGGTATAGATGCACCAGCCAGTGTCTTTTATACCTCTGCGATGGCGACGGCTGACTTCCTTAAACGTCAGGAAGGGAAAAAAGCTTACGTAGTCGGTGAAGGCGCATTGATTCACGAACTCTATAAAGCCGGGTTTACCATTACGGATATCAACCCGGATTTCGTTATCGTGGGCGAAACGCGTTCCTACAACTGGGAAATGATGCATAAGGCGGCCTTTTTCGTCGCCAACGGTGCGCGCTTTATTGCCACCAACCCGGACACCCACGGACGCGGTTACTACCCTGGCTGCGGCGCGCTGTGCGCCGGTATTGAAAAAATCTCCGGCCGCGAGCCTTTCTACGTCGGCAAGCCGAGTCCGTGGATTATCCGCGCCGCGCTCAATACTATGCAGGCGCATTCAGAGCAGACGGTGATTGTCGGCGACAATTTGCGTACCGACATTCTTGCGGGCTTCCAGGCGGGTCTGGAGACTATCCTGGTACTCTCTGGCGTATCAACGCTGGATGATATCGACAGCATGCCGTTCCGTCCTTCATGGATTTACCCTTCGGTTGCTGAAATCGACATTTTTTAAACGAAACCACGTCCCCGGACGTGGTTTTTCATTTTCCGCACCAATAAAAAACAGACCGTTTAATAAAATGCGCTGAAAATTGAGAATTCATCAATAGCTCAGCTCAATTCATGTTCTTTTTTCAGCATTCGGCAATCGCCATTGCGCTTTTTACTTTCCAGGCTGTAAAACGCTTGCGCGCGTCACACCTTTGCGGCATTTTCTTAAACAAGCAATAAGACAACGCGATGACGCGGCGTCTGCACTCACACAACACTGCATTGCCTTAAAGTAACGGAGAAGTCTATGTGTTCTATTTTTGGCGTACTGGATATTAAAACCGACGCGGTTGAGCTGCGTAAAAAAGCGCTCGAATTATCCCGCCTGATGCGCCACCGCGGCCCGGACTGGTCTGGCGTTTATGCCAGCGATAAAGCGATTCTTGCCCATGAGCGTCTGTCAATTGTTGACGTCAATGCAGGTGCCCAGCCGCTGTACAACGAGAAAAAAACACATGCGCTGGCCGTTAACGGCGAAATCTACAACCACCAGGCTCTGCGTGCGGAATATGGCGATCGCTACCAGTTCCAGACCGGTTCTGACTGTGAAGTTATCCTCGCGCTGTATCAGGAAAAAGGCCCAGAATTCCTCGACGATCTGCAAGGTATGTTCGCTTTCGCCCTGTATGACAGCGAAAAAGACGCTTATCTGATTGGTCGTGACCACATCGGCATTATCCCGCTGTATATGGGCCATGATGAGCACGGTAACTTTTATGTTGCTTCCGAAATGAAAGCGCTGGTCCCTGTGTGCCGTACCATCAAAGAGTTCCCGGCGGGTAGCTACCTGTGGAGCAAAGACGGTGAAATCCGTTCTTACTATCAGCGTGACTGGTTCGACTATGACGCAGTGAAAGATAACGTCACTGACAAAAACGAACTGCGTCAGGCGCTTGAAGAATCTGTGAAAAGTCACCTGATGTCAGATGTACCGTATGGCGTTCTGCTCTCGGGCGGTCTGGACTCTTCTGTCATTTCCGCTATTACCAAAAAATTCGCCGCACGCCGTGTGGAAGATCAGGAACGCTCTGAGGCCTGGTGGCCGCAGTTGCACTCCTTTGCTGTGGGCCTGAAAGGGGCTCCGGACCTGAAAGCTGCGCAGGAAGTGGCAAACCATCTGGGTACGGTTCACCACGAAATCCACTTTACCGTGCAGGAAGGTCTGGACGCGATTCGCGACGTGATTTATCACATCGAAACCTACGATGTGACCACCATTCGCGCCTCTACGCCGATGTATCTGATGTCCCGTAAAATCAAAGCGATGGGCATCAAGATGGTACTGTCTGGCGAAGGTTCTGACGAAGTGTTCGGCGGCTACCTCTATTTCCATAAAGCGCCGAATGCCAAAGAGTTGCATGAAGAGACCGTACGTAAGCTGCAGGCGCTGCATATGTTCGACTGCGCGCGTGCTAACAAAGCGATGTCCGCCTGGGGCGTAGAAGCGCGTGTGCCGTTCCTGGATAAGAAATTCCTCGATGTAGCGATGCGCATCAACCCGCAGGATAAAATGTGCGGCAACGGCAAAATGGAAAAACACGTCCTGCGCGAATGTTTCGAATCCTATCTGCCGGCGAGCGTTGCATGGCGTCAGAAAGAGCAGTTCTCTGACGGCGTAGGTTACAGTTGGATCGATACACTCAAAGAAGTAGCGGCACAGCAGGTTAGCGATCAGCAACTGGCGACAGCCAGCTACCGTTTCCCGTACAACACGCCGAGCTCGAAAGAAGCGTATCTGTACCGTGAAATCTTTGAAGAGCTGTTCCCGGTACCCAGCGCCGCTGAATGTGTTCCTGGCGGCCCGTCTGTGGCTTGCTCCTCTGCAAAAGCAATCGAGTGGGATGAATCATTCAAATCCATGAACGATCCATCAGGTCGTGCGGTTGGCGTACACCAGTCCGCTTACAAATAAGCGATTGTTATCGTCAAAGGCCCTGCGGGGCCTTTTTTTTATTTCTGCATATGTTTTGCTATACAAAAACGATAAATAACCAATAATTGCCGAATTATGCGTCACGCTGTTCGCAACCTAACCAAACAGTCACATTCCGGCAATTTTCGATGAAAAAGGTATTGACGCTGTCAGGCCCAATACGCATAATGCGCCCCGCAACGCCGATAAGGTAACGCGAAAAAAAGATGGCTACTTAGCTCAGCTGGTTAGAGCACAGCACTCATAATGCTGGGGTCACAGGTTCGATTCCCGTAGTAGCCACCATCTTTTTTTGCGGGAGTGGCGAAATTGGTAGACGCACCAGATTTAGGTTCTGGCGCCGCAAGGTGTGCGAGTTCAAGTCTCGCCTCCCGCACCATTCACCAATAAGCGTTGCACGGATGGGGTATCGCCAAGCGGTAAGGCACCGGTTTTTGATACCGGCATTCCCTGGTTCGAATCCAGGTACCCCAGCCATATTTTTGATGTTTGCGGTTCACCGCGACGGTATTGGGGTATCGCCAAGCGGTAAGGCACCGGTTTTTGATACCGGCATTCCCTGGTTCGAATCCAGGTACCCCAGCCAGTCGGTGACTGGTTTGCAGTAAAATTTGGCTACTTAGCTCAGCTGGTTAGAGCACAGCACTCATAATGCTGGGGTCACAGGTTCGATTCCCGTAGTAGCCACCATATTCAAAGGCTGATGTTCATAAAAACATTAACCTGAGTAAAAAATTGTTGGGGTATCGCCAAGCGGTAAGGCAGTGGATTCTGATTCCACCATTCCGAGGTTCGAATCCTCGTACCCCAGCCAATTTCAAAAAGTCGTTTGCTTTCGGGTAGACGCAAAGGTTGAAGTTTTATCGTTAACGCGTAAAATTTCACGCCTATTGGGGTATCGCCAAGCGGTAAGGCAGCGGATTCTGATTCCGCCATCCGAGGTTCGAATCCTTGTACCCCAGCCACATAAAAAAGCAAAAAGCTCGCTTCGGCGGGCTTTTTGCTTTTCTCCCCCACGGCTTTTATCAATTCTGAAAAATTGCCTGCGGCCTTCATTCATAGTCCAAAACAGATAAGCTATTGTCAAATAAAGACTTATCAAGGCGCAGTTCTATGAACTACCAACTTTGCTGGTATGCATTCCTCAAACCTCTGACATTTTTTACGGCACTGCTTATCTCCTCATCCGTCTTTGTGGGTGTGAGTGCCGGGGCAGTCTATCTTCTCCTTTTTGGCATAGGCTACCCGGTTGCGCTATGTATGAGGATACACATCCTGAGCGGCAACAACAGGCTTAGGCTAAGAGCGCGCGTTTCTGAGTGGATTGTTTATCTTCCTGGCATTCCGGTACAGGAGACACGCCACAACCTGGAAGAAATCGCCTTTAAGAGCCCTGAGGCTTTGCACCGATTCTATTTACGCTCACTGATCTGTAAGCTCATTCTGCATGCGCTGATTTTTTACGTTCTGTATCTCGACAGTGCCTACAACGATTACACCGGGGGGACATTGCTGGTCATCTTCCTGATATTCGCCATCCTGGTTAAAACCGCTTATTCCACGATAGCCTCTTTGGTTACCGTTTTTACCCGCCGGTATGAGGTGCGATTACAATCAGCAGACTCACCCTGGTATGAAGCCGCTTTTAAGGGCAAACCAGGGCTTAGTATTCTGATAACGGTCAAATGATAGCTTTACAGTCCTAACGCATATTTCAACGCCTGGCGTTTGAGTACCCCAGCCCGTTCCGCCGCCATCAAACCGATATTACGCAGCACGCGTACCGGGCCCAGATCGTTACTGAACCCGGCATGGAACAAGTCCATGCCACTTTGCATAATAAAATTATCCGCCATACGGCGTGTCTGATAGCGTTTGAGCACCGAAAGGCTTGCCCAGTCTTCACCGTGGCTGCGCGCCCTTGTCAGCACGTCTAAAAGGCAGTCTACATCGCGATAGCCGAGGTTTACCCCCTGCCCCGCCAGCGGATGGATGGTATGCGCTGCATCCCCCACCAGCGCGAGCCCTGGGCGTACATATTGCAGTGCGTGGCGGCGCGCGAGCGGGAACGCTCCAGCAGCGACGGGCATAACATGCCCCAGGCGGGATGGAAAATGTGCCGCGATCTCTTTCTGTAACTGCACCATATTTAACGATTGCAACTGCCGAATACGGGCAGGTGTGTCGTACCAGACCAGCGATGCCCAGTAGTCAAATAACGGCAGGAAAGCATGCGGACCGTTGGGGGTAAAGTGCTGCCAGGTACTCTCACCGGGCGCGCGCTCACACTCTACGGTGATCAGCATGCAGGATTGCTGATATTGCCAGGCGTGAATGCCAATACCGGCACACTGGCGCACCCGGGAGTTCCCCCCATCAGCACCAATCACCAGCTTCGCCGAAAGCGTTTCGCCATCTTCAAATGTCAGCTCGTGATACTCATCGTTCTGTCGCATCGTACTGAGCGCCGCAGGTACGCGCAGCGTTACCAGTGGATGGCGTTCCAGCGCTTCCCACAGCGCGCGCTGCAAGACATTGTTTTCGACCATATAGCCAAGCAACGGCAGTTTTAACTCACGCGCGTCGAAGACGACATGCGCGTTTTCCCACTCCCAGGTCTCCAGCCGCTCCCATGGGTGACAACGCATCGCCTGAACCGCATCCCAGACGCCCAGCGTCTGGAGCAGCGTTACGGAGGAGGCGCTAATCGCCGAAATACGCACATCCGGTTGTGCCGTCGCGTCAAAGGCAGGCGGCGCATGTTGTTCAATGACCGTGACACTAAAACCCTGCTGCGCTAAACCCAACGCCAGCGCCCCGCCGACCATTCCGCCGCCGACAACCGCGACCTCAGTAGATTGATTTATCATGGCCCATTATCCTTAAACGAGAATCTCCTAAGTTTACCGGATTTTTTACATCTTGAGTCTGACAAGCGTCATACTGGTCAGCACGCGACCAAAGCATTACAATACGCGCCCTGCATTGGGCCATTAAACAAAGCATGAGCAAGTCGATGACAAAAAAACTCCACATCAAAACCTGGGGCTGTCAGATGAACGAGTACGATTCATCGAAGATGGCCGATCTGCTGGATGCCACTCACGGGTATCAACTCACCGAAGTGGCCGAAGAAGCAGATGTGCTGCTGCTTAATACCTGCTCAATCCGCGAGAAGGCGCAAGAGAAAGTCTTCCACCAGTTGGGGCGCTGGAAATTATTAAAGGAAAAAAATCCAGACCTGATCATTGGTGTCGGCGGTTGCGTCGCATCTCAGGAAGGCGACCATATTCGCCAGCGTGCCCACTATGTTGACATTATTTTTGGACCGCAAACGCTGCACCGTCTGCCGGAAATGATCAACTCCGTGCGCGGCAATCGCAGCCCGGTGGTAGATATCAGCTTCCCGGAAATCGAAAAATTCGACCGCCTGCCGGAACCGAAAGCCGAAGGTCCGACCGCCTTTGTCTCCATCATGGAAGGCTGCAATAAGTACTGCACTTACTGTGTCGTGCCCTACACCCGTGGCGAAGAGGTGAGCCGTCCGTGTGACGATATCCTGTTTGAAATCGCGCAACTGGCGGCACAAGGCGTACGTGAAGTTAACCTGCTGGGCCAAAACGTCAACGCCTGGCGCGGTGAGAATTACGACGGAAGCACCGGTTCCTTCGCCGATCTGCTGCGTCTGGTGGCGGCGATTGACGGTATTGACCGTATTCGTTTTACCACCAGCCACCCGATCGAATTCACCGACGATATTATTGATGTCTACCGCGATACGCCGGAGCTGGTGAGTTTCCTGCATCTGCCGGTACAAAGTGGTTCTGACCGCGTACTGAACCTGATGGGCCGTACCCATACCGCGCTGGAATACAAAGCGATCATCCGCAAACTGCGTGCCGCACGTCCGGACATTCAGATCAGCTCTGACTTTATTGTTGGCTTCCCTGGCGAAACGACCCAGGACTTCGAGCAGACCATGAAGCTGATTGCCGATGTGAATTTCGATATGAGTTACAGCTTTATTTTCTCCGCCCGTCCGGGAACGCCTGCGGCCGATATGGTAGATGACGTACCGGAAGAGGATAAAAAGCAGCGCCTGTATATTCTGCAGGAACGTATCAACCAGCAGGCAATGGCCTGGAGCCGCCGGATGATCGGCACGACTCAGCGCATCCTGGTGGAAGGAACGTCCCGTAAGAGCATCATGGAGCTGTCAGGCCGTACCGAAAATAACCGCGTGGTGAACTTCGAAGGCAGACCGGAGATGATTGGGAAATTCGTTGACGTGGAAATCACCGACGTCTGGACAAATTCCCTGCGCGGTAAAGTGGTGCGTACCGAAGACGAAATGGGCCTGCGCATAGCGCAGTCGCCAGAATCGGTCATCGCCCGTACCCGTAAAGAGAATGATATCGGCGTTGGTCTCTACCAACCTTAATCTTCACGGTTCTGGCTGCTCAACGTTGCAGAAAGACAGCAGGCAAGTGCCCGGTCGCAGAGATGATGATGCGACCGGAGCGCGTGCAAAACCACGAATCTGCGGCTGAGTATGACTGAGCAGCCCTTGCATTTCCCCTTCCCGCCCTTATATCCATCGCAATGCTTGCGCCTTTATTCCATGGCGTGAATAATTCTCTATAAGGCTGACGGCCTCAGGCTGTGTTAGCCAGGCTCCATTCGGCACTATCTGAATAAGAGGAACAGTTTGAACATAGATACCCGTGAAATTACCCTGACACCCGCTGACAATGCTCGCCTGCTGAGCCTGTGCGGACCGTTTGATGACAATATCAAACAGTTGGAACGGCGACTGGGCATCGAGATTAACCGTCGCGATAATCACTTCAAACTCACCGGACGTACCCTTTGCGTGAACGCTGCTGCAGATATTTTGCTCAGCCTCTATGTCGATACGGCCCCCATGCGTGGGCAAACTCAGGATATCGAACCGGAACAGATCCATCTGGCTATCAAAGAAGCCCGCGTGCTTGAACAGAGCGCGGAGAGCGTGCCGGAGTATGGAAAAGCGGTCAATATCAAAACTAAACGCGGCGTGATTAAACCCCGTACGCCAAATCAGGCGCAGTACATCGCCAATATTCTTGATCATGACATCACTTTTGGCGTGGGGCCGGCGGGTACAGGTAAAACGTATCTGGCGGTTGCCGCGGCGGTGGATGCGCTGGAACGTCAGGACGTTCGCCGTATTCTGCTGACCCGTCCAGCCGTGGAAGCCGGGGAAAAACTGGGCTTCCTGCCGGGTGATTTAAGCCAGAAAGTGGACCCCTATCTGCGACCGCTCTACGACGCGCTGTTCGAGATGCTCGGCTTTGAGAAAGTTGAGAAGCTGATTGAGCGTAATGTCATTGAAGTTGCGCCGCTGGCCTATATGCGTGGTCGCACGCTGAATGACGCTTTTATCATTCTTGATGAAAGCCAGAACACCACCATCGAACAGATGAAGATGTTCCTGACCCGTATTGGCTTTAACTCCAAAGCGGTCATCACCGGTGACGTGACGCAGATTGACCTGCCACGCAATGTTAAATCCGGCTTGCGCCACGCCATTGAAGTACTGGCGGAAGTCGAAGAAATCAGTTTTAACTTTTTCCATAGCGAAGACGTTGTCCGTCATCCTGTTGTCGCACGCATCGTGAATGCTTACGAAGCCTGGGAAGAGGCGGATCAAAAACGCCGGGCGGAACAGGCAGCCGAGCGCAAACGCGAAGCCCAGGAGCAGGAGCAAAAATGAGTCAGGTGATCCTCGATTTACAGCTGGCATGTGAAGAGACCGGCGGTTTGCCGGAAGAAGCACAGTTTCAGCGCTGGCTGGACGCGGTCATTCCGCAATTCCAGGAAGAAGCGGAAGTCACCATCCGTCTGGTGGATGAGGCGGAAAGTCATGAGTTAAACCTGACTTACCGTGGGAAAGACAAGCCGACAAATGTGCTCTCTTTCCCGTTTGAAGCGCCGCCGGGCATCGAAATGCCGCTGCTGGGCGATCTGATCATTTGCCGCCAGGTGGTTGAGCAGGAAGCCAAAGAACAGGATAAACCACTTGATGCGCACTGGGCGCATATGGTGATTCACGGTAGCCTGCATCTGCTGGGCTACGACCATATTGAAGATGACGAAGCCGAAGAGATGGAAGGACTCGAAACAGAGATAATGCTTGCTCTGGGGTATGAGGATCCGTACATTTCCGAGAAGGAGTAGTCTGTGCGGCAACCCATTGCCGTGCTGACAGAAAATGCTGCCAGGCGCTGAGTTTGCGCGTCCTGGCGACAGAACCACTAACATGAGAACCCAAACGACGCCATGAGCGACGACAATTCACACAGTAGCGACATTAACAACAAGAAGGGATTCTTCTCCCTTTTACTCAGCCAACTTTTTCACGGCGAACCCAAAAACCGTGATGAGTTACTGGAGCTGATCCGTGATTCCGGGCAGAACGAGCTTATCGATCAGGATACGCGCGAAATGCTCGAAGGGGTAATGGACATCGCCGACCAGCGCGTTCGCGACATCATGATCCCCCGCTCGCAAATGATTACCCTGAAACGCAACCAAAGCCTTGATGAATGTCTCGACGTTATCATTGAGTCTGCACACTCGCGTTTTCCGGTGATCAGCGAAGATAAGGATCACATTGAAGGGATTTTGATGGCCAAAGACTTGCTGCCGTTTATGCGCAGCGATGCCGAAGCCTTCAGCATGGAAAAAGTGTTACGTCAGGCCGTGGTGGTGCCGGAAAGCAAACGGGTTGACCGGATGCTTAAAGAGTTTCGCTCCCAGCGTTACCACATGGCTATTGTGATTGACGAGTTCGGCGGCGTCTCGGGCCTTGTCACTATCGAAGATATTCTCGAACTTATCGTCGGCGAAATCGAAGACGAATATGACGACGAAGAAGATATCGATTTCCGCCAGCTCAGCCGCCATACCTGGACCGTGCGCGCCCTTGCGTCTATCGAAGATTTCAACGAAACCTTCGGCACCCACTTTAGCGATGACGAAGTCGATACTATTGGTGGTCTGGTTATGCAGGCCTTCGGGCATCTGCCTGCGCGTGGGGAATCCATTGATATTGATGGTTACCAATTTAAAGTCGCCATGGCGGACAGTCGACGTATTATTCAGGTTCATGTAAGAATGCCGGACGATTCCCCCGTTCCGAAATTGGATGAGTAATGTAAATGGCATTTGCCCCACTGTTTGAACGCCAGCGCGTACGTTTGCTGCTGGCGCTACTCTTCGGAGCCAGCGGAACGCTGGCTTTTTCTCCTTATGATATCTGGCCTGCCGCAATTGTTTCCCTGATGGGTTTGCAAGCGCTCACGCTTAACCGACGTCCGGCGCAAGCCGCCTGGGTAGGTTATTTCTGGGGACTCGGTCTGTTTGGCTCCGGTATTCACTGGGTTTATGTCAGCATCGCACAATTCGGTGGGATGCCCGGGCCGGTAAACGTATTTCTGGTCGTTCTGCTTGCCGCCTACCTTTCGCTCTATACCGGGCTGTTCGCAGGCGTGCTTTCCCGGTTGTGGCCCAAAACAACCTGGCTGCGCGTCGCGGTAGCAGCGCCGGTCATCTGGCAACTGAGTGAGTTTTTGCGCGGCTGGGTGCTGACGGGCTTTCCCTGGCTACAGTTTGGCTACAGCCAGATTGACGGGCCACTGAAAGGGCTGGCGCCGATATTAGGCGTTGATGCCATTACCTTCCTGTTGATGTCAGTAAGCGGTTTACTGGTCCTCGCGGCGGCGACACGCTGCTGGCGTCCTTTCATCGTGGCGCTGGTGCTCTTTGCTCTGCCCTTCCCGCTGCGCTATATCCAGTGGTATCAGTTGCTGCCGGAAAGAACGACGCAGGTATCGCTGGTACAAGGCAATATCCCGCAGGCGCTCAAGTGGGATGAAGGTCAGTTGCTGGATACGCTGAAAATCTACCTCAATGCCAGCCAGCCGGAATTGGGCAAATCACAGCTCATCATCTGGCCGGAATCTGCCATTTCTGATCTCGAAATCAACCAACAGCGCTTCCTGGGCATGATGGATGATTTGATGCGCAAGAATGACAGTTCGCTTATCACCGGAATTGTGGACGCGCGTCTTAATCAGCAGAACCGTTACGACACCTACAACACCGTCATCACTCTTGGAAAAGACAGCGCCTATAGCTACAGCTCTACCGACCGCTATAACAAAAATCACCTGGTACCTTTTGGTGAGTTTGTCCCGCTGGAATCTATCCTGCGCCCGTTGGCTCCGTTTTTTGATCTACCCATGTCATCATTCAGTCGCGGGCCATACATTCAGCCTCCGCTGTCTGCCCACGGTTATAAGCTGACGCCGGCCATCTGCTACGAAATTATCCTCGGTGAGCAGGTGCGAGATAATTTCCGCCCGGATACTGATTTCCTGCTGACCATCTCGAATGATGCCTGGTTTGGTAAATCGATCGGCCCGTGGCAACACTTCCAGATGGCGCGGATGCGCTCGCTGGAACTGGCGCGTCCGTTGCTGCGCAGCACGAATAACGGCATTACGGCAGTGATTGGGCCAACCGGTGAGATCCAGGCGATGCTCCCGCAGTTCACCCGGCAGGTCCTGACCACCAAAGTCGCTCCGACCTCCGGCCTGACCCCTTATGCCCGCATGGGTAACTGGCCTCTGTGGGTTCTGACCGCGCTCCTCGGTTTTGGCGCGCTGATCATGAGCCTGCGGCAACGCCGCAAGTAATTACCCCTTCCGCGCCCTCTTTCTGACCAGAGAGGGCGCTTTCACCCTCTTTTCCTCAAATGCCATTTCTGGCACATCAATTGCAAAATAAATCCATGTAACGGCGATTTTCCCCGATGTGCGGATAGCACGCACTATGACGGATCGCATACAGCACTAAAGTGGTGCAATGGGAGATTTTTGCCTTCAAACGGTGCGGTACACTTCGCAAAAACAAACAATACCGCAGCAAAATCTTTACATTAAGCCAAACTAAATGCTAACAAACGCATACAACACTGCACGCATTTGCAGCAGGATATAACAAACACAACACTCACAATGGGTATCAATGCGTCTCTGGCGCGACGATAAAGGAGTTGGATATGCAATTACGTAAACTGGCCACAGCAATGCTGGTTATGGGAATGTCTGCGGGTCTGGCGCATGCCGCCGATGAGGCGAAACCTGCCGACGCGGCAGCCGCCCCGGCTGAGGCGCAACAGCCTACGCTGGAAAAAATTGCCAAAAACGGCGTTATCGTGGTCGGACACCGTGAATCTTCCGTACCGTTCTCCTATTACGACAACGAGCAAAAAGTTGTGGGTTACTCTCAGGACTACTCCAACGCTATCGTTGAAGCTGTGAAGAAAAAGCTCAACAAGCCTGACCTGCAAGTTAAATTGATTCCAATCACCTCACAAAACCGTATTCCGCTGCTGCAAAACGGCACTTTTGATTTCGAATGCGGTTCGACCACCAACAATCTGGAACGTCAGAAGCAGGCCGCATTCTCTGACACTATTTTTGTGGTCGGTACTCGTCTTCTGGTCAAAAAAGGCGGCGACATTAAAGACTTCCCGGATCTGAAAGGCAAAGCGGTGGTTGTGACCTCCGGTACAACGTCTGAGATCCTGCTGCACAAGCTGAATGACGAACAGAAAATGGACATGCGCATTATCAGCGCCAAAGACCATGGCGACTCTTTCCGTACTCTGGAAAGCGGTCGTGCAGTGGCCTTTATGATGGATGACGCCCTGCTGGCGGGTGAACGTGCGAAAGCGAAGAAAGCGGATAACTGGGATATCGTGGGCAAACCGCAATCACAGGAAGCTTACGGCTGCATGCTGCGTAAAGGCGATACTGAGTTCAAAAAGCTGATGGATGACACCATCGCTAAGGCGCAGACCTCCGGTGAAGCGGAAAAATGGTTTGATAAATGGTTCAAAAACCCTATTCCGCCAAAAAACCTGAACCTCAATTTCGCACTCTCTGACGAGATGAAAGCACTGTTCAAAGAACCGAATGATAAGGCTCTGAACTAATTAACAAAAAGAATACACACATTTACTGATGCTGTATCCGGGCTGCGATTGAACGGATCCCCAAAGGCCCCCCAATATTATGGTCGGGGTAGGTCAAAGCAGCCCGTACAAAGCGGCATCGTGGATGAAGTGTAGTCAGGGGCGGGATAACCAGCCCTCTCGATTGTTGAAGTAGCACGGACAGACTATACGTTGAATGGTCGTTCCCCATTCGACGCGAACACAAGCTCTTCGCACAATCTTCGAGGGTAGCGCTGCTACCCTTTTTTTTCCGGAGTAGATTTATGTCCATAGACTGGAACTGGGGAATTTTCCTGCAACAAGCCCCGTTCGGCAACACAACCTATCTCGGCTGGCTGTGGAGCGGTTTTCAGGTCACGATCGCGCTGTCGATCACTGCCTGGATCATCGCGTTCCTGGTAGGCTCTCTGTTTGGTATTCTGCGAACCGTTCCCAATCGTATCCTGTCCGGTATCGGTACTTGCTACGTGGAGCTGTTCCGTAACGTCCCGCTGATCGTGCAATTCTTTACCTGGTATCTGGTGGTACCGGAACTGCTGCCGGAAAACATTGGCATGTGGTTCAAATCCGAACTGGATCCCAACATTCAGTTCTTTGTCTCTTCGATGGTCTGCCTTGGCTTGTTCACCGCGGCACGCGTCTGCGAGCAGGTCCGTGCGGCGATTCAGTCGTTACCACGCGGGCAGAAAAACGCGGGTCTCGCCATGGGGCTGACGCTGCCGCAAACGTACCGCTATGTCCTGCTGCCGAATGCCTATCGCGTCATCGTCCCACCGATGACCTCGGAGATGATGAACCTCGTAAAAAACTCGGCCATCGCATCCACTATCGGGCTGGTGGATATGGCAGCACAGGCCGGTAAACTGCTGGATTATTCCGCACACGCCTGGGAGTCTTTCACCGCGATTACCGTCGCGTATGTATTAATTAACGCCTTCATTATGTTGGTGATGAATCTGGTAGAACGCAAAATTCGCCTGCCGGGCAATATGGGGGGCAAATAATGTACGAATTTGACTGGAGTTCAATCATCCCGTCCATCCCTTATCTGCTGGCGGGACTGGTGATTACCTTAAAAATTACCGTGACGGCCATTATCGTTGGGATTGTCTGGGGGACGTTGCTGGCGGTAATGCGCCTGTCCAGCTTTGCCCCCATCGCCTGGTTTGCGAAGGCCTATGTGAATGTCTTCCGCTCCATTCCACTGGTTATGGTGCTGCTGTGGTTCTATCTGATTGTGCCGGGACTGCTGCAAAACGTGCTGGGCCTGTCGCCAAAATCGGATATCCGCCTGATATCAGCAATGGTGGCATTCTCAATGTTCGAGGCCGCCTACTATTCTGAGATCATCCGTGCCGGTATACAGAGTATCTCTCGCGGGCAGTCAAGTGCAGCGCTGGCGCTGGGCATGACCCACTGGCAGTCGATGAAATTGATCATTCTGCCGCAGGCATTCCGGGCGATGGTCCCACTGCTTCTGACCCAAGGGATTGTCCTGTTCCAGGATACCTCGCTGGTCTACGTATTAAGCCTCGCGGACTTCTTCCGTACCGCCTCCACCATTGGCGAACGCGACGGGACGCAAGTTGAAATGATCCTGTTCGCCGGTGCCGTCTATTTTGCTATTAGCTTGAGTGCATCGTTGTTGGTCAGCTATTTGAAGAAAAGGACAGTTTAATGATTACCCTGAAAAATGTTTCTAAATGGTATGGTCACTTTCAGGTGCTGACCGACTGCTCCACGGAAGTGAAAAAAGGCGAAGTGGTGGTCGTTTGCGGTCCATCCGGTTCAGGCAAATCGACCCTGATCAAAACGGTGAACGGCCTTGAGCCCGTGCAGAAAGGGGAAATTATCGTCAACGGCACCACCGTGAACGATAAAAAAACCAACCTGGCCAAACTACGTTCTCATGTCGGGATGGTGTTCCAGCATTTCGAACTGTTCCCGCATCTATCGATCATTGAGAACCTGACGCTGGCACAGGTCAAAGTGCTTAAACGCGATAAAACCGCTGCGCGCGAGAAAGGACTGAAACTGTTAGAGCGCGTTGGCTTGTCTGCCCATGCCAACAAATTTCCGGCGCAGCTTTCCGGTGGTCAGCAGCAGCGCGTGGCGATTGCCCGCGCGCTGTGTATGGATCCGGTCGCGATGCTGTTTGATGAACCGACATCAGCCCTTGACCCGGAAATGATCAACGAGGTGCTGGACGTTATGGTTGAACTGGCCAATGAGGGGATGACCATGATGGTGGTCACTCATGAAATGGGTTTTGCCCGCAAGGTGGCGCACCGGGTTATCTTTATGGATGAAGGGAAAATCGTTGAAGATTCAGCGAAAGAAGAGTTCTTCGCCAATCCGAAATCTGAACGCGCGAAAGACTTCCTCGCCAAAATCCTGCATTAATCGTTCCGACGCGCATTCACCAGAATGCGCGTCTCATCACGCTTTACTGTTTCACTTCTCGTCTGATTTACAGCAACGTTTTAACCTTGTCGCACAGTAATGCTAACAAGGAGTTGCTATGGTTCAGCCCATCATTCTTGATTGCGATCCTGGTCATGATGACGCAATCGCAATTGTTCTTGCTCTCGCCTCACCCGAACTCGACGTAAAAGCCATCACCTCCTCTGCGGGAAACCAGACACCGGAGAAGACTCTGCGTAATGTGCTGCGCATGCTCACCCTGCTCAATCGTAGCGATATCCCGGTGGCGGGTGGCGCCATTAAGCCCCTGATGCGTGAGCTTATTATCGCGGACAATGTGCATGGCGAAAGCGGTCTGGACGGCCCGGCCCTGCCGGAGCCCTCTTTTGCACCCCAGTCGTGTACCGCCGTAGAACTGATGGCGACCGTGCTACGTGACAGCCCTGTTCCGGTCACTATTGTCTCCACCGGCCCCCAAACCAACGTAGCCTTGCTGCTAAACAGTCATCCGGAGCTGTACAGCAAAATTAATCGTATTGTGATCATGGGTGGCGCGATGTCGCTTGGGAACTGGACCCCTGCGGCGGAATTTAATATCTATGTCGACCCGGAAGCCGCCGAAATTGTCTTCCAGTCGGGCATTCCAGTGGTGATGGCAGGTCTGGATGTGACACATCGGGCGCAAATCCATGCGGATGACATTGCGCGTTTTCGTGCCATCGGCAACCCTATTTCTACCATTGTGGCCGAACTGCTCGACTTTTTTATGGAGTACCACAAACAGGAAAAATGGGGATTTGTTGGCGCGCCATTGCATGACCCCTGTACTATCGCCTGGCTGCTGAAACCGGACCTCTTCACCACCGTAGAACGCTGGGTGGGGGTAGAAACGCAGGGCAAATATACCCAGGGGATGACGGTGGTGGATTACTACTTCCTGACAGGAAATAAACCGAATGCCACCGTGATGGTCGATGTCGACCGTGAAGGGTTTGTGGATTTACTGGCAGAACGTCTGACATTCTACAGTGCGGCCTGATGCGCTCCCCCCAACCCTCTCCGACCTGGAGAGGGTGCAAACATTAAAACGTTGTGCATTTACTTAGGGCTCAAAGGGCCTTCTCTGGAACTGGTCATGTCCGCATTTCGGACACAGCGGCAGCACATCCGGCGTATAAATAGCTAGATGGAAGTGACATTTCTCGCACACCAGGTTGCCAAGCCCCACGACTTCGCCGCTGTGGTAAACCCCGTGATGATTAAGGTCCTGAAAAACTTCGCGCCACTCCAGTTGCGTTTTATCGGTGATATCCGCCAGTTCCTGCCATAAGCTCTCTTTGATAACCCGCATAAACACGCTATCGGTGACATCGTCCTGGCTTTCCTCATAACTGCGAGCGAACTCTTCCAGATCGCGGCGCACCGCGCGCGTTAACTCTTCGATTTCAGTACGCGTTAGCTCCCCGGTCTGGCTTACTCGTTGACGCGCCTGGGCTACCAGCGCATCAACATCCCTTTCGCCATTGCGTAGCCGCTCGGTCAATGATGCAACCAGTTCGCGGTAATATTGAGCAACCTTGTTCATTGTTTTCCTCTCCCGGGCAGTTAACCTGTTCTAATAATAGACGTTATTTACCGTTGGCTTTGTCAATTACCCCACAGAGTGCGTAAATTCTCGTCGGGGGCTTTTCGCAGGCTAAATGTGCGAAAGGCTGTTGTGACGAAGTCGTTTGGGCTATGCTATGCGGATCTGAAAAACCACGTAAAACGCTACATTTGTAGCTGTATCGCAAATACAGGACCACTGGCTGCCATGCAAGAGCAATACCGCCCGGAAGAGATAGAATCCAAAGTCCAGCTTCACTGGGAAGAGAAGCGTACCTTCGAAGTAACAGAAGACGAGAGCAAAGAAAAATATTACTGCCTGTCGATGCTTCCCTATCCTTCTGGCCGACTACACATGGGCCACGTGCGTAACTACACCATCGGTGATGTGATTTCCCGTTACCAGCGCATGCTGGGCAAGAACGTGCTGCAGCCGATTGGCTGGGATGCGTTCGGTCTGCCAGCCGAAGGTGCGGCGGTGAAAAACAACACGGCCCCGGCACCGTGGACGTACGACAATATCGCGTACATGAAAAACCAGCTCAAAATGCTGGGCTTCGGCTATGACTGGAGCCGCGAGCTGGCCACCTGTACCCCGGAATACTATCGCTGGGAACAGAAGTTCTTCACTGAACTGTATAAAAAAGGCCTGGTGTATAAGAAAACGTCCGCAGTGAACTGGTGCCCGAATGACCAGACCGTGCTGGCGAACGAACAGGTTATCGACGGCTGCTGCTGGCGCTGCGACACCAAAGTTGAGCGTAAAGAGATCCCGCAGTGGTTTATCAAAATCACCGCCTATGCCGAAGAACTGCTCAACGACCTGGATCATATGGATCAGTGGCCTGACACGGTGAAAACCATGCAGCGCAACTGGATTGGTCGTTCCGAAGGCGTGGAAATCACCTTCAACGTTAACGGCTATGACAAAACGCTGACCGTTTACACAACCCGCCCGGACACCTTTATGGGTGCCACTTATCTGGCGGTGGCGGCTGGTCACCCGTTGGCGCAGAAAGCGGCGGCAACCAATGCTGAGCTGGCAGCCTTTATCGACGAATGCCGTACTACCAAAGTGGCCGAAGCAGATATGGCGACCATGGAGAAAAAAGGCGTCGATACCGGCTTTAAAGCCGTTCATCCATTAACCGGCGAAGAGATTCCGGTTTGGGCGGCAAACTTCGTGCTGATGGAGTACGGTACCGGTGCCGTGATGGCCGTTCCGGGTCATGACCAGCGCGACTATGAATTTGCCAGCAAATACAATCTGCCGATCAAAGCGGTCATTCTGGCAGCAGACGGTTCTGAACCCGATCTGTCAGAACAAGCGCTGACCGAAAAAGGCCCCCTCTTCAACTCCGGCGAATTTAGCGGCCTGAGCTTTGAAGAAGGTTTCAATGCTATTGCCGACAAACTGGCGGCCAAAGGCGTTGGCGAGCGCAAAATCAACTATCGTCTGCGCGACTGGGGCGTTTCCCGTCAGCGTTACTGGGGCGCACCGATTCCGATGGTGACGCTGGAAGACGGTACGGTGATCCCAACGCCAGAAGATCAGATCCCGGTGATTCTGCCGGAAGATGTGGTCATGGACGGCATCACCAGCCCGATCAAAGCCGATCCTGAGTGGGCGAAAACCACCGTCAACGGCCAGCCCGCGCTGCGTGAAACCGATACTTTCGACACCTTTATGGAGTCCTCCTGGTACTACGCGCGTTACACCTGCCCGCAGTACAAAGAAGGTATGCTGGATCCGAAAGCGGCTAACTACTGGCTGCCGGTTGATATCTACATTGGTGGTATCGAACACGCCATCATGCACCTGCTCTACTTCCGCTTCTTCCATAAGCTGATGCGCGACGCAGGCATGGTGAACTCTGACGAACCGGCAAAACAGTTGCTGTGTCAGGGCATGGTGCTGGCAGACGCGTTCTACTACGTTGGCGAAAACGGCGAGCGTAACTGGGTTTCGCCGAAAGAAGCCATCGTTGAGCGCGACGAGAAAGGCCGTATCGTGAAGGCGAAAGACGCCGCAGGCCATGAGCTGGTGTACACCGGCATGAGCAAAATGTCCAAGTCGAAAAACAACGGTATCGACCCGCAGGAAATGGTTGAGCGCTATGGCGCGGACACCGTGCGTCTGTTTATGATGTTCGCTTCGCCGGCTGACATGACGCTGGAATGGCAGGAGTCCGGCGTGGAAGGGGCAAACCGCTTCCTGAAACGCGTCTGGAAACTGGCTTATGAACATAAAGCGCTCGGCCCGGTTGTAGCACTGGATATCAGCGCACTGAACGAAGACCAGCAGGCGCTGCGCCGCGACGTTCACAAAACTATCGCTAAAGTCACGGATGATATTGGTCGTCGTCAGACCTTCAACACCGCGATTGCGGCGATTATGGAACTGATGAACAAACTGGCGAAAGCACCGACCGAAGGCGAGCAAGATCGTGCTCTGCTGCAGGAAGCGCTGCTGGCGGTTGTCCGTATGCTTAACCCGTTCACGCCACATGCGAGTTTTACCCTGTGGAAAGAACTGGGCGGCGAAGGCGATATCGACAACGCGCCGTGGCCGGTTGCAGACGACGCGGCGATGGTTGAAAACACCACGCTGGTTGTCGTGCAGGTTAACGGTAAAGTGCGCGGTAAAATCACCGTTGCCGTTGACGCGACCGAAGAACAGGTCCGTGAACGTGCAGGTCAGGAACCGCTGGTCGCAAAATATCTTGATGGCGTTACCTTGCGTAAAGTGATTTACGTACCGGGTAAACTGCTTAATCTGGTCGTTGGCTAAGCGCGGGAGGAAGCGTGCGATATCTGGCAACATGGTTGTTATCTCTGGCGGTGCTTCTCACCGCCGGATGCGGCTGGCACTTGCGTAATACGACGCAGGTGCCGGGCAATATGAACACAATAATCTTTGATTCAGCAGATCCGAACGGTCCTCTTAGCCGTGCTGTACGTAATCAGTTGCGGCTGAATGGCGTGGAACTGGTAGAGAAAGGCTCATTGCGTAAGGATGTGCCTTCCCTTCGCCTTGGGGCTGTCACTTTCACACGTGATACCGCGTCTATTTTCCAGGACGGAAGTACTGCTGAGTATCAGTTAGTGCTGACAGTTCAAGCCAGCGTGCTGATCCCGGGCCATGACATCTACCCGATACACACCAGGGTGTATCGTTCGTTCTTTGATAACCCGCAGACGGCGCTGGCGAAAGATGCCGAACAGGACATAATCATACAGGAAATGTACGACAAGGCGGCAGAACAGCTAATTCGCAAACTGTCTAGCGTACAAGCGGCAGATAACGAAAAAAACCCGCCGTCCGCGCGTCCTGCGGCAAAATCGGGTAGCTAATGCTTAAGTTGTATCCGGAACAACTCCGCGCGCAGCTCAATGAAGGGCTGCGCGCGGCGTATTTACTGCTCGGTAATGACCCTCTTTTATTGCAGGAAAGCCATGACGCCGTACGTCAGGCGGCCTTCGCACAAGACTTCACCGAACATCACGCTTTCACCATTGATGCCAGCACGGACTGGGATGCTATCTATGCGATCTGCCAGGCACTCAGCCTGTTTGCCAGCCGCCAGATACTGTCATTACAGTTGCCGGAAAATGGCCCTAACGCCGTGCTTAATGAACGCCTCGCCATGCTGGTGGGCCTGCTTCATGATGATCTGATATTGATTGTGCGTGGCAATAAGCTGACGAAGGCCCAGGAAAATGCCGCCTGGTATACTGCTCTGGCCAATCGCAGCGTTTCGGTCAGTTGTCAGACCCCGGAGCAGGCCAATCTACCCCGTTGGATTGCCGCACGTGCGAAGCAGAACAACCTGCAACTGGACGACGCCGCCAATCAGTTGCTTTGCTATTGCTACGAAGGGAATCTATTGGCCGCCGCGCAGGCGCTGGAAAGGCTGGCGCTGCTCTTCCCGGACGGTAAGCTGACGCTACCGCGCGTGGAACAGGCCGTTAACGATGCCGCTCACTTTACGCCATTTCACTGGGTAGACGCCCTGCTGGCAGGGAAAAGTAAACGTGCGCTTCATATACTGCATCAGCTTAAACTCGAAGCCAGCGAACCGGTTATCCTGCTGCGTACTATCCAGCGTGAGCTGACGTTACTGGTGACGCTAAAACGGCAGTCTGCCCATACGCCGCTGCGTTCGCTGTTTGATAAACACCGGGTCTGGCAAAATCGGCGCGGCCTCATCGGTGAAGCGCTACAACGTCTGAGCAATGAGCAACTGCGCCAGGCTGTTCATCTGCTTACGCGTATTGAATTGATTGTGAAACAGGATTTTGGTCAGTCGGTATGGGCAGAGCTGGAAGGGCTTTCTCTGCTACTCTGTCATAAGGCACTGGCAGACGTTTTTATTGATGGTTGATATGAATCAGTTGCAGGCACTTTTTGGCGGTACATTTGATCCTATTCACTACGGGCACCTGAAACCGGTCGAAGCACTGGCAAACCAGATTGGGCTGTCACGCGTCATTATCATGCCCAATAATGTCCCCCCCCATCGCCCACAGCCTGAGGCGACAAGCGTACAGCGTAAAGCAATGGTGGAACTGGCTATCAGCGACAAACCGCTTTTTGCCCTTGATGAGCGCGAACTGCGGCGAGAGAGCCCCTCGTACACGGCGCAAACCTTGCAGACGTGGCGAGAAGAACAAGGGCCGAAGCGCTCACTGGCCTTCATTATTGGTCAGGACTCGCTGTTAACGTTTCCGACATGGCATCACTATGAAACTATTCTGGACAACAGCCATTTGATTGTCTGCCGCCGCCCCGGTTACCCGTTAGCCATGGAGAATGAGGCCGATCAGCAGTGGCTGGAAGACCATCTGACACATAACGCGGATGATTTGCATACCCTGCCTGCCGGGAAAATCTATTTAGCGGAAACGCCATGGTTCAACATTTCCGCCACACTCATCCGCGAAAGGCTGGAAAGAGGCGAGAATTGCGATGACCTGCTTCCCGCCACGGTACTCAATTATATCAATCAGCACGGCCTCTATCGCTGAGGACGCTATCCAGCGCCTCAATCAGCCGATCGTTTTCTGACGGGCTGCGTACCGCAACACGGTAGTAACGCGCGTCGAGCCCCGGATAGTTGGCACAACTGCGAATCAAAATGTGCTGGCGGAGCAACGCCTGCTGTAGGTCAATGCCTGCATCACAGCGCAAGAAGAGATAATTCGCCACGCCCGGCCAGACGAATAACCCAGGCAAATTTTCCAGCGCCTGACGCAAGCGCGGTCGTTCCGTGTTGAGCCATTGCCACGTTTCTTTTTGATACTCGCTATCGTTTAAAACCACTTCTCCCGCCAGCGCCGCAAACGCGTTAATAGACCAGGGCATCTGCTGCTGGCGCATACGGGTGACAAGAAGTGTGTTACTGCTGAGCAAATACCCCAGACGTAGCCCCGGAATAGCGTAAAACTTGGTCAGGGAACGCAGCACCCAAATATGCGGATTGTCCGCCAGATGGGGGATAAATCCGTCGCGATCGCTAAGGAAATCCATAAAGGCTTCATCCAACACCAGTGTGATGCCGAGCTGCTTACAGCGTGCGGCAATATCATGCATCAGTGAAGCATCTGGCAACAGGCCGGTGGGATTGTTGGGAGTACAGAGGAACAGGCAGTCAACGCCACCGGTGAGTGCGTCAAGAATCGCCCCGGTAATTTGCCAGCCATCCTCTTCACGCAGCGCATAATCGACGATATCACACCCGGAAAGCTGCAAGGCGCGGCGATATTCGGCAAACCCCGGCGTGACGAGCATCACCCGGCGCGGCAGAAGGCCTTTCACCAACGTAAATATTGATTCAGTTTCACCGTTGCCCGCGAGGATCCAGTCGGCGGGAACCTGATGATATGCGGCAAGCGCCTGATGTAATTGCTGATACTCGGGATCCGGGTAGCGCTCAGCCACGGCAAAATTATTCAGTAAAGCGTGTTTCAATGACGCGGGCATACCTGCCGGGTTGATATTCGCACTGAAATCCAATAAATCCTCGGCTGAAACACCCACCATAGCAGCGGCCTCACGGATATTTCCGCCGTGTGCGCTGTGAAATAAAGCCATCTTCTGCTCCGGGCAAAAGCGTTATTTTAAACGAAAAGCCACCAGGAATAAGGGTGTAATGATAAACTTCGTGCAGAAAACCGCACGGGAGAAAACAATGCGACTCTGGTTGATTCGACATGGCGAAACCGAAGCAAATGTTGCAGGACTCTACAGTGGGCACTCACCTACCCCGCTAACCGCAAAGGGGATTTCACAGGCGCAAACGCTACATCACCTGCTTCGTGAAGTACCTTTTGACCGGGTGATCTGCAGCGAACTCGAACGTGCGCAACACACGGCACGGCTGGTCCTGAACGATCGCAATATCGTTCAACACTCAACGCCGTTGCTCAATGAGATGTTTTTTGGCGACTGGGAGATGCGCCACCACCGGGACCTTACCCGAGAAGATCCGCAGAGCTATGCCGCGTGGTGCGCCGACTGGCAGAACGCCATTCCTACCAACGGAGAGGGTTTTCAGGCGTTCTCCGCACGTGTACAAGATTTTATCAGCCAGCTCCCCAACTGGGGCCCGGCGGAAAATCTGCTGATCGTCAGCCATCAGGGCGTATTGAGTCTGCTCATCGCCAGTTTACTTAAGATGCCAGCGGCGTCGTTATGGCATTTTCGCGTAGACCAGGGCACCTGGAGCGCAATGGATATCCATGATGATTTTTCCATGTTACGCGTTCTCAACAGCCGCGCGGTGTGGCAAGCGGAGGATTAACGGCCGTTTTTTCACCCGGCACGCCTCTCCCGCGGGTCAGGTCATTGACACACACGGACAGGCTGCTATCCTCCGCACCGCTATCTGCGGCCTTATAGAAATTGTTTTACAAAAATGGCGATGCAATCTCACTCATGGGGTGGGATGATAGCCCACTTTTTAAAAGCCAGGGTCGGACATTTGTCCCGACAATGGTCGCAGTTCAGGTATAATGTCAGGCCATTTATTTACACCGTTTTCATGTACACCCCAGGGGGAACACTTGCAGGGTAAAGCACTCCAGGATTTTGTAATCGACAAAATTGATGACCTGAAAGGTCAGGACATCGTCGCACTCGACGTTCACGGCAAATCCAGTATCACCGACTGTATGATTATCTGCACCGGCACATCCACACGCCACGTCATGTCCATCGCGGATCATGTGGTTCAGGAATCTCGTGCTGCAGGTATGCTTCCTCTGGGAGTGGAAGGTGAAAATGTCGCTGACTGGATCGTCGTAGACCTGGGTGATGTCATCGTCCATGTGATGCAGGAAGAGAGTCGTCGCCTGTATGAGCTGGAAAAACTCTGGGGTTAATGCGTGAAGCTGCAACTGGTAGCCGTCGGCACAAAAATGCCGGACTGGGTACAAACCGGGTTTACTGAATATCTGCGTCGTTTCCCGAAAGATATGCCTTTTGAGCTGGTGGAAATCCCGGCGGGCAAGCGCGGCAAAAACGCAGATATCAAGCGTATTCTCGACAAAGAGGGTGAACTGATGCTTGCTGCGGCAGGTAAAAATCGGATCGTCACCCTCGATATCCCCGGTAAACCCTGGGATACGCCGCAACTGGCAAATGAACTGGAACGCTGGAAACAGGATGGACGTGACGTCAGCCTGCTTATCGGCGGGCCGGAAGGGTTATCCCCCGCCTGTAAAGCTGCGGCAGAACAAAGCTGGTCACTCTCTGCGCTGACGCTTCCTCACCCGCTGGTGCGTGTGCTGGTGGCGGAAAGCTTGTATCGCGCATGGAGCATCACGACCAACCATCCTTATCATCGTGAGTAATGACCACCAGGTAAACTAAGCAGCGGATGAAATTACAGAATTCTTTTCGCGACTATTCGGCTGAGTCTGCGCTGTTTGTGCGCCGGGCCCTTGTCGCTTTTGCAGGGATTTTGCTGCTCACCGGCGTGCTTATCGCCAACCTTTATAATCTGCAAATTGTCCGTCATGCTGACTACCAGACGCGTTCTAACGAGAACCGCATCAAACTGGTACCTATTCCGCCAAGCCGCGGCATTATCTACGATCGCAACGGCACGCCGCTGGCGCTGAACCGCACGATCTATCAGATTGAGATGATGCCGGAAAAGGTCGACAACGTTGAGCAAACACTCAATGCGTTGCGTGACGTGGTGGACCTGACCGATGAGGACATTGCTAACTTCAAAAAGGAGCGCTCCCGCTCCCATCGCTTTACCTCGATTCCGGTCAAAGCCAACCTCAACGAAGTTCAGGTGGCGCGCTTCGCGGTCAACCAATATCGCTTCCCTGGCGTGGAAGTAAAAGGCTATAAACGCCGTTACTATCCGTTCGGCTCAGCGCTGACGCACGTGATTGGCTACGTATCCAAAATAAACGATAAAGACGTCGAACGGCTGGATAAAGAAGGCAAGCTGGCGAACTACGCCGCCACGCATGACATAGGCAAGCTCGGCATCGAACGCTATTACGAAGATGTGCTGCACGGACAGACCGGTTACGAAGAGGTCGAAGTTAACAACCGCGGGCGCGTGATTCGCCAGTTAAAAGAAGTGCCACCGCAAGCCGGGCATGACATCTACCTGACGCTGGATTTAAAGCTGCAGCAATATATCGAAACCCTGTTGCAGGGTAGCCGTGCGGCGGTCGTGGTGACCGACCCGCGCAATGGTGCCATTCTCGCGCTGGTCTCTACACCGAGCTATGATCCGAACCTGTTTGTCGACGGCATCTCCAGCAAGGATTACACCGCACTGCTCAACGATCCGAACACACCGTTGGTGAACCGCGCCACGCAAGGGGTTTACCCGCCTGCATCGACGGTGAAACCCTATGTTGCCGTCTCTGCCCTGAGCGCCGGGGTGATTACTCGCAACACCACCCTTTTCGATCCGGGCTGGTGGCAACTGCCAGGCTCTGAAAAGCGCTATCGTGACTGGAAAAAGTGGGGGCATGGCCGCCTGAATGTCACCAAATCACTGGAAGAGTCAGCGGACACCTTTTTCTATCAGGTCGCCTACGACATGGGCATCGACCGCCTTGCCGAGTGGCTGACCAAGTTTGGTTACGGTCAGTATACCGGTATCGATCTGGCCGAAGAGCGCTCGGGTAATATGCCAACGCGCGAATGGAAGCTTAAACGCTTTAAGAAACCCTGGTACCAGGGGGACACGATCCCCGTCGGGATTGGCCAGGGTTACTGGACCGCAACGCCAGTACAAATGAACAAAGCAATGATGACGCTGATTAACGACGGTATTGTCAAAGTGCCGCACTTGTTAATGAGTACGACGGAAGACGGTAAACAGGTTCCATGGCAACAGCCGCCGCAAAAACAGGTTGGCGATGTGCACTCCGGCTTCTGGGAAATCGCCAAAGATGGGATGTACGGCGTGGCGAACCGCCCGAACGGTACCGGGCATAAATATTTTGCCGGTTCACCGTACAAAGTCGCGGCGAAATCCGGTACAGCCCAGGTCTTCGGGCTGAAAGCTAACGAAACCTATAACGCACATCGCATCGCCGAACGTCTGCGTGACCATAAGCTGATGACGGCGTTCGCGCCCTATGATAATCCCCAGGTTGCGGTTGCAATGATCCTGGAAAACGGCGGCGCCGGCCCTGCGGTCGGTACGATTATGCGCCAAATCCTTGACCATATAATGCTTGGCGACAACAACACTGAATTGCCGTCGGAAAACCCGGCATCAACAGCGGCAGAGGACCAATAATCATGACGGATAATCCGAACAAAAAATCGTTCTGGGATAAAATCCATATCGATCCCGCCTTCTTGCTGATTGTGCTGGCTCTGCTGTTCTATAGCGCGATGGTTATCTGGAGCGCCAGCGGGCAGGATATCGGCATGACGGAGCGTAAAGTCGGCCAGATAGCCATGGGCCTTATCGCGATGGTTGTACTGGCGCAGGTCCCACCACGCGTTTATGAAGGCTGGGCGCCCTATCTGTATGTTTTTTGCGTCATCCTGCTGGTCGCCGTTGATGCTTTCGGGGCGATCTCCAAAGGTGCTCAGCGCTGGCTTGATTTAGGCATTGTGCGTTTCCAGCCCTCGGAAATTGCGAAAATTGCCGTACCGCTCATGGTGGCGCGTTTTATTAACCGCGATGTCTGTCCGCCATCGTTGAAAAACACCGCGATTGCGCTGGTGCTGATATTTATGCCAACGCTGCTGGTGGCCGCCCAGCCCGACCTCGGTACCGCCATTCTTATCGCTATGTCCGGTCTTTTCGTGCTGTTTTTATCCGGCCTGAGCTGGCGCCTCATCTTAGTGGCCGTTCTGCTGATAGCGGCATTTATACCCATATTGTGGTTCTTCCTTATGCACGATTATCAACGCCAGCGCGTGATGATGTTGCTCGATCCGGAAACCGATCCGCTCGGCGCAGGCTATCATATTATTCAGTCGAAAATCGCCATCGGCTCCGGTGGGTTGCAGGGGAAAGGCTGGCTGCATGGTACGCAGTCACAGCTGGAGTTTTTACCTGAACGCCACACCGACTTTATCTTTGCCGTCCTTGCCGAAGAGTTGGGGCTGATTGGTATTTTGATCCTGCTCGGGCTTTATGTACTGCTGATCATGCGTGGCTTATGGATTGCCGCGCGCGCGCAAACCACCTTTGGCCGGGTCATGGCGGGCGGTTTGATGTTGATTTTATTCGTTTATGTATTCGTAAATATTGGTATGGTGAGTGGTATCTTGCCGGTGGTGGGCGTACCGTTGCCGCTGGTGAGTTACGGGGGCTCGGCCCTGATTGTACTGATGGCGGGGTTTGGTATCGTGATGTCGATTCATACCCACAGGAAGATGTTATCAAAAAGCGTATAAGGGGTGCGCAATGCGTAAGCAATGGCCAGGTGTCTGTATAGCAGCAGTATTGCTAGCGTCATGTTCAAGTGATGATGGTCAGCAAAAGACGATGGTCGCGCCGCCTACTCCGGTGTGCAGCGGTCCGGTCGTTGAAATCAGCGGCGCGGAGCCTCGTTTTGAGACGCCGAATCCTTCGGCAAACCAGGATTACGAGCGCGACGGCAAAAGCTACAAAATTGTGCAGAACCCTTCGCAGTTCAGCCAGGCTGGGTTCGCCGCTATCTACGATGCGGAGCCAGGCAGCAATTTAACCGCGACGGGAGAAGCGTTCGATCCGTTACAACTTACCGCCGCGCATCCGACGCTGCCCGTTCCGAGCTATGCCCGTATCACTAACCTGGCCAATGGCCGCATGGTGGTGGTACGCATCAACGATCGCGGCCCTTATGGTAATGATCGCGTGATCTCATTGTCACGTGCGGCAGCGGATCGCCTGAATACGTCGAACAATACCAAAGTGCGCATCGACCCGATCATTGTGGCGCAGGACGGTTCCATGTCCGGTCCGGGTACGGTTTGTACCACTATCGCGAAGCAGACCTATGCCCTGCCGGCACTACCGGATTTAAGCGGTAATGGCGCGTCACAACCGCAGCCTGCTCCTGATAATGTGCGTATGATCAGCAATTCAACGCTGAAAGGGGATGAAAACACAAAGCCAGTAAGTAGCGGCGGTTTCCTGGGTGCGCCGACGCCGCTGCATGCTGGCGTACTTGAGGGCAGCGAACCCGCAGCGCCCGCGGTGACGACGCAGACCACGCCCCCCGTTGCCGCTGCGCCAGTGGTAGCGGCACCGGTAACACGCACCGCCCCCGTGACGGCGCCGATCACCGCGCCAGGTTCAGTACAGGGCCACGTTGCGACATCAGCCGCGCCGGTCGCGGCCAGCGGAAGTTATATGGTGCAGGTTGGCGCAGTCAGCGATCAAACTCGCGCGCAGCAGTACCAGCAGCGCCTGGCCCAGCAATTTTCTGTGCCGGGGCGGGTGGTACAAAACGGTGCTGTGTGGCGTATTCAGCTTGGTCCATTTACCAATAAGTCGGACGCCAGTGCATTACAACAGCGTCTGCAAAATGAAGCGCAGTTACAGTCTTTCGTGACCAACGCGCAATAACAGATTTGGCATCTGACTTTGTCAACCAGTGTAAACAGCATTAACAAAGTCATGCGGAAAGTCGGATGCCTGTCAG
This sequence comes from Citrobacter sp. UYEF32, assembly GCF_040546205.1. NCBI lineage: Bacteria > Pseudomonadati > Pseudomonadota > Gammaproteobacteria > Enterobacterales > Enterobacteriaceae > Citrobacter > Citrobacter sp. UYEF32. The sequence goes on along the minus strand of NZ_JBEPNI010000003.1, from coordinate 570,204 downwards.
AATAGCTTTTGCTATAGTAGGGCACTTTTTTTAACTCCATCACGGATGTCGTTGTTCAGACCATGAAGACCACTCTCTCCGTTCGTTTCGTACAGCGCCTGGCGCTCACCACGGCACTCACTGCCGCAACCCTCGGCGCAGCCCATGCCGATGATCTCAACATCAAGACCATGATTCCTGGCGCCCCACAGATTGATGCCGAATCCTGGATCCTCATCGATTACAACTCCGGCAAGGTGTTGACCGAACAGAACGCCGATTCACGCCGCGATCCGGCCAGCCTGACGAAAATGATGACCAGCTACGTCATCGGCCAGGCAATGAAAGCGGGTAAATTCAAAGACAGCGATCTGGTCACTATCGGCAATGACGCATGGGCGACCGGCAACCCGGTGTTCCGTGGCTCTTCTCTGATGTTCCTGAAACCGGGTATGCAAGTTCCGGTTTCCCAGCTCATCCGTGGTATCAACCTGCAGTCTGGTAACGACGCCTGTGTGGCGATGGCCGACTATGTTGCCGGTAGCCAGGACGCCTTTGTCGGTCTGATGAATAACTACGTTAAAGCGCTTGGCCTGCAGAACTCCCACTTCCAGACGGTTCATGGTCTGGATGCAGAGGGTCAATACAGCTCAGCGCGTGACATGGCTCTGATTGGCCAGGCATTGATTCGTGATGTGCCAAACGAATACTCCATCTACAAAGAGAAAGAGTTCACCTTTAACGGTATTCGCCAGACCAACCGTAACGGCCTGCTGTGGGATAACAGCCTGAATGTCGACGGTATTAAAACGGGTCACACAGACAAAGCGGGTTACAACCTGGTGGCTTCTGCAACCGAAGGCCAGATGCGTCTGATCTCCGCAGTCATGGGTGGCAGAACATTCAAAGGGCGTGAAGCCGAAAGTAAAAAACTGCTGACGTGGGGTTTCCGTTTCTTCGAAACCGTAAGCCCGCTGAAAGCAGGCAAAGAGTTCGCCTCTGAGCCAGCCTGGTTCGGTGATAACGATCGCGCTTCGTTGGGTGTTGATAAAGACGTATACCTGACAATCCCACGTGGTCGCATGAAAGACCTGAAAGCAAGTTATGTTTTAAGCACCAGCGAACTGCACGCACCGTTGCAGAAAAATCAGGTGGTTGGCACGATTAACTTCCAGTTGGACGGCAAAACCATCGAACAACGCCCTCTGGTCGTGCTGCAGGAAATTCAGGAAGGGAATTTCTTCGGCAAAATCATCGACTATATCAAGCTGATGTTCCACCACTGGTTCGGCTAAAAAACGAACACTTGAAAGTGTGATTTCCGTCCCCATATACTAAGCATCTCAATAAACTCCTGCCCTTTCGGCAGGAGTTATTATTTTTACGCCGGAGCTGACATGAAAACCAATCTCAAAGAACTGCTTGAATTCCCGACTCCCTTTACATACAAAGTGATGGGACTGGCGAAACCAGAGCTGGTTGATCTGGTGGTTGAAGTGGTACAGCGCCATGCGCCCGGTGATTACTCTCCGCAGGTAAAACCGAGCAGCAAAGGCAATTACCACTCGGTATCCATCACCATCACCGCCACGCATATTGAGCAAGTTGAGACACTGTACGAAGAACTGGGCAATATCGAAATTGTTCGTATGGTGCTGTAATGAAGCCAGGTGTTACCGGGCCGCTGGTCGGGTAACACCCTCTCTGTGATATACTCCCCTCACCTTTTCTTCTCCCGGAGATGCTGTTTTGTCTCAGGATACAATCCTAATCCGTAACCTTGGCCTGCAACCCTACGACCCTGTGTCGGAGGCAATGCATGAATTCACGGAAACCCGCACCGAGAGCACGCCTGACGAAATCTGGCTGGTTGAACACAACCCGGTATTCACCCAGGGCCAGGCAGGTAAAGCTGAGCATGTACTCTCGCCGGGTGATATTCCGGTAATACAAAGCGATCGCGGAGGTCAGGTCACTTATCATGGTCCCGGTCAGCAGGTCATGTACATATTAATAAACCTCAAGCGTCGCAAACTTGGCGTCCGCGAACTCGTCACCGTGATGGAACAAACTGTCATCGATACGCTGGCGGAATTGGGTATTGAGGCGCGTGCACGCGCCGATGCTCCGGGCGTTTATGTGCAGGATAAAAAGATCTGTTCGCTGGGGTTGCGCATCCGTAAAGGTTGCTCATTTCATGGCCTGGCGTTAAATATAGCGATGGATCTAACCCCTTTTTTACGCATCAATCCTTGTGGGTATGCGGGGATGGAAATGACACAGGTAAAACATTTCACGCCTGATGCCAATATGGACAAAATAAGACCTATGCTTATTAGCCATCTTTTAGCACAGCTAAACAATCCGCCGCATATATATACCGCTACTTAATATATGATGTATAGCGGCTTGCTTTTTAAGCAAGTCGTTATATATTTCCCCCAGTTATACTTTACAACCGCAGCGCTCTTCTCTATTTTCAAAATACCTGCCTGATCAGGTTAATTCGCAACGCGTGGCACATTTGCTGCTACGTCGAATTGCGCATAGCCGGATTAAATTTAAGCTTAATGTCCTGCATCATGCTGAAAACCATCCATAATGATGATATGTGAAGAAAAAATCGGCTTAAATTACACATCACCATAAATAATAAATTCAACTATCATTCATATTGTGAATGATTACGGAGCACAAGCGTGGATTATAATAACTTGCCGGAACAGAGAATAGCCGAGCGACCCGAAGATGATAAACCGCAAATCTTCCGAACGTTACGCAATATAGACCTCAATTTATTGACCATCTTTGAGGCAGTATATGTACACAAAGGGATTGTGAATGCCGCGCGAGTGCTTAACCTGACGCCGTCCGCAATTAGTCAATCCATTCAAAAATTACGAACAATATTTCCCGATCCGCTTTTTATTCGTAAAGGCCAGGGCGTGACGCCAACAGCCTATGCGTCGCATTTACATGAGTATATCAGCCAGGGTCTGGAGTCGATTCTCGGTGCGCTGGATCTCACCGGAAGTTATGATAAACAGCGAACCATTACCATAGGCACACCGCCTTCGCTGGGCGCGATTGTGATTCCCGTCATCTGGCAGGCGATTAAAGAGAGCGCACCACATCTGGTGATGCGTAACATCCCTATCCATGATGCCGAAAATCAGCTTAGTCAGTTCCAGACCGATCTCATCATCGATACCAATATCCCGTCGGCACGCACTCTCAGCCATCATGCGCTCTATACAGACAGGCTGATGCTGGTGTGTCGCGAAGGGCACCCCTGCCTGCGCTCGACGATCAACGAAGATGTCCTGCAACACTATGAACACACCTTATTGATGCTAGAGGGACAAAACCTGAGTGCGTTGCGTCAGCGTGTTCAGGATCTGTTCCCTGAACGTCACGTCAGCTTTAGCAGTTACAATATGTTCACTATCGCAGCACTGATTGGCAACAGTGATATGTTGGGGCTGATGCCGACTCGTCTGTTCAAGCTTTTTAGCGCGTGCTGGCCTCTGGTGGAAATTGATTTTCCGCCAGTCAGTAACGAAAGACTGGATGTTTCTCTGTATTACAACAAGTTAAGCCTTCGCGACCCCGTGCTGGAAAACGTTATCAACGTTATTCGCCGCGCATTCTGAAGTTCATATCAGCCTGGCAAAACGGCTAATTACCATTGGGCAAAGGGTACAAAACAACAACTATTTTACATTTTGCCCAGTTGCCAGGCTGCTTTCTGCCCTCTATCAGTGCTATACTGCACGTCATTAATTCAAAAATAGTTGATAAATACAACATTCCCTTGAATTGAAACACTTACTTCGTTATCCGCAACTGGAACACGCACGCTATGAGTAAACCCATTGTGATGGAACGCGGTGTTAAGTACCGCGATGCCGATAAAATGGCCCTTATCCCGGTTAAAAACGTGGCAACAGAGCGCGAAGCCCTGTTAAGAAAACCGGAATGGATGAAAATCAAACTTCCGGCTGACTCCTCCCGTATTCAGGGTATCAAGGCGGCCATGCGTAAGAACGGGCTGCACTCGGTTTGCGAAGAAGCGTCCTGCCCGAACCTGGCAGAGTGTTTCAATCACGGCACGGCAACCTTTATGATCCTCGGCGCTATCTGTACGCGTCGTTGTCCGTTCTGCGATGTGGCGCACGGCCGCCCTGTCGCGCCGGATGCCAATGAGCCGAAAAAACTGGCACAAACTATCTCTGATATGGCGTTGCGTTACGTCGTGATTACCTCCGTAGACCGTGACGATCTGCGCGATGGTGGTGCTCAGCATTTCGCTGACTGTATCAGTGCGATTCGCGACAAAAATCCCGCAATCAAGATTGAGACGCTGGTACCAGACTTCCGTGGTCGTATGGACCGCGCGCTGGATATTTTGACGGCTACCCCGCCGGATGTGTTTAACCACAACCTGGAGAACGTACCGCGCGTTTACCGCCAGGTCCGTCCGGGTGCAGACTATAACTGGTCGCTGAAACTGCTGGAACGCTTTAAAGAAGCGCATCCGGAGATCCCAACCAAGTCTGGTCTGATGGTGGGACTTGGCGAAACCAATGCGGAAATCGTCGAGGTTATGCGTGATCTGCGCCGTCACGGCGTCACCATGCTGACGCTGGGCCAGTATTTGCAGCCAAGCCGTCACCACCTGCCTGTACAGCGTTATGTCAGCCCGGAAGAGTTTGACGAAATGAAAGCGGAAGCGCTGGCGATGGGCTTCACCCATGCCGCATGCGGTCCATTCGTGCGTTCGTCCTACCACGCTGACCTGCAAGCTAAAGGTATTGAAGTCAAATAATGCGGTAATATCTGATTACACTTGCCATAAAAAAACCGGCCATTGCGCCGGTTTTTTTATGCTGCACGAACAGGCTTACTCTTTATGAGAAAGCTTTTCGGCTGGAACGTCGTCTTCCGCAGTTTTCTTCGCCGTGGTGTCATCGTCGTTCATGGCTTTTTTAAAGCCCTTGATCGCTGTGCCCAGATCACCGCCCAGCGTACGAAGTTTTTTGGTACCAAACAGCAGAATGACCAGTGCGGCCACGACCAGCAATTTGGTAATACTAATCTCACCCATAGATACCTTCTTTCATAAATCGGACTGCGTAAAGCACCATTATAACCTGATGTCATTAACGGTCATTCGACGCGCGCACACAATAGCAATCTGTAACGAGATGAATCAAGCGTTGTTTAAAAAAACATCACATCAGTTGCGGTGGAGCGAAACGGCGGTTGCGCAGTACCGGTAGTTTTTCCCGCGTCTGCGATAAGCGCTGCTGCGTAATCTCCGCCATGATGAGCTGCGGGGCTTCTCCCGCTGCGGCAATAACCACCCCCTGAGGGTCGACCACCTGACTCAGGCCAATATTCTTATTGCCACATTCCCCTGACGCAACGATATAACAGGTCGTGTCCAGTGCTCGTGCAGCCAGCAACGTCGCCCAGTGCCGCTCTTTGAGCGGGCCCCGAACCCAGGCAGCAGGAAGCGCCAGAATGTCTGCCCCCTGTAGCGCCAACGACAATGCCAGCTCGGGGAAGCGCAGATCATAGCAGGTCATTAACCCAACCTTCATCCCGTCTACGTCAATTAATGGTGCGATTTCATGCCCCGCATCCACGCGAGCCGACTCTTGCATGTTAAATGCATCGTACAGATGAAGTTTTCCGTAATGGGCAATGATGTGCCCTTCGCGCAACGCCACCAGCGTATTGACCGCCCTGCCTGGCGCAGAAGGCACATGGAGGGTCAGTATGGTTGTCAGCTTGTTGTGGCGGCTCTCTTCCAGCAACAGGCTTAAAAAGCCGCCATCCAGCGTCTGAGCCGATTTCACAGACATATGAGGGTCGTTGTCATCTCGCGCCAGTAACGCCTCAGGAAGTACCAATAGCGACGCCTGCTGGCGTGCCGCTTGCGACATCAATGTTACACACGTCCGGGCATTCGTTTGCCAGTCCGGGGTAACCACAAATTGCCCTGCTGCAACAATCATCGTTTTCTCCTGATTCTGTCGCCATAGCCAGCCTTGCGCTTCGGCGCTACACTCACCACTCTAACAAATCAAATAGCAGGATTTCCCCGTGTTACAACTTCTTTTAGCTGTATTTATTGGTGGTGGTACTGGCAGCGTGGCGCGTTGGGCGCTCAGCATGAAATTTAACCCCGCCCATCACGCTATTCCCCTTGGGACTCTGACCGCGAACTTAGCCGGCGCGTTTATTATTGGCATGGGGCTGGCCTGGTTTAACCGCATGACCCATATCGACCCGATGTGGAAGGTGTTACTGACCACCGGTTTTTGCGGCGGTCTGACGACCTTTTCAACATTTTCGGCCGAAGTGGTGTTTTTACTGCAGGAAGGACGCTTTAGCTGGGCTTTGCTCAACGTGGCCGTTAATCTGCTCGGATCATTTGCGATGACGGCGCTCGCGTTCTGGTTGTTTTCCAGCGTGAATGCAAATTAAGGGCAAAAAAAACCCGCCTTAGAGGCGGGTTTTGAAATTCTGTCTTATTGCTAACTTAGATAGCCATTACGTTAGCAGCAGAAGGACCTTTGGCACCGTTAGTGATTTCGAACTCTACACGCTGACCTTCAGCCAGAGTTTTGAAACCATTGCTCTGGATTGCAGAGAAGTGTACGAACACGTCTTTGCTGCCATCTTCCGGAGTAATGAAACCGAATCCTTTGGATTCATTAAACCACTTAACGTTACCTTTAATCTTAGACATCAATATTACCTTTACATGAAAAACGACACAAATGCTGTGTCGAGTTACAGTACAACAATTGTGAAGACTTTTGTCCAGTCGTTATTCATCAAAAAGTGATAAATGTCGCTAAGTTTTTTCAAAGCTACCGTTTATTTGGGATCCGCATCAATGGTTAAGAATTAACCGCCCCAAAAATGCTACGTCCCGGAAACGAGACGCGGCATTTTAACGCTGGATTAGCGACGACGATGAAGCAATTCATACACCGCCGGGATCACAAACATCGACAATAACGGCGCGGTGACCATGCCGCCGATCATGGGCGCGGCAATACGACTCATCACCTCTGAACCGCTTCCCCCGCCCCACATTATCGGCAACAGGCCTGCCATAATGGTGGCAACAGTCATGACTTTGGGCCGCACGCGCAGCACCGCCCCTTCATGAATGGCCAGCCTTAACATCACCTGGCCGCCATCCGGATCGCGTTGGCGATACTTCTCCAGCGCATGATTGAGGTACAGCACCATTATCACGCCGAACTCTGCCGCCACTCCCGCCAGCGCAATAAAGCCGACGGCGCCCGCCACGGACAAATTGTATCCCAATAGCCACAACAACCAGACGCCGCCAATCAGCGAGAACGGCAACGTTCCCATGATCAATAACGCGTCGGAAATGCGCTTAAAGGTGATAAACAGCAGGACAAAAATAATCATCAGCGTGACGGGTAAAACGACTTTCAATTTCGCCGTCGCCCGCTCCAGATACTCAAACTGACCGGACCAGGAGAGCGTAACCCCCTGCGGCAATTTCACCTGTTCAGCAACCCGTTGCTGCATATCGTCCACGGCTGATTTAAGGTCGCGACCACGCAAATCGACATAGATCCAGTTCGACAGGCGCGCATTCTCACTTTTCAGCATCGGTGGGCCCTCTTTCACCACAATATCCGCCAGTTCGCCCAGCGCGATCTGACTGCCGTTTTCAGTGATCACCGGCAGCGCACGAAGATCGTCGACGTTATCGCGGATTTCACGCGGATAGCGAATATTGATCGGGAAACGCTCACGCCCCTGCAAAACCTCGCCGACGTTTTCCCCGCCCACCAGAGTTGAGACCAGCGATTGCAACTCTTTGACCGAAACGCCGTAGCGTGCGGCCTGTTGGCGGTTGATATTGATATCCACATAGCGCCCGCCCGCCAGTCGTTCTGCCAGCGCCGACGTCACGCCAGGCACGGTTTTCACGACCTGCTCAATGTGCTGGGCCACTCGCTCGATATCGGCAATGTTATTACCGTTCACCTTTATTCCCACGGGGCTTTTGATCCCGGTCGCCAGCATATCCAGTCGGTTACGAATCGGCGGCACCCAGACATTGGCAATCCCCGGCAGGCTAACCGTTTTATCGAGCTCCTCGACCAGTTTTTCCGGCGTCATGCCTGGACGCCACTGTTCGCGAGGTTTAAAGCGAATGGTGCTCTCAATCATGGTTAAGGGTGCGGGGTCTGTTGCGCTCTCTGCCCTGCCCGCTTTACCGAAGACGCTTTCCACTTCCGGAACAGTTTTGATCAGTCGGTCCGTCTGCTGTAACAGTCTCGCCGCTTCCCGGGCCGAAATCCCCGGTAGTGTCGACGGCATATAGAGCAGGTCCCCCTCATTCAACGGTGGCATAAATTCGCTGCCCAGGCGACTGAGCGGCCAGAGCGTGGCAAGCAGTAACAACAAAGCAACACCAATGGTCGCTTTCGGCCAGTTCAGTACCCGGTCCAGCAGCGGCTCATAGAGACGAATAAGAAAACGGTTAATGGGGTTGGTTTTTTCATCCGGGATCTTTCCACGAATAAATAGTGCCATCAGCACCGGCACCAGAGTGATACCCAGGCCAGCCGCCACGGCCATTGACCAGGTTTTTGTAAACGCCAGCGGCGAGAACATTCGCCCTTCCTGCGCCTCCAGCGAAAACACCGGAATAAACGACAGGGTGATGATAAGCAGGCTGCAAAATAGCGCGGGACCAACTTCCACAGCAGACTGTTCCGACAAACGCCAGTAATCCGCCGCCACCAGTTTGCGTCCGGGGTTATCGTGCCGCCACTGCTCCATCACTTTGTGCATGTTTTCAATCATGACTATCGCGGCATCCACCATCGCGCCAATGGCGATGGCAATCCCGCCCAGTGACATGATATTGGCGTTAATGCCTTGATAATGCATAACAATAAACGCACCAAGAATGCCAAGCGGCAAGGATACAATCGCCACCAGCGCCGAGCGGAAATGAAACAGGAAGAGCGTACAAACCAGCGCCACCACAATAAACTCTTCAATAAGTTTATGGGTCAGGGTCTCTACCGCATGCTCAATCAGGGTAGAGCGATCATATACAGGAACGATTTCCACCCCTGCAGGCAGGGTCTTCTGCACCGCCTGTAGCTTTGCTTTTACCGCATGAATGGTTTCAAGCGCATTTTTGCCATAGCGCATCACAATGATGCCGCCCGCCACCTCCCCTTCACCGTTATACTCCGCAACCCCACGGCGCAGCTCCGGTCCAAGCCGCACGCTGGCCACATCTGAGAGCATAACCGGCACGCCCTCGCGGCTGGTAATGACGATATGGCGGAAGTCCTCCAGCGTCTGCAGATAACCGGTGGTGCGCACCATAAATTCGGCCTCGCCCATCTCCAGCAGCGCACCGCTACTCTCCTGGTTCGCCGACTGAACGGCGGTGATTAACTGCGCATGGGTGATATTCAACGCCCGCATACGAGCCGGATCCGGTACGATTTGGTACTGGCGAACCATCCCGCCGACGCTGGCCACCTCCGCCACGTTGGGTACGGTTTTCAGCTCAAATTTCAGCGTCCAGTCCTGCAATGCGCGCAGATCGGCAAGGTTATGTTTCCCTGTGCGATCAACCAGCGCGTACTCGTAGATCCACCCCACCCCGGTGGCATCCGGTCCCAGCGCCACGTTAACCCCGGCAGGCAGTGACGTCTGGATCTGGCTTAAATTCTCCAGCACCCGCGAACGCGCCCAGTACAGATCGGTATCATCATCAAACAGTACGTAAACGTAGGCGTCGCCAAACATCGAGTAACCGCGTACCGTTTTGGCACCCGGCACGGATAGCATTGCCGTTGTGAGCGGCCAGGTAACCTGGTTTTCGATGATCTGTGGTGCTTTGCCCGGATAGCTGGCACGAATAATCACCTGCACATCCGATAGATCCGGTAAGGCATCAAGCGGCGCACGCTGCACCGACCATATGCCCCACCCCGTCAATACCAGCGCGGCAAGCAGGATCAGCAGTCGGTTACGCAAAGAGGCGCGAATAATGGCGGCTATCATTTCATCGCCTCCGTCGCTGGCATCAGGTGGGTGATCACCGCGCCGTTTTCATCATCAAGGGTAAAACTGAACATCACGCGGTCGCCGGGTTTGAGGGTGGCAACCGGCGTTTTGAGTGTGAAATCCATCGTCATCGCCCCCCAATTCAGCGCTGGAATGGGTTGATGCGCCAGCGTGATGCTGCCCGCATCAATGGCTTTGATCACCCCGGTGGTTTCGTACTCTTGCGTCTGTTTCTGGTCGGGAACCGCACTCTGCGCCGTGTCTCCCGGTAAGGCGCTGCGTAAGCTGGCTTCGGAGTCAATCAGGAACTGCCCGGAAGTGACCACGCTGTCCCCCTCTTTAAGACCGGAGAGTACCTCCGTCCAGCCTTGCGATGTTCTGCCTGTCGTCACCTTCACCGCCTGGAAGTGCCCCTCGCCAGAGGCGAGCAAGACCCTGGTTGCCACCCCGGTTTCAATCAACGCCTCTTCCGGGATCGCCAGTACCGCAGGCTGCTGCGACGTTTCCGGCTGCGTCACCGTCAGGAACATGCCGGGTTTCAGTTTTTGCTGTGGGTTATCCAGCACGATGCGCGCTTTTAATGTGCGCGTGGTGGTTTCCAGTTGTGGCAGTAGCTCGCTCACCCGGCCATGAAATTGCTCGCCCGGCCAGCTTGAGGAGCGCGCGATGATCTCGCTGCCTGCACTCAGGGTTTGTGCCTGACTTTGCGGGTAATCCACCACCAGCCAGACGGGATCAAGGCTGGCAAGTTCAAATAGCGTTTGTGCCTGAGCAACCTGCGCCCCTTCCCGTGAATCCAGTTTCACGACATAACCCGCGCGATCGGCGCGCAGCGTCAGGCGAGTTTGCGGTTTGCCGCTGCGCTCTACCGCCAGAATTGTCGCTTCTGGCATAAACTGCAACGCCAGTCGGTCACGCGCCGCACGTGTCAACGCACCGTCACCTAGCTGACGTACTGCCAGATACTCCTGCTGCGCCGTCGTCCATTGCGGGATCCATAATTGCGCCAGCGGCTCGCCTTTTTTCACCCACTGCTGAGGCGCACGAACAAACAGTTTTTCTACTACGCCATTGGCGGGAGCAGAGATTGTCTGGATGCTGCGCTCATCGGTTGTCACCGTCGCAAAAGCAGAAAAAGCGGGAGCCAGTACGCGCTTCTCAACACTCGCCGTGGTCATCCCCAGGTTTTGCTGCTGACGCGCACTTACGCTGACACCATTGTCGGTTGGCCCTTCATCCGCATAACGCGGCACCAGCGGCATATCCATAAAAGGCGATTTCCCCGGTTTATCGAAGCGCTGCCCCGGCACCATGGGGTCGTACCAGTAGAGGACTTTTCGTTCCGCGTTAGCACTGGCGTGGTCGTGGGTGTCTGCTGTCGGCGCGACCTGTTGTCGGCCTGCGACATAGCCCGCCGCCGCCGCCACGCAGGCGGCAATCAGAATCGCTAAGACTGTTTTTTTCATTGCGCCAGCTCCTGAGGAATCAACCAATGGATGGCGGCCCATGTCCGTGCCATCTCTTTTTCTGCCTGATAAACCGCCAGTTCGCTGTCAAGAACCGTGCGGCGCGCATCCAGCAATTCCGGCAACTGTGTCTGCCCGGCGCGATACTGCGCCGCCATCAGCGAGGCGCGTTTGCGTACCAGCGGTAAGACGTCGTCGCGCTGGCGCATCCACAGCGCCTGGGCGGCGTTGTACTCAGCAATCAAGGTGCGAACCTGCGCCACATGTTCGCGTTCGGTCTGTGCCAGTTGATCGTTGGCCTGCATTGAGCGGGAGATATCCGCCGCATGGTCTTTGTCCTGACGCTGTGATTTGAAAAGGGGAAGGTCGACGGTAAACATCACCCCGGCCATGTCTTCATATCCTTCGGCGCGACGGCCATACCAGACTTCCACTTCCACATCCGGGATGGCGGCAACAGCGGACTCGGCAGAGCGGGCCTTCGCACTGTTAGCTTCGCTGGCGGCGGCAATCATTTCCGGATGCAGTGCGACGCCGTGTTCCAGTGTTTGCTCGTCGGCAGGCAGGCGTTCATAGCGAGGTAAGTCACCAGCGATAGTGGTAACGGGCTGTCCGGTTAGTTGGGTCAGGCGAGTCCGGGCCACCTGCACGTCACGTTCCGCAAGGGTGACTTTGTCGCGCATCGCACTCAGGCCAATCTGGAAAGCAAGCACGCTATCAGGTGCCGCGTTACCCGCACTGACGCTGGCTTTTTGCGCCCCCTGCTGTGCGGTCGTTTCCGCCAGCAATTTGCGCGCGGTTTGCAGGGCGCGTGTGGAGAGCGCGAGATCCAGCCACGCCTGCGCCGCATCGCGTTGCAAATTCGCACGCGCCACCGAGGATTTCGCGTTCACGCTTTGCGCCTGTGCCAGCAGCGTGTCCGCTTTGCGATCGCGTTTTTCGGCACTGACGTATTGCTGCATCACGCCGATGCGCTGCATGGTCATGCCTTCACGGGTAAAACGGCGTGCGTTACTGCCCTGTACAGGCAGGTTATCAATACCGAATTTCAGCTTCGGGTCGGGAAGTTGACGGGCCGAATCTGCCATTGCATCCAGCGCCCGCGCTTCATTGCGGTTAGCGGATAATTCGGCAGAGTAGCGTTCTGCAGCGGCGAGGGTCTGCGTGAGCGTCAGTGGCTCCGCCGAAGCGGCGGAGCACACCAGGCCCAGCAACACCCCGCCGAGCGCCAGGCTCAGGGAGTATCGTTTCATCCTGCCCCCGTTATTCTTGCGGCGTCAGAGAAACGATCTGGTAACCGTTCGCGTTCTGCACAAACGCGAAGTCAACCTTTTCGCCCACAGCCAACTGCGATGGCGCAGCTTCCGACAGATCAAACTGCATGGTCATCGGCGGCCAGTTGAGATCAGGGATGGCTTTATGAGCGATAGAAACGGACTGCGGCGTGATTTTTTTGATAACGCCCTGGGCGTGGTAAACATGCGCCTGCATGGCGGTGTGCTGCGCCATGTCGTGATTCATGTCGTGGTTCATGGCGTGCGCTTGCACGGCGGAAAAAGAGAGTACAGCCAGCACGCCTGTCAGCGCGCGAAAAATAGAAGAACGCATAGTAAAACTCCTGTTAATCGAAAATTAATTAAAATTCAACGAATTAACAGTTTTCTACTCGCGAAACCGGCAAAAACGGATGGTTGCCGGCGGCCCTGCTGCGGGAGGTGTGAGCGACCAGCCCTCACGGACGGTATCAACACAAAGGGGTTTGGCGATGACCAGTGTCATGCTGACAGGTAGCGCGACTGGCGTCTGATGACCGCTGTCTTTTTGCGCCACATCTGGTACGCAATGCTTGTCGCACAGAGGCGATTTCATTTGATGGGCAGGCGGCTGCATCGCATTATCGGTCATCATATGATCGTAATGCTGTGTCATTACCGTTTCGCCCTGCACATCCAGGTCGCAATCATGCGAGGCTATGGCCACCTGACTCTGGATCAATAGCCAGCCGAACGCGATCAACAGCATCGTCAGATGCCGCCTCATTACGCGTAAACGACTAATCCAGCCAGTGTGCATAATAACCTGTCAATCAATACGGGAACCGGGAGCGAGTATAGGCGCCGATATTTTTCTTTTTAAAGCTTTTTTTGATTAATTTACGTGGCTTATTCATTCGCAACCAAAGAAACTAATTTTATTAACTTTTTATTTTCTTTTTAGATCCCATTACGCCCATTGTTTTTTGACGACCTTCCGCAACGGTATTTTTGTCATTTTGCGGAAAATAAGCAAAAATGCGCGATAATATACGCAAAACGAATCTTCCTTGATTTTAATCATCTACTCATTAGCGGTTATTCGGCACATTGCGTTTCTTCCTTTTCCGGTAGTCATTTTTCATGTTCTTTACGCTGGGATCCAGAACATTATGTTAACGTTTATTGAACTTCTGATTGGCGTCGTGGTAATCGTGGGTGTCGCACGCTATATCATCAAAGGTTACTCTGCCACCGGCGTGCTGTTTGTCGGCGGGCTGGCGTTATTAATCGTCAGTGCGCTGATGGGGCATAAAGTCCTGCCGGGCAGTGCTACCAGCACGGGTTACACCGCAACAGACATCGTTGAATACATCAAAATCTTGCTGATGAGCCGCGGTGGCGACCTGGGCATGATGATTATGATGCTGTGTGGGTTTGCCGCCTATATGACCCATATCGGTGCCAACGATATGGTCGTGAAGCTCGCCTCCCGCCCACTGCGTTTTATTAACTCGCCCTATTTATTAATGATTGCCGCCTATTTCGTTGCTTGCCTGATGTCCCTGGCGGTCTCCTCGGCCACTGGCCTTGGCGTGTTATTAATGGCAACGCTTTTCCCCGTGATGGTGAACGTGGGGATAAGCCGCGGGGCTGCCGCTGCTATTTGTGCCTCTCCGGCCGCGATTATTTTATCTCCTACCTCCGGGGATGTCGTTTTAGCCGCGAAAGCCGCTGAAATGCCGCTCATCGACTTCGCGTTTAAAACGACGCTGCCGATCTCCATCGCTGCCATTATCTTTATGGCCATCGCCCACTATTTCTGGCAGCGCTATCTGGATAAAAAAGAGAACATCACCGCAGAGATGCTGGATGTGAAAGACATCACCACTACCGCCCCATCTTTTTATGCCATTCTGCCGTTTACGCCGATCATCGGCGTGCTGATTTTCGACGGTAAATGGGGTCCGGAACTGCATATCATCACAATTCTGGTGATCTGCATGCTGCTCGCCGCAGTGCTGGAGTTTTTCCGCGGTTTCAATACACAGAACGTCTTTTCCGGCCTGGAAGTAGCCTATCGCGGCATGGCAGATGCGTTTGCTGGCGTGGTAATGCTGTTAGTTGCCGCCGGTGTCTTCGCGCAGGGTCTCAGCACGATTGGCTTTATCCAGAGTCTTATCTCCATTGCCACCTCGTTTGGTTCCGCAAGTATCATTCTGATGCTGGTACTGGTCATTCTCACCATGCTGGCGGCGATGACGACGGGCTCTGGTAACGCGCCGTTCTACGCGTTTGTCGAGATGATCCCGAAACTGGCACATGAGTCAGGCATCAACCCGGCGTACCTTTCTATTCCGATGCTGCAGGCCTCTAACCTTGGCCGTACCATTTCACCGGTATCCGGCGTGGTGGTTGCTGTAGCAGGTATGGCCAATATCTCTCCGTTTGAAGTGGTTAAACGGACATCCGTACCGGTCATTGTGGGTCTGATTGTGGTGATCGTGGCAACAGAGATCCTGGTTCCCGGCGCTGCCGTGCACTAACGGTTTGTCCTGCCATAACGCAAAAAGCGCCCCTCCGGCGCTTTTTGTGCTTTAATAACCTACGGAAATTATTTAAACACAATCATCAGGATCAGAAATGTTCAGAAAGGGACTCGTCGCCAGTCTGGGTGTCGCCATGGCGATGCTGTCGCTCACCCCCGTCCACGCTGCCCCACTCGAGCCCAAACAGTACGGTGACTTTGACCGCTACGTGCTGGCACTTTCGTGGCAAACCGGCTTTTGCCAGAGTCAGCATGACCGCGGAGGGCGCGAGCCGGAGGAATGCCGACTGCAAAAAGAGCTACCGCAAAAAATCGATTTTCTGACCGTTCACGGCCTGTGGCCAGGCCTGCCGAAATCTATTGCCGCCCGCGGCGTGGATGAAAAGCGCTGGATGCGATATGGCTGCGCCACGCGACCTGTTCCCAATATGCCGGAGGCGAAAATCAGCCAGAAATGTTCTGCTGCCGAAACCGGGATGTCACTGGAGGTGGCGAATAAGCTCAACACGGTTATGCCCGGCGCAGGTGGCACATCTTGTCTCGAACGTTACGAATACGCCAAACACGGCGTTTGCTTCGGCTTCGACCCGGATGCTTTATTCGGGACGATGGTGCGTCTGAATCAGGAAGTGAAACGCAGTGCTTTGGGGCTTTTTCTGGCGAACAATTACGGTAAACACGTCAGCCGTAGCGATTTTGACGCCGCCGTTGCTAAGGCCTGGGGCGATAACAGTGTTAAAGCGGTAAAACTGACCTGTAACGGTAATCCGGCGTATCTTACCGAAATGCAAATCGCCATTGATGCGCGGGCGATCAACGAGCCACTTTCCGCGAAATCCCTGCTGGCGCAACCGCATCCGGGTAACTGCGGGAACGACTTTATTATCGACAGCGTCGGTTATTAATCTTCCCCTCTTTCCGCTTAAACACATAAACCCGGCAAATGTGAGCTAAGTCACTTCAAAGTTGCGTGCAGTCTCAGTATCATCCGAAGAGTTAAACCCTCGCTGCCAGACGGCGAGGGTTTTTCTTTGGATCAATCTGGCGGGATTTCGCCTCATGACATGGAGTAATAGATGTCCAGACCTGCAATTATCATCAATGAACTTGACGCTGAGCGCATTGACCGTCTGCTGGAGCAACCCGCTCATGCCAGTCTGCCGGTCGCGAAGGTGCTGAATGACGAACTGGATCGCGCGCAGATGTGCGCCCCCGAAGCGATGCCAGCCAACGTGGTTACCATGAACAGCACGGTAAAATTCCGTGAGCTTAAAAGTGGCGATATCCGCACACGTACCCTTGTATACCCGGCGCAAATGACCGATAGCGCGACGCAACTGTCCGTGATGGCTCCGGTCGGTGCGGCATTACTGGGCTTGCGCGTCGGCGATAGCATCCACTGGGAACTACCCGGCGGTGCGACGACCGATCTCGAAGTGCTGGAGTTAATCTACCAGCCGGAAGCCGCTGGCGAATATCTGCGCTAAGCACGCCATACGCTGTTAAGAGGATGCAGACCGCATCCTCTTTCCCTTCCCCCGCTCACCCGAATGTCGCATTTCGTTGTCCCGCTCAGGCTTCTATTGTGGTAAGAGGTTTTTGCCCTGGGTTCGCATATGAGCGAAACATGGATTATCGCCCTTATCTTTTTGATCGTGGCGGCGATTATCGTCGCGGCCGTGCTTTATCTCGAACGACACTGGTAACGCCCGGTTTACCGGAAAATCCTCATTTCTACGAAAACTCCAGCTCAAATAAATAATTGCCAGCGACGTAGCAGAATCATTCTGTGATTCCTGCTCAAATACCAGTGACATAATCTACAGGGAGACACGTTTATGTATCAGACAATCATTATGCCGGTAGATGTTTTCGAAATGGAGTTAAGCGACAAAGCCGTGCGCCACGCCGAGTTCCTTGCTCAGGACACGGGCGTCATTCATTTACTGCACGTTCTGCCTGCTTCTTCCAGCCTCAGCCTGCACCGATTCGCTGCCGATATTCGTCGTTTTGAAGAACACTTGCAGCATGAAGCGCAAACCCGGCTGACCACGATGACAAGCCACTTTTCAATCAGCCCCGAACGTATCCACACCCATGTCCGTCTGGGAAGCGTACGCGATGTGGTCAATGAAATGGCCGAAGAGTTACATGCGGACATGGTGGTGATTGGTTCACGCAACCCTTCTATCACTACGCATTTGCTGGGGTCGAACGCTTCGAGCGTAGTTCGCCATGCACATATTCCGGTGCTGGTAGTACGGTAAAAAAAAGAGGCTGCCTCAGGCAGCCTCTTGATTATTGCAGGTATTGTCCCTTCGTTCTTCGGGTTGCCTGCGCGTTAGCGTTATGCAACTCGAATGCGTTGGGATGTCTTACTTTCTTCTTATGCACGCTTAGTGCGGATCAGGTAGTCGAATGCGCTCAGAGAGGCTTTCGCACCTTCGCCAGTGGCGATAATAATTTGCTTGTACGGCACCGTGGTGCAGTCACCCGCCGCGAACACACCTTTGACGCTGGTTTCACATTTCGCATCAATGATAATTTCGCCCATACGGTTGCGCTCAATGGCACCTTCCAGCCAGGTAGTATTCGGCAGTAAACCAATCTGCACGAAGATACCGGCCAGCGCGATATGATGCACATCGCCGCTCACGCGATCGCGGTACTCCAGCCCCGTCAGTTTGCTGCCATCGCCTTTCACTTCGGTAGTTTGCGCATTCAAGATGATGTCGACATTACCGAGGCTACGCACTTTATCCTGCAGCACCTGGTCAGCTTTCATTTCGGGCGCAAACTCCAGCAGGGTGACATGTTCTACAATGCCCGCAAGATCGATAGCGGCTTCCACACCTGAGTTACCGCCGCCGATGACCGCAACACGTTTACCTTTAAACAGCGGGCCATCGCAGTGCGGGCAGTAGGTCACACCTTTAGTACGATACTGTTCTTCGCCCGGCACGTTCATGTTGCGCCATTTTGCCCCGGTCGCAATGATGATACTGCGTGCTTTCAGTACGGCACCGGATGCGGTTTCAATCTGATGCAAACCACCTTCCACGGCAGCCGGGGTCAGTTTGGTCGCACTTTGCGAATCAATCACATCAACGTCGTATTCCGACACGTGGGCTTTCAGTGCGCCCGCCAGTTTTTGACCTTCGGTCTTCGGCACGGAGATGTAGTTTTCGATGTCCACGGTGTCCAGCACCTGACCACCAAAACGCTCACCCATCAGCCCGGTACGGATACCCTTACGTGCGGAGTAAACTGCTGCCGCCGCACCAGACGGGCCGGAACCGACAATCAGCACATCATACGCGTCACGCTTGTTCAGCTCTTCTGCGGCACGTTTTTCCGCGCCGGTATCAATTTTGGCCACGATTTCAGCAAGCGTCATACGCCCCTGACCAAACTCTTTACCATTGACGAAGACAGCCGGAACGCCCATCACATTACGGTCAGTGATTTCATTCTGGTAGGTGCCGCCATCAATCGCCGTATGTTTAATGCGCGGGTTCAACACTGCCATCAGGTTAAGCGCCTGTACGACATCCGGGCAGTTATGGCAGGTCAGTGAGTAATAGGTTTCAAATTCAAAATCACCGTCGATATCGCGAATTTGTTCGAGTAGAGACTGCGCTTCTTTCGACGGGTGACCACCGGTCCACAACAGTGCCAGAACCAGTGAGGTAAATTCGTGACCCAGCGGCGAGCCTGCAAAGCGCGGCCCCTGGTTTGAACCTGGGTTGGTAATAAGGAACGACGGTTTGCGCACTGCCAGCGTGTTGTCTTCTTTGAAAGAAACTTTATCTGACAGTTCAGCAATTTCAGCCAACAGTTCCTTGATCTCTGCCGATCTGGCGCTGTCATCCAGCGTGGCAATCAGCTCAACAGGTTTAGTCAGTTTCTCAAGGTAAGCCTTGAGCTGCGTTTTCATGTTTGTGTCGAGCATTTTTAATCTCCTGGGCTTAAAACATCATCATGCAAGCTGCCTTATTACGACGGCTCCAATGCAACTTGAATCATGGTGCGCGGGATAAAAATCGGGTGCAGAACTGCACCCGATTTCAGACGTAATTTCCGAGTATTTCACGTCAGAGCAAGGCGGCTAGCCTGAGAGTTCCCGGGAGCTTACAGCAGTAAATGACCGGGGCGAGCAGGTGAAGCCAACGCCGCTATGGCGCGAAAGACGACGGAAATTTCAATTCACAAGGCTTTCGTGTTACAGAAAGGCGGCAAGCTTATGAATCCCCGGGAGCTTACAAAAGTAAGTGACCGGGGTGATTAAGCGCAGCCAACGCATCTGTAGCGCGAAAGACGCCGTGAATTTTAGATTTTACCAACCAGATCCAGGGACGGAGCCAGCGTCGCGTCGCCTTCTTTCCACTTAGCCGGGCATACTTCGCCTGGGTGGGAAGCAACATACTGTGCTGCTTTGATTTTACGCAGCAGGTCAGATGCGTCGCGGCCGATACCTTCAGCGGTAACTTCGATAGCCTGGATGATACCCTGCGGGTCAACGATGAAGGTACCACGGTCAGCCAGACCTTCGTCTTCACGCATGATTTCAAAGTTACGGGTCAGGGCGCCAGTCGGGTCGCCGATCATCGCATATTTGATTTTAGCGATGGTGTCAGAGCTGCTGTGCCATGCTTTGTGCGTGAAGTGGGTGTCGGTAGAAACAGAGTAAACGTCTACGCCCAGTTTCTGCAGTTCTTCATAATGGTCAGCAACGTCACCCAGTTCCGTCGGGCATACGAAAGTGAAGTCAGCCGGGTAGAAGAAGAAGACGCTCCAGCGGCCTTCGGTATCTTTCTCAGTAACTTCTACGAACTCACCGTTTTTGAACGCCTGGTTTTTAAAAGGTTTGATTTTGGTGTTAATTAAAGACATCTATACTTCCTCCGTGTTTTCGTTGAGGTGTAAGTTAACGATTTTTTTCCGATTCGGCTAATGCGTTTGCATTATCAAATCAATAAGCGTTAGCTAACAACCCGCACAAAACTGCTTAATGTACCGAACATGAACGTGCATAAGGTCGACGGGGATCCCATCGGTAAAAACAAAAAAGCCACCTCACGGGTGGCTTTAGACCTGAAATACCCGTGGGTGCTTCAGCGCCAGTCATACTGGCATCGTGTTGCGCGACAAGATAAAAGTTATCGCACAGACAGTGGGGATTACAACACTCTCGCTGTCACATAACAATGCACGGGCTCCAGATACTGCCTATGGTTGTAATAGGTTTTACCGTCGTTAAATTCATCTCATTGTTACTTAAGGTTTTTTATGCTTAAACGTCTACTCGCCCTTTCTCTTTTGCCTTTCTATGTTCAGGCAGAAGAGCTGCCTGCGCCCGTACAAGCCATTGAAAAACAAGGTATCACTATTATTAAATCCTTCGATGCGCCGGGTGGTATGAAAGGCTATCTGGGGAAATATCAGGATATGGGCGTCACCATTTATGTTACGCCAGACGGCAAACAGGCGATTTCTGGCTATATGTATGACGCCGCTGGCACCAATCTGAGTGAGAAAATGATTCAGGATGAGATCTACTCACCGGCAGGTCGGGCGCTTTGGCAGCAGATGGAAAAATCAACCTGGATCCTTGATGGCAAAAAGGACGCACCGCGTGTGATCTACGTTTTTGCCGATCCTTTCTGCCCGTACTGCAGCCGGTTCTGGCAACAGTCACGTCCCTGGGTTGAGGCCGGTAAAGTACAAATCCGCACATTATTGGTTGGGGTCATCAAACCCGAAAGTCCGGCGGCGGCGGCAGCCATTTTGGGCGATAGCGACCCGGCCAAAAAATGGCATGACTATGAGCAATCTCTCGGGAAAATGACGCTGGATTTACCCAAAACCATTCCCCCGACAATCATGAATGTACTAAAAAGTAATCAAACATTAATGGACGAATTGGGGGCAAATGCCACTCCGGCCATTTACTACATGAATAAAGACAATGTGCTGCAGCAGGAAGTTGGACTCCCTGATGAAGAAAAATTGAAGCTGATTTTTGGCGAGTAAGAGCAAAAAAACAAAATAATGGCAAAATGTGAGCCGGAGAAAAACATCAGCGAAAGTTATGATTATTTCTCCGGAACTCTTTTTTTGTTACCAATAATAAACACCTGTAGCAAAACAGCGAACAAATAAACAAAATCACAAACGTAATGAATATAAATACCCCAAAACATTTAAAATAATTATATCATTGAAATCTATAGAAAATTAAAGATTAACTCTTTGTTTAATTTCATTATCATTCCCAGCCTAAGTAGGTAATCGCCTGGGATTAATTGACGGTGAAAATTGACAAAAAAATTCTGGAACAGGATGTTCTGGACGCCAGCATGGAAAGAATTAAATGGACACTGGAAAACTTTCAGAGAGTATGCGTCTCTTTTTCGGGTGGAAAAGATTCCAGCATCATGCTCAATCTGACGGCGCAACTGGCACGTCAGCTAAAAAAGAAAATCAACATCTTATTTATCGACTGGGAGGCTCAGTTTAGCTATACCATCGAGTATGTTGAACGTATGCGCGCTGAATACAGCGATATTACAGAGCGCTTCTTCTGGATTGCCTTGCCACTGACTACACAAAATGGTTTATCGCAATTTTCCCCCACCTGGCAATGCTGGCAACCCGGCGTTGAATGGGTACGGCAACCTCCTGAACATGCGATAACGGATCCTGCCGAGCTGCCTTTTTATCAACACGGCATGACCTTTGAATCGTTTGTCAGTGAGTTTGCCGACTGGTTTGCCAATCATCGCCCGGCAGCCATGATGATTGGTATTCGCGCTGACGAATCTTACAACCGCTTTATGGCTATCGCGTCGGCACGCAAAATGCGTTTCGCCGATGATAAACCCTGGACTACCGCTGCCCCACGCGGGCATGCCTGGTACATTTACCCAATTTATGACTGGAAAATAGCCGATATCTGGACCTGGTTTGGTAAGACCCAAACGCCTTATAACCCATTATATGATTTGATGTATCAGGCAGGCGTGCCCACGCGCTATATGCGTATTTGTGAACCTTTCGGCCCTGAGCAACGCCAGGGACTGTGGCTCTATCACGTTATTGAACCTGAGCGCTGGGCACTCATGTGCGAGCGGGTCAGCGGCGTCAGCAGCGGCGGGATTTATGCCGGTCAGGACAACCTTTTCTATGGTCACCGAAAACTCACTAAACCTGCGCATTTGAGCTGGCGGGAATATGTCCTTTTCTTGCTCGACAGCATGCCGGAGCAATCTGCGGAGCATTATCGCAACAAAATTGCCGTCTATTTGCGTTGGTTTGAAAAACAGGGCCTGCCACTCATCCCCGATAGTCAGCCCGGGGATGTTGGCGCAAAAGATATACCTTCCTGGCGCCGCATCTGCAAAGTGCTGCTCAATAACGATTACTGGTGCAGGGCACTCTCTTTTAGCCCCACCAAAACAAGCAACTACAAGCGGTATCACGAACGAATCAAAAACAAACGTAAGGAGTGGGGAATTCTATGCAACAGCGATTAATCAGCGAAATTGAAGTATTTCTCGGCGCATTACCTGAGGAAGAACGGATTGAAGCTATCAATGATTTTCGTCGTACTCTCCACGCATTAAGCCCGTTTCGCGATCAGCCTGTCGATTGCGTTTTATGGGTGAAGAACGACCACATTTCCCCAAATGACTACAACCCTAACAATGTTGCACCGCCGGAGAAACGGTTGTTACTGAAATCGCTGGAGGCCGACGGTTTCACCCAACCCATCGTGGTGCAGGAAGACAAACCTCATCACTTCGAAATTGTCGATGGTTTTCACCGCCACGAACTGGGCAAAAGTCGGGCGGCGCTAAAAAGTAAACTTAAAGGCTATCTCCCGATTACTTGCCTGAACAGCGACAGAGCCAGCAAGTCCGATCGTATGGCGGCCACCATCCGGCATAACCGGGCACGTGGTCGCCATCAAATCAATGAGATGTCGGAAATTGTTCGTGAGCTCTCACGGATAGGCTGGACAGAAGAGCAGATTGGCCAGGAGCTGGGAATGGACAGCGATGAAGTGCTGCGCCTGAAACAGATTAACGGCCTGACAGAACTCTTTGCAGGCCGTCGATTCTCGCGCGCGTGGACGGTTAAATAGCGTCGGTTATAGCTTGCATAACCGTTCAGCGGCTGCCAGCAGCGTCGATTCCTGCTTTGCAAAACACAGGCGAATCAGCTTATGCGGGAAGGGGTCGGCGCAGAAAACCGACAGCGGAATAGCCGCCACCCCAACTTCTTTTGTCAGCCACTGGCAAAAATTCACATCATCAAGATCGGAAATGGCGCTGTAATCGGCAAGCAAAAAGTAAGTGCCTTCGCACGGCAGGATCTCCAGCCGACTGCTGCTGAGCGCATTGACCAGCACATCGCGACGAGCCTGATAAAACGCAGGCAACTGGCGATAATGTTCCGGCTCGCTTCGCAGCATATCCGCCAGTGCCAGTTGCGCAGGCGTATTGACCGAGAAGGTCAGGTATTGATGCACCTTACGCAGCTCGGCGCTAATGGCAGCCGGTGCCACACAGTACCCCACCTTCCAGCCGGTCATATGGAAGGTTTTACCAAACGAAGAAACGGCAATCGCCCGCTGACGCAGTTGCGGGTGCGCCAGCACGCTGGCATGGCCCGCTTCGGCAAAGCAAATATGTTCGTAGACTTCATCGCTCAGCACATAGATTTCTTTCTCGCCAATCGCCTGCCATAACGCCGCGAAATCCTCTTTACGCCACACCGTAGCGGACGGGTTATGCGGCGTATTAAGGATAACCAAACGGGTTTTATCGCTCAGCAGTGCAGCGAATGCCTGCCAGTCCACGCGAAAATGCGGCGGTTGCAGGGCAATACGTTTTAGCACACCACCAGACAACTCCACCGCCGGGGCGTAGCTGTCATAACTGGGATCAAAGCAGATGACTTCATCGCCTTTACGCACCAGCGCGGTGATCGCTGCATACAGGGCCTCGGTCGCCCCTGCCGTCACTGTGATATCGCTGCTCGCGTCCGGTTTGTAGCCATACAGTTCTTCGGTTTTATCTGCAATGGCCTCGCGCAACGCCTGCACCCCGGTCATTGGCGCGTACTGATTCGCCCCTTGTGCCACGTGGTAAGCCAGCCGCTCTTGCAAGTAGCGTGGACCATCAAAATCCGGGAATCCCTGGGACAGGTTGATGGCCTTATACTGCTGCGCCAGCGTACTCATTTGCGTGAAAATAGTGGTGCCTAAAGCGGGAAGTTTACTTTGGGGAATCAGTGCGTTATCGCTCATGGTTGCGTGCCTGCTTGTAATACTGATGTTGCTGCCACTATAACACGATGTTAGTATTTGGCAATCAAGACGCTTAGACGTCTAAACCATAAGATTATTCCTGCCGACGCGCAACCAGGAAGACTATGACAAACAACCTGCAACTCCATGAGCTCGTTAACGCCTGTCACTGGATAGGCCAGAAAGGCTGGTCCCCTGCCACCGGCGGCAATATGTCGGTGCGTGAAGATGCACAATGGTGCTGGCTGAGCGAATCCGGTAAAGACAAAGGCAGCCTGACGACAGCGGACTTCCTGCAAGTGTCGATCGCCGATAACCATGCGCCGTCGGGGCGTAAGCCGTCAGCGGAAACGGGCCTGCACACGCTGATTTACCGCCTGTTCCCGAATGCGAATGCGGTGCTACATGTCCATACGGTGAATGCCACCGTACTGTCACGCGTTGAGCGTGCCCCTGAATTGCTCATCAGCGGCTTCGAAATGCAAAAATCCCTGCGCGGGCAAACCACCCATCTTGATACCGTGCCGATTGCAATTTTCGATAACGCCCAGGATATTGATGCCCTCGCCCGCCATATTGAACATTACGCGCAAGAACGCCCCTTGAACTATGGCTTTTTGCTGCGTGGTCACGGTCTGACCTGCTGGGGGCGCGATGTGGCTGAAGCGCGTCGCCATCTGGAAGGGCTGGAATTTTTATTTGAATGCGAAATGCAGCGCCGTCTGCTGGAGAAATAATGATCCGCGCGATAGTTACCGACATAGAAGGTACCACCAGCGATATTCGCTTTGTGCACAACGTATTATTTCCCTATGCCCGCGAACGTCTGCCGGCTTTTCTGAACGCGCAGCAGTATATCGAGCCGGTAAAAACCATTCTCGATAACCTGCGTGAAGAGATAGCCCAGCCGGAGGCAACCACCGCCGATCTGCTTGATACGCTTGTGCAGTTTATGGATGAGGACCGTAAATCCACGCCACTGAAAGCGCTACAGGGCATTATCTGGCGTGATGGCTACGTCAATGGCGACTTCACCGGTCATCTTTACCCGGACGTGTTGCCCGCGCTGGAAAAATGGAAAGCCAAAGGTATTGATCTTTATGTTTATTCCTCTGGCTCAGTGGCAGCGCAAAAACTGTTATTTGGCTACAGCGACGAAGGTGATATTACTCATCTGTTCAGCGGCTACTTCGACACCCTGGTAGGGGCAAAGCGCGAGGTTCAGTCCTATCGCAATATCGCTGAACAACTTGGCGTGCCGCCGGGGCAGATCCTGTTCCTCTCTGATATCCATCAGGAGCTGGACGCCGCAGCGCAGGCCGGTTTACGAACCATACAACTGATTCGCGGCGACCATGACGCGGCGAGCCATCATCACCAGGTTCCCTCTTTCGACCATATTAAGCCGGAGCAGATCCCCTCATGAGCGCACTGACGATTTATTCTGACAAAGACGCCAGCAAGCCTGTCTGGCAAAGCACCGACGCCGCCGGGATTCAGCAAAAGCTGAACGCCAAAGGCGTCCGTTTTGAACGTTGGGAAGCCGACCGTGACCTGGGCGCAGATCCATCACCGGAGACGGTGATCGTCGCCTACCAGCACGCGATCGACAAACTCGTTGCTGAGAAGGGCTACCAGAGCTGGGATGTGATCAGCCTGCGTGCCGATAATCCGCAAAAAGAGGCGCTACGCGCAAAATTCCTCAACGAACACACCCACGGCGAAGACGAAGTACGTTTCTTCGTGGAAGGCGCCGGGCTGTTCTGCCTGCATATTGGTGACGAGGTGTACCAGGTATTGTGCGAGAAGAACGACCTGATCTCCGTGCCCGCCGGTACCCCGCACTGGTTTGATATGGGTTCCGAGCCGAACTTTACCGCCATTCGCATTTTCGACAACCCGGAAGGCTGGATCGCACAGTTCACCGGCGATGCGATTGCGGAAAACTATCCGCGGCTGGCGTGAGTTCCCGCCCCCTTGTTGTGGCCCTGCATTCACGCGGGGCTTTTTTTGGCCCCTACCCATTCCTGTAGCCTGTCTTTTCTCCTGCTAAACCCGGCCTATACTTGCTCTTTTTGCGAATGCGATTCACAGGGAAGGAAGAATGAAGAAAATCATATTGATGCTCCTGGCGATGGTGCTGAGCGGTTGCGCCACCACGGTGCCAATGCCGAAAGAGGACACTCTCGACTACCTGCGGGTGACGGAAAATAATATTACGGTCATGTCAGACAAGTACGGCTATGTCTTTAAACGTGATAAGACCCGTGATGTTTATAACGACTACAAAGCCTTTTATGACGAGTTCGGGGATAAAAGCCCCGGTGTGGCGGTCTACTTTGTGGTGAAAGATAAAGATGTCACGGCGGAATATCGCGCGATTGTCGATGCGACACAGTTAACATCCGCCCAGAAGGACAGGCTCAAATATCATTATAACGCGCATGTGATGGAGTCCGGGAAAACGATGGTCGCCGTGTTTAAAGCCAAAGGCACTTATGATGGAAGCCTGCATTACTCTACCGCTGACGCGACCAGACTGGATCCTCCTGTGACGGTGACGATCACCGACAAAACCGAACAGAATGTGAGTTATATGGCGCCGTTGATGATCCCCATTTTCCCGCTGGTGATGATGTACGGTTGCGCGAAGGGACCCTGTGTTTAAGGGATTGCCCGCAGCGATACCGGCCCCCGGATGGCGGCGTAACCGCCCTATCCGGGCCACCGCTCGCTGAATCGGGCTTGCTCGTAGCCCGGCTAAGCGCAGCGCCAGCCGGGAAACGCCAGGCGCATCATTTCCGCGCCAGGATCCTCGCTCTCGCCTGGGTAAAGAACACAGGCAACAGCACTTCAAGCATAAACAATACCAGGCTTATCTTTTGGTTATCCTCACCCGGACGCCAATTCCCGAGGATGGCCGAGAGCACAAAAAATACCACGCCCGCTGTCAGCATCGCCATGCCATACAGACGATTGGCCCGATACCACAGCTCGTCATCATTGCGCGTTCGCGCGGTTCTTATCCCATACCAGCGGTTCGGTTTCACCTTCTGCAAAAGCAGCGGAATGGCAATAGCCATTAATATCAGACTGGTGATACTCAGCCAGATAAAATTCATATCCATCAGCGACTCTCCCTTTAAACGCCTATATCCCCGAAAAAGGGATATTCACTGTCATGATGGATGGTAGAGGAAAATTAACGGACGAATAAGAGTAACGTCATATTTTGATTAACTTTAGAGGGAGATGTAACAGCTTGCTGCTGGTCATGCCACGGCCCAACACCGTAGGATTCCTCCCCTGACCTTACGGCCTCGAGAATGGATGCGTGAAATATCCCCTGTATTTATTATTACTGACCTTACCGGCACTGGCGGCACGTGCGGACGACGCCGTCAAACTTAACTGCCCGCCCCGTGGGGCCATCACCGTCTCCTTTTTTGATTACTATCTCATCACCATGAAATGGGGCGATCACTTCCAGGTCGCCTCGGGCAAATTGCAAAGCCACACCAAAGCCGGAGTGCCATTCTGGACCACCACCTTTGGCAATGGCGACGATCTGGCCTATTTTCCCAACTCCCATCAGTACTATCTGTTTTATGCGGGTTCGCGCGATCCTGTGCAATGTTCGGAACAGGAAAGCTACGTCTATCCGGTCATTACTCCGCCGCGTTATGAAAACAATATCGTCAGCAGCAAAAAAAGTGCGCCGCAGACGCCAAACAGTGAAATTGATAATTCTCAGGTGATTTTGCCGGGTTCCGGCGCACAGGGATAACCCCTCTCCGGACAGAGAGGGGCAGCTTGCTGATTAACGAAGTTGTTTTTGCGTATGCCACAGCGCGGCAACGCTCAGGAACACGGTAACCATCAGGTAGAAGCCCGGTGCGAAGTGGCTGCCGGTTGCGCTGATAAGCAGCGTACAGATAAATGGCGCAAACCCGCCGAATACCGTGACGGCGATGTTGTAACTGATGGACATCCCACTGGCCCGGGTCGATACCGGGAAAATATCCGCCATCACCGACGGAATGGTCGAGAAGTAGATGGATTTCAACAGCGCCATCCATCCCACCAGCAGTGAAAGCGACAGGGGCGTGACATTCAGGCTGGTCAGCCAGAATGCGGGCAGCAGCGTAAACGCCAGCAGGCCCAACGCGGTCCATAGCAGACGCTCACGCCCGACACGCTCCGCCAGCAGGCCACCTATCGGCGTCACCACGGTAAGAATCACCCCGGCCAGCAAGGTCGCGCTGTAGGCGGATGACGCGGGCAGGCCAAGACTTTTGGTCGCCCAGGTCGGCACATAATTGAGCATGTAGTTAATTGCCGTGGAGACCACCATCAGACCAATCGCCAGCGCCAACAGGCGTTTTTGCGAACCCAGCAGTTGCTTCACCGGATGACGCGGCTTCTCGATCTCAACATACGCTTCAGGCTCGTGCACATGGCGACGGATCCACAGTCCAACCGGGCCAATCAGCAGACCAAAGGCGAACGGCACGCGCCATCCCCAGTCCAGCAACTGCTCCGGCGTCAGCCAGTGAGCCAGCCCCAGACCAAATGCGGATGCCATCAGCGTACTGGCCCCCTGAGTGGCGAACTGCCAACTGGCGATAAAGGTCTTACGCTCCGGGAAGTGCTCCACCAGAAACGCCGTCGAACTACCAAACTCACCGCCTGCGGAGAAGCCCTGAATCAGGCGCGCCAGCAAAATCAGCAGCGGCGCGGCCACACCGAGGGTGGCATAACCGGGCATAAAGGTGATCATCGCCCCGCCCAGCATCATCAGGTTGATAGAGAGCAGCAGCGAGGCCTTACGACCGTGTTTATCGGCATAAGCGCCCAGCACCACCGCCCCCAGCGGGCGAATCAAAAAGGCGATACCAAAGCTACCGAAAGCGAGCAGCAGAGAGACCGTTGGATTAGTCGTCGGGAAAAAGACCTGAGCGATATAGCTGGCAAAGAAGCCGTACACTGCAATATCAAACCACTCCAGGGCATTACCAATACAGGTGGCAAAAAGCGTTTTCGCCAGGTTCGGGCGCACGCTGCCCTGCTCTGTCTCACGGGCGAGAGTTGTCATTTTGCACCTCCATTCTGATGCGCCTGATGGCTGGCAAGCAGTGCCGCTCCCCGCTCGCCCAAATCCCAGAACAGGCGGGTCATGATCGCCAGCCCCTCGCGGGCAATGGCAATCGGCAGGTGCTCGTCCGGCGCATGCTGGCCGCAGGCCGGGTACGAATGCGGCACCCACAGCGTTGGCAGGCCCAAAATACCAGCAAACACATCATTAGGCAGCGAGCCGCCGAGGTTCGGCAAAAGGGCCGGTTTCTTGCCGGTCGTCTCCGCCATCGCCCCAAGCGTCCAGTTCACCAGCGGATCGGTCGGATCAAAGCGCGTTGCAGGGGTGCCGCGCACTTCGCTGATGGCCACCATAGAAAAGCCGTGCGCGTCCAGATGCGCACGAACCGCCTGCTCCAGATGTTCCCAGTCGGTCCCCACCACAAAGCGCAACTGGCAGACTGCTGTCGCCTGCCCCGGGATCGCGTTCATGGGCTGTGCCGGATTCCCTGTCAGGAAAGAGAGCACTTCCAGGGTATTCCAGCCAAACAGTTTTTCTGCCGCCGACAATCCGGGCTCGCCCCAGTTCGGGTCGGTGATGGGATCGTTTTCGCCACGTGCCGGGGTGATATCCGCCAGAATGGCTTTCAGTTCCGGCGTTAAGGCGGGCGGTTTCAGCGCCGCAATCTGGATTTCGCCTTTACCATCCACCAGGCTCGCGATGGCGTTTGCCAGTTGCGTACCGGGGTTGCTCAGCAGCCCGCCCCAGTTGCCAGAGTGATAATCTTTGGCGCGCGCATTAATGGTCAGACGGAAGTTGGCGCAGCCACGTGAACCGAGGAATAGCGTCGGGCGCTCTGCACTCAGGCGCGGTCCATCAGAGGCGATAAACAGGTCTGCATTGATGCGTGCTTTAAGTTGTTCGCAGATGGCGGCCAGCCCTGGCGAACTCACCTCTTCACCCATTTCACACAGCCAGACGCAGTTAAACCCCAGCCGACCATTACGCGCGTGATAAACCTGCTCCAGTGCGGCGAGGTTAACCGAATGTTGACCTTTGTTGTCAGCCGTACCGCGTCCGTACCAGTTGCCATCACGCTCGACCAGCGTCCACGGCGAAAGCCCTTCGGCCCAGCGTGCATCGTCACCGAAGACCACATCGCCATGTCCGTAGCACATCACGGTGGGCAGCGTCGGGTCTTCTTCGCGGCTGGCGAGTAAAAATGGTCGGGCGGCATTGACCGGGTTAGCAATCACCTCGGTCGTAAAGCCCAATTCCTGAAAAGCGGGAATGAATACGTCGTTGTAATAGCGTGTGAGCGCGTCATCCCTGTCATTACGCTGGCTTTCGCTGGGGATTGCCACCCGGCTGGCAAGGATGCTTTTAAAATGGCCGCTGTCGAACCACGCCAGCGCCTGGTCGATGATCTGTTGTGTTGTCATGTTGTTTGCCCTGTCTGTCCCCGTCAAATGTCGAGCCGCAGTTGCGTGGCTGCAACGCGAATTTTTCAGGGTTCATTTGCTGCCGATGGCGCAATGAGATGTTGTTGTCTTTTTGTTCTAAACCAGAACAGAGCCTTGCCACAATAATAATAATTGTAATTTGGCGTTGCTTTTTTGATAAGGGTACACTGCACAATCTCAGGGCATCGCAGAGGATTCATCTATGTTGAGCAATGAACTACGCTACTTTTTTGCGGTGGCCACCACCGGCTCTCTCAGCACCGCCAGCGAGCAGCTTTACGTGGCGGGTTCCGCCATCAGCCGACAAATCCACAAGCTGGAGACCCGGCTGGGCGTCACGCTCTTTGAACGGCATTCGCGCGGTATGGTTTTAACCGATGCCGGGCAGATTCTGGCTAACCATGTGCGCAAAAACATGCGCGATATGGAATTTGCGATGGCCGAAATTCAGGGGCTGAAAGCGGTGCGCAAAGCCCTGGTACGTATTGCCTGTACCGAGGGCATGGCGTTTGACCTGTTGCCAGGAGTACTGGCGCGTTTTCGTCAGCAACACCCTGCGGTGAGTTTTGATTTGCAGGTCGGCACGGCGATGCAGGTGGCAGAGTGGGTCCGGCGCAATGATTGTGATGTCGCATTTCAGTTCAGCCTCGCGCCTGAACGGGACGTGGAAATTATTGCCGCCTGGCCCGCGCCGGTACTGTTGCTGTTGGCGGATGAGCATCCATTGGTGTCGCAGCCGGGTGTGGCGATGGAAGATTTGCACCACTATCCGCTGGTTCTCCCGGAGGCGGGCACCACGCTGCGCCAGCTTTTTGATCTCTCCTGTCGCATGGCGGGCACCTTTCTGGAACCGGCGTTCAGCAGCAATAATTTTGCCGCCCTGTACGGTTTTACCCGTCATACACCCGATGCCCTGACCGTGTGTAGCCATTTCAGCGTATTGTGGCGCGCAAAGCAGGATGGCATGACGCTTAAAACGATCAATAACTCGTCGCTAAGCCAGCGCACTTTGCAGATTCAGGTGCCGGGAAGCAAACACCGACCGACTGCGGTCAATGCTTTCCTCGAACTTACCGTCCTGGAGCTGGACAGAGAACATAAGCAGTGGATGGCGGAACTGACCCCGGCTTAAGCGGCGAGATGCTGCTTAATCGCATCGAGAAACAGGCCGAGCGCCGCATGCTGATGATCGCGGGATTGATATAACCCATAAATGCCCAGCGGCTGCGGCTCCAGTTGCGGCAGTACGCTGACCAGTTGTCCGCTCTGAAGCCCCATGCGCGCCTCAATTTCCGGCACCAGCGCCAGCCCTACATCCGCCATCGCCATATCGCACAGCAAAGACGATATCCCGGCGCTGAAATTACCATTAACCGCAACGGCAACAGTGCCCTTTTCCGGATCGCGAAACGTCCATGATTGTCCTGAAAAGCGGCTGTAATGCAGACAATTGTGCTGAGCGAGATCGTCAAGGGTTTCAGGCTGCCCGGCTCTCGCAAGGTAGCCCGGTGAGGCACACAATACCGAACGGCATTCCCCCAGCGCGCGGGCAATCACCCCAGGTTCCGGGGAATTGGTTATCCGTATCGCAAGGTCGATGCGCTCACCCACCAGGCTGACCGGCTGATTATTAATATCCACTTCAATGCGCAGCGCCGGGTAGCGCGCCAGAAACGCTGGGATCACCGGCCCCAGCAGGTGGGTCGCCGTAAAGTGGGCGCAGGCAATACGCAGCGTGCCCGAAGGCGTCAGGCGCGTGGCGTCACCTTCAATGTCTTGCGACAGAGAAGCCAGTTGCCGCGTTTTCTCAAGGATTTTCTCACCGGCGGGGGTTAACGTTAGCCGCCGCGTCGAGCGATGAATCAAGCGCGCCCCGGCCCATTTTTCCATTTCATCCAGATAGCGGCTGACCATCGGGCGTGAAATACCCAGCGAACGTGCCGCCGCGCTCAGGCTGCCCAGTTCGCAAATCCGGTTGTAGGTCATTGCCGCCATGATCCTGTCCATTGCCACTCCATTTGATCGTTTTACGAAACACAGCATGAATTGTTTCAGGAATAGTAGCAGAAGCTGCAATCCGTAGAATGGTGATCACTGACTCTCTGGAGAACTGCATGATGGGATTTCAACCCGGCCTTTACTGGATAATCGATCCGCTTTGCGGCTGGAGCTATGGCGCATTGCCCTTGCTCAACCGTGTGGCTCAGGATTTTACGCAACAGCATATTTTACCGGGGGGATTATTCATCGGCACCCGGCGCAGAAAGCTCGACGCCGGGTGGCTCTCGCATGTTCATGAACATGATGCGCGTATCGCTGCTTTAACCGGCATGACTTTCGGCAGCGATTACCGCACGCAGTTGCTGGCGAACAGCGAGATTGTGCTGGATTCCCTCCCCGCCAGCCGTGGGCTTCTGGCTGCACAACGCTTTGCGACTCCCGGTAGCGATATCCAGTTTCTGAATACTGTACAGCGCGCCTGGTACGAACAGGGGCAGGACATTACCCACGCCGATGTGGTCAATGAAGTACTGAGTCGATCCGTTGGGCCAGACATCATGCTGGGGCAAATTCCAGAAAATGAAGCGCTGGATGCCATTCAATATGGACGAATGCTGATGGCACAAACGGGAGGCCAGGGCTTCCCCACCGCAGTATTCATCAATAAAGACGGGCAGTACACGCTCTTACCTGTCTCGCGTTATTACGGGCAACCAGAGGCATTTTTCACACTGGTTAGTCCCCTTCTCTCTTCACTTAGCCATTAAGGAATGCCATGAACGCAAAATCCGCCACCCTGTTACTGTCGCTGGCCGCCGCACCGGTATTTGCCGCACCACTGCAACTGGATGTGTATAACCCGCAGGAAAAAGGCATTTTCCCGGTCTCTTCAACGCTGGTCTCCGGGCCGAAAGAAGCCGTGCTGTTTGATGCGCAGTTCAGCGTTAAAGATGGCGAGGAACTGGTGAAGCTCATCAAAGCGCGTGGCAAAACGCTAAAAGAGATTGTGATCACCTCTGGCGACCCGGATTTTTATTTTGGTCTCGAACCGCTGGTAAAAGCCTTCCCACAGGCAAAAGTGGTGGCGTCCAAAGCGGTGGTTGACCATATCAAGGCAACGAAAGAGGCCAAACTGGCCTTCTGGGGGCCGCAGATGAAAGATGGCGCGCCAACGACACTTATCGTTCCGCAGGCAACCACCACCACACGTTTTACCGTCGACGGGGAAACGCTGGAGCTGAAACACGCAGGTGATTATGCCGCCTATATCTGGATCCCGGCGAACAAGGCCATTTTAGGCGGCACCGGTATTGCGTCAGGAATTCATGTCTGGACGGCAGATACCCAGACCCCGGTCATTCGCCAGGGATGGATGAACGTATTACGCGAAATGCAGGCACTGAAACCCCGACAGGTTATTCCGGGTCACTACCTGGGTGAACGCCCGGCAGGCGATGGGGCGATTACTTTCACCCATGATTATTTGAAAACATTCGAACAGACACTGAACCATCAGAAGGGCTCAGCGGCCGTGATCGAGGCGATGAAAGCCGCGTATCCTGGGCTTGCGGATGAGAGCTCGCTGGAGTTGAGCGCAAAGGTGAACACCGGCGAGATGAAGTGGTAACGGCAAACATCCCGGCTGGCGCTGTGCTTAGCCGGGCTACGTTTTCAGACGGTAGCCCGAATCACGCGTTTACGCCGCCATTCGGGAGAAAACGGATGAGGGCCAAAGACCGCCTCAGCGGGCAAAAAACCCGCCACTCACCTGCTCAGGTGTGACCACGCCGCTGTCGAGCACCCAGCCGCTGATAAGTGCGGCGGGCGTGACGTCAAAAGCCGGGTTATAGACCTGCGCATTTTCCGGCGCCCACTGCACGGCGCCAAAGCTCCCGGCAACACCCGTCACTTCACTCGCAGCGCGCTGCTCGATAGGAATCGCCTCGCCGTTCGGGCAGTTCGGATCCAGCGTGGTTTGCGGTGCGGCAACATAAAACGGAATGCCGTGGAATTTCGCTAATACCGCCAGGGAGTAGGTGCCGATTTTGTTGGCGACATCGCCGTTAGCGGCAATCCTGTCTGCCCCCACCCAAATCGCGTCCACCTGCCCTTTGCCCATCAGGCTGGCGGCCATCGAGTCGGTAATTAACTGATAGGGCACCCCAAGTTCGCCTAACTCCCAGGCCGTCAAACGCCCGCCCTGCAACAACGGACGCGTCTCATCCACCCAGACATTCGCCACCTTGCCCTGCTGATGGGCCAGCGCAATAACACCCAGCGCCGTACCGACGCCAGCGGTCGCCAGCCCCCCGGTGTTGCAATGCGTTAACAAGCGGCTGCCCGGTTTCACAAGCTCGCTGCCCGCCTGCGCGATGCTGTCGCACAAGGCTTTATCTTCTGCAATCAAGCGCAGCGCCTCTGCCACCAGCGCCGGAACGAAATCTTCGTGTGCCAGCGCCTGTTTCATTCGGTCGAGATTGTTCATCAGGTTGACCGCCGTCGGGCGCGAGGCACGCAGGGTCTCCAGCGACTGGGCCAGCACGTCACGGTTCGCCCCCTTTTCCGCCAATAGCGCCAACAGCAGACTGGCGGAGAGGCCAATCAACGGCGCGCCGCGCACGCGTAACGCATGAATATGTTCCACCAGCAAAGCCACCGAATCCGCTGGCAGCCAGCGTTTTTCCTGCGGCAGCGCCTGCTGGTCAAGAATAAAGAGTTGGTTATCAACAACCCGCAGGCTGGTGGTCTGTAATGTCTGCATAGCGTTAAATCCCTGTTGCGTTGTTGTATCGTATTGTGTCAGGATGAAATCCAGATGTATAGACGTCTGAATGGCTTTATTAGCATAAGAACATGAGGAACTGGCAATGTCGCAATACCGTACCTTCAACGCCCAGGATGCTGTGGCGTATGCACAACAATTTGGTGGTCTGGACACGCCGTCCGAACTGGTTGAAGCGCAGGAGGTCGGCGACGGTAACCTGAACCTGGTATTTAAGATTTTTGATAGTCAGGGCGTAAGCCGCATTATCGTTAAACAGGCGCTGCCCTATGTGCGCTGCGTTGGGGAGTCCTGGCCGCTAACCCTTGATCGCGCACGTCTGGAAGCGCAAACGCTGGTCGAGCACTATAAACACGCCCCGCAGCACACGGTCAATATTCTGCATTACGACCCGGAGCTGGCGGTGATGGTTATGGAAGATCTCTCTGACCATCGCATCTGGCGCAGCGAGCTGATTAAAAACGTTTACTACCCGCAGGCCGCACGCCAGTTAGGTGAATATCTGGCGCAAACGCTGTTCCATACCAGCGATTTTTACCTGCATCCGCATGTGAAAAAAGCCCAGGTCGCGCAGTTTATTAACCCGGAAATGTGCGAGATCACCGAAGACCTGTTCTTTAACGATCCCTATCAGGTCCATGAACGTAATAACTACCCGGCAGCCCTGGAGGCCGACGTTGACGCCCTGCGTCAGGATACGCAGCTCAAGCTGGCGGTCGCCTCCCTCAAGCACAGCTTCTTCTCGCATGCCGAAGCGCTGTTGCACGGCGATATTCACAGCGGCTCCATTTTCGTTGCCGAAGGCAGCCTGAAAGCCATTGACGCCGAGTTCGGCTATTTTGGTCCAATCGGCTTTGATATCGGTACGGCAATCGGGAATTTGCTGCTTAACTACTGCGGCCTGCCGGGCCACCTGGGCATTCGGGATGCGGCAGCGGCGCGTGAGCAGCGTCTGAAAGATATTCAGGAACTCTGGTCAACATTCGCCGAGCGTTTCCAGGCGCTGGCACGCGAGAAAACGCAAGATGCCGCCCTGAGCGTACCGGGCTATGCGTCTGAGTTTCTCAAAAAAGTGTGGACGGATGCGGTCGGCTTCTGCGGTACCGAGCTGATTCGCCGCAGCGTGGGCCTCTCGCATGTTGCGGATATCGACACCATCGCCGATGAAGAGATGCGCCACGAATGCCTGCGCCATGCTATTGCGCTTGGTAAGGTGCTGATTGTGATCGCCCCGCGCATTGACAGCGTGGATGAACTGATTGCCCGGGTGCGTCAGTATAGTTGAGTGCGTGCTGGTGCCCTCACCCCGGCCCTCTCCCACGGGGAGAGGGATAAAAGCGGGTGCAGCTCGATCCCCTCTCCCACGGGGAGAGGGAGAAAAGCAGGTGCAGATCGATCCCCTCTCCCACAGGGAGAGGGAGAAAAGCAGGTGCAGATCGATCCCCTCTTCCACGGGGAGAGGGATAAAAGCGGGTGCAGATCGATCCCCTCTCCCTCAGGGAGAGGGTTAGGGTGAGGGTTGTGTCACCCCAGGTACTCAATCACCGACAAACCGCCGTTGTAATCCGTGCTGTAAATCACCCCCTGCGCATCCACAAACACATCACAGGACTGGATCACCTGCGGGCGGCCTGGACGCGTATCCATCATTTTCGCCGGTGCGGCAGGCACCAGCGCCCCGGTTTCCACCGGACGATAGGGATTGGAAATATCATAGGCACGCACACCGGCGTTCTGATAAGTGGCAAAAATCAGCGTCGAACTGATAAAGCTCCCCGGACGGTTTTCGTGCAGGTTATGCGGTCCGAAGTGCGCCCCTTTCGCCACATAGTCAATCTCATCCGGCTGCGGGAAAGTGGAGATACTGACCGGGTTTGACGGTTCGCGAATATCAAACAGCCAAATCAGCTTCTCACCGTCCTCCTGGTTATCCAGCACCGCTTCATCAAGCACCACAAGCAGATCACGATCCGGCAACGGCAGCGCGGTATGGGTGCCACCGCCAAACGGCGGACTCCAGTTGCGGTGACTAATGAGCGTCGGTTGAGTGCGGTCTTTCACATCCAGCAGCGTCAACCCACCGTCGCGCCAGCTCCCGTAGGCGGTATCGCCCGCGATAATCGCATGGTGCAGCGCATAGCGTTTCCCCGCCTCCCAGTCCGGCGTTTCGCCAGCCGCCTGGTTCATCCCCGGCAGCCACCAGCGCCCCGCCACTTCCGGCTTACGCGGATCGGCCAGATCGATAGTCAGGAAAATATAATCGGTAAAGCCATCAATCAGCGCAGAGACATAGGCCCAGCGTCCGCCTACATACCAAATGCGGTGAATACCGATGCCGCTGAGTGACAGAAAGCTGATTTCACGCGGTTTGTCCGGCGTGGAGATATCAAAAATGCGCAGCCCGGCGCTCCAGCCTTTGTCCTGTACGTCACTGACCGTCTCACCCACCGAGCGGGTGTAATAGACTTTTTCATCGGCAAAGCGGGCGTCAGCAAAGAGGTCGCGGGCGTTGATCACCAGCAGAAGATCGTCATGCGCCTGCAAGTGCACGTTCCAGGTACCGGGAGGGGCCGGAACATAACCTGCAGGTTTGGGATTTTTGGGGTCGCGCACATCGACAATAGAAAAGCCCTGCGAAACCATGTGGCCGATGTAGGCATAGCCGCGATGCACCATCAGTTGTACGCCGTCCGGGCGTCCACCCTGGTCGCTATGACCAATCAGCCGCATATTACGGCTGTATTCCGGGCGTGGGAGTTCAGTTGCCATTGTTGTTCCTTTTAAGCCGGGGCGCGGCCTGATGCCCTCACCCCAACCCTCTCCCACGGGAGAGGGAGAAAAGCAAACTGCCTTCCCCCTGAGGACAGGGAGAAGAGCAGGCCGCCCTCCCGGTGAGGGAGGGGGAAAGCATCCGTTACTTCGCTTTTGCTTCCAGGGTAGCGAACCACGGCGCGATAAAGTCTTCGGTCTGGCCCCAGCCTGGGATGATTTTCGCCAGTGATGCTACGTTCACCGCACCCGGCTGCGCCGCCAGCAGCGCCTGTGGAATGGCGGCGGCTTTAAAGTCGTAGGTCGCAGGGGTCTGTTCGCCGGCAATCTTGTTGGCAACCAGACGCACGTTGGTCGCGCCAATCAGCTTCGGATCCACCGCCACGCTCACTTTCCACGGGCTGTTGGACTCGCGCATCAGTTGCAGATCCTGGTTCGACACGTCGATACTGTAGAGCTTGATCTCGGTACGGCCGTTCTCTTTCAGCGCTTTATAGGCCCCCTGGCTAAAGGCATCCCAGGTACCCCAGATAGCATCAATCTGCCCTTTCGGGTATTTCGCCAGCACCGCGCCCACTTTGTTGGCGGTATCGCCCTGCACGTCGGAAGAGACCGCGCCAATAGATTCCAGCTCTTTAATACCCGGATACTCTTTCAGCAATTCAGCATAGGCGGCCTGACGGCGCTCCATTGGCGGGAAACCGGCGACCCACAGCTTGATGATGTTGGCTTTGCCGTTGAAGTCTTTAGCCAGCGCGCCAAAGGAGAGTTTGGTCAGAGAGGCATCGTCCTGCTGGGTGACGGTCACGCCAGGGATTTCACCGTTCACAGCGGTATCGAACACCGAGACTTTGATCCCGGCATCGACCGCTTTTTTAATCAGCGCAGTGGAGTACGGATCACGGCCCTGCGAGAGGATGATGCCATCATATTTCTGGGTGATGGCCTGGTTCACGAAGTCCTGGAACTTAGCGTCATCGCCGTTGCTCAGGAAGGTGCTGATTTTAAACCCGAGTTTTTTGCCTTCCTGCAACGCGCCGGACACAAACTGGGTGGTGTTGTCATCGGAACCGAGGTTACGGATCAGCGCAATGCGAATCGGGCCGCTATGGTTAGCAATGGCGTCCGGAACCGGGGCAGGCGTCGCCGCATAACCCGGCAGCGCGCTCAGTAATCCCAGCGTCAGTAAAGAGAGTGCTATCTTTTTCATCTGTTATCCCCTGAATAATTAACGACGCTGGAAGTAAGTCAACGCAAGGGCACCGGCCAGCACCAGCCCCTTAATAATGTCCATGGCGTAATACGGAACGGAGAGCATCACCAGTCCGTTAGAGAGCACGCCGAGAATCACTGCCCCCACCAGCGTGCCGAGCGCATTCGGCTTGCCGGAACCGGCCAGCGAAAAGCCAATCCACGCCGCCGCAACCGCATCCATCAGGTAGCCGCCACCGGCGTTCACCTGCGAAGAACCAATGCGCGAAGCCAGCAGAATACCGCCTAAGCCCGCCAGCAGTGAGGCAATCACATAGGCCGCCACTTTGTAACGGGTGGTGCGAATACCGGATAAACGCGCCGCTTCCGGGTTGCCGCCAATGGCATACATACGGCGCCCGTGGGTGGTCAGCGACAGGCCAAGCTGCGCCACAATGGTCACCGCCAGCATGATGATGACAATGGTCGGCACCTGGCCGAGCAAACCAAACGCCGCCGGGATCGCCCCTTCTGCCATGTCGCCACTCGGTAGCACCATGTTTTCGGTGATCGAACCGCCATAGCTGTAGGTCATCGCCACGCCCTGAATCACAAACAGGCTGCCGAGCGTCGCCAGCATGTCGGGAATACGCAGCACCACAATTAAAAACGCGTTAAACAGCCCCACCAGCGTACAGAGCGCCAGCGTCACCAGAATGGCTTCGGTGGTACCAAAGCCATGCCAGACGAAGAGTGAAATCACCAGCGCGTTTGCCAGTGAAGCGGTTGAACCGACGGACAGATCGAAACCACCGATAGTCAGCGAAATGGAGACCCCCACCCCAATTACCGTGACGATGGCGATGGAGCGTAAGATGTTGATGATGTTGAACGGGTCGAGGAAGTTATCCGATGCCAGACCGAAGATGACGACCAGCGCGACCACCGTCAGCAGCATGCCCCATTTATAAAGAAAATCGAAAAACTGCTGACGGGATGACACCGCAGCCTTAACTGAAAGGGCTTTGCTCACGCTGCCGTTCCTCCGGTGGAAAAATAAAGTAAAGTCTCTTCGCGGGCCTCCTCGCCCTTCACTTCTGCGACAATGCGCCCATCCCAGAGCACACAAATGCGGTCGCACAGGCCCACCAGTTCGGAAAACTCCCCGGAGGCATAAATCACGCCTTTTCCTTCCCGCGCCAGCCCGTCAATCAACTGGAACAGGTCGGTTTTGGCTTTCACATCGACCCCTTTGGTCGGCTCGTCAAAAATCACCACGTTGGCGTTGCCGCGCAGCCATTTGCCAATCGCCACTTTTTGCTGGTTACCGCCGGACAGGCGACGCAAGGTCTGCCCCGGCCCGGTAGTGCGCACGCCGACGCGGGCTATCACTTCTTGCGCCCAACGCCAGGACTTACGATGGCCGAACAGGCTCCAGCGGGAAAAAGAGTTGTCCGCGCTCACCGAAAGGTTCATGGCAATAGGCTCTTCAATGAAGATGCCCTCTTTGCGCCGCTCTTCCGGCACCAGCGCCATACCGCGTAATACGGAATCCGCCGGGTCGCGTGGTCGCCACGGCTGACTATTAAGCTCGCCACGCGTGACTTTACTTTTGCTCGCACCAAACAGCGCCTTGCACAGCTCGGTTTTACCCGCGCCAGCCAGCCCGGCAATGCCCAGAATCTCCCCTTTGCGCAGGCGCAAAGAGATGTCTTTTAGCAGTTTCTCGTCATGCAGGCCGTCAATACTCAAGAGCACTTCATCGCTGTGCGGCGGGCGCTTGGGCGGGTAGATATCACTCAGTTCATGACCGAGCATCTTCTCAACGATTTGCTCGCCGCTCAGTTCCGCCATCGGGCCAGACTCAATGAGCTTGCCGTCACGCAGCACGGTCAGGGTGTCGCAAATCGCTTTCAGTTCATGGATGCGGTGGGAGATAAACACCACGCCGATGCCCTGCTGTTGCAGACGTCGCACCACGGTGAACAGGCGCTCGCTCTCGTGTTGATCGAGAGGCGCGGTAGGTTCATCCAGAATCAAAAAGCGGCAATGATGAGACAACGCGCGCGCCAGCAGGATTTGCTGCTTCTCCGCCAGGGTGCAGGTATCGATAGAGCGACGCACATCCAGCGACACATCCAGTTGTGCCAGGGCATCCTGTGCGAATTTACGCACTTCGCCCCAGTGCCAGGCGTGCCCCGGTTCCGCCAGTCTGTCGAGCATGATGTTTTCAGCAATCGACAGGCCGGGGATGAGCGCCACGTCCACTTCCTGCTGCACCAGATGAATACCAAGCTGTTTCGCGTCACGCGGGGTTCGAATGGAGACCGGCTGGTTATTAATGGCGATCTCGCCCTCGTAGTGGTCATGCGTGCCACACAGCACCGCCATCAGGGTCGATTTTCCTGCACCGTTCGCGCCCGTGAGTGCATGAACGGAACCGCCGCGCAGGGTGAAATCAACATGCGACAATGCGCTGAACCCGCCAAACGCGAGGCTGATAGTGCGCATTTCGAGGTGGTTAGTGCTCATCCGACGCGAGTTCCTGATAAATAAGTTTATTTGACGAATTTTTCATAGGCCGCCTTGACTGGCAACGACAGAAAAGGCATAAGATAAAGCAAAATAATATTAGCCATCCGGATGTCCAGACATAACATCAGGTTAGCGATAGTACACAAGGACACAACAAATGAGCAACACCAATATTCGCGTCGTCACCGGCCCGGCTAACTATTTCTCACACGCGGGAAGTCTCGCGCATCTCCATGATTTTTATACGGCTGAGCAACTTTCCCGTGCGGTGTGGATTTACGGCGAGCGCGCCATTGAAGGGGCGCGTCCGTTCCTGCCGGAGGGCTTTAACGCACCGGGCGCGAAGCATCTGTTGTTCAAAGGCCATTGCAGCGAGCATGACGTGGCGGAGCTGGCGCAGTTGTCCGGTGACGATCGCGCGGTCGTGATAGGCGTAGGCGGCGGCGCCCTGCTGGATACAGCCAAAGCGGTGGCGCGTCGTTTAGGTTTGCCCGTGGTGGCAATTCCGACCATTGCGGCAACCTGTGCTGCCTGGACGCCGCTCTCCGTCTGGTACAACGACGCCGGTCAGGCGCTACAGTTCGAGATTTTCGATGACGCCAATTTCCTGGTGCTGGTCGAACCGCAGATCATCCTTAATGCCCCTGCGGAATATCTGCTGGCGGGGATCGGCGATACGCTCGCGAAATGGTATGAAGCGGTGGTGCTGGCGCCTGTGCCGGAAAAGCTGCCGCTGACGGTACGTCTGGGGATTAATAACGCGCTGGCGATTCGCGATGTGTTACTCGCCAGTAGCGAAGAAGCGCTGGCGGATCAGGCGCGTGGCGACGTGACGCAGGCGTTTCGTGACGTGGTGGATGCGATTATCGCCGGTGGCGGTATGGTGGGCGGACTCGGCGAGCGCTATACCCGTGTTGCCGCGGCGCACGCCGTTCACAACGGTCTGACAGTATTGCCGCAAACAGAGAAATTCCTGCACGGCACCAAAGTAGCCTACGGTATTCTGGTGCAAAGCGCCCTGCTCGGTCAGGATGATGTGCTGGCGCAGCTCGTGAACGCCTATAAGCGTTTTAACCTGCCCACCACGCTGGCGGCCCTGGAGGTGGACATCAACAATAATGACGAGCTGGAGCGGGTGATTGCCCATACCCTGCGCCCGGTCGAATCCATTCACTATCTGCCGGGCGAGCTCACTCCCGCCACGCTGCGCGCAGCGTTTGAAAAAGTCGAACATTTTACCCGCTGATTCAGGCGGGCCATAAGGCCATGGCGGAGCGGGCAATGCTCAGCAAGATTTCACGGCTCGCGCCATCGCGGGCCTGAATCGACATCCCCTGCTGAATACTGACATAGAGGCGCGTCAGCGCCTCGACATCCACCGAACCGGGCAAATCACCCTGTTTTTGCGCCTGCTCCAGCCGCGTTTTTAACAGGGAAAAACCCGCAGCACGCATGCGACGCACCAGGTCGCCCAGCCTGTCATTACCTTCGCTGCCTACCGCCGAGAGCGTGACCATACAACCGTGCGGCATATCGGTCTGCGTCAGCATGTCGGCAGAACGCTCCAGCCACAGCCACACCGCCTGACGCGGCGACGGTTCGCTGGTCATATGCCCCCAGATAGCCGGCGCAACGGACTGCTCGTAGTGCAGCAATACCTCTTCGTATAAATCCTCTTTACTGCCAAACGCCGCATACAGACTGGGAGATTTAATGCCCATCGCCTCATATAAATCGTTCATGGACGTGGCGGTATAGCCCTTCTGCCAGAAGATTTTCATCGCCTGGTTCAGCGCTTCTGTACGGTCAAACTCGCGTGGTCTTCCACGGCTCATGGTGGCCTCCAACATTTTGTGCTGATCGATATATTAATACCATTGACGGCCACAGGGAAGTGCGTTTACTGTAATTATGTATCGATCAACACATAATTAATTCAGGAGTCACCATGTCATCTTCACTTTCCGGTAAACGCGCGCTGGTTACAGGCGCAAGTCGTGGTTTAGGTAAAGCCATCGCCCTGTCATTAGCCCGCGCAGGGGCAGATGTGGCGATAACGTTTGAAAAGTCAGTCGAAAAAGCACAGGCCGTGGCCGATGACATTCGCGCGCTCGGGCGC
Organism: Citrobacter sp. UYEF32; assembly: GCF_040546205.1. Classification (NCBI taxonomy): domain Bacteria; kingdom Pseudomonadati; phylum Pseudomonadota; class Gammaproteobacteria; order Enterobacterales; family Enterobacteriaceae; genus Citrobacter; species Citrobacter sp. UYEF32. The sequence goes on along the minus strand of NZ_JBEPNI010000003.1, from coordinate 525,610 downwards.
AATGGGGTCGCCATTCAGGCCGACAGCGCAAGTCCGCAGGCCATTCGTGCAGCGGTCGCTCAGTCGGTTGAGAAACTGGGCGGGCTGGATATTCTGGTGAATAACGCGGGGATAGCGCGCGGTGGGCCGCTGGAAGCGATGTCCGATGAAGATATCGATGCGTTAATCAATGTGAATATTCGCGGCGTGGTCATTGCTACCCAGGCGGCGATTGCTCATCTGCCGGACGGCGGGCGCATTATCAACATCGGCAGTTGTCTCGCCAACCATGTCCCGCTGCAAGGAATTGCCGTTTACTCGATGACCAAATCCGCTCTCAACTCGTTAACCCGTGGGCTGGCGCGCGATCTTGGTCCGCGTGGCATTACCGTCAATCTGGTGCACCCTGGCCCCACTGACAGTGACATGAACCCGGCGGATGGCGAAGGCGCTGAAACCCAGCGTCAATTGATTGCGCTTGGACATTACGGTAAAGCAGAAGATATCGCCGATGCGGTGACTTTCCTGGCAAGCCCGGCGGCAAAACACATCACCGGAACCGGGATTGATGTGGATGGCGGCCTCAACGCCTGAGGATCAGGCCGACCTCTGCCACCCGGCAGAGGTAACGCAATATCAAAAGCGGCCCGTGAAGAACGGGCCGGCGTTTATGACAGTAAACAGGAACAGGGGGAGGGTTAACAGCACTTCGCCCCGCCTTTGCCCCCGTAACGAGCCTCTTGCCGCTCGCGGAAAAACTCTTCATAGGTCATCGGCGTCTGATCAGGATGAGTGATACGCATATGCTCAACGTAGTTGTCATAGTCCGGCACGCCGATCATCATTTTGGCGGCCTGGCCTAAGTATTTGCCTGCTTTAGAAAGGGTGTCGAACATATTTCATCTCTCGTTACCCCTCTCCCACAGGGAGAGGGAACGTTGACACCCTCTCCCTGTGGGAGAGGGCCGGGGTGAGGGCAAAGGTTAATGTGCGCTTTTTGCCTGAGTCACTATCTCATCAAGATTTTCCGGCATGGGCTCATACGGACGCTCTTGTGACGTCGGCTTGTCGATTTTCAGCGACGCCAGCGCCGTTTTCACCGAGTAGAACGCCAGCACCACAACCACCACCATAAAGAAAATGGTCAGCCCGGCATCCAGACGGTTGTTAAACACCAACTGGGAAAGCTGTGACTGGGTGTACTGTGCCGGAATAGTACCACTGTCGATCATCGCCTGGAACTTATTAGCAATCGCCAGGAAGCCGACTTTATTGTCCGGGCTGAACGCTTTCTGCCAGCCGGCGGTGAGGGTACAAATCAGCAGCCAGGCCGTGGGCAACAGGGCCACCCATGCGTAACGCTGACGTTTCATCTTGAACAGTACAACCGCGCAGAGCATCAACGCCATGCCCGCCAGCATCTGGTTAGCAATACCGAACAGCGGCCAAAGTGTGTTGATGCCGCCCAACGGATCGACCACCCCCTGATGGAGGAAGTAACCCCAGGCCAGTACGCAGAGCGCGGTTGCAATCAGGTTTGCCGGTAACGAGTCGGTGCGTTTCAGGTTCGGTGAAATCACCCCCAGCAAGTCCTGTAGCATAAAGCGTGCGGCACGGGTACCGGCATCCACCGCCGTCAGAATAAACAGCGCTTCAAACAGAATCGCGAAGTGATACCAGAACGACACATCCATCATGCCGCCCAGCGCGCCGTGCAGGATATAGGCCATCCCCACCGCCAGCGTTGGCGCACCGCCCGCACGGGAGATAATCGACTGCTCGCCCACCTCCGTGGCAATCTGTTTCAGCGTGTCCGGGGTAATGCTAAAGCCCCAGCCGCTGACCACCTGCGCGGCAGAGGCCACCACATCGGTCGTCCCGGCAGGTGCCAGTACCGCCATCGGGCTGTTCATCGCAAAGTAGACGCCCGGGTCGATGATACAGGCCGACACCAGCGCCATAATGGCCACGAACGACTCCATCAGCATACCGCCGTAACCGATAAAGCAGGCCTGCCCTTCGTTCGCCAACATTTTCGGCGTGGTGCCAGAGGAGATCAGCGCATGGAAGCCCGACACCGCACCGCACGCGATGGTGATAAACAGGAACGGGAACAGGTTGCCGGTCCAGACCGGGCCGGTGCCATCAACGAATTTCGTCAGTGCAGGCATGGTCAGGGTCGGGCGCATGATCAGAATGCCGATCGCCAGGCCGATGATAGTGCCAATTTTCAGGAAGGTAGAAAGGTAATCACGCGGTGCCAGCAGCAGCCAGACCGGCAGTACGGCGGCCACAAAGCCGTAGCCCACCAGCATCCAGGTCAACTGTACCCCGGTGAAATCAAAGAACGGGGCCCAGGTCGGGCTTTCCGCCACCCATCCGCCGGAGATAATCGCGAAAATCAGGAAAAACAGGCCAATGACGGAGACTTCACCAATGCGCCCAGGACGCAGGTAGCGGATGTAGATCCCCATGAAAATCGCCAGTGGAATGGTAAAGGCAACGGTGTAGGTCCCCCACGGACTGTGGGTCAGTGCTTTCACCACGATCATCGCCAGCACCGCCAGGATGATCACCATGATCATAAAGGTCGCCACCAGTGCGATAACCCCAGCCGTTGGCCCCATCTCCTCTTTGACCAACTCACCCAATGAACGTCCATCACGGCGGGTCGAGACGAACAGCACCATAAAGTCCTGTACCGCCCCGGCAAGCACCACCCCGGCGAGGATCCAGATCATCCCCGGCAGATAGCCCATCTGGGCTGCCAGCACCGGACCCACCAGCGGCCCTGCCCCGGCGATTGCCGCAAAGTGGTGACCAAACAACACTTTTTTATCCGTCGGGACATAATCGAGCCCGTCGTTGTATTTCACGGCGGGCGTTATGCGACCCGGATCGACGGCCAGCACGTTTTTGGCGATATATAAACCATAAAAACGGTAGGCAATCAGATAGATACAAACTGCGGCAACGACTATCCACAAGGCGTTGATCTGCTCACCGCGGTTAAGCGCGATGTAGCCAAGAGCAAACGCCCCGACAACGGAGAGCAATGCCCAAATAAGGTATTTCCCTGAGTTATTCATAGCGATTATCCGTTTGCGAAAGAGGAGAATGTTACATTTTGTTTCTAGAACACTTTGCGTGTTTTAACAACATTGAAACATTGGAATTTCGCTATCAATCCGGGCATTTATTTCAGTGTGCTACGGGGATCACTTATAGGACGTATTTGAATGAGTATGGGGGGAGAAGAATGAGAGGAGGAAGCGGGTTTGGATTTGGGAGAAGGGTGCGGCCTGTTCCCCTCACCCCGGCCCTCTCCCCAAAGGGGCGAGGGAGAAAACCTGCTCCAGTCCACTTCAGGTCATGATTAGGACAAGGGGCAATCTCGCTACCCGATCACCGCAGTGCTTAAACGGCAGGTACAGCAGCGCCGTCCCTGCTCGTCAAACACCACAATCTCCCAGCTTTGATTTTGACGGCCCAGATGCAACGGCTGGCAGACGGCACGTACTTTACCCTGCGACACCGCACGGTGATGGGTGGCATTAAGCTCCGTCCCCACCACACACTGACCATCGACAGTCATCATATAGCCGGCCATCGACCCCAGCGTTTCCGCCAGCGCGGCGGAAGCCCCACCGTGCAGCAAACCAAAAGGTTGATATGTGCGGGCATCCACCGGCATTTCGGCTTCCAGCACATCATCACCCACACGGGTATAGACAATCCCTAAATGGCCGACCAGCGTGCGGACACTTGTGGCATTGAGTTCATCAAGCGTTAAACGGCGCTTCCAGATCATTTATGCCCCCAGCGTCGAGCCGCCATCCACCACGATATCCTGTAGCGTGATGTGGCTGGCATAGTCAGACGCCAGAAACAGAATGGTACTGGCGACTTCTTCCGGGCGGGCAATCTTCCCCAGCGGGATACCCAGCTTGAACTGTTCGCCAAAGCCGGCGATACGCTTCTGTTCCGCATCGCTGCTGGTCCACAAAGTACGCTGCATATCGGTATCGGTAGAGCCAGGTGAGACCAGATTCGCCCGCACGCCGCTGGCGGCCAGCTCCAGCCCCACCGTCAGCGCCAGACTTTTCAGCGCCGCTTTCGACGCGCCGTAAGCGCTCATGCCGATTCGCGGTGTGTGCGCGGCATCGGAGGCCACGGTGACAATCGCACCGCCCCGCTGCTGGCGAAACTGCGCCATGGTCGCCTGAAACAGGTTAAACGCCCCGCCAACGTTGACGGCAAAAGTCTGCTGCCACGCATCCTGCGAAAGCGCATCCGTTGCCCCCATACGCAAAATGCCCGCCGCGTTGACCAGCACATCCAGCCGCGCATTCCGCGCCAACACACGAGAGCAGACCCGCGAGACCTGTTCTGCATCGGCAATGTCCAGTATCTCGGTGGTAAAAGGGTAGTGTTCACCGTCAAAAGCCTGGTCAAACCCCGTTACCTGCGCGCCCGCGTCAGTAAACGCCAGCGCCGTGGCGTAACCGATGCCTTTTCCGGCTCCGGTCACCCAGACGGTCTTCCCTGAAAAATCCATCAGTTGACCTCGCGAGAGAGCAGCGCCCACCAGGCATCGATGGTCGGGTTTTTCGCCAGCATCACAAAATCGATATCGCCATGCACTTTGCGCCAGCGCGCCGCCAGCGCCATCATGCGTACGGAATCCAGCCCGTAATCAATCAGATTTTCATCATCGTAAGGCTCGTCAGATTCATCCAGCAGCGGCAGGATCAATGCGCGCAGCGCCGCTTTGCTGGCGGGCACCGGAAGTAACGCCTCGGTCATCACCACACGCCCGGAGCGGCCCGCCACGTATTTCAGCGACATCATATGCTCTTCGCGGCTGAAATCCGCCAACGCATCGGCCACCATAAAGGGCTTGATATCGCGCATAAAGGCATCAGTGGCAGTCGTCATACAACCGATATGGGCGTATACGCCCGTTATGATGAGCTGATTACGCCCGGTCTCTTTCAGCATCTGCTCCAGCGGCGAACGGTGAAAGGCGCTGTAACGCCACTTCACCAGCACCGTATCGGCTTCGTCCGGGGCAAGCGCCGCCACAATCCGTTGCTGCTCTGGCGAGCGGGTCAACCCCGGCCCCCACATATCGTTGAGTAGCGCGCGATCGTCATCACTCTGCTCTTTTGGCTGAGCGGTGTAATAAACCGGGATATTGTGCTGCTTACAGAACTGGCGCAGCGCGGCGATATTAGCAACCACCTTTTCCATCATCGGGCAATTATCGCCCCAGAAATTGAGGAAATACTCCTGCATATCATGAATCAGCAAGGCGGCGCGGTCAGGTTCAAAGGCCCACTGCACTTTGTTATCCGGGATATCATTCGCGGTTGGCAGTGCGTAGCCGGTCAGTTTGGGAATGGCCATCTTTTCTCCTCGTTACGCCTGGGCGCGTTCTGCCAGCGTCTGGCGTAATTGTTTCTTATCCACTTTGCCTACCGGGGTCAGCGGCAGTGCCGCCAGGCATTCAACGCGGTCCGGTAGTTTGAAATCCGCCACACCCTGTTCACGCAGGAAACGACGGATCTCCACCGCCCGTACCGGATGTTTGACCACCAGATACGCGCAGCTTTTTTCCCCCAGCAGGCTGTCTTCCATGCTGACCAGCGCGGCGTGGATCACCGCCTCGTGGCGCAGCAGTAAATTTTCAATCTCTTCGGCGGCAATCTTCTCGCCCCCCCGGTTGATCTGATCTTTCTCGCGCCCCTGCACGGTGATGTAACCCGCGTCATCAATAGAAATCAGGTCGCCGGAGCAGTAGAAGCCATTGGCATCAAAGGCGCTGGCATTATGTTCCGGGCTATTGAAGTAGCCCCGAAAGGTATACGGCCCGCGCGTCATCAGGCGCCCCACTTCACCACGCGGCAGCGGATGACCGTTTTCATCGGCCACCCAGACTTCATCGTCCGGGCACATCGGGCGGCCCTGGGTGTTGAAAATGCGCTCCGGGGTGTCGTCCAGCGCGGTGTAATTCACCAACCCTTCCGCCATGCCGAAGACCTGCTGTAACTGGCAGCCCATCTCCTCGGGAATGCGTGCCGCCAGCGTGGCAGACAGACGCGCGCCCCCCACCTGTAGCAGCCTGAGCGAAGCCAGTTGCCCCTTGTCGGCCCCTTCGGCAATCGCCTGTAACCACAGGCTGACCGCAGGCGGTACCAGCGACGTAACGTTGACGCGGTGTTTTTCGATGAGCGGGAAGCAGAGCGTGGCGCTGGGATCATTCGCCAGCACTACGCAGCCGCCCGCCAACAGCACCCCCAGCGAGCCTGGGGAGCTCAGCGCATAGTTGTGGGCGGCGGGTAGTGCGTTGAGGTAACGGGTATCTGCTGTAATCCCGCAGATTTCGTTGCTACGGCGGATGCTGTAGTAATAGTCATTATGGGTACGAGGGATCAGCTTCGGCGTGCCGGTACTGCCGCCAGAAAGCTGGAAGAAGGCCACTTCATCGGCCGGCGTCGGCGTGGCGATAAAGGTATCTGCCGGGCACTCAATCGCCGCCGTCAGCGACTTCTCACCGCGGTCATTAAGAAATAGCGACACGCGCACCGACGCATGTTCGGCGGTGAAATCCTGCCAGAACTGATCGGTCGCAAAGAGCGCATGCGCACGGTCGGCAATCAGCAATGCCGGTTTGATCTGCACGGCATAGGCGTTAAGCTCCGTGCGTTGGTGGCTGAACAACGCATTCACCGGGGCAACGCCGATTTTGAGCAGCGCAAAGAAGGTAATGTAAAACTCAGCCACATTGCCAAGCTGTACCAACGCCGTTTCGCCGCGCTGAATACCCTGCGCCTGTAACGCGCTTGCCAGATTGTCAGAAGCCTGATGAAGCTGCCGGTAGCTAAAACTGCGCTCACCCTCGATTACGGCCACCGCGTCACTTTGCGCATGGCGGGTCAGTATGTCGGTCATCGGCACATCCAGCCAGTAACCTTTTTCACGGTAGCGCGTGGCGAATTCATCCGGCCAGGGGGTAAAAGGAATGGTCATCATCGCTCCTTAATGCAGGCCAAAAACGTTCAGCATGGTGGACAACTTGACGCCGGTTTCGCGCCACTCCGCCGCCGGTGAAGACGCAGGGACAATGCCCGCACCGGCAAATAACCGAACGCGGTTTTCGTGAATGCGCGCACAGCGGATAGTCACGACCCACTCGCCGTTACCTTCGGCGTCGCACCAGCCGACAATGCCGCCAAACAGTTCACGCTCAAAGGGTTCTAACCCGGCAATCAGCGTTTTCGCCACCTGATGCGGAAAACCGCTCAGTGCAGGCGTGGGATGTAACAAACAGGCGAGCGTCAGGGCGTTTTCACCCGGTAGCGCGGTTCCCTCAATCGGCGTCGCCAGATGCCATAGCGTCGGGGTGGTAACCAGTTGCGGGGAATCCGGCAGACTCAAGGCGCGGCTGCGCGGCGCCAGTAAGGCTTTCATCGCCTGAGTGACCAGTTCATGTTCATGACGGTCTTTTTCCGAGGCCAGCAGTCTGTTGCCCGCTTCGCGATCCAGCATGTCATCCGGCTGACGTCGCGCCGAGCCGGCCAGCGGCAGAGAGCTAAATTGATCACCCTCTTTACGCAGCAACAGTTCCGGGCTTGCGCCCAGTAACACATCTCCTTGCGCCAGCGGAACATGAAAGTTAAAGCTCGCCGGGTTTTGGGCTATCAGGCGCTCCAGCAGGATGCCGCTGTCGAGGTGCGCATCGGTGGCAATATCAATCAGCCGCGAGAGGACTATTTTGTCCACCTCCGGTGTGGCGGTCAGCGCGGCCCCACGGGCAACCATATCCATAAAGACATCCTGCGGCGGAATTTCCGTACGTCTGGTGACGTCAGGCATGTCGTGCCCGGAGAAATAGCGGGAGGAGCGCTGCTTAGACGGGCGCGAAAAGGTCTGCCAGGAAGCGGGAATAAACAGTTCAGACGGCTGGGTAGTATCGAAAGGGATGGCCCCCACAACCACCGGATTGGCAATGCCCCGCGTTTTAGCATCGGCAAAAGCCTGCGCCAGTTTCCGTTGAAACGCGCTGTCCGGGCTATCCCCTTCCACCGCCGGTTCACTGATACGGGCAAAACAACCCGATGTCATAAAACTGCGAAACGGCGACATAAAGAAGAACTGGTCCGACGCCAGGGTTTTCGCAGCCTGTTGTACATCCTCAGCCAATGACGTATCCATATCATCCTCCAAAAATGATAAATATATTACGAATGATTATCATTTGAATTTTGGTTCGGTAAGCTAAAGGTAATGACCCGACATGTCAACTGGTGCGCCCAACTCCCTTGCGACTAACGCTTGCATCCATCACGCGCAATGATGAAAATGAGAAGCATTAACTTCAACAAAAACAGGATGTGACTTCGTGAGACTCCCTTTCTTTTGCCGCAAGGCCCTTATCATGTTGGGTATTTTTGTTTTCGGACTTTCCGCAGCGACCGCCGCCGACTGGCCACGTCAGGTGACGGATAGCAAAGGCAGCCATACACTCGACCACAAACCTCTGCGTATTGTCTCCACCAGCGTGACGCTAACGGGTTCTCTGCTGGCTATCGATGCCCCGGTTGTCGCCAGCGGCGCTACAACACCGAACAACCGATTCGCCGACGATCAGGGCTTTTTACGCCAGTGGGGCGAAGTGGCGAAATCGCGTAACGTCGCGCGTATTTATATTGGCGAGCCGAATGCCGAAGCCGTTGCCGCCCAGATGCCGGATCTGATTCTGATCAGCGCCACCGGCGGTGACTCTGCGTTATCGCTTTACGATCAGCTCTCGACCATTGCGCCGACCCTGGTCATCAATTACGACGATAAAAGCTGGCAGGCCCTGCTTAGCCAACTGGGTGAAATCACCGGCCAGGAAAAACAGGCCGCTGCCCGTATTGCTGAGTTCGATAAGCAAATGGCCGATGTTAAAGCGCGCATAAAATTGCCGCCGCAGCCGGTTAATGCGCTGGTTTATACGCCGGCGGCGCACAGTGCGAATCTGTGGACCACGGAGTCCGCCCAGGGCAAGCTTCTGCAACAACTGGGTTTTGCGCTCGCACCGCTGCCGGAAGGATTGCAGACGTTGCAAAGCCAGGGTAAACGCCATGACATCGTGCAACTGGGCGGTGAAAATCTGGCGGCCGGTCTGAACGGCGAAGCGCTGTTCCTGTTCGCCAGCGATCAAAAAGATGCTGACGCGCTGAATGCCAACCCGCTGCTTGCCCATCTGAACGCGGTTCAGAACAAGCGTGTTTATGCGCTGGGGGCCGAAACGTTCCGTCTCGATTACTACAGTGCAACGCGGGTATTAGCGCGGCTGTCCGCGCTTTTTGGCTAATACACCCTCCCGGCTGGCGCTTCGCTTAGCCGGGCTACGTTCACGACAGAATCGTTTTCCAGCCGCGTAGCCCGGATCAGGCACCTGCGCCGCCATCCGGGGAAGCCAGCGGAATCTGGCGAAACCGACGCAATTCGCGCAACGTCAGCACCAGCATCACACCCACCATCGCCAGCACAAAACCACTGCTACTCGCCGAGGCCGCTGGCGTCATCACAACCCCAAGCCCGCCCAGGACTGCCGCGCCAATCGCATCGCCCGTGACGTTTTGCGCCGTCCACAGACCGTTGATACGCCCCAGCATCGCTTCCGGCGTTTGCGTTTGAATCAACGTGTACTGCAACAGTGAACTGATCGCACTCAGCCAGCCAAACAGGGCCAGAAACGCCGCGCCCAGCACCCAGTAAGGCATCAGGCTGAATAACCCAATAGCAACAAACGCCCCCACGCTACTGCCCAACATCAACAGGCCCGGACGCGGATGTTGCGCCAGCCGCCCACTGGTTAACGCGCCTGTCGCCGCGCCAAGCGGGATTGCCGCATACAGCACGCCAATTTGCGCCGCCGGGATGCGCCACTCAACGGCCAGTGCGGGATACAGCACGCGCACGGCGCTGGCCATGGTCAACAAGCCCCCCAGCAGCGCGATACCGCCAATCAGCGGGCTATTGAACAAAAAACGCACACCCGCCACCAGCGAAGACAGCGGGTGTTCACGCGGCTGTGGCGGAGGCGGCAACACAGGCAAATTCAGTAATGGCAACAGGGTGATAAAGGTCCCTGCCGCCGCCAGCCCGTAATTCCAGGCCACCCCGCCCGTTGCCAGCAACAGACCGCCGCACATCGGGGAAATCACCGAGCCCAGGCGCACCGTCAGCATGGTGATCGCCCCGGCCTGCATTAAATTCTCACGCCCGACCAGCGCCGGGGTTGCCGCCAGCAGCGCGGTCACGCCGAGGGATGCGAAAAAACCGTCCCATAAACCGAGCAAATAAATCGCCAGCAGGGACGGTTCCGGCAACTGCGTGTTAAGCCACAGGCCGATAAAACCCATGCCGCAGGTGCCTCGCGCCAGCAGAATCAATTTTTTGCGTTCATAACGGTCGGCCAGAACGCCGCCCGTCATCAATCCAACGAACATCGCGCCGCCGGTCAGGGTAACGGACAGGCCCACCTGCCAGCTTGAACCGGTCATCGCCTGAATCTGTACCGGGACGGCAACGCCCAGCAAACCCAGCGATAATATTGAGATGAAACGGGCAAGAAACACGGCACGAAAGGCCGGATGCGTCTTCAGAAGGCTTACATTCAGCAGCCGGGATTGTTGGTTCATTACAACGCCTTAAGGCAATCTTTTTTTATCCATTCCAGGGCGTGCATGGTAACATAAGCAAACAAGATCGATAACGATAATTACTATCATTATCAAGTCAGGAATGTTTTATGTCGCTTCCTCGTTCCTCGAGGCGTGCTCTCACGCTTTTCGGGCTATTGATACTGCTTATTGTGGCAATGGCGCTCAGTATGCTGGTCGGTGCTAAAACGGTACCCGCCAGCGTGATTGTTGATGCGCTGACAGGCACCTGCCAGAGCGCAGACTGCACCATTATTCGCGACGCACGCTTGCCTCGCACCCTGGCCGGATTACTCGCGGGCGGCGCACTGGGCCTGGCGGGCGCGCTGATGCAAACCCTCACCCGCAACCCGCTGGCCGACCCGGGCCTGCTGGGCGTAAATGCCGGGGCCAGTTTCGCAATTGTCCTGGGTGCGGCCTTGTTTGGCGCCGCCTCCCCCGTTGAACAACTGGCGCTGGCCTTTGGTGGCGCACTGGTAGCTTCGCTGATCGTGGCCTTTACTGGCAGCCAGGGCGGAGGGCAACTGAGCCCGGTACGTCTGACGCTGGCGGGTGTGGCGCTGGCCGCCGTGCTCGAAGGGCTTTCCAGCGGCATTTCGCTACTCAACGCAGATGTCTACGATCAATTGCGCTTCTGGCAGGCCGGATCACTGGATATTCGCACCCTGCAAACAGTGAAAATTGTGCTTCTGCCGGTGCTATTGGCTGCAAGTATTGCGCTCCTCTCCAGCCGGGCGCTGAACAGTCTCAATCTGGGCAGCGATACCGCGACTGCGCTCGGCAGCAAAGTGGCGCGCACGCAGCTTTCTGGTCTGCTGGCCATCACCGTACTTTGCGGTAGCGCGACCGCAGTAGTCGGCCCCATCGCCTTTATCGGGCTGATGATGCCGCACCTTTCGCGCTGGCTGGTGGGGGCCGATCACCGCTGGTCGCTGCCGGTGACCCTCATCGCCACCCCTGCCCTGTTGCTGTTTGCCGATATTATTGGCCGTCTGCTGGTGCCGGGTGAGCTGCGCGTGTCAATTGTTAGCGCTTTTATTGGCGCACCGGTTCTGATTATCCTGGTTCGCCGCACGCGCGGAGGTGGCCTGTGACCGCCCCGTCCCGTCGTCTGATCATCAGTTGTCTGCTGATGCTGCTGGCAAGCCTGGCCTTTGCCCTCTGGGGTCTGCGCAGCGGTGCGGTGATGCTCGATAGCAGCCAGGTCATTAATGCGCTCACCGGGAGTGCGCCGCGCGCCATGCAGCTTGTGGTCATCGAATGGCGGCTACCCCGCGTTCTGATGGCGCTGCTGATCGGTGCCGCGCTGGGCGTCAGCGGCGCTATCTTCCAGTCGCTGATGCGAAACCCGTTAGGCAGCCCGGATGTAATGGGCTTTAACACCGGGGCATGGAGTGGCGTGCTGGTGGCAATGGTGTTTTTTGGCCAGCATCTGACGGCGATTACGCTCGCCGCTATGGCGGGCGGCATTCTGACCTCGTTCATCGTCTGGTCGCTGGCGTGGCGCAACGGCATTGAAACCTTCCGCCTGATTATTGTCGGCATCGGCGTACGGGCGATGTTGATGGCTTTTAACACCTGGCTGATTTTACAGGCCTCGCTGGAAACCTCGCTTACTGCCGGGCTGTGGAATGCGGGGTCGCTTAATGGTTTGACCTGGGCCAAAACCTTCCCCTCTGCGCCGTTTATTCTGCTGATGTTTATCGGCGCAGCATTGCTTTCCCGCCGTATGCGGCTGCTGGAGATGGGGGATGACAGCGCCTGCGCCCTTGGCGTGAGCGTGGAGCGTTCGCGGCTGCTGCTGATGCTGGTGGCCGTTGTGCTGACCGCCTCGGCCACGGCACTTGCCGGGCCTATCTCATTTATCGCGCTCGTCGCGCCGCATATTGCCCGGCGCATCAGCGCCACCACACGCTGGGGCCTTGCACAGTCGGCCCTCTGCGGTGCCCTTCTGCTGCTTGCCGCGGACATTTGCGCACAACGGCTGTTTATCCCTTATCAGTTGCCGGTGGGCGTCGTCACCGTCAGCATTGGCGGTATCTACCTTATCGCCTTGTTAATTCAGGAGTCCCGCAAGAAATGATCGATACTCAGGCCCGTTTGCATGGCGAACAGTTAACCCTGGGCTACGGTAAGAAAGTTGTCGCCAGAGACCTGAGCGTTTCGATTCCCGATGGCCACTTCACGGCGATTATTGGGCCGAACGGCTGCGGGAAATCGACGCTGCTGCGCACCCTGAGCCGCCTGATGACGCCAGAGAAAGGCCATGTTTATCTGGACGGCGAGCAGATCCAGCGTTTTGCCAGCAAAGAGGTGGCGCGACGTGTCGGGCTGCTGGCGCAAAATGCCACTACGCCTGGTGACATCACCGTTCAGGAGCTGGTCGCCCGTGGCCGCTATCCGCACCAGCCGCTGTTTACCCGCTGGCGTCAGGAGGATGAGCAGGCAGTCGTCCGCGCCATGCGCGCCACCGGGGTGGACACGCTGGCGTTGCAGAGTGTGGACACGCTCTCCGGCGGACAGCGGCAGCGCGCGTGGATAGCAATGGTGCTGGCGCAAGAGACCTCGATCATGCTGCTTGATGAGCCGACCACCTGGCTTGATATCAGCTATCAGATTGATCTGCTGGAGTTGCTCAGTGAGTTAAACCGCGAGCAGGGATATACGCTGGCGGCGGTGCTGCATGATTTGAATCAGGCCTGTCGCTACGCTACCCATTTGATTGCCCTGCGAGACGGCAAGATTGTGGCGCAAGGCGCGCCGAAAGAGATTGTGACCGCAGAACTTATCGAAGCGGTGTACGGTTTGCGCTGTATGATTATTGACGATCCGATCGCCGGTACGCCGCTGGTGGTGCCGCTGGGACGACGTTCGCTCTGATGCTGTCCCGGATGCGGTACAACCGCCTTATCCGGGCGACCACCGGTTTTCTCCCTCTCCCCTGGAGCTGAGGAATCCCCACAAAAATGCGAGCACGAACAGTCCCCTCTCCTCTTTGGGGAGAGGGTTAGGGTGAGGGGGAAATGCGGCTCAGGAGGCGGGTTCCGTTCACCTTATGTTCATGGCGAAATGTCACCTTCGGACACGTGAACGGGTAAAGGGGAACACCGCGTTCCCCTTTACAATCCCCGCGGCCCCGCAAAGAAATCGGTGCTTCGCACTGCGTTCGCCTCCCGCCCCGCTGCCTGCGGTCGGTTTGACTCGAGTTACTCGCTGCACGCTCTGCGCCAGGGGGGCACAAAGATGTCGCTGTGGTTGTCATGCGGGAAGACGAGTCAGCCATGGCTAAAAAGGTTGAAGGCGTTCACAGTATCTACACCCGTACCCCGGTAAGCGACTGCGCCACCGGGGGCATTTTCCCCCTACCCCAACAGCTCCCGCACAACCGGGCCAATTGCTTCAAACGCCTGCGGGGAAATGATATCCACATGGGCGCAATCCTGACGATAAACCTCCAGTTCACTCACCCACGGCGACCAGGCCTTTTGCGGATCCATCCCCGGCGTCAGCGTGCGTTCGGCGACAAAGAGCGTCGCTTTACCGTCAAATTTCGCGCTGTGGGCCGTGGTCAACAGACGTACCGCATCGCCATAGTTACCTTCAATCGCGGCAAACAGTTCCGTCGAGGCCTGTCCTTTTTGCGCCGCCAGAAACGCCTGTCGCTCGCGCTCGATTTCCGCCAGCACGGCAGGATCCAGCCCGTTGGCCTCTTTCTCCGCCCAGTTCTGCGTCTCCGGCGGCCAGGTATCCAGCAGCCCTAAAAATGCGACCGTTTCCCCGCGCGCCCGCAGCCGGGCGGCAATCCCCTGCGCCAGGGTACCGCCCAGCGAATAACCAAACAGGTGATAAGGCCCATGTGGCTGCTGTGCAAGCAGTGTCGCAAGATGGTGTTCGCACACCTCATCCAGTGTGGCGGCCTGCTGCATCGGCCCATCAGGACGCGGAGACTGGATACCCATAATCGCCCAGCGCGGCGAGAGATAGCGCGCCAGCACGCTGAACTGCCAGGCAAAACCAGAAGCCGGATGGAAACAGAACAGCACCGGCCCGTCGCCATCACGCAAGGGCAGAAGGGTTTGCAGACCAAGCTGGCTATCGGCCTGTGTTTGCGTCAGCAAGACCGCCAGTTTCTCGACCGTTGAGGCTACCATAACCTGCCCCGGCGTCACCGGGCGCGCAAACGTCTGGCTCAGTTGTGCAGCCAGGCGCATCGCCAGCAAAGAGTGACCGCCGAGGGCAAAGAAATCGGCCTGCGCGTGCTGAACCTCGCAGCCGAGCAGCGCGGAAAAAGCCTGTGCAATCTGCACTTCCACGCCCGGATTCAGCGCCCGACCGACCTGCTCACGCGCGGGCTCAGGCAGAGGCAGCGCTTTTCTGTCGAGCTTGCCATTGGCGCTCAGCGGAAGCTCGCTGAGTTGCAGCAGCACCACCGGCACCATATGCGGCGGTAGCTGCGTACTCAGTTGCTCGCGCAGCGCGGTGAGATCCAGCGGCAGACCGCTCTCTGAGACCACATAGCCCACCAACTGGCGCGCATCACCATTGCCTGCCGCCGCCTGATTGAGCACGCAGGCATGGGCGACGCCCTGCGCGACATCTGTCAGTGTCTGTAACGCCTTGTCTATTTCACCAGGCTCAATACGCTGGCCGCGAATTTTTAGCTGATCGTCGCTGCGGCCCAGATATTCCACCGCGCCATTCTCCAGCCATTGCGCCACATCACCAGTGCGATACATACGCTCGCCGGGCACAAAGGGGTCAGCGATAAAGCGGCTGGCGGTAAGATCCGGTCGCCCCAGATAGCCTTGCGCCAGTTGAATACCGGTCAGGTACAAATCCCCCGCCACACCCGGCGGTACCGGCTGCATCATGCTATCCAGAATACGCAGACCCGTATTCCACACCGGGTAGCCAATCGGTACGCTGTTGCCCTTCACCGCCGCCAGCGCATCGCCAAACGCCGGATACCAGCTCACATCAACGGCGGCCTCTGTAGGCCCATAAAGATTATGCAAAGGCACGCCGGTCAGTTGTTGCCACTCGCGGCACAGGGCCGCCGGAAGCGCTTCGCCGCTGCAAAAGACCTTGTTCAATGTGCGGCAATTTGCGTGCGCCGTTTCTGGCGTCAGCGATGTAACAAACGCAGCCAGCATGGACGGCACGAAGTGCGTGGTGGTCACGCCAAAACGGGCGAAGAAGCGTTGCAACGCCTGCGGGTCGCGGTGTGCCTCCGGTTCCGCCATCACCAGTTGCGCGCCGGCAATAAACGGCCACCAGAACTCCCACACGGAGACATCAAAGCTGCACGGCGTCTTTTGCGCCACGACGTCCTGCGCGTTCAGCGGATAGTGGTTTTGCATCCACAACAGACGGTTGACGATAGCGGTCTGCCCAACCATCACCCCTTTCGGTCGCCCGGTAGACCCCGAGGTAAAGATGATATAGGCGGTGTGTTCCGGGCGGGACAGCGCCAGGGGTTCGCCGCCCGTCACCGCCAGCGGTGCGCTGTAGCAAAGGTGATTCAGGCCAGGCAGACCACTAAAACGTGAAAGCTGGTCATCAGAGGTGATAAGCAGACGCGGCCTGGCATCTTCCAGCATCATGTGCAGCCGCTCATCCGGGTAACCCGTATCGAGCGGCAGCCAGGCAGCCCCGGCTTCAACAATGCCGTGCAGCGCCAGCGTCAAAAACACAGAGCGCGGTAACGCGACGGCAACGCTGTCGCCAGGTTTAACGCCGCGCTCACGCAGAAGTTGCGCCAGCGCCACCACCTGCTCACGCATCTCCCGGTAGGTTAATTGCCAGCACGCATCGGCCAGCGCCGGAGCATCCGGCGTTCTTGCCGCCTGTTCGGCCACCAGTTGGCTCAGCGTTGTGGCTGGCAACATCATGCCGGTATCGTTAATTTTTTCGATGCTCTGCCACTCATCAATGGAGATCAACTGCGCCTCACCGCAGCGCAGCGTCGGGTCCGCGGCAAACTGGCTCAACAGGCTGTGCAAGCGGGCGACATGGTTATTGAGCACGCGTTCATCGTAGCGGCTGCGGTTAGCCAGCACGTCCAGCGTCAGGCCGCCCTCTTCGTCCGGAAAGAGCGCAATCTCCAGATCGTTGACCGGGCCTGTCGCCAATGTATGGGTTTGCCCGGCAATCCCGTCAATATCCAGCAGGTAATCGAACATTTTGACGTTAAACACCGGGCCAAAGAGCGGCTCATCCCCGGCAGCGCGTCCGGCATCACGCTGGATTTGCTCGGCATCGTAACGTTGATGGCGGCGCATCTTTTTCAGTTGCCCGGCAAGGGCACTGGCCAGTTCCGCCAGGGTTTGCGTCTCGTCTATATGCACACCCAGCGGCAGCACATTGAGCACCGGCCCGGTTGCGGTCAGCGCCGCTGAGCCCATCCGGCGCATAAAAATAAACCCGGCGGCATAATCCAGCCGCCCACAGAGTCGGCCTAACCACAACGCCACCAGCGCTAACGCCAGATCGGCTGACTGGCACTGGTTCGCCGCCTGGGTCAGGCGACGGAATGCGGCGGTATCCAGGCGACATGACAAACGCAGAATATCGGTCGTCGCCGCACGGCCCGGCAGTGGCGCAGGTGACAGGGAAGCCGGTGCGGGTAATATGCGTTTTTGTTCCGCCCAGAAGACTTTGTCACGCTGCCAGGCGTCGCTTTCCCGGTAGCGTTGATATTCGTCCACCACCCCGGCAAAGGGGGTAAAGGGTGTTGGGGGAATGACGTTACCCGCACGCAAGGCACGGTAAATGGCGGCAATCTGGCGGGTAATGGCGGGAAAACTAAAGCCATCTACCAGCAAATGGTGATAACGCTGATACCAGAACCAGCGATGGTTATCGACCTGAATAAGCACATGGCAGAACAGCGGTTTGCCGCTGTCCACGCGAAGCTCCTGCGCGAGATCGGTCTGCATTAATGCCAGCGCGGCCGCATGCGGGTCGGCATGATGGCGAACATCAATAATCTGCGGCAAGGCAAACACGCTATCATCGTCCAGTTGCTGCCAGACCTCGCCATTGTCTTCTGTAAAGCGCATACGCAAAGTATCAGCCTGGGCCAGGCCTTCTTTGATGGCCTTCGCCAGTAGCGGTGCGTCCAGTTCGCCGTCCAGCTCGACATAGTGGGCCACGCTCCAGGCATTGGGCTGCGTGGAGAGTTTTTCTGCCATCCAGATCCCAGGCTGCGCGGCCACGAGGGGTAAACGTGTGGTCATTCGCGTCTCCTTAGCAGGCGTGATGCGCCGGGGTTAAACTCTGCCAGTTGGCGTGGAGCCAGGCGTTACACACCTCCTGCGAGGCGGGCTGACATACCACGCGCCATCCTTGCGGAAGCGCGCACTGCTGTGGCCACAGGCTAAACTGCTGCTGCGCGTTTTGCAGAATAAAAAATTGCCCCTGTTGATTATCGAAGGGGTTGCTGCATTCCATACCAGGCTCCTGTCGTAATTGCGCTTATTGCGTCGCGCGTGTCAAAGGTTGCCAGAGGGTCATCAGCCCTGCGGTCAGCCCGCCGCGCCAGCAAAGCGCATCATGTCCGCCGTCAACCTGACGCCAGAAAACCGTCTGCTGTGTGTGTTGTAATTGGGCATAAAGGGCCTGATTGGCCCGGAAAATAATCGGCTCGCGCACCCCGGCTTCCAGCACAATACGCAGCCCCTGCGCGGATACCTCGCCGCGTTTGAGTTGTTCGATAAGCAGGCCATCCTGCTGGCCGTCGCGCGTTGGCCACCAACAGGAACCCGACTGACTCAGCACGCAGCCAAAACGCTGCGGCCAGTGCAAGGCGGCATAGAGCGCTGACAAACCGCCAAAACTCTGCCCGGCCACCACCGTGCGGCCAGCATCATCGCTAAAGGGAGTTACCGCCTGCACTTGCGGTAATAATTCCTGCTGAATCGCCAGCCAGAAATCGGGATTACAGGGCAATTCCTGACTGCGGTGGGTGGTATCAATTACATCGATGAGCAGATAGACGGCAGGCGGCAATAAACCCTGTTCGGTAAGGGCTGCCAGCGCGGGCCAGACAGGCATGCTTTCGGCCCAGAACTGACCGTCGAGCAGTATCGCCAGCGGGCGCTCAGCGCTCGGGTCATCGCCGGTGGCGTAGACCCACACGCGTCGATGGTTATTCAGGCGTTGGCTATGCCAGCTCATCACCGTCGCCGGGGTGTATACGGCATCGGGCCGATCCCAGCCTGGCTGATGCGGGGCACCGGGCATCGCCAACGGCGATACGGGATGGCCTCGCCCGCCACGCCAGCTATGCGGGTTAAGCGGATCGGCAATCGCGCGTGGCAGCAGTTTGCGCCAGCCTTCGCGCAGTGCCATACGATCCGGCGGCAATTGGGCAAACACCTGCGGCGAGAAGTCGTCAGCGCCATCGGAGGGGATCAGGCAATAGCTTCCACGCCACCCTGCTTCCAGTTGCGTTTGCCAGCACCAGACATCCGTTCCGGGAATGCGCGCCAGCGACTGCGGCGTCGCCTGCTGATGGTGGTCAGTGACGCCAGTGATATAGATCCAGACATGGGTAGTGCTGGAGGTGTTTTCGGTACCCGCCGGGTCACGCCACCAGAAGGTAACCTGATAATTTCCATCACTTTCCAGACACCATTCTGGCCCCGTTTTTGCCTTCCACCAGGCCTCGCTTCCCGCTATCAATGCCAACGCCATAACCTCACATTCACTGTGGAAATTTTTGCTTGCAGATTAACAATTATTGATAATATTATTGATAACTATTTTCATTTGCAATAGCGTATTGTCGCGCTTTGGCGAGCGCGTCTTTCATAATCACAATGCCGTCTTTTGCGGATTTTCTCAGGATGAGCCCCCTTCGCATTTGAATGGCAATGGCGTGCCGTGTTTCTTACCCGTCTGGGGATGGATCGCGCGGGAATACGGCAAGAAAAGCAGGAAAAACAATGAAAAACAAAATGCGTTCCCTGACCTTGTTGGTCAATCTGGGAATTTACGGCGTGGCTTTACCCGCATTCGCGGCAGAGACGACGACCAGCGAGACAGCCAGTAATGATGACACCATTGTGGTTACCGCCGCGCAGCAAAATCTGCAGGCGCCAGGGGTATCAACCATCACCGCTGATGAGATCCGCAAAAACCCACCCGCACGTGACGTTTCCGAAATCATCCGCACCATGCCCGGCGTTAACCTGACGGGCAACTCTACCAGCGGTCAACGTGGTAACAACCGCCAGATTGATATCCGTGGGATGGGGCCGGAAAACACCCTTATCCTGGTCGACGGAAAACCGGTCACCAGCCGTAACTCTGTTCGTCAGGGTTGGCGCGGTGAGCGCGATACCCGTGGCGATACCAGTTGGGTACCGGCCGACATGATTGAACGTATTGAGGTTATTCGTGGCCCGGCCGCGGCGCGTTATGGTAACGGTGCTGCGGGAGGGGTGGTGAATATCATCACCAAAAAATCGACCGATCAGGCATGGCACGGTTCGTGGAACAGTTATTTCAATGCGCCTGAGCACAAAGATGAAGGCGCGACTAAACGTACCGACTTTAGCCTGAGCGGCCCGCTGGGCGGCGATTTCAGCTTCCGTCTGTACGGTAACCTGAATAAAACGCAGGCCGATGCCTGGGACATTAACCAGGATCACCAGTCTGAACGTACCGGTATCTACTCCAACACTATGGCCGCAGGGCGTGAAGGGGTGGAGAACAAAGATATTAACGGCGTCGTGCGTTGGGATTTCGCGCCGCGACAAGCGCTGGAGTTCCAGGCCGGTTACAGCCGCCAGGGGAACCTCTACGCGGGCGACACCCAGAACACCAACAACGACAGCAGCACCAACAACTACGTGAAGGAAAACTACGGCAAGGAGACCAACCGCCTCTATCGCCAGAACTATTCCATCAACTGGACGGGCGGCTGGGATAACGGTGTGACCACCAATAACTGGGCACAGTATGAGCACACCCGCAACTCACGTCTCGGCGAAGGGTTGGCGGGCGGGCTGGAAGGCCTGTTCAACAGCAACCATTTCTCAGATATCGATCTGGCAGACGTGATGCTGCACAGCGAAGTGAGCGTGCCGTTTGACCTGCTGATCAACCAGAACCTGACCGTCGGTACCGAATGGAACCAGCAGCGGATGAAGGATATGGCGTCCAACACCCAGGCGCTGCAGGGCGGCCCGATTTCCGGTTTCGCCAGCACGGGCCGCAGCCCTTACTCCAGCGCGGAAATCTTCTCTGTCTTCGCCGAAGATAATATGGAAGTGACCGACACCACCATGCTGACGCCAGGCCTGCGTTTCGATCACCATACAGTGGTCGGCAACAACTGGAGCCCGTCGCTGAACCTGTCTCAAGGTCTGGGTGATGACTTTACCCTGAAAATGGGGATCGCCCGCGCGTATAAAGCGCCGAGCCTGTACCAGACCAACCCGAACTACATTCTATACAGTAAGGGTCAGGGCTGTTACGCCAGCGGCACCGGCGTGGGCTGCTACATGATGGGTAACGACGACCTGAAAGCGGAAACCAGTATCAACAAAGAGATTGGTCTGGAGTTCAAACATGAAGGCTGGCTGGCGGGCGTGACCTGGTTCCGCAACGACTACCGCAACAAGATTGAAGCGGGCTATTCACCGTTAAGCCAGACCAAAGTCGGCAGCACCAAAACCGATATCTATCAGTGGGAAAACGTACCTAAGGCGGTCGTTGAAGGCCTGGAAGGGACGCTGAACATTCCGGTCACCGACGCGGTAACCCTGAGCAACAACGTCACTTACATGCTGCAAAGTAAGAACAAAACCACCGGTGAACGTCTGTCGATCATCCCTGAATATACCCTCAACTCAACGCTGAGCTGGCAGGTTGTGCAGGATGTTTCCGTGCAGTCCACCTTCACCTGGTACGGCAAACAACAGCCGAAGAAATATGACTACCAGGGTAACCCGGTGACCGGTTCTGCTAAGGACGAAGTCAGCCCGTACAGCATCGTTGGTCTGAGCGGTACCTGGGATGTGAACAAATACGTGAGCCTGACCGCTGGTGTCGACAACGTCTTTGATAAACGTCACTGGCGTATGGGTAACGCGCAGAGCACCGGCGGCACTACCGGCTGGATGTACGGCGCAGGTGCCAATACCTACAACGAGTCCGGTCGTACCTGGTACATGGGTATCAATACCCACTTTTAAGCACTAACCTTCCCTCTCCCTGCGGGGAGAGGGCGGGCGTAAGGCGAAATATGGATATCCTTCACTCCACGCTTACCCTTCATTCTCACCCGGTCCATTTCATCACCTTCGACCCCGCAACCTTTGCAGAGCGCGATCTTTTGTGGCTGCCCCACTATGACCGCCTGGCAAACGCCGGACGCAAGCGTAAAAGCGAACATCTGGCCGGGCGGATTGCCGCCGTGCATGCCCTGCGAAATTATGGTCATCAGGCCGTGCCGGGTATCGGTGCTGACGGCGAACCGCTCTGGCCCGCCGGACTTTACGGTAGCATCAGCCATGCCGGGCAGACCGCTGTCGCCGTTGTCTCATCTGCCTGTGTCGGCGTGGATATTGAGAGCGTACTCTCTCCTCAACTGAGTAATGAGATCGCCGAAAGCATCGTGAATGCCGAAGAAAACGCGTTATTACAGCGTGCCTCGCTTCCCTTTGAACAGGGGTTATCGCTTGCTTTTTCCGCAAAAGAGAGTCTTTTCAAAGCCTTTTCCACCCTTGCCTTTCCCTTTCCCGGCTTCCATAGCGCGCAGCTCATTGCACTGAATGACGGGTCACTCACCCTGCGCACCAATGCGCAATTCAGCCGCCATCACGCAGGGATGTGCGTCGATATTGCATGGATTTCTCATGCAGAACAGATCCTGACTCTGGTGAGCGGTATTCCTACAGGATCGTGATCGTTTTCTCCTTTTAAGAAATTTGCTGCACAAACCATAGACAGTTCAGCATTGCCGTTTTATCGTTAATTTGAATAATAAATCATTATTGAATAAATATTCAATGTGGAGAAAAAGATGAAAACGACCCTACTGAAATCTGCTGTACTGGCTTCCCTGATCGCCGCTTCCGGCTCGCTGTTTGCCGCGGATAACGGACTGATCGCCATTATCACCCCCTCACACGACAACCCATTCTTTAAAGCGGAAGCAGACGGCGCGGCGGCAAAAGCCAAAGAACTGGGCTACACCACCCTCGTGGCTTCCCATGATGATGACGTGAACAAACAAAACCAACTGATCGAAACGGCGATTGCCCGTAAAGCGAAAGCGATCATCCTTGATAACGCCGGCGCAGACGCCACCGTCGGCCCGCTGGAAAAAGCCAAAGCTGCTGGCGTACCGGCCTTCCTGATTGACCGTGAAATCAACAAAACCGGCGTTGCTGTCGCGCAAATCGTCTCTAACAACTATCAGGGCGCACAGTTGGGCGCACAAAAATTCGCCAAATTGCTGGACGGTAAAGGCAAATATGTCGAACTGTTAGGGCGTCAGTCTGATACCAACGCCAGCGTCCGTTCGCAGGGCTACCACGATGTGCTGGATGATTTTCCGGATATGAAAATGGTGGCGCAACAGACCGCGAACTGGAGCCAGACCGAAGCCTTCACCCGTATGGAAGCTATCTTGCAAACCAACCCGGACATCGTGGGTGTTATCTCCGGTAACGACACCATGGCGCTCGGCGCAGAAGCCGCGCTGAAAGCCGCCGGGAAAACCAACGTCATTGTGGTTGGCTTTGACGGCAGCGATTACGTGCGTGACTCCATCATCAACAAAGGCAACATCAAAGCCACCGTTCTGCAACCAGGCTGGCAACAGGCGCAAATGGCAGTCGAACAGGCCGATCACTTCCTGAAAAACGGCAAAGCCCAGAAAGAAGAGAAACAGCTTATGGACTGCATGCTGATCGACGAAAGCAACGCCAGCAAACTGAAAATGTTCAACCTGAGCAAGTAAGAGCGGAGATGTTATGTCGTTAAAACAATGGGGTGCTGCATTCGTAGGGTGCACCACCCTGTTGCTGACGGCCTGCACAGTGGTGGATCTGGATGCAAACGGCAAGCCGATAATGCCTGCCGATCCGAATGCGAAAGCCAGCTTCGATAACATGACCCCACAGCAGATCGCGCAACAAACATGGCAAGAACGCGTCATCGACGCCGCCCACAAGCATGCGTTGGACGCCACCGCACTCACCACACAACTGAAGGCGACAAGCGACAAACCACAAAGCGTGTTTGTTCACCTGACAAGCAAGGTCGAACGCGTCGATGTCAGTAATGAACGTGAACAAAAGCTGATCATTACGTTCAATGGCCAGCCGCTGGAAGTGCAGACCGGGCCGGTTATCCAGGGCAATGCCATTCGCGATGCCACAGGCTTTAAATTTGAAGACTTTACCAACCAGGTTCAATTTGCGCAGTTATCACGGGCTTACAACCGCGAAACCATCAAGCACTTACCCAAAGTGGATGAGAGTTGGGTGGGTAAACAGGCGACTGTGCTGATGGCCATCACGATTAAGAGCGGTAAGGCAACAGATGCCGCGGCACTGGAGTTGAAACAGGAGACACAGTAATGAGCGATGTACCTGTGGATGACATTATTCTGCGCACGCGCGGCATCTCGATGCTCTTTCCAGGCACCATCGCGCTGGACAACGTGGACTACAACGTCTGGCGCGGCAAGGTGAATGTGATCATCGGCGAGAATGGCGCAGGGAAATCCACCCTGATGAAAATCCTCGCGGGTGTACAGCAACCGAGCCTGGGTGAAATCGAACTCAACGGCAAACCGGTGCAGATTTCCAGTACCCGTGCCGCTGCCGCACTGGGTATCGGCATGGTGCACCAAGAGCTGAACCTGTTTGAAAACCTCAACGTCGCCGAGAACATTTTCCTGGGACGCGAGTTGCAAAAAGGGATTGCGCCTATCAACGAAGCGGAACAGGAAAAACGGACCGCCGAGCTGTTAAAACGTCTCGACCAGCCTATTTCACCGAAAGAGCTGGTGGGCAACCTGAAAGTAGGCCAGCAGCAGTTAGTGGAAATCGCCAAGGCGCTGGCGGAAGACGCGGACATCCTGATCCTCGACGAACCCACGTCGGCGCTGAGTAAAACGGAAGTGGAGATCCTCTTTCGCGTGATCCGTGAGCTGACCCGCCAGGGGGTGTCGATTATCTATATTTCGCACCGTCTGGAAGAGTTAATGGCCATTGGCGATGTCATCACCATTCTGCGCGACGGCAAGTTTCAGGCCGAAGCGAAAGTGTGCGACATCGACGTCCCGTGGATCGTTCGCGAAATGCTGGGCAGCGATCCGGTGAGCAACTTCCTGGCACCGGGGCGTACCTTTGGCGCGCCGGTGCTGGAAGCGGAGCACATCACCTGCGTTAACAGCGCGGGCAATGCGGTGGTGGACGATGTGACCTTTAAGGTTCACAGCGGGGAAATTGTCGGTATTTACGGCCTGATGGGCGCGGGGCGCACAGAGCTGTTTGAATGCATGCTCGGTACCGAACGCAACTACCTGGGCAAACTGTGGCTCGACAGCAAACCTGTGCCGCAGCGGCTGGCAACGGCGGATCGTATCCGCATGGGGATGAGCCTGGTACCGGAAGACCGCAAACGTACCGGTATCTTCCCGATATCGTCGGTGGCAACCAATTTGACCATCGCCAGCCTGTGGCGGCGGTTGCAGCGCGGGATCACCATTTCGCAAAAAGATGAGCAGGCGGTGGTGGCCAGCACGATTGGCAATCTGTCGATTAAGGTCTCAACGCCGGATGTGGAAATCCAGGCGCTGAGCGGCGGTAATCAGCAAAAAGTGGTCATTGGTCGCTCGCTGTTAACCAACCCGAAAGTCCTGTTTCTGGATGAACCGACACGCGGGATTGACGTGGGAGCGAAAGCCGACGTCTTCCGCATGATGGTGCAGCTCTCCGAACAGGGGATCGCAGTGGTCTTTTCCACCTCCGATCTGAAAGAAATCATGGCGGTATCTGACCGCATTCTGGTGATGTCCGGCGGCAAACTTACTGCCGATATCGTGCGCGATCGGGCCGAAGAATCGGCGCTGGTAACGGCAAGTGCTCAGGGGTTCTGATATGAAAACAACACAATCTGTGGCGGTGGCCCCGCGCGCAAGCGCATCGCTGTCACGCGAAAGCATTCTGCTTCTACTGTTAAAGCTGCGAACCTTTATCGCACTGTTCCTGATTGTTGGCTTCTTTACCGCCACGGTACCCGGCTTCCTCTCGACGGGCAGCCTGGTGATCATGATTAAACATATCGCCATCAACGCCTTCCTGGCGCTGGGCATTACGTTTGTCATCATCACGGCCGGGATCGATTTGTCCATCGGCGCAACGCTGGGCCTGTGCGGGATGATAGCCGGCTGGATGATCACCAAAGGGATTGTGCTGCCGATGTTTGGTATCGCCATTTTCCCCAGCGTCTGGGTGATTGTGCCGCTGGTGTTGCTGATCGGCGGCTTAATTGGCGCGGTGAATGGCTGGATAATTACCCGCTATAACGTCGCGCCGTTTATCTGTACGCTCGGTACGATGTATGTCCTGCGTGGCGCCGCGATGCTCACCTCAGATGGGCAAACCTTTCCGGGGCTTTCCGGCAATCCGTTGCTGGGCAATACCGGCTTTGATGAGATTGGCGCCGGTACGCTGTTTGGCATCCCGTGGGCTATCTGGCTGATGATCGTGCTGGCGGTGGTGATTGCCTATGTCGCGCGTCGCCTGCCCTTTGGCCGCCACGTTTATGCCATCGGCGATAACGAGCGTGCGGCAGAGCTTTCCGGCGTGAAGGTCAGGCAGGTCAAAATCTGGGTCTACACCATTTCCGGGTTCTGTGCGGCGCTGGCTGGGATCGTGGTGTCGGCACAGTTGCTGGCAAGCCACCCGGCGAACGGTACAGCCTTTGAAATGAACGCCATCGCTGCGGTGGTGCTTGGCGGAACCTCGCTGGCAGGCGGGCGCGGCACCGTGCTCGGGACACTGATCGGCGCCTTCGTTATCGGCTTCCTCGCCGACGGGCTGGTGATGATGGGCGTGAGTGAATTCTGGCAGATGGTGATTAAAGGTATCGTGATTATCGTTGCGGTCATCATCGATCAGATGCAGAACCGTATGCAGCAAAAAGCGGCGGTGGTTGCGCAAAAAGCAGTGATAGAAAGTAAGTAGTTTTTTATCGGCTTGGCCTGGGTTTCTCAGGCCTCAGATATCGACAAAAGGTCGCCAGGGTGGTGGCGGTGAGCCACCCTGGCACGTTCACGGGTTCTGTCGCGACAGAAAAACAAGGAACATAAGGTGAACGCAATGACCATCAGAGCCGCATTTCCCCCTCACCCTAACCCTCTCCCCAAAGAGGAGAGGGGACCGTTCGTACTCGCATTTTTGTGGGGATTCCTCCGCCCCGGGGGAGAGGAAGAAAACCGGTCGTAGCCCGGGTAAGCGCAGCGCACCCGGGACTCCCGGAGGCGGCGTAACCCAGGTCAGCCGTGGCTTACCAGACTACGCGCGGTGGCGTAATCCGTGATCAGGACATCAATATAATTCCCCTGCAACGCGCCGCGAATGGCATTGTGCTTTTCCGGCCCGCCCGCAAGCGCGATAACCTGCTGGCAGGCGCGAATTTGCTCCAGCTCCATGCCAATGACCGGATCCTCCTCCTGGGTAAGAACGGGTTTCCCCGACGCATCGTAGTAATGCAGGCAGATATCCCCTACCGCGCCACGTTCGGAGAGCAAATGCAGCATATCTTCGTTGTAGTAGTTGCCGGAATTTTTCAACAATTGTGACGGCTCCAGCTCGCCAATCCCGACAATCGCCACATCGACCTCGGCAAATTTCGCCACCACCGCCGCCACATCCGGGCTATTTACCAGCCGTGCGCGCTCTTCAACCGAGTGCTCAATACTTTGCGAAGGCAGCAGCCAGGCCGGGCAGCCTAAATGTTCCGCCAGTTGTTGAGTCAGAATGGTCGCCTGCACGTTGCCGTTCGGCCCCACCCCGCCAAGAAGCTGAATAACACCCTGGGCGCGGATATTTTGCGGGTGCATTTCATCGACCATGCAGCGAATGGTACTACTCCAGGCAGAGATCCCCACCAGGTCTTCCGGGCGGACGCGGGTTTCCACATAGTGCGCCGCCGCACTGCCAATGGCATGTTTTATCTGCGCATTGCTGGCGTTTTCCCCCACATCCACCACAATTGCCTGACGGATGCCATACTGTTGCTCAATGGCCTTTTCCAGCGACACAAAAATATTGGTGGGCTGAACCACGGTAATTTTCACCAGCCCTTCTTTTTGACAGCGCGTCAGTGCGCGTGAGACAAATGACTGCGACAAGTTCAACAGCGAGGCAATCTCTGACTGCTTTTTGTTCTCGTTGTAATAAAGCGTGGCGATCTTCACCAGCAAACGCTGCTCATCCTGCTTTGACATTGGTTTCCCCTTCAATTCTCTCCTGTCATTTTTATTCATACCCGAATAGATAACAAGCTGCGCAATACCGGGCGGGAGGATCCAAATGTGATCCTATTCTCCTTTCTTCCAAATTTGCTTTCACAAGGCGTAGACAAACCTCCGGACAAGGCATATCTTTACTCATGAATAATAAATCAGTAGTGAATATATATTCAAAGCAATTACAACCTGACGTTTAACCTTGTGGGATCGACCGCAAAAGGGCGCGCAGGTGTGCTTTTTCACCCTGATTGAATATTTATTCAAGTTAGATTATAAATTCAAGAGGTGGACTATGAATCCGTTTTCGCTCTCTGTTGAGGAGCTTGAAAAAAAAGCACGCGCCGTACGCCGTCGCATCATCGTGCTGAATGCCGAAAGCCCGGCAGGTGGGCATACGGGCGCAGACCTATCCCAGGTTGAGCTGCTGACTGCGCTCTACTTCCGCATTCTGAACTGTTCGCCAGAACTGAAAGAGAGCGATGAACGCGACATTTACATCCAGTCAAAAGGCCACGCGGTGGGGGGATATTACTGCATTCTGGCGGAAGCCGGATTTATCCCTGTCGACTGGCTGGCAACCTATCAGCATCCCGATTCGCATCTGCCGGGCCATCCGGTAAAACATAAAACTCCGGGTATCGAACTCAATACCGGCGCACTGGGCCATGGCCTGCCCGTTGCGGTCGGTATCGCGCTGGCGGCCAAACGCAGCAACAGCAAACGCCGGGTGTTTGTCGTCACCGGTGATGGTGAACTGGCGGAGGGCAGTAACTGGGAAGCCGCGCTGGTCGCCGCCCATTACCAGCTCGATAACCTGATCATTATTAACGATAAAAACAGCCTTCAACTGGCCGGCCCAACCAAAGAGATCATGAACACCGATCCGCTGGATGAAAAATGGCGCGCCTTTGGCATGCAGGTTACCGAGTGTAAAGGTAACGATATGGCCGACGTGGTGGCGACGCTGGAAGGATTGCAGCCTGCGGGGAAACCGCACGTCGTGATTGCTTACACCACCAAAGGCGCTGGCATCTCCTTTATTCAGGGACGCCCGGAATGGCACCACCGGGTGCCGAAAGGTGAAGAAGTTGAACTGGCGCTGGAGGAACTGAAAGATGAGTAATAGCGAACATCTCGCAACGGTGATGGTGAATGCGTTTATCGACGCGGTTGACCGCGGGATAGACCTGGTGCCGGTGGTGGCAGACTCCACCTCCACGGCCAAGATCTCACCATTTATGAAGAAATTCCCAGGCCGCCTGGTGAATGTCGGTATCGCCGAGCAAACACTGGTGGGAGCCGCCGCAGGGCTTGCCATTGGCGGCAAAGTTGCGGTGACCTGTAATGCCGCGCCATTTTTGATCTCGCGTGCTAACGAACAGATCAAAGTAGATATTTGCTACAACAACACCAACGTGAAGCTGTTCGGCCTGAATGCCGGTGCCAGCTATGGCCCGCTGGCCAGTACGCACCATAGCATCGACGATATTTCCGTGTTGCGTGGTTTTGGCAACATCGAAATTTACGCCCCTTCCTGCCCTGTTGAATGCCGTCAAATAATTGACTATGCGCTGGACCACGTCGGCCCGGTCTATATCCGCCTCGACGGTAAAGCGTTGCCGGAACTGCACGATGAAGGTTATCAGTTCAAACCGGGTGACATTGATGTGCTGCGCAAAGGGAAAGACATTGCGCTGGTGGCGATGGGATCGACAGTCCATGAAATTGTCGCCGCCGCCACACAACTGGCAGAAGCCGGTATTGAGGCCTGTGTTATCAGTGTACCGTCTATTCGTCCGTGTAATACCTCGCAATTACTGGCCGCCCTGAACACCTGTAAAGCGGTCGTCAGCGTTGAAGAGCACAACGTCAACGGCGGCGTGGGCAGCCTGGTCGCCGAAGTACTGGCAGAAGCCGGACACGGCATCCCGCTGCGCCGCCTCGGTATCCCTGATGGTCAATATGCGATCGCCGCCGATCGGGCCTCCACCCGCGCGCGCCATGAGATTGATGCCGCAGGTGTGGTGAAAAACGCCCGTGAACTGCTGACACGGCAATAAGAATAATAAAGAACAACTTACTGGAGAGAGCAATGTCCCGAATTCCTCAACAACTGACCATGGCGGTGATTATCGGTAACCGCGGATTTTTCCCAAGCTACCTGGTGGCAGAAGCCCGTGAACAGGCGGTCGCCCTGTTTGGCCGTCTTGGCATTAAAACCATTATGCTTGATGAGACCCAGACCGAGCTCGGCGGTGTTGAAACCCGCCAGGATGCCAAAATCTGTGCCGAACTGTTCCGCGCCCACCGTGATGAAATTCACGGCGTGGTTGTGCTGCTGCCAAACTTCGGCGATGAAAAAGCGGTGGCGGAAACCCTGCGCCTGTCGGGCTTGAACGTCCCGGTGCTGGTCCAGGCGGAAGAGGACAACCTGGATAAGATGGGGCTGGCGACGCGCCGCGATAGCTTCTGCGGCAAGATCTCCCTGTGCAACAACCTGCGCCAGTACGGCATCCCGTTCACCCTGACAACACAACACGTTTGCGCCCTGAGCGGCGAGGTTTTCGAGCAGGATCTGAAACGTTTTGAACAAATTTGCCGCGTGGTGAGCAGTATGCGTGGCGTTCGCGTGGGGGCCATCGGCGCACGCCCGGCCGGTTTCAACACCGTACGTTACAGCGAAAAACTGCTCGAACGCCTGGGCATTGCAGTGGAAACTCTGGATCTGTCCGAAGTCTTCACCCGTATCAAATTGTTGCGTGACGATGATATCCGCGTAGATGAGAAGCGCCGTCTGCTGATGGATAACGCCGATGCCAGCGGTATCGCCGCCGACAAACTGGTCACCATGGCGAAGCTGTTTGTGGTCATCAGCGAATGGGTTATCGCCAACGATATCGACACCACGGCCATTCAGTGCTGGACCTCGTTGCAGGAAAACCTGGGCATTAACGTCTGCTCCATCATGAGCGTGATGTCCGGTCAACTGATGCCGTCAGCCTGTGAAGTCGACGTGATGGGCGCGCTTTCTATGTACGCACTGGCAAGCGCCAATATGAGCCCGGCCTCGATTGCCGACTGGAACAACAACTTTGGCGACGATCGCGACAAATGCGTGCTGTTTCACTGCGGTAACTTCGCTGCCGCCAGCCTGGAAACCCCGCATATGGGCACCGCGGACATCATCGGTACTACCGTGGGTAAAGAGAACACCTGTGGCGCGGTGCATGGCCGCCTGAAATCCGGCCCCCTCACCTATTTCCGTCTGAGTACTGACGATTTAACCGGTGAAATCAAAGCCTACGTGGGCGAAGGCAAATCCGTCGACGATCCGCTGGATACTGTCGGTTGTCGCGCAGTCATTCAGGTTCCGCATCTGGAAGCGTTGCTCACCTATATTTGCCGTAACGGTTTTGAGCACCACGTGGCGATGAACCGCGCGGCCAGTGGCGCTATCCTGCATGAAGCCTTCACGCGCTATCTCGGCGTTGATACTTACCTGCACCAGTAATGCAGTGCGCATGGGCCTGATGGAGAAATACCATGTCGAAAGATATTGTCATCGCGCTTGATGAAGGGACAACGAACGCCAAAGCCGTCGCGCTGGATGCTCAGGGCAATGTGGTGGCGAAAAGCGCGCGCCCGTTGACCATCCAGACACCCCGCGAGGGCTGGGTAGAGCAGTCTGGCGAAGCGCTATTGCAGGCGTCACTGGCGGTAATAAGCGAGGTGATTGCGCAGGTTGGCCCCGAGCGAGTAGCGGCGCTGGCGATCAGCAATCAGCGGGAAACGGCCATTGGCTGGTATCGCGCAAGCGGGTTGCCGTTAGGTCCGGCCATAACCTGGCAATGTTCACGTACGGCAGATTTTTGCCATGCTCTGCGCGAGCAAGGTCAGGACGCTAAAATTAAAGCGGTGACGGGGCTGCCCGTTGCCCCACTGTTTTCCGCATCCAAAATGCGCTGGCTATTAAATTCGCTGCCCAATGGTCGGGGGCTGGCGGAACAAGGTGAAATTTGTCTTGGCACAATAGATAGCTGGCTGCTCTGGCACCTGACGGCGGGCGAGTCATTTTGCTGCGACTACTCGAATGCCTCGCGCACACAGTTACTGAATCTTAATACCGCCGACTGGGACGCGGAGATGCTCACACTCTTCCAGATCCCCCGTCAGGCGCTACCGGAAATTCGCCCCTCCAGTGGATTGTTTGGCTACACCAAAGGGTTGGACGCCATCCCGGAGGGTATCCCGGTGCTGGCGATGATCGGAGATTCGCACGCCGCGTTGTTCGCCCACGGCCTTGGCGCCGCCGGGTGTGTGAAAGCGACCTACGGCACGGGGTCATCGGTAATGGCTCCGGTGGTCTCCGCTCAGTGTGACGTGAAATCACTGGCGACCACCGTAGCGTGGCATGATGGTGAACGGCTGGTGTACGGGCTGGAAGGCAACATTCCTCATACCGGCGATGCAGTGGCATGGATGGCGGAAAGTACAGGCTTAAGCGAGCTGCCGGAAGCGGAACTGGCGCAAGCGCTGAATACGCTACCGGCCTCAGTAGAATCAACACTCGGCGTCTATTTTGTTCCGGCATTGACGGGCCTCGGCGCCCCCTGGTGGGACGAAGATGCGCGTGGTCTGATTCATGGCCTGAGCCGTGGCGTCAAGCGCGCGCATCTGGTTCGCGCAGCGCTGGAGTCGATCACCTACCAGATTGCCGACGTGGTGGTTGCCATGCGCCAGCACGGCGATTTCGCCTTAAAAGCGCTGATGGTCGATGGTGGCCCTACCAGGAACGACTGGCTGATGCAATATCAGGCCGACCTGCTGGGTTGCCCGGTGATGCGCAGCGACGTCCCGGAGCTATCAGCTATGGGAGCGGCACTGCTGGCACGAAAGGCACTGTTGCAGATCGATACAGAACAGCTTCGCCAGTATCTTCCCGAACATGCAACGTTCACACCGGATGAACAGCGTCACGACAGATTGCAAAAACGCTGGCATGACTGGCAAAGCGCAGTACAGCTTGCCCGCACACAAAAAACGCAGGCAGGCTAAAGAGTTTGGGTGCGTGAGGTTCAAACCTGACAAGATGATTTGCGGGGATTGCTCCCCGCAATTCAGGTTAGCTACTTCTTCTTCGATTCGTAAGCGAGAACAGCTTTAAACTCCGTATCCCGTTGTTTGAACGTCATCTCGCAAAGCGAGTCGCGTACTAACAGCGTGAAACCCAGTGCAGTCATACACAGCACCATGATCGCCACCAGGGCGTACTTCGTTAGCATGTCGTTGCCTCCGTGCAAAAAAGAGACTAACATCCAACTTGTCGAGGGTTGGATGATAAGCCTCAGGTTGATAACATTATCTCCTGGGGCTTTCACCTTTCTGAACCCTGCAAATGCCTGACTCAGAAAGCCTCAGGCACCCGCGAGAATGCTACCCGCTTACTTCCCTCTGTACGAATAAAACTGTATTTATATCCAGTTAAAATCAATTTTTCAGAAAACATAAAAACGCTAAAAATCCCTCCGCTTTTTCATCTTTGTTTGGCTCCATTTTCATAGCCAAATAATCTGGCTTATGCCTTAAGCGCATAAATAAAGACGAATTTAAACTTTAAGAAAAATCGGAAGCAGCCTACTTTAGCGATACAAAATAATGACACTAAATTAACTTTACAGGGATCTCATATGACCAAAAAACTGCTGCCTCTCGTCATCATGACGCTGCTCTCTGCCACCAGCTATGCGGCAACGCCGCCAGATACCCTGGTTGTTGCACAAGGTCTGGACGATATTGTCAGCCTGGATCCGGCAGAAGCCAATGAGCTTTCCAGTATCCAGACCGTTCCAAGCCTGTACGAGCGCCTGGTCCAGCCGGATCGTGAGAACCCTGAAAAGATTAACCCGGTGTTGGCAGAAAGCTGGCAGCCCGATGCGGCCGCTAAAACCCTGACCATCAAACTGAAAAGTGACGCGAAGTTTGCTTCCGGTAACCCGCTGCGCCCTGAGGATGTGATTTTCTCCTATACCCGCGCGGTCACCATGAACAAATCCCCGGCCTTTATTCTTAACGTCCTGGGCTGGGAACCGGACAATATCGCCAGCCAGTTAAAGAAAATCGACGATCATACGATCCAGTTGCACTGGACGGCGGATGTAAGCCCGGCAGTGGCACTGAATATTCTCTCCACGCCTATCGCCTCAATCGTAGATGAGAAACTGGTCAGCGCGAACGTCAAAGACAATGATTTTGGTAACGCCTGGCTAAAACTGCACTCTGCGGGCAGCGGCGCGTACAAAATGCGCGTCTATCAACCGCATCAGGCTATCGTACTGGACGCCAATCCCACTTCACCTGGCGGCGCGCCCAAACTGAAAAATATCATTATTAAAAACGTACCGGATCCGGCTTCCCGTCGTCTGTTAATTCAACAGGGCGATGCCGATGTGGCGCGCGATCTCGGTGCCGATCAGATTAGCGCGCTGACAGATAAGAAAGGCATTAAGGTGCTGAGTATTCCGTCTGCTGAGCAGAACTATCTGGTCTTTAACGCCGGTAACAGCGCGAACCCGTTGCTGAACAATCCCGCATTCTGGGAGGCGGCACGCTGGCTGGTCGATTACGACGGCATCACCAAAGATCTGCTGAAAGGGCAATATTTTGTCCACCAGAGTTTCCTGCCAGTCGGCCTGCCAGGCGCGCTGGAAGATAACCCGTTTAAATTCGACCCGGCAAAAGCAAAAGAGATCCTCGCCAAAGCGGGCATTAAGGATGCGCACTTCACCCTGGACGTCGAAAACAAACCGCCGTTCATTACCATCGCCCAGTCTATGCAAGCCAGTTTTGCTCAGGGCGGCGTGAAGGTAGATCTGTTACCCGCTGCGGGTAGCCAGGTCTATGCCCGCGTGCGTGCCAAACAGCATCAGGCGGCGATTCGTCTGTGGATCCCCGATTATTTTGACGCCCACTCCAACGCCAGCGCCTTCGCCTATAATGACGGGAAATCCAGTACGGTTGCCGGATTGAATGGCTGGCAGATCCCTGAATTAAGCAAAGCCACGCTCGCGGCCGTTGCCGAGCCGGATGTCGCCAAACGTCTGGAGCTCTACAAAAAAATGCAGCAAGAATTGCAGCATAAATCCCCTTATATCTTTGTTGATCAAGGGAAAACGCAAATCGTGGTACGTGATAATGTGAAAGGCTACCAGCAAGGGTTAAATGCCGATATGGTGTGGTATGACCGCGTAACCAAGTAAGTTAGCGATTGCGCCGTTGACCCTTTCTCATTACGAGAGAGGGTCATCATTAAAGAACGATGCCATTAAGAGTTAGTCATGTCCCACATCTCACCCAGGCTGTTACGGGTTATCCAGACCCTGATAACCCTCGCCCTGACGTTATTTGGTCTGTTACTGGTTACCTTTTCACTCTCGGCACTCTCGCCCGTTGACCGTGTGCTGCAAATCGTCGGTGACCATGCCAGCCAGTCGACCTATGACCAGGTCCGCCACCAACTCGGGCTGGATCAACCGCTGCCCGTGCAGTTCTGGCACTATTTACTCGACCTGTCTCACGGTGATTTAGGCACCGCCAGCGCCACCGGACAGCCCGTCTTGCAGGATCTGCTCTCCGCCTTTCCTGCCACGCTGGAACTGGCTACCCTGGCATTGGTTATCGGTACCGCGTTGGGTATTCTCGCGGGCGTATTATGTGCCCGTTTTGCCGGTTCCCCGCTGGATCTGGCCGTGCGCACTTTTACCCTGCTCGGTAACTCTGTCCCTATCTTCTGGCTCGGTCTGTTAATGCTGGCGCTGTTCTACGCGAACCTGCAATGGAGCGCAGGCCCCGGCAGGCTGGATGATATTTA
This sequence comes from Citrobacter sp. UYEF32, assembly GCF_040546205.1. Taxonomy (NCBI): domain Bacteria; kingdom Pseudomonadati; phylum Pseudomonadota; class Gammaproteobacteria; order Enterobacterales; family Enterobacteriaceae; genus Citrobacter; species Citrobacter sp. UYEF32. The sequence goes on along the minus strand of NZ_JBEPNI010000003.1, from coordinate 489,543 downwards.
TCAGTACACTGTCACCCCGCAGACCGGCTTTGTGCTTATCGATACCTGGCTTTCCGGTGACAGTCAGGCATTCAGAAATGCCCTTAGCCATATGGTACTTCCGGTCACCCTGCTTGCTTACTATTCTCTGGCCAGCATTACGCGACTAACCCGCTCGGCCTGCCTTGGCGAAATGAATAAAGAGTATATCTTGCTGGCACGCGCAAAGGGGGCTGGCGAGATGACAATCATGCTGCGCCATGTCCTGCCAAATATTCGCGGCACGCTCCTGACCGTGGTTGCGCTGTCCTATACCAGCATGCTGGAAGGCGCGGTGCTGACAGAGACCGTCTTTTCCTGGCCGGGTATTGGCCGCTATCTCACGACCGCGCTGTTTGCCGGTGACACCACGGCGATTATGGGCGGCACACTGGTTATCGGTGTCTGCTTTGTCCTGATAAATAACCTCGCCGATATGCTGGTACGGCTCACTGACCCGAGGATTCGCTAATGCCGACGACTCTCTTTTTACGCCGTCTGCGCCATTCGCCTGCGGGTTTTAGCGGATTGATTATTGTGGTGTTACTCCTGCTGGTTGCCATTCTGGCGCCGTGGCTGGCACCGCAAGACCCCAACTGGCAGGATGCCGCATCGCGCTTACAGCCGCCCTCGGCTGCACACTGGCTGGGAACCGACAGCTATGGCCGTGATTTGCTGTCACGGCTCATTTATGGCACGCGTCCGGCGCTGGGGCTGGTGGCCCTGGTCACCCTCATTACGCTGCCTGCCGGTCTGCTGGTCGGTATTTTGTCTGGCTATTACGGTGGCTGGCTGGAACGCGTTCTGATGCGTTTTACCGATGTGGTCATGTCCATGCCACGTCTCATCCTCGCGTTCGCGTTTGTCGCCATGCTTGGCCCGGGCCTCGTCAATGGCGCACTCGCCCTCGCGCTGACCACCTGGCCTGCCTATGCGCGTCAGGCACGTAGCGAGATCCAGCGACTTCGTCACAGCGATTACCTGGCAGCGGCTGAGATGATGGGAATTCGCGGCTGGCGGCTGTTACTGGGGCATATTCTGCCACTCTGCCTGCCATCCGCGATTGTGCGTCTGGCTCTGGACCTGGCGGGCATTATCCTTGCCGCCGCCGGGCTGGGTTTTCTGGGTCTCGGGGCTCGCCCACCGATGGCGGAATGGGGCGCCATGATCGCCGATGGTATGCAAGTTATCTTCGATCAATGGTGGATTGCCGCAGCCCCTGGCGCGGTCATTTTACTGGCGAGTCTTGCGTTTAACCTGCTGGGCGATGGCCTGCGCGATGTACTGGAGCCACAACATGACTGAAAAACGAATTATCGTATCGGGTCTTAATGTTGATTATCCCGGCGCCCGCGTGGTCAATAACCTGAGTTTCACGTTGGGCAATGAACGCCTCGCGCTGGTGGGCGAATCTGGCTCCGGTAAATCAATGACCGCCCGTGCCCTGATGGGGCTGGTACGTAAACCCGGCAAGGTTAGCGCCAGTGAGCTGAGCGTATCCGGGCATGATTTACTGACCATGGAGAATAAAGCGTGGCGCGCCCTGCGTGGCAATGGCATTGCGATGGTACTACAAGACCCGCGCTATGCGCTTAATCCAGTCCAAACTGTGCAGGCACAACTGGACGAAGCCCTGACGCTTCATCAGCGCCTGAACCGCAAACAGCGGCTGGAAAAAATAAACGAGGCATTGCGCGCCGTGGAGCTGGAACCGGCGGTGTTGCAACGCTACCCTGGAGAGCTTTCCGGTGGTATGGGCCAGCGTGTGATGATCGCCATCGCGCTGGTTAACGACCCACAGGTGCTGATAGCGGATGAACCGACCTCAGCGCTCGACGCGCGCCTGCGCAATCAAATCCTTGAACTGCTGGTGGCGCAGTGTGAGCAGCGGCAAATGGCCATGCTGCTTATCAGTCACGATTTACCGCTGGTCGCGCAGCACTGTCATCGCGTGCTGGTGATGTACCAGGGGCAAAAGGTGGATGAAATGACCGCCAGCGAACTTCCCAATGCCACGCATCCTTACACGCGCACGCTGTGGACCTGTCGACCACAGGCGCAGACCTATGGACAAATGCTCCCGACACTTGATCGCAGCCAAATCTTTACGGAGTCAGACCATGGTCATCGCTGAAATTCGCCATCTGGAAGTAAGCTTCGGGGAAAAAACCGTCGTCCGTGATGCCAGTTTTAGCCTCGAACAGGGCGAGACGTTTAGTCTGATTGGCGCATCAGGCTGCGGTAAATCCACCCTGATGCGCGTACTGGCAGGGCTGCAGCGTGACTGGCGTGGTGAAATGTCACTCTTCGGTTCAGAGATAAAAGCGGGCACGCGTTACCAGGGGGCATTGCGACGCAACGTACAAATGGTTTTTCAGGATCCGTACGCTTCACTGCATCCCAACCATACGCTGTATCGTACTCTCGCAGAACCGCTACAGATTCACCGTGAGAAAGCGGTAGACCAGCGCGTCAGCACGGCACTGGAAGAGGTGGGGCTGCCTGCTGATGCTGCCAGACGCTACCCACATCAACTCTCAGGTGGTCAGCGTCAGCGTGTGGCGATCGCCCGGGCATTGCTGTTGCGACCACAGATTCTTCTGCTTGATGAGCCAACCTCAGCGCTGGATATGTCGATCCAGGCAGAAATCCTCAACTTACTGAACCGTCTGAAAGACCAGCACAATATGAGTTATCTGTTGGTTAGTCACGATGCCGATGTCATTGCGCATATGTCAGACCGGGCCGCCTTTATGGCGAACGGTAAAATCGAGCGCTTTTTTGACCGGGATGCGCTGGCACGTGGCGAACACCGTATGGGGTAAGTGAAAAGGGTTTGGGTGCGTGAGGATCCCACCTGACAAGATGATTTGCGGGGATGGCTCCCCGCAAGTCAGCTACTTCTTCGTTTCGTAAGCGAGAACAGCCTTAAACTCCGTATCCCGTTGTTTGAACGTCATCTCGCAAAGCGAGTCGCGTACTAACAGCGTGAAACCCAGTGCTGTCATACACCGCACCACGATCGCCACCAGGGCGTACTTCGTTAGCATGTCGTTGCCTCCGTGCAGAAAAGAGACTAACATCCAACTTGTTCAGGGTTGGGATGTAAGCCTCAGGTTGATAACACTATCTCCTGGGGCTTTCACCTTTCTGAACCCTGCAAATGCCCGGCTCAGAAAGCCTCAGGCACCCGCGAGCATCCTAACCTCTTCATTCCCTTCGCACGAAAGAAAAACTGTATTTATATCCAGTTAAATTCACTTTTCAGAATATGTTCAGGCGTGACGCTATCACTTCGCCAGGCTGCCAAACTGCTCAAGCACGGCATCAAAAATCGCTAACCCTTTTTGCACTTCGGCGGCACTCATAGTGCAAGGCGGCACCACGTGAATACGGTTTTCAGCGACAAAAGGCAAAATCCCGGCGTTGAGCAACGCGCCTTTGATCGCCGCCATATCGGCTGCGGCTACTGGCGTTTTCGCGACGCGGTCGGTGACCAGCTCCAGCGCCTGGAACATACCACGACCACGCACATCACCGATCAACGCATGTTTTTGCGCCAGTGACGTCAGGCCAGCGCGCAACACGCCGTCCCCCACCGTTGCCGCGTTTTCTACCACTTTTTCATCTTTCATCGCATCAAGCGTGGCGACAATGGCCGACATCGCCAGCGGATGGCCGGAATAGGTCAGGCCGCCTGCAAAGAAGTGGTCGTCAAAGTAATGTGAGATTCTCTCGGAAATAATGACGCCGCCCGCAGGTACGTAACCCGCATTAACACCTTTTGCGAAGGTGATGAGATCGGGAACAATGTTATCCTGCTCGAACGCAAACCAGCTACCTGTGCGACCGAAACCGGCCATCACTTCATCGACAATCAGCACAATGCCGAACTCATCTGCCAGTGCGCGCACCCCCTGCATGTAGCCTTTTGGCGGCACCAGAATCCCGGCTGTACCCGGTACGGACTCCAGCAGAATAGCGGCAACAGAATTCGGCCCTTCACACTCAATCATCCGGCGCAGATGCGCCAGCGCGCGCTGACACTCTTCGTCTTCGGTGGTGGCGTTAAACTCGCTGCGATACAGGTACGGGTTAAAGAAGTGAACGTGTCCACGGGCATATTCATTCGGAATACGACGGGGATCGCCCGTGGCCACAATGGCGCTACCGGTATTCCCGTGGTAAGAACGGTAGGCAGAAAAAATCTTGTCACGCCCGGTATACATACGCGCCATACGCATGGCGTTTTCGTTGGCGTCGGCCCCGGCGTTCGTAAAGAACACTTTGCTAAAGCCTTCGGGCGCCAGATCAACAATCCGTTTTGCCGCTTCGCCGCGTGCGAGGTTTGCCGTCGCCGGCGCGATAGTGGTCAATGATTCCAGTTGTGCCTTCATCGCCGCCAGAACACGCGGATGCTGATAACCGATATTGACGTTTACCAGTTGGCTACTGAAATCCAGATACGTATTGCCATCGTAATCCCACAATTCGCACCCTTGTGCACCGGCGATCACCAGCGGATTGAGGTTGCCTTGCATCGACCATGAATGGAACACATACGAACGGTCTAGCTGACGTACATCATCGTTGGTTATCGCCATCTCGCTCTGAAGTGCCAGTTTCATACCCTGCTCCTTTCATACCGTTGTTGTTGATTCCATCATGCGGCGCACCTGGCGCAGTCAGGTAGAGCCAGTCTTGTTAGCGGCATGTGACACACGTGTCACATATTTACTCACCAACTGGCTCTGTCTCTCCTGCGCGCGCGTTTTTTATAGTGGCGGAAGAAACCAGCACAGGAGAGAGAGATGACAACAGCAAAGAAAGTGGTCTTTATTACCGGCGCGACATCCGGGTTCGGCGAAGCCGCCGCGCGGGTCTTTGCCAAAGCAGGTTGGTCGCTGGTACTGAGTGGACGCCGTCTGGCACGCCTTGAGGCATTGCAGGATTCGCTGGCGGCAGAAGTACCCGTTCACATTATTGAGCTGGATGTACGCGATAAAGATGCAGTGAAGCAGGCCGTTGCCGCGCTCCCACCCGCGTTCGCCGATATCACCACGCTTATCAATAACGCCGGGCTGGCGCTTTCACCGCAGCCCGCACAAAACGTTGAGCTGGAAGACTGGCAGACCATGATTGATACCAACGTCACCGGGCTGGTCAATGTGACTCACGCGCTGCTGCCCACGTTGATTCAGCATGGCGCAGGGGCGAGTATCATCAATATTGGTTCGATTGCCGGACAATGGCCCTATCCGGGTAGCCACGTTTATGGCGCAACCAAAGCGTTTGTGAAACAGTTTAGCTATAACCTGCGCTGCGATTTGCTGGGTACAGGTGTGCGGGTGACCGATCTGGCGCCGGGTATTGCGGAAACCGAATTCACGCTGGTTCGCACCAAAGGCGATCAGGCGGCATCCGATAACTTATACCGTGGCACCACGCCGCTTAGCGCACAGGATATCGCCGAACAGATGTTCTACATCGCCACGTTGCCAGACCATATGAATATTAACCGTGTGGAAGTCATGCCGGTGCGTCAGGCCTGGCAGCCGTTTGCCATTGACCGGGATTAAGATATCTGTGGTAGCCTGGATAAGGCGCTTGTGCCGCATCCAGGATATTCCCCGGTGGCGCTGACGCTTACCGGGTCTATCCTTGAGAAGGGACATTAGCGGCTGGACTGCAAAAACTTACGTACCCGGTCCGAATCCGGATTGGTAAAGAACTTCTCTGGCGATGCCTTCTCGATCAGCAACCCTTTCTCCAAAAACACCACCTCGTCCGACACCTGACGGGCAAAATCCATCTCGTGCGTTACCACCACCATCGTGTATCCTTCGGCGGCGAGGTTTTTCATCACTCCCAGCACCTCATTGACCAGTTCAGGATCCAGCGCCGATGTCGGTTCATCGAACAAGATCACCTCTGGCGACATCGCCAACGAACGGGCAATCGCCACACGCTGTTTCTGTCCGCCGGAAAGGGTAATCGGATACACATCCGTTTTATGGCTCATCCCGACCTTATCTAACTGACGACGACCAATCTCGTCAGCCGCGTCCCGCTTCATGCCTTTCACGTGGATCAGCGCTTCGGTGACGTTTTGTAACACCGTCAGATGCGGCCACAAATTAAAGCTCTGGAATACCATTCCCACGCGTTCGCGGATTTTGGACAACTCTTTATGTGACATGGCCTTGCCTGAGGCGTCATCGACACCCAGCCGCTGACCACTAATGCGCACTTCGCCGCGATCCGGCTGCTCCAGCCAGTTCATACAGCGCAACAAGGTCGATTTCCCGGAACCGGAAGAACCGAGGATACTCACCACCGTGCCCTTCTCCACCGTCAGGTTGATATCACGCAATACTTCAACGTTATCAAACTGCTTGGACAGATTCTTAACGCTAACCGCACTTTGTTCAGGCATGGGTCATTCCTCGCTTGTTTCCATATTGGCTTAGTCGTTTAATCAGCAATTCAAGTAAAATGCTGATGCCCCAGTACAGCGCAATGGCGACGATAAAGGCGTTAAACGGAATAAAATACGTCGACTGCACGCTATTCGCGGCGGCGGTGATCTCCTGTACGGTAATAATGCAGAGGAAAGCCGTGTCTTTCAGACAGATAATTAACTGGTTACCCATCAGCGGCAGCGCAGAAGAAAAAATATTGGGCAGGACGATACGCTGAAAGATTTTATAGCGAGAAAACCCCTGCGACACAGCGGCTTCAATATAACCCGCGGAAAATATACGACGCTGGCTGCGTAATATCTCGAAGAAATAGGCACCATGATAAATCACCAGCGCCAACAGACCGGCAGTCCAGGCTTCCATACTAATACCCAACTGCGGCAGACCGTAATAAAGCAAATAGGCCAGAATCAAAAAGGGAACAGCACGCATCAGGCTGACGAAGGCAATAATTACTCTGTCAATAACGCGATTTTGGTATTCCATAATGTAGCACAGCAAAATGCCGATAAATAAACCGACAACGGCTGCAATAATAAACAGCTCAAGCGTTGAAAGCAGGCCATTAAAAAAACTCTCGCGTGCTGACCAGACAATACTCCACTGACTCATATACCCTCCTGCTTTTATCGCGCCAGGCGCTTCGCTTTACGTTCCGCCATGCCCTGCAATTTCAGCAACAAGCCGATAATGATGACGTAGAGCAATCCCGCCGCCAGAATGGGCGACAGAGGTTCATAGGTCACCGAAGAGATGCGATTGGTGACGCGGGTCAGGTCTACCACGCCGATTATCGCTATCGCCGGGCTGCCTTTAATCAGGAAAGACATCTCATTGACTAGCGCAGGCAGGCTTTCAATCCACATCTGCGGCAGCATGATGTAACGGAAATAGGTCCAGCGCCGCATACCGACAGATTCGGCAGCTTCCCGCTGTTCTCGAGGGAAGTTACGAAATGCGTTACGCCAGATTTCGGCATTAAAGGCGGAGGTATTCAACGTCAGCGCCACAATCGCCGCCGCCGTTTTATCCAGGTTTATCCCTAGCGTCGGCAGCGATAAGAACAGGAACAGAACCAGCGTCACCAGCGGTGTGGCGCGCGCCAGACTGATGTAGACCACCAGCACCTGGTCGACGACCGGGATTCTCATCATTCGAATAAAGGCGATCACCAGACCGATGACCACCCCGAACGCGATAGCCACGCCCGAAATCCAGAGGGTCGTCCATGCGCCTTCAATTAATAACTGCCATGCCATTGAATCCATGGTGCCCCCTTTTCTAACTGGCGGCGGTTACCCGCCGCATTGAACTTATAAACCCGCTAACTTATGAAACTGATCGGCGCTGGTGATCGGCTCTTTCGGCAGATCGTAGGTTTCGCCAAACCATTTTTTCTGCAACTCAGCCAACTTGCCGGTTTCGGTCATGTGATTCATAAATTTGGTCATGAACGCCAGTAATTCCGGGGAGCTTTTGGAGATTGGCCATGCCATGTAGCCTGGGCCAGAGACCGGCAGCCCTTTGGCAAACACTTTCGGCTTCGCTTTCACCAGGTCGTTGACGGAGATAACCACGTTAATCACGTAATCGACGCGTTTGTTGGCAAGATCGGCATAGGCTTCCGGGTAAGATTGATATTCCACAACCGGGCCCAGTTTACCGCCCACTTTCTCCAGCATCGCTTTCAGTTCCGGCAGACGCGCCAGTAATGCGCTGCCCGCCTGGACGCCCACTTTTTTACCGCTCAAATCGGCGATGGTATTTAATGTCTTATCATCTGCGCGTTTCACAAAATAATGCTGGGCAGACGCCCATGGCGGGGTGAAATTAAATACATTGAGACGTTCATCGGTAATCACCGCACCGGTTAACGCCATATCGTATTGTCCGGTAGAGACGGCGGCGAGCAGCCCCGTCCAGGGTAAAATACTTTGGTTGATATTGAATTTTGCGTATTTACGCAACTCGTCGAGCATATCCTTGTTAAACCCTTCTGATTTACCATCCTTCATAAAGTTAAAGGGCGCATAGTCATCTTCGGTCGCCACTTTCAACGTGCCAGACTTTTCGATTTCGGGTAAATCTGCTGCGACTGCGTGTAAAGAAAAAGCCAAAGTGAACATGGCTGCAAGACAATATTTGCCGAATACTTTTTTCATTTCTCTACCCTTAATTAAATATGCCAGAAAGGTTCATCCCAGACATGCTGGAACTATTGCAATAAATATGCCGACTGCGTTTCTTGACCGCGCTTTTGTGACTGCGTTTTTACAATAGGGAGCCTTTTTGCTTTCTGAATAGAGCCAGTTTCGGCAAATGAATGTGTCAGATAACGGGAAGCTGGTATGGAATTTGCTCAAATATATCCATGTCTTTTCCAGCGGAGTGCGTCATGATTCGTCACCTTTTGCATGTCAATTTTGATGGTCAGCGTGGGTTACAGGAACAGGTGCGTGAATCACTGATAAACGCCATCCTGAGTGGCATTTTTCCGGCCGATACGCCCCTTCCCTCATGTCGCCAACTGGCTGGTCAGCTTAATGTTTCTCGCAATACCACGGCGCTGGTGTTTGAAAGCCTGGTCAACGAAGGGTATCTGGTCAGCCGCCCACGCAGCGGGTATTACCTGCACCCGGATTACTACCACGCCGGCCAAAACGTGTCGCAAACTGCACCTGAATGCGAAAGCGCTGCACCACGATGGGGCAACCGCCTGCAAATCACGCCCAGCCAGCAGGAATCTATCCTTAAACCGGCTGGCTGGATGCACTATCGCTACCCGTTTATTTACGGCCAGCCGGACACACAACAGTTCCCCCTCGCCTTCTGGCGCGCTGCGGCAAACTGGCTGCACGGCGGCGTGCGAGACCCCTCCTGGGTTATCGATCATATCGATCAGGATGTGCCCATGCTGGTTGAGCAGATCCGCACCCGGGTGCTGCCGAAACGCGGTATCGTGGCCGCTCCGGACGAAATCCTCATCACGCTGGGGTCACAGAACGCCCTCTATTTGTTGACCCGCCTGTTGATGTCCCGGCAGACGCGTGTGGCGGTCGAAAATCCGGGATTTCGTGAAGCGATCAACACCTTTCTGCTTAACGATACCCATATCGTTCCGCATCCGGTTGATGAAGAAGGCATTGTGCTGGGCGAAACGCCCTGTGATTACTACTACGTGACGCCGGGACATCAGGTGCCGACGGGCGTCACCATGAGTAAAGCGCGCCGGGTCCAGTTGCTCGAATACGCTACCCGGCATGACGCGGTGATCATTGAAGATGACTACGACTCGGAAAGTAACTTTACGCAAAATCCGTTACCGGCGCTGAAAGCCAGTGACCGCAGCGGCCGCGTTATCTATGTCAGCAGTCTGTCAAAAGCCCTTTCGCCAGGTCTGCGACTCGGTTTTATGGTGGCTGCCCCGGAAATCATCGACGAAGCCCGTGCGTTGCGCCGCCTGGTGTATCGCCATCCACCAACCAACATTCAATATCAGATGGCCCATTTTCTGGCTCAGGGCCATTACGAGACGCACCTGCGCCGCTACCACGAAGATTCCGCGCGCCGTTGGGATACCTTACATAACGCGCTGCAAACCTTTTTGCCCGAATGCAAAACCTTCGGCGGCAGCGAACATGCCAACGCCTTCTGGCTGAGTACGCCAAAGCATATCAGTACCCAACAACTCACCTGGCGCGCAGCCCATGCGGGGGTATTAATTGAACCGGGGGCGCGGCATTTTCTTGACGACGCCCCCCCGGATAACTATTTCCGGATGGGGTTTCACGCCATCAATCCGGATGCCATCGTGCCCGGCGTGGAAGTGCTGCGTGGACAACTGGAGCAAATCGGATAGTTCGCATAAAGGCGGGTTTAGAGGGCATGCCTATACTTAATCCCAACCTCACAAGGAAAGGATAAGAAAATATGCCTCTACCCGACTTTCACGTTTCCACTCCTTTTACCCTGGGCATTGAACTTGAGTTGCAGGTCGTTAACCCACCGGGATACGACCTTAGTCAGGACTCCTCGCGGCTGATCGATGCGGTAAAAGCACAGGTCAAAGCCGGTGAGGTCAAGCACGACATCACGGAAAGTATGTTGGAAATTGCGACAGGGGTCTGTCGCGACATCAACCAGGCGGCACACCAGTTTTCTGCCATGCAGCAGATTATTTTGCAGGCGGCAAACGAGCATCACGTACAGATTTGCGGCGGCGGCACGCACCCTTTTCAAAAATGGCAGCGTCAGGAGATCAGCAACGATGAACGCTATCACCGGACGCTGGAAATGTTTGGCTACCTGATGCAGCAGGCGACCGTTTTCGGCCAACATGTGCATGTGGGTTGTCCGAGTGGCGATGACGCCATCTATCTTCTTCATGGCTTATCGCGTTTTGTGCCGCATTTTATCGCGCTTGGCGCCGCTTCCCCATACGTGCAGCGCACCGATACCCGTTTCGCCTCATCGCGACTGAATATTTTTTCCTCTTTTCCGGATAATGGCCCCATGCCCTGGGTCAGTAACTGGCAAGAGTTTGAAGGGCTATTTCGTCGCCTGAGCTACACCAGCATGATTGAAAGCATTAAAGATTTGCACTGGGATATTCGCCCGAGCCCCCATTTTGGCACCGTCGAAGTGCGGGTAATGGATACGCCATTGACCCTGTCGCATGCCATTAATGTCACTGGATTTATTCAGGCTATCGCCCACTGGCTGCTGGCAGAGCGCCCGTTCAAACATCAGGAGCGCGATTACCTGCTCTACAAATTCAACCGTTTTCAGGCCTGCCGTTTTGGTCTGGAGGGGATCATTACCGATGTCCACACCGGCGAGCAGCGTAAAATAGCCGACGATATCGAACGAATGCTGGAAAAAGTTGCGCCATGGGCAGATAAGCTCAACGCAGGCAGCGCTATCTCCGAGCTGATGAACTTCGTCAAACGAGGGAAGAGCGAATCGCAAATGATGCGCGATTTTGTCGCCGACGGCGGCTCGCTGATCGGCCTGGTGCAAAAACACACCGAGATTTGGGCGGCGGGCTAGAACGGCGCAGGGAGATTGCACCCTTACGCACTTTCCCGGACAATGTCGTTTTTAACAAGCGATTAACTGTCATGAAGCACCCACTGGAAACATTAACCACCGCGGCAGGTATTCTGCTGATGGCTTTCATCTCGGTATTGCTGCTACCCGCCCCTTCCCTGGGGCTGGTACTGGCGCAAAAACTGCTGGATACCTTCCATTTTCAGGACCTGAATCAGCTCTATACCGTGTTGTTTTGCCTGTGGTTTCTACTACTGGGTGCGATCGAGTTCTACGTGGTGCGCTTTATCTGGCGCCGCTGGTTTTCGCTGGCTTAAGGGTTCGTAGGGTCGTAGCCCGGATCAGGCGCTTGCGCCGCCATCCGGGATGTTTTTCCCCTTACCCTAAAGAGAGAAGCGGCACACCGGGCGGTGTCATCCAGGCCAAAAAAACCCGGTTGACCTTAGGCCACCGGGCTTATGCGTCAATGCGCGCGCGGATGATTCTCTTTGCGCCAGGCGCCCGGCGGCTGATTGAACGTGCGGGTAAAGATCCGCGTAAAGGTCTGCTGCGAATCAAAGCCATATTTCAGGCAAATATCGTAGACCTTATCATTGGTATTGAGTAAATCCCGCGCCGCCAGTGACAGTTTACGTTCGCGAATATAGCGCCCCAGACTCTCACCTTTGTAATGCAAAAACAGCCGTTGCAGATGCCACTTTGAATACCCGGCGTGGCGCGCAATATCATCAATACGCAATGGTTGGTGTAAATTGTCGTCGATCCACTCGACGATAGTGTCGATAACCTGAGCGGAAATAGTCATACAGCGCTCCCCCTCTCTGCTCTTCGAAATAAACCGTTATTCCCACCAGGCGCGGAATTGCTGGGCGTTATCCGCCGCATGCACCGCTTCGCCGAGGGTGGGCGTTAACAATCGATACCCTTTGCCGAGGCTTGCCGCCGCCAGACGTTTATAAGGATCGTCCCAGGTATGTTTTGCCAGCACGAATCGTCCGGCGTGGCCCGGCAGTACCGCCCGCGCATTTAACTCCTCCGCTGCTTGCGCCGTTTCCTCCGGCATCATGTGGATGTACTTCCAGTCCTGGTCGTACTGACCGTTTTCAAGAATCGCCAGATCCACCGAACCAAACTGTTCGCCGATGGCTTTAAAGTGCGGCCCGTAACCGGTATCGCCGCTGTAATAGAGCTTGCGATCCGGGGTGACGAACATAAAGCTCGCCCACAACGTCTGATTACGTTTCAGACCGCGCCCTGAAAAGTGCCGTGCAGGCAGCACATGCACCTCCAGATCATTGCTAAACGTGATTTTTTGTTGCCAGTCCGCTTCCTGGATGATGTCCGGATTCATGCCCCAGTAACGCAGGTGCGATCCCACACCCAGCGGGACTACCACCCGTTTGATTTTTGGCATCAGCGCCCTGATGGTGGCGTAATCCAGGTGGTCGTAATGGTCATGGGATATGATCAGCAGGTCGATCTCCGGCATGGCCTCTGCCGTCCACGGATAGTCACCGTCGAAGGCTTTATTCAGAAACGAGAACGGCGCGGCGTAATTGCTGAGCACCGGATCGATAAGAATGCGTTTCCCGGCCAGTTGCAGATACCAGGATGAATGGCCCAGCCATACGACCGTATCCTGCTCCAGCGGCAGGCTTGCCAGATCTGTCTTCACCATCGGCAACGGCTGCTGCGGGCGCGCATTTTCCCGACGGGTGGTTAAAAACTCCCACATTGCCGCCACCATGCTTTTTTGCCCCGTGTAGCTGGGCGTAGACAACTGGTTATGAAATTCACCGTCCCGGTAGTGCGGGGACTGCTCTACTCTGGTCAGTTGCTCACCCTGCGGGCGCTGACCAAATCCGGCGTTCAAAACAAAAGGCAAACTGGCGGCAGATACAACGAGCATAATAAGAACCACGCTAAGTAAGAGACGATGCATACCCTGATCCGAGAAAATGTCCCTTCCGTTGGCACATTGAAATAGACTGGACTTGATTATGAGTGAGTAAGCACTCATTATAGAAATGAATAGAAAGTCGTCAAGATGATTTTCAATCTTTGATGTTCAGCGTTGCAGCGTCACAGTGGGCATGGTTCAATCGTGGTTTTTCAAAATGTATGAGGAAAAGTGTAGTGGCTCGTCCGAAGAGTGAAGATAAGAAATTAGCATTACTGGATGCGGCGGCTGTCGCTATCGCGCAAACCGGTATTGCCGCCTCGACCGCGGTGATTGCCCGTAACGCGGGCGTGGCTGAAGGCACCCTGTTTCGTTATTTTGCCACCAAAGACGATCTGCTCAATGCGCTTTACCTGCATTTAAAATCTGACCTTTGCCAGACCATGATCGACAGCCTCGACAGGTCGCACAGCAATTCCAAAATACATACCCAATCCATCTGGAACAGCTATATCGACTGGGGCATCCGTCACCCGTCGGCACATAACGCGATTCGCCAGATTTCGGTGAGCGAAAAAATCACCCCGGAAACGCGCCAGCAGGTTATCGATATGTTCCCTGAGCTACATGAAATCTGCCACCGCTCGGTGAGGCCTGAATTTCTTTCCGAAGCGCTCTCACCCTTTGGCGACGCCATTTTTCTGACGCTGGCAGAAACCACAATGGATTTCGCCAATCGCGACCCGCAAAAAGCAAAAGAGACCAAACGGCTGGGCTTTGAAGCCATGTGGCGCGCGCTCACCGTGGATAACTGCGATGGACAGTAAAACCCTGCAAGAGACCGCACGTCGCATTGCGCTGGAACTACCGTTCACTGAACCGTGCTGGCCGTTTGGCCCGGAACACGACATTTTCAAAGTCGGCGGCAAGATTTTCATGATGATCACCACCGCTCATGGTCGGCCTATGGTGACCATGAAATCAGATCCGCAAAAATCCCTGCTCAATCAACAAATTTATCGCAGCATTGAGCCGGGATATCACATGAATAAAAAGCACTGGATCTCCATCTTTGCTGGCGAGGATATCAACGAAGATTTGCTCGTCGATCTGATCAACGACTCGCGGGATCTGGTGATCGACACGCTGGCGAAAAAAGATCAGCAACGTCTGCGTCCGCGCTGACTGTTCGGAAAAGCGAAAACGCGTTACCGTAGCGTTTTGTTTTCCGACAGGAGCACGCGCAGTGGAACTTGAGATTTACCAGGTTGATGCTTTCAGCACACGCCCTTTTTCCGGCAATCCGGCGGGCGTGTGTATCACGCCCCAGGCGCTTGAAACGGCCACCATGCAGCAGATTGCGGCAGAGATGGCCGTCTCTGAGACCGCGTTTCTGGCACGCGATGATTACCGTTTGCGCTGGTTCACTCCTCAGGCTGAGGTCGATTTATGCGGTCACGGCACGCTCGCCACGGCCCATATTTTGCGCCAGACCGGGCAGCTTGCTGTTGGAGAAAGCGTTGTCTTCACCACCCTTTCCGGCCCGCTTAAAGCCACCGCCCGCCCTGACACTATCGAACTGGATTTCCCGCTCTTAGTACCGGATATGCATTATGCGCCGGATAACGCTTTACTGAACGCCCTGGGTCTCAACGCCAGTGACGTCTCTGCCAGCGGGACATTTGGCCCGAAAGCGATGATTGTGGTGGAAGACGCGCAGGTCATTGAGCAGCTCAAACCCAACTTCCAGGCGCTTGGCGCACTGCCCGGACGCGGCGTGGCCATTACGGCACCCTGTAATGGCAAATATGATTTTATCTCTCGCTACTTCGCGCCGTGGGTGGGGGTAAATGAAGATCCGGTGACCGGTTCCGCGCACTGCGCGCTGGCGGCATACTGGGGTTCGCGTCTGGATAAGCGTACCCTCAGTGCCTGGCAGGCCTCACCGCGCGGCGGCGAATTGCAGATTGCGCTCACCGCAGAAGGCCGGGTAGCGCTGGCTGGCCAGTCGCATACGGTCCTGGCCGGAAAACTCTATCTTTGAGAAGCGGCTAAGCGTGATCTGCCAGCCATGCCAGCGCCTGCTCGCCCCGCTCATCTATCGGTAAATAGACCAGCAGCCGCGAGCCGTTACGCGGCGCTGAAAACCAGTACATTTGCTGCAAAGAAAATTCGCCTAATTCAGGGTGGGTAAAGGTTTTCAGTTGATTTTCAACGCCTCGCACGTCGTAGCGCTTATGCCACAGCGAGGCAAACTCTTCCGATACTGCGCAAAAGCGCGCCAGCTTCGCTTCCCACTGCGGGTCGCCCCGATGTTCCGCCATCGCCGCCCGGAAATAGGCAACAAAGGTCGGCAGCACACTCTCCTTACGCCCAATACGGCTACGCCAGGTCGGGTTGGTCAGATAGAGATAAATACAATTGCGCTCATCTTCCGGTATTTGGTGAAAATCAACGCCCATCATCCGCGAAAAAGCATCATTCCACGCCACAATATCAAAATTGGATTTTTGGATGCTGGCCGGTTGGGGTAACAGGCTATCGAGCATTTTACGCGTCCCGATGCTGATGCCTTCACACTGCGGCACCACAGGCGTTTCCGCAGGCGTCAGCCCCGCCAGTAAAAACAGGTGGCGGGTTTCAGTTGCCGAACACTCCAGCGCATTGGCGATTGCCTGCATCACGCTGGCCGACGGGTTCACATCCCTGCCTTGCTCAAGCCAGGTATACCAGGTCACGCCAACGTCTGCGAGCAAGGCCACCTCTTCACGCCTTAAGCCCGGCGTACGCCGCCGTCCACTGCGCGGCAGACCGAGACGCTGCGGGTCAAGGCTTTCCCGGCGGGAGCGTAAAAACGCGCCGAGCTGTTTGCGGTTCTCATCCTGGACGCTCAACAGAGGGGATCGTTCCGACATCAGGCTCATAAAACCTCCAGCATGGTATTGCCAGTACCAGTATAAGCAAGAACTGGTACCCGTTTTTCGTATCAGCGATGCTACGTCTATCCGATGAATGACGCAATGGAGTTACCATGAATACGTCTGCTGTTTCACCCGGTCGTGCGGGCTTGTTATTACTGTTGACCGGACAAATGCTGCCGCTGATCGATACTTCGATCACCAACGTCGCCCTTGATTCCATCACGCTGTCGCTGCACACCAATACCACGCAACTCTCTCTGATTGTTGCGCTGTACGGCGTCGCGTTTGCCGTCTGCCTGGCGATGGGGAGTAAACTGGGTGATAACTTTGGCCGCCGCAAAATGTTCTTATGGGGCGTGGCGCTGTTCGGAATCGCCTCGCTGCTGTGCGGTATCGCCAACTCCATCACCGCCCTGCTCGCGGCGCGTACTCTACAAGGGATGAGCGCGGCGCTGATCATGCCGCAAATTCTTGCAACGCTGCACGTGACCCTCAAAGGTACGGCCCATGCCCGCGCTATCAGCCTGTATGGGGGGATTGGCGGCGTGGCGTTTATCATCGGGCAGATGGGTGGCGGCTGGCTGGTATCGGCAGATATCGCCGGGCTCGGCTGGCGAAACGCCTTTTTTATTAACGTGCCGATAAGCCTGTTGGTGCTGGCATTGAGCCATCGCTATATCCCGGAAACCCGCAATGAAACCCCAACGCGCATTGACTGGCAGGGCACCTTCGCGCTGGCGCTGATCTTATGCTGCCTGCTCTTCCCGCTCTCCCTCAGCCCGGATTTAGGCTGGCCATGGCAAAGCCAGGCGGCATTACTGGCGATCATTCCGCTAACACTGTGGATGCGTGCCGGCGCGCTGCGTCAGGAACAGCAAGGGCTGCATCCGCTGATGCCGCCACGTTTACTCAAATTACCCAGCATCCGTTTCGGCCTGTTAATTGCGTTGCTGTTTTTCAGCGCCTGGTCCGGCTTTATGTTCTGTATGGCGCTGACATTACAGGCAGGCGTAGGCATGGCGCCGTGGCAGTCCGGTAACAGTTTTGTTGTGCTTGGGGTGACCTATTTCGCCTCGGCGTGGTATGCGCCGAAACTGATTGCCCGCCACAACGTACGTACCATTCTGCTGAGTGGCATCGCGATTCAAGTAAGCGGCCTGCTGGCGCTGTTCGCCACGCTCTGGTTGACCCATGGGCACCTCAACGCCCTAAACCTTGCGCCTTCTACCGCGCTGATTGGCTACGGCCAGGCGCTGATCGTGAACAGTTTTTACCGTATCGGGATGCGTGACATTGCCACTCAGGACGCAGGGTCGGGCAGCGCCATTCTCAGTACGCTGCAACAGGCCACGCTGGGCCTGGGCCCGGCAGTACTCGGCGGGTTGTTTTTGCATCTGCTTAACCTCACCCAGGGCAACTATAACGAAGCGCTGGGCGGGTTTTTAGTGGCAGAGATCGTGATGATGCTTATGCTTGCCGTCGCCGCGATTGGCGCGCGCCAGCAGCTCGCCCCCCGCTGCCCGGCAAACTGAGGGGATTAGATTTTAGACGGCAGGCGTGCCACCAGCCGCCAGCGAAACCAGATCTGAGCAACAAGAATCAGCACGCCGCCGATAATTTTTTGCAGCGGCAGACGTTCGCTGTACCAGAGGGCAGCAACGATCACCGTTAGCAACGGTTCGAGCACCATGATGATGGCAGCGCTGGCGACAGCGGCATATTTCTGCCCCTGTAATTGCAGGCCAAAACGCAGGCTGGTGGCAATCAGAATACTGGCGATCAGCCACAGCACAGTGGTACCCGTAAACGGCTGCGTCCAGTGTTCAAATAAAAGTGAGATCAACACGCCCGCAACCCCCGTCACCGCCAGTTGCACCGTGGTGAGCGGGAGTAGCGGGACATCACGGGCAATGCGGCTGGTGTAGCAAAACGAAATGGATTGCACAAAAGCGGTCAACAAAAACCAGCCCTGGCTGGGATGAAAGACAATCGGCGTATGCAGGCTTAACAGCGCCAGGCCAATAAAGGCGAGCGGCAGGCATTCCCAGTAGGCGCGGGCCGGACGCACGCCCATCATGGCCCAGGCCACCAGCGGCACAAACAGCATAGAGAGGCTCATGATAAATGCCCCCTCGCCCAGCGACGGCGTGGTCGACACCGACCAAATCCACAGGCACAACGTGAGTGCCATCCACAACGCGCTGATAAAGACCTGGCGCAATTTTGCCAGCGCAATACGCTGCCCGCGACAAAATGGCAGCAATACCAGCGCCGCGCCTAAAAAGCGCAGCCCCAGAAAGGCAAAAACGGGCATCCCGGAGATGGCCTCGCGGGAAAAGATCCAGCCGCAGGCGGCAATGATGGTGGTGATGACCAGAAACAGTTCTGCTTGTCGTTGCCGGTTCATGGGCAAAGCTCCCAGGGTATAAAAAAGCCAGCGAAAGGCTGGCAAAAAAATCACATCAATATTATCAGGCGCTGGCGCGGGAAATATACTGCCATTCCATCATGATCCTCTCCGCCGGGGCCTCGGGGTTATCGATTTTGTTGAGCAGCAGCCCCACGGCTTTGCGACCAATCTCTTTTGACGGTTGATAAACGGTCGTCAGCGGCGGTGTCACCATTTCCGCCAGTTCTGTGCCATCAAACCCAACCACCGCAATATCCTGCGGCATTTTCAGTCCGGCTTCGTGAATGGCCAGCACGGCCCCCGCCGCAAGGGTATCCGACACCGCAAAGACCGCATCGGGACGTTCAGTGTGGCGCAGCAGCGCCTGCATGGCCGCTTTCCCGGCGCTAAAACTCAGGTCGCAGGCATACTCAACAACCGCATACTCACACTGGTGCGCCTTAAGTCCGCTGTGGTAGCCCTCTTCCCGCGAGCGGGCATATTTATAGCTGAGATCGTGGTTAATCAGCGCGATACGCTGACAGCCGCGCGCCAGTAATCGATCAATCACGCATTGCGCGGCGCCAACATCATTGATGCCCACGCAGGAGACATCGCCGTCATCGGCATATTCCGCGCACTGCACCCAGGGGGCGTTACCGATAAGCGTCGCCAGTTCCGGCAAGCGCGAGGAGGCGTCCATGGTGATAATGCCGTCGACGATTTTCCCGGAAAGCAGGTTCAGCGCCGAGCGGGAGCGCGCCATGTCCGAACCGGTATTGCACAGCAGGATACGAAAGCCGTTTTTTTCCGCTTCCTCTTCAATCCCTTTTACCACCTCGGCGCAAAACGGGTTGGCGATATTGGAAACCAGCACCAGAATCATTGAGCTGCGGGCGGTGCGAAGCTGGCGCGCCAGCAGGTTCGGCTGATAATTGCTTTCGGCAATGGCTTTGAGCACGCGCTCGCGGTTTTTTTCTTTAACAGATTCACTGTTATTGAGCACGCGCGAAACGGTCGCGACGGAAACGCCAGCCAGCCTGGCGATTTTCTGAATGGACATAACGTCGATATTTCCTGCGGTTAGCGTCTGGCTAGCAGGCTACCACAACGTCGGATGGCATGCACGATGCACACCTGGTGCCGCATCCGGATAGCATGGCAGGCGTAAGCGCCGCCAGGGTTGTCCCGGATGCGGTTACGCCTTATCCGGGACAACCCGCCCAGGGCGACCTACCTCAACTGGCCACTGTCACCCACTTTTGCTGCTGGTGACTTTGCAGGATGGCATCGATAATAAACATCACGCTGGCCCCATCATAGAACGAGGCAAACCGCGCCTCATCGCGGGCTGGCATTTTCCCGTCCTGCACCGCGCGATAGAAATTCAGCATCATATTCTTAAACGCATCCGGCCAGCCTTCGATATGCCCGCCGGGGAAATGGGCGCTGGCGGCGACATCCGGCGACATCAGCCCTGGGTCATCGGTCAGTATCTGGTTAGGCTGCTGGCGGTGGCCAATCCAAAGCTGTTGTGGCACTTCCTGGTCCCAACCCAGTGAGCACTCACTACCGTTTACTTCAAAACTGAGGCGATTTTTCCGCCCCGCACTCACCTGCGACACGCTAAAACAGCCCTTACTGCCATCATCAAAACGGACCAGCACCGACCCGGCATCCTCGGTAGTCACGGTTTTGTCCTCCACCTCTGCGGCCTGCTGAGTAGAAGTGAAGGTTGCAGCCCCGCGACTGGCTTTGCGTGTCGGCCAGACAATAGAGAGATCCGCCATCACCTGGGTTATGCGCCGTCCGGTGACAAATTGCAATGTATCGCACCAGTGCGAACCGATATCGGCCACCGCCCGCGATGGCCCGCCGGTTGCCGCGTCGACGCGCCAGTTATAGTCCGTTTCCAGCAGCATCCAGTCTTGCAGATAACTGCCGTAGACGGAAAACAGCCTGCCGAGCCGCCCGGAGCGGCGCAAACTCGCCGCCTGCTGAACCATCGCAAACTGGCGATAGACAAAACTGACGCCATGCACCACCTTTGCCTGTTCGGCAAGCACCACCAGTTCACGCGCCTCTTCGGCGGTCATGCACAGCGGTTTTTCCGAAAACAGATGCTTTCCGGCCCGCAGGGCCTGGCGGTTAATTTCTGCATGCAGATGATTCGGCGTACAGTTATGAACCACCTGTAACCCCGGATGCGCCAGCAGTGCCTCCACGCTGGCATAGGCGTGCGGCACGCCAAGCTGCCGCGCCTTTTGCTGCGCGTCCGCCAGATCCGCATCGCACAGCGCCACCACCTCAACAAAGCCCAACCGCCGAATAGCTTCAATATGCGCCGGGCCAATAAACCCGGTGCCAATAATCCCGACCTGAATCATTCCATACTCCCCAGTCCTAACATGTTGCGCACACTACCCCGGTCTTCTTGCCCGGCGGCAAAATCATCAAACGCGTATGCCGACACGGGGATGATGTGACGGCGAATAAACTCGCTCCCTTCCCGCGCGCCGGTCTCTCCCGCTTTCAGGCAACATTCCCACTCCAGCACCGCCCAGCCGTCATAGCCGTACTGGGTGAGCTTGCTGAACACCGCGCCAAAATCGATTTGCCCGTCGCCCGGCGAACGAAAACGGCCGGGCCTGTCGACCCAGTTTTGATAGCCGCCATACACGCCACTGCGGCCCTCCTTCCGGTACTCCGCGTCCTTCACATGAAAAGCTTTGATGCGTTCATGATAGATATCGATAAACGCCAAATAATCAATCTGTTGCAGGTGAAGATGGCTCGGGTCGTACAGGATATTGCAGCGCGGGTGGTTGCCTACGCCGTCAAGAAAACGCTCAAAAGTGGCGCCGTCATGCAGGTCTTCACCGGGGTGAATTTCATAGCACAGGTCCACCCCCTGTTCATCAAAGCGGTCCAGCACCGGTCGCCAGCGGCGGGCTAATTCAGCAAACGCCTCTTTAAATAACAGGGCGTTATGGGGCGGCCACGGGTAGAGATAAGGCCAGGCCAGCGCGCCGGAGAAGGTCGCATGGGCGCGTAACCCAAGGTTGTTTGAGGCACGCGCCGCCTGAAACAGTTTTTCTATAGCCCAGGCCTGACGCGCCGCCGGGTTTCCCCGCAGCGCCGCGGGTGCAAAGCCGTCAAACGCCGCGTCATAAGCCGGGTGTACCGCAATCAGTTGCCCTTCAAGGTGGGTGGAAAGCTCGCTAATCACCAGACCGCGCTCCGCCAGCACGCCGCGCACATCATCACAATAACTCTGGCTTTGCGCCGCCTGTTCGACATCAAAAATCGCCGGATGGTTACAGGGGATTTGCAGCGCCTTGTACCCTAACCCTGCCGCCCAACCGGCCAGCCCTTCAAGCGTATTAAACGGCGGTTTCTCCCCAATGAATTGCGCCAGAAAAATCCCCGGCCCCTGAATGGTTTTCATAGCACCTCCCACAGCTTATGCGTGCTCTTGGTCGTTGTATTTAAAAGAAAGAAGGAAAATCAGCGCGATAACGGCCGCGGCAATTGCCGGGATCCACCAAAAGGTCACCCACGCCTGCGGCAGTGTCTGCCCGGCGACAATGCGGTTGTACAGCGCGCCGGAAATTTGTGAGCCCAGCAGCATGCCAATGCCATAGGTAAACATCACAATCATGCTTTGCGCCTGGCCTTTTACCTTTTCGCCCGCCACACGGTCGGTGTAGATAAAGCCGACAACGAAGAAAAAGTCGTAACAGACACCGTGCAGCAAAATGCCGAGATAGAGCAGGAAGCGCCCTTCCTCACTGACGCCGAGGGCAAAAAAGGCGTAACGCACAAACCAGGCGCACATGCCGATAAGCAGCATGTACTTCACGCCAAGACGGCGAAACAGCAGCGGGATCACCAGCATAAAGAAGATTTCAGACATCTGACCGAATGACATGGCGGTACTCACATCCGCCACACCGGCATCCGCCAGATACGAGGCGGTATAGGCGTAATAGGTGCCGAGTGGGACGGAAATCAGCGTCGCGCAGAGCGAGAAAACAAAGAAGTGACGGGTTTTGAGTAAGGCAAATGCATCGGCACAGAACAGATCGCGCATAGCGACAGGCAGCCCTTTAGCGGGTGCCGGCGTATGCGGCAACGTCAGGCTATAAAGCGCCAGCGCTACGGAGCAGATTGCCGCCACCTGGAAAATGGTCACGCTGGAGGAAATGCCCGTTACGCCGATAAAGATCCCCGCCACAATCCAGCCAATGGTGCCGAACACGCGTACCACCGGGAAAGTTTTATCGATATTGCTCAGGCTGTGGAAGGCAATATTGTTGGTCAGCGCAAGTGTAGGCATGTAGCACAGCGTATAGCCAAACAGCAGCGCAATCAGCATGGCGCCGTTTTCCGCCACCAGGGCCTGCGGCACAAACATCAAAATCGCGGCCCCTGCCAGGTGCATCACCGCCATCACTTTCTGCGAGGCGAAGAACCGGTCCACCAGCATGCCGAGCACGAACGGCGACAGAATAGACGCAATAGGCCCGGCGGAAAATGCGTCGCCAATCAGCAGCGACATGTTGTGCTGCGTCATCACCAGACCGAGCGTGACAGACCAGCTCCCCCAGATAAAAAACTGTAAAAACATCATCAGCGACAGCCGCGGTACCAGCAGTCGATGCTGGACCAGATTTCCACTACTTTCGGTTGTTGACACCATTTTTTTGCCTCACCTTTAAAAAGTAATCGATTACAAAATACATCAAGAAGAAAAGTAATCGATTACAATTTATTTATCCTGCACGCTGACGCAATTGTGGGAGATCAATCACGATAAATTTACCAGGGAGAAAATGCCCCGCCGGATCCGGCGAGGCAGCGATCATTACGCGCGTTTTGCAGAACGGCGTGACAGGCGGAAAGCAGCAAACAGGAAGAGGATCCACACCGGCAGCAGAATAGCAGACAGGCGCATGCCGTCCATGGTGCACATCAGGATGAGGATCATCAGCATAAAGGCGATGCACAGATAATTGCCGAAGGGATAGAGCAGCGCCTTAAACTGGGGATCGCGCCCTTTACGGCGCATCGCGGCGCGGAATTTCAGGTGCGCCAGCGAAATCATGATCCAGTTCAACAGCAGCGTCGCCACCACCAGCGCCATCAACAGCCCAAACGCCTCTTTTGGCAGGATGTAGTTAACCAGCACCACCAGCGACGTGATCGCCCCGGAGAGGAACAGTGAGTTCACCGGCACGCCGCGACGGCTGACGCGGGTCAGGAACGCCGGCGCATTTCCCTGTACCGACAAACCAAACAGCATACGGCTGTTAGAATACACACCGCTGTTATAGACCGACAGTGAGGCCACCAGGATGACAAAATTCAGCGCCGATGCCACGAGGTTGCTGTTCAGGTTATGGAAGATCATCACAAACGGGCTGCTATCCGCTTTGATATCAACCCACGGATAAAGCGCCAGCAGAACCACCAGGGAACCGATATAAAAGAGCAGAATGCGATAGACCACCTGGTTGACCGCTTTCGGGATAGTGGTGTGCGGCTCGCTGGCTTCTGCCGCCGTGATCCCAATCAGTTCCAGACCGCCAAAAGAGAACATAATTACCGCAAGGGAGAGGATCAGGCCGTTCCAGCCGGTGGCGAAGAAGCCGCCGTGAGACCAGAGGTTGTCAAAGCTGGCTTTTTCTCCGCCGTGGCCGCCGAACAGCATCCACAGGCCAAAGCCGATCATGCCAATGATCGCCAGCACTTTGATAAGAGCAAACCAGAACTCGGTTTCGCCATACAGACGCACGTTAACCAGGTTGACC
This sequence comes from Citrobacter sp. UYEF32, assembly GCF_040546205.1. NCBI lineage: Bacteria > Pseudomonadati > Pseudomonadota > Gammaproteobacteria > Enterobacterales > Enterobacteriaceae > Citrobacter > Citrobacter sp. UYEF32. Next base: position 464,971 of record NZ_JBEPNI010000003.1, on the reverse strand, counting down.
GCATTAATAATGATGAAAAAGGCGGCAGCCCAGATCCAGGTGGGGACATCGGGAAACCAGTACTGCATATAGATGCCGGCGGCGGTCAGTTCCGCCATGCCCACCAGCACAAACATCGCCCAGTAGTTCCAGCCGGATAAGAAGCCTGCAAAAGGTCCCCAGTATTTAAAGGCAAAATGGGCAAATGAACCTGACACCGGCTCCTCAACCACCATCTCACCAAGCTGGCGCATAATTAAGAAAGCAATGATGCCCGCGACGCCATAGCCCAGCAGCACGGCGGGCCCCGCCATCTGAATTGCCGGACCGATGCCCAGGAACAGCCCGGTACCGATAGCGCCCCCCAGGGCGATTAATTGAATATGGCGGTTTTTCAGTCCTCGTTGCAGCGTCGGCCCCGATTCCGACGCGGTATCTGCTGAATGCTCAGACACCCTTGACGCGTTTTTCACGTCTTTCCCCTTTTCGTGTTTTCGTAAAGCCGCACCTTTTAACATTTACGGCACGGCGTAGCAAGAAAGTCAGGGCCGCCAAAAAGGCGTCGTGAGCAGGCACGCAATATCGCCTGCCATGGAGACGTACGGGATAATAACCCGGTCTGCGATCGGATTTCTCCCTCTCCCCCCGGGAGAGGGTTGGGGTGAGGGGAATATACGGCTCAGGTGGTGGGTTCCGTTCAACTTACGTTCATGGCGAAATGGACCTCCCGAACACGTGAACGGGTAAAGGGGAACACCGCGTTCCCCTTTACAATCCCCGCGGCCCCGCAAAAAATCGGTGCTTCGCACTGCGTTCGCCTCCCGCCCCGCTGCCTGCGGTCGGTTTGACTCGACGTCCTGTCTCGACAAACCTCAGTCCGCCATCCCTGGCGGCCTGCCCTTGTCATCGGGTCTTCGTCTCACCGATTTCAGCGGGGACTCAACCCCCTCGCTGCACGCTCTGCGCCAGGGGGGCACATAGATGTCGCTGTGGTTGTCATGCGGGAAAACGAGTCAGCTGTGACTTAAGTGGTTGAAGACGTTTATAGTATCTGCCTAAATGACTTGAGAAGCCCCCCGGCAAAAAACCGCGTATTTACGACAGAAGAAAACCAAAAAAAACGCATCACGCGTTATGCTTGAATATCGGGACATCAGATAGCAAAGTGGGTCGGCAAGCGCCGTGTCATGCCGCTGTCAGGTTACTGTCGGGTGTATGTCGTGTCGCTATTTTCCCTTTTGGGCGACGCTGTCATCCTGCTTACCACGGAGACATTCTGATGAGTACCAATCGAGTGAAAGAGTTTCGCCTTGCCCGTGCCTGGTCACAGGAACAACTGGCGGAAATGGCTGCATTAAGCGTGCGCACCATACAGCGCATTGAAAACCAGGAGCAACCAAGCCTGGAAACGCTCAGCGCCCTGGCTGCCGTTTTTGAAGTGAGCGTTAGCGAACTGTCCGGCAGCACACAAAGCGAAGGCGATGAAGCGCTGGATCAGCGCATTACGGAAGCCAGAAAGCAACTGGAAGAAGAGAGCCGCCTGTACCGCTCGATATTAACCGCGGTGGTGGTCTGCGTTTTACTTTATATCCTCAATCGCACCACCTCGCCAGAGAGCGTCTGGTCGCTCTGGGTGGCTGCCATCTGGGGCGCATTACTGGTGGTGCGTGGGCTGCGTGTTTTTGTCTTTGGCAATCTGATTAGCGGGTGGCAGAAAAAAAGGCTGCAAAAGCTACTGCGCAAGTAATGAGATAAGCGCGCTACTGCCAGTGCGTAGCGCCTTGCCCGGACCTTACAGGCGCTTGATAAAACAGACCGCCTCAGCCCTGCCAATATAGACACCGTAATTGTCGGTAACGGTGTAGCCATGCTTTTCATAAAACGCCACGGCCTTGTGGTTGACGCGCCGCGTTTCGAGGGTAACTTCGCGATAGCCAAGCGTCCTTGCCGCCTCTTCCAGAAAGCACAGTATTGCGCTGCCCACCCCCGCTTCGCTCCCCGTGGAATACATCCTTTTCAGTTCCGCCGTTTCCTGGGTTAACGGGCGAATAGCGCCACAGCCTATCGCAACACCCTGCGCGTTTCGGGCCAGCGCCCATACTGAACGCGCGGATTGCAGGTCATCCATGTTAAAAGATCGCTTGCCGCTGCTGCCGGTGATGCGCGCAAGCACGGCAGAGAGTTTTTCAATAAGCGCCTGCGAGTCTGCCGATAGCGGATCGGCTCTTTCTACCTGGATCATTCTTCCCTCTTACGGCTGATACAGAGCGCCCGATCGGCCCTTTGCCCTGTAAGGAAGAGGAGAAAACGCTAACGCTGCATTCCCCAGCGCTTAATCGTTACCTTCTCCAGAGTGGCAAACACCACCCCCTCCACCAGCAGGCCAATCGCAATCACCGTCACCAGCCCGGCGAATACCCTGTCAGTAAACAATTCATTGCGGTTCTGGAAGATATACCACCCCAGCCCGCCCTGGCCGCTTGAAGCGCCAAACACCAGCTCAGCGGCGATCAGTGTACGCCAGGCAAACGCCCAGCCGATCTTTAACCCGGCGAGGATCGACGGTAGCGACGCCGGGATCAAAATGGTTAAAACATAACGTGGCCCACTCAGCCCATAATTACGCCCGGCCATGCGCAGCGTTTCCGGCACGCCACTGAACCCTGACCAGGTATTAAGCGCAATCGGCCACATCACTGAATGTACCAGCACAAACACCAGGCTGACATTCCCCAGCCCGAACCACAACAGCGCCAGCGGCAGCAGCGCAATAGCGGGTAATGGGTTAAGCATCGCCGTTAGCGTGCTCAGCAGGTCACGGCCAAACTGCGTGGTCACTGCCAGCGCGCTCGCCAACAGGGCCAGCACGCTGCCAATCAAATAGCCCTTTAGTAACGTGCTAAACGAGTTGACGATCTTCTCCGGCAACTCGCCGTTACGCATATCCTCTGCCAGAGCATGCATTGTCTGCACCACGCCTGGCAACATCAAATCGTTTTGCGCCACCCGCGCGGCCAGTTCCCATAACGCCAGTACCAAAAGTAGAATCAACGATTTGCGCAGCCATGTCTGATTCCATAAGCGCTGGCCCAGCGGTAGCGGCGTCTCAACCGGGAGATCGCGCAGCGGCGCAAGCTCACGCTCAAACTCAGGACGAATGTAAGGTGGCTGCGACATAGGCACGCTCCTGTTTCTGTTCGGGCCGCGGGTCGTTCGCCGTGGTCGGGAATAACAAATCGTGAATATGACGGGCGGCATGTTGAAACGCTTCGCTACCGTAGTCATTCAGGGAATATTGATGGCAATTGAGTTCAGCACGTACCCGGCCAGGGTGCGGCGATAGCACCAGAATTCGGCTTCCCACCACCAGCGCTTCCTCAATAGAGTGCGTCACAAACAGCAGCGTAAAGCGTTCTTCCTCCCACAGGGCGAGCAACTCCTCTTGCATCGTGCGACGTGTCAGGGCATCCAGTGCGGCAAAGGGTTCATCCATCAGCAGAATACGCGGTTTCATCGCCAGCGCCCGGGCAATCGCCACCCGCTGCTTCATGCCCCCCGAGAGCATATGCGGCATCACATCGGCAAAGTCCGCCAGCCCCACCTTGCTCAGGAAATGCAGCGCCGTGTCACGGGCTTCCGGGCGAGTAGCCTTGCGACTTGCCAGCAACGGGAACATCACGTTCTCCAGCACCGTCTTCCAGGGCGGCAACTGGTCAAACTCCTGGAAAACCATCATCCGCTCCGGACCAGGGGCGCGAATACGTTGTCCTTCCAGCAACATTTCCCCGCCGCGCGGCGCAAGAAAACCACCAGCCGCTTTTAGCAGGCTGGATTTTCCGCACCCGGATGGTCCGAGCAAAATAAAGCGATCGCCTGGCCAGACATCAAAGCTGACATCATGGGTAGCCCGCACCTGGCGTTCACGGGTGCGGTATTCAATATCCACATTTCTGACCTGCAGCAGTGGTCCGTCGGACGTTGTCTGTGCCATCGTTGCCTCCGCCATGCGGCTTAACTGCCTGGGTTTTCCCACGCTTCGTTGAAGAAATAGTCTTTCCAGGAGTCGGCTTTGTTTTTCAACACGCCCAGCTCATGAAGTTTTTCGGCGTATACACCCGTACGTTCAGGCGAGACGGTAAAGCTGATTTCCGGGTCATTAACAATTTTTTGTACCAGCGCCAGCGGCAGGCGAGATTTCTCTACCCGAATATAGGTTTCTGCGGCTGCATTTTTATCGGCATTAATAATTTTTGCCGCTTCGACCAGCGCACGATAAAACGCTTTATAGGTTTTTGGATTCTCATCATGGAATTTTTGCGTGGTGTACAACACGTTAAATGTCGCCTGTCCGCCAAGCACATCATAAGAGCTGAGAATTTTATGTACGTTGCTGTGTTCCAGCGCCTGATACTGGAATGGCGGGCTGGAGAAATGAGTTGTAATTTCCGAGCCACCGGCAATTAATGCGGCACTGGCATCCGGGTGTGGCAAGCTGACGCTTATATTATCGAAACGTTTGAAATCGGCGTTGCCATATAATTTGGCGGTTTCAATTTGCAAGGTTCGCGACTGGAATCCCACCCCTGCTGCGGGTACTGCGATACGGTCTTTATCGCTAAGATCTTTTATGGTTTTCACCGCCGGATTATTGCTGAGCAGGTAGTTAGGCATCGATCCTAATGAGGCAATCGCCTTCACATTTTGTTTGTCTTTGGTGCGATCCCACAGGGTCAGAAGCGGTGGAACCCCGGCAGATGCCACATCCAGCGCGCCGGAAAGTAGCGCTTCATTCATGCCTGTCGCCCCGGAAATGGTGCGCCAGTCAACCTCAATATCGAGCCCCTCTTTTTTCCCCTCTTTTTCGATAAGCTGTTGGTCACGCACCACATCAAGAATCAAATAACCAATACCAAACTGCTGTGCAATGCTGATTTTTCCTTCTGCCAGCGCCGATGCGCTAATACCGCTCAGCGCGACGGTCAACATTGCGCTGGCGATCATTTTCATTTTATTCATGTCCTTTCCCCGGAGGTTTCATAAGTCATATCCGGAAAATGATTGGCTGGCGGGGCATTAAAAAGGAAATGATTTTATTCGCAATGCTTAGCTAAAAATTCACAATAGAGATTTGCGGTGTTTTATGGAGATGAATAGTTAAAAAGTGGCAAAGCTAAGTTATTTTTGATGGTTATGTAAAAAAAGCATCCTCGCTATAGTCAAAATACACTCAATAACCCTGCTTGCGGTAAGATTAATTATGCCCGTATTAACCCACCAGCAATTGCGCACACTACTGGAACAGCATCTCGTGCGTGTAAATACCCCACCAGACATTGCCCGCCAGGTCGCTGACAACCTCGTCGACGCCTCGCTAAAAGGTCACGATTCACACGGCGTTACCCTGCTTCCACGCTATATCAGCGCCATTCTGGCGGGCGATTTACAACCGTCGGCGCAGTTGCGGCTGATTCGCGATGCTGGCCCCCTGCTCTCTTTTCATGGCGGCTACGGTTTTGGCCAGGTTCTCGGCAGGCAGGCGATGGCGGCGGGTATTGAACGCGCGCAGCAATATGGCGTCGCGCTGGTAAGCCTTGCAGATTCACACCATCTGGGGCGTATCGGCGCCTGGGCCGAACAGGTCGCCGCGGAGGGGCTGGTGTCGATCCATTTTGCTAATGTCGCCGCGCCGTCTGCGGTATTACCGTTTGAGGGACGCAACCCGCGCCTTGGCACCAATCCCTTCTGCGTGGGCGTGCCGGTCAGCGGGCGAGCGCCGGTGATTCTGGACTTCGCCACCAGCGCCATCGCCGGGAATAAAGCGCGCATTGCCTGGAATGAGGGGCGCGCCATTCCGCCAGGCTGTGCGGTGGATGCAGACGGTAATCCCACCACCGATCCGCGCTGGCTAATGGAGGAGCCATATGGCGCGCTGCTGGCCTTCGGCGGGCATAAGGGCGCAGGGCTGTCGCTGATTTGCAGCCTGTTGGGGGCCGCGCTAACCGGCGGCGAGACCGAGAGCCATCAGATCCCGCCACGCAAGGGCATCATCAATAATATGCTTTCTATTATTTTCGATCCTGCCCGGCTGGGCGCGGGCGAGAATTATGTTAAGGAGGTGATGGCTCAACTGGACTGGATGAAGCACGACCAGCAGGGGCACGATGTTCTGCTTCCCGGCGAACCGGAAGCCCGCGCCAGGCAACAGCGGCTGGAGAACGGAATCTACGTTGACGAGGTGAGCTGGAAACAGTTTGAGGCGCTGGGGCTGTAGGTTTTCCCGCAAAGGGACCTTTTCCCCTCACCCTAACCCTCTCCCCAGGTGCTAGGAAGCCGCTTTTCCCCCTCTCCCTAACCCTCTCCCCAAAGAGGAGAGGGGACCGATCGTGCTCGCATTTTTGTGGGGATTCCTCACCCCTTGAGGGAGGGGGAACAGCCGCAGACCCCTCCCCGCCACTTTTTTGAAAGTTGCACAAAATTTGGGGTTGATAACAAAGATGATAAAGATTATCTTTCTCATCACCGAGTAGTTGAGTAAATCGCTCAGGTATTCGGTACGACATTGCTCACATTGCTTCCAGTATTATTTGCCCGCACGTCACGTGCGGGCTTTTTTTTTGCCTCTGGCAAAGTGGCTGTGATTTGCCTTTAGGAACAATAATCTACCGTAATAATCATCTGTAATCCGCTGCAATGAAACCGTCACAATCAGGCTTTATCCTCAGATTATTCTTATCAAGGAAAACAGCAGGATCATGGATATACCTCTTTCATCGCGGCAGCTTACTGCGGGCGTGTTACGTATTGCCGTTCCGCACGTAACCCCCGAAGCAAATAATGTGCAGGTCATGTCGATGTTCTCCGAACATAAGTCACTGATTGGCTTACCCGTTCTTGAACAGAATCGCCCTATTGGCATGATTAACCGCCACATTTTTCTTTCGCAGATGAGCCGTCCGTTTTTCCATGAACTGTATGACCAGAAAAGCTGCATCGCGTTTATGGATAAAACGCCGCTCATTGTCGAGGCTGACGCAGGCCTGGATTACCTGGCCGAGCGCGTCATCGAAACGGGCGATAAAGCGATTACCGAGGGGTTTATCCTGACCGAAGATAACCAATACATCGGTATTGGCCTCGGTCTTGATCTGATTCGCACGGTATCGGATTTGCAGGCGAAACAGCATAGGCAAATCATGCAAAGCATTGAATATGCGCGCATCATTCAGGAGTCCATGCTCAGCCGCTCACGGCAAAACATTGAGCAAACGCTGAATGACTGGTGTCTGTACTGGCACCCACGTGATTGTGTCGGCGGCGATATTTACGCCTTTCAGCGCTGCGAAAACGGCTGGCTTCTGGTGCTGGCCGACTGTACCGGGCACGGCGTTCCCGGTGCGTTTATGACCTTTATTTTTTCGTCTGCGCTCGAAAAAGCGCTGACTCAGGCGCAGGCCCACGAGCCAGATCGCCTGCTCGCGTCAATCAACCATTATATAAAACAGACGTTGAGCCAGAGTCATCCCACCGCAGATATGGGCCAGTCCAACGACGGTTGTGACGCCATCGCCGTGTTTGTCGATACGCAAAATGAGCAGCTCATTTGGTCTAACGCGCGTATGCATGCCTTTATGCTCGGCGCGGACGACGAAGAGGTCGTTAATCTTGACGGCGATCGCAAAGGTATCGGCTATTCAGATACGGCCAAAGATTATCAGTGGCGTCGTCATCAGCGTCCGTTACGTCGCGGCGATCAGTTGTTGATCGTAACCGATGGCGTAACCGACCAGATTGGCGGTCCGCGGGAAATAATGTTTGGTAAGAAGCGTATTCAGTCATTGTTATTGCAGCAACGTGCGCTGCCAATGTCGTCCATTTCCGAGGCGCTACTCCTGGCGCTGACGAGCTGGCAGGGCAAGCAATCCGCGCGTGATGACATGACCTGGTTTGGTTTCCGTTGGTGATAAATTAAATGAAAATAAGCGACCTGCAGGTCAAAGAAGCGGTTTTGCTCCCCCTTTTCACTCTTCAGCGGCAAAGCGCTGTCGAGCTTTTTTACACGGGCTATTTTTCCCAACAGCACATTGTGTCGATGGGTGACGTGATGCGCACGTGGCTGGATAAACATGAAGCCTCCTCAGCGACGCGTCGCAAATTATTCTCTGTCTTTATCGAGATGGGGCAAAACATCGTTCGCTATTCATCGGATGAACGCTTTCTGTGCACGGGCCAGGATGAATTGCGCTATGGTTCACTGTGTTTTCACACCGACCAGGCAAATTATTACCTCGAAACCGCAAATCTGGTTGGCCCGGAAGAATCCTCTTTGCTAAAAACAAACCTCGAAGTCCTGCGCACAATGACACAGGCGGAAATCCGCAATGCCTGGAAACAGGGATTACGCAGTGAAGCGCCTGCCACAAGCAAGGGCGCGAACATTGGTTTGTTGACCATGGCGCGGGATACCAGTGAGCCACTGGAGTATCGCATTCATCCACTGGCGGCCAGTCCGTTGTCCGCCTTTCACCTAAAGGCAACGTTTTGCCATGACTGATATGACATTAACCTCTTCCATTGAGCAGCCCGCAACCCAGGCCACACCGGAAGTGAATTTTGATTTTTCAGCACATCGTCTGGTGCTTAAAGGTGAAGCCTATCCTGAAAATGCCGCGGCGTTCTTTCGTCCGCTGTTGCAGGCCATTGAGAACTGGCTGCAAGACAAACCGGCCACCGATGAACCGGTTCGTCTGCATGTCGCACTGAGCTATTTCAATAGCTCCAGCACCAAGCTGTTATTTGAACTGTTCGAGTGTCTGAATGGCTTTGCGAAAGGCGGTATCGCCTGCGAACTGCACTGGTACTATGACGAGGAAGACGATATTTCCGAAGAGTTCGGTCAGGAGTTACGTATCGACTTCCCATCCCTGGCGGTCTTTCTTATCCCGGATCTTGACGCATGCTAGATATTAATGAGCTTTTCAAGGAGGAATATTCCGTACTCGAAGAGGCTCGCCTGGCAGCGGCAGACGCCACGCTGCCCGCAGACGCCTGTCGTGAAAAACTGTGGAGCGTGGCGAAGCATTATCAACGCCTGATCCGCGAATCCTACCGCGTGATCAGCCGCAGCGACCGTGCGGAACGTGAACTGAACCGTATGAATGAGCAACTGCAAAAACTGGCGGCCCAGCTTGAGTATGAGGCCACGCACGACCCGCTCACCGCCGTCTTTAACCGCAGCGCCATCATCAACCACATCAATAAATCCCTGACGCAGGCAAACGTCGCTCTGATCCTGCTGGATATTGATCACTTCAAACGCATCAATGATGAATATGGTCACCCCACGGGTGACAGGGTGATTTGCGCGCTGGTATCGCGCATTCGCCGCGCGCTGCCGGAAAGTGCGTCCATTGGTCGCGTCGGCGGTGAAGAGTTTACGATTTTACTGCCGGAAGCCCGCATTGAAGATGCGATGATCATTGCCAGTTACATTCACTCTTCCCTGAATGCATCGCCGCTGGATGTCTTACCGCAACAACTGGTGACCGCCAGTTTCGGTGTCAGCCTTGGCATGAAAAACAGTGACTTTGAAAACCTGTACAGCGCCGCCGACGCCGCGCTTTATACAGCGAAAAAGCGCGGGCGTAACCAGGTTGCGCTGCATGAGGACTTTTTTCGCCAGGCCCCCCCGGTCCAGGCGAACATCGCACTCGTCCGTTAGGGTAGCAGGGCATCCTGATATGCCGGTCGTCAGTCGCGTTATTCGATGACGACCAGCGGCTCGTCAAACTCAACCGGCTGACCACTTTCCGCCAGAATCGCCTTCACTACCCCTGCTTTGTCCGCTTCGATCTGGTTCATCATTTTCATCGCTTCAACAATGCACAGGGTATCGCCCACATTCACTTTTTGGCCGACTTCACAGAACGCTTTGGCATCCGGGCTCGGCGTGCGATAGAAGGTCCCGACCATTGGGGAACGCACGATGTGACCACTGATTTGTGCGGCAGCAGACTCTGCCGCCACTGTGGTTACGACTGGCGCAACCGCGTTTGACTGTGCTGGTTGCGGCATGACGGGGAGGGTATACGTATGCTGTGTCGCAGGGGTAGCGACCGCGCGACTGATACGCACCGACCCTTCGCCTTCGGAAATTTCCAGTTCGGAGATGCCTGACGCTTCGACCAGTTTGATCAGTTGCTTGATTTTCTCAATATCCATAGGGGTTCTCAGTGGTTCAGTGCCGGATGTCGCGCAAGTGTAACGACGTGAATATGCAGTGTATAGAAGAGGTTATTGCAAAGCGCAACGATAAACAGGATCTCCGGCGATCGAAGGGGAATAACGAAATGCGCAGGGTGAAGAAAAACAGCGGCGCTAAAAACGATTAAGCCCTGGCAGATGCCAGGGCCTGGTGTTTTAAATCGAGCAAATACTTCAAGTTTATTTACCCTCCCGGCGCTTATCTCCGGCACTCACTATCTATTGTGGCGTTAGCTCTGTCTGGGGGTGAAGCCATAGTAGTCTATCGGAAAATTCCTGGCAATAAGCAGATCATACCAGCTTTTCAGAATTATGACGGCGATCATAATTTCCTAAAGGTTCCAAAAAAACCCGCTAAATGGCCAAAAAAAAGCCAGCTCTCACGAGCTGGCCGCAACATGTCCAAAACCTTTTATCCAACAATGTCTTTCAATAGAGAAGACCATCATTACATACACAGAGAGCTTTGCATTCCTAATGCGCTTTAAGCGTAGACCGCAAAGTTAGCCCTGCCATAAAACAAGAAAATTCCTGGCAACACGATTAAAGCCATTGCTCTAAAAGCAATCCCTGCGCGCCAAAAACCGGGTCGCTATGAGGAAATGTCGCACTGGCAATCGCGGCTAACCTTTGCGCATCGGCTGCATCACGGCAGAGATCGAAATCCTGCCCTGGTGGATACGCGCCGACGACGGAAAAATCCGCGCTACTGCCGAGATTACAGTGCCCCGTCCCGGCAGGTAATACCACCACATCGCCCGCCCGCACGGTCAATTCTTTACCGCCCGGACCGCCCAACATCAACCTGGCTTCACCGCCGACAAAACCCAGCACCTCATGCGCCGTGCTGTGGTAGTGGTGGTAATCAAACACCCCGTCCACCCATTGCGGCGGCCAGCCATTTTTCGCAAACAACTGCTGCGCGTCCTGGGCTGTTGCCCGCCCCGGAATCACCTGACGATACAGCAACACGGGCAACACAGGATTATTGGGTACCCACTCTTTTGGCGAAAGCAAGAAAGCCCCGGTCACGGGAGCCGAAGCTGCCGCGGACTGCCCCTTTTCAGCCGCCTCAAGCAGCCAGGGGGTCGTCAGCGCAGCGCCAGAGAGCATCTTCATAAAACAGCGACGATTCATATCAGCCATAGCACCTCCTGCATGTTGATCCATCTCCTTAGCGTAGATGAAATCCCACCATTCCTTCGCCCTCTTGCGATATCTGTCGCTGCGGATCCCGGCGGCGATCATTTTTCTGCCAATGAAATTCCTGTAATTTCATCAAGATTACAAATAGGTTATCGATCGCCAGGGATCCGGCCATTAAAGGTAGGTCGTTGTGCAAGAAAATAAGAAGATGTCCGCGTCGCCTGACGCGAAACCCACATTGGGGCAGCTCTGGCTGGCCTGTTTTATGTTAGGAGTGACCGGGTTTGGCGGGGTGTTGCCGCTTATGCACCGGGCGCTGGTGGAAAAAAAGCGCTGGTTATCAGAACAACGCTTTGCCGAACTGCTGGGGCTGTGTCAGTTTCTGCCTGGCGGAAATGCCGTGAATTTGTGTGTCGCCACCGGGGTGGAATTCCATGGCATAAAAGGGGGATTTATCGCGCTGGTGGGGTTACTGACCGCACCGCTGCTGGTTATCGTCTGTCTTGGCAATATCTGGCTGCTCTGGCATGACAACCCGCTGGTCGCCTCGGTCTTCGCCGGTATATCCGCCGCTGCCGCGGGGCTTATCATTGCTACTGGCCTGAAAATCCTGCGCTCAATGCCGCGTGCGCTGACATCGTGGCTTATTCTTGGCGGGATCATTGTTGCGATTGCCCTTTTCCGCCTGCCGTTGCTGCCAGTCTTACTGGTCGCCGTGCCGCTGAGTATTATGCTGAGCTACCGGAAACACACATCATGACAACGCTGTTTTCCCTCGCCTTCATTTTTTTACAGCTCTCGTTTTTAGCCCTGGGCGGCGGTAATGCCATTATCCCTGAGTTGCAACGCCAGGTGGTCGACGTGCACCACTGGATGACCTCACGGGAGTTCAGCGAACTGTTCGCTCTCGCCCAGGCCGCGCCTGGCCCCAATATGATGATTACCTCACTGGTCGGCTGGCGTGTGGCGGGTATCGCCGGGCTGATGGTGTCGACCGTTTGCCAGTTCGTCCCCTCCTCACTGATCGTGGTGGCGTGCGTGACCTTATGGAATAAGAACACCGACGAGAAAATGAAACGCGTATTAAACCATGCGTTAATCCCGCTGACGGTCGGGCTGGTTATCTCCGGCGGGGCGCTGGTCGCCGGAGCGGTGATCCATAATTATCTGCAACTCGCCACGATCGCGGTCTGTATTGTTCTGTTTTTGAAAACCCGCCTTTCGCCGCTGATTTTACTGGCCGCAGGCGGAATCGTCGGACTAATAGCCGCCCTATACGGGCTATAACCTCATCTGCCACACCGCCACATCCAGACTGTCACTCCCCCTTTGCGAAGGGGGCGTGTAACCTGCACACTACCGCTTCTTTTTTCACCGAATTCGCCCTGACTTCCCCACACCGCCTTGCCCCACGACCACGCACCAATGTCGACATTTGCACCAATTTAGCCATCAAAAAACCTTATTTTGCCGTCAAAAACCGCGAAAAACTGCCTTTTAACGCCTGGCACAAAAATGGCATAGAGAAACAAACTTAACCAGTTAGTCAAAAAACAGGGGAGGCCTGGAATGAGCCAGTTGATCTATGCAGAGGAATCTGCGGTCGTACCGTTAAAACCGGCAACCGCCACCGCAAGGCCTGCCATCAGGGTAAACCAGGCCAACGTGATTTATCCGGCAGCCGACCAGCCGGTACATGCGCTCAAAGACATTAACCTGACCATTCGCCAGGGGGAGTTTGTCTCGTTTATCGGCCCTTCCGGCTGTGGCAAAACCACGTTATTGCGTGCCATTGCAGACCTCGAACCCATCACCTCCGGCGAAGTGCTGGTTAACGATATGTCGCCTTCGGAGGCACGCCAGGCGGGGGCCTACGGCTATGTCTTCCAGGCCCCGGTCCTGTTGCCATGGCGCACCGTGCTGGCCAACGTCAAACTGCCGCTGCAAATCCAGGGCGTGCCGCCGGAGCGCTGCGACGAAATCGCCCGCGAGCAGTTGGCACGCGTCGGGCTAAAAGGCTTTGAGAAAAAATATCCGTGGCAGCTTTCCGGCGGCATGCAACAGCGCGTCTCCATTGCCCGTGCGCTGGGTTTTGAACCCAAAATTCTGATGATGGACGAACCCTTTGGCGCGCTGGATGAACTGACGCGCGACAACCTCAACCAGCAGTTACAACAACTGTGGTTTAACGAACAGCGCACGATGGTCTTTGTGACCCACTCCATTTCCGAGGCCGTCTACCTGTCGACCAAAATTGTGGTGATGTCGCCGCGTCCGGGCAGGATTGTGAAGGTAATTGACTCCCCGCTTCCCGCCGGGCGCTCCCTTGCCATTCGCGATACCCCCGCGTTTTTACAGCTCGCCGCCGATGTGCGCGAAGCACTGGTGGAGGGACATCATGACCATTAGTCAGCGTCTGCATCTGCACGTTCTGCCCGTCGGCAGCGTATTGCTGGTGGCGTTGATCCTCTGGTACGTGCTGGCTTTCGCCCTGAATGCTTCCGGGGTGATCGACCGTGTACTGACCCCGCGCGGCCCCTGGACAAGCACAGACCTGATTGCAGCCTCCCTCAATGCCACCCGCCCGCTGCTGCCTGCGCCGCATCAGTTGGTTATTGATATCTGGAACAGCATCACCCAGTGGCCGCTCACTTCGCCGCGCAACCTATTACTGCATACCTGGGTGACCGCCAGCGCCGCGCTGACCGGTTTCGCCATGGGCGTGGTGTTAGGCGTACTGCTGGCGGTGTGCATTGTCCATTCACGGACGCTCGATAAAGCGCTGATGCCGTGGATTGTCGCCTCGCAAACCATTCCGGTACTGGCGATTGCCCCCATCGTGCTGATTATTCTCGGCAGTCTGGGGGTAACGGGTCTGCTCCCCAAAGCAACCATCGCCATGTACCTGTGCTTTTTTCCGGTCACCATCGCCACCGTGCAGGGGCTGCGTTCGCCGCAAAAAATGGAGATGGAACTGGTGCATACCTATGCCGCCAGACGGGTCGATATCTTCTGGATGGTGCGTCTGCCCTCCTCGTTGCCCTATCTCTTTCCGGCCTTTCGCGTCGCCATTGCCAGTGGTCTGGTCGGCACGATGGTGGCGGAGCTGCCCACCGGCGCACAGGCCGGGCTGGGGGCAAGGCTGCTCACCGGCTCCTATTACGGCAACACCATTCAGATCTGGTCTGCGCTGGTGATGGCCTCCCTGCTGGGCCTGGCATTAACCGGGCTGGTAACCCTGACCGAACGGCTGGTGATGCGCCAGCGTAAGGGGGCATGATGAAAAAAAATACAACGCCAGGCACCCTGCTATTAGTCAGCGCCTTCATTGTTGCCGTTCTGTCGCTGATTCAGTTAAGCGGAGACAGCGATGCCGCTTATGGGCTTCGTTTCCATGCGCTGTTGCTTGTTGTCTGTTCGCTGCTGGCCTGTTCACAGACGGCATTACGTAGCGTGCTGTTCGCCGCTGCGCTCGCAGGCAGCGCACTCTGGCTTGCGCTGTTGCCGTTTAATGGCCTGAGCACCCTCGCCCTGGCGCTGCTTGCCGCCGTCAGCGTACAGCGACTGGCGAGCGCCCCGGTCCCGCCTGCCGCCGTCGCCGCGCTGCTCGGCATCTGGCTGCTGTGGTTCTGGCAGATTCTGGTCACCGGCTTTGCCGTTCCGCAGGTCATCCTGCCTGCGCCACTGGATATTCTCACGGCGTTAGTCGACGGCGTCTCGCTGCTGGCGGGTGACCTGGTACAGACGGTCCTCAAATCGGTGCTGGTGGGATATCTGCTGGGTTGTGGTTTAGGCATTGGCGTGGCGCTGCTTATCGACCGCTTACCCTTCCTGCAACGCGGGCTGCTGCCGGTCGCCAGCCTGACCAGCACCGTACCGCTGGTTGGCGTCGCGCCTATCGCGGTGATGTGGTTTGGTTTCGACTGGCCGTCAAAAGCTGCCGTGGTCATTCTGGTGACCTTTTTTCCGGCGCTGGTCAGCACGCTTGCCGGGCTGAAAGCAAGCGGCAAGCTTGAGCAAGAGCTGATGTATTGCTACGCCGCAACGCCCCACCAGCAGTTGCGCATGCTGCGCCTGCCCGCCGCACTGCCTTTTATTTTTAGCGCCCTGAAAGTGAACGCCACCCTGGCGCTGATTACCGCCATCGTCGCCGAATATTTTGGCTCACCGACCGCCGGGCTTGGTTTTCGTATTTCCACAGAATCGGCGCGCATGCATATGCCCATCGTGTGGTCAGCGATTGTGGTGTCGTCGCTGGCCGGTTCGCTGATTTACACCTTGCTGGTCCGGCTCGATCGCCGCGTAAATTTCTGGCATCCCTCGATTCGCGGGATGGCAACGGAAAAGTAAAACAACATAAAAACATGATGATGCACACTAACCCGAGGAGTTATCCCATGATGAAACGTTCCGCTTTTCGCCGGGGGTTGTTGCTGGCGGCAATGTCTGTGGCTTTTACCTTTTCAGCACACGCAGCAGAGAAAGTCACGCTGCAGTTGAAATGGGTACCGCAGGCGCAATTCGCTGGCTACTACGTGGCGCAGGAAAAAGGGTTTTATAAAGAGGAAGGACTGGATGTCACGATCAAACCCGGCGGTACGGATATCTCCCCGGTTCAGGTGATTGCTGGCAAATCCGCAGATGTCATCGTCAACTGGCTGCCGGATGCGCTGGCCTCACGCGAGGCGGGCGTGCCGCTGGTGAACATTGCCCAGGTTTATGATCGTTCCGGGATGATGCTGACCTGTAAAAAATCGAGCGGCATTAAAACGCCTGCCGACTTCAAAGGTAAAACGCTGGGCGTCTGGTACGGCGGCAATGAGTACCCCTTCTTCAACTGGATGAGCAAACTGAACCTGAAACCGGGCAAAGACATTACCATCCTCAAACAGGGCTTTAACGTTGATCCACTGTTGCAGGATCAGGCAGCCTGTATCTCCACCATGAACTACAACGAATACTGGCAGTTGATCGACGCAGGATTGAAAGAAGCGGATCTGATCACCTTCCCGTATGAGGATCAGGGCGTTTCTACCCTCGAAGATGGCCTGTATGTGCTGGATTCCAGCCTGAAAGACCCGGCGTTCGTCGCCAAAATGGCGAAGTTCCTCAAAGCCTCGTTCAAAGGCTGGGATTATGCGGTGAAACACCCACAAGAGGCGGCGAAAATCGTGGTTGCTGAAGATGCGTCCGGCGCCGCCACCGAAGAGGTACAAACTCGCCAGATGGAGAACGTGGCGAAGCTCATCACTAACGCCAACACACCGAAAATCGGCTATCTCGACCCGGCGGCCTACCGTCGCACCATTGATGTTTTACTGCACAGCGGTGGCGATACCCCGGTAATCAAAAAAGATCCGGGTGACAGCGCGATGACCCATACCGTCTGGGATGCCGCGGCGAAGCTGAAATAACCCCTCCCCCGCCAGGGAGGGCGGATTTCACTGGAGCCTGTCATGAACGAAAGCCTGCTGAGCGGCATTGCGGTCTCGCTGGAGAAAGGGCGTATTCGCCAGGATAACGAGGCGATCATTATGCCCGCAGCCGAACGGGTCTTCGCCCGTTATGGATTTCGCGGCACCACCATGCAACAGATTGCCGATGCCGCCGACCTGCCCAAAGCCAATCTGCACTACTATTTTGGCAATAAACAAACCCTTTATTTGCGCGTGCTGGAGTGCATTCTGCACGACTGGCTGGCGCCGCTGGAGGGGATCTCTGCCAGCGCCGATCCCAAAACCGCGCTGGAAGAGTATGTCCGTAAAAAGATCGGCTTTAGTTTCGCCCGCCCTGAAGCCTCCCGCCTGTTCGCCAATGAGATCCTGCAAGGCGCGCAGGTGGTTCACCCGCTGCTAAAGACCCAACTTCGACAACTGGTCGCGGAAAAGGCCCGCATCCTGGATGGCTGGATTGCGCTCGGCAAGCTCTCTGCGATGGACACCACCCACTTCTTTTTTACCGTCTGGTCGATGACCCAAACCTATGCGGATTTTGATATTCAGATTGCCGCCGTGCTGGGAGAGGACTCACACAGCAAGACGGCACAGCAACGGGCGACAGAACATGTTTTGCGTTGCGTCTGGCGGATCTGCGGCCTCGAATGAATCCTGCCGCAAAATGCAGCAATCAGCGTCAAATAAGGTGCGAAATGCACCAAAAAACAGCAGTAAAAGTCCGGTTATTTTATTCATGTTTCTCTGGGTCCCTGAATTTACGCATCATGCAGCAAACTTGTCGTAAATGGCACGTAATTAGCATGGTTATTACGCGAAAACTTAACCATCTGGTCAGGATTTTAACACGGGGAGAGATAACCCCACTGACAATTCAGGAGAAGCATGATGAGCAACGATTCAGGTAGCCACGCCCAGGGGATCCAGGCCGCACGGCTTGCTCCCGACGCGTATGCCCGCGAGTTTGCGGACTGCGCGCCCCCGTTAACGGCCACCCAGGCGGTGATTGAAGCAGAACGCTGTTACTACTGCTTTGACGCCCCCTGCTCCCGGGCCTGCCCGGCGGATATTGATGTGCCGAGCTTTATCCAGCGCATCGCCCAGAGCAACGATCGCGGTGCGGCAGAGGTCATTTTACGCGCCAATGTGTTAGGCGGGATCTGCAGCCGCGTCTGCCCTACCGAAACCTTGTGTGAACAGGCCTGCGTACGTAACGCTCAGGATGGTCGCCCACTTAATATTGGCCTGCTTCAGCGCCGCGCCACCGATCATTTTTTTGCTAACCCCGGTAAACCGTTGTTCGTTCGCGGGCCTGAAACTGGCAGGCGTGTTGCCGTGGTCGGCGCCGGTCCCGCCGGGCTTACCGTCGCTCATCATCTGGCGATAGCAGGCCACAGCGTGGATCTCTTTGATGCCCGCAGCAAAGCAGGCGGCCTGAATGAATACGGCCTTGCCAGCTACAAAGTGACCGACGATTTCGCCGCTCGCGAAGTAGCCTGGTTGCTCTCCATCGGCGGTATTACGCTGCACACGGGTCAAACACTGGGCGAAGATTTCAGCCTCGCGCAGTTACGGGCCAGCCACGATGCAGTATTTCTCGGCCTTGGGTTGGCGGGTGTTAACCAACTGGAAACCGGGGACGCAGAACCTGAAGGCGTTTGTGAAGCGGTAGATTTTATTGCCAGGTTGCGCCAGTGCGCGGATCTCAGCGAGCTCCCCGTTGGCCGCAAAGTGGTGGTGATTGGTGGCGGAATGACCGCCGTCGATGCCGCCGTTCAGGCGAAAAAGCTTGGCGCTCAGGAGGTCACGCTGGTCTATCGCCGTGGCGAAGCACAGATGAAAGCTTCAGAAAAAGAGCGCCAGTGGGCACAGCTTAATGGTGTAACGATACGCCTGTGGGCCGCCCCTCTGCGCTTCGAGCAGCACAATCGCCAACTGACCGGCGTGACGTTCAGCGTGGTGCGGCAAGGGGAAGTCAGCGATGAGACCTTCACGCTGGAAGCCGACATGGTGCTTAAAGCCATCGGTCAGACCTTCGACAGCACCCCTGTCGGGCAAGCCATCCAACTTAAACACGGGCGTATCGCCACCGACGAGTGCGGCCGCACCTCGCTGGCGGACGTCTGGGCCGGAGGTGACTGCTGTGCGGGCGGCCTTGACCTGACTGTCGATGCCGTACGCCAGGGCAAGCTCGCCGCCCGCTCTATCGCGCTGGCCCTCACTATCTCCGACGCCGCTAACGCCACCTCATTTCAGGAGCACTCTCATGGCTAGTCTGCATACCGATTTTCTGGGCATCAAAAGCCCCAATCCGTTCTGGCTGGCGTCTGCGCCGCCTACCGACAAAGAGTACAACGTGGAACGCGCCTTTCAGGCGGGCTGGGGCGGCGTGGTGTGGAAAACGCTCGGGCTGGATCCGCATGTGGTGAATGTCAGCGGGCCGCGCTACGGCACTCTACTCGGGACCGATCGGCGCGTTCTGGGGCTGAATAATATCGAGCTCATCACTGACCGTACGCTGGCCATCAACCTTGAAGAGATTACCCGCGTCAAAAAACGCTGGCCCGACCGGGCGGTAGTGGTGTCGATCATGGTGCCCTGCGAAGAAGAAGCGTGGAAAACCATTCTGCCGCAGGTAGAAGCCACGGGGGCAGACGGTATCGAGCTTAACTTCGGTTGCCCGCATGGCATGAGCGAGCGCGGGATGGGCGCGGCGGTCGGCCAGGTACCGGAATATATCGAAATGGTCACCCGCTGGTGCAAACAATATTGCAGCCTGCCGGTGATCGTCAAACTGACGCCGAATATCACCGATATTCGTTACCCGGCGAGAGCCGCGAAAGCGGGCGGCGCGGATGCCGTGTCGCTTATCAACACCATCAATTCGGTGATTGGCGTCGATCTCGACCAGATGTTGATGTCGCCGCATACCGGCAGCCAGGGTTCACACGGCGGCTATTGCGGCCCGGCGGTGAAGCCGATTGCGCTGAATATGGTCTCGGAAATTGGCCGCGACGCGCAAACCCGTGGACTGCCGATTTCCGGCATTGGCGGCATCTCCACCTGGCGCGATGCGGCGGAGTTTATCGCGCTGGGGTGCGCAACGGTGCAGGTCTGTACCGCCGCGATGGTTCATGGCTTCCAGATTGTGCGCGACATGATAAGCGGCCTTGAGAACTACATGGACCAGAAAGGATTCCGGACCCTCGAAGACTTTCGCGGCATGGCGCTGCCAAGCGTTACCGACTGGCGCTATCTCAATCTCAATCACGTAGATAAAGCGGTGATCGACCAGGCGTCGTGCATTAAGTGCGGGCGCTGTCATCTGGTGTGTGAGGACACGTCGCACCAGGCGATTTCCGCCACCACGGGTGACGAACGGCGTTTCGAAGTGCGCGAAGAGGATTGTGTCGGCTGCAACCTGTGTGCCTCGATTTGCCCGGTGGAGAACTGCATTTCACTGCGCAGTCTGCAACCCGGCGAAGTGGATAAGCGTACCGGCAAGGTGGTGACGGACCAGTATGCCAATTGGACGACGCACCCGAATAACCCGATGGCCGCCACGGCGTAGTTGACGGTGTGCGGCCTGCTCCCCCTCACCCCGACCCTCTCCCTCAAGGGAGAGGGAGAAAAGCAGGCCCGGCGCGAATCCTGTCACTCAGTGAGAGTGGGCTCGATCCAGTCCCCTCGCCCCTTTGGGGAGAGGGTTAGGGTGAGGGGAAAAGAACATAACTAACCAAAGCACTACAGGAGAAAACGAATGCGTAACCTGTTGATCAAAGGCGGAACCGTCGTCAACGCCGACCATCAGCGTCGTGCCGATGTGCTCTGTGTCGACGGCGTCATTGCGGCCGTCGGCGATGCATCCCAATGGGACATCCCCGCCACAACCGAAACCGTAGACGCGGGCGGGCTGTATGTCATGCCCGGCGGCATTGACCCGCACACCCATATGAATTTCCCGTTTATGGGCACCACTACGGTCGATGACTTCTACAGCGGCACCGCTGCCGCACTGGCGGGCGGCACAACCACTATCATCGATTTCGTCATCCCTAACCCACAGCAACCGCTGATGGACGCTTATCAGCAATGGCGCGGGTGGGCAGAAAAAGCGGCATCCGATTACAGCTTCCACGTCGCCATAACCTGGTGGGACGAAAGCGTACGCCAGGACATGGGCACGCTGGTCCAACAGGAAGGCGTTAACAGCTTCAAACACTTTATGGCCTACAAAAACGCCATCATGTGCGATGACGAAACCCTGATGAATAGCTTCCGCCGCTGCCTTGAACTGGGGGCGATGCCGACAGTGCACGCGGAAAACGGCGAGATGGTTTACCTGCTGCAACAAGAGATGCTCAAGCAAGGCATCACCGGGCCGGAAGCCCACCCCCTCTCCCGCCCGCCGGAAGTGGAAGGCGAAGCCGCCAACCGCGCCATCACGGTCGCCAGCATTATGGGGGTGCCAATTTACGTGGTACATGTCTCCTGCCGCGAATCCGCTGAAGCCATCGCCCGCGCGCGTGGTCGTGGGCAGCGCGTCTATGGCGAAGTTCTCGCCGGGCATTTAGTCATTGACGACAGCGTCTACCGCCATCCGGACTTTAGCTTTGCCGCCGCTCACGTCATGAGCCCGCCGTTTCGCGATAAATCCCACCAGTCAGCGCTGTGGCACGGCCTGCAATCCGGTCAGCTCCACACCACCGCCACCGACCACTGCACGTTTTGCGCCAACCAGAAAGCGGTGGGCCGCGATAATTTCACAAAAATTCCCAACGGCTGCGGCGGCGTGGAAGAACGAATGGCGGTCATCTGGGATGCGGGAGTCAACAGCGGACGCCTGACACCGAGCGAGTTCGTGGCGATTACCTCCGCCAATACCGCGCGCCTCTTCAATATTTATCCGCGTAAAGGCTGTGTGGCACAGGGTGCCGATGCAGACCTGGTGCTCTGGGACCCGGCGGGCAGCAAAACGCTCTCCGCCAGCACTCATCATTCGCGCAACGATTTTAATATTTTCGAAGGCCGCACGGTAACCGGCGTACCAGCTTTCACCATCAGCCAGGGCCAGTTGGTATGGGCTGATGGCGACCTGCGCGCCCGCGAAGGCGCGGGGCGCTATATCAAACGTCCGGCGTTCGGCCCGGATTTCAGCGCAGCGGCTGCATGGGAGCGCCAGCGCGCCCCGCAGGCCGTCGCCCGCTAATCACCTGACATTGAGGAAAGAATCATGAGCAGTGAAGTCATTTCACCAGATACGAACAGCATCGATATCAGTGACCTGCGGGTTGATGGCGAGCGTTTGTGGCAATCGTTAATGGACCTCGCGCAAATTGGCGCTACCCCCAAAGGCGGAGTCTGCCGCTTAACGCTGACCGACCTCGACCGTCAGGGTCGAGATTTGGTCGTCGGCTGGGGCAAAGCGGCTGGGTTGACGGTCGAAATAGATCAGATCGGTAATGTCTTCATGCGCCGCCCAGGCCGCAACAATGCTCTGAAGCCGATTGTCGCCGGTAGCCATATCGACACCCAGCCAACCGGGGGCAAGTTCGATGGCAACTTTGGCGTGCTCTCTGCGCTGGAGGTTATTCGAACCCTGAACGATCGCGGTATTGAAACCGAAGCGCCGGTAGAGATGGTTTTCTGGACTAACGAAGAAGGCTCACGCTTTGTGCCGGTCATGATGGGCTCCGGCGTCTTCGCGGGCATCTTCCCGCTGGAGACAGCCTATGCCGCAACCGACACCGAAGGAAAATCGGTGAAAGATGAGCTGTTCAAAATTGGTTATGCGGGCGACGTTGTACCGGGCGACCACCCTATCGGCGCCTATTTTGAAGCCCATATCGAGCAAGGCCCCATCCTTGAGGATCAGGACATCACCATCGGCGTGGTGCAGGCAGTGCTCGGTATTCGCTGGTATGACTGTACCGTCACGGGGATGGAGTCCCACGCCGGACCAACGCCCATGGCGATGCGCAAAGACGCCCTGCAAGTTGCCACACATATCATGCAGGAAGTAGTCAATATTGCCGGGCAATTTGCGCCTCACGGACGCGGGACCGTGGGCATGGTACAGGTGCATCCTAACAGCCGCAACGTCGTGCCCGGCAGTGTGAAATTCTCCATCGACTTTCGCAATATGACCGACGCCGAGGTGGACAAAATGGATGCGGCCTTAAAAGCCTACATTGCGCAGATTGAACAACAAACCGGGCTGAGCGTAGCGCTGCAACAGGTCTCCCACTACCCTGCCGCGCCTTTCCACCCGGATTGTAAAGAGGCCGTACGACGGGCAGCGCAAAAATTAGGCTACTCTTCTATGGATATTGTCTCAGGCGCCGGACATGACGCGGTGTATATGAGTATGCTCGCACCTGCTGGCATGATTTTTATTCCCTGCAAAGATGGCATCAGTCACAATGAGATAGAATATTCCGCGCCGGAACAGGTCACGGCCGGGGCAAATGTCTTGTTACACGCTATGCTGGAAAAAGCCGGAGTTGTCTCCCGGTCATAACCGGGTTCCCCTCATTAAAAACCCGGTTGCAGGCAATCGGGTTATTTTTTTAGCGAACTGAACATTTTTTCAGAAAACCGGTTCAATAATGCCCTGTAAACGTAGATGGGATTTGACTTAAGTCCCTAAGAAGTTTACAAAAGATACTGCCTTCTGTAAGACCCACATGCGTCTTTGCCATTTTCGTCCAGGCTTCCCTTTCATCGGTAAGAGAAAATGCTGGGGGATTAACCGGTTACATACCTGTTTAACCGGGTTTTGATATCTACAGGCATCTGTATGGAGTATCCAATGTTTTCTTTTGTCGCCCGCCAGGCGATTTTTGACGAAAATATGAACACAGTCGGTTATGAGCTGTTGTTCAGAGACAGCATGACGAACCGGTTTCCCGACGTTACTCCGGAATATGCCACTGCCCAAATTATCGTAGAACAATTTCTTGGTGCGCCGCTGGGCCGTCTCAAGGAATACAGCGCGATCTTCGTTAACTTCCCCTATGAACTGTTAATACAGGGCATGGCGGAGACCTTGCCCAAAGATCGCGTGATTGTGGAAATACTCGAAACGGCTGAACCCACGCCACGCCTGCTTAAGACCGTAAAACAGCTTTATCAGCACGGTTTTCGTATCGCCCTGGACGATTTCGAACTCGGCGATACATGGAACGATTTTCTGCCCTATGTCAGCATCATCAAATTTGATGTGCGCATGAGCACGCCGGAAGAGATCAAAGAGTACATTGAAAGCAAAGCCGAGCTGCTCAAGGGCACAGTCTTTCTGGCCGAGAAGGTTGAAACGCAGGAAGAGTATGAGTGCTACCGCAACCTCGGCTGCACCCTCTTTCAGGGGCACTTTTTCAGCAAGCCGGTCATTCACGCTAACAACAAGCTTATCCAGAATCAGTCCGTAACCTTAAAGCTGATGAAGGAAGTGAACACTGACTCACCGGACTTCGCCAGAATCGAAGCGCTGCTAAAACAGGACCTTGCGCTCTCTTTCAAGCTGATGCGTTATGCGCAGAACATCGTCTTCAACGCGCGCGGCATTAAAAACTTTCGCAGCCAGTCGCTCAAAGACATCATCTTTTATCTTGGCGCCAATGAGCTACGCCGGTTCGTGCTGGTGGCTTGCCTGACGTCGGTGAATGTCGGCAAGACCGATGAAATCTACCACCGCTGCCTGATTCGCGGAAAGTTCTGCGAGCTGGCTGCCGCCCGTTCCATCAGCCGTCATTCATCGGACGATGCCTTTATTGTGGGCCTGTTCTCGCAACTGGACGATATTTTCGAAATGCCGATGGCGGATTTGATTGGCCAGATTGACGTCTCGAGCAATGTAATGATGGCGCTTAAAGAGAAACGTGGCCCGCTCTATCCTTATCTGCACCTGGCGCAACTGTATGAAAACCATAAATGGGAAGATGTCAGCGCGCTGGGCCATCGGCTCGGCTTCAACCGCAGCGTGGTGGCTGAATTGATCACCACGGCAACACAGTGGGCAGATGATATCCCAACGGGAATTACCAGCTAACTTCCCCGGGTTTGTAAGCAGTTCGCATTGAAACATGTTTTACAAACCCACCTCTTTTCCACTCCCACAACGCTCGTTTCTATTTCATTAATAAATAGATGTACAACTTCTATTCACACTAATGGATCAAAAATGCTATTCACTCTGTTTTCGCTTCCTAATTATTACGGGAATCGCTATTCTTTACTGCCCCTGAAATATATTCAACACATCAATACATTGAATACCAATATAATCTCCATTTATTTACCCTATTTAATTATTAACGCAAACAAAACAATTCGAATTAAAATCCATTAATAGGCTAAAAAACAGGATAATTATTTTAGTATAAAAGGATGAAGATTTTGTGAGTTCAGACACGATTAAAATCAATCTCGCCATATAAAGCTTCACTTGTTACAAGATAAATAAAATTTTACACTAGAAAGAGTCAATAACTTAGTATTCCACCTTGATTCTATGGTTTAATGAAATAAAGTTGATTAACGAACGGAAAAATCAATAACATTCACCCCGTCAGCAACACAGAGAAGAATTATGATTAAGCAGGCAGGAGCGCCAGTCAGTCTTAATCAGCCCTTCCAGGATGAGAAGGAAGATTAAGGACAATGGTCAAACTCACAGTGTATGGATATCGTCTTGGCGAACGCAACGAAGTTGAGTTCCTGCCGTTTAAAAGATGTCTACTGCTCCCCGAAACACCGGGAAAAGCGGTTGAATACCTCAGACCAACCATGGCAAACCTGCTGGAGTACCTGTTGGCACATGCCGTTGGTGAAATTGTCCCGGATAAAACCCTGCAAATCCAGGTCTGGGAAAATAACGGGCTGAGCTGTTCCAGCCAGCGTTTGTGGCAGGTGATGCATAATCTGAAAAATAAATTGGCGCTGGTTGGTCTGCCGGATAACTTTATTATGCGTATTACCGGCAAAGGCTACATGATCGCTAACGAAATGGTGATGGAACTCTACTGTAAGCGCAGGCAGTTCTCTAAAAACGGCGCAGAGTATCCATTACAGCGTACAAAGACCTTTGAATCATCCATGAACAGAATGATTGAGTAGAAAACATCACAGCTTAAAATAAAACTATTACCCGAAAGTATCATCAATGATTAACTAATGGACAGGGTTAAATCAAAGGGAATATCGATGAAGAGCTTATTTTTAGCGCCGGTAGTCATAACAGCAATATCTTTGATAAACATTGCGAATGCCGCCACCAACGGTACGGTAAACTTTAGCGGTAAGCTCAACGATCAGACCTGCCAGGTTGTACTGAACAACGGAAGCAGTGCAAGCGGCATAGTGACATTACCAACAGTACCGAAAGAAAGTATTCCTAACAAGTATGATTCGACAGGTAAGACAGCGTTTACGTTAACATTATCTGGCTGCAAGGCCAGCTCAACTGAATTCGGCGTATTAGCCTATTTTCCGCCAACGGCGTATACAGATACAACAAATTCAGTTAATTATGGTGTCCTGAGAAATATTGAAACAGGCGCAACGGCGGCAGAGGGTGTCGCTCTTACAATAAATCAAATAATCGGGAGTAGCGAGAAGAGGATCAATGTGGGACTCCCCCTCACTAATCCAAACTATCGATACACCACCATTGCCGTCGGCACAACGTCAGCGACTCTAAGGTACAACGTAGCATATGTTAACGATACGACTGGGGCAATAAAAGCGGGTAAGGTTAAAGGCATAGCTGTTTACGAATTAGCGTATCAATAACCAGTAGAAAACGTATCTCTAATAATTAACTTACGGAATAGTAATATACCAAAGGGAATAGTGATGAAAAAATTACTTTTAGTGGCGTCTGTCACAGCAGCAATATCTCTGGTAAATACCGCCATTGCAGCTACCAGCGGTACGGTAAACTTTAACGGTAAACTCAACGACCAGACCTGTCAGGTTGTACTGAACAACAGTAGCAGTGCAAGCGGTACGGTGACATTGCCAACGGTGCCAAAAGAAAAGCTCGCCACGAGGTATGCTCAGGCTGGTAAGACACCGTTTACATTAAAGTTAACCGGCTGTAAGGCCAGCACAACATCATTTGGTGTATTGGCTTATTTCCCTAATAGTACATATATACAAACCACCTCTGCTTATGGCTTCCTGAAAAATATGGAAACCAGCTCAACGGCAGCCGATGGGGTTATGCTTACAATATATAAAAAAGACGGCACTACCGAGAAGCAGATCAATTTAGGAAAATCCATTACTGATTCCAGCTACCAATATACTACCGTTGCCGCCAATGCAACGTCTGCGACCCTTGAATACAACGTAAATTACATTAACTACCGTAGTACGGGCAGTTCTCCCGTAACAGCCGGTAAAGTCAAAGGTATCGCCATTTACGAATTAGCCTATCAATAACCAAAAGATAAAACGCATAACCGATGATCATTTAAAACGACAGGAACATATCGAAGAGAATATCGATGAAAAAATTACTTTTAGCGGCATCAGTCACTGCGGCAATATATCTGGTAAATGCTGCTAATGCAGCCACCAGCGGCACGGTAAATTTTAGCGGTAAACTCAACGACCAGACCTGCCAGGTTGCATTGAACAACAGTGGCAGTGCAAGCGGAACGGTAGAATTGCCCACAGTACCAAAAGAAAAACTGACTCCAGGAAGTGCAGCCGGTAAGACACCGTTTACATTAAAATTAACCGGTTGTAAAGCCAGCACAACAGCGTTTGGTGTAACTGCGTATTTTCCATCTAATCAATATTCAAGTGGAAACACAGGTACATTATTTAACCAAGAAGCAGGAGCAACAGCGGCCAGTTATGTCAATCTTCAGATACTTCAAAAAATTGGCGCGACCGAGACTGCGGTACAAATAGGAAAACCAGCCACTGATGCCAGTTACAAATACACCAGTGTGGCCGCCAATGCAACATCCGCGACATTGTACTATGCCGTACAGTATGTAAATACATATAGTGTCCCTGCAATAGCAGGTAAAGTTAAAGGCATCGCCATTTACGAATTAGCCTATCAATAACCAAAAGATAAAACGCATAACCGATGATCATTTAAAACGACAGGAACATATCGAAGAGGTTATCGATGAAAAAATTACTTTTAGTGGCATCAGTCACTGCGGCAATATCTCTGGTAAATGCCGGCAATGCCGCCACCAACGGTACGGTAAATTTTAGCGGCAAACTCAACGATCAGACCTGCCAGGTTACGCTGAATGATGGAAGCAGTGCGAGTGGTACTGTAACGCTTCGTACGGTATCTAAAACAGACCTGCCTAATCTTAATTCGACGGCGGGTAAAACCCCGTTTACGCTGAAATTAACCGGCTGTAAGGCCAGCACAACCGCATTTGGAGTAACAGCATATTTTCCTAATAATGAGAATATATACAATCAAAAACTGGTTAATAAGGAAACGGGGGCAACCGCTGCCACCGGCGTTAGCCTCCAGTTACTATACACACCAAATGGAACCGAAAAAACAATACCCTTAGGCTGGTCATTTGGTCAATATGATTATCAAACCATAGCTGCGAATACAACCTCAGCCACAATGAATTATGCCGTAAGATATATTAACACCGGTGGTTCTGGCTCAGTAAAATCCGGTAAAGTGACGGGTATTGCCATTTACGAGTTGTATTATAAATAATTTTTGCAGTACAAAACCATTCCATAAATACATAATTGGAAAGTAGGGAAAGCATTAGGTAGAAAAAGGATATCGCAGTTATTCATCCTGAAGTACTTAATAAGAAATTGATAATTACGCAGCGGTAATTATTGCTGATAATTATCATTCACAACGAGTAAGTTCATATCAAAGGGAATATTTATGAAAAAGATTCTGTTAGTCGCCTCTATTGCCTCCGCAATGTCTCTGGCGAATGTCGCAAATGCAGCAACTGGCGGTACCATTACCTTTACCGGTAAAGTCTCTGACCAGACCTGCCAGGTTGTACTGAATGGCGGCTCCAGTGCTACCGGCACCGTAACACTGCCAACTGTACCGAAAAGCGCGCTGGCTGCGACAAACAATACCGCTGGTCAAACTCCGTTCTCATTAGATCTGACCGGTTGTACTTCTGCCGCAACCGCGTTTGGCGTGACCGCGTACTTCCCGGATAACTCCACCAACATCGACACCACCACTTCAACGCTGAAAAACCTGGAAACAGGCGCAACAGCAGCAACCAACGTTGGCCTTGAACTGCTGCATGAGGCAGTAGCGGGCACTAAAACTGCAGTACCGTTGGGTAAAGCTATTAGCGATACTGGTTATAAATATACCTCCGTCCTTGCAAATTCCACTACGGCCAAGATGCAGTATCACGTGCAATACAAAAACAACGGTTCTGCAGCGGCGACAGCGGGTCTCGTGAAAGGTGTTGCCGTTTATGAGTTAGCTTACGAATAATTAAACACAGGGGGGGCTTCCCCCCTTTTTTCCAAAGGAACTGGATATGTCTTATTACGCCAAAATTATCTCCGTTGCACTAGGGGCAATATTGATGACGGGTCTCGGCAATATGGCCCTGGCCAGTATTGTGCTTGACGGCACCCGCGTAGTTTACCCAGCCGGAAAAAAAGAAGTCACGGTGACGGTATCCAATCAAAATAATAACCCGGTATTAATACAAAGCTGGATTGATAGCGGAAACCCGGATGATGCCGCCAGTCAAAACACCCCTTTTATTTTGACGCCGCCTATTAATCGCATTGACGCAGGTAAAGCGCAAACCTTGCGTATCAGTTACTTGGGCTCGGCGACAATGCCAACAGACCGCGAGTCTGTATTTTACTTAAACGTGCTGGAAGTCCCGGCAAAAGCTAAAGACATGGACGAGAAAAGTAAGCTTAATATTGCTTTTCGTTCACGTATAAAATTGTTCTACCGTCCGAATGATCTTCCTGGTTCAGCAGCGGACGCAATGGAAACGCTGCACTGGAAAATGAAAAGCGGCGGCGTAGAAGTGACCAATCCATCGAAATTCTACGTTTCCCTGGTCAATATTATATTTACCTCTGGCGGTAAAAAAATGGCCACCAAAGGCAAAATGATTGCGCCCGGCGCCACGGAGTTCCATGAAATTCAGGACAGCTCAATAACCAGTATCAATCAACTGAGTTATACCACGGTGAACGATTATGGCGGCTATAACGAATTTAAAGCCAAACCATA
Source organism: Citrobacter sp. UYEF32 (assembly GCF_040546205.1). Classification (NCBI taxonomy): domain Bacteria; kingdom Pseudomonadati; phylum Pseudomonadota; class Gammaproteobacteria; order Enterobacterales; family Enterobacteriaceae; genus Citrobacter; species Citrobacter sp. UYEF32. The sequence continues at coordinate 434,887 of NZ_JBEPNI010000003.1, read as the reverse complement.
ACACCCGCGACAAAAAATAATTAACGAAGAATGTTTTTATCACAAAAATAAAAATACATTCAGGGACGAAGACTTTTCGGGAGTTATTATGAAAATATCCACCGTACGCTATCATCCATTATTGTTTAAGGCTCGGTTATCGCCACTGGCTTTAATGTTAATGATGGCGTTTCCGGTCGGTATTGCGGAAGCGCAAGACGATAAACCCCGCGACTATGCACGACGCAACGTTGTGGAATTTGAATCCGACCTGTTACGTCTGGATAGCGGCAGTAAAGTCGATCTGAGCCGTTTCTCCTTTGGTTCCAGCGCCTCGCCCGGTATCTATCGGGTGAGTATCTTTATCAACGGCGCAGAAGCGGCCAATGAAGAGGTGGAATTCAAAGCCGACGACGACCGGCAAGTTTACCCGTGCCTGACACCGCGCCTGATTGAGCTTATCAACTTTAACGAAGACAATCTGCCGTCTGAAATGCGCCAGGCGCTCGCGACCCCGGCAACTTGCGCCAATCTGGAAAAAATTATTCCAGAGGCCAAGTTCGAATTTGACAGTAACAAGCAGGAGCTTTACATCGAGGTACCGCAGGTGTACGTCAACCGTATTGCCCGCGGTACGGTCAACCCGGAACTGTGGGATAGCGGCGTTCCGGCGCTCCTCTTCGGCTACTATGCAAACGCCTACGATTCAAAATACAGCAACGGTGGCAACAACCGTTCTGTCTATGCCTCGCTTAATGCCGGGTTAAATATCGGTGCCTGGTACTTCCGCCACAACGGCTCTTACAGTTGGCAGGATGGCATGGGCGGCGAATACCAGGTCTCCAATAGCTACTTACAGCGTGACATTAATGCTATTCGCGGCCGTGCGGTTGTTGGTGAATATAACACTACCGGGCAACTGTTCAGCTCATTGCCCTTCACAGGCGCGCAAATCGCCAGTGACGAACGTATGCTTCCGGAATCACAGCGCGGTTACGCACCGGATATTCGCGGTGTGGCCAAAACCAATGCCAAAGTCACCGTTAAACAGCTAGGCAATATTATCTATGAAACGACCGTCACCCCCGGTGCCTTCGTTATTAACGATCTCTACCCTGCAGGTTACGGCGGCGATCTGGAAGTCACCATACAGGAAGCCGACGGCAGCACTCAGCAATACACCATTGCCTACGCCTCTGTCGCTCAGTTGCTGCGCCCCGGCTCCCAGCGCTATAGCGTCACTGCGGGCAAATTGCGCAACGCTGGCGTCTCTGATGACCCCATGTTCTATGAAGCCACCTATACGCGCGGCCTGACGAATATTTTCACTGGCTATACCGGGGCACAAGTAAGCGAGCATTATCAGGCTTATCAGCTTGGGCTGGCGACAGGCAGCATAGCGGGGGCCATCAGCGTTGATGCCACCCATGCTATCAGCCAGTTGGGTAACCGGGCTGGCGGCAAGAAAACCGGCCAGAGCTACCGTATTAGCTACAGCAAACTGTTCAGTGAAACCAACAGTAACGTAACCCTTGCCGCCTACCGCTACTCAACGGCAGGCTATATGGAACTTTTAACCGCCTTACAAACCCGCGAAGTGGTGGCAAACGGCTACGATCCCAATAGCATCTGGCGCTCGAAAAACCGTTTTAACGTGAGCTTTAACCAGGGATTACCCGAAAAATGGGGCAGCCTGTTCGTCAGTGCCACGCTGGAAAACTATTGGAACAGTGACAAGAAGGGCTATAACAAACAGTACCAGATAGGCTACTCCAATAACTGGAAGCGGATGAATTACAGCATCAACGTTGGTCGCAGTAAAACCAACGACGGACGTGATCAGACATCCTGGTACTTTAACGTCTCTTTCCCTCTCTGGGAAAGCTGGGAAACGCAGGCGCCTTATTTCAGCCTGAACTACAACCAGGATAACAATGGCGGCAAGTCTGAGCAGGCCATGTTGTCTGGCTCTATGGGCAAAGACGGCAAATATAACTATAACCTTACCGCCTCACACGACCAGGGCGGCACATCAGGTAACATCAGCGGCGGTATGACAGGCAGCATAGCGACGGTGAATGGTGGTTATAGCACAGGCAGTGGTTACCACAGTATGTCGCTGGGTTTATCTGGCGCTCTGGTAGCACACTCCGGCGGGGTGACCTTTACCCCTTATAACAGTGACACCTATGCGCTGGTGGAAGCGAAAAACGCGAAAGGCGCCAAACTTAGCGGTTACGCAGGTACTAGCGTCGACAGCTTCGGTTATGCCCTCTTCCCGTCGTTGTCTGCGTATCAGATGAACCAGGTCGCCATTGACCCGGAAGGTTCGTCACTGGACGTAGAATTTGATAATACGGCGCAACGAATCGCGCCGCGTGCGGGCGCTGTAGTGAAAGTGAAATTCAACACCAACAAAGGGACACCGGTACTGATTGCCACCTCTTTTGGCGGCGAAAACTTACCTTTCGGGGCAGAGGTTCTTGATGAAAACAATACCTCTATCGGGGTCGTAAACCAGACCGGGGCAATCTATGCCCGCGTCAAGGAAGACAAAGGCACGCTGTTGGTCAAATGGGGCAATAGCACCGATGCAAGCTGTAAAGTGAACTATATGCTGGCGCCAACGAAGAGCGATGCCCAGACCAGCCATATCCAGCAGTTCACCAGTCCATGTCTGCCGGTGCAAGGCCCGATAACTAAAGATCCAAACACCGAACTGGCCAGCGCTCAGTAAACGAAAGCGCAGCAAACGGTTTTCGTCAAAGCATCCATAGTTGCCGCTATGGATGCTTTTCTTTTATTAACAATAAGTTATATATGCTTTCAACAACACCGCACTATATATAACTTCACGTTATATTAATAGATGAAAATTAACTGCATTTTTATAGTGTTCCCATTTGTAAAGATACCCTTCCCTGTCTACTTTTATCTGGCAAAACGAAACACTCCCGCCATCATCGGGAAAGTAATCAGCCTCTTTTTGACAGGTGCATTTGTTGATGAGCGTTCATGAAATGGATATTGAATCCCCCGCAGCCCCGCATCTGGACACTAACGATACCGGGCAGCAGATTATTGCCGGGATCCGTACAGCGCTATTGGCCCGTAAATCCATGGCCACAAATAAGGACATTATTCTGGAGTTGCTGGTCAGGCTGGAAACCGAAAAAGATATGGCAAAACTGGAAATTTACCGAAGTGCACTCGAACGCGTAGTGCATGCCACACCGGATGATATCTAAGCTCTGCGTCTCGTTTCCTCCACCTGCGGGTGGAGGTTTTTTCTACACTATTCCGGGTCTGACCACTCCCCTTTTCCCGCAACACGCAGAAGCCACACTTTTTATAAGAGATTAGTGCTCATCATCATTATCCATGAAAAATATTTATACATATGGCTTTTATAATCACGCTAATTATTTTTAAGAGGCTTTTGTAACGAATGGCCATATGGTCTCCCCTTCTGAAGCCATGGATTTATCTTCAGAAGGGGTATTTTTTGAACCGTTGATCGGTATCGACTCACCCTGCATGTGTCTCCGCAGCAACAACCCGATTACGTCCCTGCTTTTTCGCCGCGTACAGCGCAGTATCGGCTTTACCGATCAGCGCGCTGGCAATCATATGTTGCGGCTTGTCCTCAGAAAAGATGCTCTCACAATCGAGCGTTGCCACACCAATGCTGATCGTTAAGAAACCCATCGGGCTTGCGGCATGCGGCAATTTCAGCGCGTTGATTTGCTTACGCAGACGCTCGGCAATCGATAACGCAGCCGATTTATTGGTATCCGGTAATATCACCAGAAACTCTTCCCCACCATAGCGGCTGACATTGGCATCCGGGTGAACCAGGGAAGTAACCAGCGCCTTCGCCACGATTTGCAGGCATTCATCGCCCGCCTGATGTCCCTGGCTGTCGTTATAGAGTTTAAAAAAGTCGATATCCACCAGACAGATCGAGAGCGGAAAGTGGCCGTGATAAGAACGTGTGACTTCCGTCAGCAGGCACTCATCCATATACCGGCGATTAAACAAGCCGGTCAGGTGATCATGCTGAGCATGCCGCTGTAACACCAGGTTCGCGCCCGCCAGTTTTTGTTCAGCCTGACGACGCGCGGTGATATCCACCCAGGTAATCGACAGCCCCACAACATTACTGCTCGCATCTGTCACAGCAATAGATTGCGCATCGTAGCAGCGGTCATGCCAGATCATTTCACGACGGGGAATGGCCTCGCCCATGTCTGCCAGCGCAAAATCTTCCTCGAAAAGATGCCAGAACTCTGGCATATGCTCGGAAAGATAGCTCTCCGCAAGCTCATGCCCGTCATTATGCAGCAGATGGTTCATCGCTTTATTCGACATCACCAGGCGGCCATGACGGTCAATCATACACAGCGCCACGGGGGTGGTGTCGTAGATAGTTTCCAGTTGCAGTACGCGCTCGCCAAGGGTCGAGATATTACGATCCACACCCCGATAGCCGCGTAATTCACCGTTTTCATCAAAAAGGGGAACGCCGCTGGTTTCCAGTACCACAATGCGCCCATCGGCACGCTGGTTACGATTCACCAGACCTGAAAAAGCCCTTTTCTCTTGCACGATCTCCATAAAAGCGCGTCCAACGCGTTCGGCCTCGCCGGGGGGCATAAAATCGAATGGCGTCTTACCAATGACTTCACTCGGGGGATAACCGAGCAAGCTGGTGACCACATCGGAGGCCCAGGTATAACGTCCTTGCGCATCCACTTCCCATACCCAATCCGAATTTTGATTCAATAAATCATACAGATGCTGTACATCCACATCCTGGAGAGGCGACGGCTTTTTTTTATCGTTCATGAATGTTATCCGCATGTCCAAAAACCGCCCGGACAGCAAGGGCAAAGTGGTGTTGACGCCTGACTACACGTTTCAGCGAAGCGCTAAACTCACTATCATTGATACAGTAAATGTTAACGTTTTACTAATTCGCTGTAACGATAACAACGCAGAAAAAACTGAAACGGGCCCGGTCGCTAGCGAGATCTATGAAGCACCCGGTAAAGATTTTTCACTCACGATCAATGGATGCGCCTGCGAGGGGCTGTTTGCCCCTCTCTTTATTTCTTCGGTTTCTGCGAAACATTTCGCCCCGCCCCGCTTTCAAGGCGCGTCATGTCATACAGCCCAACCGCCGTAATAAGCGCAATCATCACAAACCCCAGCTTAAAGGCCATCCCCTGAATATCGCCATACCCCAGATTGTCGGTGATGAGCGCGCCTGCGCGAATACTCAGCGCCCCCAGCGTTACCCCCAGGCCGTTAGCCAGTTGCAACGAGGTACTAAAAAGGGTGTTCGCGGAGCTCATCTCTGCCGCCGGTACCTCGGCAAATGCCAGCGAACTGATGCCGGTAAACTGCATTGAGCGGCTCAACCCACCGATAAACAACAGCGCGAGGGTAAGCATCTGCGGTGAATTTGGCGCTAAAAAAGCGCAGAAAAACAGCGACAACACGCAGACAACACCGTTGCCAATCAACAGCTTTTTAAAACCGAAACGGTGAATCAGCGGCGTCGTGGCAGGCTTCATCGCCAGGTTACCGGCAAAGACCGCCAGCACCAGCGACCCGGCCTCAAACGCGCTCATCCCGAAGCCCACCTGAAACATCAGGGGCAACATAAAGGGCGCGGAACTGATAGTGGCGCGGAGAATAAACCCGCCGCGCATCGTAACGCGGAAAGAGTGTACCGACAGCGAACTCAGGCCAATCAGCGGCGCAGGCGCACGGCGCAAGTGATGAATACTCCACACCAGCGCCAGCAGACCAACGGCGAGCGTCGCCCCGGCGCTAACCATACTCATATGCTGCTGGCTCAACATCTCAAGCCCCGCCACCAGACACAGCATGGTCAGCCCTGTGGCGATAAAACCCACTACATCGAACGGACGTTTTTCATCAGCCGATAGTCCCGGCATCATTTTCAAGGCCAGAACGATAGCCACCAGCCCCAGCGGCACATTGAGGAAAAAGATCCAGTGCCAGCTCGCATAGGTGGTAATAAAGCCCCCCAGCGGCGGACCAATAATCGGCGCGACCAGCGCAGGCCAGGTCAAAGTGGCGATGGCTTTAATCAACTGTTCTTTCGGCGTGGTACGCAAAACAACGAGACGCCCTACCGGCACCATCATTGCGCCCCCCACCCCTTGCAGGATGCGCATCAGCACAAACCCGGTGACGTTATTTGTCAGGCCGCAAAGCAAAGATGCCACGGTAAAAATCAGCAGCGCCAGGCTAAAAACCGTCCGTGCGCCAAAGCGTTCCGCCACCCAGCCGCTGGCCGGAATCAGCATCGCCAGCGTCAACAAATAGGCGCTAATACCGATATTCAAATCGATAGCGGAAACACCAAAGGCTTTCGCCATGTCCGGCAGGGCAGTCGCAATCACCGTGCCATCAAGAAACTCCATAAAAAACGCGCTGGCGACCAGCAATGCCAACCCGGAAATCCGCCCGGAACGGGTCACTTTTTCCCGTGGCGTTTGCGTCTGGGTTGTCTCAGACGAGGCCATAACGTGTCCTCAACATGGATAACCTCTACTGTCTGGCAGAGGTCTGACAAGAATAGAAAGTTGTTATACCAAAAATGCAAACCGTCCGATAACCCAATTTATTGTTGATTGTCCGCAGATTGATATTTTGCAATTTATCGCTCTCCGTCTTCGTCGATTTCCTCTGGCGCAAGCTGACAAAAATGTCAGTAAAATGTCAGCCAGGTGTTGGCAATAACGCGATAAAATCCCCAGCATCATCACATTTGTCCTTTGCGACAAAGGAAGAGCACAATGCGACTTCTGCTGGTCGAAGACGAGGAAAAAACCTCGTCATATATTTATCGTGCGCTCAGCGAGCTGGGTTTTACCGTTGACGTCGCCGCCAGCGGTACAGAAGGTTTGCACCTGGCGGTTGAATTTGACTATGACGCCATCATTCTCGACGTCATGCTGCCAGGTCTTGACGGTTACAGCGTGCTAAAAGGGTTACGTGCCAGTAAAAACACACCGGTGCTGATGCTTTCTGCCCGTGGCTCCGTCGATGAACGGGTTAAAGGGCTGCGTCAGGGGGCAGACGATTATCTTCCCAAACCGTTTTCCCTGATTGAACTGGTCGCCCGTATTCAGGCCTTGTTGCGCCGCCGATCCAGTGATGGCGCTGACACCACGCAGTTGCAGATCCATGATTTACATCTCGACCTGCTCGCCCGTCGCGTCTCACGCGCCGGAGACCGTCTTGAGCTGACAGCCAAAGAGTTTGCCCTATTAAGCCTGCTCGCCCGCCATAAAGGTGAAATCCTCTCCAAAATGATGATTGCGGAACAGGTGTGGGATATGAATTTTGACAGCGATGCCAACGTTGTGGAGGTGGCGATTAAACGCCTGCGGGCCAAAGTGGACGCCCCCTACCCCGTAAAACTGCTGCATACCGTCCGGGGCATGGGATATGTCCTTGAAACCCGGCCCGAGAGCCCCGCTAAATAGAGTCAGTCTATGCTCAAACGTTCGATTTCAGGACGCCTTGCATTAATGTTTGCCCTCGCCTCCGTGCTTATCGTCTCGGCGATCGGTTTTCTGCTGCGCAGCACTCTGCATGAATCCTTACAAAAACAGATGCACAACGAGCTGCTTTTCAGGGAATCGCTGATGGAGCCGTGGCTGCTATCGCGCACCACGCTGCACAGTTGGCAAATGCTCGCCACCAAACTCGCCGATATGACCACGGCGGAAGGCGGACGCGTACAGTACTGGGTTCTCAGCGATGATCCCCGCTTTCAGGTGGGCGGCGAGCCACCGCAAGGGGTCAACTGGACGACACTCGCCGACGGATTTAGCGAAGCGCCGGGCGCCACGAAAGAGTCCTGTTCGCTCTTTATCCTGATCAAATTAATTCCGGCGCGGGGGGAACGTCCGGCGATCCGCTACGTGATTGCCATCGATTCCACGCCTTATATGGGCACGCTGGAAGAGTTCACCCGCACGCTGCTGCTGATCACCGCCCTTGGGGTGATACTGGTTGCCGTATTAGGTTTTATGATTGCACGGTTTGGAATGCGCCCGGTGAATACAATGAGCGAGCAGGCGCACAAACTTGCCCCCGGCGATCACGGACAGCGCCTCGACACCACAACCCTGCCGGATGAACTGCAAACGCTGGCGGAAGCATTCAACGGTGTGCTGGAACGCCAGGAAGTGGCCTGGCGGCAACTGGAAAGTTTCAACGCTGACGTCGCCCACGAGCTGCGCACACCGCTGACTAACCTGATAGGCCAGACACAACTGGGATTATCCCGCGAACGTTCCGTCAGTGATCTGGAAGATTTACTGGAATCCAATCTGGAAGAACTGGCGCGTATGACCTCGATTGTCAATGACATGCTCTTTCTCTCACATGCCCAGGCCGGGGAACATGCCACCCAGCTTACCGAGGTATCGCTGCGCGAGGAGGCGTGGAAAACCGCCGAATATGTCGAACCCTCCTTTGCCGAGAAGAACCTCACTATCAACGTGGAAGGCGATATCATTGCCTGTATCGACCGTCGGCTGTTCCACCGTTCACTGGCAAACCTGCTGGAAAACGGGGCTCGCCATGCAAAACCGAATACCACGGTCACCGTTTCCATTCGCCAGCGGCATGAGCATGCGATCATAGCCGTCGCCAACGTGGGTGAACCGATCGCCGCAGAACATCTGGATCGCCTGTTTGAGCGTTTTTATCGTATCGACTCGTCCCGCACGCGTAGCGATACGCATCATGGTCTGGGTTTATCCATTGTTCGTGCGGTCGCATTGATGCACCGTGGCGATGTGTTTGTTCGGAGTGAAAACGGCAGCAATACTTTTGGTCTGTCACTGGCAATCGGTAAAACAGATACTGTTGCGCCAGGTGACAAACCGGCGCTTGATGAGCAGACACAGTTCAAAAACGCCTGAACAGAAAAGCAAACAGGAGGCTAAGCCTCCTGTTTTTCGACTTATTTGTAGATAACCGCCACGCCGTGCATCTGGTTTTCGCCCCCGGCCGCCACGATGCGATACGAGCTTGCTCCCGCCGCTTCGGCTTTTTGCGCCAGCTCCTCATGCAAACCAGACAGCGTTGTCGTGCCCGATGCCGAGACCGAACCCATTTTTTGCAGACCGCTACCAGACTCTACAGGGACCGCCGCCAGCGCACCGGCGGAAAACAGGCCAACTATCATTGCGGTCATAATGCCTTTCGTCATCTTCATGTTTCCACCTCGCAAAGAGAATAGTCAGGAATATCCGCTGACATGAATGATTTTAGAAAGGCTGGCTGTCAATTCACTGACGCCAAAATAACAGATGCGTCAGATAACAAAAATATACATTTATTTTAATTTATCCTTTAAATATTCTTATTATCAGGGTTTGTTCGCACCTCTGAAATACGACAAATATAAGAATGGTTCGTCAGTATTTTCAGCATTTATTCATCGATCACCCGCCAGGGCTTGCCACCCGCCGCGTTGTTCACAAACCTGACAGGAATGTCATTTTCACGTCACGCTAACGACAGCCACGCTGATTTAAACTCAGCTTCCTGGGTAATACGTCGGGCAATTATGTTGCGCTTTTTCTTGCTGTTCAAAGAGACGACGCGCATTCATATTTAGCAAAGAGGGGCATATATTATGGCCATGCAAAAATCGGTTATCCTCGATATTCAGACATGGATTGATAATAATATTGACAAACCTTTACGGATTAATGATGTTGCCCACCGGGCAGGTTATTCCAAATGGCATTTACAGCGCCTCTTTCATCAGATTATTGATATTCCTTTAGGTGTGTATATTCGCAACAAAAAGCTGGAAGGCGCCGCCCACGACCTGAGCGTGACAAAGGAGTCGATCATCACCATCTCCACCCGCTACGGCTTCGACTCCCAGCAAACTTTTACCCGGGTTTTTACCCGCAAATACAGTATGCCGCCGGGCGCATGGCGTCGCTATCATCAATCGGGTGAGGAGTAGGTCCCTCACCCGCTATCGCGCCCGGATAAGGCGTTTACGCCACTATCCGGCCGCCCCCTGTATGGCCAAAGCTACACGGCTACGGTACGGAACACGCTCATCAGCGTGACCAGATGCTGCGCCTGATCGCGCAGATCTTCCGCCGCCGTACTTGACGCCCCCACCAGCGCCGCGTTTTGCTGCGTCACTTTATCCAGTTGGGTAATCGCTTCATTCACCTGTCCGACACCTGATTCCTGCTCACGCGTCGTCACGCCAATCTCGTCGATCATCCCCGCCACATGGTGCGACTGCCGCACCAGTTCGCCAATGGTCGCGCCCGCGTGATTCACCAGCGCCGTGCCATTATCCACACGCTCGATGCTATCCATAATCAGGGCCTTTATCTCTTTTGCCGCAGACGCCGACCGCTGGGCCAGCGAACGCACCTCGCCCGCCACCACCGCGAAACCCCGGCCCTGTTCCCCAGCACGCGCCGCCTCTACCGCGGCGTTCAGGGCGAGGATATTGGTCTGGAAGGTAATGCTGTCAATCACCGCAATGATCTCACTGATTTTGCGGGAACTTTGGCTGATCTCATCCATCGTACGCACGATATTCTCAATCGCCTCGCCCCCTTTTGCGGCAATTTCGCTGGCCGTTGCCGCCTGCTGATTGGTGACCCGCACCGTATCGGCATTCTGGCGAATCGCCTGGCCGATTTGTTCCATGGATGCGGCCGTCTGCTGCAAACTGGCCGCCTGCTGTTCGGTACGCTGGCTCAGGTCAGTACTGCCCTCCGCCACACCATTTGCCCCCGCCGAGATCGACTCACTGCTTTCCCGCACCTGGTTGACTATACCGCTCAGGCTTTGTCGCATCTCATCCATCCCTGCCAGCAAACTGGTGCTGTCATCAGGGGCAAGCATGATCCGGGTGGCCAGATTTCCCTGCGCAATTTCATGGACGACCTGCAGCGCATAAGCGGGTTCTCCCCCCAGTTGTCGCTTGATGTAGCGCGTGAAAAGCCAGGCAATGGCGATCCCAAGTAATGCCGCCACCGCAGCAATCATCAGCAGGGCGTCGCCAGCGGAGCGGGCGCTTGCGGTGGAGGCCGCCGCCGCTGAGGTCGTGCTGGCCTGCTGGGTCTGGATCATCGCGGAAATCTCTTCAAACAGGCGAATCTGTAACGGCTGCATCTTTTCGACCGCCAGCGACTGGGCATCCAGCATCTGGCCATTCTTCGCTAGCCCCACGGTCTGGCGCACAACATTCACGTACTCCACCTGTGTGGCTTTAAAATTGTTCAGCATGTTCTGTGCGTCAGTATCCTGCACATTCGCCTGCAACTGCGCCACCAGTTCGTCGTTGCGTTTAATCGACAGTTCGGTCAGTTTTTCCTCTTCCATCTGGCTCTTTTCATCATCCTGAAACACCATGATGAATGTCGCCTTGGTGGCGTTATTGAGATTGTCTTTTAATGCCTGCATCGACAGCAGATTAGTCAGATGGTACTTCTCGTAGAACTCAATATGTTGACTGGTGTTATTCAATTCAGCACGACCAAAAATCGCCACCAACAGACCGATAGCAATAATCGCGGCAAAGCCGGTGCCCAGTAGCGTACCCAGAGAGAAATGTCTTTTTACTCGCATATATCCCTCGATAAATGAATTCCGAAACCCCTTAACGGCGAAAACACACTCGTATCAGCCCCGAGAAGACAACTGCAAGCGCACGAATGCGTAATAGCGAACAGGGTTAATATACGTAGCGTAAAAAACCGGGGAAAATATGAAATAGCGATGGTTTGACCAGGTGGACAGGTTGCGCCAGAGCAGACACGATGAAATGCGTCATGCACAGAAAGAGGTACAGTCAGTATATTAAAAACTTATTTTTCATAAAGTTACAATAAATCAACTAAACGATAACATCAGCAACTCATGACGACATTGCTCGCTCATCCCTGAGCCCTTTTGCACGCCCTATTTGAAGATTTCTCAATAACTCATTAATCAACCAACTCCTCCATACGATCGATGGCAAATTTTAATATTTTCTCTGCATCAATGGCGGCATACGGATAGCCGGCAATAACCTCAATATGCTGACCTTCTTTAATCGCTTTTTTCAGTTCTTCTTTTTTATATTGAATATGCGGTGCCACCAGGAAACAATCAAAGGCAGGCGCCACACTGGCAAATGCCTCAGCCCCTATTCCGCTAATTTGAATCTGATACCGGTTTGCATCTGCAACATCCTGCATTTTTTTGGCCAGCGTTACCGCCGTGTTACCAAACAGGCAACATATTAATAACCTTTTCATGGTAGTGCCCTCCTGGAAGTTACCGATACGCTATGCCTGCCCTGGCTTAAAAAATGCGCCCTGCATCATGTTTACGAATATATTTGATTAACATTTAATCAATATGAGCAAATTCTCCGCATAAACACCTCTCCTCCTCCAGGTCGATCAGCGGTAACATCTGAGATGAGAATAAGATACACTTCCGATTTATAAACCGTATGATGGCCGTTTTTATACGCGCGTAGCGCCATCCTGGGGTCAGGCGGGGAAGCCCGCAGCATAGAAAGTGGAAAAGGCTCTCGCCGTAGCAGCGAAATAGTGCATCTGGTTAGCAGCCGTCGCCGGATGGATATTCATCATTACCTGCGGGCTGCACAGAACAATAAGGAGATTGACATGCTGGAAAAATTGCGTACCCGTGAGGGTAAAAAATTCCTTATCGCCGTCGCGATTGTTTTTGTGGTCGCCGTGTCGGTTATCTCAGAAGCCGCCTTCCAGGGCGTGGTGGATCAGTACAATTTGCCGATGGACGAGTGGTCGGTGTCGATGTTTGTGATTCAGGGCGCGTGGGTGTTTATCTACAGCCTGATGTTTACCATCATCGGTTCGCTGCCCTTCGCGTTTTGGTTCCTTGGACCAAAGGATGATCGCGGTTAGGTTCGGTGCTGGTTTCCCCGGATGGCGGCGTAAACGCCTTATCAGGGCTACCAAACATTCAGGCCGCACGAAATAGCCCCCTCTCCCTGTGGGAGAGGGCCGGAGTGAGGGCATCAGACCGCACAACAACCCGCCCTACCTCACTTCACCCGCCGATATCCAGCCCGCTCAGCGCACAGAGCAGCGCATCCACCTTTGGCAAGAGCTGCTTACGGCGCGGCCACACCAGCGTCAATGCCAGCCCGTCGGGCTGAACATGCGGCAAAATTATCTCCAGCTCCCCACGCGCAAGGGCATCGCGAATCAGCCATGTCGGCATCTGGGCAACGCCTAACCCGCTACGCACTGCCTGTAACTGGGCATCCACATCCCCCAGCGCCATATGGTAGGGCACGGTACGCCAGTCCGGATACCCATCCTCGGTGATAAGCTGCCACGGCTTACTGCTGCCATCAACGCGCTCGTACAAAATAGCCCTATGCTGCAACAGCGCCCCGACGCTTTCCGGGCGCCCCTCGCGCGCCAGATATGCGGGCGAAGCGCAGAACACCATCTTCTCTCGCCCCAGTTGCCGATACCCCAGCGATGCGGGCATCTCCGCCGTTTTGCCAATCCGCACCGCGACATCAATCCCTTCATCAAACAGATCCACGAAACGGTCAGAAAAGGTCATGCTGATATCTATCTCCGGATGCTGCTGGCAAAACGTAATCAATAACGGCATGACACACAGCCTGCCATAGGTATTCGGCACGGCCAGCCGCAGCCGCCCGGACGGAATACTGCGTTGCGCCGCCAGTACCGATTCCGCCTCCGCCAGCTCTTCCATTATGCGAATACAGGTCTGGTAATACGCATGCCCGGCGTCGGTCAGTTTCAGGCGTCGGGTTGTCCGCTCCAGCAACGTTGAGCCCAGCCGCGCCTCCAGCCGACTCACGCTTTTACTGATAGCAGAGCCGGTCACATGCAAGCGCTCCGCCGCCGCGGCAAAGCTCCCCCCTTCTATACTGGCAACAAAGGGGACAATGTCCTTCAGTCGTTGATCGTGCATTGATTCATGAACTCAGGTTAGGAATGATGTGAATTAATGCCAGAAATAAGAACAAAATTCTCGATTAGTCTACTCATAACGTTTACGCATGAGGAGAGTGAAATGCAAAAAGAGGCACTGATTGTCGGCATCAGCGGGGTGATTGGCCGCGCGCTGGCGCAAAAGCTGATGCAGGAAGGCTGGAAGGTCTCAGGGCTGTCGCGCGGGCGCGGCGCGGTGCCGGAAGGCTGCACCCGTCTGATCGCCGATTTGACGGACCCGCAGGCGGTGAATACGGCGCTGGCGGGCATAAAGCCCGACGCACTGTTTTTCAGCGTCTGGTCGCGTCAGGCAAATGAAAAAGAGAACATCCGCGTCAACGGCGCGATGGTCAAAAACGTGATTGAGGCACTGGGTGACCGCCTGAACGGCGCGCATGTCGCACTGGTTACCGGGTTAAAACACTACCTTGGTCCGTTCGAGGCCTATGGCAAAGGCGCCGTACCGGTTACACCTTTCCGTGAAGAGCAGGGTCGTCAGCCCGTGGATAATTTCTATTATGCTCAGGAAGATGAAATCTTTGCCGGCGCGGAAAAATACGGTTATCGCTGGAGTGTGCACCGTCCGCACACCATCATCGGTTATGCGGTTGGTAACGCAATGAACATGGGTCTGACGCTGGCAGTCTACGCCACCCTGTGCCGGGAAAAAGGCTGGCCGTTTATTTTCCCGGGCTCGCCGGAACAGTGGCATGGCGTCTCCGATGTCACTGATGCAAACCTGCTCGCCGAACAACTTGCCTGGGCGGCACAAAGCCCGAATGCGGCAAACGAAGATTTTAATGCGGTTAATGGCGATGTATTCCGCTGGAACTGGCTGTGGCCGCGCCTGGCCGCCTATTTTGGCATCGAGTCTGGCGGAAATCCGCAGACCATGATGCCGCTGGAAGGACGGATGCAGGAGGCAGCCGCCGCATGGCGCGAGATTGCCGCCCGCTACTCGCTTGCCGAGCCCGATATCAGCCGACTGGCCTCCTGGTGGCACACTGACGCGGACCTCGGTCGCCCAATGGAAGCCTTCACCGACATGAGCAAAAGCCGCAAGGCCGGGTTTACCGGCTACCGGGCCACACTGGATTCGTTTACCCACCTGTTTGATACGTTGAAGGCGGAAAAAATTATTCCGGATCGCTAATGTCTTGATGATGAAGCCAGGGGCGATCATCTTCGTCCCTGATTTTTATAATCTGTCGGTCGTGTTGCGCCGTGTGTTGAAAGGTATTTATCTCACGATAACAGGCCTTCCCCCGCCACATTGCCTTCTTGAAAATGACAATTGGAAGCATGAATAACAATGCGCATAGTTTCACTGGGGGTTTATAACATTTCTTTTTAAATCATCATAACGTATTCTTAAACAAGACAATACCACCCTCATTTTTGCATATTCAATACGGGTATCACGAAAAAAATAAACGCATTTCTTACGGTTTGAGACTAACCACTTGCAATTAACGTTATTATTTGATTACACCAAGACAGTCTCATTATGAAAACATCAAAACACCAAAATAAGAAAAACAATAAAATCATAAAGTTAAAAACGTTGCAAAATAACCACTACCAGATGATGTATTAAATTTCTTAACCTTAAGGTTATCTTAATATTAAAAACGACATTTTTGTTTTTCTTGCATAAAAAAATGATGTCTATCACAAACTTAGCCGAACGTATAAAAACACGCATTTTTATTTAAAGTTTAATTGTCCCTTGCCGTTAATACAGATGACTAGAAAAACATATTTTGCTAATTAAAACGCGTAGAAAAGGTGAAGTATGAACATTTTCGATGACCAGTACGCTCCTGCGTCTGCACCTGATACGCATCGCATCATGAAGCAGACCGTGACGCTGGTACTGATGCTTATGGGCTTCATTTTTTTAACGACAATATTTGCGCTCATTCAGACAGAAAATGATCTGGCGCGTAACACCCGCCACCAAACCCGACAACTGCTAATGAAAGCGCTCGACAATCGTCAGGAAAACCTTCGTTTGCATCTTGCCGATTACGCCGCGTGGAACGAAGCCTGGGATAATCTCCATCGCAAGATAGACTTAAGCTGGGCGTGGGATGAACAAAACCTGGGTAAATCACTGTATTCGAAATTCGGTTACGAAGGCGTGTTTGTACTCTCCCCTAAAGAAGAAACGCGCTACAGCGTCATTAGTGGCACTCTTAACCTGGTCCCTTTTGAGGACTGGCTGGGGAAAAACCTTAATACAGAATTAAGCACGGCACTGAAAGTGAACAACGGTACAGCCGTTTCGCGCGTCGTTTTTGCCAATAATGAATTAATCCTGATTTCAGCGGCCTGGATTACCACTGAGGATAGGGCTGTTCTTGCGAAAGCGCCTGCGGATCATTCGATTATGATCTTTGTTGATAAACTGACGCCTAAAAAACTCGCCGCTATGGGTGAGGAATATGCCATTAAGGATTTGCATCTCCTTGCGTCAAAACCCATACGCCGTCCACCACATACAGCGGGTTTGTTATGGCCAGTAACAGGGGGTGAAATCTATTTTGAATGGAACAATAAAAATCCCAGTGACACGCTGCTCACATGGGTACTCCCTCTTCTTGTTCTGCTGATGCTCACATCGGTCCTTCTGGCGCTCTCTCTTGTGCGCAAAGGGCTTTTAAAAGCAAGGCTGAATGACGAAAAAACATTCCTGCTGGAACAAAGCCGCCGGGCATTCGCCATTAGCGAGCGCCGTTTTCGTGACGTGGTGGAAACAACGACAGACTGGATCTGGGAAGCCGATGAACTCTTACAACTTACCTGGATATCTGTGCGCTTTCCGGTCATTACCGGTCACCGTATTGATGACTGGATAGGCCGTTCACTGCGGGCGTTTCTGTCACAGGACAACCCGGCACTGACCAAATGGCTGGATCTTCCTTATGCAGGTAATTTCCTCACCCTTAACCATTGCAGCTATTTTTCCGCCCAGGGAAACCAACGCTACTGTAATTTGACCCTGAAACGCGTCACCCTGATTGATGGCTCATTGGGGTTTCGTGGTACCGCAACAGATGTCACTCTGGAAGTGGAGGCCAGCGAACGCATTCAGTATTTGTCACATCATGACGAATTAACCGGCCTGCCTAACCGCGTCCGGATGAAAGAGTTCCTTGACGGCAGACTGCAATCAAAAAACGAATCGAAAAATGCGCTGGCGATGATCAGTCTCGATCTGAATGATTTCAAAACCATTAACGATGTCTACGGCCATACGGTGGGCGATCAGGTGCTCAGTGAAGCTTCTAACCGCCTGCGCCACTGCATGCGCAGCATTGATTTGGTTACACGCCAGGGCGGAGATGAATTTATTATTATTGCCGCAGACCTTAACCAGCGTGAAGATATTGAAGGTTTTTGCTCGCGGATTGTAGAGGAATTGAACCGTCCTTTTGATATCTGTGGTAACGAGATTATTATCGACGTCAGCATGGGCATTGCCCTGGCACCACAAGATGCCGTTACCGCAAGCGATCTCCTCCGCTATTCTGATATCGCGCTGTATAAAGCGAAAAATGACCCGCATGCCTATTGGGTTTTTTATGAACCTGATATGGCTGAACAAATTGTTCAACGCAGAGAACTGGAGCAAGAACTCCGTGAGGCAATAAAACAGGATCAGTTATTTCTTTTATATCAGCCTCGCTACGATATAAGTCAGCAGAAGATAACGTCACTCGAAGCACTTGTACGTTGGCAGCATCCGACGCATGGGCTTTTTATGCCTGACCAATTTATTCCTCTGGCTGAAGAGACCGGAATAATTATCTCGCTAACAGATTGGGTTCTGACAACAGCATGTCGCGAGGTGAGAGATAAATCAGCAGACCTGTCCCTGTCAGTAAATATATCGCCAGTTGAATTTAAGGCCAGCGACATTGTTCTTCGCGTCAAAGCAATACTGGCTAAAACGGGTTTTGACGCTTCGCGTCTCGAACTTGAAGTTACTGAAAACGCTACCCTGAGCAAGCCAGAAAATGCTTTAAAAATCATGCAACAATTAAAAAGCCTTGGTGTCAGACTCTTGATGGATGACTTTGGCACTGGCTATGCCTCACTCAATTATCTACGGAGTTTTCCTTTTGATGGCATCAAGCTCGATAAGTCTTTTATTATGGCGATGGGCGACTCTGAGAGTGCAAAAAATATTGTCGAGAAGATTATCGGGCTGGGTAAAGATTTTAACCTTGAGGTCACTGCCGAGGGGGTAGAAACGTTCACTCAGTTACAGCAACTTGAAGCGTTCGAGTGCGATATCGCACAGGGGTATTTTATTAGCCGCCCAACGACTCTTGATAAAATTGAACTTAACCAAAATTTTAAAAAGAAAAAATCAGCCATAACCGAAGAGGAATTTTAAATCATAGATTTGTGATCCTACGCCAGGATGCAATAACGACTTTAGCGTATATAAATTTTATGTTACCATCATTAACCTTACCAGAACATTATTTACAAGCACTAAACATAATATCTTTACCGATGTTTTACGCGTGTCGTAAACATCCCTTCGAAGGATAACGATTAGTCTGCGAAATTTAATTTTATGCGTTATTGCATAAGAACTTTAACACCAGGCCTGTTCAACCGGGCTGCTCGTCTGCAAATATATTTTATATTCAGTTACCGGGGGTAGCTATGCAAATTTTACGCGATATCACCATCAGGAAAATGATATTACTGATACTGGTTGTTTTCAGTATTATTTGGGGAATGGCTACCCTGCTTACTTTTTATAACTTTTCCACAATTGATCAGTTACTCACACAAAACGCGTCACAGAAGAATGCCTATGCCATGCTGGTTAAAGGCAATGACCAATATTTTCGTACCATGACGCGTATGTTACGGGCAATGGATTATCGCCAGACCGGCGATGAAGCAAACGCAGCCAAAACAATGGATTCTGCCGCAAAAGCGCTGGCAACCAGCCAGAATATGCTTGCGCAGTTTCGCGATGCGCAACATCCTGGCGTGAGCGATGACGTCATAAAAGCGATGATCAATGACTGGGACGCGTTGCTGACTAACGCCATTGTGCCTATGTACGATGCGGCGAAAAATAATCAGCCGGATAAATTCCGCGAGTTATTTCGTAAAACCTACCCACCTTTAAGCGTGCAGTTTGGTGCAACCGCTGAAAAATATACTCAGGCGATTCAGTCAGATGCCATTCTGGTGAAAACCAAAGACCAGATGTCCTATAACAAAATAGTGCTCATCAGCGCATTACTGGCAGGTCTGGTGACGCTCTTATTGACCGACCGTTATTTAGTAAATTACCTAGTTAAACCGCTTGGGATGTTAAAAAATCATCTTGAGTTGCTGACCGCAGGAAAATTAAGTAGCCAGCTTGAGACGTTTGGCCGTAACTGCGCCGGGCAGTTAATTCCCTATGTACAAAAAATGCAGGAAAGCCTGCATACAACGGTAAAAACCATCCAGGATAGTTCCGCCAGCATTTTTGCCAACACCAGTGAAATCCGCGGTGGTAATGAAGAATTGTCGAGCCGCACTGAGCAGCAGGCCGCAGCCTTGCAACAAACAGCAGCCAGCATGGAAGAGTTAACTTCTACCGTCAAAAACAACGCCCAGAACGTGCGTGAAGCTCTCAAACTGACTGAGGACGCACAAAAAACGGCGAAAAGAGGCGGTGACATCACCTCAACGGTGGTGAAAACCATGCACGGGATCACCGACAGTTCGCAAAAAATTTCCGATATCACCAGCGTGATTAACAGTATTTCGTTCCAGACCAACCTGCTGGCGCTGAACGCCGCAGTGGAAGCGGCTCGCGCTGGCGAGCAAGGGCGTGGCTTTGCGGTGGTCGCCAGCGAAGTACGCCTGCTGGCGCAACGCAGTGCGCAGGCGGCAAAAGAGATTGAAGCGTTGATTAGCGAATCGGTCAACCGAGTCAAAACCGGTGCGGAGCAGGTACAGGAGGCCGGTGACGCTATGTCCGTGATCATCCAGTCTGTCGCGCAGGTAAACAGCCTGATGGGCGAAATCTCCGTTGCCTCAGATGAACAAAGCCGTGGTATTGAACAAATCGGGCTGGCGATGACCGAGATGGATGGCGTGACGCAACAAAACGCCACGCTGGTACAGGAAGCCACCGCCAACGCGGTCTCTCTTGAGTCCGAAGCGGAAAGATTGAACAAGACCGTCGATCGCTTTGATCTGGGCAACGGTGTGGTTTCCGCCACACGCAGTGCGAAGAAAACCAGCGTGAAGACACAGCGCGTGCCTGTATCCACCCCAAGTAACGATAACTGGCAGACCTTCTAAGCACGGGTCACCTTCAGAGAAAATGGCCGGGTACACACCGGCCATTTTTATTTTAAGCTCCTCTCCCCTTCTTCTTTTCCCATCATTCTGCGTTTGCTTGTCATTTCGTATAACTTTGATCGGCTAAAATAACTCTTACAGGCGCGCGTAACCGATACCTGCACAGGCACGCACGCCATTGCCACAACTCCATGCACTCCTGAGGTTTTTGCTATGCAAAATGAAGAACAACGGCTTATTGAGGGGCTTTTCCAGCGTCTGAAACAGGCGGAACAGCAAAGCGGCGCACGGGATAGCCAGGCCGATCATATGATCGCTGAGTTTGTGCGCCAGCAGCCCTCTGCGCCTTACTATATGGCCCAGTCGATGCTGATTCAGGAAGCTGCGCTGAAACGCCTTCATGCACAGATTCAGGATCTCCAGAATGAAGTGGCCTCCCTGAAAAACAGCCAGCAAAACGGCGGCGGCAGTTTCCTGAGTAGCCTGTTTGGCGGTGGAAAAAGCCAGCCACAGCAGCCAGCCAACAACTGGAACAGCGCGCCGCAACAACAGCCGCCACAGCAACAGGCGGCGCCCACATATGCGCAGCCAGCAGCCCGCTCCGGTGGTTTTATGGCCGGTGCGCTGCAAACCGCAGCCGGGGTGGCCGGTGGGGTCGTGCTGGCCGATATGCTGACCAGTATGTTCCACCACTCCCAGCCACAAGAGATCGTGAACATTATTGAGCAGCCTGTCGAACAGGTCTCAGATGTCGCCGGTGATCGGAATTTCACCAACGATTTTCAGGATCAGGACAGCTTCACCAATGCCTCCGACCGCAGCTTCTTTGACCAGGGCAACGACGACAATAGCCGTTTCCTCGATCAGGATGATGACTACGATTTCGGCGGCAATAACGACGACGACAGCTTTATCTGATTAATCGCAATGATGATAATCCCCGCCACACCAGCCCGGTGCGGCGGGGATTTTTTGTCGGTATTTGACTAGGGCAGCATGATGTCGTGATAGAGCGCGGAAAGTCGCTCTCGCAGATAGCGTACCGCTTTGTGCTTACGCGACAGCAAGGTCTGTACGGGCAGCCCCGTCTCAGCGGAAAGGGCTTTGAAGCTGTAATTTTCCAGTTCGGTTTTTTCGAATACCTCGCGTTGGGCCGCAGGAAGCGCCGCCAGCGCGCTTTCCAGTTCATCCCAGAAAATCTCTCTTAAGCGTGCCTCTTCGGGTATCTGCACATCGCCAAAAAGCACATCATAGAGTTGATCATCAGCCTCCTCGTCGTCCGAAAATAACCACTCCCGCTTTTTGCGTCCGCGGTCGATCATTTCATTGCGCGCCGCGCGAAACAGCCAGGCGGAGACATTCTCAACCGGTTGTTCGACGTTGATCAATTGCAGCGTCACATCCTGCAAAATATCGTCCACGTCTTCTCGTTGCGGAATGCGGCGGCGGATAAAGGCTCTCAGCGTTGTCCGGCACGCTGAGAGCGCTTCAAGGAGCCGTACAGTTCGGGCGTTGTCGGCCTTATCCATTATGCTCACGCATTGTCCGACGGCTTCGGTGATTCATTCTCTGTTGGCATGTCAGGGCCACAGCGCCAGCCATCGCGCCCACCCCAACGGTGGCGTTTCTGGAAAAAGGCCTGTCTCTCTTCTTCGCTCATGTTCATCCACCGTTCATGCAATTGACGATGATCGCGCGCCATTCTGAACATCATCGGCCCCATGCCCATACCGCCAAACAGCACACGGCATAACACCAGCAGTCCAAGCGCGGTCCAGAAGCCGATGGTTTTCAGACCAAACAGACCCGGAATAATGGCGTTCCACAGGGTCATCACCACCAGCGTCATCACGACGGCAAAAACAATAAACATCACACCAAACTTACCGGGATGGCGTCGGTGGCTGCCAAATCTTCTCATGTTGTCTCTCCTTCATAGTGTTGTAATCGGGTAGACGAATGAGCGAGAAAAATATTGCTAAAAACTTATGATTTTTTTCAGGCGTCGGGAAAATGGAAACCAATAACAATTGTAATTAAATGATTTGAAATGATTTTCTATTGAAATGTTAGTGGTTAGATCGTGGCCGCGCAAAAAACAGCCATTTTTGTGATCCATATCACCTTAATGACGATTTGTTACAGCACTAAAAGTCAAATCTGACTATTCTCGTTTTTAAAGTAGCCCCATGTTTTCATTATTAACGCCCCCTAAATTTAGTGACAGCATAATGACAAAAGGATGACTATAAATATAAATTAAACAAAATTGAGATAGCGACAAAAAAATCTTTACGGTTGCTCAAGCCGCCGCTAAGTTATTTTACCCCTCTCGCACCAAAATAAACATAACACCATGATAAACATAATAAAAATAACAAAAACATCGCCTGCTAATATTTATTTCCTCAACGCCAGTTAAACAGAAACGATCTTAAGTGAACGTTAATGAAAATATGCAATCTCTTAAGGTTGAGTTAATAAATAAGCCTTAGCCTAGGCAAGTACTAAGTACTCTCAACGAAATGAGTCTGCTGCTTCCCTGGCTACAGTGCGAATTCATTGCCAGCAACGGTAAGGAAAAGTAATGCGTGAATTTTTACCCTTCTCACGTCCTTCTATGGGCGACGAAGAATTAACGGCGATTCAGGACGTTCTGAAGTCGGGTTGGATTACGACAGGTCCCAAAAACCAACAGTTGGAAGAAGCATTTTGCCAGTTGACGGGCAACCAGCATGCCATTGCCCTGAGTTCGGCAACAGCCGGTATGCATGTCACGTTAATGGCGATGGGCATTGGTGCCGGTGATGAGGTGATTACCCCCTCCATGACCTGGGTCTCCACCCTCAATATGATTGTGCTGCTCGGCGCAACCCCGGTCATGATCGATGTTGACCGTGACACGCTGATGGTTACCCCGCAGAGCATTGAGGCCGCGATTACATCAAAAACGAAGGCCATTATTCCCGTTCATTACGCCGGCGCGCCTGCCGATATCGATGCAATTCGCGCGTTGGGCGAAAAGTACAATATTCCCGTTATCGAAGATGCCGCGCATGCCGCTGGCACCTATTACAAAGGTCATCATGTCGGCTGTCGCGGTACGGCGATTTTCTCCTTCCACGCCATTAAAAATATGACCTGCGCCGAAGGCGGTCTGGTGGTAACGGATGATGAGCAACTGGCCCAGCGTATTCGCAGCCTGAAATTCCACGGTCTTGGCGTCGATGCCTACGATCGCCAGACACACGGTCGCGCACCGCAGGCGGAAGTGATCTCTCCTGGCTACAAATACAACCTGGCGGATATCAATGCCGCGCTGGCACTGGTGCAGCTCGGCAAGCTTCACGAAGCCAACCAGCGTCGTACCGATATAGCCCAGCGCTATTTACGCGAGCTGGCTGATACGCCGTTCCAGCCACTGACGGTTCCGGCCTGGCCGCACGTTCACGCCTGGCATCTGTTTATTATTCGCGTTGATGAAACACGCTGCGGCCTGACCCGTGACGCGCTGATGGAAGCTCTTAAAGCAGAGGGCATCGGTACGGGCCTGCACTTCCGCGCCGCCCATACGCAGAAATACTACCGCGAGAATTTCCCTGACGTTTCATTACCCAATACGGAGTGGAACAGCGCGCGTATCTGCTCGCTGCCGCTGTTCCCGGATATGACCGATGACGACACCAGCCGTGTTATCGCCGCACTTCATCAGTTGGCAGGGCAATAACGATGTTTGAAACCAGCCCCATTAATAAAGTATCCGTTGTGATCCCTGTGTTTAACGAACAGGACAGCCTGCCAGAACTGATTCGTCGTACGACCGCCGCCTGCGATCTGCTGGGTAAGGATTACGAAGTTCTGCTGGTTGATGACGGCAGTAGCGATGATTCCGCCAAAATGCTGGTCGAGGCCGCACAGGCCGACGGCAGCCATATCGTGGCCGTGTTGCTTAACCGCAACTATGGGCAGCACTCCGCAATCATGGCCGGTTTTAGCCATGTTACCGGCGATCTGATCATCACTCTGGATGCGGATTTACAGAACCCACCCGAAGAGATCCCTCGCCTGGTGGCAACCGCAGAAGAAGGTTATGACGTGGTGGGTACGGTTCGTCAGAACCGTCAGGACAGCCTGTTTCGCAAAACGGCATCACGCATGATCAACCACCTGATTCAGCGCACCACCGGTAAAGCGATGGGCGATTACGGCTGCATGTTGCGCGCCTATCGTCGTCATATTGTCGATGCGATGTTGCACTGCCACGAGCGCAGCACCTTTATTCCGATCCTCGCCAATATGTTCGCCCGCAGGGCCACAGAAATTCCCGTGCATCACGCGGAGCGCGAGTACGGTGATTCGAAATACAGCTTTATGCGTTTGATTAACCTGATGTATGACCTGGTGACCTGCCTGACCACCACGCCGCTGCGCATGCTGAGCGTGTTTGGCAGCGTTATCGCGCTGGTGGGTTTTGCGCTCTCCGTCGTTTTAGTCGTCATGCGTCTTGCTCTTGGGCCGCAGTGGGCTGCCGAAGGTGTGTTCACCCTTTTCGCCGTCCTGTTCACCTTTATTGGTGCGCAGTTCGTTGGCATGGGCTTACTCGGCGAGTACGTTGGCCGCATCTATAACGATGTCCGTGCCCGCCCCCGTTACTTTATTCAGCGTGTTATCCGTCAGGAAACCCCAAATTCTATTGAGGAAATTGAGTCATGAAAACCGTCGTCTTTGCGTATCACGATATGGGGTGCACGGGCATACAGGCACTGCTGGAAGCAGGCTTTGAAATTGCCGCCATTTTTACTCATGCCGACAATGCGGGGGAAAACCACTTTTTTAAATCCGTGGCGCGCCTCGCGGCTGAGCAGGAAATTCCAGTTTATGCCCCGGATGATGTGAACCACCCTCTGTGGGTTGAGCGCATTCGCGCGCTCGCGCCAGAGGTGATTTTCTCCTTCTACTACCGCAACCTGCTGTGCAACGACATTCTGAGCCTGCCGACAAAAGGCGCTTTCAACCTGCACGGTTCGCTGCTGCCGAAATACCGTGGTCGCGCACCGCTGAACTGGGTGCTGGTCAACGGCGAGAAAGAGACCGGCGTCACCCTGCACCGCATGACGCAACGTGCCGATGCAGGCGATATCGTGGCGCAACAGAGTGTGGCGATTAGCGACACTGACGTGGCGCTCTCCCTGCATCAAAAACTGTGTTCAGCCTCACAAAGCCTGCTGGGCGACGTGCTGCCGAAAATCCGCAGCGGCCAGACGCAGGAACGTGCACAGGATGAGTCTCAGGCCACCTATGTTGGCCGTCGTACCCCGGAAGATGGTCGTCTGAACTGGGAAAAACCGGCGCAGGAGCTGCATAACCTGGTGCGTGCGGTCAGCGATCCGTGGCCGGGCGCGTTTGGCTATGTGGGCACCAACAAATTTATCGTCTGGAAATCCCGCGTGCGTACCGATCTGGCGGCGGCGAAGCCGGGCACCGTGCTCTCCGTCGCCCCGCTGGTGGTGGCCTGTGGTGAAGGCGCGCTGGAAATCATTACCGGCCAGAGCGCAAACGGCGTTTACATGCAGGGTACTCAGCTTGCGCCGGCGATGGGTCTGGTACCGGGTGCGCTGCTCTCCAGCCGTCCGTTTGTTGCCGTGAAACGTCGTACCCGCGTGCTGATCCTGGGGGTAAACGGTTTTATCGGTAACCACCTGACCGAACGTCTGTTGCAGGATGATAATTACGAGATTTACGGTCTGGATATTGGTTCCGATGCGATCAGCCGTTTCCTTGACTGCCCGCGTTTTCACTTTGTGGAAGGCGACATCAGCATTCACTCCGAATGGATCGAATACCACATTAAGAAATGTGATGTCGTACTGCCGCTGGTGGCCATTGCGACCCCAATCGAGTACACCCGTAACCCGCTGCGCGTGTTCGAGCTGGACTTCGAAGAGAACCTGAAAATTATTCGTGACTGCGTGAAGTACAACAAACGCATCATCTTCCCGTCCACATCGGAAGTGTACGGCATGTGCACCGACGCGAATTTTGACGAAGACACCTCCAACCTGGTGGTGGGTCCGATTAATAAGCAGCGCTGGATCTACTCGGTATCCAAACAGTTGCTGGACCGCGTGATTTGGGCCTACGGCGACAAAACCGGCCTCAAATTCACCCTCTTCCGTCCGTTTAACTGGATGGGGCCGCGTCTGGATAACCTGAACGCCGCACGTATCGGCAGCTCCCGCGCCATCACCCAGTTGATCCTCAACCTGGTCGAAGGTTCGCCGATTAAGCTGATCGAAGGCGGTAAACAGAAACGCTGCTTTACCGATATCAGCGATGGTATTGAAGCCCTGTTCCGCATCATCGAAAACAAAGATGGCCGCTGTGACGGGCAGATCATCAACATCGGTAACCCGGACAACGAAGCAAGCATCAAAGAGCTGGCGGAAATGCTGCTCGACTGCTTCGAACGTCATCCGCTGCGCGACCGTTTCCCGCCATTTGCTGGCTTCCGCGAAGTAGAAAGCAGCGACTACTACGGCAAAGGCTACCAGGACGTTGAGCACCGTAAGCCGAGCATTCGCAACGCTAAACGCTGCCTTGACTGGCAGCCGACGGTAGAAATGCACCAGACCGTTGAAGAGACGCTGGACTTCTTTTTACGCACCGTTGAGGTCACGGAACAGAAGCCATGAGAAAAGTCGGCCTGCGCATAGACGTCGATACCTTCCGCGGCACCCGTAAGGGGGTGCCGTCGCTGCTGGACATGCTCAATCGCTACGGCGTTCGCGCAAGCTTCTTCTTTAGTGTGGGGCCGGACAATATGGGACGGCATCTTTGGCGGCTGGTTAAGCCGAAGTTCTTACTAAAGATGCTGCGCTCAAAAGCGGCCTCGCTGTATGGCTGGGATATTTTACTGGCGGGCACCGCGTGGCCCGGCAGGAATATCGGGCGCGCCAACGCGGATATTATCCGCAGCGCCGCCGCCAGCCACGAAGTGGGGCTGCATGCGTGGGATCACCACGCCTGGCAGACCTGGTGCGGCGTATGGGACAGCGATGAGTTGCTCCACCAAATCGCACTGGGTAAAGAAGAGCTGGAATCGATAATCGGCACGGATATTACCTGTTCAGCCGTGGCTGGCTGGCGTGCCGATCAACGGGTGATTAAGGCAAAAGAAGCTTTTGATTTTCGCTATAACAGCGACTGCCGGGGCAGCGCGCCCTTTTTACCGATAACGGGCGTCGGCCAGACGGGCACGGTGCAAATTCCGGTGACGCTGCCGACCTGGGATGAGGTTGTCGGGGGTGACGTGAGCGCCAGCGGGTTCAACGATTTCATCCTGACCCGCATGCTCGATGATCCCGGCGTACCAGTTTATACCATTCACGCCGAGGTTGAAGGGATCGCCCATCGCCTGGAGTTTGAAGATTTACTCCAGCGCGCCGCCGAGGCGAATATTCAGTTCTGCCCGCTGGGTGAACTGTTACCTGCCAATTTACGCACCTTGCCTACGGGCAAAGTGGTGCGAGGTGAAATTGCCGGCCGGGAAGGATGGCTGGGTTGTCAGCAAATGGAGAGAACGGAATGACGAAGTCGTCACGCTACGGTCTGGTTGTACTTGCCCTGTTTGTCCTCTACTACCTGATTCCTGTTGAATGGCGTTTACTCTGGCAGCCTGATGAAACGCGTTATGCAGAGATCAGCCGTGAAATGCTCAGCAGCGGAAACTGGACCGTGCCGCATTTTCTCGGCCTGCGTTATTTTGAAAAACCGATCGCCGGTTACTGGGTGAACTCCATATTCCAGTGGCTGTTCGGCGAAACCAACTTTGCCGTTCGCGCCGGGGTTATCTTTTCAACCGCGCTGGTTGCCGGGATGGTCTCATGGTTTGCCTGGCAGCTTTGGCGCGATAAACGCGTGGCGATGATGGCCGCCATCATTTTCATCACCATGCTGGAAGTCTACGGCATCGGCACCTATGCGGTACTCGACCCGATGATTGCCCTGTGGCTGGTTGCCGGGATGTGCACGTTCTGGATTGCCGTTCAGGCCAAAACCACCTCCGTAAAAGCGGCGGGCTACGTGCTGCTGGGCCTGACCTGCGGCATGGGCGTCATGACCAAAGGATTCCTGGCGCTGGCCGTGCCGGTTCTGAGCGTTTTACCCTGGGCAATCGCGCAGAAAAAATGGAAAGAGGTGCTGATTTGGGGCTGGCTTTCCATCGCCAGTTGCGTGCTGGTTGTCCTGCCGTGGGGGCTGGCGATTGCCCAACACGAGCCGGATTTCTGGCACTACTTCTTCTGGGTGGAGCATATTCAGCGTTTTGCCATGGCGGATGCGCAGCACAAAGCCCCGTTCTGGTACTACCTGCCATTTGTCTTACTGGGAAGTCTGCCCTGGCTGGGGCTGCTGCCCGGTTCGCTTCGTCTGGCATGGTTCACCCGTGAGAATAACCGCGCGACGCTCTACCTGCTGTGCTGGGTAGTGATGCCCTTTCTGTTTTTCAGTATCGCGAAAGGCAAACTGGTGACCTACATCCTGCCCTGCTTCGCGCCGCTGGCGATTTTGATGGCGGGTTATTCGGTGCAGGCCGCAGAGAGAGGCTACCGTGCTTTGCGCGTGAATGCCTGGCTCAACATTGGCTTTGGTCTGTTTGGCCTGGTTGCCGCGTTTATTGCCTCCCCCTGGGGACCACTGAAAAACCCGGTATGGACGACACTCGAAAGCTATAAAGTGTTTTGTGCCGCCATGGCCTTTTTTGTCTGGGCACTGGTGGGCTGGTACACCCTGCGCAATACCGAAAAAAGCTGGATGCTCTCGGCATTGTGTCCGGCCGGGCTTGCGCTGCTGGTTGGTTTCGCCATCCCTAACCGGGTGATGGAGTCAAAACAGCCGCAATTCGCGATCGGCATGGCAAAAGAGTCACTGGCATCCAGCCGCTATATACTCAGTGATAATGTCGGCATCGCCGCAGGCCTGGCGTGGGAACTCAAACGCAGCGATATTATTATGTTTGGCCAGACCGGTGAGCTGCAATATGGCCTCAGCTACCCGGATGCGAAAGACAAATTTATTGCTGAGAAAGATTTCAACGACTGGTTGGAACAGCATCGTCAGGAAGGCAAAGTCACGCTGGTGGTGTTGCTTTCACGCGGTGAAAGTGTGAATAGCCTGCCGATTCCTCCCCCGTCAAATGTGTTTGTTCAGGGGCGAATCGCACTTATTGAATATGCGCCACAACCATGATCTGGTTTCTGCTTATGCTGGCAAGCCTGCTGAGCTTTGCCGGACAGTTGTGCCAAAAGCAAGCGACGCGGCCTGCCCTCAGGGTGGGCCGCCGTCGTCATATCTTAACCTGGCTCGGGCTGGCGCTGGCCTGCCTCGGCCTGGGCATGATTTTTTGGCTGCTGGTCTTACAGAGCGTCCCCGTTGGCATCGCCTACCCGATGTTAAGCCTCAATTTTGTCTGGGTGACGCTGGCCGCCTGGGGGATCTGGCGTGAACCGGTTAACCTGCGCCACTGGCTTGGCGTGGGGTTAATTATTGTAGGCATTGTGGTTCTGGGTGGTGCAGCATGAAAGGTATTCTTCTGACGCTGGTCAGCGTGTTGTTAACCAGTGCGGCGCAGCTTGCAATGGGCTATGCCATGGCGGCCCTTCCGCCGGTGTCACAGTTTTATGCCTTTATCGGCGCGCTGTGGCCCGTTCATCTGGAAACAATGCTGCTGCTGGCCGGGCTTGCGGGTTATCTGGCCTCGATGTTTTTCTGGTATCTGGCGTTACACCATCTGGCATTGAGCAAAGCCTATGCCCTGCTGAGTCTCAGCTATATTCTGGTATGGTCAGCGTCCCTTATTTTGCCCGGCATGCGCGGCGTATTTTCCGTTCAGTCGCTAACGGGCGTGCTGATTATTATTGCGGGCGTCCTGGTTATTTTTCTGCCCGCACATAAAAAGCCCGGCTGATTATCGCCGCAGCGCCAGTAATAATACGCCTGCGGTAATCAGCAGCAGTCCCCCTGCTTCACGCAGCCCTGGCCGTTCGCCGAGAAAAATAAAAGCGAAAATCGCCACCATCACCACGCTCATTTTATCGACCGGGACAACTTTAAACGCTTCGCCGATCTTTAACGCCCGGAAATAACACACCCAGGATGCTCCCGTCGCCAGACCCGATAAGATCAGAAAAAGCCAGGTGCGTTTGCCAATCAGCAAGGGGTTCTGCCACTTACCGGTAAAGTAAATAAAAGCCGCCAGAATAACGATAATAATCCCGGTGCGGATTAAGGTCGCAAAATCGGAGTCTACATTTTGAATCCCGACTTTAGCGAAAATGGCGGTCAGCGCGGCAAAAAAGGCGGACAGCAGCGCCCAGATAAACCAGTTACTGAGTGAAAACATGCGCTCTCCCATTCATTATTACCATCAATATAGGCTCCTGCGGATAAAAGAGATTATGCCGCAAATCGGCGGGCTATTTTATGCCGCAAACACCCGCGCATGGCCTGTAATTTTGAGCGCAACCGGAGTGCCTGGCAATAATAATTGTGGGGTGACGGTATTAAGGGTGAGCGTTTGCGCACGATCCGTAAACCCCAGCGTCAGCGTCGAAAGATAACCGCCAAAATCGATATCCAGTACCGTCGCCTGCAACGCAGTTTCACCCGCTGACGCCGGGGTAATCATCAGTTGCTCCGGGCGCAGCATGATGCGCCGCACCCCCTGCGTCCTGTTGTCATCCACCGGCACATCGCCGACCAGACATCTGGCTTTGCCGTTGGCGACCTCTGCCGTCAGGATTAACGCATCCCCTAAAAAGAGCGCCGTCTCTTCATCGACCGGCTGCGAATAGACCGCCTGCGGCGTCCCCACCTGGGCAAACCGCCCGTGGCGAATGACGGCAATCTGCTCGGCAAAAGAGAGCGCTTCGTTCTGGTCGTGGGTGACCAGCACGGCAGCAACGCCCGCCTCAGAGAGAAGATCGGCGGTCGCTTTACGGGTTGTGGCGCGCAGCCCGGTATCCAGCGCCGAGAATGGTTCGTCCAGCAACATCAGCGCCGGTTGCTGCGCCAGCGCACGCGCCAGTGCCACGCGCTGCTGCTGGCCACCGGAGATTTCATGCGGCCAGTGGCGCGCCAGTTGCCTGTCCAGAGATACCCGATCCATCAGGGCCTCAACCTGCTTACGCCGTTCCTGGCGCGAGGCGCGGATCCCCCAGCCAATGTTTTCTTCAACCGTCAGATGCGGAAAAAGCGCCCCTTCCTGCGGGACAAAACCAATTTTTCGCTGATGCGCCGGAACCGATACTGTCGGGCTGAACAGCGGCGTGCCGCGCATCGTTATCTGGCCGCTATCGGGCATCTCAAACCCGGCAATCAGGCGTAACAGGGTGGTTTTACCGGAGCCTGATGGCCCCACTATCGCGGTGCGGCTGCCGGGTGACAGTGAAAGCGTGATGCTATCCAGCACCTGAGTGTGGCCAAATTTTTTCGACACATTAATAAGCTCGAACATCTTAACGACCCGATAGTTTTTGTGATTGCTTGTAAAGCAGGCCCGTCAGGGGAAGAGAAATCAGGATCATGCACAGGGCATACGGGGCCGCAGCAACGTAGTCAATCTCACTGGTCAGCGCCCAGAAACCGGTGGCAAGCGTGCGGGTTCCCAGCGGAGAGAGCAGCAGTGTCGCTGTCAGCTCATTGCTCACCCCCAGGAAGACCAGTGCCGCGGCAGCCGCCGCACCGGGCGCCGCCAGGCGCATTGTCACGCGACACAGCGCCCATCCTGGCGACACGCCGAGACTCTGCGCGACATGTTCAAGTTCGACAGGCGCCTGAGCGATACCGGCGCGTAAGTTGATCAGCGCCCGGGGGATAAACATCAGCATATACGCCAGAAAGAGTGTCACTTCGGTCTGATAAATGGGCCGCGCGTAATGAATGGTGACCGTCACCAGCGCCAGCGCCGTCACGATCCCCGGCAGTGAACTGGCCACATAGTTCATGCTTTCCAGCAGCCGGAACAGGCGACGCGGATGGCGAACCGCCAGCCACGCGCACGGAATAGCAAAGCCAGTGGTAATGAGTGCCCCGGCCGACGCCAGGACCACCGTTTGATGCAGAGATAACCACAAATCACCGTTCTGCCAGACCGCCAGGCCGCCCGCCCACAGCCAGCGCCCCAGCACCGCGATGGGCGTTCCCAGCGCCAGCACGACCACGCAGGCCAGCAAGAGTTGTCCCAGCAGATGACCTGCCATTGCGGGTGCATGGATATTCTGACGGCGGGCGGAGCCTCCCCCTACGCGGGCATAGCGAGCTTTGCCACGGGTTGCCCCTTCCAGCAACAGAAGCCCCAGGCAGCACAGCGCGAGCACCCCCGCCAGCATATTGGCCGCCGGGCCGCTAAAAGTAGACTGGAACTGATCGTAAATAGCGGTAGTGAAGGTATCGAAGCGGATCATCACGTACAGGCCATACTCTGCCAGCAGGTGCAGGCCCACCAGCAGCGCGCCGCCCCAGATGGCCAGTTTCAGTTGTGGCAATACCACACGAAAGAAAACCTGCCACGGAGCAATGCCTAAGGATGCGGCAACGTCTTCAAGGTTCGGATCCAGTCGCCGCAGAACGGCGGCAACCGGCATATAAATAAACGGGTAATAAGCCAGCACGGAGATAAACACGGCGGCCGCCAGCCCATGTAATGAAGGGATAACGCTCACCCACGCGTAGCTTTGCACAAAAGCCGGGATCGCCAGCGGCGCAACCACCAACAACGACCAGACGCGACGCCCCCGCAGCGCGGTTCTCTCCGTTAGCCAGGCTAGCGCTACGCCAAGACAAACGCAAATAGGGAGCGAAAAAAGTATCAGCAGCAGCGTGTTCGCCAGTAACTCCGCGACACGCGGGCGAAAGACGAGCGCCTTAACGCTCTCCCATCCCGTATCAATACCTGTCGCAATCACAAACCCAACGGGCAGTAACGCCAACAGGGAAACCAGCATGGCTAATATCACCAACATTCGCGCGGGGCGATGCTGATGCGTTTGGCGTTGCTGTTTTCCAGCCAACGGAATGCTCAAACCAGACATAAGGCGCTCACTGTTATTATTTTAAAGAATACCCGCCTGGGTCATCAGCTCGGTGACTTTTTTACTGTTGAGCGTAGACGGTTCAACTTTCGGCGCTTCAAGTTTATTCAGCGGTACCAGTTTTTCGTTAGAGGCTGCGTTCACGCCCACCGCATATTCAAACGCGTTGTTGGTGCGCAGAATATCCTGCCCGGTTTTACCGGTGATCCATTTAATAAAGGCCTGGGCCTGCGCTTTATGTTTGCTGGACGCTAACACACCGCCACCGGAAATACTGACAAAGGCCCCCGGATCCTGATGTTTGAAATAGTGAAGTTGCGTGTTTTTGCTGTTCTCACCGGTTTTCGCCTGATCGACAAAATAGTAGTAATGGTAAATAACGCCACTATCAATCTGCCCGGCATTCACCGCTTTTAAGACAGTGCTGTTACCTTTATAAGCAACAAAATTGGTTTTCATCGCTTTCAGCCAGTCGAGGGTCGCCGGTTCGCCTTTTAACGCCAGCATAGCGCTGACAATCGCCTGGAAATCGGCACCCGACGGAGAGGCCGCCCAGCGCCCTTTCCATTCCGGCTTCGCTAAATCCATGAGAGATGTCGGCACCTGGGCCGGGCTGATTTTGCTCGGATTATAAACGAACACGGTGCTACGCGCGGCAATCCCAATCCAGCGGCCATGGGCCGGACGATAAGCGGCAGGCACCTGTTTTAGAGTATCGGCATCGAGCGGAGCGAACAGGTTTGCGTTGTCGACCAGGGTCATTGCCGGAGAGTTTTCAGTCAGGAAAACATCGGCAGGCGAAACACTCCCTTCCTGGACAAGCTGATTACCCAGCTCGGTATCGCCGCCATTACGCAGGGTCACTTTAATCCCGGTCTCTTTCGTGAAACCATCAACCCACGACTGAACCAGATTTTCATGCTGGGCATTATAAATGACAATGCCGTCATCATTGTCGGCCGCAAAAGCAGAAGAACCCGCGAAAACAGAAGAGATGACCAAAGCTATCGAACACATGGCAGAAAAGCGATTTCTCATATTTATTCCTTATAAAACGTGTGTCTAAACGAAGCGTTTGCAAGCTGGCTGGAGTTTAAACGCACAGATATAGGAATGAGAATCGAAATAATTCTCAATATTTGAGTTCGCTATTTAATACTGCCGAATTTTAAATATTTTAATAAACATATCGTCTTGAATTTCGAGAACATCCAAAGATTAAGAAAACCTTAACCCGCCTGAAATTTATCAACTTTTTCCAGCTTCCATTTTTTGTTATCGTCCTTTCTTTTCCGGGTTTATAAAATTAATATCATTCTATCCCTGATGCCAGCAGGGACACTATAATTAATAATAAAAGGCACACTGACTCATCATGAACGGTAAAAAAATAGATACCATCGCAAAAATTGCCATGCGCAGTCGTGGCATTACGGTAAAGGAAAAAAGAGTTCGCTTTCAGGGCGTCACTGTTCTTTTTCGCTACAATGAAGGCCGTTATGATGTCTTCTCTGATAACGAAAAGGTCGACTCTATCGAAACCAATAACATTAATCAGGCCATTGCTGAATACAAGAAGAAAAAGCAAAGCTAACGCCTCCTGCCCCGTTCTTCCCCTGACAACTCAACCGCGTTAAACGCCAGACGGCTACACTCATTACATCCTCTTTTGTCACCATGGAGATTGTTATGTCAGAAAAGCTTCACGCGCAGTGCCACTGCGGTGCCGTCGCTTTTACCGTTGAACTCACTGATGGGTTTAATACCTTACGCCGCTGTAACTGCTCGTTTTGCCGGATGCGTGGTGCGGTAGCTGTCTCTGCCCAGTTATCCGGGCTCGAAGTGACGCGGGGCAAGGAGAAACTCACCGAGTACCGGTTTAATACCCAGGCAGCGGCTCACTATTTTTGCTCCGTCTGTGGGATTTATACCTTTCACCAGCGCCGCTCCAACCCGGAGCAATTTGGCGTTAATGTCGCCTGCATTGAAGGCGTTTCCCCTTTCGATTTTCCGGTCATTCCTGTCATGGATGGCGTGCATCACCCCAAAGATGGCCCAAGCGATGGCATTATGGGCTATCTGACATTCAACCTGAAATAACCCCCCACCCTGGCTGACTTCGGGCCAGGGGTTCTCAACATTTACCTCGTGATTTTGCGCATTTGCCCCTTTTACTCGCCACTGAAAGATACTAGTATGGTAGTTACAAAAACATGACTGAATAAAAGGACAACTGTGATGCAAATGACAATGCGCTGGTTTGGGCCAGACGAGGATAAAATTCCGCTTGAGCATATCCGCCAGGTACCGGGGGTTGAAGGTGTGGTCGGCGCGCTTTACGACGTCGCTGTCGGTGACGTCTGGCCTGTCGATAAAATTAAACACCTGGTTGGTCTCGCCCATCAGGCAGGCCTCAAGATGGAAGTTATTGAGAGCGTTAACATCCATGACGACATTAAGATTGGCCTGCCCAGCCGCGATCAGTACATTGAAAATTACCAGCAGACCATCCGTAACCTCGCCCGTTTTGGCGTGAAGGTGATCTGCTATAACTTCATGCCGGTATTCGACTGGATGAAAACCGAGATGAATTACGTCCTGCCGGATGGCTCGCTGACCATGGCCTTTGAGAAAAAAGGTATCGACAAGAGTCTTGAGCAAGTGGTGCGCGAGGTGCTGGATAATTCTAACGGTTTCGCCCTGCCCGGCTGGGAACCTGAACGTCTGGCCGGCGTGCAGGAACTGTTCGCGAAATACAAAGACGTGGACGATAAGACGCTGCGTACCAATCTGGTCTACTTCCTTGAGCGTGTCATTCCGGTGTGTGAAGAGGTTGGCGTGAAAATGGCTATTCACCCGGACGATCCGCCGTATTCGATCTTCGGCCTGCCGCGCGTGGTAAAAAACCGCGACGACCTTGACTGGATCTGTAACGCCGTCGACTCCCCGGCTAATGGCATTACGCTGTGCACAGGCTCCATCGGTGAAGACCCGGAAAATAATGTCTACGACATCCTGGCGGAGTTCACACGCCGTAAACGCATCCATTTTGCGCATGTGCGCAATATTAAGCTCATCAAAGACAAAGATTTCTACGAGTGCGCGCATCCCTCTCCGTACGGTTCGCTGGACATGTACAAGGTGATGCAGGCACTGCATGACAATGGCTTCGAGGGTTATATCCGCCCGGATCATGGCCGCTTTATCTGGGGGGAAACCGGTCGTCCGGGCTACGGCTTATATGACCGTGCTCTGGGTGTGACCTATCTTGTCGGCCTCTGGGAAGCGCTGCAGAAGAAACAGCATTAACCTGTTTGCCGCCTGCGCATAGTTGGGCAGGCGGTTACCCCACATTTCACATCTTCCTCTCCTCGCCATCACCGCACCGGGTAATTCCCCTCTTATCATTCAATAAATCACCCCTGGATTTTTGCATTTTTTAGCGTTTCGATTACGCTTATGGATCAACTTGCCTGCCGCATGGCGTTCGCCAAATCTTTGGCTATAGATCCTGACTGAATGAGGCCGTCGTGAAGGGTACCCGTGACAGCGATGATGGTGCCATTAAGTGCCCTTTAACACAGATGCGCTCGTGTGAAGAGAGGTTAGGCGCGCTTGTGATAGAGATGTTGCACGCTAAGCAAACCATCAGCAAACGCACCATCTGCCTTAAAATTGCTGCCCGCATCGCGACTGAGACGGACGCGGCAACCGAAGCGCAACTTAACGCCTTAATGGCGCTGATCTTTACCAAAGGTCAGAAGTGAAAGCGCGGCCATCTTTTAAATAAGATCAACAAAAAGAGGCAGGTTTGGCCTGAGTGTGCATAATGTTTAGGGCTTGTGTAAAACAGTGTCGTAAATTTTGAGAGGCGAAATGAGTAAAAATGATAAGGACAAACTTGTAGATACTGTCATGGGAGAAGCGATTCTTACGCTTCTGGAATCAGCGGATGATATTTCTTTCGATGCCTTAATTGTGCAATTGCAGGAAAACCTAAGTAGTGAAACCGACAGTGAAAGGCAGGAAGCCTGGCGAAGCGCAATCAGTGGTGTGCACCATTTCCGTACGCAGCCCGAGCACAGCAAAAAAAGCGCCTGGTCTTTGCAAACGACCCAGCGCAAAAGTCGACTCCGTGACGACACTCTGTTAAGTATCAGCAAAGCAATCAAACACTAAGCATACACGCCCTGTTTAACCTGTATGGTTAACAGGTTTGCGATTCCACCTGTACCCTTCTAATCAGACTTGCGTCAGCATGTTCCGACATAATGCTCATTGTGAATTTGATCTGGCCTCACGGCTTTAGAAGACGTTCATCATCTCAGCAACGGGAGAGTAATTGAACGAAAATGAGCAAGTTCAACCAGAGGAAATCCATGAGGCGATTGGCCTGGCCGCCACTTATCTTATGAATTCGCGCCTGCCCATAAAGGCAGATAACCTCGTCATGGTGCTTCGCGCGCAGGAAGTCATGGCAACATGTTCCCGCCAGAGAAGCGTTCTGGAAGCCACCCGACACTATCTGATACAGCGGCGCAAAAAGCCGCTGTAATGGTTCCCCGGCATTATCCTGGCGTGACGGAGACAAATACGATTGATGGCTGCCTTCGATTTCATCGCGAAGGCAGCATATTTTCAGGCAGGGAATCAGAAAATTTGAATTAAACGTCGTCGGGGGTTTTCTGAACAACCATTTCAAGCGCGTTGCGATAGATATCCAGTTTGACGACATCTTTTTCAATTTCAAGCAGTTGAATGAGCGCAAAGATAAGGTCTTTATTGCTTACATCAGCCTTGTGAGCACGGAGGCTCTGCGTGATTTCTGCGATAAGCTGTTCTTCCGCCTCGAAAGCATGAGGATCGCGACCAAAAAAGGCGTTTAGTTGTTCCTCAGTTGTCGTGCTCTGCATATTCATTCCTGTAAAAAAGTAAACCACGGCTCTCTGCAAGGTGTCAGAAGAACCAAACCAAGAATAAAATTAGACAGCAATCTCATTACCCGCAATGTCATTGATGAAATTTTTTGACCGTCTGGTCCAGACGCGCTTTGCCGCTTGCCTGACATCAATCATTCCGGCTTTTTGTACAGTAAAATACTGGCGTATGACCATAGACAAAATAGTAACTTGCCGCATTCGCTCGCACGATATCGATACTGATACCACGATCGCGAAGATGGTAAAAATCAGGCATCTGGTCCAGTAAAGGTTCCGTCCGTTTTGGCAGTTCATTGGTGTCGTTCGACACCATAATCATTTTCCCATTCTCATACCAATAATTAAAAGAGACGTTATTACTGGTTGACAGCGCCGGCTGAGTCCCTTTTATATATTTTCCCGATGATTCATAACTACCACTACCGCCATCGAATGAATAATTGGTAATGATATCCATTATGGCATCCTCATCGACAATAATGGCATGTGCATCACAGGTAAAATGGTTACGCTGATAGCTGAGATACCCGGCGCAAAGTAGCGGCGTCGCAATGGCGATTAAGATAGCTCCCCAGAGCAGAAAAAGTTTATTGGTTTTCATGATATTTCTGCCGATAAAAAAGGGTCCTGCAATGTGCATTAGCGCTATCAGGTGTTTTATCACATATGAAGATTGATATTCCCTGTTGCAGGCGATTGACAGTCATATAGGCACTGTCCCCTGGCTTACAGGTGATCGGATAACGCGCCGATAACGCGTTAAACTGACTGCGACTGTGCTCCACATCGTACCAGGAAGAAAAAACCTCACAGTTGCCGATTTTTCCAACCTGCTGATAATCCGCAAACACGGCTTTATCATAATTAAGTGAGCCGTAGAGCACAGCACATGAGAGACAAAACAGCAGGCCTGCCATAAAAAAGGCAACAGGTGAATGTAATAGCGCATCCCATCTTGAGTCTTGCTTGTTGATGATTATATTGTCATTCGCAACGGGCATATACCCGGCCTCAACAGGCTCAGGGATAACTGTCCTCTGTGGCAGAAAATCGGCCGCTTCCCCCGCGCAAATTTGCGCGACAGATTTAAACCCTGCCTTGGGAATTGTTTTAATCACATCATCGGCGAGTCCTGCAGACTTCAACGCTTTTCTGACTGACGCAATAGCCTGATATAAAGCATTGGTTGTGACAACCGCCCCCTGCTTTCCCCATACCGCATCAAATAAAAAACGCTGCGAAAGCACCTCTCCGTTATGTAAAAGAAGCTGCAACAAGCATTCGTTTACCGGGCCGTGAAGGATAATGCATTGGGCAGGGTAGTTTTGTATCGCGCAAAGACGTCGCTCATCGGGTTCAAACAGGACAACATCGTTAATCAACCATGCAGTCTTCATAGCGTGATCATCAGAGATATACGCACACTGACTCCCCTTGAAACAACCGCGCGCACAAAAATCTGATTCAGATTTTTATTGTTAATTTTCAGCATTTTATCATCATTTTCTCAAATACTAAACCTACGTATTCCTACCTGCGGATCGCTTTCCATTCAGTATAAATCATATAACGTCACTCCACTTTTTTTCCACATTCCCTAGAGTAGCTGACATCCGGCACGTTGATTGGGCCAAAAGTATGTTCTCCGTCAGACAGGGCGCTGCCAGGCTCATAGGCGGAAGCAAGAAGCTTATATCAGCATGAATGACCAGCTTCTAACAAAAATATAGTTATAAATCTTGATGACTAAAAAAAGAATCTTTAACAGATAAAAGAGGAACGATGAAGCCACTTTTCAGGACAAAAAACTAAAGGTTCGATTTAGATAAGATTAAATGATTGAGGCGTGGAGTAGCATCCACCCCGAAATAGCGCAGCGGATCGGAGATTGGAAAGCCTCGGTATCAGCCATATAATCACCCTATAAATGTATGGTTTATCGAGAAGCACTCTGTGTCGCGGCATCAGGCCGATCTATTTTAATGCGAGCATGACAGAATGGGCTATCGCTTATATGGATTTATGATTGGTAAAGAAATACATTTCGACATTAACAGTCGTCGATTGTACAGGTTACCAACCAGCCAATCTGATAACAATTTGATATTTGCCTCTGTTGTTTTTAACGATACGATGATGAATCTTTTTCTTTACTTATTGAAATATGGTCGACATAACAACATCAGTAAAGAAGAATTGTTTCATAACATTTGGGAAGTGAGCAACTTAAGTCCTTCCTCGCAACGGCTATGGCAGGTTTTAAATAACTTAAGTAAAAAGCTTACTCTTATCGGTCTGCCCCGTGACTTTATCATAAATAAGAAAGGCCGAGGCTATACCATAAATTATGAGGACGTCACCCCTATTTATTATCGAGTGAGTGAACTCCCGACTCACTCTATTAAAAAAGAGGAGAAGCCAGATACCCTGCGAGAGTGATGTCAGCCAGGGATTTGCCCTGCGCACCCCCGTGCAAAGGGCTTTTTTTTCTATTGTAATCCGATCGCGGGACGTAATCTGCCCCCTTTAATACTGATGCAATGAAACCGTCCAATGACGGTAATGCCGATACTGGAAGAATAAATGAATCTGATACAACCTTTTTTAAACCTGAAAGTTGGCAGGAAATTACTGTTAGGTTTCTCGATCGTATTGTTTGTTACAATCGCGGTTCTGACCTCCGGTATTTTTGGCTTAAACAATATTCAGGATAAAGTTACCAAAAACGAGCTTTCAACCGATCTTTTTAATTCACTTTCAAGCGTAAGGCTTGGCCGAACTAATTTTCAGTATACGCTTGATCAAAAATATTTAGACCAAACAAATACCTCCGCACGTCGTATGCAGGACACTATCAACCAGCTTAATACATTCACCTGGTCGGTTGAGGGTAAAAGCGCCCTGGACAAAACGGCAAGTGCGGTTAGCGACTATGTCGAAACGCTAAATCTGTTCACCAAAGCGCTGAACACGAAGAAGCTGAGCGAGAAAAAACTGGATACGCAGGAACTCAATGACGATTCCGCACTGGCAGATAAAAGCAGTAAAAACAGTGCACTCACTCAAAGCCAGGCACTGCTGGCAGAGCAAGTGGCTTTCCTGATGAGTGATATTGACTCACAGGTCACGGTCTATAAAAGCCACCCGACGGAACAGTTGCAAAAGGAGATTATTGTTCGCCTGACCGCCTGTAAAACAGCAACGGAACAGCTTCTTCTGCAATTGCCGGAT
Source organism: Citrobacter sp. UYEF32 (assembly GCF_040546205.1). Classification (NCBI taxonomy): domain Bacteria; kingdom Pseudomonadati; phylum Pseudomonadota; class Gammaproteobacteria; order Enterobacterales; family Enterobacteriaceae; genus Citrobacter; species Citrobacter sp. UYEF32. The sequence goes on along the minus strand of NZ_JBEPNI010000003.1, from coordinate 393,262 downwards.
GACCAGAAAACCTGGCTTGCCGATGATGTGCCTTATTTCCAGAATATTGCTGCGGAACTCGAGCACTATCGCAATGTGTGGACGGAACAGTCCACCCTGTCATCTCAACTGACTGACCGGGCCGTGATATTAACTAATGCCATTCAGGCTCTGTTTGACCTCCAGCAGCAACTTGTCGCCACGGTCGTCAACAATGTGCAATGGCAAATGAGCACGGTAGCACTGATTGGTATCCTGGCCGGTATCGCTTTAGCGTTCTGGATCACCCGCGCCATTACCCGCCCCCTTAATGAAACCCTGTATGTGGCGGAACAAATTGCGAAAGGCGATCTGACCAGTACGCTGACCAGCAACCGTAGTGATGAGCCGGGCCTGTTAATGCAGGCAGTTGCCACCATGAATGAGAATTTGAAAAACATCATTTATGACGTGCGTAATGGCGTGGAGAGTGTGGCGCGGTCATCCTCGGAAATTGCCGCAGGCAATATGGACTTATCATCTCGTACTGAACAGCAGTCCGCCGCCGTTGTGGAAACAGCCGCCAGTATGGAGCAGCTAACCTCCACCGTGGCGCTCAATGCCGAAAATGCCAGCCATGCCCGTCTGCTCTCAGAAGAGGCATCGCAAAATGCCAGCCAGGGCAGCCAGATCTCGCAGCAGGTTATCGATACCATGAAGAACGTGCGTAGCAGCTCGCACCGCATTTCGGAAATTACCACGGTTATCAATAGCATTGCCTTCCAGACCAATATCCTGGCGCTCAATGCGGCGGTTGAAGCCGCGCGCGCAGGCGATCAGGGGAAAGGCTTTGCGGTGGTCGCCGCCGAAGTTCGTAACCTCGCCCAGCGCAGCGCGCAATCGGCAAAAGAGATTGAAAACCTGATTCAGGAGTCCGTGGTGTATGTCGACAGTGGTTTCACGCTGGTCGAAAGCGCGGGTGAAGCCATGTCCAAAATCGAGACGTCGGTAGCCCAGGTACGCGACATCATGGGCGAGATTGCCGCGGCAACCGATGAACAAAGCCGGGGCATTTCGCAAATTGCCCAGGCGATGGCAGAGATGGACACCACCACGCAGCAAAATGCCGCGCTGGTTGAAGAGTCCTCTGCCGCTGCCAGCTCACTGGAGGATCAGGCGGTGCAGCTCGAAAAAGTGGTTTCTATTTTCCGGGTCGCTAAAGAGACCGCCATTCAGAGTGAAAAACGGATGCTGTCGCGCAGTAATCTGCCAGTACTACCGACGAAAAAAGCCAGCAACCATGATAATGGCGACTGGGTTAAGTTCTGAGTCTCCGTTTTTCTAAATCTCGTCAGGCAATCGTAATTGCTGATTGCCTGACGACACAACCACTGATTGCCACCCTTTTGACTCTGTTTTATGACAACGACACCGGACTATGCCAAACCTGATTAAAGCAGCAACGTTGTTTTCACAACTGCAACAGAAAACCTATTTTGGTTTCGTCGTGATGACAGGCACGGTGAAATTAATAGCCGCTGTATTTTTATCACTGGTCTTGCTGGCATCAGGGCTTAGTTTGATAGCGATGCATCAGCTACATTCAGAACGGGAAAATGCCCGCGTCGCGGCACAAAGCATCCTCACCTATACCGAGGAGTTGCTGGGCGAAGCCAGCGATGCCGCTAAAAGTAGCCTGCAGGCGCAACAGGTCATATGCAGTGGCAGCCTCTCTCGTGAACAGGCGTTTTTGCTGAACCATTTCCCCCATATTCAGGCAATAAGTTTTGTGCAAGGGGATACGATTGGTTGCTCCTCATTAACCGCGGCCCAAAGGAAAATAATTCCACAACGGCTGTTTTCACATATCGGCACAACAGAAGCTCCCGTTGAAACATTATTGTTTGATATGCCAACCCTTTATTATCTGGCCAATATTCAAAACAATACGTTACTGGTCAATATCAGCGCCTCTTTTATTAACAATGCCTTTAACCTTGATGGTGTGCAGGGAAATATGTATCTGCAAATTGGCGGCGCACAGGTCTGGAGTGACGGCAGTATTATTTATGCCTCCGGAGACAACGACCACTTTATGCACCTGAGGTCGGCGACCTTCCCGATTTCGGTCGCCTGGCAAAACCCCGTGGCGATACCCTTGTATCGTTTTATTGCGGAAAACACGTCGATACTCGCGTTTGCCCTGCTGGTTTCAACAATGTGCGGCTATCTCTTCTGGCGACTGATGGGCTATTTCACATCGCCTTTCCAGACGTTACAGCAGGCGATTACGCAACGGCAGATTCATCCGTTTTATCAGCCATTCTTTAAAGGTGATACGGGTAAGATCGCCGGGTTTGAGGTACTCGCCAGATGGAAACACCCCACGTATGGCTATGTTTCACCTGATATATTTATTCCGCTGGCCGAACAGCATCATCTGATTGGCCCATTAACCCGGCTGCTGATGCAGCAAATTACCGCCGATTTTCAGAAGGCTATCCATCATTTTCCCGATGGACTCTATATTTGCATTAATGTCAGTGCGCAAAATTGCCTTGATCCCCATTTTGAAATTGATATCAGCGACATGATGCACAACCTGGAGGCGAAAAAACGCCATATCGTAGTTGAAGTGACCGAACGACATCCGCTGCATGTCACGCCACAACTGAACGAATGGCTTGCCGCCCTGCGTCGCGCCAACATATCCGTGGCGCTCGATGATTTCGGCACCGGTTATTCAAACCTCGCCTATATTTGCGCACTGCAGCCTGAATTTCTCAAAATCGACAAAATGTTTGTCAGCCAGATAGACAACAATACCGATACTCGTCTCGTGGAAAGCGTCATTGACCTGGCGAAAAAAATGCGTCTCAAGGTGATCGCCGAAGGGGTAGAAACCCAGGCGCAGGTAGATTACCTGCGCGCAAAAAATGTCGATTTCATGCAAGGTTACTATTTCTGCCGTCCACTGCCTGCAGAAGACTTTATTAAGCGGATGAGGCTTGAGGTTAGCGCTGCGTCGTCGCCAGCTTAAGGGCTAGCCCTAAAAAGACCACCCCGGCCAAGAAAACACAAACAGTGTCAATGGGCACAGGGGAAACCTTCTGCACAGTAAGGAAAAGCGAGGTTAACACTGAATGTGCAGGCGTAAAACGCCCTGTGTTGTCCGGGAGGCTATAACTGCGTTACACCCAGCGCCGCCGCCTCATCGCGCCAGCCGAGCAGCGGGGAATAAGCCTCGCGCGCAACCGGGCTAAACCCCGTTATCAGCAATGCGTCGCAGACCGCCTGGTAACGCGCATCGTTGACCAGCTCAAATAATGCCTCCTGCAGGAGTAAAAGGCGCTGTGCCGATGTCTGTTTTGCGGTGATAAGTGGAAGCCCGGGCGCCAGCGGGCTTGAGCCAATCACCACCAGTCCGGCCAGCAGTTCAGGTTCATGACGCGCTAATAACGCCCAGCTCACGCAGTCAATGGCCGCGATATCCGCCCTTCGCTGCCCAATCGCCACCAGTGATTGTCGGTGGCTACCGCTCAATACCACGGATGAGAAAAACGCCCCGCCCTCTGCCAGCGGTGCCACCATTTTGCGTAATGCATTGTAGCCCGACTGGGAGTCCACACTATTGCAGGCCGCCACGCGGCCACGGAAATCCGCCAGCGTTGGCCGGGTGTTTTCCTCGCGCGTCACCAGCAGGCTGCGGTAGTAAAAGCCGTCACAGCCGGGGGCAGAATAATGAAAGCAGCCGACCGTTTGCACGTCGGGCAACTGCGTGACCAGCGGAAAACCACAGGTCTGGCTTAGTAACAGGGCGTCACTTCGCCAGTGGGAAAGCAGCGCCTCTTGCGGCCAGACCGCGTTGACGGTAATCCCCTTCGCCGCCAGCCGTTCACTCACGGCGTGAATCAGCGCCAGGGTGTCCGGGCGGTGCAGGTCGTACATCGGAAAAGCGATTTCATGGCGCATGATTGTTATTGCTCGCGGTAAACCCCGGATGCGCGTTCACATCGACAGCGCGGAACAGAAAACGCCGCAGCCATACGCCATACCCACGCACCACAAATCCCCCGTTGCGTGCCTGATAACCGGCGCGATCGTATAAGTAGACCGTGCGCAATCCGTACCAGGGCACGCCCGGTAAGTCGTGATGCACAGAATGATAGTTCAGGTTAAGGAATAACACGCGCCAGGGCCAGGCAGCTTCGTTAATCACCGAACGGGCCAGCGGGTCTTCTTCTGCCCGATGCTCCAGGAACGAGCGCACTTTAGTGAGCGCCAGTGCCGGATAACTGACCGCCAGCACAAACCAGATGAGCGAAAAGCCACAGTGGGCAATCCACGCAAAGGTCACCACCAATAACAGCCCGTGAACCAGCCACATCGCGATAGCATCACGCTGGCAGGTGCGAAATGCCGTGATCATACCCGCAACCATTTGCACGATGTCGAATAGCGGGCCCAGCAGCAAACGCCCCGGAAAGGTATTACGTAACTGGATAAGGCGGCGCTGCCAGCGGGGTAAACGCTGCCAACGATGGGCGGAAAAGTAGTAGGATTCCGGGTCGTCATCCGGCAACGTCAGCAGGTGGGCGCGGTGGTGCGCAAGGTGAGAATCGCGGTACAACCCATACGGATACCAGACGGCCAGCGGCATCAGCCCCAGCAGTTGGTTGACCCACGGGTAGCGCGTGGGGTGGCCATGAATAAGTTCATGCTGCAATGACATATACCAGGCGGTAAACCAGATAAGCAGTAACGTGGCGGGCAATAAACCCAGCGTTTCATGGCAGGCCAGCGTGGCAAACCAGCCACCATAGATAATGACTATCAATGCCCAGGTTGGAAATTCACTGCGCCACAGCCAGGAACCGGACAGCCGCCGGATAAACGCGCGCTGCTGCTCGTGTAGGTAAACCGCCTTACTTTTTGCCATCCACTCAATGCCCTTTTTCAGCCTTTTTCTGTGCCGACGATGGGAGAAAAAGCTGGAAATAACAAAGTATTTAAATGGATGAGCTATTGCGAAAAAGCGCTATACGCAGCTATCAAATAAACAGACGAATGGCGCTGTAAAGAAGCAGACAGGCCAGCAATGCATTCACCGCGCGAGCATGGCGACGCAGTAACGCCTGAAACAAGTGCCCTGCTACCGCCCAGCAAAAATTTCCCGCCGCGCCGATAAGGGCAAGACTTACACTCATCACCGCAACAACGGCGATATTATGGGTATAGGGCAAAACAAAAGCAGAGAGCGCCGTAATGCCATAAAGGATGATTTTGACGTTGGCAAACTGCAGTGCAAAGCTGGTCCAGAAGCTCAGTAAAATTGACGTTCCCTGCGCTGTAGCCGGATCGCTGCGTACAATTTTCAGTGCCAGCCACACAATATAGAGTGCGCCAGGAATGTTGAGCCAACCAGTGACGGCGGGCAATACATGGGTGAGCGTAATGGTGAAAACTGCACATAACAGCATAATCACCAGAAAACCACAGGTCATTCCCGCCAGCACGCGCACGCTGCGCCTGAGCCCATGAGCACTCACCGAACTGAGCGCCAGGATATTATTAGGGCCGGGGGTGATGGCAGAGATAACCGTATAGGTCAGAAAAGCAGTGATAACGGCAGTATTCACAAGGATCCCTCAGATAATTTTTGTTTAAACTACCCTGCGCAAATACTTAAAAAAATCGAAATATTTGTTATTCTGACTTCGACATTTTCGATGAATTTAAGAGGGAAGGAATGGATCTGCGTCGTCTGATGACACTGAAAACCGTGGTCGAAGAGGGATCCTTTGCCCGAGCAGCCAATAAACTCTGCTGCACACAGTCCACCATCACTTTTCAGATCCAGCAACTGGAACAAGAACTGTCGCTCCGGCTGTTTGAAAAAATCGGTCGTCGGATGATCCTGACCGAGTCCGGACGTAATATTTTGCCGCATGTCTATGAACTGATGCGGGTGATGGACGGGCTACGCCAGGCCGCGCTGGACAAAGACGAGCCAGCGGGCGAACTGCGTATCGCCGCCGGGGAAACGCTGCTATCGTATAAAATTCCCGCTGTACTCCAGAAGTTTAAGCAACGCGCGCCTGGCGTTCGCCTCTCATTGCAGTCACTCAACTGCTACGCTATCCGTGATGCACTGCTGGCAGATGAGGTGGACCTTGGCATCTTTTACCGTGTGGGCAACGATTCAGCCCTGACCATGCAAAGCTATGGCAAACAGCCCTTAGTTCTGGTCGCCTCACCACAACTTAACGGCCTCGATTTCACCCGCTCAGGCCAGCATATCCCCGCCAGCTTTATCATCAACGAACCGCAATGCATCTTTCGCCAAATTTTTGAAAGCACTTTGCGTCAGCGCCAGATCACTCTCGATAACACCATCGAGTTATGGAGTATTGAGAGTATTAAACAATGTGTTGCAGGTAATCTTGGGATCTCATTTTTACCGCGCTTTACCGTTGAAAATGAACTGGCAAGCGGGTCGCTGGTTGAACTGCCCTTTTCGCTCCCGGCACTTACGATCGAGGCATTGTGCGCGTACCATGCGGGGAAATTTGTCAGCCCGGCGATGCGGGTGTTTATGGAATGTATGCAGGAAACACTGACGGCACCTCAGGCCAACACCGCACTAATCGGATAAATAGTGGCGCGGCATCCAGGCATTAATCTTTAACCCGCCAGCGCACATCCCGCTGTTTTCCTGAGCGCTTTGCCGTCAACGATACCCCCTCGACCGAGGTCAGGGTGACGGTAATCGACGCCATTCCATCAAGCGGGAGCATCATTAAACGAGAGTCCATCATCAATACCGTTTCCAGCGTCTCCTCACCGAGAAGCGCTGAAACGGCATTTAACTGGTTAAAACGTTCATTCTTGTTCATCAGCAGACCTTACTTGAGATAACCCACCAGCGTTGTACCGTGTTTGTAATACGCTTTTTGTTGAGGAAAATAGTGAATCACCGTCTTGTCGCCTGACTGGTAAACCGTTGCCCCAGGTTCGCGTTCGATAATGTCGGCGCGTTGACCGTCAATAAACGCCTCTTCTTTGCTTACATACTCAAAGGTAATGCCGTAGCCGGACCAGCGACGCAGCGCTGACGTTTGCGCACGAACGGAAGCTGCGGAGGTAGCCGCGTCTTCACTGCGGGTCTGAGTAGATGTTATGGGCGCAGATGCCATACACCCCGTCACCATAAACGCCAATATAATCACACTTAAAGTGTTACGCATCTTACTGATATTCCTTTTATTTAATGTTGCACACCCGGTTTTGAATCTGTTTTGTAAGTCGTTTAGATTCATGGGGTCTGAACATGATTCGGTTGTAATGCCAGCCAGAAGAGTCGCGATAAATAGGATTGTCACAGACGTCTATTTCAGCGGCGAATATCCTGTTTGAAGTGCCCGCTTCCGGGCGCTGGAGACTGTTTTCGCATGGCGTGGGGGCGACGTGTTGTACGCTTTCGTCTTCCTCAAACCACCCGCTATAGTCCACGACCTCGTCGCTCTCCGTTGCAAACATCAGCGCATGCTTAAAGGCCTGCATACTTTTCAAAAACGGCGGGTGCGAATCACTCGCCTCCCAGCCCGAATCGCTTAAATTATCTGAGACGAAAAACAACTGATATGCCTGCGTCACGCAGAGCGCCAGGAGGGCGCCCGTCACGATGTTCATGCGTGTTGGTAACTTCATTAAACGTCTCTCTCCATTTACGCGTTACCCTAACGCTTATCGTGACTGCGCCCGTCTTACTCAGTATCGGCGTGGGGTGATTACCAGGAGCCCGATAAACCGACAGAGCCGCCTGTCGCATTACCGTCGTACGAGACCTGCACGCTTACCGAGGTCTTCGCCGTCAGACCAAAGTTCAGGCCGCCTGCAACGGCAGTTTCATTGTCATATTCACCCACCGCCACCGCATACCCGGACTGGTGGCCGGCATAATGCAGATTACTGGTCGCTTGCGACATCGCTCCCACCTGGTTGATCGTTTTACGGTTTTCATGGATATCTTTGCTGTTCTGATCGATACGCTGTTTGTTGGCCGCAATCGCGGAACGGTTCGCAGAGATAGCGCTATGGTTCTGGTAAATGTTGGTGGTGTTGTTGTAAATGGCGGTATTGTTGCGGCTAATCTGGGTCCGCGCTGCCGTATCGACCGTCCAGGCATTAACCGTTAAGGTCGTCGCACTGTTCTTACCATTCGTACCATTCGTACCATTCGTACCATTCGCACCATTCGTACCATTTGCACCATTCGTACCATTCGTACCATTCGTACCATTCGTACCATTCGTACCGTTGGTGCCATTTTTACCCGGCTGCCCCGCAACATTAATCACCTGAACATTCCCGCCAGATTGCGGCGTCCCGGAAGGTTGACCATTGATGGCGGTCACTTTCGTCCCGGTGATAACAGTCTGTACAGGCATTGTCGTTACAGTGGTCTGCGGATAGGTTTTCAGCGGTACTGTCACTGATGCATGTGGAGCCTGTGCTGAAACAGTGTTCGGCTGCGGCGTCAGTTGCTGCACGTTCGGAATCGCCTGCGTTGTCAGGGTCGGTAATGTCATCGGCTGCAGCGTTTGCTGCTGTACGGTCGGAATGGCCTGCGCTGTCAGAGTCGGCAATGTCATTGGCTGCGGCGTCAGTTGCTGCACGTTCGGAATCGCCTGCGTTGTCAGGGTCGGTAATGTCATCGGCTGCGGCGTTTGCTGCTGTACGGTCGGAATGGCCTGCGCTGTCAGAGTCGGCAATGTCATCGGCTGCGGCGTCAGTTGCTGCACGTTCGGAACCGCCTGCGATGTCAGGGTCGGCAATGTCATCGGCTGCGGCGTCTGCTGCTGTACGGTCGGAATGGCCTGCGGGATTGGCGTCGGCACTTTCATCGGCTGCGGAACCTGCTGCTGCACGGTCGGAACAGCCTGCGCTGTCAGGGTCGGCACTTTCATCGGCTGCGGGACCTGCTGCTGCACGCTCGGAATCGCCTGCGGAGTCAGGGTCGGCACGGCCATCGGCTGCGGCGTCTGCTGCTGCATGGTCGGAACAGCCTGCGGGATCGGCGTCGGCGCTTTCATCGGCTGCGGCGTCTGCTGCTGCACGCTCGGAACAGCCTGCGGAATCGGCGTCGGCGCTTTCATCGGCTGCGGGGTCTGCTGCTGTATGGTCGGAATGGCCTGCGCTGTCAGAGTCGGCAATGCCATCGGCTGCGGCGTCTGCTGCTGCACGTTCGGTACCGCCTGCGTTGTCAGGGTCGGCGCTTTCATCGGCTGCGGGGTCTGCTGCTGCACCGCCGGAACCGCCTGCGGAATCGGGGTCGGCACTTTCATCGGCTGCGGTGTCTGCTGCTGCACGCTCGGAACAGCCTGCGGCACCAGAGCAGGCGTAAATCCTGTGACTGCCTGCAAGTCAGCCATATGTCTGGACGCGATATTCATCGTCTGCCCTGCATTAGACCACTCTTTGATCTCCGCATCGGTCAGCATCGCTATCTGATTATGGGTGTTTTTATATCTGCGATTCACATCTGCGGCCTGGTTGAGATCATGCCGTGTGGCCTGAATATCGGCAACGTATTGTTCAATAGTGCCAGGGTAGATCGTTGCGTTCACAGAACAAATCGAACCCACCAGCACGGCAAGGGTCGTCAGTCTGGCAACCGTATTACGTTTCATTATGTGCTTACCATCATTCGTTAAGTTGAAAATGAGGCACAGACAATGTCGCTAGCCCCAGAGTTAATCAAGACTTCAATATCGCGAAGACTACAGACATACAAAAGACTTATCAACTGTTTCTTTATTAGCTACAAATGGGTTTTAAAGATGACTTTGAAAAGACTAATATTTTTGTCTTAAAATATTTCATAGCTTTAAAAAGTTTTTCTAAAGACTTCAAATAGTCACTTAAGTGATAAATAACACGCCAAACAAATAACTGATAACTCTTTTCAAGAAGATGGTAAGAAAGGAGATAAAACCATTAAAAACAATAAATAAAAGATAAAAACCAGCATAAGAAGATAACAAAACTGAACAAAGGTAAGCGTTAACCTGTAAAACGATTGGTTTTTGGCAGTGTTGAGAAAAAGGTAAGGTGGAAGAGTATCAGAAAGAGGGAAAAGACAAAAAAGACGTAGTTTCACATCACCAAGGACAAGACATGAATCAATCAAGTAAGAAAAAGACACAACAAAGACTACAAAAAGCCATTAAAAGAAAATGACAATCATCCCCAAACCTGAGGAATTCCCAGTAATCTTACGTTTTACAGCGACAACGCCGCTTAATAAAAATAAAACAGTGGCAGCGATGACAGGGTCCGGCTGAAAATCGATGAGGCGTTGCGGCTGACCGGGGCCGCCCGCAGGGAAGCGGGCGGAGGGGATAGCCTGCAAGGACGCAGGCTGGTCCCCGACCCGAAAGTCAGACGACATAAGCATCATGGACCGCGCCAGCGGCGATTTTCCTGGCCGGGAGCCCGGGTCGTCAGGGTGGTGGCGGTGAGCCCCCCTGGCACTTTCACGGGTTCTGTCGCGACAGAAAAGCAAGGAACATAAGGTGAACGGAATGACCATCAGAGCCGCATTTCCCCCCTCACCCTAACCCTCTCCCCAAAGAGGAGAGGGGACCGATCGTGCTCGCATTTTTGTGGGGGATTCCTCAGCCCCCAAACCATACTCAGCGCGCACGGCTGTGGCTCTTTTTGACTTGATGACGCTTTTTACTTTGCAGGAGGGAAGATCCGCGTGCTAAGAAAATCGATCAGTACACGTAGCTTTGGCGAGGGATGTTTACTGGCAGGCCACAGAAGATGTACCACGCCGGTGTGGCTGGCGTAATCGGCCAGGACTTCCCGCAGCGCCCCCTCTTCCAGCGCTTCACGAATGGCGAAGTCAGGTAACCAGGCAATGCCCAGCCCACGTAGCGCGAAGCAGACGCGGGTTTCAATGTTATTGCACACCATGGTCGCCGGAAGCGCGAGTTCGTTTTCCGCCTCGTTGCCACGCATCACCCAGCGCTCCAGTTTGCCGCTTGAGGGAAAACGGTATTGCAGGCAGGCATGGCGTGAAAGATCCGCAGGGGTTTGCGGTTCACCACAGCGGGCCAGATACTCTGGCGATGCCACGACCACGGTACGAAAGTGGCCCAATTTGCGGGCAGAAAGGCGCGAATCCGCTGGCGGGCCGATGCGCAGCACGGCGTCATAGCCTTCGGCAATCACATCCACCATGCGGTCGGTAAATTCCAGATCCAACTGGATCTGCGGGTACTGGCGCATAAAATCACCCAGTACGGGTAGTACCAGCGAGCCCACCAGCGGCAAGCTGAGTCGCAAACGTCCGACCGGGTGCTCCGCCGCCTGGGTGAGTTCCTGCTGTGCGGCCTCGATTTCCGCGAGGATGCGTCGGCTGCGCTCCAGCAGTAAATGCCCTTCTGCCGTCAGCGTGATACTGCGCGTGCTGCGGTGAAACAACCGTACACCGAGCTTATCTTCCAGACGGGCGATGCTCTTGCCGACCGCCGAGGCCGACACGCCAAGGTTACGCCCGGCTGCCACAAAGCTGCGCATCTCCGCCACCTGCACAAACACCACAAATCCGTTAAGACTTTCCATACGCCCCCGCTATTGCGGACATTTATCTCCGCAGTGTCATGAAATATACCCCTCTTTTTCCGCAATCGCGAAGCTTCTATTGTGGAAACGTTGAACACTGAGGAGAGAATATATGCACGATTTCATTCAACGCGTTGTCCGTCAGGCTCTGCATGAGCGCCGCCTGGTGGGCGTGGAAGTCATGGTCGCCCATCATGGGCAAACGCGTTATCACCAGGCGGCAGGCTACGCCGACCGGGAAACGCAGCGCCCGATGACACTGAATACCCTTTTCCGCCTTGCGTCGGTCAGTAAACCTATCGTGACCACCGCCGCGATGGTGCTGGTGCAGCAGGGGAAATTGCATCTTGATGAGGCCATTACCCGCTACCTGCCTGACTTTACCCCGCCCTTGCCGAATGGCGGCCAGGCCACCATCACGCTGCGCCAGTTAATGAGCCACAGCGCCGGTCTGGGTTACCGCTTCCTTGAAGAGGATGCGAACGGCCCCTACGCCCGCGCAGGGGTTTCTGATGGGATGGATGCTTCCGGGGTAACGCTTAACGAAAACGTCCGTCGTATCGCCACGGTCCCTCTGCTATATACGCCGGGAACCGCGTGGTGTTATTCGCTGGCCATCGATGTGCTGGGGGCGGTGATTGAGCAGGTACAAGGACAACCGCTGGATGTGGCGATAAAAACGCTGGTTACCGGGCCGCTGGCCATGCACAACACCGCCTTCGCGCTCGCCCCACAACAAGAGGTCGCCACCGCCTATGTGAATGACCAGCCGGAGCCGCACCGCCTGCAAGAGGGGGAGTTTGTAGCCCCTTTTGAGAACACTGTGGGTATCTGCTACAGCCCGTCACGGGTCTACAATAGCCAGGCGTACCCGTCGGGCGGAGCGGGAATGGTCGGCACCGTGGGCGATATGATGCGCCTGCTTGAAACGTTGCGCAGCGGTGGCGGTTCCCTGCTGGCCCCCGAATGGGTAGCGGAAATGGGCCGCGATCAGATTGCGCCACATGAACTCCCGGACGCCCCCGGCGTGGGCTTTGGACTGGGCTTTTCCGTTCTTCGCGATCCACAACTCGCCGCCTCGCCGGAATCCCCCGGCACCTGGCGCTGGGGTGGCGCCTACGGCCACGCCTGGTTTGTCGACCAGAAGCAGGCACTCAGCGTAGTGGCCTTTAGCAATACGCTGTATGAAGGCATGTCGGGACAGTTTGTGAATGATCTGCGCGATGCGGTCTACCACGGCCTGCGGGAGGCATCATGACAGGCGCGGAAAGATTGCCCATTTTGCCGCTGCTGGCGCTGGGGATGGCGGCATTTGTCACTATTGTCACCGAAACGCTGCCTGCCGGGTTGCTGACGCTCATGGCAGACGATCTCTCCATCACGCCCGCGGCGGCCGGGCAAAGCGTGACGGTCTATGCCATCGGCTCGTTTATCGCCGCCATCCCGCTGATGTCGTTACTGCAGGGGTGGCGACGCCGCCGCCTGCTGTTGCTGACGCTCGCCGGGTTCACGCTGGCAAATATCGTCACCGCCTTTGCCACCGATTATTGGCTGCTGCTCGCTGCGCGCGGTATCGCTGGCATCGCAGCCGGTATTCTGTGGGCGCTGCTGGCGGGGTTCGCCGCGTCGATGGCCCCCGTCCATAAAAGGGGAAAAGCGATCGCCATTGTCATGGCAGGCACACCGCTGGCGCTCTCCATTGGCGTGCCCATCGGCACTTTCGTGGGTAACCTGATTGGCTGGCGACTCTGTTTTGCGATGCTTAGCGTAATGTCGTTGCTGTTGATCATCGTTCTGCGGCTGAGCGCCCCGGATCATGACGCGGCAGCCGTACAACAGCGTTTATCGCTACGCCGCGTCGCACAACTGCCCGGCGTGGGCGGCGTCCTGCTGCTGGTGCTCTGTTTCGTGCTGGCGCATAACCTGCTCTACACCTATATTTCGCCGTTTCTGGCCCCCGCAGGGTTAACGGCAAGAACGGATGCTGTCCTGTTACTGTTTGGTCTGTGTTCACTGGCGAGTATCGCGGTAACGGGGGTGTTGATTGACCGCCACCTGCACCGACTCACCGTGCTGAGTGTTGGTCTGTTTATGCTGGCCGCCCTGCTTCTGCAACTGAATGCGAGCAGCGCCTCCACGGTCTGGGTCGCGGTGACGCTGTGGGGGCTGGCCTTTGGTGGGGCCGCCACCCTGTTTCAGACCGCGATGGTGATCCGCGCGAAAGCGGCGACAGACATCGCGCAATCAATGCTGGTAACGGTGTGGAACCTGGCGATTGCTGGCGGCGGCGTGCTGGGAGGCATAGTGTTACAACACACTGGAACAGGCGGTTTTACCCCTCTGTTGCTCTTACTGCTGGCCGTGGCGATGGGGGTGGCATGGGTAACAGGCAAAAAAATCTGTGCGGGTGAGCAACAGTCATTCATCGAACAGTAAGGCAACGAGCACATCGGCACGCAGCGTGATATGTTGTGCGTATTGTGAATAATTTTGCGAAATGCGCAAAGATGATAACGCCCAATTTTGCCGAGTATCTCTCTGTCTTCGCCGATGTCGTGCGCAGCGGCAGCTTTTCCGCTGCTGCGCGTAAGCGTGCACAAACCCCGTCTGCCGTGGTGCGGCAAATTGATGCGCTGGAACATGAGCTGGGTGTCGCGTTGTTTATCCGCTCAACGCGCTCACTGACGCTGACAGATTCGGGGCAGAAACTGTACCAGCGGGCGCTGCGCCTGCTTGATGAGCTGGCTGATGTTCACGCGGAGGTCTCAGCATTTGATATTTCCGTGTCCGGCACCCTGCGCATCGCGTGCCTGCCCTCTTTCGGCAAGCGATACGTTCTGCCGGTCATCGCAGCGCTGGAAGCGGAACACCCGGCGCTGCGCGTTGAACTCGATCTCACCGAACGGCTTTACAATCCGGTCACAGAGCGGCTGGACGTGATGATTCGCATGGGCGATCTGCCGGACAGCACGCTTATCGCCATGACGCTCGCGCCGCTGACACGCCTGCTGGTGGCAAGCCCCGCTTACCTTGCGCGTGCAGGCCAGCCGGTCACTGCCAGCGAACTGGTCTCGCACCGCCTGCTCGATAAACTGCACGGCACCGACCTGCTGGGATGGAAGGAGATCCCCGGTTTTTCGCACAGCGAAGCGCAACGTGCCGGGGTGTTCTTTCGCTGCGATGATTTTGAAGCCTTACGCAGCGCGGCACTGGCTGGCATGGGCATCGCCTTTCTGCCCACCTGGATTGTCGGCCAGGATGTAAAAGCGGGCGCACTCACGCGTCTTTCGCTCGACGGCGAACCCTGGAATGCCGCCCCGTCGCGCATTCATCTGCTGCGCGCGCTGCCACAGCCCGGCGCCAAAGTCCGCGCCTTTAATGCGGCACTTTGCCAGGCCATCGGCACACCGCCTGTCTGGGAACCCTGAACTTCATCTTTGCATAATGCGCAAAGATGTTGCGTCCGAAACGGCGTTATCATCCTGCATCGTGCCGTATAGAGTGGTGGCAACTCTTGATACGGGATTGATGCCACCATGGTTACCTCTTCTTCATCGTCAGCGCCGCTCTCGGCCACCACCGTTTTTCTGATGGCCCTGGCCTGCGCCTTTGCAGTTTCAACGCTTTATTACAACCAGCCGCTACTCGCCAGCATGGGGGCAACCTTCGGGCGCTCCGATGCGCAGGCGGGCCAGATTGCCATGCTGACGCAACTTGGTTACGCCAGCGGCCTGTTCCTGCTGGTTCCACTCGGCGATCGGGTCGATCGTAAACGACTCATCATCGCGCTGCTGGCATGCAATATGGTCAGCCTGCTGGCGGTGGGCGTCGCTCCCAATTTTAACCTGTTAAAACTGGCCAGCTTCGCCGTCGGCGCCAGTGCCGTGAGCGCACAAATTATTATCCCCACCATGTCGGGTCTGGTCGATCCGACCCTACGTGGACGGGTTGTAGGCACGCTGTTGAGCGGCCTCTCGGCAGGTTTACTGTTTGCCCGCACCTTAAGTGGTTTTGTCGGTGCCAGTGAGGGCTGGCGTATGATGTTTTTGCTGGCCGTCGCCATCGATGTACTGGTGATGGTGGTGATTATCCTCCGCTTCCCGTCAACCGCGCAGGCTACATCACTCCCCTATACCGCCTTGCTGTCATCACTGTGGGCACTGTTTAAAGATGAACCCACCGTTCGCGCCGCTTGCGCTACGGGATTTCTGATGTTTGCCGCCTTCTCCGCATTATGGTCTACGCTCGCTATGTTGATGGCGCGCCCGCCGTATGAATTTGGCCCGAACACCGTGGGGGCATTTGGTTTCGTCGGAATCGCCGGTCTGCTGGCTTCCCCGGCGATTGGCCGCGCGGTCGACCGCGTGGGTTCCGGCAAGATGCTTTTCGCTGGCGCACTGCTGTTGGTGGCGGCTTTTGCGCTGGTAGGCGTCGGCGCTTCACATCTGTGGTTACTCATCGTGGCAATGGCGACGATTGATATCGGTAACCGTGCGGGCCTGGTGGCGAATCAAAGTCGTATTACAGCGCTTTCGGCCACCGCGCGTAGCCGCCTTAATACCCTGTTTATGACCAGCTATTTTCTTGGCGGCGCAACGGGAACGGCGGTTGCGGCCACCACATCAGCTTCACTCGGCTGGCACGGGCTGGCGCTGACCGGGGCACTCTTTGCCGTTATGGCGCTGTGCGCCCATCTTTTAATCCGTACATCAACGCCGTCGCATCGCTAAAACGCACGGACTGAGGAGATAATATGTCTGAACAAACGAACGTGATCCCCGACACCATGACTGCCATCGAAATTACAGAGCCCGGTGGTCCGGAGGTGCTGAAACCAACAACGCGCCCGGTACCGCGCCCTAAAGAGAATGAAGTTCTGATTCAGATTGCCGCGGCGGGCGTCAACGGTCCTGATGTGATGCAACGCAAAGGGCAATATGCGCCACCGCCTGGCGCATCAGATATCCCCGGTCTGGAGGTTTCCGGTGTGGTCGTGGCCATCGGTAGCAAAGTACAGCGTGTTAAGCCGGGCGATCATGTGGCCGCGCTGATCCCAGGCGGTGGCTATGCGCAATACTGCGTGGCGGATGAAATCAATATCCTGCCCTTACCGCCTGAACTTAGCCTGACCGAAGCTGCCGCGTTACCCGAAACGTTTATGACGGTCTGGCTCAATATGTTCCAGCGCGGTCAGTTTAAAGCGGGCGATATTATCCTGATTCATGGCGGCGCATCCGGTATTGGTACGACGGCGACCATGCTGGCAAAAGCCTTTTGCGCCGCGAAAATCATCACCACGGTCGGCTCAGAAGCGCATCGTCAGGCCAGCCTGAAACTGGGGGCGGATGCCGCCATCCTCTATAAAGAGGAAGATTTCGTGGATGCCGTTCATCGTGAGACCGACGGGCATGGCGCGGATATTATTCTCGACATTGTGGCCGGGGATTACGTTGCCCGTAATTATGCCGCCGCTGCGATGAACGGTCGCATTGTGCAGATTGGCGTGATTGGCGGCGTAGCTAAAGAGGTTGATTTGTTCCCGATGCTCAGCAAACGGCTCATGCATCTGGGCTCCACGCTGCGTTCGCGTACCCCAGCGGAAAAAGCCGAGCTGATTGATGCCCTCACCGAAAACGTGTTGCCGTTAATTGAAACCGGGTCGGTGAAGCCGCAAGTCTTTAAAACCTTTCCACTGACCCAGGCAAGCGAAGCGCACCGGATGCTGGATGCCAGCGCGCATATCGGGAAAGTGGTGTTGGTGATGGAGCAGTAAACGCACCGGCGATGTCTGGCCCAGGACAGGCATCGCCAACAGAAAAGCAAGAGGAGGTCGATCGCCTCCGTCACCACAGTAACGCCTATCGTTGAGCAAGGAATAAACGATTAAAGTTTGCATATTTTGCATATTCCTATAAAAAACAACGGCCATTTTGCGCCACGGTTATCGGATGCAAAATGTATATAGTTTCTTAGCAAAATTATTTCTCTCTCCCCTGTATTTATTTATCAGCACTCCTGTTAGACTCCAACTAAATCGTACACTATCAAATATCGAGCGATTTACATTGCGTGCCGTTTACGCCCTTTGCCACCTCTCTAAAACAGAGCGCGACTATGAACTCATTAAAAAACTTCACCATCCGCCGCGTTGTGCTATGCATCCTGCTCACGGCATTTGCACTTATCACCGCGACCGGTGGTTATGCCGCTTACACAGCTCACAACATGAATAAATACGCCGAGCAGAGCGCGGCGCAGACACAACAGGCCCTTTTCCTCGCCCACGCCACGCTGGTTTTACAACATGGCACAGACGCTGAAAAACAGGCGCTTAAAAATGAAATCCCGGCGGGCCCGGAATGGGCGACGCTGTCCCAGGCGTTATCGGACACCTCCGCTAACTGGCAAACAGAAGCCACGGCGCGTATTAAAGACCTGACACAGCATGCCGTTTTCGACAGTGCGCTGAATTCATCTGACGGTAAGCGACTGAATATAGTGCTGCTCATCGCGCTGTTTGCGCTCGGCGGGCTGGTTCTGTTCTGTGACTGTTATCTGGTCATCCATCTGGTTAAACCGGTTGGCGATATTCGTTCATACTTCCAGGTTATTGCGCAGGGTGACCTTACCCGTGAGCCGAAAGATATTGGACGTAACTGCGTCGGCCAGATGATCCCCCTGGTGCGGGAAATGCAGCACAGCCTCCTTAAGACGGTCACCGCGATAAGCGAAAACAGTGACGCGCTTCATCGCGAAGCAAGTGAGATCGCGGCGGGCAATAGCGACCTGGCAAACCGCACCACGCGGCAGGCGGCCTCTCTGGAACAGGCGGCGACGAGTATGGAAGAGTTAACCTCAACGGTAAGCCATAACGCGGATAACGCCCGCCAGGTTCGCGACCTGTCAGTGACGACCGCAGAAACGACGGAAAAAGCCAGCAAACTGGTTGAGAATCTTGCCAGCACCATGAACCGTATCGCGGACGGCTCTGAGCAGATTCGCCAGTTCACCTCAACCATCAATAGCATTGCTTTCCAGACCAATATCCTTGCGCTTAACGCAGCAGTAGAAGCGGCGCGAGCCGGTGAGCAGGGGCGCGGTTTTGCTGTGGTGGCGACGGAAGTGCGTTCCCTTGCCCAGCGTAGCGCAACGGCCGCACGGGAAATCGAGTCCCTGATAAAATCAGCCATCGTTTCGGTGCATGAGGGCAAAGAGATTACCGATGCTGCGGGTGCGGCAATGACAGAGGTGAAAGGGAATGTCGCCAGCGTGAATACGCTTATCGGCGAGATTGCACTGGCCTCCGATGAACAAAGTAAGGGGATTTCACAGCTCAACCATGCGGTTGCGGAGCTGGACAGAGTGACACAGCAAAATGCCGGACTTGTCCAACAGGTGACGACGTCTGCCAATAATCTCAACGCCAGAACCGAAATCCTTAATGAGGTGGTCAGTCACTTCACGCTCCCTGGCACCACGGTACGGCGAGAAAGCACCCGCGCAGATTTTGCCAGGAAGCTCATCCCCGCCAGAGCACAGTGAGTCAGACCGGGCATAAGAACGAACATCTATAACGTCACGGACACCGCAGTGTTTTACAACATGAAGGTGTCCGTGACGCGTAAATGCAACACCGCATCGCTGCGCTTCGCAGCCCCCCGTTTCTGCCCCCCCATACCCAACAGCCACTCCCCTTGCGCTTAATGACTGAATTTACCAATCCAGGGGCTGGTTTTATCCTGCGACCATAACTTCATCAACATCTCGCGAAATTTCTCGGCCGCCGGGCTCAATGAATCCCCCCTTCGTAACACTAAGCCAAGCGTTCTTCGGATAACGGGTTCGATAAGAGGACGGCTAACCAGCACATGATGCTCATCGGTAGGCATTGCCAGGCTGGGGACAACCGCAACCCCCAGACCCGCTTCCACCATCCCGAGAGATGTAGAGAGATGCCTGACTTCATAAAACCAGTTCGGCTGCCAGTCGAACCCTTCGAGCGCCTGGTCGATCAGGAGCCGGTTGCCGCTCGATTTGCGGACGCCGATAAGCCGGAGCCCGGCAAGATCTTCCCACATCACCAGCGATTTTTTGGCGAGTTCATGATCGCGTTTACAGGCCAGAACAAAAGGTTCATTCACCAGAGGAGTAAACTCTATATTGGGATGTGTGATGTTTATCATATTTATGCCGAAATCTGCGTCGCCATTAAGCACGGCTTCGAGGCAGTCGCTGGCACTATGCTCAAGAATGCGGATGCGAATATTCGGGTAATGTTCATTGTAATCACGAATAACGGAGGGCAAGAAATAGAACGCGGCGGTAGGTAAACAGGAGAGCGTAATAACCCCCGTTTGATGCGTTGCCATCTCTTTAATGCTGAGAATAGAACTTTCATAAAAATCGATGAGATTCTTTGCCTTAGGCAGAAAATCTCGCCCGACGGCGGTCAGTTTTACTCGTCTGGTCGACCGCTCAAATAACGTTGTGCCCAAACTCTCCTCCAGCTTTTTTATTCGCCTTGTTAAGGCAGGCTGGGAGATGTGTAAAAATTGTGACGCCCTTGTGAAACAGCCAATTTCCGCAATCTTAACAAAAGCTTGAATACCCTGTAATTCATGCTGCATGTTTATCCCCCCCACGTTTACCCCGCTATTAAACCATCGTAACCGACAGTTTATTAATGTGTAAAACGCATTAATTCTTCGTTTTTTGACATTAGAGTTATTTATCCGCATATGGGACGCTTACTGCATCATTTAATGTGTGGAAAGAGAAAACCTATGTTCAACATACCTTGCGTACTGATGCGCGGCGGTACTTCTAAGGGACCCGTTATTCTGGCAAGCGATTTGCCCACCGACGTCCAGGAACGTGATGCGGTTCTGCTGGCGCTGATGGGTGCCGGCCATGAGCTGGAAATTGATGGCATCGGTGGCGGCAGCCCGCAGACCAGTAAAGTGGCGATTGTGAGCCGTTCAGAGAGCCCGGATGCGGATATTGACTATCTGTTTGCCCAGGTCATGGTGAAAGAGCGCCGTGTGGATACCACGCCCAACTGCGGAAATATGTTATGTGCGGTTGGCCCTTTTGCCATTGAAAAAGGGCTGGTTGCGGCAAAAAACCCAGTCACCACGGTTCGCATCCGTAATCTCAACACCGGAACATTTGTTGACGCCGAAGTGCAAACCCCTGATTACAAGGTGTGTTATGAGGGTGACACGCAAATTGATGGTGTGCCTGGCGCCGCAGCGCCGGTCGGTTTAACGTTCCTCAATTCCGCAGGCTGTAAAACCGGTAAATTACTCCCGACCGGTAACACAACGGATGTTTTTGACGGAGTGGAAGTCACCTGCATTGATATGGCGATGCCGATGATCTTAATCGATGCACAGCAGATGGATAAAACCGGTGGTGAATCACCTGCGGAACTGGAAGCCGATCTGGCGTTTATGCAACGGCTTGAAAAAATCCGTCGCAAAGCTGGCGAGGCCATGGGTTTTGGCGATATCAGCGACAAAGTGATACCCAAACCAGTGCTTCTGAGCAAACCTACGGCGGGTGGCACGATTAAGGTTCGCTATTTCATGCCGCATAATTGCCATAAATCGCTGGCTATTACCGGATCTATTGGTATTTCAACAGCAACCATCATTGATGGCTCTGTTGCCCAGAAAATCATTAGTGACCAACCGAAAGATGCATTTACCAATATTGTTAATATTGAACACCCAAGCGGAAAAATTACAGTCTCATTATTAAAAGACGGAAATAAAATCGAAAACACCCGCGCTGCTGTAATCAGAACGACCCGTAAATTGTTTGAGGGTAGTGTTTATGTTCCGGAAATCGCTTTAGCGGAAGTTATCTGAACATCAGCCAGCCTTTTAGAAGTTTTACCGATTAATACCTTTAGCCTGTAACGGCTAAGAAGCTCTGTACCAGAAAAATAATGTCGAGGATATTATGGCTATAACGAACGTTAAAAATATTTCAGGCGGTTCCGGCGATGTAACAGCGAGCCAATACATCCGTGTCATCTTTGCTTTAGCCCTGTCAGGTTTGGCTGAATTAGCGTCTTTGTTTTTCATTCAACCGTTGTTACCTGTTCTCGCGGTTGAATATGATGTCCCGGTCAGTCAGGTCAGTATCATTCTTTCCGCAGAAACCGCCCTGCTTGCCATTGGTCTGTTGTTCACGGGTACACTTTCCGATCATTATGGCCGTAAGCGCCTGATTATTGTCTCCTTATTACTGGGTGGGTTACTCACCATTCTGTGCCCGCTGGTCCAGTCATGGGCGATGCTGGTGGCGCTACGTGCCGTTATTGGCCTGGCGCTGAGCGGCATTGCCGCTGCGGCAACGGCTTATATTAGCGAAGAAGTGGCCCCGGTCGTTGCGGGCGTAGTCACCGGTTACTTTGTGTTTGGCAACTCAATGGGTGGAATGTCGGGCCGTATCGTGGCCAGCCAGTTGATTGAACACATTTCCATAAACACGATTTTCTACGGTTTTGCGGCAAGCCTGATTGTTGTTGCGCTACTGGTTTACTTTATTCTGCCCGCCTCCAAAAACTTCAAACCGACGGAAACCCTGAATGTATTCCGTGTTGTGAAGGGCGCCGCGTCGCATTTCCAAAATAAAAAACTCGCTCTGGCATTTGTTATTAGCTTTATCATTTTTGGTACCTTCACCTCTCTCTATAACTATCTGGCCTTCTTCCTTAAGGGCGAGCCGTTCCATATTTCCCCTGCCAACGCCGGGCTGCTCTCTTTCAGTTTTGCGTTAAGCTTTTTCACGGCGCCGCAGGCCGGGCGGTTCTCTGCGAAATATGGCAGCATGAATGTGCTTCGCGTGTTGTTCGCCATCATGTCTTTGGGGATGTTGCTGACGCTAACCTCTAACGTCATCACCTTTATCCTGGGTGCCGTCATCTTCACGGCATGCTTCTTCGGTTGCCATTCCATCGGTCTGAGCTGGGTAAGTAAGAACGCCACACATGCTCGCGGGCAGGCCGTCGCCCTCTATTTATTCTTCTACTACATGGGGGGCTCTGTTATTGGCTTCCTGAACGGTTTCGTCTTCCACTCAACCGGCTGGGCAGGCATGACCGCATTTATTATTGCTCTGCTGGTGCTGGGTATGATTGTCGCAACACATCTTGCCTCAGGCGCGAAAGCGAATCTGGTGCCAGAAACGTCAAAATAACCGCAATCGATATACCACTCACGCCATCAACTGGCGTGAGTAAATAAAGTTTAAAAGCCAGAATTAGGTGTCATTATGAAACTTGCAAGTTACATTCATCACGGTCGTAAAAGCTACGGTATTTATACCGAAGCAGGTATTATCGACCTTGGTCAAAAAATTGGTCAGCAATATCCAACATTAAAAGATCTCCTGCAATGGGATGCTCTCGATGTCGCCCAGCAATATGTTGACTACCCGGCGGATATTACAGATAAAGATATTGCATTCTTACCGGTTATTGAGGAGCCTGGAAAAATTTTTTGCGTGGGAATGAACTATGCAGAAAAAAGAAAGGAGTTCTCCGAAACCAACAACGCGCCAACGTTATTTATCCGCTTCCCGGATTCGCAGACAGGCCACGCACGGCCGGTCATCAAACCGAATCTTACTGAGGAATTTGATTACGAAGGCGAACTGGCCGTCATCATCGGAAAAGCGGGCGAGAATATTAATCGTAGCGATGCGTTAAGCCATGTGGCGGGCTATAGCTGTTATATGGACGGTTCGGTTCGCGACTGGCAGCACGCATGGTTTACTGCCGGTAAAAACTGGCGTCAGACCGGCGCATTCGGGCCCTACATGACAACCGTTGATGAAATCCCCGATCCGCACGCATTATCCATTCAGACGTATTTGAATGGCATGCTGGTGCAGAATGATTCAACAGCCAGCATGATTCACAAAGTCGCCGATCTCATTGCTTATATCAGCACCTTCACGATGCTTAGCCCTGGCGATGTCATTATTACGGGGTCACCGGGTGGTGTTGGTAAAAAACGCAATCCGCCTTTATTCATGCATGAAGGTGATTGTGTCGAAGTCGCTATTGAGAAATTAGGCAGGCTGACCAATACCATTGTCGAGTCAACGTCGCCATCCAATGCATTTGCCCTTTAATTCGCTCGTCATAACACATGCGTCATTCAGTATCGATGAACACCAGGTCAGGAGAAATTTAGATGTATGCCGAAAAAACGCTAGAATTCGATACGGTTGAAACTAGCAACGGTGTTCTCAAAGACGAGATTATCGCATTTCTGAAAAGTAATGGATTAGGAATTGATGATGATGTCGGGCAATTCGTCATTGCGCGCGCTGGCAAAGAATTAATTGCCTGTGCGGGCCTGGCGGGCAATACATTAAAATGTATCGCTGTGCATATTGAATGGCGCGGAACATCGCTGGGATTACAGTTGATTCGCGAAGCGGAAAATCTGGCAAACCAGAACGGTGATCATCATCTGTTCCTTTTAACCTGCCCTGATAACGTTAAATCTTTCCGTGGTTGCGGCTTCTTTCCTTTAGCCACCCTTGATGGCAAAGCCGCATTAATGGAAAACACCCCGGTTGGCATCCACCGTTACTGTAAGAAACTGCGCGCAGAATTTTTCGTCCCGGCGGCCAATATTGGCGGTATCGTTATGAATGCGAACCCCTTCACGTTAGGGCACCAGTTCCTTATCGAGGAGGCCGCCCGTGCGTGCGACTGGCTGCATGTATTTGTTGTGGAAGAAAACTTATCACAGTTCTCCTTTACTGAGCGCATTGCAATGGTGCGTGACGGGGTGAAACATCTCACTAACGTAACGGTACATCCCGGTTCCAGATACATTATTTCTCGCGGCACTTTCCCCAGCTATTTTTTAAAAGAGAAACAGGTGGTGAATGATGTCTATTCCGCGATCGATTTAATTATGTTCCGACGTTATATTGCGCCCGCACTGGGCATTACACATCGTTTCGTTGGCACTGAGCCATATTGTAAAGTTACAGCCCAGTATAACCAGGCTATGCACCACTGGCTTGAAGACGAATTGGTCATTCCCTCCACCGCCATTAAAGTGCATGAAATCGACAGAAAAACCGATGAAAATAATTATCCAATCTCAGCATCGGCTGTTCGCGCCCTCTTGAATAAGAACAAACTGTCAGTCGCAAGAAATATGGTGCCCGAAAGCACCATGCCTTACTTATATAACTGGCTAAAAGCAAATCACCCTGACTTGCCGGAACAACATCTGGCAGGGAATCTTATGAGCATTAGCGTAGGACTCTAACATGAAAATTATACAGGCAGCTCTGGCAGGCACGCTGGAATCGAGCGACCTCATGGTTAAAGTTAGCCCTTCTGACAGCGGGCTGGATATTGTTATTAATAGCGAAGTGATGAAGCAATTTGGCGAACAAATTACTCAGGTCGTCAAAGAAACGCTGGCTGCATTCAATGTCACCCACGGGCAAATCATTGTTGATGATAAAGGCGCACTGGATTGTGTTATTCGCTCCCGGATGCAAATCGCCATCCTGCGAGGAACCTGTAGCGATGAAATTAACTGGGAGAAATTACAATGAAAAAATTACGCCGCAGTATGCTTTTCTTACCGGGCTCAAGCGCTTCCATGTTATCGACCGCGTTTATTTATAAACCAGATTCAATCATGTTTGACCTTGAAGATGCGGTTTCGTTAAGGGAGAAAGACAGCGCTCGTATATTGGTTTTTAACGCCCTCCAGCATCCCATGTATAAAGATATTGAAACGGTGGTGCGCATTAATCCATTAAACACCCCATTCGGTTTAAAAGATCTTGAGGCGGCGGTCCGCGCCGGGGTCGATGTTATTCGCTTGCCGAAAACAGATACGCCAGAAGATATTCATGAGCTTGAACGTGAAATTGTGCGCATTGAGGAAAGCTGTGGCCGTGAGGTTGGCTCCACACAGGTGATGGCGGCTATCGAATCTGCAATTGGCGTTATCAATGCTGTTGCCATTGCCCGCTCCTCAGAGCGACTGATGGGCATTGCGTTAGCCGCATTTGACTATGTGATGGATATGCAGACAGAACGCGGAGACGGTACTGAACTGTTTTATGCGCGTTGTGCGGTTCTCCATGCGGCGCGTGCCGCGGGTATCGATGCGTTTGACGTTGTTTATGGCGATGTGAACGACGAAGAAGGCTTCTTAAAAGAAGTGGATTTAATTCGTCGCATGGGCTTCAACGGTAAATCTTTAATTAATCCACGGCAGATTGAGCTGCTGCATAACGCCTATGCGCCAACCCAGGAAGAGGTTGATTATGCAGAACGCGTCATCGCTGCCGCCGAAGAAGGTGAACGTAGCGGGCTGGGTGTCATTTCTCTGAATGGCAAAATGATCGATGCGCCAATCATCAATCACGCCAGGGTCGTTCTTGAGAGAAGAAAAGCATCAGGCATTCGCCACTAATCGACGGGATAATAAAGATGAAATTAATCGAAGCTTTACAAGAACAGGTCGGGCAATCAAAAAAATATGTGGCATTTACCCATGCCAACGCGACCACACCTTATCTGGCAGATGTCGGGCAAAAGCACCAGCGTAAACTTTGTGACAGTCTGGACGAGATGATAGACCGCTGCGAATTACGTGATGGGATGACAATTTCATTTCATCATGCCTTTCGTGAAGGCGATAAAGTTATCAATCTTGTCGTTGATAAACTCGCTGCATTGGGTCTGAAAAATATTACCCTGGCATCCAGTTCATTAATGACCTGTAACGCCCCCTTAATTCAGCATATTCGTAACGGTGTTATTTCTAAAATTTACACCTCCGGCATGCGCGGGGAATTAGCCGATGCGATTTCGCATGGCCTGATGGCGCAACCGGTAGAGATTCACTCGCACGGCGGTCGCGTTAATCTCATCCAGAAAGGTGAAATTAATATTGATGTCGCCTTCCTCGCTGTCTCGTGTGCTGATGAATATGGCAATGCGAGTGGGAGCGGCGGTAAATCACGCTGTGGCTCGCTCGGCTATGCGATGGTCGATGCGCAGTACGCTAAACGCGTGGTACTGCTGACCGAATCCATCGAGCCCTTCCCTTATATGCCCGCAAGCATTGTTCAGGATCAGGTCGATTACATCGTAAAAATTGACAGCGTAGGCGACCCGGCAAAAATCAGCGTCGGTGCGGCCCGCGTAACCAGCAATCCTCGTGAGCTGATGATTGCGCGCTCGGCGGCGGATGTGGTCGAGCACTCCGGTTATTTCGAACAGGGTTTCTCCATTCAGACCGGTTCTGGCGCGGCATCAACGGCCTGTACGCGCTTTTTAGAATCGCGCATGAAAAATAAAAACATCACGGCGAGTTTTGCCTTAGGCGGCATCACCGGCAGCATTGTGGATCTTCATGAAAAGGGGCTGATTGCCAAATTGCTGGATACCCAGAGTTTTGACGGTGCCGCCGCCGCTTCTTTAGCCAGAAACCCAAACCATGTTGAGATTTCCACCAACGTTTACGCGAATCCGTCATCCAAAGCGGCATGCTGCGACCAGGTGGACATCGTGATTTTAAGCGCCCTTGAAATTGATACTGATTTTAACGTTAACGTGCTGACGGGCTCTGATGGCGTGATGCGCGGTGCCTCCGGCGGTCACTGTGATGTGGCTGCCGCCGCAAACCTGACGGTGGTGGTTGCTCCGCTTATCCGTAGCCGAATTCCAACGGTGGTGAAGCAGGTAACCACCTGCGTGACGCCGGGCGAAAGCATTGATGTTTTGGTTACCGATCATGGTATTGCCGTAAATCCTTCACGTCCTGAAATTCATCAGCGGTTAGTGGCTGCAGGCTTGCCCGTACTGAGTATTGAGGCGTTGCATCAGCGCGCTCTGGAAATCTGCGGTCACCCAAAAGCCATCGAGTTTACCGACAAAATCGTGGGCATTGTTCGTTACCGTGATGGAAGCGTCATTGATGTCGTCCGGCAGGTAAAAGAGTGATGAACGCGATGGCAGACGCAGCGTGTTTACCTGTCTCATTAGCGCAGCTATTAGCCTCCAGAGACGCCCGCGCAGAGCAACAGCAGCGCTGGTTAACGCAGTGGGGAGAGACGCTCATTTCGACGACCCTGGTCTGGCCGGGCGAGGTCAAAGACACGCCGGTCTCCAGGGCTGTAATGGAGGTGGCGAATGCGGCTCTTTCGGGGCTTATTCTCGCTAATGGCTGGGAGATCGTCCGGCACGACGCTCGCCTGCTTATCACCGGACCGGAGTCATTCTGGTCCGTTAATGCACCCGCATCGCAAGTCAAAAAGGCCACCATCCTTCTTGAGGAGAGCCACCCTTTGGGCAGGTTGTGGGATATCGATGTGTTTTGCCCGGAGAATGGCTTATTGAGCCGTAAATCCGTAGGTGAAAACAAAAGACGTTGCTTCATCTGTGATGAACCCGCACATGTCTGTTCACGCATGCGGCGCCATTCGCTTCATTCCCTGCAAACTGTCATGGAGGCCAGGATCAATGACTATTTCTGCCATCAGAAGTGAACCGTTGGTTGAGGGGCTTAACGTTGCTGAGCTCGCCGCAGAGGCGATGTACCGCGAAGTGATTTTGACCCCCAAACCGGGGCTGGTAGACCGCCATAACAATGGTTCGCATACGGATATGAATATGAAGCTCTTTATGTCCAGTATCGCGGCCATTGCCCCGTGGTTTGCGTTGTTTGTCTCCAAAGGGATGCAGACGGCCAGACAGGAGCCCGGCCAGACACTTCGGGCTATCCGCCCTATCGGGCTTGCCTGTGAGCAGGCCATGTTTCGCGCGACGGGGGGCATCAACACCCATAAAGGGGGGATCTTTTCGCTTGGTCTGCTTTGTTCTGCCGCCGGGCGTCTGCAAGGCAAAGGCGAAGCGATCGATCGCAGCGCGCTCTGCCGTGAAATGAGTCTGATCTGCGCCGGTATGGTGAGCCGTGAGTTGAAACAACATGGCGATGCGAAGACCAAAGGTGAGCAACTGTTTCGGGATCATGGCTTCACGGGCGCCCGTGGTGAAGCGGAAAGCGGATTTGTGACGGTCAGGCACTACGGATTACCCGCATGGGAAAAAGCCATAAGGTCGGGTTATTCACCAGAGGAGTCTTTGCTGCGGGTTTTGCTTTCCTTAATTGCCCATAATCCTGACACCAATATCCTCTCGCGAGGCGGCCTTGATGGATTGCGCTATGCCAGGCGGTATGCGGCCCGACTTCTTCGTATTAAACATCTTACCGGCAACAGGTTCAGGCAGGCTCTTTTTAATATGGACAAGGCGTTTATCGCCCGAAATTTAAGTCCGGGAGGAAGCGCCGATCTGCTGGCCGTAACCTGGCTCCTTTCCCGTTTTCCAGCCTGAGGGCGAAAACGAAAGATTGACGGAATTTACCATGACAATATCGCGCCTGTTAGCACTGGATGATGTTTTTACCACTATTCTGGTTCCGGGATTGAGGGATAGCGACGAGTACCACTGGCAAACCTGTTGGGCACGCCAGTTACCTCGCTGGAAAAGAATAAGCCAACGAAACTGGATCCAGCCGGATATTGAAAACTGGTGTGCCGCGATCCGCAGGGAATTAACCACGTGCAAATTACCCGTTATTTTAATTGGGCATAGCTTTGGTGCCCTTGCCTCCTGGTATCAGGCTCAGCGTCAGGCGTCAAATATTGCCGGAATTGTCATGGTCGCACCGGCGGAACCTTCCTGGTTTGAACTTGAAGAGATCGTCACCGCGTCAAAGCTGAACGTGCCGGGCCTTGTCTTTGCCAGTCGTAATGACCCGCTGATGTCCTTCAACCGCGCGCTATTCTGGTCCGACTGCTGGGGATGTGAGCTTATCGACATGGGTGACGCTGGTCATATTAATTCGGAATCAGGTTTTGGTGAGTGGAAATATGGCCTTGAAAGAATATCTGAATTTGGAGAAGAGCTATTAAAAATAGCAATATGATTATTTGATGTAAAAACACCATAGCACATTTTTTAATTTCCTTATGATAAGGTCAGGATATTTTATGTTTGAAGAATATAAGAAGCATGTCGCTGAGCGCGCAGAAAATGGAATACCCGCTAAACCCTTAACCGCGCAACAGGTCAGAGAATTAATTGCCCTCCTCGAAAATAAACGGTGCGAGGATCGAGAGGCGTTAATTAACCTGTTAATTAACCAGGTTTCTCCCGGCGTTGATGCTGCTGCAAAAGTGAAAGCAGAATTCTTAGATAAAATTATCAAAGCAAAAACAAGTGAATTCGGTATCACGCCGCAGGACGCTATTACTATTCTTGGGACCATGCAGGGGGGCTACAATATTCAGCCGCTCATTGATTCGCTGGACGACAGTGAACTGGCTCAGTTAGCGGCGAATAAACTTAGCCACACTATTCTTATCTTTGAAAAATTTAACGATATCGAGCAAAAAGCCCGTAACGGGAATGTGCATGCCAAAGCGGTTATTACGTCATGGGCGAATGCCGAGTGGTTTAGCGAACGCACGAAGCTTGAGGAAAAAGTCACGCTGACAGTCTTCAAAGTGCCCGGCGAAACCAATACCGATGACCTTTCGCCAGCCCCTGAGGCGTGGTCACGTCCGGACATTCCCCTGCATGCGCTCTCCATGCTGAGTTCCCCCCGTGAAGGTGTGAACCCGGACCAACCGGGGCAATACGGGCCAATCGCCCAGATCCGGGAACTAAAAGCCCGGCAGTATCCTCTTGCTTACGTTGGCGATGTGGTAGGGACCGGCTCTTCACGAAAATCCGCAACAAACTCCATCCTCTGGCATATCGGGAAGGATATTCCCTTTGTCCCCAATAAACGCAGCGGGGGCGTTGTCTTAGGCGGAAAAATTGCGCCGATCTTTTTCAATACCCTGGAGGACTCCGGCGCATTACCTATTGAAGTGGATGTCTCCGGTTTATCGACAGGTATGGTGATTGATCTTTATCCGTACAAGGGCGAGATTCGCCACCATCACGATCAGACGCTTATTGCCTCATTTAGCCTGAAAACAGATGTCTTGCTGGATGAAGTCCAGGCGGGCGGTCGCATCCCGTTGATCATTGGCCGCAGCTTAACGGCAAGAGCCAGGGCCTCTTTAGGCCTGCCGGCAACGTCCATTTTCAGGAAAGCCAAAGCGCCTGCGCCATCCTCAGCCGGGTTTACGCTGGCGCAGAAGATGGTGGGCAGAGCGTGCGGCGTGGAAGGTATTCGTCCTGGGCAATATTGTGAACCTAAAATCACCACCGTGGGATCGCAGGATACCACCGGCGGGATGACACGTGATGAACTGACGGACCTTGCATGCTTAGGGTTTTCTGCCGATCTGGTGATGCAGTCTTTTTGCCATACGTCAGCCTATCCCAAACCCGTCGATGTTAATTTGCATGAGACGCTGCCGCAGTTCATTACCGGCAGAAAAGGCGTTGCGCTGAAACCCGGCGATGGGATTATCCACTCATGGCTGAACCGTATGCTGATCCCGGACACCGTCGGTACGGGCGCGGATTCACATACGCGCTTTCCCTTAGGGATCTCGTTTCCGGGCGGTTCCGGGCTGGTTGCTTTTGCCGCCGCCACGGGAATTATGCCGCTCGATATGCCGGAATCTGTGCTGGTCCGCTTTAAGGGTGAAATGCAAAAAGGGATCACCCTGCGCGATTTGGTTCACGCGATCCCTTACTACGCCATTAAGCAAGGGTTGCTGACCACCGAGAAGAAAAACAAACGCAATATATTTTCCGGTCGTATTCTGGAAATCGAAGGTTTACACATGTTGAAGGCTGAGCAGGCCTTTGAACTGGCGGATGCCTCCGCAGAGCGCTCAGCGGCTGCCTGTGTGCTACGCCTGGAAGAAGAGAACGTTGCCGAATATTTGCGTTCCAATGCCACATTGCTGCGCTGGATGATTAGCCAGGGTTATCAGCACGCGCCGACCCTTGAAAAGCGTATTGCAGAGATCGAAGCATGGCTGGCCAATCCGTCATTACTCAGCGCTGATGAAAATGCCGAGTACGCCGCAATTATTGACATCGACCTGACTGAAATTACGGAGCCGATCGTTTGTGCGCCCAATGACCCGGATGACGCCCGTTTGCTGTCTGAGGTTGCGCGTACACCGGTACAAGAAGTGTTTATTGGCTCGTGTATGACAAACATTGGTCACTTCCGGGCCGCCGGGAAGCTGCTGGCGGATGCAAAAGAGATCCCTGGCCGCCTGTGGATTGCCCCACCAACCAAAATGGATGCCCAACAACTTTCAAGCGAGGGTTATTTTAATAAGTTCATCCGTTCCGGCGCACGCATCGAACCGGCGGGCTGTTCTCTCTGCATGGGCAACCAGGCCAGGGTCAAGGAAGGGAGCAGCGTTGTTTCAACATCTACCCGCAACTTCCCACACCGCCTTGGTACCGATGCAAATGTTTTCCTGGCGTCGGCTGAGCTCAGTGCCATCGCGGCCATGCTTGGAAAAATGCCGACGGTTGAGCAGTATCACTGGCATATGGACAAAATCAATGACACCCGTGAAGAGACCTATCGTTACTTAAATTTCCATACGCTGGCAGAATATCAAGTAGCGGAAAAGCAGCGAATTGACGTGGTAACAATGTAATCGTCTCAAAAACATGCCCGGTAATATTCCCGGGCATGTTTTTCGCCTTCTCATTATCTTTTTTTTGAATTGGCAGAGGTCTCATTTTTAAATTCGACCTCTGATATTGCCAAAGGAATGGATTAATTAAAGCGAGCGCTAAATTATTAAAATTATTACTCCTCGTTTTCGTTATCAGCCTTTCATTAATGACAACACCGCCTGACAGGCTATCAAAAGAGGCATGGGTACTGGCCAGTATTTATCTTGCGGCGACCATTGGTCTGGTGAGCAAACCCTATCCTGAAAATTCGTTATTTATTTGCATCTGGTGGCTGCATTACCCATTATGGCGGCGCGGCAGGGCCAATTACTTTTGCGGCTGGCTATAACGATATAAAATCCTGGTGGATAACGGGTACGATTGTCGAAATATTAACGTTTGTTACTCATATTACCGTCGGGTTCCCGTGGTGGGCGTATTTGAAATCGAGTGGCATGCTCTAATGATAAGAGTGTGCTGATCTTACTTGCGTCGTGTTGATGTCTTATCGCTCAGATGCGTCGGATGACGCAGGATGTTCTCCATCGCCGCCCTGTACCTGTGAAATAGTACAGAACAGATACGTCCGCTCCTCTCCCGGCGCGGGCAATAGTGTGTATCGCCTCAATCAAAATCGCATCGCCGACGGCTGCGGTTAAGTATGCCTGCGCTTTTATCGTTGTTGATTACCACTCGCAGTAAGCATGGCGAAACCAGCCCCGGCACACTCTTTTCTTTATAAATGCAGCGCTTATTATTAACACGCTAATGCTGTACATACCGTTACACAGCAATGCTCATCTTTTCAGATGCACCTGGTATAGAATGTCAAAGAAGATAGATTGGAATAAAGTCCAAATACCCATTGTCCCATTTGTTGTCTATTTGTTGTAACACTAAGAATCAACAAATTTTAAACAAGTTAATGTCATGTAGTCTTACTTTTTTATAATGATAATGAAAATCAAAAATACTCTGTGCCTACATATCCTGATGGCTCTCCTCGCCATCCTGGTTCTGAGCGTTCACCCGGTGGTGACGAGCTTTGATCCGCTGCTTAAATTCCAGCCGATGATTAAATCGATGGAAGGCACACCAAAAGAGCAAGCAGAAAAAATAGCCACCATTTCCCATGCATTACAAGGGAATGCGATTTTCTTTATCGGGGCATCAGAAGTTTCTACTTCCGAAAATGAACATTACGCTGCCTATAATTACTTCAATAAGCAATTGCACAGACCTTTAGTGGCATATGGCGATAGTTATGTCGACGACGTCACACAATTTTTACTGTTCTCCCGTTTTAAAGACAGCCTTAACGCAAACAGTAAAGTGGTGTTGCTCCTGGCACCGGATAGCTTTTATTCAAATGGGCTTCCTCCGGCGATCTTTGCGGATAATTTCCCGGGTTCGATTTTCGATCCATTAATGAAAGACAAGCAGGCTCGTCCTTTGCTGGTCAATTACTTAAAACATATTGAAGCGGACGATATCAGCCATTTGAGTTTTGGTGAAATGGCCATTTATGGCTGGCATCCGGACCTGATCTGGGAAGAGGTGAGCTATCAGTTTGCCAACTTCTGCACCATGATAAAAAACGACTGGCTGGACCTGCTCAATATTGAGCCACAGCCTGCCGCGCAACCCTGGCCCGCACAGCCTGGCAACATAACGATGCCCGACTGGGATCAAGAGCTGGCGAATGCCCGTGAACTCAATAAAGTACGCAAGCAAAGTGCAGCCACGATGTGGATGGACAAGGCGGTTTATGAGGCCGGGGATACCCCTGAGCAGTGGGATGACACGCCTGTCGTGCCGAAGCAAATCGAGGTTTTCCGCGCCACCATCAAACTCCTGAAAGAGCGCCATGTCCAGGTGATTGCGATTGTCGACCCGATTAACCCGTGGGCGCTGATCAATACCAATACGTTCCAGCCGGTTGATAAACAAATTCAGGCAATCCTGACGGAAAACCAGGTGCCTTATTTAGATATGTATGCGATGCCGTATCAAAACGGCTGGAACTGGGATCGTCTGCACCCATCGGAAACGGCATGGGTCCCTATGGTTCGCTTTATCGCGGAGAACTTTAAATGATGAAAACCGCCATTCGCCTGTTTTTACTTTATCTCCTGCTGGCGATAACCATTGTCGCGTGGACCTCCGTGGATGACAGCATGAGTTTGCAATTGCATTTTGAATATCAAAAGTTCTGAGGACGAATAATGTACAGCTCAGGCATGTTTTTCTTCTATTTGTTCTCATCAGCGCTGGTGTTTGCGCTGGTTAACCGCGTATTGCGTTACCGACTGACATATATATCCGCTTTTTCCGTGCTGGCGGCTTTAGGCTGGGGGTATATCTTCGAAGGCGACTATATTGTCCCGGCGGCAGTGTTTTTCAGTTTTTATATTCTTGTCACATTAAAAGAGAAAGGTTGGTTAAAAACCTGGCAGGCGGTCACATTAACGTTGCTGCCGCTGTTCCTGGTGAAATTACATCTGAACAACCACTGGGGCATGATCGGGCTCTCTTTTATGACTTTTCGCGCCATCGATGTGCTGCTGTACCGCAGTAAAAAGGATGGCCAGAATTTTCTGCACTATTTCTGCTACCTGTTTATGCCGTTTATTATCCTGGCCGGCCCGATGTATCGCTGGCGGACCTGGATGACGGATATCAATAAACCGGTTTTCACGCTGACTCGTGAGCAGTTTTTAGTGGCTTTAGAGCAAATTATTACCGGGATTATTCAGAAATTCTTGTTCGCCATGCTGGTCGATACTCTGGTCGTTCAGCCGTGGAGCCATGAAGCGTTTACCCTGAAAGTGGGCGTGGTGATGTCGATTGCCTACAGCGCCTATCTCTACTTTGATTTTGCGGGTTATAGCAACATGGCTATCGGGGCGGGCCGCTTATTTGGCCTGAACATTCCGGCAAACTTCAATATGCCGATTCTGGCGAAAACCCCGCAGGATTTCTGGCGCCGCTTCCATATCAGCCTCTCTGAATGGCTGAGGGATGTGGTCTTTATGCCGATTTATATGAATCTGATGAAGCACAATTTTTTCCGCCAGAACAAAACGCTGGCGCAAAATATTGGCATCTTCTGCACCCTGTTTTGTATGGGGGCATGGAATGGACTCGAACGACACTACGTCATTAGCGGCGCGCTGTTTGGCGCCATTTCCGTTGTTCACAACATGCTGCAATGGTTTGCCAAACGCCATCCGGCTTTGAGCAACGGACTTCAACATCCGGTTTCTGTGTTTGTGGGACGAATTTTGACGCTGGGAAGCGCCGCGGCCTCCCTTTACATCTTTAGTGGAATGTCTCCCTTATGAAAAATGACTCCGAACTTCTGGAACTACAAGACTTCTTGCGTGCGGCATTACGCGATCCCGCGTCCCCTCAGCAACTGGCGATCAGCGGTAGCGATGAAGCCATCACCTGGCAACAGCTCTCCGTCGCGGTTACTGACTGGGCGCAACGTTACCAACAATGCAACCAACCTGCCGGTACGCCGGTGGTGTTGTACGGGCATCAGCAGGCGGAATTTGCCGTCGCGCTCTATAGCTGCCTGTTGCACAATATTCCGTACATTCCGGTGGACTGCATCTATCCGCAGGAGCGTCTCAAAGAGATTTGCCAGCTCGCCAATGCCCCCTTCTATTATGATGTGGCCGCGAAAAAATTTATCGCGACCGGCATAACCGGCCAGGTACTGGCCGAGCCAGATCTCGCCTACATCATGTTCACCTCCGGCAGCACCGGAAAACCGAAAGGGGTGCAGATTGGACGTGAAAGCGTCTGGCATTTCATGAAGTGGGTAAGTAAGGACTTTTCCTTGCCGGAAAAACCGGTGCTGATGAACCACGCGGTGTTCAGCTTCGATCTCTCGCTGATCCCCCTGCTGGCGAATCTGGCTACTGGCGGGCATATTGTGCTGAACGCGAAAGAAGATATCGCGGCGGAAAACTGGCTGGATCGCCTGAAAGCGAACGATGTTTCCGTCTGGGTTTCCACCCCCTCTTTTGCCTATCAGCGCCTGCTGTCGCCCCAGTTTAATAGCGACTATCTGCCTGAACTGAATGTCTTTATCTTCATTGGCGAAGTATTAAATAAAGCGCTGGTAAAACAGTTACGCCGCCGTTTCCCGCAGGCCAAAATCCTTAACTCCTACGGCCCAACGGAAGCGACTATCGCCACCACGGTGGTTGAAATCACCGATGAAATTCTCAATAACGACAACCCGCTGCTGCCCGTTGGCGTGATGATGCCGGACACCCACATGGAAATTACCGCCGATGGCGAGTTGATCATCTGGGGTAAAAATGTGATGCGCGGTTATCTCGGCCTGCCGCAAGAGAACGCGACAAAATTGCTGCGACGCGAAAGTGAAGAATATCGCGGTTACAGAACTGGCGATCTGGGTTACGAAGACGGTCTTATCTACTGCCAGGGCCGCAACGATAGCCAGATCAAACTGAACGGCTACCGTATTGAAATCAACGAGATTGAAAATCGCCTGCTGGCGATGTCCGGCATCAGTGAAGCGGTTGTGCTGCCGCTGATGAAATCATGCGGAAGCGTTCTGCGAATTGCGGCATTCTGCGTGACGGATCTGGCACCAGAGGTGATCAAAACATCCCTTTCGAAAGTGATCCCCCATTACATGGTGCCGTCACAAATTATTATTAAAGATGCATTGCCGCTTAATCCGAACGGCAAAATCGATCGTAAATTGCTGGACACCCATGCCCGCACGAATTAATTAGCCAGGAAACTATTATGGAACAAGAAATTCTCGCCCTGTTTGAAAAAGTGTTATCCCGCAAAGTGGGCTTTCATGATGAACTGATTGAGTCTGACATTCTCGACTCAATTCTGGCGGTCGATCTGGTGCTGGAAGTGCAGGACGTTTACGGCTGCATGATCCCGCCGACCGAAGTCGCCACCGTGCTGAAAACCCCTGCGGATTTGGCGCGCTACATTGAAGAAAACCGTTAATCGTTTGTGAGGTTAATGGCTTTTGTGAAAACCCTGAATGATTTGATTCAGGGTTTTTTTATACCGTCTCGTCTCCCCTGACATCCCCTATTTCGCTTGTTATTAAATAACTTTAATCCCACTAAAAATATTAGTGTGATCGCCCTCATATTTATCCTCATGACATAAAAATCGTCAACCGCGTTACTAATATTAACTCTTTATTTACCAAGCAGTTAATTTCTTTATAACAAAAAAGGAACATATTTAATATTTATATCGATTTTATCGATTAATTTCTTTTCTTTAATTCCCGATAAAAGATATAGCGCGGTCTGATACCAGGGTTGCCGACGCTAAACCAACCATATAAAACAACAACAGGTTAGCATGCTATGAAATTATCCTTTGCCCAGAAACTGTGGATCCCACTCATCGTCGCGCTGTTATGTCTTGCCGGAACGTTATTTTTCGGCTCTGTAAAAATTAAAGAGAACCAGCTCACATTGCGAGAACGGGAGTTAATGCATGTATCGCAGTTAGCCCTTAACGTTGTAAAAACGCAGGCTGCACTTGCCGACAAAGGATTGATTTCACAAGAGGAGGCACAGCAACGGGCCCTTCAGACTATTAAAGATTTGCGTTATGGTGAAACCGGTTATTTTACCATTCTGAATAACCAGGCGCAGGTCATCATGCACCCGATAAATGCCGCGCTCATTGGCAAAGGACCAGATATTTCCGATGCAAATGGGGTTTATATTTTTCGGGATATGGTGGCGGTCACCAAAAACGATAACGCCGGTTTCACGCAGTATATTTTCCCGCGTCCCGGCGAAACAGAGCCGCAACCTAAAGTTGCCTACAGTATTCCGTGGACACCCTGGGGCTGGATAATCACTACCGGCTTATATGTCGATGATATTCAGCAAGCGTTTATGAGTTCGCTTTACCAGAATATGATTGAATTCGTTGTCATCAGCCTTGTACTTTCGATTCTTGTCTATTCCATTAATCGCAGCACGCTGAAAACGCTCGGCGGTGAACCGCGTTATGCCGCAGAAGTCGTCTCGCGGATCGCCTCCGGGGACCTGTCGCAGGCGGTGAACAAGAAAGCCAACGATAACGAAAGTCTGGTACATGAAATGGGAGTCATGCGCGAGCAGTTGACCTCGGTTATCGCGGAGATCAGGGGCGTCGCGGAAGTCATTAACACTAGCACCCATGAGATCGTCGCCGGAAACCAGGAGATTGCTGAACATTCCGAGCAGCAGGCCGTGTCGCTGGAAAAAACGTCGTCCAGCATGGAAGAGATTACCGCTGCCGTAAAACAAAACGCAGAAAATGCCGGGCAGGCGCGCGAGCTGGCACGAGGCGCGGTGGATATCGCTTCGCGTAGCGGCGTGATGATGCAGAATGTGAACGGCACCATGAGTGGCATTTCTGAAAGCGCCGATAAAATCGCCAACATTATTGAGGTGGTCAATAGCATTGCCTTTCAGACCAACATTCTTGCGCTGAACGCAGCCGTTGAGGCAGCGCGCGCCGGTGAGCAAGGAAAAGGGTTTGCTGTAGTGGCCAGTGAAGTGCGAAATCTGTCCCTGCGCAGCTCTCAAGCCGCACAGGAGATAAAAGTGCTGGTCGAAGAGTCGGTAGCGCGAGTCAACAGTGGTTCTACCCAGATCAAAACCGCCGGAAGCCATATCGACGAGATGATTGAAGCCGTGCAGCGCGTTTCAGATATCATGTCGCAAATCTCGGTGGCGACCGATGAGCAGAGTATCGGGATAAGTCAGGTGAATGAATCGATCGTACAAATCGACTCGGTGACGCATCAGAACTCCCAACTGGTTCAGCATGCCGTTGCCGCCGCCAGCGCCCTGGAAGCACAGACCCGGCGGCTGACGCAAACCGTGGCCTTCTTTAATACGGGCCGCTAATCGATCCGTAACACACCGGGAACCCGTGCTCGAGGGTTCCCGGTAATTAACATCGTCATTCCAGGCCCCCCTCATCCAGAAAGCCATTCCCTGTCAGATAAAGCATATGGCAGATTACAGTAACAGAATTATCTGCTATTCCGACGGATGTCGCCTCTCAGTATTATGACTACCCGTGACGTTATTCTTTAAATTTCTGCACCGGAATTGGCCGATTATGACAAACTGCCCGCAACGTTAAGTATGGAAGATGTCCGGATTATCGGCGCACGTTACAATAGGGGGCTTATCCCGACGCTGGAAGAAATTAAGAGAAATACGTCGTATGGCGACTTTATTGTCAATCACTGGCAGCGATTCAGCAGACTGATTTGGGGATAACATGAATAAGTTAGTAAGGATTGTTTTACTGTTGACGTACTGCCTGGGTCTTATACTTTTATGCCTGATCTCCGTCGATAAATATTCATGGATGAGTGAAATGGATCCCTCACTATCTGCGGGTTCAATCACCGCAGATACCAGCAACAGCGACCTGACCTCGCTTTTGATCTTTATCGGCATCATCGTTATCCAGCTTATTGCCGTCATTTTCGAGAAAACTCGTAAAATGAAGGGCCTTGCGGTTGTCCTGGCTCTTATCGCCGCCGCCGTTTTTGTCGCCAGAACACACTATTTCTAAGCGGCGAAGATTTGTCACTCCCCCCGTTTTTGCCGATCGCGCGCCGCTTACTGGCTGGCCGACCACTGTGTTAACAGAGCATGTAGCGTTGCAGGCTCCAGCGGCTTGCGCAGCACCAGATACCCCTCCTCTTCTGCGTCGCGCAGTACCGGAGAGTTGAACTCGCCGCTGACCATCGCTCCGCTGACCTTTGGCAGGCGTTCAAGCAGCGCCTTGAGGATTTCAAAACCGCTTTCACCCGAGCGCAATCGCTGATCGCACAGCACGACGCTTGGGGTAAATCCCCCGTCGACAATAGCAAAAGCCTCTTCGGCGGAGGCGGCGCAGCGCACAACGATCCCCCAACTGCTCATCAGACTTTCCCAGGCGGAGGTGACCAGCGGATCGTCATCAACCACAAGACAGCTTCCCCGTAGCGATGCCCGGCGGGTAACCGGTACGACGGCGTCAATGGCTGGGGTGGGATCGAGCGCTTTACTCTCTCCCTGATGCTGCTGAAAGCGCATCCAGAAGCGGGAACCTTTATCCTCAATAGATTGCATACCGTAAGTGACGTTCATCAGTTTCGCGCAGCGCGCCACCACGGCAAGCCCGAGGCCGTGCCCGGCACTGTCGATTTTCCACGCCAGTTCGGGGCGGTAATAAGGGGAGAAGATTTTGTTTTTTTCGTCATCGGCGATGCCCACCCCGGTGTCCCACACTTCAAGGAGACACGCTTCACCGCGCGGGCGGATCGCCACCAGCACGCCCCCTCGCGGCGTGTAGCGCAGGGCATTCTGGATCAGATTGATCAGCGACTGGCGCACCAGCAGCGGGTCGCCCATCACGTAGATGCGCCGACCGGGCCGCCAGGTACGGAGCTTCAGTCCGCGGCTTTTCGCCTCCTCGCGAAACAGCGTGATGACTGAATCCAGCAACGCACCGATGTCCACATGGGTTGTGGTGGTCATCATATTGCCCGATTCAATCTTGCTCAGATCAAGTAACGAATTGAACATCAACTGAACGGAGCGCACGCTTTGCTGCAAGTCCAGCAACTGCGGCATCAGCGCGTCATTGCTGTTTTTATGAATAATCGCCTCAATAAGAAAACCCATGGCGTGTACGGGCTGGCGCAGATCGTGGCTGGCGGTGGTCAGAAACTGATTTTTATCGCGCAGCGCCTGCTCAGCCTCCTCTTTTGCCTGGCGAAATTGTTCTGCCAGACGC
This sequence comes from Citrobacter sp. UYEF32, assembly GCF_040546205.1. NCBI lineage: Bacteria > Pseudomonadati > Pseudomonadota > Gammaproteobacteria > Enterobacterales > Enterobacteriaceae > Citrobacter > Citrobacter sp. UYEF32. The sequence goes on along the minus strand of NZ_JBEPNI010000003.1, from coordinate 352,173 downwards.
GCACTCTCCTCTTCCAGCCTGGCCTGCTGAATAAAAAAGGCATGCGACGTTAACGCGTGACGGTAGATCGCAAAACCGTACAGCAGGTTCAGCATCAGAACGATCAACATCACGTCGTCCATACGCCAGATGATGCCGAGATTTAAGAATCCCCAGGAAGAGAAAAAAAACCGTTTAAAGGTACTGATGACCGGTGTTAAATGCGTCGCGTTGGCGGCGACAATCGCAGCGATGCTGATATTCAGCAGCAGGAAAAAATCAAAGTTTTGGTTCTGCGGGGTAATCAGGTAAAGCGAAGAAATACCCATGCCGTGAGCGAAGGCGACCTTATTAAGATTCGGCAGCCAGCGGCGCAGAACATCATCTGCATTATTTTCTTTGATTTCCCGCAGATAGCGTCGGTGCCATATTCTGATTAACCCTGCGCAGAGCAGGTAAATAACGATCCAGACAAGGGTTGGCCCGGTGTTTCCCCCTAACCAATATATCCAGATTGCAAATGGAATGCCGACAAAAGGCACAGCGGTAAAGCTGAACACCAGGCGGATAAAGGTATTATTGAGCAGGCGGATCTGCGCGCGCGATGAAATGGCACTATTATCCACATCGGCTATCCATTTCATGATGATTCGTCCCGCTGGCCGTGGAGAAGTGTAATGACTTCCACACGGGTATTCACACCCAGTTTTTTTAAAATATTGCTGATGTGCTCTTTAACCGTAGGCTCTGATATTGAAAGTTGCGAAGCGATCCTTTTATTGGGCAATCCACGCATCATCATCTGTAAAACCTCTCCCTGACGTGGCGTTAAGTTAAATTTTCGCAATATAGCACTGTCTTTTTCATTTATCTCAGCATGAGGTTCCGGAAACCATGTCTGATTATTCATAAGCGCTTGAACTGCCTCACCAAATAATTCCGGCGCCTCGTTTTTCAGCACAAAACCATGCCCCCCGGCATTCTGCACTTTCATCCGGATATCATTATTTTCGTCGCCGCTTACCACTAGCAAACGCACTTTAGGAAAGTTGTTCTTAATTTCTTTTAGTAATTTCAGTGCGGTAGAAGATGAAAGCCAGAAATCAATGATCAGCAGGTCTGGCGGGCCATTGTCGCGGATATGCCGATAACAGCTCTCCTCATCCGCCACCACCATGACTGATCTGAACCCTAAATGGGACGCCAGAAAATTAGCAATTCCGCTGCCGACCAAAGGGTGGTCATCAATAACCAACGCATAATATTTTCCCAAAGGTATCTCCTTTTGGTGAGTGGAAAGGGCGATATTCTGCCAATTTCCACATCAACAACACTCCCTACTTTAGGAGGGTTTTGTATTCCAGAAAAGAGAAATATCTTATTTCAGTTCTTAAAAAAGAGAAATGTTTTGCCATAGCGCAATCGATACGGACTGATTACAAGGATAATTTATGAAAAAGCCACTCATCGCACTCGTCGTTACAATTATGGTCGCGGGTTGTTCAACGTTGAAAACCGATCAGGCTATTCCGCTCCTTCAGGCGGAAACAGCAAAAATGCTGGGACTGGGATCATCCGATGAAATTACCGTTACCCAGGTGAATGGTGCTCAGCCTGATGCGCTGGGCGGGCAAAAACTTACCTATCGCGCGACCACAGAAAAAGGCCGTATTTTTGATTGCTCATCCATGATGATGCCGGGAATTTTAGGTTCTGCGCCGACCCTGAGCGCACCAACCTGTACGCCGGTTGTTACCCATAAATAATCTGTCGCAGAGAACGTTATTGCCGTTCTCTATATTCACCCGCCGCAGCGTAATAACCAGGGAGTTATAGGTTTTCGCTTCGCCGGATAATTTACCTGCACGCCTGAATTCGCGAAATAAAGCGTCATACAAGTCAGTGAATTTAATCTCTATAAAACAATGACCTTCGCGACATCACGTTAATCAATCTGGAGATAGCACGTGAATGACAATTTCTCGCACCAATTAAAAGTGAAAACCTCACTTTCTAAACTTTACCTCGCTCTGTTCTCTGCCCCGCTGATGTTATTGATGCCCGAGGATACCCGGGCTGCCGATGTGATTTTTGACGGCGATACCCAGGTCACGCAGTCGTTAGTCTATACCGACGATGTCTATGTGGGCCGCACGCAGAGCGGCAACTTGCTCATCAATAACGGGAAAATAACGGCTTACAACGTTAATATTGGCAGGCTCTATAACGGTCAGATTTTCAACAGCACGGTGACGGTCAGCGGACCGGATGCTGAGCTGAACGCCCTGAACGATCAATTCGTACTGCACGGCAGTATGGACCTTGGCCTCGGCACGCTACGGGTCGAAAATGGCGCGCTGGCCAGCGCGAAAGAGATTGTGGTGGGCACCACCCGGGGCTATGACAGCCACCTTATCGCCACTGGCGCGAACTCCCGCATCACCAGCAACTATCTGAGCGTTGGCACCACCGCGGGTTCACGCTCTACCGTTTCAATCGAGGATGGCGCGCTCCTTACCACCAACCTCCAGGCACGCATCGGCGATGGCTACGATCCGGATGAAACGGACAAGCTGAACCCGAAAGCCACAGTGACGGGTGAAAACTCCCGGTGGAACGTCACCCAGTTACTGACACTTAACGGCGATCTCGACGTGCTCAACGGCGGCGCAGTTAATGTCGGCAGCGTTGAGGTCGAGGGTGTTCCCGGTACGCGCAAAACCGCCGAGTTGTACGTCGCGGGCAATAATTCCCGCTTCACCAGCGGTGGCAATATCCTCGTGGGCGATTACGGTAACGGCGTCGTGTCAGCGGTGGATGGGGCGGTGATCTCCGCAGGCAGTAACGCGATCGTACTGGGCGATACCGGATCGGGTTCCAACCGCGGAGCGCTGGTTATCGGTAGCCGCGGCAATATCGATACCGGTACCGGCCTTACTGAGCCAACGTTAGGCGCAGCAGGTGGCGCGGGCACCATTGATGCCCAGACGGCAGTTGTCTTGCGCGGTGGGCTGTTCGGCAGCTACGTCTACTTCAATCACACCGATGATAATTATCTGTTCGCCAACACCATGAGTGGCGAAGGTGATGTCATCAACGCCTCGGGGCAGACGACACTCAACGGCGACCTGACCGGACTCAAAGCGAATGTCCTCGCCCGTGGCGGCAAAATCATTATTGCCAGTGATATCAACACGCAGCCTGAAACCAATATTTTTGATATCCAGACCCTGAGCGCGGAAAACGGCGGGACGTTAATCCTCAACGCCACCGCCGGGAGTGACGTCAGCAACGGCCTTGGCTACAGTAGCGCCGCGTCGATTAAAGCGGGCGGTACCCTTGGCGGCAACGGCACCCTCGGGCAAACAGAGATCCTCTCCGGCGGTCATATTTCTCCGGGTGATGGCGGCATCGGCACTCTGACGCTGAAACGCTACCTGAACTTTATCGGCGAGTCGTTCTATGACGTCGATATTACCGGTGACGGGCGCAGCGATCTGCTGAACGTGGAAGGTAAAACCACCATCAGCAATCAGGCTACCGTGCAGGTCACCGCACTCGATCCGCAGACTAGCTACCAGAGCGGCCAGGTCTATCGCATTCTCAACTCGGCAGGCGGTATTGATGGTCAGTTCGCCTCTGCGGTCTCTAAATCTGCCTTCCTGGATGTGGCATTGAATCAGAGCGCGAACGCCGTAGACCTGAGCATCACGCAGAAAGAGAGCGGTGAGAATCCGGGTAATCCGGGCGGTGAAAACCCGGGCAACCCTGGCGGTGAAAATCCGGGCAACCCCGGCGGTGAAAACCCGGGTAATCCGGGTGGCGAGAATCCCGGCAATCCGGGCGGCGAGAATCCGGGTAATCCGGGCACGGGAAACCCCGGCAGCGGCAAACCGGGCATCTTCCAGACTGTGGCACAAACGAGCAACCAGTGGAATACCGCAGGCGCACTCTCGACCCTCACACAAAGCGGCCCATCGCTGGCACTCTATAACTCGCTGCTGATGTTAAGCGCAGCGGAAGCACGCGACGCGTTCAATCAGCTCTCGGGCGAGGCTTACCCTTCCGTTCAGTCCACGCTTATTGCGGGCAGCACTCAGTTGTTTAACGTGTTGAATCAGCGCATGGCGAGTTCATTCGACAATGACACGCTGCCGATCCCGCCGCTGGCCATGTCATTTGCTCAGTCCGCCCCTGTGCAGAACAACGGTGTGTGGGGACAGACATTCGGCTCTTGGGTGAAAACCGACGGCGACGGTAATACCGGTAAGCTGGACGGTAACACCGCGGGCTTCCTGCTGGGTGCCGATCGCAAACTGGACAGTCATAACGTAAGAGTGGGCGGCTTCTTCGGTTACAGCCGTGGAAATTACGATGTCGACAGCCGTCGCTCCTCAATGGATATCGATAACTACCATCTCGGCCTGTATGCAGCGGCGCGTCAGGACGCATTCTCCCTGCGTGGCTCACTGGGTTACACCTGGCATAAAATTGACGCCGAACGTAAGGTTGATTTCAGCGGCTACTCGGATCGCCTGAGTGCCAATTACGATGCCAATTCACTGCAGGCCTTCACCGAAGCAGGCTACCGCTTCGGCCAGCCGGAGCAAAATATCGAGCCATTCGTTAACCTGAGCTATATCCGTCTGAACACGGATGACTTCAAAGAGGACGGCGGTGCTGCAGCCCTGAGCGTGCGTAACGACACGGTTGATACCTTCTTCTCGACGCTCGGCGCACGCGCGGTGACTGAACTGCCGAAAAACGTCAGCCTTTACGGCTCGTTAGGCTGGCAGCACGCCTACGGTGACCGAAAAGCCTCCTCGCGTATGGCGTTTGCTGGCAGCGATGGCTTCACGAGCGAAGGTAACCCGGTTGACAAGGATATGCTGGTAGGCGACGTGGGCGTCAGCTTTACACTGCCGCACTCAGCGACGCTGAATGTCGGTTATAAAGGACAAATCGGTTCCGACACCCGTGTCAACGCCGTGAATGCCAATCTCCGCTGGTCATTCTAAGTGATGTAGTGTGTTACCAGGCCGCCCCGATGGGCGGCTTTTTTGTTAACAGGGCGAAGGGATAGTCAAGAGTTTTACTCGTCAGTAACCGCGCTACGGAAAGAAAATAGGTAAATGACATAACTCGCGCCCACGCAGATTGTAATTCTGGCTGCTTCCCTCAGTGTAATGGTTCCATAATCTGGCAGTCTGGCTCCCAACCTGGCCATATATAAATCATATAACTCTATAAATACATTAAGTTAACCACCAAAAGCGTCCATGGAACCCCCTGAGAAAATCGAACCACCTGGTAACCTTGCGCATGAAGGTGTAATAGTCAGAGAAAGTGGATTTCCTTATCGTTGAGGTGGTTTTATGCGAGCAACAGAACAGAGTAAAGAGGAGATGGCGAAAGCTATCGGTTACGCAGTGATGGAGTTAGAAAATACAGGATGTGCTATCACGGCAGAAGCCATCAACGCGCGGCTGGAATTACGCAAGGGCTCCGAAAAGGCGTTTGCACAAAGAGCAGCGGAACAGCCATACCACATCAGGTTTAACGAATCGTTGTGTGGATGAAAACCGACAGGATTGGAACCTGTGGCCTACGGCTTAAAGAACCCTGAATGCGAATTAAAGTACTGTGAAAAAAGTGTTTTCCGCATTCGGAACCGTATTTGCGTCTTTGCGTGTCGTAATAAGTACCTCTGAGAAAAAACGGTTTATCCCGTCACGACACAAAAACGACATTTTAATTCCACATCACCGGGCTGTGGTCGTAGTCGGCATGGTTAACGAAACACGTCACGCTCCCGACAACAATAACGACCTCAGACTATTCCCCCTCGATCGCCTCACAATCTTACGTAATGAACGCCAGGCCCATTAATATCGCAAAAAGCTTATGATCGATACATTCAAGAAAAGCCAGAGCGAATGGTTAAAATACCGTGACGATTACTGCAATGTAGCAACAACTAACGCTCAATCAACACACTTCCTGGGAGCCGCTTTTACGGGGTGCTATATAAACATGAATAACCGTCACACTAGTGAAATAAAGATGATTAAAATAAAAAGTGTAGAGTAAATTTATTAGCGCATTGTTATTTCAATATCTTACCAATCCCCGGCCCGAGTGTATAAACGCCATTAACTTGTGCCGGGGCATCCCTTTAAATAAGGTTTCATCAATTTAGCTGCGCCATAATGTCCCCATCAGGCGTAAGCACGCACGGTAAATAGATGCCATTTTTGGCAATAACGACAAAAATACGACACAGGGAGGGAATCAGGCTGGGTTGAAGTTAGCCTAACATCTTGAACCCTACAGGATTCGAACATAAGCAATAATCAACTGATAAATATAACTTAAAATGTGTTCGATAAAATTTATACCAACGTTTATACCAACATTATGTTTTGTATCATTTCTTGCAGGAATGGTGATGGCGGAGAACACATCGGCCAAGTACACCCATCCTGCATCCATTTACGTAAAAAACAATCACCAATCGAAATGCTCTACTCCAGGCAACACATCACCAGCCGCATCGAAATGGATGGAGGTGATCGCATACTGGTGGCATAACGCCAGGATCAATCGACGACACGCTTTCGAGAGGCCAAGTCGTTTCAACCGAAGCACCGGGTATTGCCAAGCATCGAGCCGAATTAAATATCCCGTCCCCGTGAAATGTACCCACTCTGCATCACCATACTCTGCCATGTCATGTGAGAGTTGATACAGGCGTTCGTTGTCCTGGTCCGTTATGTGCGCAGTGCTGCACTGTATGCCGGTAAAGATACAGTGCAGCGGAAGTGCTGGAGTCATTAGCGTCATCCCCTGCCCTCCTTAATGTCTGGTTTTGCATAAGCTACTTTTAGCCCCGTCGCGTAACTTGCCCGCAAAACTTCCAGTGTGGTTAAAAACGGCGACTGTTCCAGCCATGCGAATCTATGCCTGTCGATACGCACCAGTTCATATCGTTCAACCAGAAAATTCACCGCATCGACTAAGGCAACGCCTGCCTCAATATGCTCACTGATAACGTTGCCATCATGAAAAGGTGTATCATCCAGAGTAAGCCCGTAGTGTTTATTCAGCAGATAAGTGAGTAAGGTCTGCCATACCTGCACGGGAGACAGACATGGTGAAACCGGCACCGTAACCGGCGAAGTTAACTGTTTCATACGTGATCCTTAATGAGTAATTTCAGGAGGAATGATGTGTCGGTATGCCGTAAAGCTTTTGGGCAACGATGAACTCGTTATTACTGATTTCGAACCAGATCCAGATATCGGAAACAGGTGTTCCGGCGGGAAAGTGGATAAAAGGCTCACTGATGTTCAGCGTACCTTCTTCTTCGGCTACGACAATATTTCTCAGTTCGAGCCATAAATCATTCAAGCGTTCAATGGGGACTGGCATATCTGCCACCTTTATTCTGGCTGTGGAGCCGGATAAACAGAAACGTAAACATAGCCACAGCTTCCCAGCATGTCGGCTTCGCAAACGAGACCTTTATTTTCCAGTCTGATGACATGAGTGTTATGCGGGTCCAGTCCGCCGGAACGCAGCGCGGCTTCCATCTGTCTGATAAATGTCGGGAAGTTGCGGTCCAGCGCACGTAATTGCACGGAGGAGAACGTGCCGTAAAGCCCGGGCCTGTCCCCCAGATAATGCAGGCGGTTTCCCTCCTGGACCAGGCGGGCACCAAAGCTGGGTGTGATGTCATGGCGCAGCCCCCATAGAGGGGAGGCAGGTGTGGCCATTATGATGTCTCCGGTGTGGTGTTCACTGTTCGTCTTCCTCACATCAGTCCGTGCTCGGCAAAGGACAGAATGTCACCGCGACCGGCGATGAGGTGGTCCAGCACGCGGACGTCAACCAGCCCGAGGGCCTGTATCAGTCGTTGCGTGATGGTTCTGTCAGCGTGGCTCGGGTCGGTGCAGCCGGAAGGGTGATTATGAGCCAGGATGACGGCAGCGGCGTTGTGACGCAGTGCCCCTTTGACGATTTCACGTGCGTGAACTTCAGTCTGGTTAATTGTGCCGAGAAAGACCGTTTCGCTTTCCAGCAGGCGGTGCTGGTTGTCGAGGTAAAACACCATAAAGACCTCGCGCTCAAGCCCGGCCATCTGCAGACGCAGCATATCCCGGACGGCATGGCTGGAGGTCAGCGTCTGACCGGGTGTTCTGAGATGCCGGTCGAGCAGGCGTAAGGCGAGTTTTACAATGCGCCGGGAAGCCGGGGGCATGTCCGGCGGGGCCGTCAGTAATAATTCAGGCATGGCAGGTTTCTCAGTCGGTGAGGGTCAGGATACCCCGGGATTCAGGGTGGATGAGTGCATAGTCGCGAAGGTGGTAATACTGTTCCGCCATGTCACCATGGGCGGTGATAAAGGACAGGTGGCTGTACGTCATCAGGCAGGCGGCAATGCCTGCCGCTTCGGCACCGAGCGTGGCGCGGTTATCGTTTGACTTACAGTACAGGTCATACGTCTCCTGGCTGTCCGGCGCCATAAATACACCACCGTTGCTGAGGGTGTAAAAATGCCAGTTGCTACCGCTGTATTCCCGGCACAGGCGGCTGAACCAGCTCAGGATAGTCAGCTCCGGCGATAACCACGGCGGGACGGTCCCGAAATGGAGCCGCCAGAAATCCAGGCGTTCATGTTCAGGGACAACAGAGACATAAAGTGCAGACAATTCGCGGCAGGCGGTATCCGCCGGAAGGGCATGCCCGGTTTTGTTCATGGTGTTTCTCCGTAATATGTAAAAAATCAGCAGGTCAGGCAGATGCAGAGCGGGATGGCAGGGTTAAGGAACAGTGAAGACGCCGGGGTGGCTATGAGCACAGTGACAGCATGTTTTCCGCCATCACCCACAGGGCCCGGTTAAGCTTTACATCGCCATCGATACCTTTCACGGCCCGGGTGTGCATGCGTTTACCCTGCGTGTTTTTCCCGTACAGTCCACCTTTCATCAGGTTTTCCTGTATGCGCTGGTAGGTGGTCCACAGGTCGTGGCTCTCATCCTGCCAGCGGCGTGGCGACAGGATTTGTGCTTCAGTCACTGGCCGGTGCTCCTCCCCGAACCGGTACGTGATGGCGGCTTTCGCCAGAGCCTGCTGTGCGGGGGGCGGCAATAGCAGTGACTGCATCGCATCCCGCTTCTCCTCCACCCGGTCAAACACCCCCAGCACTTCATAAGCCCCTTCAATGACTTTCCCGACGACATCCCCTTTATGGGGCACACGGACTTCGCCAAAACTTTCACCACAGACAAGCCCGTTCTGGCAAACAAAACGGAACAGACCCGGCAGCATCTGGTAGCTGCTTGAGCCGTCATGGCTGTTGAGCAGAATAATTTCCGGCACCTGTTTACCCGTAATCTGGCCTTCACGGCGCAGACGCAGCATGTGCTTCGTGTGCTCGCGTTTATTCGGGTCACGAACGCGGGTCTGGCAGGCAAAGAACGGCCGAAAGCCTTCACGCTGCAGGTTATCGAGCAGGGCGATGGTCGGGATATATGTGTATCGCTCTGAGCGTGATTCGTGCTTTTCTTCACTGAACACGCTGGGCACATAGTGCGCCAGTTCATCACGGGTTAACGGACGGTCGCGGCGAACAAGGTTCACCGCGCCAAAGCGGCTGGCTAAACGGCTCATAACGGAACTCCTTTAAATAGCGGGCATAAAAAAGCCACCCCGAAGGGTGGCCTGGACTGGAAAGCGGCAATATTCAGGGGATTACCGGAGGCTGGTTTTCCGGCTGTTCTTTATCGGGCAGCGCGGTAGAGTCTGCTGACGTGGTTTTCCCGGCACGATAAACCTGCAACTGTGCCAGAAGGGGAGCCTTACGCGACTGAAGGTAGTGCAGACACCACTCCCGCTTCACCACCATTCTTACCGGTGCCGGTAAAAGCTCCCAGGCTTTACTGAGCACTGATTCCACAAAAACATCGTCATTTAATTTATCTTCCGCAATATTCAACAGGCCATTAATAACAATGTTCTCCAGCAATGGCTTATATTTCGCAAAACCGGAGCTTGCTGATTCATCGCCGCTTATATTCCCGTTATCCGGAAATGCGGCGTCCGTATTATCAGCCTGTGATTTTTTACGAAAAGATGAGAACCTGTCTTTAATGACGTTAAATTTTCCTCTCGTTATTTCTGACATAACGCTTCCATCCTTATGGCATAACGAACTTTATCCTGCGAGAGTGGACAGCTTTTTCACTAACCGCAGCACGCTGAAGGTAGTAAGACCGGCCCCTAGGGCTTTTACTGCGACAGACGTACTGCGCATCAGTACCGTGCCGGTGACGCAAAGTACGATGTCCAGGTTGTAACTGAATGCGTGTGGCTGATTATTTGTTTTCATTCCCTTCACGCTGTCAGTGGCAGCGTCCCCCTTCGCCCGTGCAGACCCATTTCCCTTCTTTCCAGGTCTGGGAATAGAAGGTGCCGCCGGGACGGGCTGTCACGGAACGCGTCCTCATATTACCGGTGGGGGCATCCTCCGAGATTTCCAGTACACCGTCCTGACCGGATGTGGTGGTGAACGATGCCCTCTGATGACGCGGACTGACTGACTCAATACGGGTAATAGCCTTACAGGTATCCGTTTCCCCACCGAGGCGAAGGGACTCGTTCGCCAGCGCGCAGCCCTGGCTTTTAAGATCGTCAGTTCCCCCGTTACCGCCCGTCTCTTTAGCAGTACGGGCAGACCGGAAACGCACTGAATCATTGCGGACACGCGGGTCATCGCCCTGAAGTGACAGGTATACCGGGCAGTCGTTGTCACCCACGCGGCACGCATGGGCCACGGCATCCTGCACCGGCCAGCCTTTGAAACCGATATACTCTGCCCCCACCTCATCCACACACCAGGTACGGTCCATTTTGCCATTGATGGCCGGAACCGCCGTCATCACACAGGTGACCGCTTTTACTGGCTTGCCATCATCACGCAAAGCCCTGTTCTGAGGATTGCTGTTGTAATAAGGGGCAATGCCGGTCCGGCTGTAGCCTTCATTCTGCACGGCATTGATATCAACCGGGCCTTTCAGGCCGGCCATTTTGTTATTGACCTGCATCAGCGCATTACCGCCCTGTTCGGTCAGGAAAAAGGTGTAACGCTCCTGGTAAAGCTTTCCGTAGACCTCCAGCGCGGAGGAAACAGCGGGTGCCAGCAGGCAACCGGCACTGACGGTGAGTAAAAGTATTTTTCGCATGAAATATCCTCTGTCAGAAAATTAATGGTTAATACAGTCCTGCCACGAAACATCCCGGAGGGCTTCAGAAAGCCTGGAGGTACTGAAGTCTTTTGAGATGGCGGAATTCATTGAAATGACCCTGATGGCACCGCCATTGCCCGTGTTCTTAAGGGCGTTAAAGGCGGACTCATTCAGGGAATAGTTCTGATGGTTAATGCTCAGACCGGGCTCAGACAGTCCACTCGCGGATGACACCCGGTAGTTTTCATCCGGTACGCTGTAGGACACGGCCAGATGGCCACTGCCACAGCTCAGAGTGATGACCTCACCTGAGGGGTTACGGGCGTTCAGTTCGAACTCCATGCTGCTGATATTCCCGTACCATTCGCCCCACTGCTGGTCAGCCACTACCGCCAGCGCACTGAAGCTGAACAGCAAAGAGCCTGCCAGAACGCCTTTTTGAAGACTGGACATGCGTCCTCCTTATTGGATGATTTAAAAGAAAAAAGCCGCTCTCCCGGTAAGCAGGAGAACGGCTTATCGTAGTAATTTATGTGGTCAACGGATAATCGCTAATACAGATCGATAAACCGAAACCGATCGTTTTTATCTATTACAAAAACGATCAATAACTTAATATTGATAGATTAAAACTATCATTAATTTGTGTATCGATCGGTGTTATAGATCAGTCGAGTACATCAACCCAGCAGACATTTGTCAGGTTGGTTCGCTGGTGTAATATAGGTGTGAAATTTTCTGCAATAGAGCGGATATATCAGGACTGCCAGCGATAGCAGCCCCAGGATAACTGAGTTACGATAAGAATATTAACAAGTTATTTATCCCTGTTTTGAGAATTATATGCCCCTTCAATAAGGTAGCTCACCATTTCAGCAATACTTTTATTATACTTCGCGGCCATAAAATCCAGCTTCTCTTTTACATTTTTTGGCAGTCTGGTATTCAGTACACTGGTGTTTTTGCTATTATCCCTGAACTTTTTTTGACTCCATGCTTTTTTAAATTCAGACATGAAGTACTTTTTCCCAATGCCATCATCAGGTGCAGTATCCCATACACCGTACATTGCCAGTTCGGTTTCTTCCTTTGATACCGGGGTTAGATTTCTATGTTCAAACAATGCATGGGGATAGTTTTTTATGTAACGCCATGCCCATGCAATATTTTCATCCGTTCTGTCTTTTATAAATCCAAAAGGATCTTTCTGATTGTATATTTCTGACCATCTTTCCTTTAGCTGAATAATAATCTGAGATTTAATTTTTGCGGGAGTAAAACCTTGCGCAAAAACCTGGGCATCTATATATCTGTCAATTATCCACTGGTCAAAATACTGGACAATAGCCTCCAGTCGCATTTGATGGGATGAATTAACACTGAGGGGAGCAATGCTTCCTGGTGGTGTAACCGGATAGGGCATGGTTAATTCAGGGGTATTTACTGACGAGGCGGCCGATGGAATATTAACAGTCATCACCTCAGGCTTGAGGAAAAAGTGCCAAAACCAATAAGTTGCTCGTTTGCTTTTATAAAGCCAGTGAAATTCTTCTATTCTCACCAGCGAATAGTCACATATTTTTTTCATGTTACTGATAAAATCAGCCCGCTCCACTGAAGATTTAAGATAATAGCTAAGCGCTTTATTAATGGATCGACACACCTCATCAGAACTATAACCTTCAGAGTCAACAATGATTCTCTTTTCTCTCAGATGTCGAATATAGAAATGACATCTTCGCATATCTCTCTCTGAAATATTGTCACCAGATACTTTCATAAAGTGTGATACTCCGTCGGTTATGATTACTACGTAATGATTACGTATAAATTACGCTTCATTGTACATGATAAATTATGTATTTTTACATAGTAAATACGCTATTTTTTACAAAAGTAAAATACATCACAGATGCTGTCTTTACTGGATAGTGACTGTGAATCTCCACATTTTCACAGGAGGAATCGGGCTCATGAGCATATCTTCCTTCACTGTATTACTCGAATGCGAGTCGAGAAGAGAGCTCTTCCTTTGTTCCTGCTTGTGAACCTCATTCCGGAATGCAGACTAGTATCAGTCCCTGTGAATATACCAACAGCCGTATATTGCATGTAACGAGTTTTATATGAATATCTATATACCACTAGCCAAATATAGAAATGTAAAGCCTGACATAATCGCTCCATGACATGAAAGGATGCCGACCGGTGTCCTCCGGAATATACTGGAGACCTCTCATGAGCATGATTGATATTCACAACGATAAATTTGTAGATATGGCATTCATTACTGCGTTAACTGGTTTATCTGACAAGTGGTTCTATAAACTGGCACAGGAAGGTAAATTCCCTAAACCGATTAAATTTGGTCGTAGTTCCCGATGGACTGAACGTGAAGTGACTGAGTGGCTTGAGGAAAAAATACGGTCATCAAGAGAAGAGAAAAATATGGGTGATTAATATGAGAATAGTCACTAACTTTACAATGTGTTTTTATACCCTCATCCCTTGTGATGTATGAGATTGGTGTTTATTACAATGTCGGTTCTTATTTTATTGTAATTATACACTCATAATACATCACTGATATATCCCTTCTACAAGTCATCAATCAATATTAAGCTATCCCATAAACACATATCAGAGCAACTCCGACATGGAATCAGGAACATATCAACATGGAATTATCAGAGTCATTCTTATCATCGCATGCTGAATTGCACCCCCAACACATAGAGGTATCCAGCGACAATGATGCCATATACAAAACAGAGCAACTGGATGCTTGTCTTAAACTTATTAGTAAAGGGCAGTCATTGCCCTTTACTGTTCTGTATAACCGGGTTGGCTACCGACAAAATGACAATGCTCGCATGCTTCTTGATGCCATTCGTTATCTGGACATGATACAGAAAGAATATCTTGAAATGCGGACAGTCAATCCTCGCATTGCTGTCTTTCAGCGGTTATTAAATGACTCGAACTTATCTTATCGTATTGTGGATGGGAAAATAGCTGGTACGGATCAGGTAACAACCGCTGAGATGCTCAATAAACTCACTCAGGATTATCGCCATGCCACTAACACGTCAGAATTTAAACAAGAGTACAGGAAACATAAACGAGCTTCGGTGAAAAACCTTAAAGGGGTACAGAATTATATCCGGCATCTGCAATCCCGCCATGCACGGTTGTTAGTTCTGAGGGTTGATCTATCCTGGGCCAGCGAATATGCCTCAGATATCACTGCTAATATGGCCCGGGAACATCGGCAGAAGCTTTTTCTTGATATGAAAAAGAACCCTATATTCCGTCATGTCCTGGGAACAGTATGGAAGCTGGAGTATGGCCCATACCGTAAGTTTCACTATCATGTACTCTTCTTCCTGAACGGTGACAAAGCACAGCAGGATGTCAACATAGCCAGAGCATTTGGTGAATGCTGGAAAACCACCATCACTGCTGGTAAAGGCATTTATTACAACTGCAATGCCCATAAGGAACGTTACGACAAATGTGGTCTGGGGAAAGTGCATAGGGACGATGCTAACGCGCAGGAAGGGTTACTGAGGGCGGTGGAATACATAACCAAGATTGATGCCTGTGCACGGCTGTTGTTGCCGGATAATGCCAGGACCTTTGGACGAGGGGAAATCAAATCGCTGAAAGCCAGAAAGAGGAAATCGCCAAAGCAGAATCAACCGGATACCCAAATTTAGGCATTTAGTTAACTGCCAGGCCAAGCATCCGGGATGCCTTCTTTGCCCAGGAAGTGAATGCGTAAGAATTTTTTATATTCAATATGCTGCAACTCGTACTGAGGATTGATTAAGTCAAAACAGTAAATACGCTTACCTCTCAAAATGAAGGAGTAGTAAATGTCAGCGAGAAGTTCTATTTTCATTTATTACCTCCAATCCTAGGTAGATTGACGTTAGCAGGCGGTCAATCAAAGATTCGCAGAGTACCTCAGGCATATCTCGCATTCATGGAACCAGTTGATACAATAACCTTAACTTTTAGGTGGAGAAAGATACATGGCTTACGAAGCTCAGATCAGCCGAACTAATCCGGCAGCGTTTCTTTTCGTCGTCGATCAGTCAGGTTCAATGTCCGACAAAATGTCCTCCGGCCGCAGCAAAGCTGAGTTCGTCGCCGATGCGCTTAACCGAACTTTAATGAACCTCATCACTCGCTGCACAAAGTCGGAAGGCGTGCGTGACTATTTCGAAGTTGGTGTTTTGGGTTACGGCGGTCAGGGGGTTTCTAATGGTTTCTCCGGCCCGCTGGGAGGACAAGTCCTCAATCCCGTTTCTGCTCTCGAACGGAATCCGGCCAGAGTAGAAGATCGCAAACGGAAGATGGATGATGGTGCTGGCGGAATCATCGAGACAGCGATTAAGTTTCCAGTTTGGTTCGATCCGATTGCTAGTGGCGGCACACCTATGCGTGAAGCCCTTACCAGAGCAGCAGAGGAACTGGTGACATGGTGTGATTCCCATCCGGATAGCTATCCACCGACTATTTTGCATGTCACTGATGGAGAATCTAACGACGGAGATCCAGAAGAGATTGCAAGCCATCTGCGACAAATTCGCACTAATGATGGTGAGGTTCTGATTCTTAATATCCACGTCAGCGCCCTCGGAAATGATCCAATCAGATTCCCCTCCTCTGACTCTGGCTTACCGGATGCATATGCTAAGTTGCTTTTCCGCATGTCCAGCCCTCTTCCGGAGCACCTGGTGCGTTTCGCGCAGGAAAAAGGCCATACCGTAGGTATCGAATCTCGTGGTTTCATGTTCAATGCTGAGGCTGCAGAACTTGTCGATTTCTTCGACATCGGAACCCGCGCTTCTCAATTACGTTGAGTCAACAATGAAACTGGAATTCTCAGGGACAGTTCCAAAAGATCCTGAATGCCCTGAAGCAAATGAGGATAAATTTGCCTTCTCTGAAGACGGAAGAAGGCTTGCTCTCTGCGATGGGGCGAGTGAGTCCTTTAACTCAAAGTTATGGGCGGATCTTCTTGCTCGTCAATTTATTGCAGATCCGAAAGTCAATCGTGAATGGATAGCATCTGTTTTAGCAGAATATTCTGCCGTACATGACTTTCCCTCTATGTCTTGGTCCAAACAAGCGGCATTCGAAAAGGGCAGCTTTGCGACGCTGATAGGTGTAGAGCAATTTGAAGAGCATCAGGCGGTGGAAATTCTTGCTATCGGAGATAGCATCACCATGCTGATCGATTGTGGGAAACTCATTCGGACATGGCCCTTCGATAATCCTGAAAAATTTAAAGAGCGCCCGACACTTCTAGC
The DNA here is from genome assembly GCF_040546205.1 of Citrobacter sp. UYEF32. Classification (NCBI taxonomy): domain Bacteria; kingdom Pseudomonadati; phylum Pseudomonadota; class Gammaproteobacteria; order Enterobacterales; family Enterobacteriaceae; genus Citrobacter; species Citrobacter sp. UYEF32. The sequence goes on along the minus strand of NZ_JBEPNI010000003.1, from coordinate 335,627 downwards.
TACGCTCACTGCTCACAACGATTTCGTCAGCGGAAGTAGTTTCTGGACACAGCATGGGAAAACTTTTTACCTTGAAAAATTAACTCAGCCCAAACTCCTCTGCATGACCGATGCGCTCGGCGAATGGGCACTGAAACGAGCGCTGGCAAATGATCCTGGTTTTATCGAATTACTTTCGCTACAAACGGAGGAGCAGCTAGCAGAAATAGTCCAGAAAGAGCGTGCAAAAAAACGTATGCGTATCGACGACTCAACGCTACTTGTACTATCGTTCTAACGCGGAAATAAAAATGCCTTACCCGTCTCTTGAGCAATACAATTTGGCATTTCAAGCGCATAGCAGAGTGCTAGGCGATCCTGAATTAAGGTCAGGTACAGTCGCAACGACAGGATTGGGGCTGCCACTCGCCATTAGCGGCGGCTTTGCACTTACTTATACGATCAAATCAGGCGTTAAGAAGTACGCGGTTCGTTGTTTTCACAGGGAATCAAAAGCGTTAGAACGCCGTTATGAGGCAATATCCAGGAAGATATCCAGCCTTCACTCCCCCTATTTCCTCGACTTTCAGTTTCAGCCACAAGGGATCAACGTTGGAGGAGTATCTTATCCCATAGTCAAGATGGCATGGGCTAAGGGGGAAACTCTAGGAGAGTTCCTTGAGGTCAACAGGCGCTCTGCGCAAGCAATAGTAAAACTATCTGCATCGATTGAAAAACTTGCCGCCTATCTTGAAAAAGAAAAAATTGCACATGGAGATTTCCAGACCGGAAATCTGATGGTTTCTGACGGAGGAGCAACCGTCCAGCTAATCGATTATGACGGAATGTTTGTTGATGATATTAAGACATTAGGAAGCTCAGAGCTGGGGCATGTAAATTTTCAGCATCCCCTTCGTAAAGCAACGAATCCGTTTAATCACACCCTGGACCGTTTCTCGCTGATTTCATTTTGGCTGGCCCTTAAAGCGTTGCAAATCGATCCGTCCATTTGGGATAAATCAAATTCTGAACTGGACGCAATCATTTTTCGAGCTAATGACTTTGTAGACCCGGGGTCATCATCTATCCTGGAAATGCTATCAGGCATTCAACAGCTTTCCACCTTTATAAAAAATTTCGCTGCAGTCTGCGCTTCACCGATGGAAAAAACACCCTCCCTTGGCGACTTCATTGCCGGTAGAAACATTCCCGTATCGCTAACCACGATTAGTATGAATGGTGATAGATCCGTCAACAGGCTGAAACCAGGTTACATCGGTGCCTACGCCGTATTATCAGCTATGGAGTATAGCGCCTGTCTTCAGCGAGTCGGCCATAAGGTTGAAGTTATCGGGAAAATTTTCGAAGTCAGTTTGAAGACAACGAAATATGGCAAACCATACATCGTCATTAACTTTGGGGATTGGCACGATAATATATTTAAAATATCCATATGGAACGAAGGCCTCAGGGTTTTGCCTGTCAAACCTGACTCCTCATGGGTGGGAAAATGGATTAGTGTCATCGGACTTATGGAACCGCCCTATCCTACCGGGAAGAACAAATATTTACATCTCTCAATAACTGTAACGACCATCGGTCAAATGACCATTCTTTCCGAAGCAGATGCCCGCTGGCGTCTTGCCGGACCAAATAATAACCAAAAAACGCAAACGTCTACAAAAAGCAATCAGGAAATTAGGGAGCGCATTAAGGGTAAGAGCACTACTGCAGCACCTCAACCTATGAGCGCCAAGACCACGTCTGCAAACCAGGCAATCCTCGACAAGATACGAGCATCAGCGCAACCTCCTACGCCAGCCAGAGTGCAAACACAGCATGTGGTGTCTGGTAAATCATCAACTCATTACGCAACACCGGCAAGAACTTCCGCTTCACAGCAGGTATCACCAGCTCAAAACACCCCGAGTAAAACTGTTACTTCAAATCAGCAAACCTCTAAAACAAATATTGTCCTAAAAATTTTAAAACGGCTTTTAAGATGGTTACATTAATCACAAAACGGACGACCTGCTTATTAAGATACTTATTTCCTAACCATCCCCAAAAATAAGGCAAAAAATGGGCGCAGAGAAAACTCTGTCAGTTATCGATGATCTTTTGACATACATGAAGGATGACATGGAAAACCTCGGAAAACGATCAAAACAGTTTCATTTGGATTCGATGTAAACCAGACTGCTCGCATTGCTATTGACGAGCAGCTTCACTGGTCTGAAGAGTGAGATATATATGACGGCATTTATGAGAATTGTGGCAGCAATATTAGTCGTAGTCTTTACTTCTCCGACGTTCGCGGTTGGATTTGACTACCTGTCAATCTCTGATGACGCAGGAAGGCCAATTGAAATAGGGATTTGGTATCCTAGCAAATCGGAAGCGCAACCGACCACGGTTGGCATGATCTCACAAAATGTTGCCATTGATGGCGAGGTAGACGGAAGCAGTTTGCCCTTAGTGATTTTCTCACACGGTAACGCGGGCTGGTACGGCGATCGATCAGATACGGCCCTATTGTTAGCCCAGCGCGGAATCGTAGCAATTTCTCTGACTTATCCAGGAGATAATTACAAGGATAGCAGAGACCGAATTAAGCGCTGGTTGATAAGCCGTCCCGAGGTCACCAGTCTGGTGCTAGATTATGCTTTGAACACTTGGAGTGGTCATGATCACATTGATAAGTCGGCGATCGGTTTTTATGGCTTTTCTGCTGGTGCGTATACAGGGCTTGTTGAACTCGGAGGAGTGCCGGACTGGACACTATTCGCTCAACATTGCTCCAGTCACCAGAATGAGATGATCTGCCAGCAGGGTGGCGCTGCCTATTTGTCCAGTCCACAAGCAGCAATCCTTCCGCCATCAACATGGCATCATGATCCGCGTTTTAAAGCAGCTGTTCTGGCTGCTCCAGCATTTGGCTTCGCTTTTGACCCGAAGTCGCTTCAAGGAATTACTGTGCCTGTCGAACTATGGGGCGGTAGCAAAGATGCTAATGTGTCCTTTGCAAGCACGGTTCCATATCTCAAGGACCACATGTCTAATGTCGTAGCAGTACACGAGGTTGCGAATGCTGAGCACTATTCGTTTCTACGGCCTTGCAGCGACGCATTAAAAGCAAAAAAACTCGAAACATGTTCCGACTTGCCGGGATTTGATCGATCCAAGTTCCAGGAAGAACTCAACCAGGACCTGCTTCATTTTTTTCAGTCAAAGTTGCAGAAGAACCTTTGAAGTAACTTTTTTAATTTTGATTGCGTTTCCTTTAGCCCCAGTCGCAAAACATTTTAAATAATGTGAGAAAAACCATAAACGGCCCCCTGATCGTTCCGAGCATCCCTAACGGTCAGGAGTTTGTACTCAATAGGCGAAATCACCTAGCTGTCTGGTCGGTTGTTTCCTTTGCCGAGCAGCAAGTGTTATCAAAGCAGAGGAAATAGATGAAGGCAGCCACTTAATAATGGCTCTTTTAGTTCATTGGTAGCATGGAATCGTGTAATCTGCAGGCAGATAAACTGCGACTGTCGATTCGCTGCTTATTCCTTTAAGCATTTTTTTCGTCCCGTCCTTTGGTGATGTACAAAACCGTCCGGTTTCGGTTATTAATTTCCTGTGGAAAATTACGGTATGTCACACGTTTTTGTCTACTACCGGAAGTCCGGCACAGAACAGATCACTGAGAACCAGCAACGAGAAATTGGAATCCCCGCTTTTATCGCGGTTCAGTGGTCGCTGGGGAACGACCTGGTTTTGCCCGTCTTCTTGATCGTATGGAAAATGGCGATGCGCTAATTGTCATCAGACTGGAGCATCCCGGTCGCGATGGGAGGGATGTACGAAAAGCTGTAGAGCCACAGGCGATATAATATATCCAGGGTCACTGTCTGGATCTAGGCGGTGTTGGCCTTACCAGTCCAGCAGTAAAAATGTCAATGCAGGTCATTTCTGCTTTTCCGAGTTCGAACAGGACCTGTTGCTTGAGCGTATTCCCGCTTCAGGTTAAGGTTGCGGGCTTTCGCCTGCACTGAGTAAGAAACAAAAACACACAGCTACTGAACATCTTAATGCCGGAATAAGTATCAGCGTAATTGCCCATATCAGAATGAGCTTTTCCTGGTCTGTTTCAATCATTACAAGACGGTTACTTGTGTTAAATCAAAATTTATATTTTAAAGTGCCGTTTTATATTCTTTCTGTACTTGTGTTATTTATTCATTTGATATTTTCTCTTTCTTTTTTATCTATTATCAACTATATTAAATGAGACATTCCACTTTGTAATACGGTGAGTAAAATTATTAATATAGATCAGCCGTACTAATCCCGAATCAACCAGCTTTCTTACTTAATATCAGTCATCAGTACGCGTAGTCCGGATGTGAAAGCCAGACCGTCATGAGCACGGTGAAAACATCTCCGAAGGATTTTCCGGAGACATGTACCTTCCTTTTACGTTATGGTTCCGCTCCTCGCTTATAACAGACCTAGCAGTTCTTAGGTCTGTCCGCTCTGTTCCAGAAGCGGAAGTGATGACCAAGTTTAAGCATCATTCTTGGCTTGTATAAGAATGGCACTGATCTGGCGGTCAGTAAAACTCCATCGCTTCATCGAAATGCCCTAAAACCTTAGATTAGGAGAAAGTTCTATTTATGCCAGCAGTGATATTTCGGGGGGATTACCTTTGCGCTAAATAAACCGAAAACCGATGCTGATGAATCTCTAACTCGGTGGTCAATTTTTGTTGACCACTACACAATGGTCTGAATGAAGCATCAGATGTATCAGGAGGACCATCCTTAGACACGACAAAACCTGTGATACTTACCGTGGATTCCTCGATGAAGGAACGGTAGTATAGCTATTTTGGGTGATACACACAGTGAATGTCATTGCTGTAGTTGAAGTGAGTAAGAGCGCTTAAGATTAAGTTGAGAAAAAATGAAACTACTTGATAAAAAGTATTACAACCTCGAACCCAAATATGAGTACCTTAAGGACTCATTTATTTTAGGACTAGCATGGAAAAAAACAGATAGTTTTGTAAGAACTCACAATTGGTATGCAGATATTTTAGAACTGGACAAGTGTGCGTTTGATATTAGTGATGAAGTCAATAATTGGTCAAACGAGATCTCAAAGGACGCTCTTTCCAAAAGTGATATTGAATTGATACCGGCTCCAAAAGGAGCAAGCTGGTTCATTAATGAAGGTAAGTGGACTACCAATAAAGATAGTAGAAAGATAAGGCCTTTGGCTAATATATCTATTAAGGATCAGTCTGTTGCTACAGCAGTAACGATGTGCCTTGCTGATGCTATAGAAACAAGACAGAAAGACTGTTCATTGAGCAATCTTGGCTATGCCGAGCATGTAAAGAACAAGGTTGTTAGTTACGGAAATAGGCTTGTCTGTGATTGGGACAATGAAAGGGCAAGATTTCGTTGGGGAGGAAGTGAGTATTATAGGAAGTTCTCTGCCGATTATCGAAGCTTTCTACAAAGACCTATCTATATAGGCAGGGAAACTGTAAATAAAGTTAGTGGAATTGATGATGTATATATTATCTGCTTGGATCTAAAAAATTTCTTCGGCTCTATAAAAATAAATCTTCTGTTAGAAAAAATAAAAAAAATATCCTCTAATCATTATGGATCTAAATTCATAAATGATAATGAATTTTGGACTTTGGCGAATCGTATTTTAAGTTGGAATTGGCCTGAGGAATCTTTATCTTTACTTAAGAGTTTGGATATAAAAGAAGAAAATGTTGGCCTTCCCCAGGGATTAGCTTCTGCTGGTGCTCTGGCGAATGCATATCTCATTGAGTTTGATGAATCTTTAACTTCTAAGCTTCGTACTAAGATAAAAGATAGCCAAATAATACTGCATGATTATTGTCGATATGTTGATGATATTAGATTGGTGATTTCTGGAGAGGCACTAGAAAGTAATAAGATTAAGGAATCTATTCATGTATTCATTCAGAGCATTCTCGATGACACATTGGATCAAAATCAGTCAGATAACGAACCATACTTAAAAATTAACGATAGCAAAACTTATATTCTTGAGCTTTCAGATATTGACAACGGAAGTGGGCTTACAAATCGAATCAATGAAATTCAGCATGAAGTAGGAGCTTCGAGTATCCCAGAGCGTAACGGACTCGATAATAATATACCGGCACTTCAACAATTATTAATGACCGAACAGGATAATTTTTCAGAGGATGTTGATAGTTTATTTCCTGGTTTTAAAAATGATAAGTCGATAAAAGTTGAATCTGTACGTAGATTTTCTGCCCATAGGCTGGAAAAAAGTTTGGCTAAAAAAAGCAAGCTAATTTCACCTGAGGAGAGAAAGCAATTTGATAATGAATCTTCACTGATTGCAAAAAAATTATTAAAAGCCTGGCTAAAAGATCCATCGATTATGGTTATCTTTCGCAAAGCGATAGCTATAAATCCTAATCTAGATGCTTATAGCGCCATTCTTGGAATTATTTTTTCAAGAATACAACGCAATCGTGATAAACGTGATAAATATATAATGTTGTATCTTCTTTCTGATATATTTCGTAGCGTCGTTGATGTCTATCGGACCCTACAATCAGAATACGTCGCCGATTATCAAAAATTGATGGGTGAAGTTACATTATTTGCCCAAAAAATACTTTCCTGCAAATCTTTTATTCCAAACTACGCATACCAGCAAGCATTACTTTATCTCGCAGTGATCAATAAACCGTTTATAGCTAGTAATAAAGCCTCTTTTGATCTTGCAAGGCTTCAAAGCGTCTTAATTAAACAGCATTTAGAACCGTTGAATAGTAGTGATGGATACCTATTTGAGGTATCTGCTCAAATCAGTAAAGACTACCGAGCAAATGCTGCTTTTCTACTTTCTCATACAAATAATAACAAAGTAGTAGACTTAATTATAAAAAAATTTGCTTTCCGAGGAGGTGAATTCTGGAATACCATTTGGAAAGAAATTGTAAGGATGCAAGATAAAGAAAGGATTAACGAATTTAGATGGGCCATAGCAAAATATGAGTCAAAACCAAATAGTTCGGAGCACTATCTTTCATCAGTGATCAGTTTCAAGGAAAACCCATTTAGATACGAACATGCCCTTCTCAAGCTAGGTGTAGCATTAGTTGAACTTTTTGATGATACAGAGAAAAACGTATGGCAACCTGATGGTAAGCAGTATTCCCCACATGAAATAAGAGTAAAATTAGACGGTAACTCAACCTCATGGGGTGAATTATGGCGTCCAAATATTAGTATTTCATGCTCGATAGATAAAAAAGGTGAACCTGGTAAAGACCCACGCTATGTAAGCCCTGAGTGGTTGGCAAATTATCCACAAACTCAAAATGATGAACAAAAACTCTATTGGGTTTGCAGTGTGCTAAGAAGTGCAGCTTTAGGCAATGTAGATTATACACAAAGAAATGATTTAAAACTTGATAAAGCTAATTATGATGGTATCCATTCTCAGTTTTACAAGCGACGTATGGGAATGTTACATACACCAGAGTCAATTGTTGGTTCATATGGAACTATAACTGATTGGTTTGCAAGTTTTCTTCAGCATGGATTGCAATGGCCAGGTTTTTCTTCTTCGTATATAAACCAAGATGATATATTGTCAATTACTAACCTTAGTGAGTTTAAAAACTGTTTGTTGGAAAGGCTAGGCTACTTAAATACGCAGATATGCATTTCATCGAATGTTCCAACCTTACCGACTGTTGTCAATAGGCCTGAATTAGCATCCAACCATTTTAGAATTGTTACGGTTCAGCAGCTATTTCCTAAGGATAATAATTTCCATCCTTCTGACGTGACATTGGCTAATCCCGATGTGCGCTGGAAGCATAGAGAGCACCTTGCGGAAATCTGTAAGCTAACGGAGCAGACTTTAAATGCAAAACTTAAAACTGAGTCTAGAGATCATACAAGCACAGCTGATCTGATCGTTTTTTCTGAGTTGGCAGTTCACCCAGAAGATGAAGATATAGTTAGAGCGCTGGCATTTAGAACCAAAGCCATCATTTTTTCCGGTTTTGTCTTCTGTGAACAAGATGGCCGAATCGTTAACAAAGCTCGTTGGATTATTCCAGACTCTTCAGAATCTGGGACCCAATGGCGTATCCGTGATCAGGGGAAGCATCATATGACCAGTGATGAAGTGGCTCTTGGCGTTCAAGGATATAGACCATCCCAGCATATTATTTCAATTGAGGGTCACCCTGAAGGACCATTTAAATTAACTGGTGCGATTTGCTACGATGCAACAGATATAAAGCTTGCGGCAGATCTGAGAGATTTGACTGACATGTTTGTCATTGCAGCATACAACAAAGATGTAGACACATTTGATAATATGGCTTCAGCACTACAATGGCATATGTATCAGCATATTGTTATTACGAATACGGGAGAGTATGGTGGTTCAACTATGCAAGCCCCGTACAAAGAGAAATATCATAAATTGATTTCTCATGCTCATGGGACTGGTCAAATAGCAATTAGTACTGCTGATATAGATTTAGCAGCATTTAGGCGGAAGCTAAAAATATATAAAAAGACCAAAGCCCAGCCTGCTGGATATAATAGAAAACATTAAGGGTTATTATGGATACGTTAGTTAAGTTAGCTACGATTGTTTCTCCATTAGTTAGTGCTGGAGTAGCTATTTGGGCAATTTTGGTTGCTAAAACAACCATCAGTGAAAGCAAAGAAATTGCCAAGAAAACCATTGCTGATACGGCCTACCAGGCATATTTGCAATTAGCCATGGAGAACCCGCAGTTTTCGAAAGGCTACAGTGCAGATTGCAGACAGGAGCGAGACCCTATGTATGACCAATATGTTTGGTACGTGGCCAGGATGATATTCTGTTTTGAGAAAATCATTGAGGTTGAAGTAAACTTAAAAGATAGCTCTTGGGCAAATACGTTGGAAAAACATTTGAGGTTTCATTCTGAACATTTTAAGAAAACTAATGTTATCGAAGAGGCTCTCTATATTCCCCCTATTTTGGATCTCATAAGATGTGCGGCTAACTAAGAACCTATCCCAATAGGAGTGTATTCTACACTATAAGCCCACTGGAAAATGTAACATCCCAAGATAGTTTTTGGGGTTGTTTCCCAGTGGGTGGTAAGTGTCATGATAGTTTTCACCCCCGGTGGGGCTGCAGAGCATTTTATGGGGCGGGTGTTACATTGCGCGATAAATTTGGAATCGTGGCTTTAATTTCCGCTCCTCGCTCTTCTCTGACCTCGCGGCGTTTCAGGCGGCCCGCTCCGTGCAAGGAGCGGGCGTTAACGACCAAGCATCGGCGGCAATTGAGCGCAGCGGAATTGCCGTCCGAGTGCAACTCCTTTTTATGTGATTACTGCATTGATTCGTTTATATCTTTGGGTAAAGGCCTCTCTGCCACCTTCCATCACTCGGCATATCTCATCGCGTATGGAAGGCTCTTGAAGCCCCCCTTGCGTCACAATTCTGGTTTGGCCAGACCGAATATCAAGGGCAATGACGTTTTCCGCGTCACCATTCACGACGATGTTGGCGTTGTGCGTGACCACTAAAACCTGCCGTTTTTGTTTGATCTCCCTCAATTGCGTCACGATCAGATCATAGATTAAGTGGTTGTCAAGATCGTCCTCAGGCTGATCAAGTACGAGAGGCTCATTGCCATATGAAAGGATAAAAGCAAGGAGAGCAGCCGTTTTTTGACCCGGAGATCCTTGCTCTACGGGTTTGAAAGTCTCTCCGTTCTTAAGGCTATATCTGATATCCAGAGAATCACCTGGAAACCAGCACTGAATCCGATCTATCTGTTCCGGAGATAACCCCTGAATGTGGGATACAAAACGTCGATCTTTGGAGGAAGCCACCGCTAAAATATCGTTTTCATGGATTGCAAGTAGCGATGATTTCAATGACTTAATTTTATCATCCATAGTTTTGGATTGGTCTTGCGTTAGATTAGCCAGCAAGCCCTCATCCCCGTCAACTACCCCAATGTCGCGGTCAAAGCCGCCACTGCCTCGGCCGATCAGGTTACGGAATTCTTCCTCAACCGTGAGCTTGTTTCCAAACGGAACGACATTGATCTGTACATATGAATTGCCGACGAGGGTCTCCTTGAGGAAGTCCTCACGAAGCTTGGTTATCATGGCCCGATGCTCATGGAGCTTGACCAAGTACTCTTCCGCGCTCTTCTGATGCTGCGCAAGGGTTTCTCTCTTTTTGTTGAATCCCTTGAGCTTATCTTCGAAATCTTGTCGCTGCTTAACCAGAACACCATATGCAGATGGATCTCCTGCATCTGCTGCGCTGAGTTGACCGAGGAGGCCGGTGTATTCCTGGTTCGCCGCTGTGATTCTTTTCGATATTCCCAAATCTGTCCGCGCTTGATTCCACGAGTTATTCGCATCATCAATCCGCTGCGCTATTGAGCTCATCTCTATCTGGAGCTTCTCAAACTTCGCACGGATGCCCTCGACGGTATCGATGAGTTCTTTGTCATCCGCATTCCCAACGTCGAAATATTGTAAATCCAATTCTGGTGGCAATAGGCTTCCTGAAATATCCCGGACCAGTTCAGCGGAACCTTCCCAAGTCTTTACCCAGGAGTCCATGGCCTTACTCTGGTTCTGTCTGAGTTGGTAAGCCTTAAGGACATCCGCGTGGCCCGCCTTTTCAAAAACATCGAGCTTGCGTTTAACGTCCTCAAGCTGACCTTTGGTTACCGATTCCTCCTGAAGTCCGGCCTGAACTTCACGCTCCTGGGCGCGAAGCGAGAGATATTTGGAAACCAATTCATCCCACTTAAGCTGCCAATCACGATGATTGACCGCCGGGGCATCATCGACAACCTGCAAGAGTGCCTGGGGATGCTTCGCCAATTCGAATATCTGTTTCTGGCTGTAAATCCTGACAGGAAATCGCTGTGCTATGTCTCCCTCGGAAGCGCTCCAGATTCCGGGAGCGGTCTCTTCCTCGATGCCGTATATGTCGTCGGTGTTAGACCAGGTTATTCGGAAACGGCCACCGTCTTTTCGAAAACCGACAGTAATTTTCGTGGAATCTTTTAACAGCCCTTCATCCTGGCGGTCTTTCGACGTTTGACTGTATTTGGTAAATTCCTTTTCAAGACTCTTGGGGATTTCTCCCTTTCGTTTGAGAGCAATCCGCAGGAATTCCAACGAAGTCGATTTTCCAGTGCCCCGTCCACCAATGATGGTGTTGAGCCACGGGTTCAATTGACAAGATAAGGATTGCCCTCGCCCCAAGTACTTCGCATCGTCAACCACGATACTTTCGATGGAGAGTTGTCCATGGATATTGGGGTCACCAGTGAAGTTGTCCGATCGCTTCAGTGAAAGAGCCCCATCAATGAGCGCCAGCCGTAATCCGTCATAAGATGGCTCCGACATTTTTACCCAAGTGAAATGGCTACCAGGGTAGCGTTGATCTCCGGTACCGGATGGATGATGGGAATCGCTTCCAAGAACCTCTGCCCAATTCAAATTCTTGCCAATGTAGAGCTGCGGTTTTGCCTGAGCAAGGTCCGTTACCTCCATGGCAAAAACACATTTTTTATCAAGCACCTGTTCCAGTGTGTTGCCGGTACAGACCGTAAAAAGCCCGCTGGACTGATCTACATGAGCAGGTATTGCAAGCCCACCTGACCTGGCAATTTCGTCAATCACCTCAACTGCCGAGCATTCAGAACAGCCGTCGCTCTTTCCTTTGGTGGCGCGATACCTGACCGCACCAAGCAGTGAGTCGATATCAGAGGTTGTCTTGTCTTGGCCGAAAATGGCCAGAATATGGATATTCCCCTGAACGGTAAGCTCAATGCCTGGGAATAAGTAGAGTGGTCGATAATCTTCATGACCTTCAGATGCCAATTCCTGGAGTGCCAGCTTGAGTGGATCAATCCAGGCGCCTGAATTATGGTCCGTTATAGCGACGCAATCGATGCCTTGTCGCATGTAGTTGAGCAGCCAATCTTTATGAGTAATCTGTTTATACTGAGCTTGGTTAGGCCCTTTCCCATAATCGTCCGATGTCGGAGTGTGATTATGGAAGTCGAATTTCCACCACCGAGAACCAATCCAGTTCATTTGTACTGTTCCTGTTCTTTTTATTAGTACGGCTGTGCAAGGTCGCTAACTTTGCAAACTAGATTACCTTGTAAGGTTGGAAAGTCCAATGTCCGCAATTCGCTCTCAGCAAACCTATAGTGAGAAACTGACCGTTTTGGTCCAGAGATGACGTTATGACACGGTTGGCAGGATATCTAAACATGCTTGGTGCGCTCAGACGGGATACTTACACTGGCACCGTGCCGCTGTTCTGTCAGTTGTTTTCCGTCACCGTTATATTGCGGCTTTGCATCTGATCTGTTTGGTCAGCGAACGTCAATCGCCGCCGCTCAGCACGCGCCCGCCGGTAGTCGTGGAGAAGTTAGCGCCGTCCCGGCCCAAGGTATCGTTACCCTGCAACAGGTCGCTAATGATCATTGTTTCAGCCCATGCTAGCAACAAGTTGACTCTTACAAAACTAGGGAATAACATAATAACCTTACATTTTATGAGGATAATATGTATGAGTTATTCAAAACCGGCAGTTTTAGCGAAAAGTTCTGCATACAAGGCGGAATGCCGTCCTAACAATAAACCCAGCGGCAGACCCTGCAACCCTCCAGGACCTGGCAATCGTTAATTTCGCACTCTGACATACAGCGAAGCGGCGACAGTTTTCGTCGCTTCTTTATTTATATACAGCCGGAATATAATCTTATGTATTTTAAACTCAAATCAAATGTACTATTCAGGAATTACGGTCATTATGGCTATATTACGGATGATAGAAACTACAGATATGTAAAAGATGAGGTGATAGGGGAACGGATTGTTTCAGAAAGTGGAGCTGTGTTTTTATCTACTTTAAATAAGACGCCAAAATCTACTCTTGATATATGTACTGAACTACTTGATAAGTTCAAGGATGTCAGCATTGAAATAATAAGAGATGATGTCGAAGAGTTTTTCTCTGAGTTAGTTTGTGATGGTTTTTTGTGTAAAGGGGAGACTTCTGCTGAATGTAACAGCAATGATTATGTTTTTACATATAAAGATATAAATAGTAAAGTAAAAATCGACATAAGTAAGGATGATACATACAATACAAATGAGTTCCTTGAAAAGCATGAAAGCGAAGTAAACCGCTTGACCAGCGTACATATAGAAATCACCAGTAAGTGTAATGAGCGATGTATTCATTGTTATATCCCTCATGAGAAAAAAATAAAAACACTGGACACAAAAAATATCTATGCTTTGTTGAAACAATGTAAAGACATGAATGTGCTGCATATAACTCTGAGCGGAGGGGAGCCTATGTTGCATAAAGATTTTTGTGACATATTAAAGCAATGCAGGGAGTATGATTTTGCTGTCAGCGTTCTTACTAATCTCACGTTCCTGACTGATGAAGTCGTGACTGAGATGAAGCTGAATGGATTGTTGGGGGTTCAGACATCGCTGTATTCAACAGATCCGGTCATTCATGATTCAATAACAAAAATGAAAGGAAGTTTTAAAAAAACTAAATCATCAATACTTAAGTTGGTCGAAAATGATATACCGTTACAGATCAGCTGTCCAGTAATGAAACAGAATAAAAATTGTTATCACGATGTCATTGAATGGGCAAAAACATATGGGGTTGCTGTCAGTTATGATTATGCTTTGATTGCCGAATATGATCATTCAAATAAAATCATCTGTAATCGACTCTCATTAAATGAAGTCAGTAAAATTATCAAGGATAAACATTCTGATGATAAAGCTTATCTTGATAAATTGAAAGATGACCTAGTTAATAAGAGTCATGTTGATCCAGAAGATCCTATCTGTTCGATTTGTAGTGTATCTGTTTGCATTGCTGAGAACGGAAACGTTTATCCCTGTGCTGGCTGGCAGTATTGTGTTTTAGGTAACATTCTGGAAACATCATTAAATGATGTCTGGCATTTTTCTAGGAAAATAAATTTATTAAGAATGATAAAAAATAAAGACTTCCCCGAATGTATGCAATGTGATCTTAAAGGTATCTGTTCAATGTGCATGGTAAGAAACGCAAATGAAGATTGTAATGGTGATTATTTGAATATCAATGAATATTTTTGCAATATAACAAAAATAAAAAAAGAACTGTTAAACTAAAATCCCCCTAAAGATGCTGATAGGATCGATCCATACGGCCCTTAGCCTAAGGCAATAGGCACAAATTAGTTTGCTCCCGAGTGCTGAAAGAATCTGCGGGGGAGCAGATTGCCCTTATTACGTAGCTAATTTACTGAAGGTACTGATTCAACCAGATACGAGTGCCTTCAATATCATACGCTTTTTCCCCATACCCTTTCGCAAGCAGGGACTCTGGTAAATACTCGTCATATTTATCCAAATACTTTTCTGGAACATCTGTGGCAAGGTCAAACGCTGATGGCAAGCCTGATAACAGCATGGCTTTAAGCGCGTGTTGAACGGTGGCTACACTTGAATTGTCGATCTCTATAACACCAGCAAATGAATTGGCTTTAAAGCCACAACGTATAAGCAAGGCTGTAATCGTATTCACAACTTTATCCCCCATCCAGGGGATTACGTAACAGTGTTGCCCACTCGTAATAAAATACTCATTTTGCAGGTTATAACGCTGGAAGTTACTACAGCCTTCTGCAAAGAGGCCTCTGGCGGTAGAGTCGGCATAATCTACTCTCTTGCTACCTATCGCTATGCGGTAATCATTTTCCCTATAGATAGCGAGCATCTCCTGACGAACGGCATCATGAACAGACATTCCTCCCCCACTAAATTGTGGTGGCTGACCGCCTTTGGTTGCCTCTACATAGATAACTTTTTTCTCTGTATCGATCTCTGTAACTTTCCAGCGCCGCCCACCGAAGATTATGTGTTGGTCTGGTAGCAGTGGTGAGTCCACAGGCACTGTCCCAAGGGTTCTGTTTCCTGTGACAATGCGGAATTCTTCTGGTGTATTGAACACGGCATAAAATGTGTAATGGTTAGTCAGTTTTTCCCCCTCTGCCCCAACAACCATTTCGCCGCTAGCAAGTTGAGTGAGCAGGCCACATGTTCCCATATGCTTAAGCAGGCTTTTGAAATCGCTTAAATCTACATTTCTAAACGGCCCTGTCTGGCATAGTTGTGACCAGAGCTGATCGGCACGAACTCCGCCCCATTGTGCGGTAATAGCAAGAATCTGGTGTAGCAGCGTGGAGTAATGCATCTGTCGAGCATCAGCTGGTTCAAACCATTGTTTAGAGATCATCAGTCTGATCATGGCCATCGACTGGACCAACTGCAGCCGTAGGTGGTCAACGATACTGCTAGTTACAGTAAGCTCATTTTCTGTAATTAGCATTCTCAGAACTGATGGGGAGTCGCGTCGCCCAGAACGCCCCATACGCTGACGCAAACTGGAAACAGAATGCGGAGGCGTAACTTGTATAACCGACTTAACCTTACCGATATCAATACCCAACTCAAGCGTCATTGTACAAATAGCTGTGGTGGGCAAATTTCCTTTCTGAAGACGAGTTTCAAGCGCCTCACGTAATTCCTTGGCAAGGGAACCATGGTGGGGAAAGAATTCATTGGGAACAATATGTTCTTCACACATGTCGCTCAGCGTTGCCGCAATACTTTCAGTACGCTTTCGACTGTTTGCAAAGACCAAATGAGAATCGCCACGGCAAAGTCTAAAAATGTCAGCGCAAACGTCATGTTCAGCTGGACTCTGAAGTTCTTCCCCTTTTTGAAGCACTTGCTCCAGATAACCTTTGACCTGGACCTGAAGAGTGGCTGTGCTATTACTATCTGTAACAGTTACGCAGGATAGTCGTTTGTCCGGGCGCAATAGTTCGGGCACTTTCTCCAGTTCCCCCAGAGTGGCACTCAACGCTACGCGGAGAATTGGATTTACATGGCGTCCTAGCACATGGTCAATTCTATTGAGCAGAGAAAGCAGCTGTACGCCACGCTCTGAGCCAATAAAAGCGTGAAACTCATCAATAACAATGTATGCAACTGAAGAAAACGCCTGTTTGAGCCAGCCCATTGAGTTTATGAGCAAAGACTCAAGTGACTCAGGTGTAATAAGTAAAATGCCAGCCGGGTTCGTCCGTACCTTCTTTTTTTTGCTTTGTGGTACATCCCCGTGCCAGGGAGTCACTGGCATTTTCAATGCATCTCCAAGGCTCTCAAGACGACGGTGCTGATCGTTAATCAATGCTTTCAACGGGCTGATATAGACGATGCCAAATCCATTAGTGATATCTGCAACCGCCGAACAGGCAGGAAGAAAGAAAGCCTCTGTTTTACCCGCTGCTGTACCTGCACTAATTAGCACGTCTCGATCACGGGCTAAAATTGCCGGGATAGCACTCTCCTGCAAGGGCCTTAATGTAGACCAGCCCTGCTTGTAAACCCACTTACGGACGCGGGGATCGAGACTATCGTAGGCACTGCTCATAGCTTAAAGTTCGCCAGGCCGTCGTCATCGCTTTCCTCCACAATGGCGTCATCCATATCGCTGGGTCTGTCCTCTTCAATCGCCACACCCTCAATTAGTGCTTGCCAGTTCATCGTTCTGTTTTGTTCCAGCACGGCCAGCATATCCAGGAAACCTTTTATGGTATTACGGGGGGTACGGAAGTAAGCGTCTCCAATGGTTTTACTGCAGTGATGCAGAAATCCAGTTAGTGCCTCATCTGGTACCAGATAATTATCTGGCTCTCCGCCTGCATAAACATGGCGAAGATTTTTCAGTAAAATATACAGTTCCTCAGGGGTGAGGCTGGCGAGATGTAGAGTTGGAGATGAGTAGTCAATCACTCCTGCTTTTTGCGCGAACCGGTTTTCCGCCAAACGCGATTGGAGCGCCTCATAGCTGTAAAGACCTTTACGCGGATCGAAAAGAAACTCTGGAGTTCCCCCGAGGATAAAACCTATGTTCTCGGCGGAGCCTTGCAGGCAATCATTCAGGATCCGCAAAATCTGTTCGTAGTTCGCTGTTCTTGCTTGCGTATTATTCAGCTTAAAGAGGTTTACCATTTCGTCGAGGCTGACCAAAAGACCGGCATAGCCTGCCTGGCGGACAAAAAGGCTCATCAGCTTCAAAGAATCATAGAATGAAGCGTCTGAGATAATAGTCCGAACGTCGAGATCGTTACGGGCATCAGTTTTGGTGGTGTACTCTCCCCGCAACCAGCGAATGGCATTGGATTTTAGCGTTTCGTTATCCTGCTCGTGCCCGCGCCAGAATGCATCAATGACCTTCGCAAAGTCATATCCGCCCACCATATCTGACAGAGCTGCCAGACGTTTATGAATAACTGATGAAACCTCGGAGCCGTCCGTGTCAGCTTCCTTTCGTGCCTCCGTAACGAACCTTTCAACAACGCTAAGTAACGCATTACCATCCGGCTTGTTTCTGGTGGACATGTTTTTCATAAGCTCTGAATAGAGATTACGAGCCTGACCTCCCGATGAGTGAATACGTCTGTCAGGAGAAAGGTCAGCACTGACTGACACCAACTTCTTCTCCAGCGCAATAGAGCGCACAACACTCAGAAAGAACGTTTTACCTGAACCATACTCACCGATGATAAGTCTGAAGCTTGCGCCACCGTCAGCAATCCTCTCAATATCCTGATGGAGAGCGGTTATCTCATTCACGCGGCCAACCTGGATATGCTGAATGCCTATCCTTGGCGTTACACCTGATTTAAGTGACTGAATAATAGCGTCGCGTTCTTTCACTCTTATACGTGTTACAGACATTCACTATCCCTCTAATTCTTTGGCAATTTCCAGATCAACCCAGATATCATCATCGGCATCGTCCAACACCGGAGCATCAACCACCGCATAGGACCAGTCATTGATCACCTCAAGCGCACCGCCGAGCATCAAATTCAAATTTCCGCACAGCTCTGTCGCCTCTTTCCGGGACCACTGTTCTTTCTCCAGCAAACTGCGATAAAGCTGGCTATGTGCGGGGTCAAGGCCTCCCTCCTCCGTTAATGAGGCTGGAGCGCTTTCTGATTCTTCCGGTTCTTCTTCGGTGAAAATCGTGTTCAGTAATTTACGAACATCATCCGTGGCAGATTCGTGGTGGGCAAGTACATTAGCATCCAGTCTGAACCCTGCCGTTGGCTGCTCAGTTGGTACAGACGAAACGAGATCATGTTCAGTTGCGGAATGCTGATGGATATTGCTTGATACAGATAATGGATCCAGACCCAGGCTTGAATAAATCTTCTCAAGCTGTTTGATTTCGGCAGGCGCTATTGTGCCATCCGAGCAGGCAACACTAACAATAACTTTACCCACTGCTGATTTTTCCGCAGCCCCCATCAACTCAATCCTGCTTTTCATTCCCGTCATATTGGCAGGGGTATGTAACTGCCACGTTAAATATGCGTGTAGAGAGCGCTTTTCATCATCAGTGAAGCCAGTATTGTTGTTGATAGCATTCTCAAGCACTTTCTGTTCGGCTTGATCAAGAGAATTATCAATCAAGGCGACCATCGCCCCTAATCTGAGCGTCATTACTGCTGAGATAAATTCAGGAGAAGGTGAGAAGCGTCCATCTTCACCGGCAGGGAACAGAACAAGAGCGCCATCGACGTCTGCCTTCACATGGTGGTAATACGGATCAGGTGCCAGGCAGTAACCCATTTTCTGTGCAAAGGCCTGCATCAAGTCGGCCTCTTTTTTATTAATCTTCGCTGGGCAGCTGGCATTCATATGGGCCCAAAAATCAGCAACTGAGACTAACCCCTCCTTATTGAGGATCGCCTCATCAGCCCAGAGTTTGAATGAGTTTAATATTTTTTCTGCACTTTCATTAACGATCTCTGAAGGCAGCAACATAATTGCAGCAGTATCATTTACTGAGGTGCCTTTCCTACCAAGGTAGCGACTATATGCATCAAGTTCATCTGTACATATATCGGCAAGGGCAATAATTTTCTGAACCGGGCCCTTCAATGCACTTGGGTCAGGCAAGTCAGGAACAGGAAGACGAATGCCTCGCAAACTGGGGCTTGCAGGTGTGTAATCTAACCGCAGACGTGTTTTATTCGCCTTAACGACCATCCCTTCACCATATTTGAGGGTGTAACGCCGTTTGAAAAGCGCAGCAAACTCTTTGGCACATCGGCGAGCGGGGGTACGCAGCGCATATTCGGTATGGTTTATTACCCAAGCCAACGCCAGTTCGGCTGATACAGGCATTCCCTCATGTACAGTTTTAGCCAAAGCCAGTTTAAATTGCATGCCATTACTGAAACCTGATGCACTATCGAGATCTGTGGCTAAATCCATGTCCGGCCGCAGAATAGACATGGCTTCGAGTAATTGGGTCGAATATCCACGGAAGGAACGGTTCTCACTGAATACCGACCTTAACCGACCGACTTCATTGAATAGGTTACGGAATTCAGCATCAGGGAAATTTTGTTCTGTGGAATCTACAAGCGCTTTTCTTTCCAGACCGTAGAGATATATGAAAACATAGCCTATTGGACACGATGGGTCAGACCTGTCACTGGCAATCCAACTGATATACGCACCACGTGCTTCTGGGGAAAGAGAGGAAAAACTTGGCCAGTATCCTAATGAACTGTCTTCGTAAAGATAAGAAGTGGGTTGTATCTTACATGTGTCATCAATTAATGATGCCTCACTTCCCTCGTCATAATAGCCGTTTAGCTCCTGTCCAGTGGGCTTCATACGTTGCCCCAGATAAATGTGACCACCGGTGATTGTTACACCAGCTACAGTTATCATCTCACCCGGAAGAACCCATCGAGCCAATGCAC
Organism: Citrobacter sp. UYEF32; assembly: GCF_040546205.1. NCBI lineage: Bacteria > Pseudomonadati > Pseudomonadota > Gammaproteobacteria > Enterobacterales > Enterobacteriaceae > Citrobacter > Citrobacter sp. UYEF32. The sequence continues at coordinate 315,686 of NZ_JBEPNI010000003.1, read as the reverse complement.
CTGCTGACTTTGAGGTATTCCGGTAATGATTGGTTGTCACCCGAAATTCGACACCCCGCCCGCTGCTCAGTGTAAAAGTTGCCAGGTTGTCATCTTCGCTATCATCTTTTTGCACAACCGTCTCTTTTTTCTTGGTGTCAGCGCTCCATTCTGTTGCTTTTGGTAGTGCTTTGACGGTTCTGGAAACTGGAGATCCTGCAGATTTATGCTTTTTCTTTTTGAAAAACAAAAAATAAATAACATAAATCGCTGCTAAAAATATCCATAACTCCATGAGCATTAACCTTAAAAATGACTTTTCACATGCACCGACCGAATGGCGAGAGAAAGTAGGGGCAAGGGGAATATTCTTAAAATAATACTTCTAAATTGCGAAGGTTAAAAGCAAATCGCAATAAAAATCAACTCACTGATTCAAATAATAAAAATCATTGAATAGTATGCCAACAATCTACGTCAATGTGGTAAGAGATCAGACAACCGCAACCAATTAACTTAAAATTAATTGTCGGAAAATCATCTATTTCACGCAAAAGAAATATCAAAAAGAAAACCTGCACACTTTTTTGCGCAGGTTCCTTTTCTTCTACGCCTCTTTTCTGCGAGGTAAAGAAGAGCCGTTTGTTAATGATTCTAGATAATCAGCATACCACTGTAGCATCCCTCTCCTGTTCTCTAAATGCTGTGCATGGTTATAAGTCCCACGAATGGTATTTTTATCCACATGCGCAAGCTGCAGTTCAATCCACGCAGTGTTAAATCCTTCCTCATGAAGAATCGTACTCATCGTATGCCTGAACCCATGTCCAGTTGCTCTTCCATGATAACCAATTCGTTTTAGTACCTGATTTATGCTGGCTTCACTTATTGGTTTAGCAATGTCGTTACGTCCCGGGAAAACCAGATTATACCTGCCAGTTATCATCTGGAGTTCACGCAATGCCTCTATAACCTGATCAGATAAAGGCACCAAATGAGGACGCCGCATCTTCATCCTTTCGACCGGAACCTCCCAAACTCGCTTGTCAAAATCAAACTCTTTCCATTCAGCCAGACGAAGTTCAATGGTACGAACCCCCGTTAACATCAAAATGCGGGTCGCAAGCCGTGTTATTGGACTTCCCGAATAAGCCTCTAAAGCCTTCAAGAAATCTGGCAACTGGTCAGACAGTAGATGAGGATAGTGAGTTGATTTCGCCGTAGTTAGGGCACTAGCAAGTTCGGCAAAGGGATTGGTTTTCGCTCTACCCGTAACAATGGCATAAGTGCAAACCTGTTTGCAGGCCTGACGAACCTTCCTCAATTTATCGAGTACGCCACGCTTTTCAAGTTTGCGTAATGTGGTTAGAGCTTCTAACGGTTCAATCTCTGCTATTGGTCGTTTGCCGAGGTCAGGAAATATATCGTTCTCAAATGCCTCCATCAGATCTTCGGCATACCCCTTTGACCAATTGGGGTGCTTGTATTCATGCCATTCCAGTGCAACAGATTTGAACGTATTTTCTACAGCGACTTTACGCGCCTGCTTCTCTACTTTTTTCTTCTCACTGGGATCAATGGAATTGGCCACTTGCCGTTTTGCTTCATCTCTGCGCTGCCGGGCCTCGGACAACGAGATTTCCGGGTAAACACCGAGTGCCAACATCTTTTGTTTCCCATCGAAACGATATTGCAATCGCCAGTATTTAGACCCATTGGGATGGACCAGCAGATGCATCCCTTCCCCATCAGTAAGCTTATAAGGCTTGTCCATTGGCTTCGCACTTCTTACCTTCACATCGGTTAATGCCATTTGAGGCCCCCATGCTGGCTGTTGGTACAAGATTTTATCGAACGGGGAGATACCATCACATATACCAACAAATACTACTTGATGTACGTTGATACGAGTAGAGCTCGGTAGAATAACGACGCGCTAAATTCAGCCAATACCTTGAATTTTAGGCATAAAAAAAGACGTCGGTTGACGTCCGTTTACTTGAAAAAGGTACGCCCTACAGGGTTCGAACCTGTGACCTACGGCTTAGAAGGCCGTTGCTCTATCCAGCTGAGCTAAGGGCGCACTGATATCCCTTACGGGAGAGTTGCGGATCGGGATTATACGGTCAACACCTGTCGAGTCAATGACTTTGCTCTCAGATGCTCGCGAAGTGAGCACCATTGCGCACTTTCACCGCCCTGCCTTTACGCACGAAACATAAACGGTAACTGACAGCGCCGCCCACTTCTGACAAAATATACACATCCCCACTTCTTTTTAGTTACAGATGGAATCTTCTCTCTGATGGCAGCAAAGATTATAGATGGTAAAACGATTGCGCAGCAGGTGCGCTCTGAGGTTGCTGAAAAGGTGAAAGCCCGCCTGGCAGCCGGAAAACGCGCCCCTGGTCTGGCCGTTATCCTCGTCGGTAGCAACCCTGCGTCGCAGATTTATGTCGGCAGCAAACGCAAAGCGTGTGAAGAGGTGGGTTTCATCTCCCGCTCCTACGATTTGCCGGAAACCACCACCGAAGCCGAACTGCTGACGCTTATCGACAAGCTCAATGCCGATAACGAAATCGACGGTATTCTGGTTCAGTTACCGCTGCCTGCCGGTATCGATTATGTCAAAGTGCTGGAACACATTTCGCCGGATAAAGACGTCGACGGTTTCCACCCGTATAACGTTGGCCGCCTGTGCCAGCGTGCGCCGCGTCTGCGTCCGTGCACCCCGCGCGGTATCGTGACGCTGCTTGAGCGTTACAACATTGATACCTACGGCCTGAACGCCGTGGTCATCGGCGCATCTAACATCGTCGGTCGCCCGATGAGCATGGAGTTGCTGCTGGCCGGTTGCACCACCACCGTGACCCACCGCTTCACCAAAAACCTGCGCCACCATGTGGAAAACGCCGATCTTCTGGTCGTTGCGGTTGGCAAACCAGGCTTTATTCCGGGTGAGTGGATCAAAGAAGGCGCCATCGTGATTGATGTTGGCATCAACCGTCTGGAAAGCGGCAAAGTGGTTGGCGATGTGGTTTACGAAGACGCCGCCGCACGTGCCTCGTATATCACGCCGGTGCCGGGCGGTGTAGGCCCGATGACCGTCGCAACCCTGATTCAGAACACACTGCAGGCGTGCGAAGAGTACCACGACGTGGAGAAAGCATAAGATGGCAACATTCTCACTGGGCAAGCATCCGCACGTTGAACTGTGCGATCTGCTGAAACTGGAAGGCTGGAGCGAAAGCGGCGCGCAGGCGAAGATCGCTATCGATGACGGTCTGGTCAAGGTCGACGGCAAGGTCGAAACCCGTAAGCGTTGCAAGATCGTTGCCGGGCAAACCGTTGTATTTCAGGGACAAAGCGTCACCGTAGTCGCCTGATATCCTTTCTACAGGCCCGTTCACCGGGCCTGTTTCCCCTCCCCATTTCCCTTAGTGTCCGCACGGTCAATAATTGATCGCCTTCAAATAATCACATTTTGCTATGACTGAAAGTGAAATTTCAGTTGCGGAGAAGAATCGCTTCTAACACGATAAGTAGAACGTTTTACTAGAACGTTCTACTCACAATAAATGTGCGTATTTCGCGCAACAAAAAAGCATGGATTCGGGGGAATCACACGATGAATGTGTTATCAGGGTTTATTAAATCACTCTCAAAGTTGTCCATGATTGGGCGTGCGTTAATGCTGCCCATCTCATTACTGCCGGCCGCCGGTCTGCTGCTGGCGTTTGGCGATAAGTTTCATTTACCGCTGATGATGAATGCCGGTGGGGTTATTTTCGATAACCTGCCGCTGCTGTTCGCCATCGGCTCGGCGGTTGGTCTGGCCTCTGAATCCGGAATTGCCGCCCTTTCTGCGGCCGTGTCGGTGTTTGTCACCAACATTACCATCAGCACCGTGCTATCGATTACGCCGGAAATGGCTTCACAGGGCGGGAAATATGCGATGGTGGTCGGTATCCCGTCGCTGCAAATGGGGGTGTTTGGCGGCTTAATCTGCGGCATCCTCGCAGCCTGGTGCTATAACCACTTCCACACCATGCAGTTACCTGAATTTTTGGGCTTCTTCTCCGGTAAGCGTTTTGTCGCCATCGCCACCGCGTTTATGTCGTTTATTCTCGGCCTGCTGCTGCCCTACGTCTGGCAACATATCCAGGCGGGCATTGACGCGCTCTCCGTTATCGTTAACGGCGATAATCAGGCAGCCTCAACCTTTATCTTTGGCCTGACGGAACGTGCGCTAATCCCGCTCGGTCTGCACCATATCTGGTATCCGTCGTTCTGGTACTCCTTCGGTGACTACACCACTCAGGCAGGCCAGGTTATCCACGGCGACCAGACAATCTGGTTCAAAATGCTGGAAGAAGGCACCAGGTCATTCAGTAGCGACACCTATCAGAACGCCGGCAAATTCATGCAAGGCGAGTTCCCGCTGATGCTGTTCGCACTGCCTGCCGCCTGTCTGGCGATGTACCACGAAGCGCATACCAAAAACAAAAAAATCGCTGCGGGTATTCTCTTCTCCGCCGCGCTAACCTGCTTCTTAACGGGCATCACTGAGCCGGTCGAATTTACCTTTATCTTCGTCGCGCCGATTCTGTATGTGTTCAATGCGATCATGGCGGGCCTGGCCTACATGTCCATGTACCTGATGCACGCGCATATCGCGAAGTCGTTCTCAGCCGGTCTTATCGACTACATTTCGTTTGGTATTCTGCCGTCGTTTAATGGCTATGAGACAAACTACCTGAATGCGGTGATCATTGGCGTGCCGATGGCGCTGATCTACTACTTTACTTTCCGCTTTGTTATCCGTCGCTTTGATGTCAAAACACCGGGCCGTACCGAAGTGTCTGCGGACGCGAAAGACAAAACGGACGAGGAGTTGGTTACCGAGATTGTTGACCTGCTGGGCGGGGCGAAAAACATTGATTCCATTGGTTCTTGTATTACCCGCCTGCGTATTGAAGTGCTGGACGGCAGCCAGGTGAATAAAGAAGGACTTAACGGTGTGGGCGCACGCGGCGTGGTCTTTGTCGGGGATAAAGGCGTGCAGGTGATCTTCGGCGCCAGAGCCCAGTTTATTGCTCAGGCTATGGCGACATCGCTTGGCAAATAACCTTGTGCTGGTAAGGTGAAATAAGTCTCCTGTATTTATGCAGGAGGCTTTACTATTTCTGACTGATTATTCTGTACTTTCAGGGAGCACGATTGAAAAAGGTCAGCATCATTGATGTCGCTAAACTGGCGGGCGTTTCGGTTTCAACCGTCTCTCTGGTGTTGCGCCAAAAGGGAAAAATCTCCGATGCCACCATCGAGAGAGTTCAGTCGGCTATCAATGAGCTTGGATATGTGCACAACGTCGCGGCCGCTAATCTGCGCGCCAATACCTCGAACCTGATTGGCCTGATCTTGCGTGATTTCAGCGACAGCTTTTCCATCAAGGTGATGGCGAGCATTGTCCAGGAGCTGGAACGTAAGGGCTATATGGTCTTCCTGGGGCAGCCGCTGGATGATCATGAGCACCTGGAACGCTGCCTGCTCTCTTTTAAGCAACAGGGCGTAGCGGGCGTGATATATCTCTCATCGGATCCCCTTAATCCGCATTTACCGGAAAAAATCAGCCAGTGTCCGCTGCCGATGGTGGTAGTGTCCCAATCCATGCCTGCCGAGAGCTGCAATCTGGTGATGCGCGATAGCCGCCAGGCCGCAAGCCTTGCCACGCGCTACCTTATCGAACGCGGGCATCGCAGCATCGCCTATATCGGCGGTCTGGAAAAAGACCTGGTACGCCACCAGCGTTTGTTGGGCGTACACAGCGCCCTCAAGCAATACGGTATGGTGCTACGCGATGAGTATGCTCCCGCCTGCAGTGAATCGACTGAATCAGCCAGCCTGGCAACGCGTCATTTGCTTGAAAAAAACAACACCATCACCGCCCTGCTATGCCATTCGCCGAACGCGGTGATTGGCTCTATCAGCGGTATTCATCAGGTGGGGCGCACCATCGGTAAAGATGTCTTTCTGACGCAACAGGTGGCGCTGATAGGCTTCGAGGATATGCTCCACGTGAACCTCACCTCCCCCTCTTTTACCTATGTTTCGTCGGCCAGTGAAGAGGCGGGCCGTCAGGCTGCGGGGCTGATTATACGTAAGCTGAAAGAGCCAGATTTGCTGACGCAGACGATTACCCTCTCCGGGCAACTGGTGGTGCGGGAATCCGCATAATAAAGCGAGTATTGGCCCGCATTTTTAATGGATGTATATACTGAGCCATTCGCGTTGCATTACGGCGGCAGCATTCGCCACATCCCCCATTTTTTCAGGTGTCATGGCGCACTCTGCCGGATAAGTCACCCTATGCATCAGAGCGGGTATTTCGGTTTTTGTATAACATCACCCTGTTCATACGGCAGAGCAACTATCAGAAAACGCTGATGTTAATTTCCTGCCGCATCGCAAAAATAATTTTTTCTTTATTCCCTGACTTTTCAGAAAACACACATCCGGCGATGTAAGCCGTCTCGTTTATACTCTTTTCTTTTGTTCAAGGACTGACAATGCCAACCGTTATTACTCACGCCGCCGTACCACTTTGCCTGGGATTGGGACTGGGCAACAAGGTGATTCCCAGGGGATTATTGCTGGCAGGCGTTGCCCTTGCGATGTTGCCGGATGCCGATGTGCTGGCATTCAAATTTGGCGTGGCGTACGGCAATGTGTTTGGTCATCGCGGCTTCACCCATTCGCTGTTATTCGCCTTTGTAGTGCCGATTCTGGTGACATGGCTGGGGCGACGCTGGTTTAAAGCGAGCCTGATGCGCTGCTGGGCTTTTTTGACTGTCTCATTGCTGTCGCACAGTTTGCTGGATTCGATTACCACCGGCGGCAAAGGGGTCGGCTGGCTTTGGCCGTGGTCAGATGAACGCTTTTTTGCGCCCTGGCAGGTGATTAAGGTCGCGCCTTTTGCCCTGTCGCGGTATATGACGCCTTACGGGCATCAGGTGATCATTTCGGAATTGCTGTGGGTGTGGGTGCCGGGGCTCATTCTGATGGGCGTGCTGTGGCACTGGCGGTCCCGATAACTCAGGCGGCGTAACCGCCTTATCCGCTGTGGCGAGAGGGGAACATCGCGTTCCCCTCAGGAGCAGTAATTACTTACGGCGCCAGGTCGTACCCTGTGGGCCATCTTCCAGCACAATGCCCATCTCATTAAGACGGTCGCGCGCCGCATCTGCTGCTGCCCAGTCTTTCGCTTTACGCGCATCCAGACGCTGTTGAATCAACGCTTCAATCTCAGCCACTTCGCTATCATCTGCCTGCGCACCGCTTTGCAGGAACGCATCGGGATCTTGTTCCAGCAGCCCCAGCACAGAAGAGAGCTTACGCAGATGCGAGGCCAGCGCATTCGCCGCCGCCATATCTTCTGATTTCAGGCGATTCACTTCACGCGCCATATCAAACAGCACCGAATAGGCTTCCGGCGTGTTGAAGTCATCGTTCATGACCTCAACAAAGCGCGCTTCAAACGCCTCGCCACCGGCCGCCGCAACAGACCTGTCGGTACCGCGCAGCGCGGTATACAGACGTTCCAGCGCTGAACGCGCCTGCTTGAGATTCTCTTCGCTGTAGTTCAACTGGCTGCGATAGTGGCCGGACATCAGGAAGTAGCGAATAGTCTCGGCGTCGTAATATTTGAGCACATCACGGACGGTAAAGAAGTTACCCAGCGATTTGGACATCTTCTCGCGATCGACCATCACCATGCCGGAGTGCATCCAGTAGTTCACATACTCGCCGTCATGGGCGCAGGTTGACTGGGCAATTTCGTTTTCATGGTGCGGGAACATCAGATCAGAACCGCCGCCATGAATATCGAAATGGTTGCCCAGTTGTTTGCAGTTCATCGCGGAACATTCAATGTGCCAGCCCGGACGCCCTTCGCCCCACGGCGAGGTCCAGCTCGGCTCGCCCGGCTTGGACATCTTCCACAGCACGAAGTCCATCGGGTTACGCTTCACGTCAACGACGTCTACGCGCGCCCCCGCCTGCAACTGGTCGAGATCCTGGCGCGACAATTGACCGTAGTTCGGGTCCGTCGGCACAGAGAACATCACGTCGCCATTGTCAGCAACATAGGCGTGACCACGCGCGATCAACTGTTCAGTGATTTCGATGATCTCATGAATATGGTGCGTCGCACGCGGTTCCATGTCCGGGCGCAGAATATTGAGGGCATCAAAATCTTTGTGCATTTCCGCGATCATTCGGTCAACCAGCGCCACAAAGCTTTCGCCGTTTTCATTGGCGCGTTTGATAATTTTGTCGTCAATATCGGTAATATTGCGCACGTATTTCAGCTTATAGCCGATAAAACGCAGGTAGCGAGCGACCACATCAAACGCCACGAAAGTACGGCCATGACCAATATGACAGAGATCGTAAACAGTGATACCACACACGTACATGCCGACTTCCCCGGCATGGATAGGTTTGAATTCCTCTTTTTGGCGCGTCAGTGTATTGAAGATTTTTAACATCGAAGATTCCATGTAGACGTGTGTGGAACGGAAAAACGCATATATTACCTGTAATTCAATCCCGAAGCAGCACACTTTGCAAGGTGATCCAACCTCCCGGTTATGCTATAACAAGCGACTATCACTGACCCACAGTCGGGTCTGCGCACTACTCTACCGGAACAGGATGCAAAAATGGTTACTTTCCACACTAATCACGGCGACATCGTAATCAAAACTTTTGATGATAAAGCGCCTGAAACAGTTAAAAACTTCCTGGACTACTGCCGTGAAGGTTTTTACAACAACACCATTTTCCACCGTGTCATTAATGGCTTTATGATCCAGGGCGGCGGCTTCGAGCCGGGCATGCATCAGAAAGCAACCAAAGACCAGATCAAAAACGAAGCTAACAACGGCCTGAAAAACACCCGTGGCACGCTGGCAATGGCGCGTACTCAGGCTCCGCACTCCGCAACTGCACAGTTCTTTATCAACGTCGTGGATAACGACTTCCTGAACTTCTCTGGCGAAAGCCTGCAGGGTTGGGGCTACTGTGTGTTTGCCGAAGTGGTTGAAGGCATGGACGTGGTAGACAAAATCAAAGCCGTTCCTACCGGCCGCAGCGGTATGCATCAGGACGTGCCGAAAGAAGATGTCGTGATTGAAAGCGTGACCGTCAGCGAGTAATCGTGGCGACACTTTTTATCGCAGACCTTCATCTGCAAACAGAAGAACCGGCGATCACCGCCGGTTTTCTGCGTTTTTTGACAGGCACAGCCCGACAGGCTGACGCGCTCTATATTTTGGGCGACCTGTTCGAAGCCTGGATTGGCGACGACGACCCCACTCCCCTGCACCGAGACATCGCCGCCGCCATTAAGGCGCTGGTCGACAGTGGCGTGCCCTGTTACTTCATCCATGGCAATCGCGACTTCCTGCTCGGCCAACGCTTTGCGCGCGAAAGCGGCATGCAGCTTCTGCCGGAAGAGAAAGTGCTCGATCTGTATGGTCGCAAGGTGCTGATTATGCACGGCGACACGCTCTGTACGGACGACGCAGGCTACCAGGCGTTTCGCGCCAAAGTCCACAAGCCCTGGCTACAGAGGCTGTTTCTTGCCCTGCCGCTGTTTGTTCGCCAACGTATCGCAGCCAGAATGCGCGCGGGAAGCAAAGCCGCCAACAGTAGCAAATCGCTGGCCATTATGGACGTTAATCCGCAGGCAGTGGTTGCCGCGATGGAAAGACACCAGGTTCAGTGCCTGATTCACGGTCATACTCATCGCCAGGACGTGCACGAGCTTATCGCAAACGGTAAACCCGCCATGCGCGTTGTCCTCGGCGCCTGGCACACCCAGGGCTCTATGGTGAAAGTGACCGCAGACGACGTCGAGCTGATCCCTTTTCCGTTCTAAGAATTTGAACCGCTGATGCGCATGCTCCGCAACAGCGGATTGCAGCATTCATCGCCACGCAACCGTTTTCCTTGCCCGTTTTCCGTGCTATTCTTTGTGCCCTCAAAAGCTGTCCGTAGTCACACCCACAGGAGTTTTCTTAACGCATGTCTTCTGTTAACCAACCGGCGCGTATCGCCATTGTCATGGGATCGAAAAGCGATTGGGCGACCATGCAGTTCGCCACCGAAATTCTCGATATCCTGAATGTCCCGCACCACGTTGAAGTCGTCTCCGCTCACCGCACCCCCGATAAACTGTTCAGCTTTGCCGAAAGCGCCGAAGAGAACGGTTTTCAGGTGATCATTGCGGGTGCAGGCGGCGCGGCGCACTTGCCGGGGATGATTGCAGCGAAAACATTAGTGCCGGTGCTGGGTGTGCCAGTACAGAGCGCCGCGCTGAGCGGTGTGGATAGCCTCTACTCTATCGTCCAGATGCCGCGCGGTATTCCGGTCGGTACGCTGGCCATTGGCAAAGCCGGGGCCGCGAATGCCGCCCTGTTGGCCGCGCAAATTCTGGCCCAGCACGACGCCGAACTGCATCAGCGCCTGGCCGAGTTCCGCCGCGCCCAGACCGATGAAGTGCTGGAAAACCCGGATCCACGGGGTGTGGCATGAAACAGGTTTGCATTTTAGGTAACGGTCAGCTTGGTCGGATGCTGCGCCAGGCAGGCGAACCGCTGAGCATCGCCGTGTGGCCCGTAGGGCTCGATGCAGACCCGGAAGCGGTGCCGTTCGCCCAGAGCGTGATTACCGCAGAGATCGAACGCTGGCCGGAAACCGCGTTGACCCGCGAGCTGGCGCGTCATCCGGCGTTTGTGAATCGCGATGTGTTCCCGATTATTGCCGACCGCCTGACGCAAAAGCAGTTGTTCGACAAACTTAAGCTTGCCACCGCACCGTGGCAGTTGCTGGCAGACAAAAGCGAATGGCCTGCGGTCTTCAATACGCTGGGCGAGCTGGCGATTGTCAAACGCCGCGTGGGCGGGTACGACGGCCGTGGTCAGTGGCGTCTGCGTGCAGACGAAACGGAACAATTGCCGGAGGATTGCTACGGCGAATGCATCGTTGAGCAGGGTATCAATTTTTCCGGTGAGGTATCGCTGGTGGGCGCACGCGGCCATGACGGCAGCACGGTGTTCTATCCGCTGACTCACAATCTGCATCAGGATGGTATTCTGCGCACCAGCGTGGTCTTTCCGCAGGCCGACATGCGCCAGCAACAGCAAGCGGAAAGTATGCTCTCTGCCATTATGCACGAGCTGAATTATGTGGGCGTGATGGCGATGGAGTGCTTTGTGACCCCGGCGGGCTTGCTGATCAATGAACTGGCGCCACGTGTGCACAACAGCGGCCACTGGACGCAAAACGGCGCGTCTATCAGTCAGTTTGAGCTGCATCTGCGCGCGGTGGTGGATTTACCGCTGCCGCCACCGGTGGTTAACAGCCCGTCGGTGATGGTGAACCTGATCGGCAGCGATTTGAATTATGACTGGTTAAAACTGCCGCTGGTGCATCTGCACTGGTACGACAAAGAGGTGCGTCCGGGCCGTAAGGTGGGGCACCTTAACCTGAATGACAGCGACACCGCCCGCCTGAGCGCGACGCTGGAAGCGCTGGTGCCTCTGCTGCCGCCGGAATATGCCAGCGGCATCGCCTGGGCACAGGCAAAACTTGCCTGACGGGCTCCCCGGCGGCGCTGCGCTTGCCGGGGCCAGGGTTCAGCTTGTTGCCCGGATCAGGCGGTCACGCCGCCATCCGGGTACATCTCAATGCCTGTCGCGCTTGTCCGCCCTTTGTGCCAGCCAGTCGCCCAGCATCTGCACGACCTGCACCAGCACAATCAGTGCGACCACGGTGACAATCATCACCTGGGTTTCGTAGCGGTAGTAACCGTAACGGATAGCCAGGTCACCGACACCACCACCGCCCACGATCCCCGCCATCGCCGAGTAACCGATCAAGCTCACCAGCGTGATGGTTAACCCACGCAGCAGGCCCGCGCTGGCTTCCGGCAACAGCACCGTGCAGATGATGCGCATCGGGCTGGCGCCAAAGGCTTCCGCCGCTTCAATAATGCCTTTGTCCACTTCACGCAACGCGCCGTCCACCAGACGGGCATAGAAGGCAATCGCCGCCACGGACAGCGGCACCGATGCGGCAATCGGCCCGATGGTGTTGCCAAGCAAAAACTGAGTTAACGGCAGCAGCAGAACCAGCAGGATGACAAAAGGCACGGAGCGGATGATGTTCACCAGCACGGAGCTGATGAGATAGACCGCGCGGTTTTGCCAGAAGAGATTTCGGTCGGTCACGAAGATCAGAAACCCCAGCGGCAGGCCACCGATGATCGCCAGCACCGTTGAGATGCTCAGCATCTGGAAGGTTTCACCAAACGCGAGGCTCAAATCGGCCAGTAAATTATCCACGGATCACCTCCACCTGAGCGGTACGGTTACGAATGTAGTCTACCGCCTGTTCGACAACAGCCGGGTCTTCTGCGGTAAGTTGCACCACCAGAATGCCGAGCGCACGCTCACCGATATACTCGATTTTCCCGTGTAGAATGTTAACCGCCACACCAAAGTTGATGGCCGCATCGGAGAGAACCGGCTGCTCAGCAGAATCGCCAATAAACAGGATTTTCAACAATTGCCCCGGCAGGTGCTCCCGCAGACGGTCCGGCAATGTCAGATTCAACGTGCGTGAAACCAGTTGTTGAGTAAAGGCATGCTGCGGATGGGCGAAAATATCAAACACATCGCCGGTTTCTACCACCTTGCCGCCGGACATGACCGCCACGCGATCGCAGATGGATTTGATTACGTTCATCTCATGGGTGATCAGCACGATCGTGATACCGAGCTGTGCGTTGATCTGCTTGAGCAGTTCGAGAATAGTGGCCGAGGTTTCCAGATCCAGCGCCGAAGTCGGCTCATCGCACAGCAATACGTCCGGGTGGTTAGCGATAGCGCGGGCGATACCGACACGCTGCTTCTGCCCGCCGCTCAGTTGTACCGGGTAGCGGTTTGCTTTGTCGCCCAGCCCCACCAGTTCAAGGATTTCCGTAACGCGCGGGGCGATTTTGCTGCGATCCCACCCCGCCGCTTTCAGGCTGAACGCCACGTTTTGCGCGACGGTGCGGGTATGCATCAAGTTGAAGTGCTGGAAGATCATGCCGATACGCTGACGGGCTTTACGCAGCGTCAGGCCTTCCATTTTTGAAATCGCCACACCGTTCACTTTGACGCAGCCTTCACTCGGGCGTTGCAGGGCATTCAACGTACGCAACAGGGTGCTTTTCCCCGCGCCGCTGGTGCCAACAATGCCAAAAATCTCACCGGGCGCAATACGCAAGCTGACGTTGTCCACGGCACGCATGGGTTTCGCTCCCCGTACGGCGGGAAAATCCACGCACACCTTATCTATCTCAATCATGTGTCCCTCAAATAGCAAAAGGCAGGCCGCAGCCTGCCTGTTAACCCAGCGCTGCCTTTACTTCTTATCAGCGGCAGTCATCCACTCCGGTTTCTGGAAGGCACCGTAAACATTTTTCGGATCGTCAATCACCGCACGGTAAGCCGGAGATTTCACGACCTCAACAATGTCTTTGGCGAAGGGTTTATCCGCATCTTCACTGCGTACCGCAATGATGTTTTTGAGGTTCTCATCCAGATGTTCTTGCTTGATCGCAGTAGAAAGATCCAGCCCAGCGGCAATAGCGAAGTTACCGTTGACCAGGGCTGCGGTAGCGCTATCCAGCGTACGCGGCAACTGTGCGGCTTCCAGCGGTTTAAACACCAGCCCTTTCGGGTTGCTGGCGATATCGCGTTCAGAGGCTTTGATCGGATCGATATTGTCTTTAATAGTGATCAGATCCAGCGATTTCAGGAAACGCAGGCCACGGGCCAGGTTAGTCGGATCGTTGGACAGCGTAACGATGTCGCCTTTTTTCAGCTCATCGAGGCTTTTAATTTTGTGGGAATAGAAGCCCATGCCCGCCGTCGGTACGGTGATCAATTTGGTCAGCTTCAGCCCTTTATCCGCAGTGAATTTATCGAAATAGAGCGAGTGCTGGAACAGGTTGGCATCAATACTGCCATTCGACAGCGCCATATTCGGCTGCACGTAGTCGCTGAATTCGCGCACCACGACTTTGTAGCCTTTTTCTTTCAGTGACGGCTCAATGGCCTGTTTGACCATGTCGCCATATGGCCCCGGCGCAACGCCGAAGACAATGGTGTGCGGATCGCTATTGGCCTGCGCGGAAGATAAACCGCATGCCAGAAGTAGCGCCCCAACGGTGGCGCGTAAACCGAGACGACGTCTCATACATTCTCCCTAACGAAGTGTGTCTGCTGTGTGGCGCACCGTCGACGCGGCACGCTCCATATTCATTACAGGGATAAGATGGCATAAACATAACGCAGCGGTAATTGAAATAAATTCATGTTGTTGTGAAGTATGTCACTGAATGATGGGAGATTTTGCAAAGCTAAGGCGATGAAGCATAAAGAAAAGCGAAATTCGGTCGCCTTCCTTTATGCTTTTTTTAGATAAGCAAAGTGAGATCTTTGCTAAGCAGAAGTGCAGGACGCTAATTCCGGGGTCAGTTGGCCTTATCGGCGCAGGCTGGTTGAACACGGACAGCGCGCAGAAACCGGAACGGACACGCAGAACGTGGGGTTTCGAGCATTGCCCGGGTTCAAACTGGCAAGTCAGATAGCCAAATGCCAGGAATTTTAGAAGTCGTAACGCAGACGCACTAAGTTCATATCGCCCAGATCATCGGTGCTGGAGGTAAACACGTGTTCGTAATCCACGCGGAAACCATAATCCAGTTGGAAGCTGATACCTACACCGTTATCGATACGCTGATAGTTGCGTCCATTCACGTATTCGATGCGATCGCCCATAAAGTACGGCTGGACAGATTTCACAGCGTACTGATTAACTGGGATCTTATAACCGGCGAAATATTCAACGCCCCACGCATCACCCGCGAAGTAATTGTGAACCGTGTTTTTCTTGCTCAGCAGGAAGTTCTGATACCAGCCGCCGCCAGCGGAGAAGGTCCAGTTATCCGGTGTCCAGCTCAGCGCAGTACCGAGAATATTCTGGTCGTACGTTTTGCTGTCGTCATTGCCCGGATTGCGCATTTCGGCACGGGTATAGTTCCAGGCCGCGCCCCATGTCAGGGTGTTAGTCAGATGGTAATCCAGGCCCAGCGAGCCACCACCTTTACGTTTGTAACGCAGACCGTTACCCGGCAGATATTCGTTATCATCGAACAGATATGAGGCGTAAAGATCTGCATCCCCGAACGTATTCTTATATTTCAGCATATTGCGTGAGCGATAAGAGCCATCATAGTCGCCGTTGATACCGTTACCCGGCGCCTGACCAATCATGTCGTAATCCCAGATATCGGTTTTCGCCCCTACCACATCATAGTAAATGCTGTTTTGCTGACCGTAGGTTAATGTCCCCCAGGTTTTGCTTTTCAGTCCGGTATAGAGCATACGGCGCGTGGTGTCGTGGGCACCTTTTGCATAGTGGTTATCCCAGTCAAACACCGCCGGAATATTGACGCCCAGCTCGTAGTAGTTAATCCAACTGATGTCATCAAACAGGTAGTAATCACTGGCGAAGCGGAAACGGGTACCGCCGTCGAAGCCGTTACGTTTGTAAGAGCCTTTATCCCCATCTCCCGTCATCATATTGAACTGCGGACGAATACTGCCGCCCACGGTGAAATTCAGACGGCTTAACGGATCGCCCGCCTGCGGATCTTGTTTCAACAGCGTGATCTCTGCTTGCGTTGCAAATGAGGTCATCGCCAGTGCCGCGCCGATCGTTATCGCCAGCGCTTTTATTTTATGTGCCATGCTGTTTCCTTGGTTAATAAGCAGCCAAATAGTTGCCAGCTGAATATTAACGCCGATTAAGCACGCCATGTTGTCGAGTTTTTCGTACTTTGTGCGCTTAAAAATCAGGTAGTTAGCAATTTGTGCACTTAAAAAAATACACGCCGATTATTTAACCGACGTGTAATCAAAATGACATGATTTTACTGGTTAAACTGGCGGAACAGCGCTTTCCCTTTGAGTAGCCGTGTGCCCAGCCAGCCACCGCATGCGGATAACAAAACGGCGCCGCACAGCGGTAACGTTAACCACAACCGCCAGTCCGGCTCCCAGGGGAAATCAAAGACTTTTGTTTGCAGCACCGCCAGCGCCGTTTCCGCACCGATCGCCGCCACCAGCCCGGAGACAAGCCCGAGCAAGGCAAATTCACACCACAGCGTGGTGCGTAACAGTCGCTTGCCGGCGCCGAGCGTGCGATACACCACCAGTTCCTGATGACGCTGGCGCATCCCCACCTGCACCTGGGCCAGCAACAGCAGCACGCCGCACAGGGTGACCAACACAACCATCACTTCCAGCGCCCGACTCACCTGCTCCAGCACCTGACCAACCTGTTTTAAGATAGCGCCAATATCCAGCAGGCTGATGGTGGGAAACTCGCGGTTAAGCTGGGTCAATATACCGTTACCATTCTGCCAGCGGAAACTGGTCAGCCAGCTTTGCGGCTGTCCGTCCAGCGCCCCCTGCGGGAAAATAAAGAAGAAGTTGGGACGCAGACTTTCCCAGTCCACTTTGCGCAGGCTGGTGACTTTAGCGGTGAAATCCTGGGTATCACCCATAAAGGTCACGCTGTCGCCGAGCTTAAGCTTAAGGCGTTTTGCCAGTTCTTCTTCGACCGAGACCTCACCGGGTTTTGGTGGCCAGGAGCCTGCGGTAACCGGGTTGTGGTTTGCATCCGCCCCCTGCCACGTCAGATTCAATTCGCGGTTCAGCGCCTCATCCGGGTTCCCTTCCGTACTTTGACCGTTTATCTGCGTCAGTCGGGCACGCACGATAGGCCAGAACGCCTGGGTTACCACCTGGTGTTCAGAGAGAAACGCTTTCACCGGTTCGACCTGCTCCGGGGCAATATTAATGAGGAAATAGTTCGGGCTTTCCGGTGGAAGCTGTTGCTGCCAGCGGTCGAGCAGATCGCCACGCAGCACCAGCAACATTGCCAGCAGCATGAATGACAGCGAGAAAGCCGATAACTGACTCAGCGTCGACCATGGCTGGCGCAGCAGACGATTGACCGCCAGACGCAGCGGCAATGTTTTGAGGGTAAGCTTTTTCATTACCCGCAGCAGCAGCCAGCCGACTACGCCGCACAGCAATGCCAGGACCACCGCCCCCGCCAGCACCGACCACAGCAGCATGCTGGCCCCCATCAGCCAGGCCAGCAGCAACACAGACACGATACTGATAACGGGAATATAAAATTTCAGCGGCCAGACATCCGCGACAGCGTCACGCCGCAATACCCGCAAAGGCTGCGTTGCCAGCAGCAAGCGCCAGGGCCGTATCCCCACCAGCAACGAAATCACCAGCATGGCGCCAATCGACCAGAGCCACGGCCAGCCGCTGGCGGCAGGGAGTGCCACCGGCAGAACCGGCTTGAGCAAGATCAGCAGGATTTTTTCAAACAACAGCCCCATCGCGCCACCGGTGATGGACGCCAGCGCGAGCACCATCAGCCACTGCCCGATGATCAATTTGCGTAACTGCGCCCTGCTCGCCCCCAGCGTTTTGAGAATGGCCACCAGGTCGTAACGACTGCGACAATAGTGCCCCATCGCGACAGCCACCGCCGCGACTGACAGCAGCAGGGTTAACAACGCCGACAGCAGCAAGAATTGCTGGGAGCGCTGTAATGACTTGCCGAGCGCGCCGTCATCCTGCTCAAGGCCATACCAACGATGTTCCGGCTTAAGCTTCGGCAGTAACCATTTTTCGTAGGCCTCCAGTTGTGCGGGTGTCCCGGCAAATTTTACCCGCCAGGTGACGCGGCTTCCCGGCTGTACCGCTCCTGTTTTCGCCACATCCGCCGTATTCATTAATAATCGCGGCGCCATTTCGAAGGGGTTAAAACCGGAATCTGGCTCCTGCACCACCTCCCCGGCGATCCGCAGCGTGGCATCCCCCACATCAATCGAGTCGCCGGTTTTCAGGTTTAGCAGCGCCATCAACCGTGGGGCCAGCAGCACCGTTCCGGCCAGCGGTTTGACCGCAGGCGGCGTGGTTTGCAGGTCGCCATAGAGCGGATAACTGTCATCCACCGCTTTCACGTTTGCCAGTTGTGGTGTGTCACCGGCGAAGGTCATCGTGGCAAATGAGATTTGCTCGCTAACTTTAAGCCCCTCTTTTCGCGCCTCTTCCAGCCACGCCTGCGGAATTTCACGTGAACTGCGCAACGCCCTGTCGCCAGCCATAAACTCGCGGCTCTGCTGGCTTAATCCTTTTTCCATCCGGTCGCTGATATTGCCCAGTGCCAGCACACAGGCCACCGCCAGGCTTAGCGCCAGCCAGACAATCAGCAATGAAGGAGAGCGCCATTCGCGCCAGAACCAGCGGGCGATCATGCTTCCTCCCGCAGTTCGCCGTTCACCAGACGTAAACGCCTGTCGCAACGCGCCGCCAGTTGAGGATCGTGCGTGACCAGAATCAGGGTGGTGCCATATTGCTGGTTCATCGAGAAGAGCAAATCAGCAATCTTATCGCCGGTCTGCCTGTCGAGATTGCCGGTGGGTTCGTCGGCAAACAGCAGCGCCGGGCGACCATTAAACGCACGGGCCAGCGCCACACGCTGTTGCTCGCCGCCGGAAAGCTGCGCGGGAAGGTGATCGAGGCGTTTCCCCAGCCCCAACTCTTCCAGTAACCCTTTAGCACTGGCACGACTCTGCGCGCTGTTTTCACCCCGCAGCAGCGCCGGAAGCTCGACGTTTTCCAGCGCATTCAGGGTGGGGATCAGCATAAAAGACTGGAAAACAAAACCGACGTGCGCGGCACGCAGCTTTGCCCGCGCCTCTTCATCCATCGCGTGAAGCGGCTGGCCCAGCAGATTCACTTCGCCGCTACTGCCATCATCAAGCCCGGCAAGAATCGCCAGCAGTGTTGACTTACCCGAGCCTGATTCACCAATCAGGGCGATGGTTTGCGCCCGTTTGACAACAAGCTCAACTCCGGTGAGGATGGAAAGTTCATGCTCCCCCTGACCGACGGACTTCTTAAGATGATGAACTTCAACAATGTTTTCCGCTGGCATTTGGCCTTCCTGTTTTTGCTTCTGTTTAGCCTGCGTGCCGCCGCTGCGGACACGTTACTGGTTCTGGGAGACAGCCTGAGCGCGGGCTATCGCATGGCGGCCAATACCGCCTGGCCTGCGTTGCTCAACGAGAAGTGGCAACAAAAACCGCCCGTCATCAACGCCAGCATTAGCGGCGACACCTCGCAACAGGGGCTGGCACGCTTACCCGCGCTGCTTAAAGAGCATCAGCCTCGCTGGGTGTTGATTGAGCTGGGAGGTAACGATGGTCTGCGCGGCTTTGCGCCCCAACAAACAGAACAAACGCTGCGTACCATTTTGCAGGCGGTAAAAGCCGCAAACGCCGAACCCTTGCTGATGCAAATACGGCTGCCCGCCAACTATGGACGCCGTTATACTGAGTCATTTAGCGCTATCTATCCTAAGCTCGCCAAAGAGTTTGATATTCCTCTGTTGCCGTTTTTCATGGAAGAGGTCTATCTCAAACCCCAATGGATGCAGGATGATGGGATCCACCCGAACCGTGACGCTCAGCCTTTTATTGCCGACTGGATGGCGACCCGGTTGGCTCCATTAGTTAATCACGACTCCTGATTTATCAGGGACGCTTTCAGGTAAAGTTATGCAAAAAACGATCTTAATAACAGGATGTTCCAGCGGTATCGGTCTGGAAAGCGCCCATGAACTCAAGCGTCAGGGCTTTCGCATCCTGGCGGCCTGCCGCAAAAGCGAGGATGTTGCACGTATGAATCAGGCCGGATTTACCGGCGTACTGTTGGATCTCGACCTCCCCGAAAGCGTAGAACGTGCCGCTGACGAGGTCATTGCCCTGACGGAAAACCGTCTGTATGGCATTTTTAATAACGCGGGCTTTGGCCTGTATGGCCCGCTATCTACCATCAGCCGCGAGCAAATGGAAAAACAGTTTTCCGCCAATTTTTTTGGCGCACACCAGCTCACCATGCGCCTGTTACCCGCCATGCTCCCGCACGGCGAAGGCCGCATTGTGATGACTTCCTCGGTAATGGGGCTGATTTCGACCCCCGGTCGTGGCGCTTACGCGGCCAGTAAGTACGCCCTGGAAGCCTGGTCCGATGCGCTGCGTATGGAACTGCGCCACAGCGGCATCAGGGTCAGCCTGATTGAGCCGGGCCCTATCCGCACCCGCTTTACCGAGAACGTCAACCAGACGCAGAGTGACAAACCGGTGGAAAACCCCGGTATTGCCGCACGTTTTACCCTCGGCCCGGAGGCGGTTGTCGCCAAAGTACGTCATGCTTTTGAAAGTCCGAAACCCAAACTGCGTTATCCAGTCACGGTCGTCACCTGGGTGGTAAGCCTGCTGAAACGCATACTGCCGGGACGCGCAATGGATAAAATTTTACACGGGTGAGTTGAAGGCACAGCGCCTGTCCCCATGTATCAATAAACACTTAAACAGAGAATGACTCATGTCTGTACAGAACATCGTCAACATTAACGAAGCAAACCTTCATCCGACGCTTGAACAGTCAATGACCACGCCGGTGCTGTTCTATTTCTGGTCCGAGCGTAGCCAGCACTGCCAGCAGTTGACCCCGGTGCTGGAAAGCCTGGCGGCGCAATATAACGGGCAATTTATTCTGGCGAAGGTGGACTGCGATGCTGAGCAGATGCTTGCGTCACAGTTTGGTTTACGTGCGATCCCAACGGTTTACCTGTTCCAGAACGGCCAGCCGGTCGACGGTTTCCAGGGGCCGCAGCCAGAAGAGGCCATACGCGCCCTGCTGGATAAAGTCCTGCCGCGCGAAGAAGAGTTAAAAGCGCAACAGGCCATGCAACTGATGGAAGAAGGCAAACATGCCGAAGCGCTGCCGCTGTTGAAAGAGGCCTGGCAGTTATCGCAGCAGAACAGTGAAATCGGCCTGCTGCTGGCGGAGACGCAAATTGCGCTCAACCGCTCTGATGATGCCGAAGCGGTGCTGAAAACCATTCCGCTGCAGGATCAGGACACCCGCTATCAAGGGCTGGTGGCGCAAATCGAGCTGCTGAAAAAAGCCGCGGACACCCCGGAAATTCAGCATTTGCAAGAACAGGTCGAGAAGAACCCGGCGGATGCGCAACTGGCAACGCAACTGGCGCTGCAACTGCATCAGGTTGGCCGCAATGAAGAGGCGCTGGAGCTGCTGTTCAGTCATCTGCGTAAAGATTTAGGCGCAGCAGACGGTGAGGCGCGCAAAATGTTGCAGGAGATCCTGGCCGCGCTGGGTACCGGCGATGCACTGGCCTCGAAATACCGTCGCCAGCTCTACTCCCTGCTTTACTAGTCCCGCCCGCTAAATTTGGGGGTCGCGCTGTTAAGATCCCCAAATTTGGTTAGAATGACATCAAATTAAACAGGAGGTTTATTTGATGCTCATCGTCATCCCCGTTCTTATCTTCGTCGCGCTGGTCATTGTAGGCGCGGGTGTCAAAATCGTTCCGCAAGGATATCAGTGGACGGTAGAACGCTTCGGTCGTTATACCCGTTCTCTCCAGCCGGGTCTGAGCCTTGTGGTACCGTTTATGGACCGTATTGGTCGTAAGATCAATATGATGGAGCAAGTTCTCGATATCCCATCCCAGGAAGTCATTTCCAAAGATAACGCCAACGTCACCATCGATGCGGTGTGTTTTATTCAGGTTATCGACGCCCCGAAAGCCGCCTATGAGGTGAGCAATCTGGAACTGGCGATCATTAACCTCACCATGACCAACATCCGTACCGTGCTCGGCTCGATGGAGCTCGACGAAATGCTCTCTCAGCGCGACAGCATCAACACTCGCCTGCTGCATATCGTGGACGAAGCCACCAATCCGTGGGGCATCAAAGTCACCCGTATCGAAATCCGCGATGTTCGCCCACCGGCGGAGCTGGTCTCTTCAATGAACGCCCAGATGAAAGCCGAACGTACCAAGCGTGCTTACATCCTGGAAGCCGAAGGGATTCGCCAGGCGGAAATCGTCAAAGCGGAAGGTGAAAAGCAGGCCAAAATCCTCAAAGCCGAAGGTGAACGGCAGTCGGCGTTCCTTGAAGCAGAGGCCCGTGAACGTTCGGCAGAAGCAGAAGCACGGGCGACCAAAATGGTCTCCGAGGCGATTGCGGCGGGCGATGTGCAGGCAATTAACTACTTTGTGGCGCAAAAATACACCGAAGCGCTGCAACAAATTGGCTCTGCTAATAACAGTAAAGTCGTGATGATGCCGCTGGATGCCAGCAGCCTGATGGGCTCGATTGCCGGGATCGCGGAGCTGGTAAAAGACAGCACCAGTGAACGGAAAAAATCATGATAGCCGTGCTCTTTGAACATGCCTACATTTTCTGGTTGAGTCTTGGCGGCCTGCTTCTGGCCGCTGAGATGCTCGGCGGCAACGGCTATTTGCTGTGGAGCGGCGTGGCGGCAGTGGTCACCGGCCTGCTGGTCTGGCTGGTTCCGTTCGGCTGGGAATTACAGGGGGTGATCTTCGCGGTACTCACGCTTATCGCCGCCTGGCTGTGGTGGCTGTGGTTATCCAGACGGGTACGTGACCAGAAACCGGCAGATGCGTCGCTTAATCAGCGCGGACAGCAACTGGTGGGCCGCCGTTTTATCCTCGATAATGCGCTGGTCAACGGGCGCGGGCACATGCGGGTGGGAGACAGCTCCTGGCCGGTGAGTGCCGGGTCAGATTTACCGGCAGGAAGCAAAGTCGAAGTTATCGCCGTCGAAGGCATTACGCTGCACATCAAAGCTGCGGTCGAATAATCGTAATAATACGCAAGGAAAGATGGTGAAAAAAAGCCACCTCACGCTGGGCCTGTGCCTCTCATTTGCCACCAGCAGCGCTGCGCTGGCGTCAATGGATATGGATTCTTGTGCCTGGGCGAGCCCGGGCTGTTTTCTGGTCAGCCCGCCGGTCCTTGGCGTGGCTAACGATACCCGCGATAACCTGCTGCGACTGCTGGATGAGCAAAAAGGCTTTTCATCCCTGCGCCAGCCTGTCCCGACGGATATTACCCGCAGCCGGGATTTCTATTTCGGCATGCATATGCTGGATTACGATCCCCCGGTGGATGACGACTCGGACACGACGCCTGGCGAGGATCCCCTCAGCCAGCAAATCGCGACCCTGGGCCTCGACGCCGAGGCAATCACTCACCTGACGGCGTTGCAGGACGAAAACGAAAACCGCTTTGTGTCGCTCAATAGCGATACGCTATCGGATTTTTTCGCCGCGCTGCTGGCCGATACAACACTGACCCCCGAGCTACGTCAGACGCTGGCGAAGACGCGCCTGCTTGTCGATGGCAGCAGCAATGCTCAGGATGAACTCAACAAACTCACGGTTCCGGAAGGCTCTGCCGCTGCGTTTCGTGACTATTTGCAGGCCGCAAATCAGTTTTACGCCGGGAATTACACCGCAGCCAGGCAGAGCTTTACCGCCCTTAGCACGAACCCGCAACCGTGGATCGCCGAAACCGCCAGCTATATGCTGATGCGTAACGCGCTCAACGCCAGCAGTGAAAATGCTAACGGCGAATACGGTGATTTTGACGTCACCAAAGTGGATAAAACCCTGGCGCAACAGGCGCGGGACAGCGCAGATACCTACCTCAAAAAATGGCCGCAGGGAAAATACGCCGACTCAACACAGGGGTTGCTGCGCCGTATCAACTGGTATCTGCAGGACTGGAATACGCTGGCAACACTCTATGAACACATTCTGCCGCAGGCTGCCGACAGCGATGCGCTGAGCGCGCTGATTAACGAAAGCGACAATAAGTTGCTCAGCAAAGACCTGACCTGGGGAGACGGCTATTTTCTAAGTGCGCCCGATGCGTCGTTGCTGACCTTTATCCAGACGCTCAGGCTGATGCGCGATAATCAGTGCGAAAATCACGCCCACTGTGTCGATCAGACGTATCTCGATGGCCTTAAAGCCGATTTCGAAAAAAACAAACGCGCCGATCTGTGGAACTATTTGCGCCTGATGCTCGCTTACAACAAGCAGGATTACGCGACGGTGGTGAAAGACATTACTCCGGCGCAGAGCCTGCCCGAGCACAATATCCTCGCGTTTAGCGAACAGGCGCTCTACGGCGATGCACTGATGGGCCAGCAGCAATGGAATGCCGCACGCGATCACTGGCTGCACCTGCTGGATCTCAGCAAAGATGTTGAGCAACAACAGTTACTGCAGGCGAAGCTGGCGGCCACGCTGGTCAACAGCAATGCGCTGGAGAAGATTTTCGCTCCCGATAGCCGCATCACGAATCTGCGCTATCGCTCGCTGGTGCTGAAAACCAAAGCCACTCCTGAGCTGTTACGCCAGCAGGCGGGCAAGGGGCCAAACAACGAAGAGCGCACCATTGCCCTGCATACTTTGCTGACGCAGGATCTGGCACAGGGCCACTATGCCGACTGGTTACAGGATAAATCCCTGCTCACGGCCATCACCGCCGCCATTCCCGGCGAAGCGTTTGACGATGTGGATGTCAGCGTCTTTAAATGGACAGGCACAGACCCGGAAAAAGCCTATGCCTGCGCATCGTTGAATGACACCGTTGGCGTGCTGAGTAAGAATCCGCAGGATGGCCATGCCCTTAACTGCCTGGGTGAGTTTTTCCGCACCACGCAAACCGAAGTCAGCCTGGCGAAAGACCGTGGCGGCAACGATGCGCTGGATGTCGCCACACGTCAGGACGATTTTTCCGGAAAACCACATCGTCTGGCGTGGTACCAGCAGGTGATTAACGACACGAAGGCCGAACCGGAAGACAAGAGCTATGCGCTTTACCGCGCGGTGATGTGCTATGCGCCATCGGGCTACAATGATTGCGGTGGCGAAGATGTCGATAAAGCCGTGCGTAAAGCCTGGTTCCTGCAACTCAAGCGCGATTATCCAGGAAGTGTATGGGCGAAAAGCCTCAAGTATTACTGGTAATCGCCTTTATCAGTTCCCTGTTTATGTCTGTGGCGAATGCCGCAGACGGGCAGGATTTTTGGCTATGGTCGGGCGTTAAGACAGGTGACGCACTGCGCGACGCCCGCACCGTCTATCTGCATCAGGGCGATGTGATTGCCCTCTCAGGCACCGCCGTATTTGAACGCAAAGGATTACCGGTTAGCCGCCTGACGTTTCCCCATATCTGGCTGACCGTGCGCCTGACGACGCTGGATGTTTCTGATGAGATGCTGGCACGCCTGAACCGTCTGTTACTGCGCTGGCAGGCCGCCGGTAACAACGTGACGGGTCTGCAGATTGATTTTGATGCCGCCACGCACCGCCTCGATCATTACGCGCAGTTTCTGCACCGGTTGCGGGAAATCCTCTCGCCGCAGTTCGCGCTGGGGGTGACGGGGCTGCTGGACTGGGCGAAAACCGGCAGCGTGAAAACGCTGAACGCCCTGCCGGTGGATGAACTGGTGGTGCAAAGCTATCAGGGGCGCAACACCGTCGAGGATTATACCGCCTACCTTCCTGCGCTGGCCGGGTTACGCATTCCGTTTAAAGTCGGACGCGTGCAAAACGGCGTCTGGGATCCGCAAGAGGAACAGCGCCTCGCCGCCTCGCCATGGTATCGCGGCACGGTGATCTTTATGCTCAACCCTTAGCGTGTGCCTTGTGATGGCAGCAGCCGGAAAGATTATCAATAATCGGGCAGTCGGCGCTGTCATCGCCAGGGCAGGATTCCGCCAGCGACATAAGCTGCTTACGCATCGCTTCAAGTTCGACAATATGACGCTCAATTTCCGCCACTTTTTGCAATGTGCGGGCTTTGACATCCGCGCTGTGACGGGCCGGATCGTTAAACAGATTCACCAGTTCGCCACACTCTTCGAGGTTAAACCCCACCTGGCGCGCCTGGCGTAGCAGTGTCAATTCATTGATGTGTTGCTGCGTGTAGCTGCGGTAGCCGTTTTCCCCGCGCAGCGGCGGCGTCACCAGCCCTTTATCTTCATAAAAGCGAATCGCTTTGCTGGTTAAGCCGGTCTTTTTCGCCACAATACTGATATTCACCTTTCCCCCTTGACCTTCCCCTTGATGGAAGGTTTAACCTGTTACACAGTTAGTACATGTAATTAATCAGGTCAATCTTTATACGACCCATCATACAGGAAATTAATTATGTCTCACATTACAGAGCTGGAGCTGGACGGACTGTCCTGCGGCCACTGCGTTAAACGTGTTAAAGAGAGTCTGGAACAACGTGCTGACGTTGAGCAGGCGGACGTTACCCTTACCCATGCGCAGATCACCGGCAGCGCCGACGCTTCGGCGCTTATCGATACCATCAAACAAGCCGGGTACGGAGCGAGCATTAGCCACCCAAAGGCTAAACCGCTGGCAGAGTCATCTACCCCGTCGGAAGCACTGACAGCGGCCACTCCTGAGCTTCCGGCAACGGATGACCTTGATGACAGCAAGCAACTGTTAATCAATGGCATGAGTTGCGCCAGTTGCGTCTCCCGCGTCCAGAAAGCCCTCCAGGCGGTTCCGGGCGTCACGCAGGCACGGGTCAATCTGGCGGAGCGCACTGCGCTGGTGATGGGTAGCGCCTCCGCACAGGATTTAGTGAGCGCCGTCGAAGGTGCCGGTTACGGTGCGGAAGCCATAGAAGACGACATAAAACGCCGCGAACGTCAGCAGGAAACGGCCAACGCGACCATGAAGCGTTTTCGCTGGCAGGCCATTGTCGCCCTGCTGGTCGGCGTACCGGTGATGGTCTGGGGGATGGTGGGTGACAACATGATGGTCACCGACGCCAACCGCTCCCTGTGGCTGTTTATTGGCCTGGTGACGCTGGGCGTGATGATTGTCGCGGGCGGCCATTTTTATCGTAGCGCGTGGAAAAGCCTGACCAACGGCACCGCCACCATGGACACCCTTGTGGCGCTCGGTACCGGTGCAGCCTGGCTTTACTCGATGAGCGTAAACATCTGGCCGCAGTGGTTCCCGATGGAAGCACGCCATCTCTATTATGAAGCCAGTGCGATGATCATTGGTTTGATCAACCTCGGCCATATGCTGGAAGCGCGTGCGCGCCAGCGGTCCTCAAAAGCGCTGGAAAAATTACTCGATCTGACGCCCCCCACCGCCCGTGTGGTAACCGAAGAGGGAGAGAAAATGCTCCCTCTCGCCGACGTTCACCCCGGCATGACGCTGCGTTTAACCACCGGCGATCGGGTGCCTGTCGATGGAGAAATAAGCCAGGGCGATGCCTGGTTTGATGAAGCCATGCTCACGGGCGAGCCGATTCCCCAGGAGAAAAGCATTGGCGATGCCGTGCACGCCGGAACGGTGGTACAGGACGGTAGCGTGCTGTTTACCGCCAGCGCGGTAGGCAGCCAGACAACGCTGTCGCGCATTATTCGCATGGTGCGGCAGGCGCAAAGTAGTAAACCGGAAATCGGGCAACTGGCCGATAAAATTTCGGCGGTGTTTGTGCCCGTCGTGGTAGCGATAGCCCTGCTCAGCGGCGCTATCTGGTATCTCTTCGGCCCGGCGCCGCAAATCGTCTATACGCTGGTCATTACCACCACGGTTCTGATTATTGCCTGCCCTTGTGCATTAGGGCTGGCAACGCCGATGTCGATCATTTCGGGCGTGGGTCGCGCGGCGGAGTTTGGCGTGCTGGTGCGCGATGCCGATGCGCTGCAAAGAGCGAGCACTCTCGACACGCTGGTGTTTGATAAAACCGGCACCCTGACCCGCGGCAAACCGCAAGTTGTGGCCATCAAAACAGCGAATGGCTTTACCGAACACCAGGCGCTGCGCTTTGCCGCCGCGCTGGAACAAGGCTCAAGCCACCCGCTGGCGCACGCCATCCTCGAAAAAGCGGGCGCTGAGGCATTGCCGACGGTGCAGAGCTTCCGCACGTTGCGCGGCCTTGGCGTAAGCGGCGAAGCAGAAGGCAGCCGCTTACTGCTCGGCAACCAGGCGCTGCTGTCGCAACAGCAGATTACCGTACGCGAACTGGAAGATGAGATGGCCTCCCAGGCCGCGCAAGGGGCCACCCCGGTACTGCTGGCAGTTGATGGCAAAATTGCCGCCCTGCTCGCCATTCGCGATCCGCTGCGCGAAGACAGCGTCAATGCCCTGCAACGCCTGCATCTCGCTGGCTATCGCCTGGTGATGCTGACCGGAGATAACCCCACTACGGCTAAAGCCATTGCGAAAGAAGCCGGGATCGATGAAGTGATTGCCGGGGTTTTACCGGATGGTAAAGCCGAGGCCATTGCTAAATTACAGCGCGAAGGTCGCCGTGTGGCGATGGTCGGTGACGGCATCAACGATGCCCCGGCGCTGGCTCAGGCCGATGTTGGTATCGCCATGGGCGGCGGGAGTGATGTCGCGATTGAAACTGCCGCCATCACCCTGATGCGCCATAGCCTGACGGGCGTTGCGGACGCGCTGGCTATTTCGAAGGCAACGCTGCGCAACATGAAACAGAACCTGCTTGGCGCGTTTGTCTATAACTCGCTTGGTATTCCCATTGCCGCCGGGATCTTATGGCCGCTGACGGGAACCCTGCTTAACCCGGTGGTGGCGGGGGCCGCGATGGCGCTCTCCTCTATTACCGTGGTCAGCAATGCTAACCGCCTGCTACGCTTTACGCCGAAAGACTGACCGCGGCCGCCCCGCCATCCGGCGGGGCAATTGCACCTTTCTCCCCTACGCGCTAGCATGGCCTTTTCATTTCAGGAAGCGCGTATGGGCCTGTTTGACTGGTTAAAAAGCTTTTTTCGCACGCGCCGTTACCCATGGCCCGCGGTGGATATTACGCTGTCGGGCAATCGCCATCTGCATCTGATTGGCAGCATCCATATGGGTACTCAGGGGATGTCCCCCCTGCCCGCCCAACTGCTGCAAAAACTGCGCAAAGCCGATGCGCTGATTGTCGAAGCCGATGTCGCCAGCAGCGGTTCACCCTTTGCCGATATCCCCGATAGCCCACCCCTGGCCGAACGCCTGAGCCCTGCGCTTCTCACCCAGTTGAGAGAGACCATCGAAGGTCTTGATCTGTCGCAGAGTGAGTTTGAAACACGTCCCGCCTGGCATATTGCACTGGTGTTACAAGCCATGCAGGCACAGCGGCTGGGCCTTCGCCCCGACTACGGCATCGATTATCAGTTGCTACAGGCGGCGCGTCAGTTCTCAACGCCGGTGATTGAACTGGAAGGGACGGAGAACCAGGTCGCAATTTTGCGTCAACTGGCGGATGGCGGTCTTGAACTGTTACAGGATACGCTGACCCACTGGCGTGAAAATGCGCGGCTGCTGCAGGTGATGATGAGCTGGTGGCTGGACTCGCCCCCCACCAGTGAGCCGCTGTCGCTACCGTCGACGTTCAGTCAGTCGCTGCATGACGTGCTGATGCATCAGCGTAACCGCGCCTGGTGTGAACGGCTGCTGGCGTTACCGCCGGGGCGTTATGTGGTCGCCGCAGGTGCGCTGCATCTGTATGGTGAAGGGAATTTGCCGTCGCTGTTAGCGCAAAAAAATGGCCAATAAGATTATTGGCCCGTCAAAGAGGAATTTCAGTTTTTATAGTTATACCGAAGCTCGTGCTTCGGACTAGCGGATTGTCGCTCAAACTTTTCGTCACTGCCAATACTATTGCGCAAGATAGTACTATTTTTGCGTGATAAATCGGGCGTAAGCTGGCTGCGTGAAATTACTGTGGTTTGAAGGATTGCTATGACTCCCGCCGTTAAGTTATTAGAAAAAAACAAGGTTCCTTTCCAGATACACACCTATGACCACGATCCGAACGAGACAAACTTTGGAGACGAGGTGGTCCGCAAGCTCGGTCTGAATGCCGATCAGGTGTACAAAACGCTGCTGGTTGCGGTCAATGGCGATATGAAACAGTTGGCCGTTGCGGTGACGCCGGTTGCCGGGCAACTGGATCTGAAAAAGGTCGCGAAAGCATTGGGCGCGAAGAAAGTGGATATGGCCGACCCGATGGTGGCACAGCGCACAACCGGTTATCTGGTGGGTGGTATCAGCCCACTGGGGCAAAAGAAACGTTTGCCCACGCTGATTGACGCCCCTTCACAGACATTCGCCACTATTTTTGTCTCCGGCGGCAAACGCGGGCTGGATATTGAACTGGCGGCGAGCGATCTGGCAAAAATGCTGGACGCGAAGTTTGCCGATATCGCCCGCCGGGATTAACGACTTTTGCGAAGACAGGGCGCTATTGGTGAAGGCAGTTTTTTCCCCTCACCCTAACCCTCTCCCCAAAGAGGAGAGGGGACCGTTCGTGCTCGCATTTTTGTGGGGATTCCTCAGCCCCAAAGGGGAGAGGGAACAGGACAAGAGGATCTACTTGAGTGTTACTGCCAGCTCACCTCACCCTTCGGCTCGTAAGCATTCGCATCCAGCGGCGAGTTCTGCTCAATAAATTGCTTAAGCACCTCGGCATCAATAAAGCCGGTATTGACATAACCCGGTTTATTATCAATGCGCGGATAGCCGTCACCACCGGTGGCGTTAAAGCTTAACGTTGCCAGACGGTAGGTTTTCGCCGGGTCGATAGCCTCACCTTTAATTTTCAGGTCGCTCAGTACGCCGTTCTTCGCCACGAACCCGACATTGGCAAACTGCGGATAAGCACCGGAATCCGGCTTCATTTTCGCCACCGCAGTGAGATAATCCGTCAGCTCTTTACCGCTCATGTCCGCATAGACCAGGGTGTTGCCAAAAGGCTGTACTTTCAGCACATCTTTATAGGTGATAGCACCCTCTTCAATGGAATCACGCACACCGCCGCCGCTCATTACTGCCAGGTCGGCATTGGTACGCGCCATCTGCCCGGCCAGAATCAGACGCGCCAGATTGGTCTGTACAAAGCGGACTTTACTGCGGTCGCCTTCGAGGTGACCGTTGGTATTGCCGATTTTAACCTCGAGCTGCGCTTTACCTTTATTCTGGAACGGCGTCAGCAGAGAGAGCATTTGCTGGTTTTCCTGAATTTCCGGGGTAAAGAGTACGCGCTCACTCTTGCCGTTATCGTAGGTGACTTTCTTCTTGAGGTTCACCGGAATCAGTTGATAATTCACCAACTTCATTTCGCCATTACGAAACTCAAAGTCTGCACGTCCTACGTACTTGCCCCATTCGTGGGCCTGAACAATCCAGATACCATTCTGCTTATCCGGCGCACAGGGCGTACCCGGTACGTAATTCACCTGCTTTTTGTTTTCCGATGCCATGCACACCGGGTCTTGTGAGTGACCACCCACAATCATCGCCAGCGACCCGGCAGGCAGACTGCGCGCCATTTCCACATCGCCCGGCGCATTGGAACCGTGCTCACCATTGTCATAGTGCCCCATGTGGGTGGTGGCAAGGATCACATCCGGCTTCTGGGTTTGTTGCAGCTCTTCAATCACCAGCTTTGCTTCGTCCGCCGGTTTGCGGAACTCGATATCGGTAAAATACTCGGGATTACCGATTTTTGCCGTGTCATCGGTGGTTAAACCGATCACGGCGATTTTCAGCCCTTGCCTGTCAAAAATCATCCACGGTTTAAAAAGACGCTCACCGGTGCTTTTCTGATAGATATTGGCGGAAAGGAACGGGAATTTGGCCCACTTTTCCTGCTGGCGCAGCACGCTCATCGGGTTATCAAACTCGTGATTGCCCACCGCCATTGCGTCGTAGCCAATCAGATTCATGCCGCGAAAGTCAGGTTCTGCGTCCTGCAGATCGGATTCCGGCACGCCGGTATTGATGTCGCCGCCAGAGAGCAACAGGACGCTGCCACCTTCAGCCGCCACCTCTTTGCGGATCCCGTCCACCAGCGTTTTTTGTGCTGAGAGGCCGTACTCGCCATAATCGTTGCGCCAGAAGTGACCGTGATGATCGTTGGTATGGAGGATGGTTATCTTATAGGTTTTGTCCTGCTCATAAGCCTGAGCCGAACCACTTGCCAGAGTAAAGGCGGCCAGCAGCGCCAGCACCATGCTCTTTTTTAACAATTTCATGCTTCTCTCCCTGATTCATTAACAACCGCAAAAGTACTGTGCTCTGAAAGAATAGACAAATAAGTTTTCAGAATTGCGACTTCCTTCAAACCTTATCCGCAGGTATGTTAGCCAGATAACTATTTCAGTTCTGACAATTCTTACATCGCTCAACCTGACAGAGTATTTATGGCAATCAGTGAAACTCCTCAGCCACTGACCCCGTCTTCCGGGGCAGTCCCTAAGGCGCGCACCGCCTTTGGCATCCTTGGTGCGATTAGCGTTTCCCATCTGCTTAACGACATGATCCAGTCGCTGATTCTGGCGATTTACCCGCTGCTACAAAATGAGTTTTCTCTCTCATTTTTACAGATTGGGATGATAACCCTGACTTTTCAGCTTTCGTCATCATTGCTACAGCCGGTTGTCGGTTACTGGACGGATAAGCATCCGATGCCCTGGTCGCTTCCTGTCGGCATGTGCTTTACCCTCAGCGGCCTGGTTCTGCTGGCGCTGTCGGGCAGTTTTGAAACGGTGCTGATTGCCGCCGCACTTGTGGGCACGGGATCGTCGGTGTTCCATCCGGAATCCTCTCGCGTGGCGCGTATGGCCTCTGGCGGACGTCACGGGCTGGCACAATCTATCTTTCAGGTAGGCGGGAATTTCGGTAGCTCGCTTGGCCCTCTGCTGGCGGCCATTATCATTGCCCCTTACGGCAAAGGTAACGTCGCCTGGTTCGTGCTCGCGGCGCTGCTGGCTATCGTGGTACTGGCGCAGGTGAGCCGCTGGTATGCCGCACAGCACCGGGTCAACAAAGGGAAAAAAGCGGCGACGGTAATCAATCCACTGCCGCGCAATAAAGTGGTTCTGGCAGTGTGCATCCTCTTAGTGCTGATTTTCTCGAAATATTTCTATATGGCGAGCATCAGCAGCTATTTCACCTTTTATCTGATGCATAAGTTCGATTTATCCGTCCAGAATGCGCAGATTCACCTGTTTATCTTCTTGTTCGCCGTTGCGGCGGGCACGGTGATTGGCGGGCCTGTCGGCGATAAGATCGGGCGAAAATATGTGATTTGGGGCTCTATCCTTGGTGTTGCGCCTTTTACCCTGCTTTTACCCTACGCAACCTTGTTCTGGACGGGTGTATTGACGGTGATCATTGGTTTTGTGCTGGCATCCGCGTTTTCCGCCATCCTGGTGTACGCTCAGGAGCTGCTTCCAGGGCGTATCGGTATGGTTTCCGGGCTGTTTTTTGGTTTTGCCTTCGGTATGGGTGGGCTTGGAGCGGCAGTACTTGGGGTCGTTGCCGACCATACCAGTATCGATCTGGTCTATAAAATCTGTGCTTATCTTCCCTTATTGGGGATATTGACCATATTCCTACCCGATAATCGCCATAAAGCGTGATTTCCCTCCGGCCAAAGCCTGGCTTTGGCCTCATACTTCTCAGGCAAAGATGCACTTACAACGGGATCTCTGCTCTCTATGGCCGGGTTGCCGTTTAATTTCGCCCAACGTGCCATTTTCTTCAGAATTCAATGATTATTCATGAACACGATGCTTAAAATTGTCATAAACTGTAACCTGGGTTTTGGTTAATAAACCAAAATGGATCCACGCATCAACGAAAGGAGACGGAATGCATCACGCCACACCGCTTATCACCACCATTGTCGGCGGGCTTGTTCTCGCTTTTATCCTCGGCATGCTTGCCAATAAACTTCGAATTTCTCCTCTGGTGGGTTATCTGTTAGCGGGTGTGCTGGCCGGACCTTTTACGCCAGGTTTTGTCGCCGATACCAAGCTGGCGCCGGAACTGGCGGAGCTGGGCGTGATCCTGCTGATGTTTGGCGTGGGCCTGCATTTCTCTTTAAAGGATCTGATGGCGGTAAAGTCCATCGCCATTCCCGGAGCGATAGCGCAAATTGCCGTCGCCACGCTCCTGGGTATGGCGCTCTCCGCAACATTAGGCTGGTCGCTGATGACCGGCATAGTGTTTGGGCTGTGTCTTTCCACCGCCAGTACCGTGGTGCTGCTACGTGCGCTTGAAGAACGACAGTTAATTGATAGCCAGCGCGGGCAAATCGCCATCGGCTGGCTGATTGTCGAAGACCTGGTGATGGTCCTGACGCTGGTTCTGTTACCCGCCGTTGCCGGAATGGTGGAAAAAGGCAATGTGGGGCTGGCGACGCTCGCCGTCGATATGGGAATAACCATCGGTAAAGTGGTCGCCTTTATCGCCATTATGATGCTGGTGGGCCGCCGCCTGGTGCCGTGGATTATGGCGCGCAGCGCGGCAACAGGTTCTCGCGAGCTTTTTACCCTTTCGGTACTGGCACTGGCGCTCGGTATCGCTTTCGGGGCTGTCGAGCTTTTTGATGTCTCCTTCGCACTGGGTGCATTTTTCGCCGGGATGGTATTGAATGAATCCGAACTGAGCCACCGCGCCGCACACGATACCCTGCCGCTGCGTGATGCCTTCGCAGTGCTCTTCTTTGTTTCCGTGGGCATGCTGTTTGACCCCATGGTACTGATTAATCAACCACTGGCGGTGCTGGCCACGCTGGCAATTATCATTTTCGGTAAATCGGTTGCCGCTTTTTTCCTTGTTCGCCTGTTCGGTCACTCGCCGCGTACGGCCCTGACTATCGCCGCCAGTCTGGCGCAAATTGGTGAATTTGCTTTTATCCTCGCCGGGCTGGGTATGGCGCTGGATTTACTGCCGCAGGCAGGGCAAAACCTGGTGCTGGCAGGGGCAATTCTCTCCATTATGCTGAACCCGGTGCTGTTCACGCTGCTGGAAAAATACCTCGATAAAACCGAAACGCTGGAAGAGCAGACCCTCGAAGAAGCCATTGAGGACGAGAAACAGATCCCGGTGGATATTTGCAATCACGCGCTGCTGGTGGGTTTTGGTCGTGTCGGCAGCCTGTTAGGTGAGAAGCTGATGGCCCAGGGGATCCCGCTGGTGGTCATTGAGACATCGCGCACCCGCGTGGATGAACTGCGCGAGCGTGGCA
Organism: Citrobacter sp. UYEF32; assembly: GCF_040546205.1. NCBI lineage: Bacteria > Pseudomonadati > Pseudomonadota > Gammaproteobacteria > Enterobacterales > Enterobacteriaceae > Citrobacter > Citrobacter sp. UYEF32. The sequence continues at coordinate 280,561 of NZ_JBEPNI010000003.1, read as the reverse complement.
TTCGTGCCGTGCTGGGGAATGCGGCCAACGAGGAGATCATGAATCTCGCGCATCTGGATTGCGCCCGCTGGTTGCTGCTGACGATTCCGAACGGCTATGAAGCGGGCGAGATTGTCGCAACGGCGCGCGAGAAGTGTCCGAATATTGAGATTATCGCCCGCGCCCATTATGACGACGAGGTGGAATACATTGTCGAACGTGGCGCAAACCAGGTGGTGATGGGCGAGCGAGAGATTGCGAACACCATGCTGACGTTGATTGAGAAGCCCCCCGTTGTTGAAGCGATGACCGGGTAAAGGCCTGGCCGCCTGATGCCCTCACCCCGCCCTCTCCCCCAGGGAAAGGGCGAAAACCGTAGCCCGCACGCACCTCCGAATGGTAACCCGGATAAGCGCCAGCGCCATCCGGGAAGCCATTAAAAGGCTTCGCACAGAACTACCGTGACCAGTACGACTCTTCCAGGCTGTCTTCACGCTCCGGCAGCCCGCGGGACAAACGCGGCGCATGCTGGTTCAATACCTGATAGCTCACACGGTTGGCATATTTACAGACCTGCGCCAGCGACGAGTAAGTCAGCCAGGTAAACTGGTGCTTACTGGAATTTGGCACATTGATACGGTGGTAATTGTTGGCGGTGATATCATGCAACAATGCCGCCAGCGCGCCATCTCCCGCCCCGTTGGTATTCATAATTTTTTCCGGGCCGCCCATGTACGGGGCAATATGCGAATAAATGCGCAGCGGCTGCTGGCAATCTTTATGGCGCATCGCGCGGCTAAATTCATACTGATTAAACTCAGCAATCGCCCCTGGCAATAAAGGATGCTGCGTCTTGCGTTTCGCTTCATCTTCGGTAAAGCCGGCCATATACAGCCCCACCGGACCTGCGGTGCAAAGCACCAGATCGACCCAATCCAGCGCCTTATCCGAGGCCAGCAGCGGATCGCTTTCTCCGGTCAACGCCTGCGCCTCTTCTTCATTCATCGCCAGAATGGAGACATGTTCTTTCAGGAAGTTCTGCCACCATTGCGGGTTATCAGCAATCACATATTTCGTACCGAGCGTCAGCACCACCGGCACGTTATGCTTTTTGGCGTAAGCCACGGCCTGCATGGTAGCTTCCGGCATCGGTTCACCCGGATTACACCGCACCAGGTAAGAGGTCAGTACCAGGGCGGAGGCACCGGCGATGACCGATTCAGGAATACTTTGCGGACGCAATTGATTCATATGACCGGGGCTAATAGCGAACGTACGCTCTCCCGACTCGCTGATCAGGGTAAAACAGCGGCCTATTGCACCGTCTACGCCTTGCAGATAGTTCAGGTCGGTACGGCTTGAGGTATTGCACAGGTAACGATAGGCGTAGCTGCCAATCTCAATATTGCTGCACATCACACCCAGTAAGACCGAGCGGTCATCCGCCAGTACCGAGTAGTTGTGCATGGTATTGCCAATGGTGCCGCCCGCAAACTGATGGGTAATCAGGTTTTCGCGCACCAGTTCCTGATATAGCGCCTCGGCCACATCGTCTGCAATGACCAGAGAGTGACCCGCACTCAGACCGTAACGGGCGATAAACGCATCATCCACTTTCGCTTCGATATCCACCAGCGTCTGGTCAATACCCACCACCCAAGAGGCGCTGACTTCATTCTCTGGCTGAATTTGCTGCAATAACGGATCGCGGGCGTTAACGGGAAAATAGTGTTTGGATTTACGTTTACCGGGAAATTTCATGGTCATCGTTACGGGTGAGGATTGGGCGAAGAATGGTAGCACATTCCCCGCGTCTGGCGATCGGCATTACACCGTATACATGTTCAATATCGGCTACGCAGATCCCGGTTCAGGTCACCTTGCCCCTTACAATGAAGGATTATTTACCGGAGGACACCATGGATAAAGGGAATAAAATACGCGTCCTTGAGCGTATCTCTGCTGAAATGCAGCAAGTATTACACTTTCAACAGGAAAACCCACAGCCCGAACCAGACGGCAATGATTATCCCACCCAGCGCCGGGCCTATAACGAAGAACGGCGCTACTGGAACGCCGGAGGGCCAGACATACCGACTAAAGACGTTGACGTACCCACGCGCTATGGCACCGTTCGTACGCGCATTTACGCTTCGCCAAAACCAGAGTGTCAGGCGACGCTCTTTTATCTTCACGGTGGGGGTTTTGTGCTGGGAAACCTCGACACGCACGATCGTATCATGCGACTGCTGGCGCACTATACACAGTGTACGGTGGTCGGGATCGATTACACGCTTTCGCCTGAGGCGCGATTTCCACAAGCCATAGAGGAAGCCGTAGCGGTATGCCAGTTTTATGCGCAACACGCTCACACCTTTAACCTGAATATGCAGCGTTTCGGTCTCGCAGGAGACTCTGCTGGCGCCATGCTGGCGATGGCAACCGGATTATGGATACGTGATCACAACATTGACTGCGGGCAAATGACAGCGCTGCTGCTCTATTACGGCCTCTATGGTTTACAAGATTCACGTAGCCGCCGGCTCTATGGCGGCACCTGGGATGGTTTAACCCGGAAAGATTTGCAAAGTTACGATCAGGCTTATCTGCGCGATGAACAGGATCGCGAATCACCTTACTACTGCATCTTTAACAACGACCTGACGCAGGCAGTCCCTCCCTGTTTTATCGCCAGTGCCGAATATGATCCCTTAATAGATGACAGCAAAACCCTCTACGCGATCATTCGGGAACATAACGCGCATTGTCGGTATCAAATGTATCCGGGAACGCTGCACGCGTTTCTGCATTACTCACGAATGATGGAGACCGCAGATCGTGCGCTACGCGATGGCGCACGATTTTTCTGCGAAAACAACCGTTAGCGATATTTCTCTGTGAGACTGACCATCATCTCGATATGATCCGGGGAATCATTAAGTGCAGGAATATATTCATATTTCTCGCCGCCCGCTTCGAGGAAAAACTCACGGTTCTGCACGGCGATCTCTTCGAGAGTCTCAAGGCAATCGGCGGCAAAACCCGGGCTCATAACCTGAATATGTTTTACGCCCTTCTCACCGAGCATTTTCATGGTCTCATCGGTGTAGGGCGTTAGCCAGGGCTCGCGACCAAAGCGCGACTGGAAGGTCATCATCACTTTTTCTGGCGGCAGTTCAAGGGCTGAAACCAGCTCACGTGTGGTATCCCGGCAGCGCTGCGGGTAATCATCACCTTGATCCGCATAGCGTTGCGGAATGCCGTGATAAGAGAGCAGCAGCAAGTCGGGTTCGCCATGGCGGGCAAATGAGGCACGCACGCTATTCGCCAGCGCGTTGATATAAGCGGGATCATCCGCATAGTCGCGAATAAACGAGATACCGGGAATATGGCGTTTTGGGGCAAGGATACGCGCGAGTTCGTCCCATACCGCCGCCACCGTTGAACAGGAGTATTGCGGATAGAGTGGCAGCACGACGATATGTTCAACGCCTTGTGACTGGAGTTCCTCCACCGCGCTCGCCAGCGACGGCGAACCGTAACTCATTCCCAGCGCAACGGGGACATCAGGAAGACGTGCGGCCAGCGCGGCTTGCTGTCTGCGGCTGTAGACCATCAGCGGCGAGCCCTCTTCCATCCACACGGATTGATAGAGCTTTGCGACGCGCGGAGAGCGAATAGGCAGAATGACGCCACGCAGCAAAGGCCACCACAATAAACGGGACGTATCGACGACGCGCTGGTCGCTTAAGAATTGCCGCAGATAGCGCTTAACGGCATCGGGAGTGGGTGCTTCGGGGGTACCAAGATTGGCCAGCAGAATACCTGCTTTCGTCTGACTCATTCGCGCCTCTTAACCATTGAACTGGCTAATGATTGTAACTGAAAAGCGCGTAAACGAAACCAATCACAGCGATTGGAAGATTATCCCCGGCGAACACCGGGGATAGAGGCGATTAGCCGAGGATTTTTTCCAGCTCTGCGCGCACGTCAGCCACGGCTTTGGTGCCGTCAACTTTCGCGTATTTGGTGTTACCCGCCTGCGCTTCTTTGGAGTAGTAACCGATCAACGGCGCAGTCATCTGATGGTATTCCACCAGACGCTTACGGACGGTTTCTTCCTGGTCATCTTTACGGGTGGTCAGCTCTTCGCCGGTCACGTCGTCTTTACCTTCCACTTTCGGCGGATTGAATTTAACGTGGTAAACACGGCCAGAAGCGGCGTGTACGCGACGACCTACGATACGGTCAACGATCAGCTCGTCCGGTACGTCAAATTCCAGGACGTAATCGACTTTGATACCGGCTTCTTTCATTGCATCAGCCTGCGGGATGGTGCGTGGGAAGCCATCGAGCAGGAAACCATTGCGGCAGTCTTCCTGTGCAATACGCTCTTTCACCAGGGCGATAACCAGTTCGTCAGTCACCAGTTTACCGGCATCCATGATGTCTTTTGCTTGCTTGCCCAGTTCGCTGCCAGATTTCACAGCGGCGCGGAGCATATCGCCCGTGGAGATTTGCGGAATACCGTATTTCTCCATAATGAACTGTGCCTGAGTTCCTTTACCCGCGCCTGGAGCGCCAAGCAGAATAATACGCATTGCGGAAATCCCCTCAAATGTCGATTCAATTTTTCAAAAAAGCGCTAAACGATACCACCAGAATGAGTATGGCTCAAGGAAGGCTACGGGGCTGAAACGGTTAGTGGGAAAGAATGTTTAAAAAATGCGGCAATCCTCCCCACAACAGTCCTCTTCCGGGGGAACGAAGGAGAAAAAAGTGCGCTGTGCCATATCCTCTCCCCTGCGGGGAGAGGATAACGGTGAATTTACGACATTAACAAGGTATTCAAACGCTTAATAAAGAGGTTGGGATCTTCCAGCGTGCCGCGTTCCGCGAACAGCGCCTGATCCAACAGCAGTTCGACCCATTCGCCAAACTTCGTCTCGTCCTGAGTATCGGCGGTGCGTTTCACCAGCGGATGATCCGGGTTCAGTTCAAAGATGTACTTCACTTCCGGCACGCTCTGGCCCGCAGCGGCAAACAATTTCGCCATCTGCGTGCTCATTTCGTCGTTATCGGTGGTGACTATCGCCGGGGTATCGGTCAGACGATGCGTCAGTCGTACCTCTTTCACGCGGTCGCCCAGCAGGGTTTTAACGCGCTCAACAAACGGTTCCAGCGCTTTTTCTGCTTCTTTGGTGGTTTCGTCCACTTCATCAGCCAGTTTATCCAGCGACTCGTCAGCTTTAGAGACCGACTGGAACGGCTTACCGCTGAACTCGGTCAGATAGCTCATCATCCACTCGTCGATACGATCGGAGAGCAGCAGAACTTCGATACCTTTCTTACGCAGCAGTTCCAGATGCGGGCTGCTCTTCGCCGCCGCGTAGCTGTCGGCAGTGATGAAGTAGATTTTCTCCTGCCCTTCTTTCATGCGCGAGAGGTAATCCTCCAGCGATACGGTCTGTTCGGAAGAGTCCGTGTGGGTAGAAGCAAAACGCAGCAGTTTGGCGATCGCTTCCTGGTTGGCATTGTCTTCTGCCGGGCCTTCTTTTAGCGCCAGGCCGAACTGTTTCCAGAAGCTCTGGTATTTTTCCGCGTCATCTTTGGCCAGCTTATCGAGCATCTGCAGGGCGCGTTTGGTCAGCGCATTACGCAGATTACGGGTAACGGTGCTGTCCTGCAGAATTTCGCGGGAAACGTTCAGCGGCAGATCGTTGGAATCTATCAGACCGCGCACGAAGCGCAGGTAGTTCGGCATAAACTGTTCGGCGTCGTCCATGATAAAGACGCGCTGTACGTACAGTTTCAGGCCATGCTTATGGTCGCGGTTCCACATATCCCACGGCGCCTGCGAAGGGATAAACAGCAGGCTGGTATACTCTTGCTTGCCTTCCACGCGGTTATGGCTCCAGGCCAGCGGGTCGGTAAAGTCATGAGCGATATGTTTGTAGAACTCTTTATATTCGTCGTCGCTGATTTCCGACTTGCTGCGGGTCCACAGCGCCTGTGCTTTGTTGATTTTTTCCCAGGAGACCACGGTTTCGCCGTCAACCTCTTCCTGCTTCTCAATTTCCACCGGCAGCGCAATATGATCGGAATATTTGCTGATGATTGAGCGCACACGCCAGTCGTTCAGGAAGTCATCTTCGCCTTCGCGCAGATGCAGCGTGATTTCAGTACCACGCTCCGGTTTGTTGATGTCGGCAACGGTATATTCACCTTCGCCAGCAGATTCCCAGAACACGCCATTATCAGCACTTTCGCCCGCAGCACGGGTGCGCACGGTGACTTTATCGGCAACGATGAACGCAGAGTAGAAGCCCACCCCGAACTGACCAATTAACTGGCTGTCTTTCGCCTGATCGGAGCCCATCGATTCCAGAAATGCTTTGGTGCCGGACTTGGCAATCGTACCGAGGTTCTCAATGACCTCGTCGCGGCTCATCCCGATACCGTTATCGGCAATGGTCAGTGTGCGATTGTCTTTATTAAACGAGACGCGCACACGCAGTTCGCCATCGCCTTCGTACAGATCCGGTTTGGACAACGCGCGAAAACGCAGTTTGTCCGCCGCATCTGAGGCGTTGGAGATAAGCTCACGCAGGAAGATTTCTTTATTGGAATACAGGGAATGGATCATCAGGTGCAGAAGCTGTTTTACTTCTGACTGGAAACCGCGGGTTTCTTGTCCTTTCATGTAAGTCGACCTCAACAATGCCATTAAAAAGTAATAGCCGTCATTCTTCGCGCCGCGAATGTACAGGCTATTGAAATGATGAGGGTGAGATGGGGATTGAGAAGGATTTTTTCAAGCGGAGGCCACGTGTCGCAGCCTCCGTTTGGTCAGAATTTAATCTTGTGGCGACCCGCAAGCGAATGGGACAGCGTGGTGCCGTCAACCATTTCCAGCTCACCGCCAACGGGAACGCCGTGAGCAATACGACTGGCTTCCACTCCATATTGCGCGCAAAGCTCGGCAATATAGTTGGCGGTTGCCTCACCTTCTACCGTCGGGTTGGTGGCGAGAATCACCTCTCGCATCGATTCCGCCTGCAGACGCTGCTCCAGTCGATCGAGGCCAATATCGTCCGGCCCGATACCATCGAGCGGCGACAGGTGGCCCATCAACACGAAATAGCGTCCGGAAAACTGGCCGGTCTGCTCAATGGCGTAGATATCCGCAGGACTCTCCACCACACAGATTTGACCATTTTCCTGACGGCGCGGATTGCTGCAAATATTGCAGATCTCCTGCTCGGTAAAGGTGCGGCAATCGGCGCAATGGCCGATTTCCGACATGGCGCGGGTCAATGCCTGCGCCAGGCGCATTCCACCGCTGCGGTCACGTTGCAATAGCGTAAACGCCATGCGCTGCGCCGATTTCGGGCCAACGCCCGGCAGGCAGCGCAACGCTTCCATAAGCTGCGTTAACAGCGGACTGGTCTGCATCAGAACGGCATCTTGAAGCCCGGCGGCAGTTGCATACCGGAGGAAACAGAAGCCATTTTCTCTTTCTGGGTTTCTTCAATGCGGCGCGCAGCGTCGTTGAACGCCGCAGCCACCAGATCTTCCAGCATGTCTTTATCGTCTTCCAGCAGGCTCGGATCGATCTCTACGCGGCGGCAGTTATGCGCACCGTTAATAGTCACTTTCACCAGGCCAGCACCAGACTCACCGGTCACTTCCAGCTTTGCGATTTCTTCCTGCATCTGCTGCATTTTTTCTTGCATCTGCTGGGCCTGTTTCATCAGGTTACCCAGACCGCCTTTTCCACCAAACATAGGCTCTTCTCTCAGTAAGTCATAGTTAAGGTTGACAGCAAGCCAGCTTACCATCAAATGGGACGAATACTCTCTTCATCCAGATCCGCATCGAAGAAGCGTTGCAGTGTCTGAATGTTGTTATCCGTAATAATCGCCTCGCGCGCCTGCGCAAGTTTCTCTTCATATATGGCCTGACGCCATTCCAGTGGCGTGCGCACCGCCGGATTATCATCTTCAATGATAGTCAATTCAACCGTGTTGCCATGTAATGCCGAAAGCGCGTCCGCCAGCGTTTTTTGCGCAGACGGCGAATTCAGGTGCCGCTGAGCAGAACGTAAATGCAGGCAAATTCGGCTCTCATCCTGCTCTTTCCAGGCGTTGAGCGCCACCTGTTCAACCAGTTTTGGCAGGGTGAGTCGGCTGATTTCCGCCGCCCAGGCATCACGCTCAAGCGACTCTTCGGCCAGTTTCTTCGACAACTCCGGCGTTTTTTCGTGCTCAAGCGCTTTTTTTAGCGCCTTCGGCGTGGCTACCGTCTCTTTCACCTCTTCGGTGACGGTTGTCGCTTTCCAGCGGTAGGCCTCTTTTTTTACCGCAGCCTCTTCATGTGAAGAAGATGCCGGGCGCGACTGCACGCGCTCGGTGACTGACGCCAGTCTCTCCAGCGCGCTATTGTTCACCGGCCGCGCGCGGGCTGCGGCTGCCGGTTCACTCTTTTTTGTTTTGTCCGCTCCCTGAGTGCGCTGCAATTGGCGACGGGCCGCCAGCACCTGGCTGGTGGCATCGGGCAGAGCGACATCATGTTGCGGCTGCTGTTGCGGCTGCGATGGCGCCGCCTGCACCGGAACCTGCGCCGAATTCAACACCGCAGCAGGCGCGGCTGGCGCGAAAGAAGCCTGGGGCGCATCCGGCACCGTTAATGGCTCACGCGGATGAAACGCCAGCGCACGCAGTAGGGTCATCTCCATACCCATACGTCTGTCCGGCGCATACGGCAACTCTTTGCGGCCAATGAGCAGCGTCTGGTAGTAGAGCTGCACATCGCCCGGCGGCACTATGCGCGCCAGCTCCCGCATGCGTTGTTCAATGGGTGCCATATCGCTGCCGAGCGCCGCAGGGCTGAGCTGAACCATGGCGATGCGGTGCATCAGCGTTTGCATCTCCACCAGCAGGGCTTCCCATTCGACGCCACGGGAGGCAGCCTCATTTACCAGCGCCATCGTCCGTTCGCCGTCGGCAGCCACAAGCGCTTCAATCAGCGCCAGTGCCTGGTCGTCATTGAGCGTCCCGAGCATCATGCTGACAACTTGCGCAGTCAGTTGCCCATCACCGCTGGCAATTGCCTGATCGGTAAGGCTCAGCGCATCGCGCAGGCTGCCGTCTGCGGCGCGGGCCAGCAACTGGAGCGCACGCAGTTCGTGGGGAATACTTTCGGCATCAAGAATGTGTTCAAGCTGCGGACGGATTTGATCAACGTCCAGCGCTTTAAGATGAAACTGCAGACAACGCGACAGAATCGTCACCGGCAATTTTTGCGGATCGGTCGTCGCCAGCAAGAATTTGACGTGCTCAGGCGGCTCTTCAAGCGTCTTCAACAGCGCGTTAAAGCTGTGGCGCGAGAGCATGTGCACTTCGTCAATAAGGTAGACCTTGAAACGGCCGCGCGCGGGGGCGTACTGCACGTTATCCAGCAGGTCACGGGTATCTTCGACCTTGGTGCGGGATGCCGCATCAATTTCGATTAAGTCAACAAAGCGCCCCTGTTCGATTTCCCGACAGCTATCGCACACGCCGCAAGGCGTCGCCGTGACACCTGTTTCGCAATTCAGCCCTTTTGCCAGCAGTCGGGCAATAGAGGTTTTACCGACGCCACGCGTACCGGAAAACAGGTAGGCATGATGGATGCGTCCTGAGGATAAGCCGTTCGCCAGTGCGGTCAGCACATGCTCCTGGCCGACGACGTCAGCAAAAGTTTGGGGTCGCCATTTACGGGCTAAGACCTGATAACTCATTGGCAGGCTCTGAAACGCTGGAGGTGGATTAATAGGGGGGAATGCTATCACAACCTCACTTAATCAGCGAGGTTGTCTCTTAGTGACGGACAGCGCACTGTAACCGGAACGTACACGGAGTACGTGAGGATTACGAGCACTGCCCGGCGCTAAAATGACAAATAAAGCAGTCTGATAATTAATGCCCCGGGAATGGCACCAGACTAAAGCAGGTCAGCCCCTGTTTTTCCAGACGTTGTTCACCGCCCAGATCGAACAGGTTAATGATGAATGCTGCATCGGTCACTTCGCCACCCAAACGGCGGATCAGTTTTACGGTTGCTTCGATGGTGCCGCCGGTCGCCAGCAGATCGTCAACCACAAGGACTTTATCGCCAGCCTGGATCGCATCGATGTGGATCTCCAGCTGATCGGTACCGTATTCCAGTTCGTAGCTTTCCGCGATGGTTTCACGCGGCAGTTTACGCGGTTTACGTACCGGTACAAAGCCAACACCCAGGCCTAACGCAACCGGTGCGCCGAACAGGAAGCCACGCGCTTCTGTACCTACTACTTTCGTGATCCCGGCGTCTTTGTAGCGTTCAACCAGCAGTTCAATGCTGAGAGCGTACGCTTTCGGGTCTTCCAGCAAACTGGTGACATCACGGAACAGGATGCCCGGCTTCGGATAATCCTGAATGCTTTTGATGCTGTTTTTGAGAAATTCAAGCTGCTGCGCAGTCGCTGTCATGGATTTTTGCCTGATAGAAACGGTGTTACTCACGGCGCACACTGAGGTTTCGCATGTAACCTGCGGTTAACATTTAACCAGTCGCGCCTGTGCTCGAAAACGCTCGAATTTACTGGCAGAACGCGACAATTGCAACTTCCATCGGTGAGCTTTATGGTTTTTGTTGCTTTGCGTCAATCACGGGCAGTCGCCACATAAAAATCAGCAGGCAAGACAAAATAACCAGCAGCAGCAATCGCACCCATATAATCTTCACCATCCACAGCGAAATGGCGAAAGTGACCAGTATCACGGCGATGGCCCGGGGTTTGGCGCCAGGCGGCATCGCTTTATAGGTTTGCCAGTGACGCAAATAGCCACCAAACCAGGAACGGTACAATAACCACTGATGAAAACGGGGCGAAGAGCGCGCAAAGCACCAGGCGGCCAGCAGAATAAACGGCGTGGTCGGCAGCAATGGCAAAACGACGCCGAGAGTACCCAGCACTACCGCCAGCCAGCCAATGATGATTAAAATAGTCCGTTGCATAGTGCGAATCATTATCATTGATGAGCGGCTAATGTAGCATAGTCGGCGTCATTTACAGGGGAGATAATCGTGAGAAGCGCGTTGCTTTTACAGGCTCTGGAACAAAAGCTGGACGAGCTGGCGCGGCAAATCGCTACTCAGGCAAAGCACGCCACGGTGAGCCCACGTTTTGATCGTCATCTGTTCCGCACACGTAGCACCACAATGGATGCCTGCCTGCAAGAAGCCCGGCACAGTCTGAGCGCGCTTCGCCATGCCGTCGACGCACAGCAAATCGAGCAGGTGGCATGGCTTGCAGAGCACCTTGGGGCACAGATTGCCGCCCTGAGTCGCGAATCGGCCTCCTGGTCGCTGCGTGAGTGGGATAATTCCGCGCCCGGCATTCAAAAATGGCAGCGTAAGCGACTGCAACATCAGGAATTCGAACAACGTCTGATGGCGATGAAACGTGAGCGGGAAACGCGTCTGGCAAAGGTCGAAACTTTCGCCGAACAGCAGCAATTACATAAAGAAATCACCGCATTTGAAGGCAGGCTGCGCCGCTGTCGCGAGGCGCTGGATAATATTGAGCGGGTGCTGGCGCGCCTGACACGTTAACCCGAGGAGAGAGTATGTCGCTGGAAGATGCACCGGATGAGGTCAAGCTGGCGGTCGATCTGATTATGCTGCTGGAAGAGCATGCTATTGCGCCGGAAACCGTGCTCAAAGCGCTGGAAATTGTGCAGCGGGATTTTGAACGCAAAGTGAGGGAGCGTGAGGGTTAAGCCTGGTGCGGCCTGATGCCCTCACCCCGGCTATCACGAGGAGAGGGAGAAAACCGTAGCCCGGAACAGGCGGTCACGCCGCCATCCGGGAATAATCCCCGGTGGCGCCAGCGCTTACCGGGGCTACGACAAGAGAGATATCTGAATCAACTCTGCGCAGGCGTCGGATCGTCGCCTTTCAGCTCGCGCTTCACTTCCGTATGCTCGTCACCGCTCGCATTGCGTAAATGCACTTCCAACTGGTTAAAGGCGATATTGATGTTATTTTCACGACACAGTCTGTCGATCGTGCGGTTTAGCTCATCCACCGTATAGCTACGATCGCGCAGTTCACGTACATACAGACGCAGTTCATGATCCAGCGTACTCGCGCCAAAGGTGGTAAAGAACACCGACGGCTCCGGATCGTGCATCACCTTCGGATGCTCCATCGCCGCTTTTAACAATACCTCTTTCACCTTATCCAGATCGGAGCCGTACGCCACGCCCAGACGGATGACCACGCGGGTAATGGTGTCTGACAGCGACCAGTTGATCAGACGTTCGGTCACAAACGCCTTGTTGGGAATAATGACCTCTTTGCGGTCAAAATCGGTGATCGTGGTGGCACGAATACGGATCTTACTTACCGACCCGGAGAAAGTGCCGATGGTGACGGTATCGCCAATACGCACCGGACGTTCGAACAGGATAATCAGGCCGGAGACAAAGTTACCGAAAATCTCTTGTAAACCAAAACCCAGACCAACCGAGAGAGCTGCCGCCAGCCATTGTAGTTTGTCCCATGAGACACCCAACGACCCGAACACCGTCATCGCACCAACGGCAATGATGACATAGTTCAGAATGGTGGTAATGGCGTAGGACGCCCCCTGGCGCATGTTCAACCGCGAAAGAACGATAACTTCCAGCAAACCCGGTAAGTTACGAATTAGCGCCCAGGCCACCACCGTGGCAATCAAGGCAAACAGCATGCTCCCCATAGTCACGCTTTTTACGGCGGCGACGCCTGCTTCCGTGCCGTTGTAGTGCCACAGGACAACGCTGTCCAGGTAAGCGAAAACGGTGATCAAATCCGACCAAATCGCCCAGAACACGACGCCAAAGAGGGCGATCATCAGCAACATGGTAATACGTAATGTCTGCTGGTTGACCTGCTCCAGGGCTATACCCGGCTCTTCCTGCGGCTCAGCGCCTTCGGCCCCTTCTTTTATCAGGTTCTGGCGGCGGGCCAGCGCACGACGGTAAGCAATACGACGCGCAGCAACGCTCAGGCCACGCAACACAGTCTGGTAAAGCAGGTTCCAGAGGATGACCAGATAGACAGTTTCAATCCAGCGTCCGGACAGGCGCAGCGTTGTATAGAAATAGCCAGTTGCCGTCAGCACCATCAATGCTATCGGAACAATCGCCAGAACGGTGATGGTGATAAGACGAATGCTATGAGACTCTTTATCCCGCCAGCTTTCCCGGAACATCGGCCATACCAGCCCGGTGATGACCAGCAAGTTAAGCAGGATCACTGTTTGTCCAAGCACATCATCCATCAAGTGCAGCGGCGAAAGCTCAGAGACCACGGACCAAAAATGGAGTGGCAGCAGCGCAAGGCTGATGCGCACAATCTGCCGACGCCAGTGGCTGGTCAGTTGTTCCGGCATGTTGAAGTGGTTGACTGCCACGCCGTCTTTTTCCAGCACCTTCCAGCACAGGCCAAATACCAGCCAGAATACGGTCAGTTTTTTACTGAACGCCCACAGCAATTCACTGATATTAAGCTGCATCGTCAGTAAAATGAGGCCGATAGCCAGAATGATCAGGCAGACTGGCAGCGCGCGAATGAGATCGATAAGAATCGCTTTCGGCGTATGTAACTGACTGTCATTGCGTAACTGGCCTACCTGGGTCGCAAGACGCGCCTGATAGCTGCGCAACCAGCCAAGACGCCAGCGAATTAAGCCAGCGATCAGTAACAGGGGTAGGCCTGTGAGGAAAGCAATGGCCACCGCCGGCCAGGCTTTTTCCCAGTTACCGGTGATTTTCATTTTGCTTATCTGGTCTTTCAGCGCCTGTGGGAAAGATTTAACCCAGTCCCCGTCCATTGGCTTGTTGCTGTTTACCCAGAAAATTTGCTGCGTCAGGATCTCCTGAAGGCTTTTCGACACGCTCATCAGTTGCTGCTGATTAACCTGCAGGTTAATCGCCATCATCAGCTGATTACCAAGCTGCTTATTCAGTTGATCGAGCAGTTCACGACGCATATCCACGACTTGTAACAGCGCGTCATGCACTTCGTCGTTGACCTCACTCGAATGCCCCTCTTCCAGTTTTGCCACGAATGCATCGCTCTGGAAAAGGGCATCGCGCTGTTGGTTGACTTCAAACTGCTCCAGACGCAGGTCCGCAATGCGGTTGGTCATATCTTCAAGCTCATCAGCGGAAGGGAGCGTTTGTTGTTGCTGATAAAGGATACGCGACAGCAGCAAGCTGCCTTTAAGTACTGAAATCTGCTCTTTCACGTTGCGCTCAGATTGCAGCGCGCGGTCAAGCCAGTTTTTTACTTTGATGTTTTGCTGCACCAGCGAGTTACCGTTTTCTGTCGCGGTAATAAGCTTCTGGCTAAGCTGGTGGTTAACGTCCAGTTCCTGCTTCACTAACGGCATCGCCTGGATACGCGCGGTTTCATCCGGCGTTACGGCTTCCTGAGCGGTTTTTTCTGTCAGCGTCAGCCGCTTGTTATTGACGGCTTCCTGCAACAGTTGCAGTTGATGTTCAAGGCGATTGCTGTTCGCAGTAGTGTAATCACGCTGTTTCTGCAGCGTGTCCTGCAAGGTAGTATTACCTTCGAGACTCTTACGCAACTGTTCGATTTGCGCATTCAGCAATGCCTGTTGAGCAAGTAAAAGTGTCTGCTGCGTCGGACGCAGAGCCCCCTCACCTGCCGCCGTGCCATTAAGACGATTGCGGATTTGCTGTAACTGTTGCGAAGCGGTGTACATGGAACTTTGCACACGCTCCGGCTGCGTCTGTAACGAGACTAACTGGCTGTTATAATTCGATAAATCGTTCTGAGCCGTTTGTAAGTCATCCAGTAACTGTGCCACGCGCGACTCAAGCTGGCGCAGAGAAAGCGTTGCCAGCGTTTTGCGTGTTTCATCGTCGTTATCTTTATCACTGAGCGCATTGAGGGCATCAGTCGCCTGACGCAGTTTGTCCGGCGCCTGGGTGATTTTCTGTTTTAAGAGAACAGTTTCCTGCTTAACCCGTTCTATTTTGTCCAGAACATCCAGGGTTTCCGTTAAATCCTGAATAACCAGTTTATCCGTAGCGGTGGGATCTTTTTGCTTATTCAGAGCGTCGAGCTGACTCTGGACATCGGAGCGAGCGGGTAAGTCGTTGTTTGTCGGGGCCGCGAAGGCACTGCCTGTAATAAAGGCAAGGACAAAAAACAGCGCGGCAGCCAAAACCGGGAGCGCACTTTTTGAGCGTGTGGATTGCAGCATCATTTGCGTGATTAATCTGTGAACAGGAAAGATGGCCGAAGCTAGCCACGCGCGAAGAATATCACGCCGTGAAGTTACAACCTAGTAACGTAATGTTAGCAGTCGCTTTTTCCGCTCATTCTGACTCAGGCTGAAAGGCCTGACGCTTTATTATGCAGCGTTGGACAAAACTGGCACATCTCCAGTAATATCGCGACATAGTCTCGGGCTTCTTTCTTTAAATCAAAAGATTGGGGCGAGAAAAGCCAATTCTCCATCACACCGGAAATATAGGCACGCATCAGTACTGCCGTCCGGCGGGTGAGTAAGCTCTCAGGAAGCAATTTGGCTTTAATGCACTCATTAAGTGTATGCTCGATGCGGTCGTAACTCTCCAGGCACAAATTACGCTGCGCCTCTTGCAAGACCGTCATTTCGCCAACAAACTCACACTTGTGAAAAATGATTTCCATCATGAGTCGGCGACGCTCTTCGACTACGGTTGCTTCAAGGATATAGACCAAAATTTCCCTTAAAACTGACAGTGGATCGTCAGGGAATTTTGCCCGATACTCAGTTTCGATATCGCTGATGCTGGATTCTGACAGCGCCCAGATTTCACTGAATAAATCCGACTTATTTTTGAAGTGCCAGTAAATCGCACCACGGGTTACCCCCGCTGCCTGTGCAATATCTGCCAGTGAGGTCGCTGATACGCCCTGCCGGGAGAACAAACGCAAGGCCACATCAAGGATGTGCTGGCGTGTCTCTTGTGCCTGCTGTTTGGTTTTTCGTGCCATATGTTGGTGAATTGACAGGAGTCAGATTTACATACATTTATGAATGTTTGTACCATAGCATGACGATAATATAAACGCAGCAATGGGTTTGGGACATTTGATCCATTGATCAATTTGAAATCGGACACTCGAGGTTTACATATGAACAAAAACAGAGGGTTAACGCCTCTGGCGGTCGTTCTGATGCTTTCAGGCAGCTTAGCGCTTACAGGATGTGATGAAAAACCCGCTCAGCAGGGTGCTGCGGGTCAGGCGCCAGAAGTCGGCGTCGTCACGCTAAAAACAGAACCTCTGCAGATCACAACCGAACTTCCAGGTAGAACCAGCGCGTTTCGCGTTGCGGAAGTCCGTCCTCAGGTCAGTGGCATTATTTTAAAACGCAACTTCACAGAAGGTAGTGATGTAGAAGCGGGTGTCTCGCTTTATCAGATTGATCCGGCCACTTATCAGGCTTCTTATGAAAGCGCGAAAGGCGATCTGGCAAAAGCGCAGGCTGCGGCAAATATCGCACGCATGACCGCTGCCCGTTATCAGAAATTGTTGGGTACCAAGTACATAAGCCAACAAGATTATGATACCGCTCAGGCTGACGCACAGCAGGCCGATGCGGCTGTCGTTGCGGCAAAAGCCGCGGTTGAAACCGCGCGTATCAACCTTGCTTACACCAAAGTCACCTCTCCTATCAGCGGCCGTATTGGTAAATCGTCCGTGACCGAAGGTGCGCTGGTGCAGACCGGGCAGACAACCGCGCTGGCAACCGTTCAGCAACTCGACCCGATCTACGTTGATGTTACACAGTCGAGCAATGACTACCTGCGGCTGAAACAGGAACTGGCGAACGGCACGCTGAAACAGGAAAACGGTAAAGCGAAAGTCGAGCTGGTGACCAACGACGGCACGAAATACCCGCAGAGCGGTACACTGGAGTTTTCTGACGTCACTGTTGATCAAACCACCGGTTCTATTACCCTGCGCGCCATTTTCCCGAACCCGGATATGACGCTGCTGCCAGGTCTGTTCGTACGCGCGAAACTCGAAGAAGGCACTAATCCTAATGCACTGCTGGTTCCACAGCAGGGTGTGACCCGTACTCCGCGTGGTGATGCTACCGCGATGGTCGTAGGTGAAGGCGATAAAGTCGAAATCCGTAAACTCACCGCGACTCAGGCCATTGGCGATAAATGGCTGGTGACAGATGGCCTGAAAGCAGGCGATCGCGTGATTGTGACAGGCCTTCAAAAAGTAAGACCCGGTGCGCAGGTAAAAGCACAGGAAGTGACCGCTGAGAATAAAGAGCAAGCCCAGGCCGGCGCGCAGTCACAGCCGTCTAAGTCTTAACTTAAACAGGAGCCGTTAAGACATGCCAAATTTCTTTATTGATCGCCCCATATTTGCCTGGGTGATCGCCATAATCATCATGCTTGCGGGGGGACTGGCGATCCTGAAGCTGCCTGTCGCGCAATATCCAACGATTGCGCCACCGGCAATTCAGATCAGTGCGTCCTACCCAGGTGCTGATGCAAAAACGGTGCAGGATACCGTTACGCAGGTTATCGAACAGAACATGAACGGTATCGATGGCCTGCTGTATATGTCCTCCACCAGTGACTCCTCTGGTACGGTACAGATCACCATCACCTTTGACTCTGGTACCGACGCGGATATCGCCCAGGTACAGGTGCAGAACAAACTGCAACTGGCAATGCCATTACTGCCGCAGGAAGTTCAGCAGCAGGGTGTGAGCGTTGAGAAGTCGTCCAGTAGCTTCCTGATGGTTCTCGGTATGATCAGTACCGATGGTTCCATGACGCAGGAAGATATTGCCGACTACGTGGGCGCCACCGTGAAAGACCCGGTCAGCCGTACCAAAGGTGTGGGTGACGTACAACTGTTCGGTGCGCAATATGCAATGCGTATCTGGATGGACCCGAACAAACTGAATAACTTCCAGTTGACTCCTGTTGATGTCATTACGGCTATTAAAGCGCAGAACGCCCAGGTCGCAGCAGGTCAGTTAGGTGGGACGCCGCCTGTGAAAGGCCAGCAGTTGAACGCCTCTATCATCGCGCAAACACGTCTGACCTCCACGGAAGAGTTCGGTAAGATCCTGCTGAAAGTTAACCAGGATGGTTCGCAGGTTCGTCTGCGTGACGTGGCAAGAATTGAGCTGGGCGGCGAAAACTACGACGTTATCGCCCGCTATAACGGTCAACCCGCATCCGGTCTTGGTATTAAGCTGGCAACCGGCGCGAACGCGCTGGATACCGCAAACGCGGTGCGCGCCACTATCGCCAAACTGGAGCCGTTCTTCCCGCACGGGCTGAAAGTGGTTTATCCGTACGATACCACCCCATTCGTTAAGATCTCGATTAACGAAGTGGTGAAAACGCTGGTTGAAGCGATCGTACTGGTATTCCTGGTTATGTACCTGTTCCTGCAGAACTTCCGCGCAACGCTGATTCCAACTATCGCGGTGCCAGTCGTCCTCTTGGGTACCTTCGCCATACTGTCAGCATTTGGTTACTCGATAAACACCCTCACCATGTTTGGTATGGTGCTGGCGATAGGCTTGCTGGTGGATGACGCCATCGTCGTCGTAGAGAACGTTGAGCGTGTCATGTCCGAAGAGGGCTTGCCGCCAAAAGAAGCCACGCGTAAGTCCATGGGCCAGATTCAGGGCGCGCTGGTCGGTATCGCGATGGTTCTGTCGGCGGTATTTATCCCGATGGCCTTCTTCGGTGGTTCTACCGGTGCGATTTACCGTCAGTTCTCTATCACCATTGTTTCAGCAATGGCGCTCTCTGTGCTGGTAGCGTTAATCCTGACGCCAGCGCTCTGTGCGACCATGCTAAAACCGATTGCCAAAGGCGATCACGGTGAAGGCAAGAAAGGTTTCTTTGGCTGGTTTAACCGCGTATTTGATAAGAGCACGCACCACTATACCGACAGCGTAGGTAACATTCTGCGCAGTACGGGGCGTTACCTGCTGCTCTATGTTCTTATCGTGGTTGGCATGGCCATCCTGTTCGTTCGTCTGCCAAGTTCGTTCCTGCCAGATGAAGACCAGGGTGTGTTCCTGACTATGGCGCAGCTTCCGGCGGGCGCGACGCAAGAGCGTACGCAGAAAGTGCTGGATGAAGTGTCGAAATACTACCTGGAAAACGAAAAAGATAACGTGAACTCTGTGTTTACCGTTAACGGCTTCGGCTTCTCCGGGCGTGGTCAGAACACCGGTCTGGCGTTCGTGTCGCTGAAAAACTGGGATGAACGTCCGGGTGAGAAGAACAAAGTACCGGCGATTGCAGGTCGTGCAAGTGCGCACTTCTCGCAAATTAAAGATGCGATGGTCTTCGCCTTTAACCTGCCAGCGATCGTTGAACTGGGTACGGCGACCGGCTTTGACTTCCAGCTGATTGACCAGGCGAACCTGGGGCATGACAAGCTGATGCAGGCGCGTAACCAGTTGTTCGGCGAGATTGCACAGCATCCGGATCTGCTGGTGGGTGTGCGTCCGAACGGCCTGGAAGATACGCCGCAGTTCAAAATCAATATCGACCAGGAAAAAGCACAGGCGTTGGGTGTCTCCTTAAGTGACATCAATACCACGCTTGGCGCGGCATGGGGCGGCAGCTACGTCAACGACTTCATCGACCGTGGTCGCGTGAAGAAAGTGTACGTTATGTCTGACGCGAAATACCGTATGCTGCCGAGCGATATCGGTAACTGGTATGTCCGTGGGACAAGCGGCTCGATGGTGCCTTTCTCTGCCTTTGCGACGTCGCACTGGGAGTACGGCTCTCCGCGTCTGGAACGCTATAACGGTTTGCCATCCATGGAAATCCTCGGCCAGGCTGCTCCGGGTAAAAGTACCGGTGAAGCAATGGCGATGATGGAACAACTGGCCGGTAAACTGCCGACGGGTATTGGCTATGACTGGACAGGTATGTCTTATCAGGAACGCTTGTCAGGTAACCAGGCGCCTGCGCTGTACGCCATTTCCTTGATCGTGGTGTTCCTGTGTCTGGCGGCCCTGTACGAGAGCTGGTCAATTCCGTTCTCCGTTATGCTGGTAGTTCCGCTCGGGGTTGTTGGTGCGCTGCTGGCCGCGACCTTACGCGGTCTGACTAACGACGTTTACTTCCAGGTGGGCCTGCTGACAACCATTGGCTTGTCGGCGAAGAACGCGATACTTATCGTCGAATTCGCCAAAGATCTGATGGATAAAGAGGGCAAAGGGCTTATTGAAGCAACCCTGGAAGCGGTACGTATGCGTCTGCGTCCAATCCTGATGACCTCGCTGGCGTTTATCCTTGGGGTTCTACCGCTGGTTATCAGTACGGGTGCAGGCTCCGGTGCGCAGAACGCCGTAGGTACCGGTGTAATGGGCGGTATGATTACCGCGACGGTACTGGCAATATTCTTCGTTCCTGTGTTCTTTGTGGTGGTGCGCCGCCGCTTTAGCCGCAGAAGTGACGATGTTGAGCACAGCCATAAGGTTGAGCAACACTGATAGTCATGAATGAAAAAGGCCGCGAAAGCGGCCTTTTTCTTATTCGCTGTTCTGATCATTAAAAGTACGTATTGTCTCTTCGTTTATTTTGTGCAGTCGTAATAGCGTACAGAATTAATACTCCATTAGGAGAACACCTTATATCCTTAGGTAAAATTCTTAATTATCTGGTACAATCAGTTTAAGTAAGAATATTCCTGGTAATTAGTGATTCTGGAATATTTAAATAACCTTAAATATCCAGCACCATTGACTAACCTAATGAAGAGTAAGGAAAGTTTTGATTTCGATGTCGGAAATTCTCACATAAAACATGATAATAAACTGCGCGATCCCTCCATTTTCGGAGAGCAAAACGCGATAATTGTAATTTTTCGTAATAGCGCAATGAAATCTTTTTAAGACTGGCTTATAGTTAAATCAATGAGGAAAAGCAGCATATGCTGCTGGTCAGAACAGACGTTTCCACCCCGGAGCAGTGTTCAGTGAGTAAAAAAAGCGACTCAGAAGGGGATGTGTTATGGACGAATACTCGCCAAAAAGGCATGATATCGCGCAGCTTAAATTTCTCTGCGAAACGTTGTACCATGATTGTCTCCTGAATCTTGAAGAAAGCCATCATGGATGGGTTAACGATCCTACTTCGGCAATCAATTTGCAGTTAAATGAGTTGATTGAACATATAGCAACCTTCGCACTTAATTATAAAATTAAGTATAATGAAGATAATAAACTGATTGAGCAGATAGACGAATACCTTGATGATACGTTTATGCTGTTCAGTAGCTACGGTATCAACACACAAGACTTGCAGAAATGGCGTAAATCGGGAAACCGATTGTTCCGCTGTTTCGTCAATGTGAGCAAGGCTAACCCTGTTAGTCACTCCTGTTAAATATTTCAACCAGTAAAGGTAAAATCATGTCTGATAAGCCATTAACCAAAATTGATTATTTGATGCGATTACGACGTTGTCAGACAATTGACACGCTCGAACGCGTTATTGAAAAAAATAAATACGAACTGCCTGACCATGAACTGACGGTGTTTTATTCAGCAGCCGATCATCGTCTGGCTGAGCTAACCATGAATAAACTGTATGACAAAATTCCTCCTTCTGTGTGGAAATTCGTACGCTAAGTCTTCCCGACGTTTATTTACGGTTTTAATTTTTTATCCAGCGGCATTAGCAGGCGCACGTTATCTTCATGAGCGAAGAAAAAGTTAAAATGATTTCCGGCTTACCGTATCGACCTGCGGACGATACGCTGCGAGCTGACCGCATGCATGCCAGAGCGCTGCTTCATCGTTATAACCATTCGGCCCCTGACGAAAAAGCGGAACGCAGTGCGATTCTTGCTGCATTACTCGGCCAAAGTTCAGGTGTTTATATCGAACCAAACTTTCGCTGTGATTATGGCTACAATATTTTCCTGGGTAAGGATTTTTACGCCAATTTTGATTGTGTCATGTTGGATGTCTGCCCCATCCATATTGGCGACAATTGTATGTTAGCGCCAGGTGTACATATCTATACGGCAACACATCCGCTGGAGGCCAATGCGCGCAACAGCGGTCTCGAATACGGCAAACCGGTTCGCATTGGCAATAACGTCTGGATTGGTGGACGTGCGGTAATCAATCCAGGCGTGACCATTGGCGATAATGCGGTTATCGCCTCCGGTGCGGTGGTGGTAAAAGACGTTCCGCCGAATGTGGTGGTCGGTGGCAACCCCGCCCGAGTTATTAAAGCCATTCCGGGTGAAGCAATTTAACTGTTATCTTTTTTTGTCGATAAACTGTTACTTTTTTCACACAAAATGGCAACCTAAAATACGCTCTAATCGGTATATCCCCAAAGACGAAGGCGTGAGATGACAGAGATCCAGCGGCTGCTCAGCGAAACAATCGACGACATTAACCAGCGCGAAAAGCGAGACAACCGTCCGCGCTTTAGCATCAGCTTTATTCGCAAACATCCGGGCCTGTTTGTCGGCATGTATATAGCCTGGCTGGCCACGCTTGCCGTTATGTTGCAATCAGAAACACTGGTGGACTCCGTGTGGCTGCTGGTGGTGCTATTCGTCTTATTGAATGGCTTCTTTTTCTTTGATGTCTATCCGCGCTATCGCTACGAAGATATCGATGTGCTCGATTTTCGCGTCTGTTATAACGGCGAATGGTACAACACGCGTTATGTGCCGCAAGAGCTTATCAGCGCCATCCTTACTTCGCCTGCGGTCGATACTACGCGTAAAACACAGCTCCAGCAGATGTTATCCCGCAAGGGGGAACTCTCTTTCTACGACGTATTTACCCTTACCCGCCCCGAGACTGCGTAATCAGCCGCGCCAGCGTACGAACACCGCCGGGAAACAGGCTGGCAGAGGTATTACCGTAGCCGAGAACCAGCCCATTTGATGCTGGTGATGGCTGTAAATAAAAACGGCTTAATGCATGAGGCGCAAGACCAAACCCGCGCGCCTCACGCACAACATTCAGGTCATTCATTCCCGGTACTGAAAGCGTCAAATGGAGCCCGCCCTCGCCTCCCAACACCCGATGTTCCAGATCAAGACCGTTCTGTAATGCCTCACGCAGTTGTGCCTGTCGTTTACGGTACAATCGGCGCATCGCCGCCAGATGGCGCGCGTAGTGACCATCCTCAATAAAATGCGCCAGAGCCAGTTGCTCGCTACGATGCCCACCGCGCAACAGACTATTGATAACCGGTGCCGCCGCGTTCGCCAACGCAGGCGGCATCACCATAAAACCAATACGTAACGATGGAAACAGCGTCTTGCTGAATGTTCCCAGATAGACCACCGGTGGATTGGGGATCATTCCCAGCATGGCAGGTACCGGATCGCCGTGATAGCGAAACTCACTGTCATAATCATCTTCGATGATCCAACTTCCGGTCCGCGCGGCCGCCTCCAGCAACTGCAAACGACGGGCAGCACTCATCACATAGCCCAGCGGATATTGATGTGACGGCGAAGTATAGATAATGCGCGGCGGCGTTATCGTCTCCACCAGCGTCATTCCTTCTTCATCCACCGGGATCCCTTTCACTTGCAACCCGGCTGCCAGAAAAGCGCTTTTTGCACCGTTATAGCCCGGCTCTTCTACCCAGGCACTGTTTCCCGGATCGCAGAGAAGATGAACACATAACATCAGCGCATCCTGGGCGCCTTCGGTAATTACAATCTGCTCGACGTCACAATGAATGCCTCTGGCCAGCGCGAGATGTCGGGCGATAGCCGCGCGCAGTCGCCGCTCTCCGCCAGACTCGCCATAACCCAGCAGCGCACTGCCCTCGTCACGCCAGACGCGCTCACTCAGCCTTCGCCAGATTGCCGTGGGGAAATAGTTCACCGCCGGTAGACCGGGGGAGAAAGCAAGTGCGGGGGAATTTCGCCTCACCCCTTGCGGCAGGGTCCGGACCCGTTGTGCGAGGGATATCACAGGCGTGTTACGTACAACAGGCGCACTGGCCAACATCAATACCCGTGTTCCCTGCCGTTCACGCTGAACGAAGCCCTCGATAGCGAGTTGTTCGAGCGCGGCGTTTACCGTATTTCGGGAAACGGCGAGTGTTTTTGCCAGCACGCGTGAGCCCGGTAGCAGCGAATGCGCTTTTAACGTTCCACCACGGATAGCATCCCGCAGTGCCATATATAGCGCCCGCTGCCGCGTTAATCCGGCACGTTCAGCCAGCGCCGGGCGCAGCAGTGCCTGTAAAGCGTCATCGGGAATATTCATCGCGCCGCTCCTTAGTGGACCCATGAAAATATAGTTTGATGGCACTTCTTATGGAACCAGTGAAATTCTACGCTAGGTGAATCGCAAAGAGGAGCCACTATGAGCCAACTGAATCAATACGGACAACCCGTGGGCGATGCCCTTCCCGACTGGCAGCCCCGCCCTTTTCCTGAACGCGTGACGCTTGAAGGCCAGTACTGCCGCCTGGAGCCGCTGAGAGTCGAACACGCGCCGGCACTGTTTGCCGCCCATCGTCTGGCCGGAGATGACCGAAGCTGGACCTGGCTGCTGCGTGAACCGGAAACCGATCCCGACGCCTTCACCGCATGGGTAACAAGCGTCTGTGAATTAAAGGACCCTATTCATTTCACGGTTATCGATAACCGCACGCAGTCGCCTGTCGGTACACTTTCGCTCATGCGTATTGACGCCGCCAATGGCGTTATTGAGGTGGGCAGTGTGCATTTCTCTCCTCTGCTTATGCGCACCCGCGCCTCTACGGAAGCGCAGTGGCTACTGATGCGATATGCCCTGGAGACGCTGGGGTATCGCCGCTACGAATGGAAATGTAATAGCCTGAACGAACCGTCCCGTCGTGCCGCACTTCGGTTGGGCTTTCAGTATGAAGGGCGATTTCGCCAGGCGCTGGTTCAGAAAGGACACAATCGGGATACCGACTGGTTTTCTGTTATTGATAGCGAATGGCCACGCCTGGATAAGGCGTTTCGACAGTGGCTTGCCGCCGGAAATTTCACTGCCGACGGCAAACAGTTGCAATCCCTTGAGAGCCTGCGCGATTAACGCTTTTTCTTTCTTCCCTGCACAGCTTTAAAACGCGGATTGGATTTGCAAATCACATACAAACGCCCCTTGCGCTTGACTATCTGGCAGTCAGGGTGGCGTTGTTTCGCACTGCGTAACGAGTTCAGTACCTGCATGCGTTAGCCTCTTTTTGTGCCAATAAAACGCCCATAGCGCTGCTGGAAACGCGCCGCGCTTCCCTCATTACCCACCACTTTCTGTTTACCGGTGTAATACGGATGGGAAACAGAAGAGACGTCAATAGTCACGTAAGGGTATGTCACCCCTTCCAGTTCAATCTCGCGATCGGTTTTGATCGTTGAACCGACTTTAAAATATTCGTTCGCGCTGGTGTCATGAAACACCACCGTGCGGTAGTGCGGATGGATATCAGGTTTCATTTTGCTCTCACATGTATTGTTATAACATAACAAAAGTCTAGCGAAATTCTTTTCCCTAAGCAACTCCTGCGCTAAATGCATTTTTCGCAAAAGCAACGAACCCTGCACGGTCATAAATTAGAAAAGAATGTTATTGGTTGATTTTTTTGCCTTAAGGCAAGCTGAATCTAAATCACTTGTGAGGAAAGCATCATGATGCGCTGCTGTTGTGCCCAACCCCGGACTCTAAAAATGATCACCTGCGAACGACTATTCGGAGAACACAATGAACGCGACAACATTACCCATCCTCGATCTGGCCCGTTACTTCAACCCCGCTGAACGTGATGCCTTTCTCGATCAGCTGCGCACCAGCGCACGCGACATCGGCTTTTTTTATCTTATTAATCACGGTGTGAATGACGAGCTGCAGCGCGCCGTTCAACACGAAGCCCGCCGCTTTTTTGCCCTCAGCGATGAGCAAAAACAGCAGGTGGCGATGATTCACTCCCCCCATTTTCGCGGCTACAACCGCGCGGCATCGGAAATCACCCGTGGTAAACCAGACTGGCGAGAACAGTTCGATATCGGCGCGGAACGCCCGGAACTGCTGTTGAGCGACAGCGACCCGCGCTGGCGGCGCTTGCAGGGGCCGAACCTGTGGCCAGCGGAGCAACCAGAGCTGAAAACCACGCTGCTCGACTGGCAAAAGTCGATGACCGAGATGGCCATTGTGCTGCTGCGTGCCTTTGCCGAAGCGCTACGCCTGCCTGCTAATGCCTTCGACGCACTGTATGGCGACAAACCCAATGAACATATCAAGCTGATTCGCTATCCCGGTCAGGATAACACCCAGAGTAATCAGGGTGTCGGCGCACACAAAGATTCCGGGTTTCTGAGTTTCCTGCTCCAGGACGAGCAAAAAGGATTGCAGGTCGAAGTCTCCCCCGATCACTGGATCGATGCCGTACCGCTGCCGGGTAGTTTTGTGGTCAATATCGGTGAGCTGCTGGAGCTGGCGACCAATGGCTATTTACGCGCCACGGTCCACCGTGTGGTATCGCCGCCCGCCGGACAAGATCGCCTGTCGATTGCCTTTTTCCTTGGCGCACAACTGGACGCCGTGGTTCCCGTTTACGCCCTGCCGGAAGCGCTGGCGCGTGAGGCGCAAGGGCCGGAAAGCGATCCACAAAACCCACTTTTACGCGATGTCGGCTGGAACTACCTGAAAGGGCGTTTACGTTCGCACCCGGATGTCGCCGAACGTTATTACCGCGATGTACTGCGTGAGCGCAGTGAACAATTGATCGTATAAACCATAACAACACAGGAAAAACACCATGAAATATGCCGCTTTTAAACTGGCAGGGGTAGCGTTGTCTCTTTCTCTGGCATGGGGTACTGCACAGGCAGAAGCACTGCGTATCGCAGCGGACCCGGTTCCACACGCGGAGATCCTGAACTATGTCAAAAAACTGGATCCGAAACTGGATATCAAAATCGTTGAACTGACCAGTGGCGCAAATGCCAATGAATTGCTGGCGAGTGGTGATGTGGATGCCAACTATTTCCAGCATGTGCCTTACCTGAAAAGCCAGGAAAAAGCGCTGGGTAAAACCTTTGCCGTCGCCGCCACGGTACATATCGAACCACTGGGCATCTATTCGCACAAATACAAAGATTTTAAATCGGTACCGGATGGCGCCACCGTCGCGGTCCCGAACAATGTCACTAACCTGAGCCGTGCACTGTTCCTGCTGCAAAGCCAGGGGTTAATCAAACTGGATGCGAAATTTACCGATCCGGCAAGCACGCTGGCCACACCAAAAGATATCGTTGAGAACCCGAAACACTTAAAGATCCTCGAAGTGGAATCCCCACAGATCCCGCGCTCGCTGGATGATGTCGCCCTGGCGGTGATCAACGGCAACTACGCGCTGGAAGCAGGTTTATCGCCCGCCAAAGATGCGCTGGGACTGGAGAGTGCGGAGCATAACCCGTATGCCAATATTCTGGTAACCAACCCGTCGCTGGCAAACGACCCACGCATCAAAGAACTGGCCAAAGATCTCACCTCTCCTCAAGTGGCAGAGTTCATTCGTAAAACCTACAACGGCTCGGTGATCCCGGTTGCCCCGCAGTCATGATTGATATTGAAGGGCTGAGTAAAACCTATGCCGGAACAGGCCGACCGGCGCTGAACAACGTGTCGCTGCATGTCCCCAGAGGGGCGATTTACGGCATCCTGGGCCGCAGCGGCGCGGGGAAAAGCACCTTAATCCGTTGCCTGAATCTGCTGGAGCGGCCCACTTCGGGCCGCATCATCATCAACGGCAGCGACATTACGCAGTTGGATAAAGCCGGTTTGCGCGAGCATCGGCTGCGCACCGGGATGATTTTCCAGCATTTCAATTTGCTACACGCGCGTACGGTGGCGGATAACGTCGCCGTTCCGCTGGAAATCGCTGGCGTGCCGAAACCGCTGCGCCATGCACGTGTGGAAGAGCTACTGCATCTGGTGGGCCTGAGCGATAAAGCCGATGCTTTTCCTTCGCAACTTTCCGGTGGGCAAAAGCAGCGTGTCGGTATCGCCCGGGCGCTGGCGGCAAGGCCGGATGTGCTGTTGTGCGATGAAGCCACCAGCGCGCTGGATCCGGAAACCACCGCGTCTGTCCTGGCGCTGCTGGCAGACATCAACCAGAAGCTGAATTTGACCATCGTGCTGATCACCCATGAACTGGATGTCGTAAAAACTCTGTGCGATCACGCGGCATTGCTGGAAAACGGCGAAGTACGGGAGAGCGGCAAAATCGCCGATCTGCTGGTTGCGCCCTGGTCCAAACTGCGCCATGCGCTATTGCACGATCCACAGGCTGAGCAGGATTTCCTTGCCCGCCACGGTTTTAACGGGAGGCCTTTATGCGGGGTAGCATGAGTTGGGAAGACCTCTGGCCGCTGCTGCTCAACGGCACGCTGGAGACGTTATACATGGTTGCTTTGGCGTCGCTGTTTACCGTGCTGATCGGCCTGCCGCTGGGCGTTATTCTGTTTCTTTCGCGCCGTGATGGCCTGTTCCCCTTACCACGTGTCAATGCGCTGCTGGGGGCCGTCGTCAATTTCGGGCGTTCGCTGCCATTTATCGTGTTGTTGATAGCGCTTATCCCCTTCACGCGCCTGCTGATCGGTACCACTCTTGGCAGCACCGCCGCGATAGTGCCTATCACCATTGGCGCGTTTCCCTTCTTTGCACGGCTGACGGAAAGCGCGCTGGATGAGGTGGATTACGGACGCATCGAAGCCATTTTGTCGATGGGGGGTAACGTCTGGCATGTGATTGCGAAAGCCCTGTTGCCTGAAGCGCTGCCAACGCTGCTCGCGGGCATTACGCTCACCGTTGTGATGCTGATTGGCTTCTCATCTATGGCGGGCGTTATTGGCGGCGGTGGACTGGGCGATCTCGCTATTCGTTATGGCTATCAGCGCTTTAACGATCAGGTGATGGTGGGTACCGTGGTGATTTTACTGGCAATGGTACAGGGGGTGCAGATGGCAGGCGATCGCCTGGTGCGCCGTCTGGCGCACCGACGGTAAGTTATTCCACCGCGTCGTTGCCGACCAGTACAGTGGTCAGCAGGAAGGAGAGCACCAGCGCCATCGCCACCCCGGAGAGCGCAAAGACGAAGTACGGGCCGATATACGCCGGCAGGCTAAAAATGCTCGATAAAATATAGCCATACAACCGCACGCCAAAGAAGGCGATAAACGCAGAGGCCAGGGAACTGGCCACCGTGGCGGCAATAAACGCCTTTTTGTAACGCGTCAGGACACCAAAGAGTGCGGGTTCCGTAATCCCCAACAGCGCGGAGATCGCCGCCGACAGGGTCACCGTTCTCTCCTGACGGTTTTTACTTATTCGCCAGATGGCGAACGTCGAACCGGCAATCGCCATATTCGCCATAAACATCATCGGCATCAGCATGTCATAGCCATGCTCACTAAAATTTTGCAAGGCGATGGGCGTCATGGCGTGATGCATGCCGGTGAGAATGGCTACCGGGCGAATGGCCCCCACGACCAGCCCGGCAAAACTGGCTGAAATACCGAAAAGTCCCTGAATAAAGAAAGCCAGCGCTTTCCCCAACCAGATCCCAATCGGCCCGATAATCACCAGCGCCGCCAGCGCCCCCAGGAACAAAGTCAGCGTAGGCGTGAAGACCGTTTTTAATACGTCCGGCATTATCCTGTCCACCCAGCGGTGGATATAGCTCAGTGCCAGAATAGAGAAAATGACCGGAATTACGCTTGAGGCGTAGTTAAACACTGAAACCGGTAGCGCGTTGAGTAGCCAGAAGGCACTCACCGCCCCTTCCTGATGCGCCGCCAGGGCTTTTGCGGCATCGATCAGCGACGGATACATTAGACAGGCTGCGACTGCCGCTGCCAGGTACTCATTGGTCTTGAAAATTTTTGCCGCCGAGACCGCCAGGAAAAACGGCAGGAAATAAAAGACACCGCTGGCGATCAAATCAATCACCACCACGGTGTCGCTTTTCGCCGACACCACTTTCAGGGCTATCAGCCCGGCCAGCAGGCCTTTAATCATCCCCGCACCGGCAATCGCAGGCACGATAGGGCCAAAAACGCCGGATACCGTATCCATAAACATCGAGACCAAGCTTTTACGCCCTTTGATATGCGTCTCGCCTTGCGGGGCTTTTCCCAGCACCGTCAGCATTTGCTCATACCAGCTATTGACCTTCGGCCCGATAACAATCTGGAACTGGTCGCTTTGCAGTTGTGCACCCAGAACCCCCGGCAATGCCTTGATGGCGCCTTGATCAACTTTATTATCATCAACCAGATCAAAGCGTAAGCGTGTCATGCAGTGCCATACATTGTTGATATTATCCTGCCCACCGACCAGACGGATAATATTGTTGATGGCTTCTTGCGTCCCCATAAATGCTCCTGCAGGAATATTGTCGTTTTAATATCTGTATCCAAGGGTAGAGAAAGAGAGAAAACTAAACAAACCAATAAAACATGATGAGCATCACAAATTGCCACCACATAACACTTAAAAAGACATAAAAATCAAAATTGGTACGGTTTTCAATTAAATTTAAAAGGAATAACTGACCA
The DNA here is from genome assembly GCF_040546205.1 of Citrobacter sp. UYEF32. Classification (NCBI taxonomy): domain Bacteria; kingdom Pseudomonadati; phylum Pseudomonadota; class Gammaproteobacteria; order Enterobacterales; family Enterobacteriaceae; genus Citrobacter; species Citrobacter sp. UYEF32. Next base: position 249,901 of record NZ_JBEPNI010000003.1, on the reverse strand, counting down.
AAAAATTTATCAAAAAAACGGTTTACCTCAGCGCAAAATTAAGGAGATGATAATACCCATTCCGGCATATCACGTCGTTGTAAAGGAGTTTCCCAGTGACGCCAACCGTAATTAACAATATCGAATGTTTTATCACTCGCCCCGACAGACATAATCTGATTACCGTGCGGGTAATGACCGATAAAGGCATCACAGGCCACGGCTGCGCCACCTTTCAGCAACGTCCGCTGGCGGTCAAAACCATGGTCGATGAGTATCTAAAGCCTCTTCTGATCGGCCGTGACGCCAACCACATTGAAGACCTCTGGCAAATGATGAACGTCAATGCCTACTGGCGAAACGGTCCGGTGATGAATAACGCGATTTCTGGCGTCGATATGGCGCTATGGGATATCAAAGGCCAGCTAGCCGGTATGCCGCTTTATCAACTGCTTGGCGGGCAATCCCGGGATGCCATCGCCGCTTACAGCCATGCCAGCGGTGAAACACTGGAGGAACTCTTTGCCAGCGTAGACCGCCTGCGCGAACAGGGTTATCGCCATATTCGCTGCCAGTTGGGTTTCTACGGCGGCACGCCAGCGCAGTTACATACGCCGGAAAACCCAACGCCCGGCGCCTGGTTCGATCAGCAAGAATATATGGACAACACCGTCGCCATGTTCAAGGCGCTGCGGGAAAAATACGGTTTTAGCCTGCACATTCTGCATGATGTGCACGAACGTCTTTTCCCCCAGCAGGCGATACAACTGGCAAAGCAGCTTGAGCCGTATCAGCCCTATTTCATTGAAGATATTTTACCGCCGCAGCAGAGCGCCTGGCTTGAACAGGTACGCCAGCATAGCTGTGTGCCGCTGGCGATGGGGGAGCTCTTTAATAATCCGGCCGAGTGGCACGATGTGATAGTGAACCGGCGTATAGATTTTATTCGCTGCCATATTTCGCAAATCGGCGGCATCACCCCGGCGTTAAAACTGGCCATACTGTGTCAGGCCTTTGGCGTACGCCTCGCCTGGCATGGTCCGGGCGATATGTCACCCATTGGCGTCGCGGTGAATACGCACCTCAATATTCATCTGCATAACGCGGCCATACAGGAGTACATTCCACGCTCCGTACAAACCGACAACGTCTTCCCCGGCGCTCCGGTGGTGAAAGACGGTTTTGTCTATGCGCCGCAAACGCCGGGTATTGGCGTGACCTTTAATGAAGAGGAAGGTCTGCGTTACCCGGTGGTGTACCGCCCGCATGAATGGACGCAAAGTCGCCTGCCGGATGGCGCAATCCACACGCCCTAAATCAGGTGTCGCCTTTACGGAAGGCAAGGTTCGCCCGGTTATGCGGGATCACATAGGTGCAGGTGTAGTTGATGTCGATAATATCGCTAATTTCATACACCCTGCCGCCGTCCAGAATCCCGCGATTACTGATGTGCATCGCCGGGCTGCCTTTCTTGCAACCCAGCAGCGCCGCCTGTTCACGACTCACATTAACCGCCCGGTAGGTCGTCAGCATATGTGAGATTTGATACCCCTTGCCTAAGACATACTGTTGCAGTGAACTCTCAATGATCTGTTGATTCAGATCGGCAAAATCAGCAGCAGGCATACGGGAGATTTCAATTTGTACGGCCTCTTCATCCACAAAGCGCAGCCGACAAAATTGCCAGATAAAGCTGTCATCCGTCAGCCCAAAGATCTGCTGTTCATCGCGATCGGGACGTTTCTTGTGCAGGCTAATCAGCCGAAAACGGATCTGATCGAAACGCTTTTCAGTGATGGAGTTATAGACCAGCGGGTTGTTGCGCGCCTGCTCGTTAATCCAGATCCCGGAACCTTGTACGATCCGCACGACGCCAATACTTGCCAGCTTTTCGACCGCCTGGCGGATGGTAAAACGGGAGACGCCATACTCTTCGGCTAGCTGCCTTTCAGGGGGGAGTTTGCGTGGGCCGGCGTCGTTATTTTGATAAATTTTACTTAAGAGATCCTGCGTCACAAATTCTTTTTTCTTCATCCCTGCAATTCCTGAAAGAAATCACTCATTGACGCGTGTTATAACACTTGCTGGTCTCAAATACGCTTGTTTCTCAGTATCAAACAGGGATTTTTGGTCATGACAAACCGACGATTAGTTAGCCTTATTACAGGCGTACTGCTGTTCGCCGTTCTCTTGCCGGTGGCTTTAAGCGTCTGGCTGGCGCATCGCCAGGCTGAAGAGTCGTTTATGAACGAACTCAATACTTTCTCCGCATTAGTAAAAATGCGTGCTGACCGCGTGGTGAGCCAGGGGAAAACGGCCTTGCGTCAACTGGAAACTTACGATGGTATTTCGTGTAGTCAGGATCACCTGCTGGCCATGCGACGTATCTCTTATACATTCCGTTATGTCCAGGAGGTCATTTACCTCGAAGGAACGATCCCGCTTTGTTCTTCACTGGAGAGAAACAGCAGCAGCGCTCCCTTTCCTGCGCCGCAAAGGGTAACTAAAGATGGTTTTCGCGCCTGGCTGACCAGCCATAACGATTTGGGCCTGACACGTGCAATGGTCGGCCTTGGCACTCGTCGCTATATTGTTATTACCGATCCACTCTCTTTTATTGATGTGCTCTCGTATGGCCCGTGGCCTATCAATATTGCGCTGGTCGGGACGAACAGCGGACGGGTGATTGCCAGCAACCGTACGCTGGATCCGGAGATGCTAAAGCAGATTGACCTCACTACCCCTACTCAAAGGCTTATCGGCGGCGAAGCGTGGAATACGTTACAGGTGCCCGAACTGGGGGTGACCATCATCACCTGGGCATCGCTGACGCCGCTTAAGGAGAGCTGGCATCGGTTATTGGTAATTTGGGTGCCTGTTGGCCTGCTGCTGAGCCTGGTGCTGGCCTTCTTTTTATTGCGCATGCTGCGTCGCCTGCAATCACCGCAACACCGTATGCAGGATGCCATTCGCGCACGGGAAATTGAGATGTTCTACCAGCCAATTGTGACGCTGGCAGACGGGAAGATTGTCGGTGCGGAAGCGCTGGCCCGCTGGCGACAGTCGGATGGCAGTTACCTCGCGCCGGACACCTTTATTCCGCTGGCTGAGCAAACGGGGCTGATGCCGCAACTGACAAAAGTGATTATCGAAAAAGTGTTTGAGGACATGGGACCCTGGCTACAGAAGAACCCGGATCTGCATGTCTCCATTAACCTTGAGCCCTCCGATCTCTTAACCCTGACGCTTCCGGCACAGTTACAGCAACGGGTTAATGACTGGCAAATTTCGCCGTCACAAATCGCGCTGGAAGTGACCGAACATGGTTTTGCCGATCCCACAACCTGCATGCCCACCATCACAGCATTACGTGCGGCCGGACATGCCATCTATATTGACGATTTTGGTACGGGTTACTCCAGCCTCAGTTATCTGCAAAATCTGGATGTCGACATTATCAAAATCGACAAATCCTTTGTGGATGCGCTGGAATACAAAAACATGACCACCCATATCATCGAAATGGCCAAAGCGCTAAAGCTGGCGATGGTGGCCGAAGGTATCGAGACCGAAGGCCAGCTCAAATGGCTTAGCGAACATGGCGTGCAGTACGGCCAGGGCTGGCTATACAGCAAAGCGCTGCCGAAAGACGCGTTTCTGTGCTGGGCAGAAAGCAACCGGAATATCTCCTGAGTTTGTGACCTGTGAAACGGGTTTACTCGTGGAGATCGCGCAATGAAAAAGCCATTCTCACCGCTGCATGATGTGCGCCACTGGCTGAAATACAGTCCGGTGGTGCGCATCCGCAGCGTGAAAAGAGCATCATGACACTGGGCTGGCAAAGTACAGGGTCTCAGACGGCTCTCAGCCGACATACCGCAAGCCCTGCATTACGCCAGAGGGGATGGTTAGAGAAGTGTCCTGAGGCTCATTCGTCCAGCAATGGGACAAAGCCGCCATAAATCATACGCTTGCTATCGAAAGGCATTTGGTCTCCCAGCTCACGCATGCGGGGATCGGCCATCATTTTTTGATTGGCGGCATCGCGCACCTCTTTAGAGGGATATTCAATCCAGCTAAAAACCACCTCTTCATGATCTTCTGCTTTTACCGCCCGACGAAAGTCGGTGAAATTTCCAGCCGGAACGTCGTCGGCCCAACACTCCACAATCCGCGTTGCGCCAAACGCTTTAAACAGCGGGGCGGCCCTGGCCGCGAGTTGCAAATAAGCGTCTTTCTTATCTGCCGGAACCGCCACCACGAACCCATCGACATACTTCATGAGTGAGCCTCCGAAGTGAACCGCGCAGCGGGACGATTCCCGCTGCGTCTGGCTGACTAAGTTTAGCCCTGAGACCAGCAGAAGGTGTAGCGCACGACATCGTCGCTGAGGATAAATTCCGGGGACACACTCGGACTCCAGGAGTCGTCGCCACCGAGCCCCATGTGAAAGGCATCCAGTTGCAGCCAGCATCCGGCCTCTTCGCGCAGCAAATGGCGGTGAGAGGTTTCCCTTAATTGCTGCTGGCTGTAGCGACTCATGGAAAAGTGGAACTGCCCGTTCAGACGATGCGCACCATAATTCACCTCGCGCGTGTCGCAACGCAGGCCATTTTCGGTCGGGAAAATATAGTCCGTATGCAGTTGCGCGAGCGGTAATGTCCAACGACCCTGCCGCGCGGCCAGTTTGCGATCCGGGTAGTTTTCATGCGGCCCAAGTCCCCGCCAACTGACCTGCTCTGCAACCTCAGCAAGCTGACACTGCAAGCCGATACGCGCAGGCGGCGGCACATCCAGATTGCGTTGCACCTGAACATCGCCATGCAGAACGCCATCGCCAGCCACTCGCCAGGTTTTTTTACTGATAAACAGCGTCTGCCCGTTGTACTGCCAGGCATGGCGCGTAGCGATGACCACATCGGTGGCGTTTTCCAGCGCCTCGCACTGCAACAACACTGGCGTCAGGTCATACATTCCCGCCGCTTTCCAGCGCTCCACCCACGCATTGGGATCGATGCGCGTGGCCTCGCTGACGCCGATATCATTGTCCAGCGGAGCGCGGGTAAAGTTATCAAGTACCGGCGCAAGGAGCGTCGGTTGACCATCACGCCACCACTGCGTCAGATGGCCGTTCGTCCGGCTGAACTGCCAGCGATGCACGCCCTGCTCAATCACGAAATGTGCAGTGTCAGTCTGTAACGCGGGCCGCGGTTGTGCGGCTTTTTCTCCTGGTAATGCGAGCGCTGTCGGCAGTTGCCACTGATCCCAGGCGCAGCGGTGCTGGGCGGGTGACCAGCTTGTCGCATCACGCTGATAGATATCCACATTTAGCCAGACGTCCCCCGATTGCGCGGCCAAAGGCGGGCAGTTAAGTTCAATACGCTGGGTTCCCCGCGGGGTAATCGCCAGCACCACCTCCCCTTGCGTCAGCACCTCGCCATCACGGGTAACAGACCATCGCAGAACTTCGTTATCCGTCGAACGGAATAAATACTCGCTCGTTACCTCGATTGCCAGCGGTGAGGTACTGACCCGTTGGAACTGGAAAAACTGCTGGGCGCGTTGCGCTTCATAGAGCGCCGGGTGCGGGGTTCTGTCCGGGAAGACCAGCCCGTTCATGCAGAACTGTCGGTCATTTGGCGTATCGCCGAAATCACCGCCATAGGCCCAGAATGGCTCACCGTTTTCATCGAGTTTGGTCAGCGCCTGGTCAACCCAGTCCCAGACAAACCCGCCCTGCAGACGGGGGTAAGCGCGGAAAGCCTGCCAGTATTTGGCAAACCCGCCGAAGCTGTTGCCCATGGCATGCGCATATTCACAAAGGATCAGCGGACGGGTTTCATCCGGCATTCCGACCCATTTTTTTATCGACCATTTCGGCACCGCCGGGAACGGTTGATCCTGATCGACGCGGGCATACATCGGGCAGACGATATCTGTTGCCGCAGTATTGGCGCCACCGCCTTCGTACTGTACCGGACGTGTTGGATCGGTGGTTTTCACCCAACGATAGAGCGCGTCATGCGACGCGCCATGACCAGATTCATTTCCCAGCGACCAGATAATGATCGACGGATGGTTACGATCGCGCTGCACCATGCGGGTAACACGCTCGCTCATCGCCGGTAGCCATTGCGGATCATCCGCCAGACGGCTCATCGGTACCATGCCGTGCGTTTCAATGTTTGCTTCATCCACCACATAGAGCCCGTACTGATCGCACAGGCGATACCACAGCGGGTGGTTGGGGTAATGTGAACAGCGTACGGCATTGAAATTGTGCTGCTTCATCAGTTCGATATCGCGGCGCATCGTGGCTTCATCGATCGCCTGACCGTTTTCCGGATGGTGTTCATGGCGGTTGACGCCACGGATCAGCAGCGGCTGACCGTTCAGTTTCAGCAACCCTTCGCTGATCTCAACATGGCGGAAGCCCACATCGCACGCTTCCACTTCCAGCAGATGGTTTTCACCGTCATACAGCGCCATCGTCAAACGATACAACTCAGGCGTTTCCGCGCTCCACAGTAGCGGTCGCTCAACGGGCATCGTCACGCTTACGCGTTCGGCCCAGGCTCCGCGCTCATCCACCACTGCGCTACCCGGTCTCTGGCTGGCCTCAGCGATTTTCTCATCCCCTCGCCACAAGGCGACGACCACCTGGCAGCCAGCAAATTCCCCGGCGAGCGTTATCTCCGTTTGCAATTGCGCGTGGGTAAATTCCGCATTCAGTTGGGTGGTGTAGTGATAATTGGCAATGCGGGTATGGGGTTTATGTTGCAGGGAGACATCACGGAAAATGCCGCTCATGCGCCACATATCCTGGTCTTCAAGGTAACTACCATCGCACCAGCGCAGCACCATAACCGCCAGACGATTTTCCCCGGCCACCAGCACGTTGCTCAGATCAAATTCCGCAGGCAGGCGGCTATCCTGGGAATAGCCGACCCACTGGCCATTACACCAGAGATAAAACGCGGAGTTGACCCCATCAAAAACAACATGCGTTTGCCCGTTCGTCAGCCACTGTTCTTCGACATCAAATGTGAGCGAGTAACAACCGGTCGGATTGTCCTGCGGTACAAACGGTGGATTCACCGCGATGGGATAGGTCACGTTGGTGTAAATGGGGGTATCAAAGCCCTGCATCTGCCAGTTCGACGGCACCGGCATTCGCACCGCATCGGTGAGATCGGCCGTAATCCAGCTTTCCGGTACAGATTCGGGTGATGAAAAGAAGTTAAACTGCCAGTCGCCGTTAAGTAAACGACGGGTTGATGGCACCTCATCACGAAGCGCTTCGCCCACATCCCGCCAGCTTGACATTGGCGCGTGCGCCGGTAAACGGTGCCAGTGCGTGATGACCGGGTTTTCCCAGTCCCGACGAGCGAATAACGAACTTAACGCGGAAACAGACATATTGACCTCATTTTGCGAAGCGCTCACAATTTTATGCACAATGCACCGAATCGGCGCTAACGTAAAGGTTTTACGAGCAGCAAAGCGAAAAGGATCACAAAAGCGTTAACGCCGATCGAGCTGCGCGGCGAGTTGTGCCAGCTCATTCAGTCGTCTGGCCAGCGTTTCGCCACTGACGTTAATCGATGTTACCGGTGAGGTCGAGGCGCGCTCCACCAGCGTTACCGGCAGCCGCGTCTGGCCAATCCCGATATCGTCACCGGCGAGGCGTGCAAGGAGCCATTCTACGCTACGCTCGCCCGCGATTTTGAACGCCTGGCGGATGGTCGTGAGCGGCGGTGAGTACCAGGCGCTGTCGGCGGTATCATCATAACCGACCACTGAAATCTGGCCCGGTACTGTTAAGCCCCGCTCCGCGCAGACACGTATCACGCCAAGGGCCATCTGATCGTTGGCGACCAGGATAGCCTGCGGCGGCGTATCTGCCGCCAGAAGCAGATGCCCTTTTTCATAGCCGGATGCCGCGCTCCAGTCGCCGTATTCACAGCCACAGGGCGATAGCCCCGACTCCGCCAGTGCCGCCAGCCATCCTGACATTCTTGCCCTTGCAGAGACCGATGACTGCGGCCCCCCCAGCAACGCAATACGCTGATGCCCCTGCTCCAGCAAGTGCGCAGCGCCAAGCCGTGCCCCCTGGTCTGCATCAAAAATCAGACTGTTGACGGCCGCCGTTTCACTGACATCAAGGAAGAGGACCGGCACCGGGCCTGCCAGTGCCGATAAGGCCTCTGCCTGTTCATCATCCAGCGGAACGTTAACCAGCAGCCCATCGACCCGTTGGGCCAGTAGATCCTGCAACGCAGCAGTACATCCCCGGGTGTCCTGCACTTCCGGCATGGAAATGATCACATTCACGCCGGATTGTGTGGCGCGGGATTTTACCGCCGAGGCAATTTGAGAGGGAGCATGCAGGGCCAGGTCGGAAGTCAGTAGACCCAGCGTTTTGGTCCGTTTCCCCGCCAGTTGCTGCGCCCCGCGATTGGGGATGTAGTGCAGTTCCGCCATCGCCGCCAGCACTTTCTCCCGCGTCCGGGCAGACACATGTTCGCCCTGATTGATAACGCGCGAAACGGTTTGGTAAGAGACCCCGGCAAGGCGGGCGACATCATAGAGCGTAATGGTTTTCATGGCACTCATCTGGCGACGGATTTCGCGTCAGTGTACCCGATTACGCCAGCAACTGTTATGCAGGTGTAAGAAATGCCAGCAAAGCTATACGCGTCAGGCAAACAAAGCGGGGATAAGAAATGTCGACGAGCCAGACTGGCCCGTCGTAAACATCGTCCGTGATGATGAGATGGTTACAACTGAATTATATTTTGTATCATCATCACAAAACTGAGTGCAATTTAAATGACAGTTTCATGACAATACAATTACTGCTGACGCGGAATAGGAAACCCTTTAATAGAAATAACGAAACTATCGCCTTCTTTTTTTATTTTTGCGCCAGCATCACACCAGTCGGTAGCGATGCGAAAGAACTCATCGCTACCAATATTCCAGTTCAGACGAACATGTTTAACAAAACCTGATCGTAACAGGTCACAGGCCTCGCAATAATTGCTGGCCGTTGAGAGCAGTTGTTGGTTCATTTTTTCTTCTTCAGAAGTTTACGTAATGCCTTGATCTCTTTTGGATTTAATGGAGCAGTACTTTCTTCTTCAAGGTGTTGGTTATCGATATCCTCTTCCGATACTCCGCCCTGTTCAACTGACTGAAACGCCAACAGCAGCAGTTTTTCAGTCGCCGTACTGAGGTTCTCATTATTTTCTTCTGCGTAATGACGGAGCTTTTCTTTTAACGTCTGATCAATTTTGACGTTCAATACCGCACTGGTCATGATTATCCCTTCCCGTGTGAAGTTAGCAAAGTATTAATACACGAAGTTAACATACTGATCCAGAGTTATATTAAAAGCTTATGACAAATTAAAAATATCCACAAATATTTTAACCTTGTTTTATGACATTTAAGTGAAAGTAATATTTCAAATATATGACAATGCATTATTAATGTTGGCAATGGATAACGGCAGCCACGGAAAGGGGTGACGGTGGCGTGTTTTTTCGAGGTAGCGTTGGTGTAACGAGTCAGCAAATTGCTTTACTTGCCCTTCGCCAGCACTAGCATAATGCGAATAAGAAGAACCTTAACCGCTAATTATCACTTAGCAAAAAGAGATGCAGGATATGGATCTCTACCCTACTAAAACGGCGTTGGTTTCCTCCGCAGGCAACACCATGGAAATTCAAAAATCGCGCAGCACCGTTACCGGAGGCAACCGCTGAGTTAGCGTTGTAAATCCCGCCACGCCTCGCGGGTGATTTCCCAAAGTTCGGAATCCATTTCACCCGCCACATAGTGTGCTTTTTCGCGACGGACCAGACGCATACCGCTACGCTGCGAAAAATTAACTGACCGTGTGTTCACCGCCGCCTTTGGCGCACGTAGCACCTCTTTATCTAATTCCTCAAACCAGTAGCGGGTCACCGCATCGCTGGCTTCTGACATCAGGCCCTGCCCCTGCCACTCAGGCACCAGCCAGAATCCGCGATTATTATCGGGCAGGTCCATCAGACATATAACGCCAATCAGTTGCATTGGCTCGGCTTTACGCCGAATCGTCCAGTACCAGCCCTTTCCCGCTTCTGCCGCTGGCAAAGCGACATGATTAACATACTGGGCAGCGCCATCGTCCGGATAAGGCCAGGGGATCGTGCCAATCAGGTAACGCACAATCTCCCAACGAGGGAAGACACGTTGAATTTGTTTCGCATCGGCGGAAACCAGCGGCTGAAGGAGTAATCGTTCGGTGGTGAGTTGCGGTGTGGTCACAGGCATCCTTTCTGCATAAGCGGCGGTAAATTGACCATAAAACAGAAAGCGCACAGAGGGCAAGATAAAAGAAGGTACCAGAAATGGGTGGGGGCCCTGCCAGCTACATCCCGGCACACACGTCCTTTGCCTTGGCTGCTTCCTTCCGGACCTGACCTGGTAAACAAAGTAGCGTTGCGGGAGAACCAACAGAGCCCCCATTGAGAGCGTTGTTAACCAACGCGCTGGCGCATTATCCATGTCCCATGCCGCAATTGCAAGCCGCACCCTGACGGATGCCGATTTCTTGCGCAATCTCCCCTTCACAGTCACGACCAGGCTGTTTATGCTGACCTTTCGTCAGTCAGGAAGGCAGTATGGATAATCACGATTCTTTTCCACAGCGGGTATGGCAAATCGTCGCCTCGATTCCAGAGGGCTATGTCACAACCTATGGTGATGTCGCCAGGCTGGCGGGGTCGCCACGTGCAGCCAGACAGGTCGGTGGCGTGCTAAAGCGTTTACCGGAGGGCAGTACTTTACCCTGGCATCGGGTGGTTAATCGCCACGGCTCAATTTCATTAAGCGGACCGGATTTACAACGTCAGCGCCAGGCATTAATGGAAGAAGGTGTAGCGGTATCCGGCAATGGACAAATTGATATGCAGCGCTATCGCTGGATTTACTGAAACCTCCTCTCCCGCAGGAGAGGAGGCACGCACATTACATCTGCGTTGGTGCAGGCGTTGCCGTAGAAGGGCTTACCTGGGTTGGGGATGTTGAAGGCACGGTAGTTGTCGCGCCACCGCCTGACTGCAATGGAATAGCGGTCTGCTGGACCGGAACCAGTGTCAGGTCAGCTTTCGTACCGCCCTGGTTAATGATCGGTTTAACCGTATCGGTTACAAAGACCATTTTGTCATCAATGGTAATAGCCGCACTCAGCAGCAGACGCGCGTTAGGCTGGATGTCTGCCGGGTTAAACGGCAAGACAAAGCTAAACGGCGCCTGTTTACCTTCGGTGCGAACCGCTTTTTGGGCAATCACTTTAGACGGCGCATCGGCCATGGAGGCGTCAGAGACAGTGACGGTCAGGACCGCATTCGGCGGTAACGCCACTTTCTGGCGGATCCATACCGTACCAGAGACGTTAGGTTGGGTTATCGCCGCCGTACTCGCCGCAGGTGCCTGCGGGTTTGGTGCAGGCGTTGGAATGTCTGCGGCTTTTTTTGCGCAGGCAGTCAGCGCTACAGCGACTGCTAAACCACTTAACATGTGCACGAGTTTCATGAGTTCTCCTTATCTTCTATGCACCAGCAAGAATGATTTCTGCCAGAATGTGTGGTTGGACCATCGTAACGTGTTCAAGTGTGGCACATGTCACTGATTTTTGCCTGCAAACCCCCATCTATTCAGATTATTGCACCCATCGGACCACTTTTATTTCCAGGTTATACTGATCAAGGAATCCGCTGCGTCGGTTTTATTTTTATTGAGGACACCTATGAGTCAGGCGCTTACAAATCTGCTGTCATTGTTGAATCTGGAAAAAATAGAGGAAGGTCTGTTTCGAGGGCAGAGCGAAGACTTAGGTCTGCGCCAGGTGTTCGGTGGTCAGGTGGTTGGGCAAGCGTTATACGCGGCGAAAGAAACCGTACCGGCAGACAGACTGGTGCACTCGTTTCACAGCTATTTTCTGCGTCCGGGCGATAGCCAGAAACCCATTATTTATGACGTCGAAGTGTTACGTGACGGTAATAGTTTTAGCGCTCGTCGCGTGGCGGCCATTCAAAACGGGAAACCGATTTTTTATATGACGGCGTCATTCCAGGCACCAGAACCGGGCTATGAGCATCAAAAGGCGATGCCTTATGCACCAGCACCGGAGTCGTTGAAATCCGAAACGGAAATTGCCCGCGAGCTGTCTGCGTTTTTACCGCCGCTGGTAAAAGAGAAATTTCTCGGCGACAAACCGATTGAAATCCGCCCCGTGGAATTTCACAACCCGCTAAAAGGACACGTCGCCGAGCCAACCCGCCAGGTCTGGATGCGCGCCAATGGCACGTTGCCGCAGGATTTACGCGTCCAGCAATATCTGCTCGGCTACGCGTCTGACTTTCACTTCCTGCTGGTTGCGCTCCAGCCCCATGGCGTAGGTTTTCTCGAAAAAGGCATGCAGGTGGCAACCATCGACCACTCCATGTGGTTCCATCGCCCTTTCGATTTAAACGACTGGCTGCTTTACAGCGTGGAAAGTACCTCGGCATCGAGCGCACGCGGTTTTGTCCGCGGAGAGTTTTACAACCGGGATGGTGTCCTAGTCGCCTCTACCGTCCAGGAAGGGGTGATGCGTAACCGCGATGCGGCGGTCTGACCGCAGTACAATAACAAAAGCCTCCCAATGGGGAGGCTTATGTTGCTCAGGAGATAACTCAGTTCGATCAGGCGTTGTAGGCGTTCTCGCCGTGGCTGTTGACGTCCAGCCCTTCGCGTTCCTGATCTTCCGGAACACGCAGACCCACTGTCATATCAGCCAGTTTGTAACCGATAAAGGCGACAATACCAGACCATACGATAGTAATGGCGATACTTTCCAGTTGTACCAGAACCTGATGGCCCATGGTCACGCCTTCGGCATAACCCACGCCGCCCAGTGAAGTGGCTGCGAAGATACCTGTCATGATACAACCTACGATACCGCACACGCCGTGAACACCGAAGACATCACACGGGTCGTCAACACGCAGCCAGCGTTTCAGCGCGGTAACGCCCCACAGACCCGCCAGGCCTGCAACGATGCCCACGATCAGCGCGCCACCCACACCAACGTAACCACACGCCGGGGTGATACCCACGAGGCCAGCAATCGCACCAGAACAGGCACCCAACAGAGACGGTTTGCCGCGCAGCGCCCACTCACCGAAGACCCAGGAGAGGATTGCACCCGCTGTTGCCACGACGGTGTTAACAAAAGCCAGACCCGCAATTTCGTTCGCCGCGCTTGCAGAACCCGCGTTGAATCCGAACCAGCCAAAGTAGAGGATTGCCGTACCGGTAAACACCATCGGCAGGTTGTGCGGTTTAAACGCTTCTTTACCGAAACCGACGCGTTTGCCAATCAGGTAAGCACCCACCAGGCCTGCAACGGCTGCGTTGATGTGAACGACTGTACCGCCCGCAAAATCCATGGCGCCATGGGTTGCCAGCAGACCGCCACCCCAGACCATGTGTGCGATCGGCACGTAGGACAGCGTCAGCCATACCACGACGAAAATCAGTACTGCGGAGAAACGGATACGTTCTGCCAGCGCACCGACAATCAGGCCGACGGTAATACAGGCAAACGAGCCCTGGAACGCAACGTGAATGTACTGATAGATGGTGCCCATCAGCGCTTTCAGCTCAATATTTTTCAGCATCACCCAGTCGAAGCTACCGAAGAAGCTGCCGCCAGTGCCAAAGGCCAGAGAGTAGCCGTAAACCACCCACAGCACGCACACCAGTGCAAACGTAACCGCAACCTGTGTCAGCATAGAAAGGACGTTTTTACCGCGGATTAAACCACCATAGAACAGGGCGATGCCCGGAATTGACATAAACAGCACCAGCGCGGTGCAAATCATCATAAAGGCATTGTCGGCTTTATCGACGACAACCGGATCGGCTGCCATAGCCAGACACGGCAGTAATGCCAGCGAGGCCAGACCCGCTTTTAATAGTGCTTTCTTCATTTTACCCATCCCCTCACTGTGTGCCAGGTATTACAGTGCCGCTTCGTCGGCTTCGCCGGTACGAATACGAATGACGCGTTGCAGCTCGGCAACGAAAATTTTGCCGTCGCCAATTTTTCCGGTGTAGGCCGCTTTGCTAATGACATCAATGACTTCATCGAGCTGATCGTCAGCAATTGCCACATCAATCTTCACTTTTGGCAGGAAGTTAACGCTGTACTCCGCACCACGGTACAACTCAGCGTGTCCTTTCTGACGTCCGAAACCTTTCACTTCGGTCACGGTTAACCCTTGAATACCAATTGAAGACAGCGCTTCACGAACGTCTTCCAGTTTGAATGGCTTAATTACCACGGTAACCAGCTTCATAGATCCCCCTCCAGTCGAAAATCGATAATGGCCGCAGCTAATACGCATGAGATATTGCAAGCGGTGTGCCAAAAATGAAAAACGGGAAAATTTCAGGCTGTTAAGCCGTCTAAGAAGGATGTCATAGCGCAGCGATGAAAATGGGAATGGTTCAGATTGTTCCTGGAAAAGAAAAACGCACCACGACAGTGCGTGGTGCGTTACTTTTTTGCACCAACAGCGGATCCTGTTAGTAGCATGCTTAATTTTGGTGCATCAGGCGATTAGCGATTCTTCTCGAACACTGGCGGCAAGCTCCTCCCCTGCCAGTTGCAGTTGATACATCTGCCAGTAGCGCCCTTTTGCCTCAAGCAGTTGCTGATGCGTACCACGTTCAACGGCCTGACCGCGATTGAGGACAAGAATGGTTTCCGCCTCGACAATCGTCGACAGCCGGTGTGCAATCACGACCAGTGTCGTGTGCTGCCGGACCGCCACCAGCGCCTGCTGAATGGCCTTTTCGGTGCCTGAATCGATATTCGCCGTTGCTTCGTCCAGAATCAGAATTTGCGGCGTATCAACCAGTACACGCGCCAGCGCCAGCAGTTGCTTCTGCCCGACGGAGAGATTATTCCCCTGCTCGCCAAGGCGGGTATAAATCCCCTCCGGCATTTCGCGCGCCAGCCCGGCCAATTGCACCACCTCCAGCGCATGCCAGACCTGCTCCTCGGAAATATCACGCCCCAGCGTGACGTTGGCAAAGAAGGTATCCGCCATCACCACCGGGTCTTGTTGCACCATCGCTACTCCTTTACGCAATGTGCTGTGGCTCAGCGCGGAGAGTGGCCGGCCATCCAGGCGGATTTCTCCTTTGGTCAGCGGGTAGTAGCCCATGAGCAGGCTTGCCAGCGTACTTTTACCGCTACCGGTATGCCCCACCAGGGCCACAAAACTGCGGGCAGGTACATTCAGGCTAATGTCCTGCAGCACCAGACGGTCATCACGATAGGCAAACGAGACATCGTTGATATCAATAGATCCGCTTTTTAGCGGCTCATCGTCGTAGCCATAGGTCTGGCGTGGACAGTCCATCAGCTCAAAGACACGCTCCCCGGCCACTACCGCCTGCTGGAGCATCGACTGCTGGGTCGTCAGCTCAATCAACGGTTCATTCAGGCGACCAAGATAACTGATAAAGGCATACAGCACCCCAACCTCCATGGTGCCGGCCGAGCTAAAGCCAAACAGCATTAACAGGCCGCACAGCACCAGCGCGGAAAAAAGGCTCAGTAAAGGACGCAGCAGGAAGCCATCGAGACGTAACGTCTGCATTCGCGCCAGGTAATGGGAGCGGCTTGCCGATCCCATGCGCTCACCAAAACGCGCCTGCTGGCGAAACTGCTGGATCACGCTCATCCCATTGATGACTTCGTTGAAGCCATCGTTGATATCCGCCAGGTAGGCCCGCATACGGCGCACAATTGGCGTACTGTAACGCTGATATATCAACATCACGATGATAACCGCCGGGAAGATACAGATAGCGACAAGCGCCATACGCCAGTCGAGGCTGAACATCGCCACCAGCATCGCGCCAATCAGCGCCGCACTGCGCAATACTGTCGCCACCACCGTCACATAGAGATCGCGGATCACTTCGGTATCGTTGGTCACACGCGAAATGATCTGCCCGACCGGCTGGGTATCGAAGGCGCTCAGCGGCTGTCGCAGAGCAGCATCCATCACATCGGTACGCAACCGCTGTACTACGCCGACGGCGGCCTGGTTAAACAGTAGCGCCTGGGCATAATGCAGCCCGGCCGCCAGCACCTGCAGGCCGACATAGACAACGACCATCCCCGCCACCAGCCCAACGGGCAGGTAACTTTTCGCCACCATATTGTCGATAAAATAGCTGATCAGCGCCGGTCCGGACACTTCCGCCGCCGCCGCGACCCACAGCATCACGACGGCTTTGGTCAGCGGTTTACGCCAGGGAGAACCGTAGACCAGCAACCGTTTCAGAGTAGGCCACTGTTGCACTAACTTACGCATCAACCGCCTCCTCTGGCGTGTCATCCAGCGCCGCTTCCAGTTGTTGATAGCGATACATATCGCGGTACCAGCCGGGCTGGCGCGCAAGCTGTTCATGTTGCCCGCGTTGCCCGATATGTCCATGCTGCATCACTAAAATCTCACTGGCTTCCGTCAGCGCCGACAGGCGATGGGCGCTGATAATTACTGTACGCCCTTCTCCCCACTGACGCAGGTTATGCAGAATCTGGTGCTCGGTGCGGCCATCTACGGCAGAGAGCGCGTCGTCCAACAGCAGAATCTCTGCGTTCAGCAGCAGCGCACGGGCAATTGAGATACGCTGCTTTTGCCCGCCGGAGAGCATTACGCCGCGCTCGCCGACTTCGGTATCGTAGCCCTGCGGCAGGCGCAGGATATCCTCATGCACGCTGGCAAGCCGCGCCACATGTTCAATCTCGTCCTGCGTCGCCCCCGGTTTACCCAGCGCGATATTATTGGCGACAGTGTCGGAGAACAGGAACGGTGTCTGATTCACCACCGCCAGGCGGCTGCGCCAGTCATCCAGTTTTAGTTGCGTCAGCGGCACCCCATGAAAACGAATGTCCCCCTGCTCAACATCGAAATGGCGCTGAATCAGAGAGAGCAAGGTGGATTTACCCGCCCCCGTTGGCCCGCAAATCCCTAACATCTGGCCAGGTAGCAGGGAGACATTCACATTATTCAAAATCGGCTGTGCCGTTTGCGGATACGTAAATTCGCGAATCGTAATCTGCAGGCTACCGCGCCCTTCCGGAACCGGTTCTGTACCGTCGGTCACCACCGGCGCTTCCGCCAGCATGTCGCGAATACGGCTATAGGCGGCGCTGCCTCGCTCAACGATGTTAAACATCCAGGCCAGCGCCAGCATCGGCCAAATCATTAAGCCAAGATACATGGTGAAGCTGGTAAGCTGCCCCAGCGTGAGCGAGCCCTGAATCACCATCCAGCTCCCGCCGCCAATCGCCAGCAGGTTTGCCATGCCGATAGCAATATAAATGGTCGGATCAAAACGGGCATCGACGCGGGCGACACGCATGTTTTTCGCCCCGGTATCGGCGGCCTCCGCGGCAAACAGCGCCGACTGCCTGTCTTCCAGACCAAACGCCTTGATCATGCGAATGCTGGTCATGCTCTCCTGAGTACGATCGTTAAGCGAGGAGAACGCCGCCTGCGCCAGCTTGAAGCGCTGGTGCAACTGGTCGCCGTAACGTTTAATAAAAATGGCCATAATCGGCATTGGCAACAGCGACAACAGCGTCAGTTGCCAGCTAATTTGCGTGGACATCACCACCAGCACCACGCAGCCCATCACCAGTGAATCCACCAGCGTGAGCACGCCTTCCCCGGCGGCGAACACTACCCGGTCAACGTCATTCGTAGCGCGCGCCATCAAGTCGCCGGTACGGTGGCGCAGATAAAATTCCGGATGCTGGCGGCTGAGCTGGCGGTAAAAATCTTCGCGTAGCTCGACGGCGAGCTGATAGGACGCGCCAAACAGCCAGACGCGCCAGACATAGCGCAGCAGGTAGATGACGATAGCAATCAGCACCAGTGTGCCGACCCACATCATGATCTGCGATGCGGTAAAGTGCTGGCGGGTAACGCCATCGACAATGATCCCCACCACCTTAGGCGGGACGAGTTGTAGAATCGCAATAATGATAAGCAGGCCTACAGCACCGAGATAGCGTCGCCACTCCCGGCGAAAGTACCAGCTTAACTGAGCAAATAATCGCACGCGGTTACATCCTGAACGTGAGTTTTCCGGCTACCGCCGGGAGGGTTATTCAATGGGCAAAGCCGTGGTGTATTTTATCTGTTCCATCGCAAAACTGGATGTCACATCGGACAAGCCAGGTACACTATTGACCAGTTTTTTGTAGAAGTCGTCATAACGTTTCATGTCCGCAACCTGAACGCGTAACAGGTAATCATACTCCCCCGCCATACGCCAGAATCCAAGCACTTCCGGCATTTCCGAGACCACGGCGGTGAAGCGACAGTACCAGTCGCTGCTGTGATGCTGGGTTTTGATCAGCACAAATGCGGTCAGGCTCAGGCCAAGTTTCTCCGCATCCAGCACGGCTACCCGTCCGAGCAGGATACCCTCCTCCTCAAGCCGCTTTAGTCGTTTCCAGCATGGCGTGCTGGTCAGATTAACGGCATCCGCCAGCGCCTGCAAAGAGAGTGTGCAGTCCTGCTGGAGCAAAGAAAGCAACTTACGATCTATTTTATCTAGCATTACGCCTTCCCGGAGAAAGTTTTTCTCTTAACAGTCTATTTCAAAGTTTAAATGGCAACAATTTTTCCTGCGTTTTCCGCTAATCTGGGCACAAAATGATAAATGGAAACGATGTATGAACAGTGACTGGGTTAAGCACGCCATTAACGAAATCAATGCCGATTATCAGCGATCTGCGGACACGCACCTGATCCGTCTCGCGCTGCCTGCTTTCCCCGGCATCAGACTCTATCTGAAAGATGAAAGTACGCATCCAACCGGAAGCCTCAAACATCGTCTGGCGCGTTCACTCTTTCTCTATGGCCTGTGTAATGGCTGGATTAAAGAAGGCACCACCATCATTGAAGCGTCATCCGGTTCAACGGCGGTATCAGAAGCATATTTTGCCCGTCTGCTGGGATTACCGTTTATTGCCGTTATGCCTTATTGCACGGCAAAACGAAAAGTCGAGCAGATTGAATTTTACGGTGGTCGCTGTCACTTCGTGGAGAGCGCCTGCGAGATTTACGCGGCCTCAGAAACCCTGGCGCGTGAACTGAACGGCCATTATATGGATCAGTTTACCTATGCCGAGCGCGCCACCGACTGGCGCGGTAATAACAACATTGCGGATAGCATTTTTCGCCAGATGAAAAACGAGCCGCATCCGGTGCCGGACTATATCGTCATGAGCGCAGGTACGGGCGGCACATCGGCCACTATCGGGCGTTACATTCGCTGTCAGGGCTACAGCACCGAACTGATGGTCGTGGATCCGGAAAACTCGGTGTTTCTCGATTTCTGGCAGACCCGAGACGCCAGGCTGCGTTCCTCGGTGGGTAGCAAAATTGAAGGCATTGGCCGACCACGCGTCGAACCGTCATTTATTCCTGACGTGGTGGACGAGATGTTGCGAGTGCCGGATGCCGCCAGTGTGGCAACGGCGCAATGGCTGGAGACACAATTAGGGCGTCGGGTTGGCGCATCGACCGGCACCAATATGTGGGGAGCCTTACAACTGGCGGCGCGTATGCGCGACGAGGGGCGGAGTGGCTCTATCGTGACCCTGTTGTGCGACAGCGGTGAACGTTATCTTGATACCTACTACAACCCGCAGTGGGTCGAAGCCAATATCGGCGATATTCGCCCGTGGCGGGAAGAAATTAACTCGCTGATAAAATAAAAAAGCCAGGCATTCACACCTGGCCGCTGGAAAAGATCTCATCATTCGGGGGAATAAGGAAGATTAGGTGTATCCAGCCAATGCGTTAAGAAGTGCGACACGGCCTGATCGCGGCAGTGTCCGATAACCGGCAAGTGTGGAAGCGCGGCGCGCAACTGTGGCATGGCATTTCCCATGATCATGCCGCGCCCTACGCTTGCCAGCATCTCTCTATCATTCATGGCGTCGCCGAACGCCATGCAATCCTGCATCGGCACGCCCAGCAGCGAGCTGAGCATGGTCAATGCCGAACCTTTGTTGCAGCCGAGCGGTAATACCTCCAGACAGTAAGAGGCGGAAAAGCATAAATTGGCGCGTCCGCCTAACACTTCATTCATCTGGATCCGCAGACGGCACAGGTCGTCATGTTCACCCACAAAACAGATTTTGGTCACGTCATGGGCAGGCAGTCGCTTGAGATCCACCAACTGGTAAGTGAATCCACTGTAGATATGTTCGTCCAACGCCTCCGGGACAGGTTTATCCGTCATCCAGCCGTCATCGTTAAACGCATGGATGCTGGCCTGCGTATCCCATTTGCTGTGCAGTACGAGTTCAGCCACTTCGGGATCAAGGTCCTGGCGATGTAAAAGCTCCCCCTCCAAAGAGTGGACGCGCGTACCGTTACCGGTTATCAAAAAAGCGTCCAGCGCGAGGATGTCGATGAGCTTGCGCATCTCCAGCGCATGCCTGCCGGTCGCAAAAGTGAGGGTAATGTCGCGTTCACGCAGACGGCGCAGCGTTGCTACAGTTTGCTCACCAAAGCGGTGATCGGGCATCAACAAAGTACCGTCCATATCAAAAGCAGCCAGCCGGGCCATATTTCATCTCCAGATGTGATCGCCGTGTATTGCGCAGAAGTATTGCCTGATATATACGGAAGTAATAGTGAGCAGATAGAGAGAATTGTTCCGGGTTTATGCGACTCCTTAACAGACTCAATCAATACCAGCGCCTCTGGCAGGTCTCATCAGGAGAAGCGCAACAGGTCAGCGTGGCCGAACTTGCCGCACGCTGTTTTTGCAGCGAACGCCATATGCGTACGCTATTACGCCAGATGCAGGAAGCCGGCTGGCTGAACTGGGATTCCCGCTCCGGGCGGGGTAAGCGTGCAGCGTTGCAGTTTTTGCGGACGCCGGAATCCCTGCGCCAGGAGATGATGGAGCAGGCGCTGAATGAGGGCCAGCAGCAAAACGCGCTGGCGCTGGCGCAACTCGCGCCGGAAGATTTGCGCATTTTACTGAACCCCTTCCTTGGCGGGCTCTGGCAAAACGATACCCCGACGTTACGCATTCCTTACTACCGCCCTCTGGAGCCGCTACGGCAGGGTTTTTTACCCGGTCGGGCGGAACAGCATCTTGCCGGGCAAATCTTCTCTGGCCTGACGCGTTTCGTTGACGATAGCTTTTTACCGCAGGGGGATTTAGCGCATCACTGGGATATTAGCGAGGACAAGCTGACCTGGCGGTTTCATATCCGCACGACGTTGCACTGGCATAACGGCGATGTCGTGAATGTTCGCCAGTTACAAACACGTTTCATGCTACTCCTTGAACTGCCCGCCTTACGGACGCTGTTCGCCAGCGTCAAAAGCGTGGAGGCGACCCATTCCCACTGTCTGACATTTACATTGCACCATCCGGATTTCTGGCTGGCGCACCGGCTTGCCAGCTATGCTACCACGCTGGCGCATCCGCAAATGCCACTAATCGGTACCGGGCCGTTCCGTCTGGCCTCATTCAGTAAGGAACTGGTCAGACTGGAAAGTCATGAGCAGTACCACCTCACTCATCCATTATTGAAAGCGGTGGAGTTCTGGATTACACCGCAGCTTTTTGAGCAGAATCTCGGGACCAGTTGTCGCCACCCGGTGCAGATTGCGATTGGCGAGCCTGATGAACTCGTGCATTTGCAGCAAGTGAGTAACAGTGTCAGCCTTGGGTTTTGTTATCTGACACAGCGTATTGGCGCGAATCTCACCCCGGCACAGTCACGACGCCTTGTGCAAATCATCCATCAGACGTCGCTGCTGGAGACACTGCCGCTGGATGAAAACCTCATTACCCCCAGTAAAGAACTTCTCCCTGGCTGGACGATTCCGCAGTGGCCACCGGAAGAGAGCGTTGAGTTACCGCCCACGTTAACTTTGCTTTACCATCTGCCGGTGGAATTACACACTATGGCGCAACAGTTCAAACGTTATCTGGCCGAACTGGGTTGCGATGTCACGCTGATTTTTCATGATGCGAAAACCTGGGATGGGTGCAGTGCGCTGGCGCAGGCAGACTTACTGATGGGCGACAGGCTGATTGGCGAAGCCCCGGAATATGCGCTGGAACAGTGGTTGCGCTGCGACCCGGTCTGGCCCAATGTACTCAACCGTGCGCAATTCTCTCATTTGCAGGCTACGCTCGATGCCGTGCAAAGCGTGGCGGACGAAACTGCGCGTAGCGAGGCGTTGCAGGCGGTATTCAGCCATCTGATGGATGAGGCAATACTGACACCGCTGTTTAATTATCAGTATCGGATTAGCGCGCCACCAGGCGTAGAAGGCATTCGCCTGAACACCCGTGGCTGGTTTGATTTTACCCAGGCCTGGCTACCGGCACCGGCGCGGTGAAGAAGCTGGTCGGGGCAATCCGCACGCGCTACCATATCGCCTTTATGAATGAATACCGGGAATAATTATGAAACGTGCCGTAGTCGTGTTTAGTGGCGGGCAGGATTCCACAACCTGTCTGGTTCAGGCGTTGCAACAATACGATGAAGTGCATTGTGTCACCTTCGATTATGGTCAGCGTCATCGTGCGGAAATCGATGTGGCGCGTGAACTGGCATTACAGTTAGGCGCACGTGCGCACAAAGTGTTGGACGTAACGTTACTGAATGAACTGGCCGTCAGCAGCCTGACGCGCGACAGCATCCCGGTACCGGATTATCAGCCTGATGCCAGTGGTATCCCGAATACGTTCGTACCCGGGCGCAATATTCTGTTTTTGACCCTGGCGGCCATTTACGCATATCAGGTGCAGGCCGAAGCGGTGATCACCGGCGTTTGCGAAACCGATTTTTCCGGTTATCCGGACTGCCGAGACGAGTTTGTCAAAGCCCTGAACCATGCGGTTACTCTGGGCATGGCGAAAGACATTCGCTTTGAAACGCCATTGATGTGGATAGACAAAGCCGAAACCTGGGCGCTGGCAGATTACTGGGGCAAACTGGAACTGGTGCGCAATGAGACGTTAACCTGCTATAACGGCATCAAAGGCGATGGCTGCGGACAGTGCGCCGCCTGTAACCTGCGGGCGAATGGCCTGAGCCATTACCTGGCCGATAAGACCGCGGTGATGGCTGCCATGAAAAAGAAAACCGGGTTGAAGTAACGTACCCTTCTGGGTTCCCGGGTGCGCTGCGGTATGAACCGGGAACATGGCTTCCCCGGGCTACAATTTGTATCCACTGCGATAATCGTGTAGATACTGTGAACGTCTTCAACCTTGTTAACCATGGCTGACTCGTTTTCCCGCATGACAACCACAGCGACATCTTTGTGTCCCCCTGGCGCAGGGCGTGCAGCGAGGGGGTTGAGTCCCCGCTGAAATCGGTGAGACGAAGACCCGATGGCAAGGTCAGGCCGCCAGGGATGGCGGACTGAGGTTTGTCGAGACAGGAGGTCGAGTCAAACCGACCGCAGGCAGCGGGGCGGGAGGCGAACGCAGTGCGAAGCACCGATTTTTTGCGGGGCCGCGGGGATTGTAAAGGGGAACGCGGTGTTCCCCTTTACCCGTTCACGTGTCCGGAGGTGACATTTCGCCATGAACATAAGGTGAACGGAACCCACCTCCCGGGCCGCATATTCCCCTCACCCCAACCCTCTCCCGGGGGGAGAGGGAGAAAACCGGTGGTAGCCCGGATAAGGCATTTATGCCGCATCCGGGAGATTTTTGCGACTGTCACGCCTCTTCGCGGATCATCTCTTCCAGCCTTTCACGTAACTCCCCTTCCAGCGCCAGCGCCTTTTGCGTTTTAAGATCAATACA
Organism: Citrobacter sp. UYEF32; assembly: GCF_040546205.1. Taxonomy (NCBI): domain Bacteria; kingdom Pseudomonadati; phylum Pseudomonadota; class Gammaproteobacteria; order Enterobacterales; family Enterobacteriaceae; genus Citrobacter; species Citrobacter sp. UYEF32. The sequence goes on along the minus strand of NZ_JBEPNI010000003.1, from coordinate 225,991 downwards.
CACAAAGGTCACTAACGCATCGGCCACCACTTCACCTCCCGGTTCCAGCGTCACGACCTGGCTGAGCACGCCGCTTCGTCCGTTAATCTGTTTAACGTGGCTGGTCACCGTCAGGCGGTCGCCCAGCACGGCAGGACGACGGTAATTGATATTGATGTTGACGACCACGAATGCGATGTTATTCGTCGTCATCCACTTAAAGTTTTCATTGTTTTCCAGCCCATCCCAACGCGCTTCTTCCAGGAATTCCAGATAACGGGCATTGTTCACATGCTGATAGACATCGAGGTGATAACCACGAACTTTGATCTGAGTCTGCATAGCGCTTTAACCTTTACTTTTGTTATAGGAACAGAGGTCATAACTGGTATGACCTCTTTAGTCTGGCAAAATTTCGCCACTACGCAAGCATCATCTTTTATAGGGTCAGATTTCCGAGGTTGCGTTCAACAAGCGCGCTCCCCATACCAGGCACCTGTTTCAGATCGTCCAGAGTCTTAAAGGGACCGTACTCTTGCCGGTAGCTCACAATCGCCTGCGCTTTTTTCATGCCCACGCCATTCATCACCCGCGCCAGATCCTCAGCGCTGGCGGTATTAATGCTAACCCTTGTACCGTCATCATCAGTGCTTTTTGCCGTGTCGGGGGTTTTAGCACCCGGCGTCGCACCGTTATCGGCTTTGGTTTGTACCGCTGGCGCTTTCGCACCACCACCATTGGGGGCTGCCAGCGTACTATGGCTGATGCCAGCACAGGCAAAAGAAAGGGTCAGTAAAAGTACTTTGATTCCATGTTTCATGCTGTTTCTCCTTGGTGTTTAACAACGAGGCTACGATAAACAACCGGGAAAAACGGGACAAATGGCGAAGTGCAAATGTGGAAAAGGCCGCGAAAGCGGCCTTTTGAATTGCAAAGCGTTGCAATATTTGTGGGAAGCGTCTCGCTATTCCTGCTGTTCCATAATCGCGCCAAGTTTGATTTTGGCCTCTTTACGCAGGTTGGTCATCAGCGCCTCGAAAGCGATCTGTGCATTGTTCTGGGTAATACCCTGAACCATCGCTTTCTTCTGGTCGTCCGGCATGGTGCCAGCTTTCACTTCATCTAACGCCAGAATCGCGACATTGCCCTGGGCATCGTTCGCTACGCCATAACCCGGTTTGTCTTTCTCCGGCAACGGCAGGCTGAATGCCGCCTGGCTAATCGGATCCTGACCGGTACGAGTCAAGGTTTTCGCCGCGCCAAAGCTTAACCCTGCGGCTTTCAGCGCATCATCGCCTTTACCCGCTTTCAGTTCAGCGATCAGCTTGTCAGCATCCAGTTTGGCCTGCTGCTCCGCTTTGTTATGTTTAACGATCTCACTGACCTGAGCTTTAACCTCTTCCAGTGGCTTAACCGCCTCTGCTTTATGCTCACTCACACGCAACACGAAGGCGCGGTCGCCATCGACAGTAATAATGTCAGAGTTACTGCCCGGCGCACCGTTCACACCCACCAGACCACCGTCAAAAATAGCATTGGCAACCGGTTTAAAATTAAGTTCTTGCGGCAGGCTGTCACGGCTAAACCAGCCCGTTTCAACGGCTTTTGTCCCGGCGACTTGCTCAGCACCCGCCAGAGATTCATTATCGTTACTTGCGGCTTCGCTCACCTTCTGTTGCAGGGCATACCAGGCATCCAGTGCCTTATCCTGCTTCACTTTCGCGGCGATCTCGTCATGAACGTCGCTCAGCGGTTTAGCTTTTGCAGGCTGAATGTCATCAAGACGAACAACCAGGAAGCCAACGGAAGATTTGATCACGCCTGACAGTTGGCCTTTGTCTTTCAGACCTGAATTTTTCAGTTCGTCAGGTGTGGTGGCCGGCTCCAGCCACCCCATATCACCGCCGTTACGGGCAGAGATAATGTCGGTGGATTTTTCTTTCGCCAGTGCGGCAAAATCTGCCCCTTTGCTTAGTGCGTCCAGCACGGCTTTCGCGTCATCTTCTGTTTTGGTCTGAATAACGCTATAGCGATTACGCTGCGGCTGCGTGAACTGATCCATGTGCTGATCATAGTAAGACTGAATATCCGCATCGCTGACGTCCTGCTGCATGTTGGCCGCATCCAACTTGATATAGCTGACACGGAACTGCTCCGGGGAGACAAAGCGGGTTTTATTCTGCTCATAGAAGCCGGCGATCTCCTGATCGCTTACGGTCTGTTTTGCCGCCAGCGCATTCACGTCGATCAGCGCCTGACGCACAACGCGCTGCTGGGAAACCAGCGCCGCCAGTTCATCCGTCTCACCTTTGAGCATGAAGTCCGTACCCGCAATCGCGTTGATCAGTTGCTGAGAGGTCAGTTGGTTGCGCAGCGCCTGTGCATACTGATCTGCATTCATACCCATCTGGTTGACGATGCCGTTGAAACGGTCGTTATCGAATTTACCGTTGGTCTGGAAAGCCTGGGTGGAGAAAATCGCTTTCTTAACCTGCTCATCGCTGATGCCCAGGTGCAGGTTATGTGCGTACTGGTCCAGCAGTGCTTCGTCGATAAGGCGGTTCAGCACCTGCTGACGCATGGATTTGATATAGTTTTCATTCGCGGCCAGCTCTGAGAACTGATCACCCAGTTGCTGCTGCATACGATTACGTTCACTGGCAACCGCATTTTCGAATTGTGCGCGACCAATCTCCTGGTCATTTACCTTTGCGGCATAATTATTGTTACCGCCAATAAGGTAGCTACTGACGCCGGTCAAAATGAACGACACGATAATGACGCCGAAAATGATCTTGAGCACGATGCTGTTTGCTGCCGTGCGTAAATTGTCCATCATGGTGTAACAACACTCCGCTGTAGGTGACTGTAGACCTCTCGCAGTCACTCAGTTTCCCGACGCTGCGTATAGGGTCGTATTTTGACAAGAAAAGGGGGCAATTGTCAGCCCACAACTCGCAGAAACTCAGATAAGAGTGACTGAATAAATAAAAAAGGCACATCTCTCGATGCGCCCTTGTACTTTTCACCTCCCACAGGGAAGCGATCAGTTAACCGCGTCTTTCAGTGCCTTGCCAGCGCGGAAGCCCGGAACCTTAGCTGCGGCGATAGTGATTTCTTTGCCGGTCTGAGGGTTGCGACCTGTACGCGCAGCACGCTCTTTAACAGCAAAAGTACCAAAACCTACCAGCGCTACATCGTCCCCTTCTTTCAGAGATTCAGTAACAGAAGCAATTAAAGCATCTAACGCACGTCCAGCAGCCGCTTTAGAGATGTCAGCCCCCGCGGCAATCTTGTCTATCAGTTGAGATTTATTCACTCTTCTCTTCCTCTCTTTATAATTTATATCGCGCCTGAGTCCTTCACAGCGCGACCGCGCAGCAGTTATATCAGGCCTGTCATGCCCTTACAACACCAGTTGATGATGACACACCCAACCAGCAATCTAAATTAGCTATACAAAAAAAGGCTGGCAAGTCCGAAATGCCTTACCAGCCTTGTTTTTATCAACGCTCTTTGCGCGCGGTCACTATTTTGCGGTCGCGACCTGCATACCAAACGGTTCGTTTTGCAATGCCAGCGCCAGAACCTCGTCAATGCGCTTAACCGGATGGATGTCCAGGTCGGCAATGACGTTTTCCGGAATTTCCTCAAGATCGCGTTTGTTCTCGTAAGGAATTAGCACGGTTTTGATCCCGCCACGGTGCGCCGCCAGCAGTTTTTCTTTCAGGCCACCAATCGGCAGAACCTGACCACGCAGGGTAATTTCACCCGTCATCGCCACATCAGCACGTACCGGGTTGCCAGTCAGGCAAGAAACCAGCGCGGTACACATCGCGATACCGGCGCTCGGGCCGTCTTTCGGCGTAGCCCCTTCCGGTACGTGAACGTGAATATCGCGTTTTTCGTAGAAATCCCCGTTAATACCGAGTTTTTCCGCCCGTGCACGCACCACGGTCAGCGCAGCCTGGATAGATTCCTGCATAACTTCACCGAGCGAACCGGTATAAGTCAGCTTGCCTTTGCCCGGTACGCACGCGGTTTCGATGGTCAGCAGGTCGCCGCCGACTTCGGTCCACGCCAGCCCGGTTACCTGACCTACACGGTTTTCGTCATCCGCGCGGCCATAGTCAAAGCGCTGAACGCCCAGGTAATCGTGCAGATTGTCCCCGTTAATCTCGATGTGTTTCAGTGTCGGATCCATCAGTAGCTGTTTCACCGCTTTACGGCACAATTTCGAGATTTCACGCTCAAGGCTACGCACGCCCGCTTCACGGGTATAATAACGGATGATGCCGACAATGGCGCTGTCATCCACGGTCAGTTCCGTCGGTTTGAGCGCATTACGTTCGATCTGTTTCGTCAGCAGATGCTGTTTAGCAATATTCAGCTTCTCATCTTCCGTGTAACCGGAAAGACGGATGACTTCCATACGATCGAGCAGCGGTGCCGGAATGTTCATGGAGTTAGACGTCGCGACAAACATGACATCGCTGAGATCGTAATCCACTTCCAGATAGTGATCGCTAAATGCAACGTTCTGTTCCGGATCAAGCACTTCCAGCAGAGCAGATGCTGGATCGCCACGCATGTCCGAAGACATTTTGTCGATCTCATCGAGCAGGAACAGCGGGTTTTTCACGCCCACTTTGGCCATCTTCTGGATCAGTTTGCCTGGCATGGAGCCAATGTAGGTACGACGGTGACCGCGAATTTCCGCTTCGTCACGCACGCCGCCCAGCGCCATACGGATGTACTTACGTCCTGTCGCTTTGGCGATGGACTGACCCAGAGAGGTTTTACCCACCCCCGGCGGTCCAACCAGACACAGGATTGGGCCTTTGAGTTTGTTCATACGGCTTTGTACCGCGAGATACTCAAGGATGCGGTCTTTGACACGCTCAAGGCCATAGTGGTCGGTATCGAGCACTTCCTGCGCCTGACGCAGATCTTTTTTCACTTTGCTGCGCGCATACCACGGAACCTGAATCATCCACTCGATATAACCGCGGACCACGGTGGCTTCCGCAGACATCGGGGACATCATTTTTAGTTTCTGCAGTTCGGCTTCGGCCTTCTCTTTTGCCTCTTTTGGCATTTTGGCCGCGTCGATTTTGCGTTTCAGCGCTTCGTTCTCATCCGGCGCGTCATCCATCTCGCCGAGTTCTTTCTGAATAGCCTTCATCTGCTCGTTCAGGTAGTACTCGCGCTGAGATTTCTCCATCTGTTTTTTGACGCGATTACGGATGCGCTTCTCGACCTGCAGCAGGTCGATTTCCGATTCCATCATCGCCATCAGATATTCCAGACGTTCATTAACGTCGGACATCTCCAGAACGGACTGTTTGTCGGCCAGTTTCAATGGCATATGCGCGGCAATGGTATCGGCCAGACGCGCAGGGTCGTCAATGCTGTTCAGCGAAGTCAGCACTTCCGGTGGGATTTTTTTGTTGAGCTTGATATAGCCTTCAAACTGGCTGATGGCAGTGCGTACCAGCACTTCCTGCTCGCGCTCATCAATGGCCGGGGAATCGAGATATTCCGCTTTAGCCGTGAAATGTTCGCCATTATCCGACAGCGTGGTAATGCGCGCGCGCTGCAGACCTTCCACCAGCACTTTGACAGTGCCGTCAGGCAGTTTCAGCATCTGCAGAATAGAGGCCACGGTCCCGACGGTGAAAAGATCGTTTACACCCGGCTCATCCGTTGAGGCTTCTTTCTGTGCAACCAACATGATTTTTTTATCATGGTCCATGGCCGCTTCAAGACAACGGATAGATTTTTCCCGCCCTACAAACAGGGGTATGACCATGTGCGGATAAACCACCACATCGCGCAACGGCAATACGGGGATTTCAATGCGTTCAGAACGCTCAGGATTCATAGAGCTCTCTCTTAGTTTAATGTCCGCCAGGTAATCCGGTGACGTGACTGTGCAACACGCACCATTAACATGTAAAGCAGTATATGGGGATGTTTCCCACACATTCAACGGCGAGAATCAGGAAAAATAAAAGGGGAGATAAAATCCCCCCTTTTTCATTAACTGTATGTATGGATTGGTGAATTATTCACCAGATGCCTGTTGCGCTTCGTGCTTACCGTAGATCAACAGCGGTTTGCTTTGCCCGGCGATGACGGACTCATCAATAACCACTTTGTCGACCTCTTCCAGAGACGGCAGATCATACATGGTGTCCAGTAACGCCGCTTCGACGATGGAACGCAGACCACGCGCACCCGTTTTACGCACCATCGCTTTCTTCGCGATAGCGGTCAAGGCTTCGTCACGGAACTCCAAATCCACACCTTCAAGATTGAACAGCGCCTGATACTGTTTAGTCAGGGCATTTTTCGGCTCTTTCAGGATCTGAATCAGCGCTTCTTCGCTCAGCTCGTTGAGGGTTGCCACCACCGGCAGACGACCAATAAATTCCGGGATCAGACCAAATTTGATCAGATCTTCCGGCTCAACCTGGGCCAGCAGTTCGCCTTCATTCGCTTTTTCGGATTTCGCTTTTACCGTCGCGCCAAAGCCGATACCAGAACCGGTTTCAACACGATGGGAAATCACTTTATCCAGACCGGCGAATGCGCCACCACAAATGAACAGGATCTTGGAGGTATCAACCTGTAAGAATTCCTGTTGCGGGTGTTTACGACCACCCTGCGGCGGCACGGCTGCCACGGTACCTTCGATCAGTTTCAGCAACGCCTGCTGTACGCCTTCACCGGATACGTCACGGGTGATAGACGGATTATCAGACTTACGCGAGATCTTATCGATCTCATCAATGTAGACGATGCCGCGCTGCGCTTTTTGTACGTCGTAATCGCACTTCTGCAACAGTTTCTGGATGATGTTTTCAACGTCTTCACCCACATAACCCGCTTCGGTCAGTGTGGTGGCATCCGCCATGGTAAACGGAACATCCAGCAGGCGCGCCAGTGTTTCAGCCAGCAGCGTTTTACCGGAACCGGTTGGCCCGATCAGCAGAATGTTACTTTTGCCCAGCTCAACACCATTGCTGGTGTCGCCGTTGCGCAGACGTTTGTAGTGGTTGTATACCGCGACGGCCAACACTTTTTTCGCCTGTTCCTGACCGATAACATAATCGTCCAGGTGATGGCGAATCTCGTGCGGGGTCGGCAGTGCACTGCGCTCGCGATGCGGCGCAACTTCTTTAATCTCTTCGCGAATAATGTCGTTACACAGATCAACACATTCGTCGCAGATATACACGGACGGCCCGGCAATGAGCTTGCGCACTTCATGCTGGCTTTTGCCGCAAAAAGAGCAGTACAACAGTTTGCCCGAACCATCTTTGCGTTTATCTGTCATGAGTCAAAACCTCTTTTCTGTTCTTTGTGCCGCACATGACGACGCAAATGCCATTCCAGGCGCAAAACGCTTGCCAGCGTAGTGCCGCTCGATATTCATTATAGCGGCACTACTCCGGCCTGAGCATTAATTACGATGGGTCAAAATTGAATCAACCAGACCGTATTCGACGGCTTCGTTCGCAGAGAGGAAACGGTCACGTTCTGTATCTCGTTCAATTTGCTCTAAAGATTGACCCGTATGGTGCGCCATGAGTTCGTTCATACGCCCTTTCACTTTCAGGATTTCACGGGCGTGGATCTCAATATCCGTCGCCTGCCCCTGGTAACCACCCAGCGGCTGGTGAATCATCACGCGTGAGTTTGGCAGGCAGAAACGCTTGCCTTTTGCTCCCGCCGTCAGCAGGAATGCGCCCATGGACGCGGCCTGGCCCATACAAATGGTGCTGACGTCAGGCTTAATAAATTGCATGGTGTCGTAAATTGACATTCCGGCGGTGATAACGCCACCCGGAGAGTTAATATACAGGTAAATATCTTTTTCCGGATTCTCCGCTTCCAGGAACAACATCTGCGCCACGATCAGGTTTGCCATGTGGTCTTCAACCTGACCCGTCATGAAAATGACACGTTCCTTAAGAAGACGGGAGTAGATATCAAAAGAGCGCTCACCGCGTGAGGTCTGTTCAATAACCATTGGCACCAGGGCCATATGGGGTGCAAAGGTATCTCGTTCGCCGCTGTATGACATGTCCGTCTCCTGGATCTAAAAATAAATAACCTGCTGTACTGATTGTACTTGAGTGAGCCAGGTCTGACTACGACCCCTCACGGACGGATTATCAGCCAGAGTGTTCACAGTCGATAGTCCCTTAATGGGGATGACCACACCTTATTTCAAGCATAACAACCTTTTGCTGTTACGCTAACACTGAAACGCCCTTTTAGCACACTTCTGATAACATCAATGCGATAAAAAAAGCCCGTCACCAGAAGGTGACGGGCTTATTGTTTACTCTTTATACCGGATGAGTAAATTAAGCCTGCTGGTTCATCAGTTCCTGGAAGCTGGTTGCTTTCTCAGTCACTTTTGCTTTTGCCAGTACAGCTTCAACAGCCTGTTCTTCCAGAGCGACGTTACGCATGTTATCGGTCAGCTCTTTGTTTTTGCTGTAGAATTGGATAACTTCGGTCGGATCTTCGTAAGCAGAAGCCATCTCTTCGATCAGACCTTTCACGCGTTCTTCGTCAGCTTTCAGCTCGTTGGTGCGAATCACTTCGCCCAGCAGCAGACCAACGATCACGCGGCGTTTAGCCTGCTCTTCAAACAGCTCACGCGGCAGTTCCAGCGCTTGTTTCTCGTTACCACCGAAGCGCTGAGCAGCCTGACGACGCAGAACGTCGATTTCGCTGTCGATCAGGGCTGACGGGATTTCGATCTCGTTCGCTTTCACCAGACCTTCGATTGCCTGAGACTTGATGCGGTTACGCACAGCGCCTTTCAGCTCACGGTCCATGTTCTTACGTACTTCTGCACGCAGACCAGCAACAGAACCATCTTCAACGCCGAAACGTTTGATGAACTCTTCGGTCAGTTCCGGCAGCTCACGTTCTTCAACTTTTTTCAGGTTGATAACGAATTTCGCCGCTTTACCTTTCAGGTTTTCAGCGTGGTAGTCTTCCGGGAAGGTCACGTCGATGGTGAACTCGTCACCCGCTTTGTGGCCTTTAATGCCGTCTTCAAAGCCTGGGATCATACGACCCTGGCCCATCGCCAGCACGAAATCAGTGGCTTTGCCGCCTTCGAACTCTTCACCGTCTACAGAGCCAGTGAAATCAACAGTCACACGGTCTTCCGCGTCAACAGCACCATCTTTATCTTTCCAGGTTGCTTGTTGTTTACGCAGGGTGTCCAGCATAGTGTCGACGTCAGCGTCGGTCACTTCTACAACCGGTTTTTCAACTTCGATAGTTTCCAGGCCTTTCAGCTCAACTTCCGGATAAACTTCAAATTCTACGGAGTAGGTAAAGTCTTCGCCCAGTTTGTATTCGCCCGGAACATAGTTCGGTGCGCCAGCCGGGTTGATTTTTTCCTGAATGATCGCGTCAATAAAGTTGCGGCTCATCAGTTCGCCCAGTACGTCCTGACGTACGGAGGCGCCATAACGCTGAGCAACGACATTCATCGGTACTTTGCCTTTACGGAAGCCGTCAATACGTACTTTCTTCGCTACGTTAACCAGCTCGCTCTTCACAGCGGTCTCGATGCTGTCAGCAGCGATAGTAATCGTTACACGGCGCCCAAGGCCCTGAGTGGTTTCAACTGAAACTTGCATCTTGTTACCTCAAAAAATCACAGTGCTCGGTCAACTCTACTCTGGAAGCTGTCATAGGGCTTCGCAGAACCGGGATGCTCTCTCAAATCAGATATACATTCCCTGTCACCAGAATCATCCCGAAGACGTTCATATATAAAGACGCGGCATTATAGCGGCATCACTTTAGTGAGTCGAGAACGGGAACGCCGCATTGTTGCGCCATTTTTCACAATTCCGAGGTAATTTTGACCTAAAAATTGCGCTTCTCGCTCAAAACTCAGACAAAACAAAACGGCCCGCAGGCCGTTTTTACTTAAACTGTACGCAACATACTGGAAAAGCTCAGGCAGTTGCAAATGCGTTTTACGCGATGCTGCCTGCTCCCCTGCATGGCGGCGAGGCGAAAACGGTGTCCTGCAGACCTTCCCACTCCTTAATCGTGTAGGTATGCAGAGCCAGTGCATGAACGGTGGACGAGAGTTCCGCCGCAAGGGTGCCGTAGATCATACGGTGACGGTTGAGGAAACGCTCCCCGGAAAAGCGGTCACTGACCAGCACAACTTTGAAATGGCTTTCGGAACCGGCCGGTACATTGTGACGATAGCTTTCATCAACAACTTCGAGGAACACGGGTTCAAACGCTGCCCTTAATTTATCTTCTATCTGCTCACGTATCATCATGAAAGGACTCCTCCGACAACGCTGAGATGCGACCCATCCCTTTAAATGTTAGCCGCTTTTATCGTGTTCATAACAAGAAAACAACAAAAATTTAGCTTTCGTCCTATTTTCTCAGTCAAAGGTATGAACTCTACTGAAAAGGTCAAAAATGACGTCATGTTCGACAGAGCAAATCGTTCGTGCGGTTAAAAAAAGCACAAGGCGATGAATTTACATGCATTGAGGACTTCCCCTTGTTGACGGCGATGTTATGATGGCAAGAATTTTCCCTATCTAAGCTTAAGATCCACTGAGAGCCTGAACATGTTAAAAAAACTTCTCTTCCCATTGGTCGCTTTATTTATGCTGGCCGGGTGCGCCACCCCGCCAACCACTCTTGAAGTGTCACCGAAGATTACGCTGCCACAGCAGGATCCTAGCCTGATGGGCGTTACAGTGAGCATCACTGGCGCAGACCAGCGTCCTGACCAGGCACTGGCAAAAGTCACCCGCGATAACCAACTGGTTACCCTAACGGCATCCCGCGACCTGCGCTTCTTGCTACAAGAAGTGTTGGAAAAACAAATGACTGCACGCGGTTATATGATCGGCCCAAGCGGTGCGGCTAACCTGCAAATCATTGTTAACCAGCTGTATGCCGATGTTTCTCAGGGCAACCTGCGTTACAGCATTGCCACGAAAGCGGATATTGCGATCATCGCAACCGCAGCTAACGGCAATAAAATGACGAAAAACTACCGCGCCAGCTATAACGTTGAAGGCGCACTCCAGGCGACTAACGACAAGATCACGAATGCCGTTAACAGCGTGTTGACCGACACCATCGCGGATATGTCTCAGGACACCACAATTCATCAGTTCATCAAGCAGAACACGCGTTAAGTTCCGCACGCTGGCCCGGTTCGCCGGGCCAGTACTCAACCATGTCCAGTCATTACCTTCGTATATTTCAGCAACCCAAATCAGCCATTCTGCTGATGCTGGGCTTCGCCTCAGGTTTACCACTGGCGCTGACATCCGGTACGCTCCAGGCGTGGATGACAGTAGCTAACGTCGATCTGAAAACCATCGGTTTCTTCTCGCTTGTCGGCCAGGCCTATGTTTTTAAATTTCTCTGGTCGCCAATGATGGACCGCTATACCCCGCCCTTCCTTGGCCGACGCCGCGGTTGGCTACTCCTGACACAACTGGGTTTACTTGTCGCGGTCGCTGCGATGGGCTTTCTTGAGCCAGGCAGTCATTTGCGATGGATGGCAGGTCTGGCCGTCGTTATCGCTTTTTGTTCTGCTTCACAGGACATTGTTTTCGATGCGTGGAAAACGGATGTGCTACCAGCAGAGGAGCGCGGAACCGGAGCGGCAATCAGCGTTCTGGGTTATCGCTTAGGCATGTTAGTGTCTGGCGGTCTGGCGCTGTGGCTGGCGGACCGCTGGCTCGGCTGGCAAGGCATGTACTGGCTGATGGCCGGACTGTTGATCCCGTGTATTATCGCAACGTTGCTGGCCCCTGAACCGACCGACGCTATCCCGGCACCGCGTTCACTGGAACAAGCCGTTGTCGAACCGCTGCGTGATTTCTTCGGTCGCAATAATGCCTGGCTTATCTTGCTATTGATTGTCCTTTATAAGCTTGGTGACGCGTTCGCGATGAGCCTGACCACCACCTTTCTGATTCGCGGCGTCGGGTTTGATGCCGGTGAAGTGGGCGTAGTCAACAAAACCCTTGGGCTTATCGCCACTATTATTGGCGCACTCTGGGGCGGTGTATTAATGCAACGCTTATCGCTGTTTCGCGCGTTGCTGATTTTCGGTCTGCTGCAAGGCATTTCGAATGCGGGATACTGGCTGCTTGCCGTGACGCCGAAAGATATGATCAGCATGGCTTCAGCGGTTTTTCTGGAAAATCTCTGCGGCGGTATGGGCACGTCTGCCTTCGTTGCGCTGCTGATGACACTGTGCAACAAGTCCTTTTCTGCCACCCAGTTTGCCCTGCTTTCCGCGTTATCTGCTGTTGGTCGGGTTTACGTTGGGCCGCTGGCAGGCTGGTTTGTTGAAGCCCATGGCTGGTCGATGTTTTACCTGTTCTCTATCGCGGCTGCCCTGCCAGGTCTGTTGATGCTGCTGCTCTGTAAAGAGACGCTTGAATTCACGCAGCGCACAGAACGTTTTATGCCACGCACTGAGTTTGCCAAAGCCTACCGCCTGGCATTACGTCTGCTTTCTACTGGCTGTCTGTTACTGGGTTTCTGGCTGGTCATCCTGATAGTGAACGCCAGCGGATGGGTCCATATCGACATTGGCAGTACGTTGCTGGAATTCGGCGCATTACTGGCGCTGGTGGGTATTGTCTATGGCGGATTATTAGATTTTCTGGCGCTACGCAAAACACGTGTTTTCTGAAAGCGCCAGTATCGCTGGCGCTCGCACAGTGATTAATTGAAAAAATAGAGCCACTTAATCACGTAACTGTATAACGGTGGCAGGATGATAAGCCCGACGACATTGACCATCGGCGGCAACTGCTTGAGAAACAAGATAGGCAACATGATCAGTTTCACGACGCCATTAAAGGGTATTGCGTACCACTGATGTAAATTACTGCGCACCAGCCACCAGACAGGGTAAGCAATCACCGCAGTAAACATACAGACCCGCGCAACGCCCGCACTCGCTGGCGGATAGTGATACAGTAGCCCGTAGATGTGGAACAACGGGACCGCCATAATGGCCCATGAAAGTAGCCAGAAGAAAATATGGCTTATGCGTGCGAGAAGTGCCTTACGTTCGTAGCCCGCCAGCAACACAGGCGCCCCCCATAAGTACAGGATCACAATCCCCACCATGGTTACCGCCTGCCAGACCAAATGTTCATCAGCCCGCACCTGGATATAAAGAGCGAATCCCCAGAACCAGATAGCGATCAGCGCCCCCCAGGAGACGGCTGGCGTGGGAGTCGAAAGGAGCCGGAGCAGCGCCGGGTTAACCCGTTCCAGCAACTGTGGATAAGCATTTTTGATCTCAGCCACCTGATTCAACAACCCCTGAACAAAATCCGGAATGAGTCGCGCCCACCAGGGTAAATGTGCTATTTCGCCACTGAGGATTCGCCAGGCCAGACGGCTCTGTCGATCCAGGCTAGCCTGTCGGCGTAAATAGTCCCAATGATGGTCCGCAGCAGTCGCCTCAATTTGCGTTTCCAGGGCGTGAACGATCCAATAAGGCAGTTGGGAATCGCGATACCCACCCAGATCCCATCCCATAATGTCCGACACATTGTTCACCAGACTCCGGGAAATGCCCGGTCGTTGACTCAACGCCTGGGCCAGCTCAAGGCTAAACACCCGTCGGGCTTCCAGGGCATCAGGCAGGTGGTGATCAAGATAGAATCGCAGCGCATTTAGCGCGTCACTTTCATCAGCAAGGAACTGAACGGAAAAGCGCTCGGCATCCTCCTCAAGGGTTTCTCGCTGCCAGTCAGGCTGCGGTGGGAGCGCTGGCTGCACGGCCTCTTGCGATTCAGCTTGCGGTAACTCAGACAACGCCCGGTCCAGATTGATGACCGCTTTCACATTGTCCTCGTCCAGCCAGTTTATTTCGCCTTTTGCGAATGCTTTCGCCGCATCGAACGCTTCACGCAGTAGCTGGTAGCCTTGCGGATCCTGATCGGGACGATGCATCTTAAGCTCTCGCGCGTATGCCCGGCGAATGGTGGATTCATCGGTTGTTGGTTCGATGCCCAGTGTTTCCCACATTGTCGACATCACTTACATCCCATCATCAAATTGGTTGAGCACCTGACGCAATTCATCCCGCGCGGCGGCAATCATACGTACATCCTGGCGATCAAGTGACTGTTCAAACAGGCTGGTATAGTGATCGATAATTTGTCGCCGCTCCCCAAGATGCCGTTCGTAACAACGAGAAGCCTCTGCCAGTAAATGACGATTTTCTGGCACATCACGGGGATGCATTTTCAGGCCATCAAGCTGACGAAGACGTTCACGTATCTCCTCTTCGCTGAGCTGGCCGGGCACTTTTTCAATGACCAGGGTTGATGCGGTCTCTTCACCCTGAACTTTACATTCAACCTCAAGAATGCCGTCCAGCGTATAGGTGAAGCGGATGTCAGCGCTCACGTCACCGGCTTTACGACGCGGGACGTTAATCTTCATTTTGTCCAGCAACAGATTGTCGCTGACCCGACGGGCTTCCCCCTGGTAAACTTCTATCTCCAGATACTGTTGATTATCAAACAGCGTGCTCACGGTTTTCATCACGCTCACCGGTACAAAGGCGTTGCGTTCAATAATCGGCAGGAAATGGCCGGTATCGATTTTGTCGCCAGTTCTGCGTGAAACCTCGATCCCCAGGGAATAGGGCATGACATCGGTCAGGACAATATCATCCAGCGCGCATGCCTGGGCAATCAGTCCGGCCTGAACACCAGCACCAAGGGCCACCACTTCATCGGGGTTTAATTCGCTACGCGGGAAGCGTCCGAACATGCGGGTCGCCATCTGACGAACAATCGGCATCCGGGTGGCGCCCCCCACCAGAATGACATGGTCGAGGTGTTCGGGGTCGAAATGCGCATCCTGCAAAGCCTGTACAACCGGTTTTTTTAGCCGCGTGAGAAGTGAGGCGGCACAACCAGCAAAGGTCTCAGCCGTTAATGTCCAACAGTACTCTTCACCGTTATAACTCAGCGTCGCGCTGGTCTCATCCTGCTGGCTCAGTGCGCATTTGAACGCTTCGGCAATCCGGGTTAACTCCGCCGCACACTCTGTATTCGGATGAGCTAGCGCAGGGTAACGCTCCTGCATCCATTGACGAATAGCCTGGGTAAAATCATCGCCACCAAGCCAGGCATCGCCGCTGCTGGCGCGAACTTCAATCACCCCTTCAAACATATCGACGATGGAGACATCGAAGGTGCCGCCGCCGAGATCGAAAATCAGGAATTTTTGCTCGCGATTATCCGCAAGCCCATATGCCAACGATGCCGCGGTGGGTTCATTCAGCAAGCGCTCAACCTCAAGCCCGGCCAGTCTTCCAGCCGCTTTAACCGCTTTACGCTGAACGTCATTAAAATAAGCCGGTACGGTGATGACGGCGCGAGAAACAGTGCCACCCAGCGCAACTTCCGCGTCAGTCTTCAGTTTACGTAGCACCAATGCCGACAGCTCTTCTGCCCGGAACCGGCGTGACCCCAGACTCCACGTCTTATCTGTTCCCATGTAGCGTTTGAAACTGGCAATGGTCAGGTGAGGATGACTGACCAGTCGCGCTTTCGCCGCTTCACCCACCAGCAGACTACCGTCATCGTCCAGTCCAACCACTGAGGGGGTCAATCGTTCGCCCAGCGCGCCCGTGAGCAACTGTGGGTTTTCACCGTCAAACCACGCGACTGCACTGTTCGATGTTCCCAGATCTATCCCAATAATTGGCGAGTCGTTTCCTGTTATGGCCATTTCCATCCCTTAGTCACTGATAAAAAAGCAAAAACGAATCGCAATATAATAATCAGCAAGTTATGCGGATTCGCTTTAGATATTACCTTTCAGTTATTATTTCGTTCAATAAACGAGCAAGAATAAAATATTCAACATACGAATATTTATCGAGAGGGTAAGAAAATTTCTTTAATTATTTTGTGCGGTATTAATTAAGGGTTACTCTTGAACGATTCAGCACGGTTATTAATTATATGTTTCCAGTAATGTTCAATAAATGCTGAAATATTGTTAAGCAATTGTTTATGATTTTGATTGGTTATACCAATTTACCCGCCCCCTTATTGTATTCCTGGGATTTCGTTATAACCTTAATGGCAGGCTGTGCGAACACCCGATTTTACAGGTTGTTGCATTTTGTGTGACATAATCGGCAGAACCCAGTAACACCATACTGACACTACGCCATTCATGTTTACAGTAATGTAACCTTCCCGTAAAATGCCCGCACACTTTAAACGCCACCAGATCCCCGTGGAATTGAGGTCGGTAAATGAGACTCAGGAAATACAATAAAAGTTTGGGATGGTTGTCATTATTTGCAGGCACGATTTTACTCAGTGGCTGTGATTCTGCACTACTTGACCCCAAAGGACAGATTGGACTGGAGCAACGTTCGCTGATACTGACGGCATTTGGCCTGATGTTGATTGTCGTTATTCCCGCCATCTTGATGGCCGTTGGTTTCGCCTGGAAGTACCGTGCGAGCAATAAAGATGCGAAGTATAGCCCTAACTGGTCACACTCCAACAAAGTTGAAGCTGTGGTTTGGACGGTGCCGATTCTGATCATCCTGTTCCTTGCTGTACTCACCTGGAAAACTACCCACTCGCTCGAACCGAGCAAACCGCTGGCGCATGACGAAACACCTGTCACCATTGAAGTTGTCGCCATGGACTGGAAATGGTTCTTCATCTACCCGGAACAAGGCATTGCTACTGTGAATGAAATCGCCTTCCCGGCGAACACTCCGGTGGAATTCAAGGTGACCTCCAACTCCGTGATGAACTCGTTCTTTATCCCGCGTCTGGGCAGCCAGATCTACGCGATGGCGGGTATGCAGACCAAACTGCATCTTATCGCCAATGAAGCCGGTACCTACGACGGTATCTCCGCCAGCTATAGCGGACCAGGCTTCTCCGGTATGAAGTTCAAAGCTATCGCCACGCCGGACCGCGCAGCGTTCGACCAATGGGTCGCTAAAGTGAAACAATCTCAGAACACCATGGCTGACATGGATGCTTACGAGAAAGTTGCCGCACCAAGCGAATACAATAAGGTTGAATACTTCTCCAGCGTGAAACCCGATTTGTTTAAAGACGTTATCAACAAATTTATGGGCCACGGCAAGAGCATGGACATGACCCAGCCAGAAGGTGAGCACGCCTCGCATGAAGGTATGGAAGGCATGGACATGAGCCACGCGGAAGCCTCTCACTAAAGGGGTCGAGGAAGAATACGATGTTCGGAAAACTTACACTGGATGCAGTGCCGTACCATGAACCCATTATTATGGTCACGGTTGCTGCGATTATCGTCGGGGGACTGGCGGTAGTCGGTCTGCTCACTTACTTCAAAAAGTGGGCATGGCTGTGGAATGAATGGTTTACCTCTGTAGACCACAAACGTCTTGGCATTATGTATGTTGCGGTTGCAGTCGTTATGCTGCTGCGTGGCTTTGCAGACGCCGTGATGATGCGTAGTCAGCAGGCGCTGGCTTCTGCCGGGGAAGCAGGTTTCCTGCCACCTCACCACTACGATCAGATTTTCACCGCTCACGGTGTGATCATGATCTTCTTCGTGGCGATGCCATTCGTTATCGGTCTGATGAACCTCGTGGTTCCGCTACAGATCGGCGCGCGTGACGTGGCGTTCCCGTTCCTGAACAACCTGAGCTTCTGGTTCACGGTTGTCGGTGTGATTCTGGTTAACATCTCTCTGGGCGTCGGTGAGTTCGCGCAGACGGGTTGGCTGGCTTATCCGCCGCTGTCGGGAATTGAATACAGCCCTGGTGTCGGGGTCGATTACTGGATCTGGGCACTCCAGCTCTCTGGTATCGGTACGACGCTGACCGGTATCAACTTCTTCGTAACGATTCTGAAGATGCGTGCGCCGGGCATGGGTATGTTCAAGATGCCAGTCTTTACTTGGGCATCTCTGTGCGCCAACGTACTGATTATCGTCTCGTTCCCCATTCTGACCGTGACCATCGCGCTGTTGACCCTCGACCGTTATATCGGTACCCATTTCTTTACCAACGATATGGGCGGCAACATGATGATGTACATCAACCTGATTTGGGCCTGGGGCCATCCGGAAGTGTACATCCTGGTTCTGCCGGTATTCGGGGTATTCTCCGAAATCGCAGCGACCTTCTCGCGTAAACGTCTGTTTGGTTACACTTCGCTGGTATGGGCGACCATCTGTATTACCATCCTGTCGTTCATCGTCTGGCTGCACCACTTCTTTACGATGGGTGCAGGCGCGAACGTAAACGCCTTCTTTGGTATTACGACGATGATCATCGCTATCCCGACCGGGGTGAAGATCTTCAACTGGCTGTTCACCATGTACCAGGGTCGCATCGTGTTCCACTCTGCGATGCTGTGGACCATCGGCTTTATCGTCACCTTCTCGGTGGGCGGTATGACCGGCGTTCTGCTGGCGGTGCCGGGTGCGGACTTCGTCCTGCACAACAGTCTGTTCCTGATTGCCCACTTCCATAACGTGATTATCGGCGGTGTGGTGTTCGGTTGCTTCGCAGGCCTGACCTACTGGTGGCCGAAGGCATTTGGCTTCACGCTGAATGAAACCTGGGGCAAACGCGCATTCTGGTTCTGGATCATTGGCTTCTTCGTGGCATTTATGCCGCTGTACGTGCTGGGCTTTATGGGTATGACCCGTCGCCTGAGCCAGCAGATTGATCCGCAGTTCCACTCTATGCTGGTGATTGCAGCCTGCGGTGCGGCACTGATTGCTATTGGTATCCTCTGCCTGCTGATTCAGATTTACGTGTCTATTCGCGACCGCGACCAGAACCGTGACCTGACCGGTGACCCGTGGGGTGGCCGTACGCTGGAATGGGCGACTTCTTCTCCGCCGCCGTTCTATAACTTCGCTGTGGTTCCTGAGATTCACGAACGTGATTCCTTCTGGGAAATGAAAGAAAAAGGCGAAGCGTACAAGCAACCGGCGCATTATGAAGAAATTCATATGCCGAAAAACAGCGGTGCGGGCGTTGTGATTGCCGCCTTCGCAACGGTGTTTGGTTTCGCGATGATCTGGCACATCTGGTGGATGGCGATTGTTGGCTTCGCCGGCATGATCATTACCTGGATTGTGAAAAGCTTCGACGAGGACGTGGATTACTACGTACCGGTTGCAGAAATCGAAAAACTGGAAAAAC
Organism: Citrobacter sp. UYEF32; assembly: GCF_040546205.1. Classification (NCBI taxonomy): domain Bacteria; kingdom Pseudomonadati; phylum Pseudomonadota; class Gammaproteobacteria; order Enterobacterales; family Enterobacteriaceae; genus Citrobacter; species Citrobacter sp. UYEF32. The sequence continues at coordinate 206,754 of NZ_JBEPNI010000003.1, read as the reverse complement.
AGCATTTCGATGAGATTTCTAAGGCAGGGCTGAAAAATGGCAACTGATACTTTAACGCATGCGAATGCCCACGCGCACGAACATGGGCACCACGATGCAGGCCCGACTAAGGTATTTGGGTTCTGGATCTACCTGATGAGCGACTGCATTTTGTTCTCATGCCTGTTTGCTACCTATGCCGTTCTGGTGAACGGCACGGCGGGTGGCCCGACTGGCAAGGACATCTTCGAGCTGCCGTTCGTCCTGGTAGAAACCGCACTGCTGTTATTCAGCTCCATCACCTACGGCATGGCGGCGATCGCCATGTACAAAAACAACAAAAGCCAGGTTATTTCCTGGCTGGCACTGACCTTCTTGTTCGGTGCCGGGTTCGTAGGCATGGAGATTTATGAATTCCATCACCTGATCGCAGAAGGTATGGGTCCGGACCGCAGTGGCTTCCTCTCCGCGTTCTTCGCGCTGGTCGGCACCCACGGTCTGCACGTAACCTCGGGTCTGGTATGGATGGCAGTGCTGATGTTCCAGGTTTCGCGTCGCGGCCTGACCAGCACTAACCGTACCCGTATCATGTGCCTGAGCCTGTTCTGGCACTTCCTGGACGTGGTGTGGATCTGTGTGTTCTCTGTAGTCTATCTGATGGGGGCGATGTAATGAGTCATTCAACGGAACATGGCGCTTCCCACGGTAGCGTAAAAACCTACATGACAGGTTTTATCCTGTCGGTCATCCTGACGGTTATTCCGTTCTGGATGGTGATGAGCGGCACGGCATCTCATGCTGCGATTCTGGGCACCGTACTGGTTACCGCGGTTGTGCAGATTCTGGTGCATCTGGTTTGCTTCCTGCACATGAACACGAAGTCCGATGAAGGCTGGAATATGACAGCTTTCGTCTTTACCGTGATTATCATAGCAATCCTGGTAGTCGGCTCCATCTGGATCATGTGGAACCTCAACTACAACATGATGGTTCACTAAGAGCGGCGAGTATGTTGAAGCAATACCTGCAAGTAACGAAACCTGGCATTATTTTTGGCAACCTGATCTCGGTGATCGGTGGGTTCCTGCTGGCCTCTAAAGGCCATATTGATTACCCGCTGTTCGTCTACACGCTGGTTGGCGTGTCGCTGGTTGTCGCCTCCGGTTGTGTATTTAACAACTACATTGACCGTGACATCGATAAGAAGATGGAGCGGACGAAAAACCGCGTGCTGGTCCGGGGCCTGATTTCGCCGAAAGTCTCGCTGGTTTACGCTGCCTTGTTGGGTATTGCTGGCTTCATGCTGCTGTGGTTTGGCGCGAATCCTCTGGCCTGCTGGCTGGGGGTGATGGGCTTTGTGGTGTATGTGGGCGTCTATAGCCTGTATATGAAACGCCACTCGGTCTACGGCACGCTGATCGGCTCGCTTTCCGGCGCAGCGCCTCCGGTGATTGGCTACTGTGCCGTCACCGGCGGGTTTGACAGCGGTGCGGCTATTCTGCTGGCGATTTTCAGCCTCTGGCAAATGCCTCATTCGTACGCCATCGCCATTTTCCGCTTTAAAGATTACCAGGCGGCAAACATCCCGGTACTGCCGGTGGTGAAAGGCATTTCGGTCGCCAAAAACCATATCACGCTCTATATCATCGCTTTTGCGGTCGCAACACTGATGCTCTCCCTTGGCGGTTACGCCGGGTACAAATATCTGGTGGTTGCCGCGGCCGTAAGCGTATGGTGGCTGGGTATGGCGCTGCGTGGCTACAAAGTGGAAGATGACAAAGTCTGGGCGCGTAAGTTGTTCGGCTTTTCCATCATCGCGATTACCGCGTTAAGCGTGATGATGTCAGTGGATTTTATGGTCCCTGACTCTCACAATCTGCTCGCGGCTGTCTGGTAACGGATAACACCTTTTAAAAGCCGGGGATAACCCGGCTTTTTTATGTCTGTCAGTTGGCTACAGCGTTCCACCTCCCCATAGCCCCCTCCCCTCGTCTCTTTACCGCGATATGGCCTTTATAATTCTTTCGCGGCACGTTTCCAGAGTCGGTCCGTTTCGGCTGGGTAGTTAATGTGTGCTGGCAGCGAAATAAATACCGTTCACAGCCTCGTAATATCTATTAAACAATCACCTATTTACCGCGCCTGGCGCCCCGCCTAAACTATGGCCTGTTTTTCGATTGAGGTGGTAATGAACGATTATAAAATGACGCCAGGCGAGTTGCGCGCAACCTGGGGTTTAGGGACTGTTTTTTCCCTGCGCATGCTTGGCATGTTTATGGTCCTGCCCGTTCTGACCACGTATGGCATGGCATTACAGGGTGCCAGCGAGGCGCTGATTGGTCTGGCGATTGGCATTTACGGCCTGGCACAGGCGGTGTTTCAAATTCCTTTTGGTCTGCTTTCAGACCGCGTTGGTCGCAAACCGCTTATCGTCGGTGGCCTCGCCATCTTTGTGATCGGCAGCATTATTGCGGCCCTCTCAGATTCCATCTGGGGCATTATTCTTGGGCGCGCGCTCCAGGGCTCCGGCGCCATTGCCGCCGCGGTGATGGCTCTGCTTTCTGATTTAACCCGTGAACAAAATCGCACGAAAGCCATGGCGTTTATTGGCGTCAGTTTCGGCGTGACCTTTGCTATCGCGATGGTGCTTGGCCCGATCATCACCCACACACTGGGTCTGCACGCCCTCTTCTGGCTGATTGCCGCGCTGGCGACCCTGGGTATTGCGTTAACATTGTGGGTGGTGCCAAACAGCCACAACCACGTGCTTAACCGGGACTCCGGGATGGTAAAAGGCTGCTTTAGTCAGGTCATCGCCAGTCCGAAACTGCTGAAACTGAACTTCGGCATTATGTGTCTGCATATCCTGCTAATGTCCACCTTCGTCGCCCTGCCGGGCATGCTTGAAGCCGCCGGATTTGCCGCCCGCGATCACTGGAAAATCTATCTTGTTACGATGCTGGTGTCGTTTGTTTCCGTGGTGCCTTTTATTATTTATGCGGAAGTGAAGCGCCGCATGAAGCGCGTGTTTGTATTTTGCGTCGCGCTGCTGCTTATTGCGGAGATCGTGCTCTGGGGGGCGGGTCCCCATTTCTGGGAACTGGTGCTGGGGGTTCAGATTTTCTTCCTCGCCTTTAACCTGATGGAAGCCTTGCTACCGTCGCTTATTAGCAAAGAAGCCCCTGCCGGATACAAAGGCACAGCGATGGGGATTTACTCCACCAGCCAGTTCCTTGGGGTGGCGATTGGCGGCGCGCTCGGTGGCTGGGTCGACGGCCTGTTCGACTCACAGACGGTCTTTCTGGCAGGCGCGCTGCTGTCCATGATCTGGCTGCTGGTCGCCGGAAGTATGCAGGAGCCGCCCTATGTCAGTAGCCTGCGCATTGCGATACCGGAAGGTGTCACGCCAGATGCCTCACTGCAGGCGCGGCTGCTGGCAACTAGCGGGGTAAGCGAAGTGCTGGTCGTCGCGGAGGAACGCAGCGCCTACGTCAAAATAGACAGCAAAGTCACCAACCGTTTCGAGGTTGAGCAAGCCATCAAAGGGGCATAAAAAAAGCGGGGAAATCCCGCTTTTTTATTAATCGCGGAAGTTTTTGAACTGGAAAGGCTGTCCCAGATTACCGCCGCGTACCAGCGCCATTGTCGACTGCAGATCGTCGCGGGATTTCCCGGTGACACGAATCTCTTCGCCCTGAATTTGCGTCTGCACTTTCAGTTTGCTGTCTTTAATCAGCTTAACGATTTTTTTGGCAACGGCGCTCTCAATGCCCTGCTTGAGTTTGGTTTCAACGAACCAGGTTTTGCCGCTGTGGACAAACTCTTCCGGAACATCAATTGATGTGCCTTCGATACCGCGTTTTAACAGCTTTGCGCGCAGGATATCCAGCAATTGATTGACCTGAAAATCGGACTCACTGAGAACTTTGATCGTCTTATTCTGTTCATTCAGCTCAAAAGTGGCTTCAACGTTACGAAAATCGAAGCGTGTTTCGACTTCACGGGTCGCATTTTCAACGGCATTGCGGACTTCCTGAAGATCAACCTCAGAAACAATATCGAAAGATGGCATCTTTTCTTCTCCCTCAGTGTTTATTGCGATGCATAATACCCGCAACCAAGCATAACTCAACTTGTAATAGCCGAATGCAGTGCTGACGGCGCTATACTGTAAGCAGTGACACCTGGCGCAGTTGCAGGTGAGGAGGAACAATGAAAATTACCGTACTCGGATGCGGTGCTTTAGGGCAATTGTGGTTAACTGCTCTGTGCAAGCATGGACACGAAGTACAGGGTTGGTTGCGCGTACCGCAACCCTTTTGCAGTGTGAACCTGGTTGATGAAGACGGCTCCATTTTTAACGAATCCCTGACCGCGAACGATCCCGAATTTCTGGCGAGCAGCGACTTATTGCTGGTCACGCTTAAAGCCTGGCAGGTTTCTGACGCGGTAAGAGGTTTAGCGGCGATGTTGCCAGCCACCACACCCATTTTGCTGATTCATAACGGCATGGGAACGGTAGAAGAGCTGAAATCACTGTCGCAGCCTTTACTGATTGGCACCACGACGCACGCGGCGCGCCGCGACGGCAATGTCATTGTGCATGTTGCCAGCGGCACGACGCATATTGGCCCGGCGAGGCAGCAGGACGGCGACTTTAGCTATCTGGCTGATAGTCTGCAGGAGGTGCTTCCGGACGTCGCCTGGCACAACAACATTCGCCCGGCCCTCTGGCGCAAACTGGCGGTTAATTGCGTGGTGAATCCGCTGAGCGCGCTGGAAAATTGCCGAAACGGCGATTTACGTAACTTTCCCGATGAAATCAAGAAAATCACCCACGAGGTCGCTGCCGTTATCGAACGTGAAGGCCACCATATCTCGGCTGATGAGTTACTCAGCTATGTATACCAGGTGATCGATAACACGGCGGATAATATTTCCTCAATGCTGCAGGACATTCGCGCCATGCGTCATACCGAGTGCGATTACATCACAGGCTACCTGCTCAAACGCGCCCGTGCCCACGGTATCGCGGTGCCGGAAAACGCCCGCCTGTATGACTTAGTGAAACGTAAGGAGAGTGAGTATGAGCGCATCAGCTCTGGTATGTCTCGCCCCTGGTAGTGAAGAGACCGAAGCGGTCACCACTATCGACCTGCTTGTTCGTGGCGGCATCAGCGTGACCACCGCCAGCGTTGCCAGTGACGGTAATCTTGCGATCACCTGCTCGCGTGGGGTCAAGCTGCTGGCAGATGCGCCGCTGGTTTCTGTGGCAGACGGTGATTACGACATTATCGTCTTACCGGGGGGAATTAAGGGGGCAGAATGTTTCCGTGACAGCCCACTGCTGGTAGAGACCGTACGGCAATTCCATGCCTCCGGACGTATCGTCGCGGCCATATGCGCAGCGGCAGCTACCGTATTGGTGCCTCACAACCTGTTCCCACTAGGCAATATGACCGGCTTCCCGGCGCTGAAAGAGAAAATACCGGCGGAGCAGTGGCAGGACAAACGCGTTGTCTGGGATCCACGCGTAAAATTGCTCACCAGCCAGGGGCCAGGCACGAGCATTGATTTTGGCTTAAAGATTATTGATCTGCTGGTCGGGCGGGAAAAGGCCTATGAAGTGGCATCGCAGTTGGTGATGGCGGCGGGGATTTATAATTACTACGAAGCCTGAACAGGCGGCGGGAGTAGTTTCCGCCGCTAAACGGATTACAGATGTTGTTTAATAAACGCGATTACCTTTTCTTGTGGGTAATCCGGTAAATGAATGGGGATCCATAAAAACCCTGCCGGCCCCATGACGATATAATCAAGCGTACCATCACTCATTACTGATGTGACTTTACTCCACGCCATAAAGGCGTGAGAAGCGTGATTATCAGCATGCGTCCACTGTATCCCTTCATTTGTCAGCTCAAGCGAGTAGCCATAACGGTTGGCATCATTGACTTCATAATATCTGCGTGACCATTGCCTGTAACGCCGGGTCATCGTTATCTTTACAGTCAATACACCTGCGATATAGCACAGCACCAATAGCGACAGGGCCGCACCATCGCGAAAATAAAAGAGATAATCATCTGTTGTATCGTCTGCAACCCAGCCCATAAAACGGAAATGAAAATTGCCGTTAAACAGTGAAACCGCAAGGGCTATTACCAGCCACATAAAGAATGCCGTAATGATAAACAAGGGCAATCTGCCAAAGCGGCGACGAGTTTCAGGTAATGTCGCACGGCAAAAACCTAAGCCTCGTAAATAATGTTCAAAAGATAAAGACTGCGCGGGTACGTTAATTGAAAAGCGCACGTCATCCTGACGTGCGGATACAGATTCATAATCCATTATGGGTAAACATCCTTGTTTTACTGAATTTAAGGTCGGTACACCTTCACATTCTCAAAACCCTGCTCACGCAGATAGAGCGCCTGCAGGCGGCTCATCACCCCACGCTCACACCACAGTAACCAGGTTTTGCTCTGATCGAGGTCGCCGAATTTGGTGCTCAGCTTATAGAACGGCAGCGACACCACGTCGATACCTTCCACCGCCAGCGGTTTATCGTCCTGCTCGTCAATAGAACGGATATCGAGAATCACATCGTTCGGGCCAAATCCGCTGACCGTTTCGACCTCAACAACCGTTTCGCTGGTCTGCGCGGCGATATCACGAATATCGATATTCGAGGCTTCCGCAACCACACGATCCAGGATCTCGAAATCGAAATGTGCTTCTTCCGCTTCGATTTTGGCCTTCACGGCTTTCACCGTCGGGCTTTTCGAAATAACACCGCAATATTCCGGCATCGTACGGGCAAAATCTTCGGTACCGATTTCACGCGCCAGATCGATGATGTGCTCTTTATCGTAAGAGATCAGCGGACGCAGGATCAGGGTATCGGAGACATTATCAATCAGGCGCAGGTTGGTCAGCGTCTGGCTGGAGACCTGACCGAGCGCTTCACCCGTTACCAGCGCCTGCACACCATAGCGCTCGGCAACTTTGGATGCCGCACGCACCATCATGCGTTTGAGTACTACGCCCATCTGGCCGTCATCGACTTTTTCGAGGATCTCGCCAACCACTGGTTCAAAATTGATCGCCACAAAACGTACCCGGTGGGAGCTGCCAAAGCGGTTCCACAGGTAATGCGCAACCTGACGCACGCCAATCTCATGCGCCGCGCCGCCCAGGTTAAAGAAGCAATAATGTACGCGACAGCCACGACGCATCAGCATGTAGCTGGAGACGCCGGAGTCGAAACCGCCGGAAATCAGCGACAGAACATCTTCCTGCGTACCAATCGGGAAACCACCGATGCCTTCGTAACGGCCTTTTACCAACAACAGGCGATCATCTTCGATCTCGAGATTCACGGTGACATCCGGGTGCGTCAGCTTCACGCGGGCGGACTCTACGTGCTGATTCAAACCGCCGCCGACATAGCGTTCCACTTCAATAGAACTAAACTCGTGCTTGCCACGACGTTTTACACGCACGCAGAACGTTTTGCCTTCGATCTGGTCGCGGTATTGCACCAGCGCTTTTTCGAAAATATCGTGCAAAGAGGTGAACGGGACATCCTCCACCTCCAGAATATGGTGAATACCCGGGATACGGGTCAGCGCGTCACGAATCACCAGACGTTGGTTTTCATCTTTGGCGCGCACTTCGATATTATCCCAGTGACGGACAACGGCGAGGGTCTCATCATACTGCTTAAGAACGTTACGAATGTTCCCGGTGAGAATTTTAATAAAGCGCAAACGCACAGATTGGCTTTTGATGGTGATTTCCGGGAACAATTTAATGATAAACTTCATGGCGGCAATGGTTCGTTGGTAAGCCCGACGGGGCTAGAAATGGAAAATAGTACAGCAGCCCTTATACACAAAATCATTCAAAATGCTTCGCGGCGGCAACTGAGTGAACCCAGAAGCTTACTCATGTAAGTGACTGGGGTGAACAAAGGCAGCCAACAAAGAAGCAGTTTGAAGGATGAAGTGTATACCGCGGCTGCCATCCAGGCGCGGAAGTATACCACCATCGCGAAGCTCCTGCGCATTTTGCATGACCATTGCGCGTTATTTGCTAAGCCTCACGACTTCGCTACCATATCGTAGTCGGTATCAATAAGAGTCAGACATTCACTATGCCAAAGAAAAACGACGCACCCGCCACATTTGAAACGGCGTTGAGCGAGCTGGAACAGATTGTTACCCGTCTTGAAAGCGGCGATCTTCCGCTGGAAGAGGCCCTTAATGAATTCGAACGCGGCGTACAGCTTGCCCGTCAGGGGCAAGTGAAACTCCAGCAGGCGGAACAGCGCGTACAGATTTTGCTGTCCGACAATGAAGAGGCACCTCTCACGCCGTTCACACCGGATAACGAGTAAATGGACTTTAGCCAACAATTACAGGCCTGTGTCGAACATGCCAACGATGCACTGCGGCGGTTTATTGCCCCTCTTCCCTTTCAGAACACTCCTCTGGTTGAGGCCATGCAGTATGGCGCATTATTAGGCGGTAAGCGCCTGCGTCCGTTCCTGGTCTATGCGACCGGCGGTATGTTCGGCGTCAGCCGGGAAACCCTGGATGCCCCTGCTGCAGCGGTTGAGTGTATTCACGCCTATTCGCTGATTCACGATGACTTGCCTGCCATGGACGACGATGATTTACGTCGTGGCCTGCCCACCTGCCACATCAAATTCGGCGAAGCCAATGCGATACTGGCCGGAGACGCGCTGCAAACGCTGGCGTTTACTATCCTCAGTGATGCGCCCATGCCAGAAGTGGCAACGCAGGACCGCCTTGCCATGGTACGCGAACTGGCGATTGCCAGCGGTGCTGCCGGCATGTGCGGAGGTCAGGCTCTGGATCTCGCCGCAGAAGGTCAGCAGGTCGATTTAGCCGCGCTGGAGCGCATTCATCGCCATAAAACGGGCGCATTGATTCGCGCGGCGGTAAGAATGGGTGCACTCAGTGCGGGTAATTCAGGACATCAATGGCTGCCGGTGCTGGATAAGTATGCCGAAAGCATCGGTCTGGCCTTCCAGGTTCAGGATGACATCCTGGATGTTGTCGGCGATACTGCGACACTTGGTAAACGCCAGGGTGCCGATCAGCAGCTCGGCAAAAGCACCTATCCTGCGTTACTGGGCCTTGAGCAAGCCCGGATTAAAGCCCGCGATCTGATTGCCGACGCTCGCCAGTCTCTGGATCTCCTGGCGGCGCAATCACTGGATACAACGGCACTGGAAGCACTGGCGAATTACATAATCCAGCGTGATAAATAAACAATACGCTCCGAATCGTCCGGGTTGCCGAAAGGCAAAAACATCGCCCAATGGATGACGAGCAACACGATGAGTCTCTGATGAGTTTTGATATAGCCAAATACCCGACCCTGGCACTTGTCGATTCCACTGCGGAATTGCGTTCGCTGCCAAAAGAGAGCCTGCCGAAGCTGTGCGATGAACTGCGTCGCTACCTGCTCGACAGCGTGAGCCGCTCCAGCGGACACTTCGCCTCCGGGCTTGGCACGGTTGAACTGACCGTGGCGCTTCATTATGTCTATAACACGCCATTTGATCAGTTAATCTGGGACGTTGGCCACCAGGCTTATCCGCACAAAATTCTTACAGGCCGACGCGACCGCATCGGTACTATCCGGCAGAAAGACGGCCTGCATCCTTTCCCGTGGCGAGGTGAGAGCGAATACGATGTGTTAAGCGTCGGTCACTCCTCCACATCCATCAGCGCGGGCATTGGTGTTGCCGTTGCCGCCGCGAAAGAGGGTAAACAGCGCCGTACCGTTTGCGTGATTGGCGATGGCGCGATTACCGCCGGGATGGCATTCGAAGCCATGAACCATGCGGGCGATATCCGCCCGGATATGCTGGTTGTGCTGAACGACAATGAGATGTCGATTTCTGAAAATGTCGGCGCGCTGAATAACCATCTGGCGCAGTTACTTTCCGGTAAGCTCTATTCCACGCTGCGCGAAGGCGGCAAAAAGGTGCTTTCCGGCGTGCCGCCAATCAAAGAGCTCATCAAGCGTACCGAAGAACACATCAAAGGCATGGTAGTGCCCGGCACCCTGTTTGAAGAGTTGGGCTTTAACTACATTGGCCCGGTTGACGGCCATGATGTTATGGGGCTTATCAATACGCTTAAGAATATGCGTGGTCTGAAAGGCCCGCAGTTCCTGCATATCATGACCAAGAAAGGCCGTGGTTATGAGCCCGCCGAGAAAGACCCAATCACTTTCCATGCGGTACCGAAATTCGACCCGACCAGCGGTACCCTGCCGAAAAGCAGTGGCGGCATGCCGAGCTATTCGAAGATTTTCGGTGACTGGCTGTGCGAAATGGCGGCAAAAGACAGCAAGTTGATGGCGATTACCCCCGCGATGCGTGAAGGTTCAGGCATGGTGGAGTTTTCCCGTAAATTCCCGGATCGCTATTTCGATGTTGCGATCGCTGAACAGCACGCGGTGACCTTTGCCGCCGGGCTGGCGATTGGCGGCTATAAGCCAGTGGTCGCCATCTACTCCACTTTTTTGCAGCGTGCCTATGATCAGGTTATCCATGACGTCGCTATCCAGAAACTGCCGGTGCTGTTCGCCATTGATCGTGCAGGGATCGTCGGTGCTGATGGCCAGACTCACCAGGGGGCGTTTGATATTTCCTATCTGCGCTGTATCCCGGACATGATTATCATGACGCCAAGCGACGAGAACGAATGCCGCCAGATGCTGTTTACCGGATATCACCACAACGCAGGCCCGAGCGCCGTGCGTTACCCACGTGGTAACGCGGTTGGTGTGACGCTCGAACCGCTGGAAAAACTGCCGTTAGGTAAAGGCCTGGTGAAGCGCGAAGGTGAGAAAATCGCCATCCTTAACTTCGGCACCTTATTGCCGGAAGCCGCAAAAGCCGCGGAAACACTCAACGCCACACTGGTCGATATGCGTTTCGTTAAACCGCTTGATAACGCGCTGATTCTGGAGATGGCGGCACGGCATGAGGCGTTGGTTACGCTGGAAGAAAACGCCATCATCGGTGGTGCGGGCAGCGGCGTGAACGAGCTATTGATGTCGCAGCGTAAGCCGATTCCTGTCCTGAACCTCGGCCTGCCGGACTTCTTCATTCCGCAGGGAACCCAGGATGAAGCGCGTGCCGAACTGGGGCTGGATGCTGCGGGTATTCAAGCACGTATCACAAGCTGGCTCGCATAACCTCCCCTGTCGCTCCTGCTATGCTTAACGGTAATGTTTGTAATCCTACTCTAAATAGTTCGGGTTGCAGGAAGGCGGCAAGTCAGTAAGTCCCCAGGAGCATAGACACCTATGTGACTGGGGCGCGCTGACGCAGGCAACGCACCTGTCACTCGAAATATAACGAGTATAAGCAGGAGTGGACCCATGCAATACAACACGTTAGGAAAAACAGATCTTAAAGTTTCCCGCCTTTGCCTTGGCTGCATGACCTTTGGCGAGCCAGATCGTGGCAACCACGCCTGGACGCTGCCGGAAGAGAGCAGTCGTCTGATTATCCAGCACGCCCTGAATGGCGGCATTAACTTCTTCGATACCGCAAACAGCTATTCCGATGGCAGCAGTGAAGAGATCGTGGGCCGTGCGCTACGTGACTTCGCCCGCCGTGAAGACGTGGTGGTAGCCACCAAGGTCTATCATGCATCCGGCACGCTCAAAGAAGGCCTCTCACGTGCGCAAATTCTGCGCTCCATTGATGACAGCCTGCAACGCCTGGGGATGGACTATGTCGATTTACTGCAAATCCACCGCTGGGACTACAACACGCCGATTGAAGAGACGCTGGAAGCGCTCAATGATGTCGTAAAAGCCGGGAAAGCGCGTTACATCGGCGCGTCTTCCATGCACGCTCACCAGTTCGCACAGGCGCTGGAATTGCAAAAACAGCACGGCTGGGCGCCCTTTGTCACCATGCAGGATCACTACAACCTCATCTACCGTGAAGAAGAGCGTGAAATGCTGCCGCTCTGCTATAAAGAGGGGGTGGCGGTGATCCCGTGGAGTCCGCTGGCGCGCGGTCGCCTGACTCGTCCCTGGGGTGAAACCACCGCGCGAATCGTATCAGACGAAGTGGGGAAAAAACTCTACAACGAAAGCGATGAGAACGACGCGCAGATTGCTGAGCGTCTGGGCTCCATTGCCGAAGAAACGGGTGCTACGCGCGCGCAGGTCGCGCTGGCATGGCTGCTGAGCAAACCCGGTATTGCCGCCCCGATTATCGGCGCATCACGCGAAGAGCAACTCGAAGAGCTATTACAGGCGGTAGATTTAACGCTAAAACCAGAGCAGATCGCCGAAATGGAAACACCGTACAAACAGCATCCGGTGGTCGGGTTTAAGTGATTCGTTAGTGATTATTTGAACGGTCTGAAATGTCCCGGATGCGGCGTTAAACGCCTTACCATCCGGGCAACCTCTGATAAAAGCAACGGTTAGAGAATACCAATAGGCCAGTAGTGACCGACCGCATACAAAATACCTGCGGAGATAATCCCGGCCACGATATCGTCAACCATGATCCCCATGCCCCCATGCACATTCAGATCAAACCAGCGAATCGGCCACGGTTTCCACATGTCGAAAATACGGAAGATCACAAAACCGGCGGCGACCCACTGCCAGTCATTCGTCGGGAGTGCCATCAGGGTGATCCACATCCCGATAAATTCATCCCAGACGATGCTGCCATGATCGTGCACGCCCATATCTTTCGCCGTACGATGGCAGAGATAAACGCCCACGCTAATCCCCAGCATCACTAGCAATGAATAGAGCTGCCACGGCAGAAAGGTCATCAGATACCAGAACGGGATAGAGGCCAAAGAGCCCATTGTGCCTGGCACGACAGGGCTTAATCCGCTGCCAAAACCCGTAGCCAGCAAATGCCACGGGTTGCTCATTTTCAAACGGCTTTTGGCAATGTCTTTAAAGCGCGGCAAAATGGTCATATCCTTTCCAGTCAAGCGTCACAGTTTTACCTTCACGGGTAAAATTCAGTCCTTCCACATCCGCGCTCATCTGCCCAATACAGGTCACAGGCACACCCAGATGGCCCACGGCTACCTCCAGCGCGCCCCGGTTAATTTCCGGTACGGTAAAGCACAACTCGTAATCTTCTCCGCCTGACAACGCCCAGCGCAGAGCCTGTTCCGCATCCACATGACGCAACATCGCCTGCGAATAAGGTAACGCATTGAGATCGACCCGCGCACCGCAACCGCTGGCCTTGAGAATATGTCCAAGATCCGAGATCAGCCCATCGGAGAGATCGATAGCCGAGCTTGCCAGATTGCGCATCGCTTGCCCGTGTAAAACGCGCGGTACAGGGCGCAGGTGGCGCTGCAACAGATATTTGGCATCTTGTGCGTCGGCAACCTGCAACTGCTTTTGCAAAATAGCCAGCCCGGCTGCGCTATCGCCCGGTGTGCCTGTGACATAAATCCAGTCACCAGGCTTAGCGCCGCTACGTTTTAAAGCGCGCCCGGCGGGAACATAGCCATGAATACCCAACGTCATCGACAACGGGCCACGGGTTGTGTCACCGCCAATGAGTTGCATATCGTAGTAATTGAGTTGCTCGAACAGGCTATCGCTAAACGCTTTAAGCCAGTCTTCATCGACATTCGGCAGGGTCAGCGCCAGCGTTAGCCATGCCGGATCAGCCCCCATGGCCGCCAGATCGCTAATGTTCACCGCCAGGGCTTTATATGCCAGGTCAGCCGGTTCGATATCAGGAAGAAAATGGATGCCTGACACCAGCGTGTCAGTGCTGATTGCCAGCGTCTGCTTTTCGGGTACGTTGAGCAGTGCACAGTCGTCGCCAATGCCGGTATCGACGTCACGGCGCGAGCTTGTTACACGGTCAAAATAACGGGCAATCAGGGAAAATTCGCCGCATGCCATACGTTATGCCTCAGCAAAGAAAAGAAAAAGCCGGATCGGGCGTATCAAAACAACGCCCGGCTCCGGCTTACGGATCATTTTTTGTGGGGACGGATCGCGGGGGCTGCTTTGTCGAGCACGCCATTTACAAATTTGTGGCTGTCTTCTGCGCCGAAGGTTTTCGCCAGTTCGATAGCTTCGTTAATCGCAACTTTGTACGGGACATCATCACGTTTAGACAGCTCGAACAGAGCAATGCGCAGCACCGCTTTTTCAACCTGGCCCAGCTCTTCGAGCAGACGGGACAGGTACGGCTTCATCAGGCCGTCGAGATACGCGCTGTTAGTCGCCACCCCGGTCAACAGTTCACGGAAGTACAGAACGTCCACATCTTTTACGTCCTGTTCCGCCAGGAACTGGTATTCAACATCAGCGATGTCGTTTTGGGACAACTGCCAGGAGTAGAGCGCCTGGACGGCACACTCACGGGCGCGGCGACGAGCAGCAGGTTTCACGGAATTCCCCTTACAAAATTCAGGCCTTGATGGCTTTCAATACGTTAATCATTTCAAGCGCGGTCAGTGCAGCTTCTGCACCTTTGTTACCGGCTTTGGTGCCAGCACGTTCGATGGCTTGTTCAATACTTTCAGTGGTCAGAACACCGAAGGCTACCGGGATCCCACTGTCCTGAGCGACATGCGCCAGACCATTGCTTGCACCGCCAGCCACATATTCAAAGTGCGCGGTGCCGCCACGGATAACGGTACCCAGCGCAATCACCGCGTCATATTTACCGGTTTTCGCCAGCGCGTCAGCCGCCAGTGGCAGTTCATACGCGCCTGGCACCCAAACAACGGTAATGTTGTCATCTTTTACCTGACCAATGCGTTTCAGGGCGTCAATCGCACCTTCCAGCAGGCTGTCATTGATAAAGTTGTTGAAACGCGCAATGGTGATGGCGACGCGAGCGTCCGGGGTAGCAACGTTAGCTTCAATAATGTTCATACTCTTCCTTCACAGGTTCAGTTCAGACCCCGCAGGGGGGCGGATTTTATCATAATATTTCACGCGCTGCCTCCCTTTTACAGCAGAGGCTACGCGTGGGTAAGATGCAGGCAGACGTCTGGCCCAACCTGACGTATCTCATTGAATTTAAAAGAGGGTGCATCGGCCAGCGCTTCCAGCCCTGGCAGCACGCACAGCCCCCGAGCATCCGCGCCCAACAGTTTCGGCGCAAGATAGACAATCAGTTCATCGACCAGCCCCGCCTGCAGCAACGCGCCCGCAAGGTTAGCCCCCGCTTCTACCCAAATGCTGTTGATCTGCTGTTTGCCCAGCATCATCATCAGCGTGACCAGGTCTGCATGACCACGGTGTTCCGGCACGAGGATCTCACGTACTGATTCAGGCCAGGCTCGGCTATCGTGGCGTGTCCGCGCAAACCAGGTCTCTCCCGGCTGCTGAACGATGGCATGCTCAGGCGTCACACGATGCTGGCTGTCCACGACAATACGCACCGGCTGGCGCAGGTTTTCCTGCGGATAAAGCTTTTGTATGTCAGGGCTCAGCTCGTCCCAGCGGACGGTCAGTTTGGGGTCATCCGCCAGTACCGTCGCGCTACTGGTTAAAATCGCGTGGCTCTGGGCGCGTAAACGCTGTACGTCGCGTCGCGCCGGCGGCGACGTGATCCACTGGCTCTCGCCGCTGGCCATCGCGGTACGGCCATCAAGGGATGCGCCAAGTTTAAGCTGGATCCAGGGGAAACCGGTACGCATGCGTTTTAAAAAACCTTTATTCAGCGCTTCGGCTTCTGACATCATCAGACCATGACTGACCTCGATGCCCTCCTGCTGCAGGCGGTACAACCCCCGCCCGGCAACCTGCGGATTCGGATCCTGCATGGCCGCCACAACGCGAGCGACACCAGCGGCAATGAGTGCTTCACAGCACGGCGGTGTACGCCCATGATGGCTGCACGGCTCAAGCGTCACATACGCGGTAGCACCCCGTGCGCGCTCACCCGCCATACGCAATGCATGTACCTCAGCGTGCGGTTCACCCGCACGATAGTGGAAGCCTTCGCCGACGATTTCGCCATTATTCACAATCACGCAGCCGACATTCGGGTTCGGATGAGTGGTGAAACGCCCGCGTTGCGCGAGCTTAAGCGCGCGCGCCATGTACATTTCGTCGTGCATGATCAGTCCTGTAAACGGGCGATCTCTTCGCCGAACTCTTTGATATCCTCGAAACTGCGATATACCGACGCAAAACGGATATAGGCAACTTTATCGAGCTTTTTCAATTGTTCCATGACCAGATTGCCGATCATTTTGCTGGGAATTTCTCGCTCACCGGTAGCACGTAATTGTGACTTGATGTGATTTAACGCCATCTCAACGTCATCAGAGCTCACCGGGCGTTTTTCCAGCGCTTTTAACATGCCGCTGCGTAGCTTATCTTCGTTGAACGGTTCGCGAACTTCATTGCTTTTTACAACGCGCGGCATGACAAGCTCAGCCACTTCGAACGTGGTGAAACGTTCATTACATACCAGACACTGGCGGCGGCGGCGAACAGAGGAACCTTCACCGACAAGGCGAGAATCAATTACTTTGGTATCCACGGCGAAACAGAATGGGCAATGCATACGACGTCCTGGCGAGTGAGTTAACTGAAATCTATTTTACCCTGAACTGGCATGACAACAAAGACGAGCCGATTTTGAGACAATGGATCGATGGCAACGTAGCTGTTGCGATCTACCATAAAGAACATCCTCATTTTCAAGGAAACAGACAGAATGACAAGACGTTACCTAAGATCCCTGTTGCTGGGAAGCGTTTTCGCCCTTAGCGCCTGTGCACAGCAAAGCGAGGTCCGCCAATTGCATCAGGATGTCAGCACCCTGAACAATGAAATGGCCAAATTGAACAAAGAGACGGTGAAAATTACCCAGCAAAACGCGCTGAATGCTAAATCCACCAATGGTGTCTACCTGCTACCCGGCTCCAACACCCCTGCCCGGCTGAACAGCCAGATCGGTATGCTGCGTATGACGTTGAAAGACATCACGCCAAATGCGAACGGCACGCGGGCCACGCTGCGAATTCAGGGGGAGTCTAACGATCCACTCCCGGCATTCAGCGGCACCGTTGAGTGGGGACAAATTCAGGGCACCACGCAGAACTTCCAGGAAGTTAACGTGCAAAACCAGCTCATTAGTGCTCCGGCCAGTACGCTCGCGCCAAGTGATGTTGACGTCGCGCTACAACTCAATGGCATCACGCCGGATCAGTTAGGTTTCGTTCGCATCCACGATATTCAGCCCGCCACTCCGCAATAATTTTCCCCGGCGACGCCGTCGCTCTTATTCACACTTTGTTACGTCTGAACACCCGCCGGATGAGAATCTGGTGGGTGTCATTTATTGGCAACAATGATGATCATCAGTACAATCCCCGCTGCTTAATACGCGCAAACGTGAACGCAATCGATTACGTGTGTTTCATTAATGTGAAACAACACATATTTTTGTGAGCAAGGATACTTATAATAAGCCCGCAGAAACATGAAATATTTAGAAACGCAATGCGTGCATTCTTTCATTCCCGTAAGGGATCTCTTATCAGTGGCATAATTATGAAGAAAACATTACTCGCAGCCGGCGCTGCACTGGCTTTTACGACCTCTTTCTCCGTGAATGCAGCGGATAACAGCAAACCGGAATACGTGTCTGACTGGTGGCACCAGAGCGTTAACGTGGTAGGCAGCTATCACACCCGCTTCGGACCGCAGATTCGTAACGATACCTATCTGGAATATGAAGCATTTGCTAAAAAAGACTGGTTCGATTTTTATGGCTATGCCGATGCCCCCGTCTTCTTCGGTGGTAACACCGACGCAAAAGGTATCTGGAACCACGGCTCGCCGTTGTTCATGGAAATCGAACCGCGCTTCTCGATTGATAAGCTGACCGGTACCGACCTGAGCTTTGGCCCGTTCAAAGAGTGGTACTTCGCGAACAACTACATCTACGACATGGGTCGCAACGCATCCGGCCGCCAGAGCACCTGGTACATGGGCTTGGGTACTGACATCGATACCGGTCTGCCGATGAGCCTGTCTCTGAACGTGTACGCGAAATACCAGTGGCAGAACTACGGTGCAGAAAACCAGAACGACTGGGACGGCTACCGTTTCAAAGTGAAATACTTTGTGCCGATCACCTCCCTGTGGGGCGGCAACCTGAGCTATATCGGTTTCACCAACTTTGACTGGGGTTCAGATCTGGGCGATAAGAGTGCGTATGCTGAAAACGGCATCAAGCAGCGCACCAACAACTCTATCGCGTCCAGCCACATCCTGTCTCTGAGCTACGATCACTGGCACTACTCTGCTGTTGCGCGTTACTGGCACAATGGTGGTCAGTGGAATAATGATGCCGACCTGGTCTGGATGAAAGAGAACGTACGCTCTACGGGTTGGGGTGGATACCTGGTTGTGGGTTACAACTTCTAAGCGCTTTTGGGCTTAAAATCAGGCACCGAACGCGATTTGCGTCGGTGCCTTTTTATTTTCAAACAGTAAACGGGCTCAGCCAGTAACCGAGCGCCAACAAAAGCGCCACGCACAGGCAGCGCCGGGGAAAGGTAGCGAACATTACCAAATCTCCTGAATGTAAGGTGGGTGCTGCTGTTCCTGACGCAATTTTTCAAGCCGCCTGCGCAGGCGTAGCCAGTCGCTGACCCGAGATGAGCATAAGCGTGTCAGTTGAATAGCCAGGTCGCTTCCCCCAAGCAGTGCGCCACAGAGGATGCAGAGGACGGAAAACATACTTTTCAGTGCCCCGCAAACTGCATGCCAGCGCCATACATCGCCCGCGCTCAATGCAAAGCCCGCGCTAAAAAGCATCATCATGCATGGGGCAAAGATAAACAACATCCCCCGATAAAATGCCGCCATACTTTGGTCACTACGATACCAGTTGCCGTTGGCGATGTAGCAGCCGCCATCGGTAAAGTTATAGACGCCAATCGCTTTATTTGAATGGTGGTTGAAAATGGTCAGAACATGATCGCCCTGACTGATAAAAGGCGCGTGGGTCCGGTAGAAAAAAGGCAAAATTTTATCGATCTGGCTGCGCAGCGCCGGATCTCCCATCCGCCATGACAGCGATAACCCTCGCCCCTGACATACATATACCAGCGCCGCACCGGAATTGTCGGCAAGATACGATTTCCACTCCCCGCTTCTGACAGCCGAGACCGTCTGTTTTATTTCACTCAACGTTGGGCCAAAGTCAGAGAAGCCTTCCGGCATCGAATCGGGATACGGCGGGTTTAACAGCGCCCGACCAATATCTTCGCAAAAGGAGGTATCACCCCGCTTTGTCTGCTCAAGCTTTGCCAGAAGATCACGAACCCGTGGGGAAAAGCGCAAACAGACCGCATGAAGGTCCGCCAGTCCCCAGGTTAGCAGCATCATCGTGACGGACAGAAACAGCAGCGGCATAAGAAAAGCAAATCCCCAGCTAAACATCATTGAGCCAGAGATAAAAAAAGCCGGAATTCCTGTTAGCAGGCGGCTAAGCGGGAAAAGTAACGCGGGACGTGCGTGAGCGATCTCAAGCGTCGTCGTGCCATCAGTTATCCAGTCAATCCAGTAACTGCCATCTTTTAAACGGTGGGTTCCAAGGTAGATTCGACTGTCTGGCTGAAGCTGGTCAAAGCCTGAATCATCCTTGAAAAAGCGCTTATCGGTATAAAAAGTGTGATGGCGGGTAATGAGGCGCAGATAGCCGCTTTCGGGATCGTTACCCACGGCAAAACCGCGAAAGCGGAATGTAAAATAGTGAGGTTTACTCATAGCAGACATCCTTGTTCGTCAGAAAACCATCCGTGGTTTTCAGTTTTGTTTTATTTTTTCTTGTTGAGCATCGCTTTCAGGTCGGCGAACGGATTATAGGTCGCCTCACCAATATCCTTTTGCGCATCCTCCCCTGCAACAACCGTCGAACCGTACTGGTCCGCTTCGGTATATTTCGAATGCTCATGATCGTGGCAGAACAGGCAAAGCAATTCCCAGTTACTGCCGTCTTCGGGGTTATTGGTATGATCGTGATCGATATGGTGAACGGTGAGTTCACGCAGGTTCGAATAAACAAACTCCCGCGAACAGCGCCCGCACACCCATGGAAACAGTTTTAATGCTTTTTCACGGTAGCCGCTTTCCAGCCGCGTATAGTTTTTAGGGATAATCGCCATATATGTCAGTACCTGGATAAATATTGGATTAGCGTCAGTTTCGCGCGCACCAGCGTTTTTATCAATATTCCCGCATCTGGACGGAGAAAGTCCTCTTTGATGTAACGCAGCCGCATCAGCCATAAAAAAACCGCAGTTTGCGGCTGCGGTTTTTTTAAGCGGGGAGCCGAATTACGGCAGAATTGACGGCTGATCCGCCCCTTCTTTTTCCACTTTCTGCTGAATCAGATGCTCGCGTTTCATGCCCAGTTTCAGCGCCAGCGCAGAGGCCACGTAAATCGAGGACGCCGTACCAATGGTGACACCAATAAGCATGGTCAGGGAGAAGCCCGCCAGAATCGGACCACCAAACAGATACAGCATCAGGATCACGACTAAGGTTGTGCCGGAGGTGATCAACGTACGATGCAGCGTCTGGGTCAGCGACACGTTAAAGATTTCGTAAGAGGTTCCGCGACGGATCTTGCGGAAGTTTTCACGAATACGGTCAGACACCACGATACTGTCATTGAGCGAGTAACCGATAACGGACATCAGCGATGCCACGATAGTCAGGTCAACCTCGATATGGAACAGCGACAGCACGCCCATGGTAATGATGACGTCATGCGCCAGCGCGATAACTACCCCTGCCGCCAGACGCCACTCAAAGCGGAACCCGACGTAAACAAGGATACAAATCAGCGCCACCATCAGCGCCATAGCACCGGTTTGCGCAAGGTCTGCACCCACGCTCGGGCCAACAAACTCAATACGTTTGACCGTTGCATTCTGGCTGCTGGTTTCGTTAATGACTTTAACGACTTTGCTGCCCAGCTCCTGACCACCGGTTTCCCCGTGTACAGGCGGCATACGTACCATGATGTCGCGGCTACTGCCGAAGTTTTGCAGCAGCGGCTCTTCAAAACCCGACTTCTGCAGTGCTTCACGCATCTGGTCCATATCCACTGGTTTTTCCAGCGTGATTTCGATAACCGTACCGCCGGTAAAATCCAGACCCCAGTTAAACCCGCGCACGCCAATGATAGCGATAGAGATGATTAACAGCAGACCTGAGATGCCGAACGCCCAGTAATCCCAGCGCATAAAGTCCCAGACTTTACGGCCGTAGTTCAATTGTTCAACAGTGTATTCCTGTGCCACAACGCACTCCTCAGATAGACAGCTTTTTAACGCGCTTGCCGCCGTACAGCAGGTTCACGATGGCACGGGTGCCGACAATTGCAGTAAACATCGACGTTGCCACACCGATACCGGTTGTAATGGCAAAGCCTTTGATGGCGCCCGTACCCACTGCGTACAGGATCAGGACTTTAATCAGCGTGGTGACGTTCGCATCGAAGATGGAACTGAACGCGCCTTTATAACCTTCATCAATGGCTTGCTGCACCGAACGACCGTTACTCAACTCTTCTTTGATACGTTCGTTTATCAGTACGTTAGCATCGACCGCGACCGCAAGGGTTAACACAATACCCGCAATACCCGGCATGGTGAGCGTCGCCCCTGGCAGCAGGGACATAATGCCGACAATCAGTACCAGGTTGGCAATCAGTGCGCTCGTCGCGATCAGACCAAACTTCTTATAGAAGAAGATCATGAAGATGATGGAGACCACCAGACCTGCCAGACAGGCTTCCAGCCCCTGAGTGATGTTCTGCATCCCCAGTGTTGGACCAATGGTACGTTCTTCAACAATCTGAATCGGCGCAATCAGCGCACCGGCACGCAGCAGCAGAGAGAGCTGACGCGCTTCGGTCGGGTTACTGATACCAGTGATACGGAAGCTGTTACCCAGACGAGACTGGATATTGGCGATGTTAATCACCTCTTCCTCTTTCACCAGAATAGCGCGGCCATTGGCGTCTTTCTTACCGCTGTCTTTGTACTCCACGAACAGGGTCGCCATCGGTTTGCCGATGTTATCCTTAGTGAAGTTAGACATGATGTTACCGCCAGCGCTATCCAGGGAAATGTTCACCTGTGGCTGGTTGTACTCATCCTGGCTGGACGTGGAGTCCGTGATATGGTCACCGGTCAGAATCACCCGTTTGTACAACACAACCGGGTTGCCTTCGCGGGTCTGCTTCACTTCGGAATCGCCCGGAACGCGGCCCGCGGCGGCGGCGGCCTGATCAACATTGCTGTTTACCAGACGGAATTCCAGCGTCGCCGTTGCACCCAGAATCTCTTTTGCACGCGCCGTATCCTGAATACCCGGCAACTCAACCACAATACGGTCTGAACCCTGACGCTGTACCAGCGGCTCAGCGACGCCGAGTTGGTTCACACGGTTACGCAGGATATTAATGTTTTGCTGCACCGCGTATTCGCGGGCTTCGCTCAGACGCGCGTCGGACATCACCGCACGCAGCGCATTGTCGCCCTGGCTGGTGATAACAAGATCACGGTGACGTTGGGTCAGATAAGTGACCGCCTGGTCACGTGCGCTGGCATCGCGGAAGAGAATGCTCAGGCCATAGTTATCTTCCTTACGCACAGTGGTGTAAGGAATGCCTTTATCGCGCAGATCGCTACGCAGGCTGTCGATATTCTGTTCCTGGAGTTTGCCAAGCGCGGTGTCCATGTCCACTTCCATCAGGAAGTGCACGCCGCCACGCAGGTCAAGACCCAGTTTCATGGGTTCGGCATTGACTGCGCTCAGCCAGCGCGGGGTGGCCGGAGCAAGGTTAAGCGCCACGACAAACTGGTCACCCAGCTCAGACACCAGCGCTTCACGCGCGCGTAACTGAACGTCAGTGCTGTCAAAGCGAGCGAGAATAGCGCCGTTTTCCAGTGCCACAGACTTCGCGTCGATTTTTTCTTCTTGTAGAGTTTTCTGGACCTGGATCAGCGTTTGCTCACTGGCGGCGACACCGCGCGCACCAGTGATCTGAACAGCCGGATCCTCACCATACAGGTTGGGAAGTGCGTAGAGCAGGCCGACGGCAATGACGACGACCAGCATAATGTACTTCCACAAAGGATAACGGTTTAACACGGCAGTTCCCTTTGGGAAAACAAGAAATTACAGCGCCTTCATGGTGCCTTTCGGCAGAACGGCAGCTACGAAGTCACGTTTGATAACCACTTCGGTGGTATCGTTCAGCGCGATAGCAATGTAGCCAGTTTCCGCTACTTTGGTTACGCGACCAACCAGACCACCGTTGGTCAGCACTTCATCACCTTTCGCGATGGAGTTCATCAGATTTTTATGTTCTTTGGTGCGTTTCTGCTGTGGGCGAAGGATCATGAAGTAAAAAATCAGACCAAACACCGCCAACATCAGGATCAGAGACATCGGGCTCTGGCTGCCACCTGCCGCGCCGCCTGTTGCTGCTACCGCATCAGAAATAAAAAAGCTCATTCAAATTCCCTCATTATTAAAATTAAGCAACATTCAAAGGCGGAACATCTCGCCCCTGACGTTGGTAAAAATCGGTCACGAAGCTCTCTAATTTACCCTCTTCAATAGCCTTACGTAAACCCGCCATCAAGCGCTGGTAGTAACGCAGGTTATGAATGGTATTGAGTCGCGCGCCCAATATTTCGTTGCAACGATCGAGATGATGCAAGTAAGCGAGGGAATAATTGCGACAGGTGTAGCAATCACACTCAGGGTCGAGTGAACCCGTATCGCTCTTATATTTCGCGTTACGGATTTTCACCACGCCGTTGGTCACAAACAAATGACCATTGCGGGCATTACGTGTTGGCATAACACAGTCAAACATATCGATGCCGCGACGAACGCCTTCTACCAAATCTTCTGGTTTACCCACGCCCATCAGATAACGTGGTTTATCCGCCGGTATTTGCGGGCAAACATGTTCCAGAATACGGTGCATGTCCGCTTTTGGTTCACCCACAGCGAGACCGCCGACAGCGTAGCCATCAAAGCCAATCTCTACCAGACCTTTCACAGAGATATCGCGTAAATCTTCGTAAACGCTCCCCTGAATGATGCCAAACAGCGCATTCGGGTTTTCCAGCGAGTCGAAACGGTCACGGCTGCGTTTTGCCCAGCGCAGCGACATCTCCATTGAACGTTTAGCGTAGTCCCAGTCTGCCGGGTACGGCGTACATTCATCGAAAATCATGACGATATCGGAGCCGAGATCGTACTGAATTTCCATGGATTTTTCAGGATCGAGGAAGATCGGATCGCCGTTAATTGGGTTACGGAAGTGCACGCCTTTCTCGGTGATCTTACGAATGTCACCCAGGCTAAAAACCTGGAAGCCGCCGGAATCGGTCAGGATCGGCCCTTTCCACTGCATAAAGTCATGCAGGTCGCCGTGCAATTTCATAATTTCCTGACCCGGACGCAACCACAGGTGGAAGGTATTGCCGAGGATAATCTGCGCGCCAGTGGCTTCCACTTCTTCCGGCGTCATCCCCTTAACAGTGCCGTAGGTGCCGACAGGCATAAAAGCAGGCGTTTCCACTACGCCACGATCAAACACCAGACGGCCACGGCGTGCGCGACCATCGGTGGTATCCAGCTCAAATTTCACTTCATTTCTCCTGCATCAGAGAGACAGTCTGATGGTTAACAATTCACCCCGGCATCACGCCAGGGTGCTAATAGTGCCCCGGCTGGCGCTATCGCTTAGCCGGGCTACGACGGTCAGGGGAGATCACTCACCCGGACGTTCATTAATTGCCTGCGGATTGTACGTGATAAACATCGCATCACCGTAACTAAAAAAGCGATATTTGTGCGCAACCGCTTCCTGGTAGGCGTGCATGGTGTGCTTATAACCAGCGAAAGCCGAAACGAGCATAATCAGGGTCGATTCCGGCAGGTGGAAATTGGTCACCAGCGCATCGATAACCTGATATTGATAGCCCGGAAAAATAAAGATTTGCGTATCGCCAAAGAAGGGCGCGATCAATGCATTTTTCGCCGCCTGCGCCGCGCTCTCCAGCGAACGCACGGAGGTGGTCCCCACGGCGATAACACGATTGCCACGCGCTTTGGCCGCCAGCACCGCATCGACAACCTCCTGCGGCACTTCGGCGTACTCAGAGTGCATAATATGGTCTTCGATGCTGTCCACGCGCACCGGCTGGAAGGTTCCCGCCCCGACGTGCAGCGTGACGAATGCCATCTCAATCCCCTTCTCGCGCAAACGCGCCAGCAGCGGTTCATCAAAATGCAGACCGGCGGTGGGCGCCGCAACCGCACCCGGCTTCTGGCTATAGACCGTCTGGTAAAGCTCACGGTCGGCGTCTTCGTCAGGACGGTCAATATAAGGCGGCAGCGGCATATGGCCGATGGCGTTAAGAATATCAAGCACCGGACGTTCGTCGTTAAATTCCACTTCGAACAGCGCATCATGACGGGCCACCATGGTGGCATGGATGCTCTCGTCATCGCCCAGCAACAGTTCCGCGCCCGGTTTCGGTGCTTTAGAGGCACGGATGTGCGCCAGAATGCGCTTATCATCAAGCATACGCTCAACCAGCACTTCAATCTTACCGCCGCTGGCTTTGCGCCCGAACAGGCGCGCCGGGATCACGCGGGTATTATTGAAGACCAATAGGTCGCCAGGATTCAGTTTGTCGAGTAAATCCGTGAACGTACCGTGCGCAAGCGCGCCTGTCGGCCCGTCCAGCGACAGCAAGCGGCAACTGCTGCGCTCAGGCTGCGGATAATGGGCAATCAGGGATTCAGGTAATTCAAAGGAAAAATCGGCAACGCGCATGACACTAACTCGAGACGTAAATAAGAGGCGGGTAGTCTAGTGCCGGGGCGTTCTCCCTGCAACCTTTACCCCTCCGGAGAGTTCATATACTCTAAATAATTCGCATTACAAATGGCGGCAGCACAGGAAATTCCCAATCATCGCTGGTGAATGACCCACGCCGCTATGATATGCGACCTGAACAAAAACGAGTATAACGATGAATTTTCTCGCACACCTGCACCTGGCTCACCTCGCCAATAGTTCGCTTTCCGGTAATTTGCTGGCGGATTTTGTTCGCGGCAACCCGGATGAACGCTACGCGCCCGACGTGGTTTCCGGCATCCATATGCACCGCCGTATCGACGTACTGACCGACAACCTGCCGGAAGTCAAAGAAGCGCGCGGCTGGTTTCGTCCTGAAACACGCCGTGTCGCGCCAATCACGCTTGATGTGATGTGGGATCATTTCGTCTCGCGCCACTGGGAGCAGATCTCGCCCTCAATGCCGCTTAGCGAATTTGTCGGCTACGCGCATGCACAAGTCAGTGTGATCCTGCCGGAGGCGCCGCCACGTTTCGTCAATTTAAATGACTATTTATGGTCGGAGCGCTGGCTGGAGCGCTACCGGGAGATGGATTTTATCCAACGGGTGCTAAACGGCATGGCCAGCCGCCGACCGCGACTCGATGCCCTGCGTGACTCGTGGCAGGACCTGGATAACCACTACGAGGCGCTGGAAGAGAAGTTCTGGCAATTCTACCCACGCATGATGGCGCAGGCAGAAGCCAGAACGCTATAATTACGCCTTCTCTTTCACCTCGCGCCAGATGCGCAGCGCCATCCATGCCAGCGCCACTACCCCCAGCACCAGCGCGGCCCAGACCAGGCCGGTAAGCCACTGGCTACGCTGCTCAATCGGTGAGATGGCGCTCAGACGCGCTTCGCCGCCCAGTTTTACCTCGTCGCCGACCCACGCCTCTGGCAGGCTTTCCGGCGCATGCTTCTGGCGTAAAGCCGCAGGAATCAACGCATCGAGATCCGTTGCCACGCTTTGCGCCGCTTTATTCCCCCACGCAAGAATGTACGGGCCGCTCCCCTGGGCATTAAAGATAAGCGTCTGGCCTGGTCGTAGCCCTGTCAATTGCGGCACGACTTTCGGCAGGTGAGCGTTGACCGTTGTCACCTGAATCTCCTGCACGTTACCCACCGTGACGGGGATTGGCTCTGATATCTGGTTATTTAAATTCCACAGCACTGTTTTCGCAAGCGGTCGCCACGCCTCATCGGCGCCGGAGCGCCAGGCGATCTCTACCGGCAGCGTACCCTCCTCTTCCAGACTCAGGGAAATGGAGGTCACAGGCTGCGGGCTGGCCCAATGGTAAAGCGCCTTATCCTGCGAGAGCGCACGCCCGGCGGCGGGCAGGGCCACATTCGTTATCTCCGTCGATTGCGGGTTTTCTATCACCACTGCGCGGGTAAGCGTGACAGGCAACTGCGGCTTATCAAACACCAGCAGTAAATAGCGCGGGGTATTGGTAACCATCGAAAGAGTAATGTTGATGGTATTCAGCGTCAGGCGATCGCTGCCGCTCGCGACGTCCATCAGCGGCGCATCCGCCTGCATTAAATCCCACTCTTTCATATCATTGCTGTAGTAGAGCGATGCTTTCCCCTGCCAGTTCACCGCCGGTTTATCCCAGCTAAGCTGAAGCTGTGTGACGTTCTGTCTTTGCACGTTATCCGGCAGCGCCAGCAGATAGCTCTCGCCCATCGTGTTAATGCGTTCCCCTTCAAGCTTGATTTCATAACCCTCCGGGGAGCGCAGCCAGACCCGTTCCCCGGAATCTGACAGCTTTTCAACAGGTGAAGCTGCAAGAGGGAAAAGGCGTAAAGCCTGCTCCTTCGGCGCGGGCTGCGCCTCCTGCTGCACCTGGAGCGTAAAGGGCACACGCTCACCCTGATGGTTAAACACCCGGACATCGCGCAGATCGGGCCAGACGCTTTGCTGGTAGACATCGTCGGGTAACGCAACCCGATACCAGGGCGATGAGGCCGTTGTTGTAAGCGACCTGCCCCAGGCATAATCCTGCGGCGACTCCGGGGCGGTTTCCTGGGCAAGCCCCGGTAACGCCGCGCACCATAACGCGCCGGTAAAAATCGCTATCTTCCATTTCATGATTTTTCTTCCTCGCTGAACGCCTTCGCCCCTTTAGGCGGTAAGGGAGAGAAATACCCCACGATTAACACCAGCACCGCCACGCCAATAAAGGCGATAGCCCGCGCCAGGCCGCCACCGCCCGCGCTGTCTACCAGCATTAATTTCACGATGACAACCCCCAGCAACGCCGCGCCGCCGAGCCACTGGTGCCGCGACCCTCGCCGGGTAGCCAGCAGCATCACCACCAGCGCACCCAACATCCAGAACAGCGCGAAACTGGTCTGAATCAGACGCGAATTCCACAGGCTTTCGCTATCCCAGTCCACACCGCCATAGTGCGCAAGCAGGCGCAGCAATAGTCCGTTAATCCACCAGAAAGCCAGCGCCAGCAGCGCAGGTGCAACCAATGGCGTAACGGTCGCAGGCAGACGCGGCCGCGCATAACGACACCAGAACCATACGCCGAGCAGCGCGAAGGCTGCCCCTTCTTCCAGCGGGTTAACCAGCGGCAGATAAAGAGAGTGAATAACGCGCCCGTCATGCATATTGCCAGCCACCAGCAGAACAACTAACAGCGGGATAAGCGGTAGCGGTCCCAATTGACCATAGAGTGCAGGCCAGACGCGTAGCGGCCAAATGTTGCGACGAATGCCGCCGTGAAGCAGCAGAATGACAATGCCGCCAGCCGCCATCGGCAAGCCGATACGCCAGGCGTCCATTCCCCAGGGCAGTGCATCAACAAACCAGAAAAGCTCGGTTCCCGCCGCCAGTAAAATCATCCACAGCAGCGAAATATGAAGCCCTTGCGACAACCGGGCAGGAACTCTGCGCTCCCGCGATAACAGTAAGTACGCCGAGGGCAGCGCCACGCACCAGGCGAGGTTTTGCCAGCCCGCCCCCAACAATTGCCGCTCGATAGTCAACTGCCAGAGCAAAACCACCAGCATCACGGGCCAAAGCAGCCATACAGCATAGTGTAACGCCCGCCAGTGAAGCCGCCGTGCCATATAGCGCCAGCCCCAAACCGACAGCGCCAGCAGTCCCAGTACCGCCGCCGGAATGCCTTTATTGAGTATCCAGTCAGACGCGCCCCAGAGCGCCACCAGCCAGAAGGCGATACCGCCCGCCAACAGCACCAGGCCGCCTGGTGCCGGCAGGCGACGCCACAATCTGGCGGCAACCAGCCAGGTCGCGCTCAATACCGCAAAAATCACCATCACCGAGAACGCCGTTGTGCCGTCGGTCATCGCCCATAGCGCACTGCCGAGCGCCAGTACCAACAAACCCGTACCGCTATAGCTCATGCGACGCTGCCCTTGCATCACGCCAAGCCACAGTACGCCCAACCCTTCCAGCGCCCAGGCCATCGCAGTCCAGCGGGCTGAAAGCGCCAGCGGAATAGCAAGCGTGGTGAATGCGCCGCCAAGTGCCAGCGCCGCCAGAACAAGCGGTTTTCCCGCCGCAGGAAAGCGTTTTACGGCGCTCCAGGCCAGCAGCATATAAAACGCGCCGTACCCCAGCGCACTGAGTGCCGGGCCATATGTCAGATGCTGTGTGATGGCATATTGCATGCCAAACCCTATCAGCGGCGGGGCAAAGAGCAGCACGCCATCGATAATGCGCTTGCCTTTCTTTTGCGCGCGCAATGACAGCGCCACGCTCAATACGCCGAAGATCAACAGATTAGCAATCAGGAAGAGCTGGCAGCTCAGGTAGTACTGAGGCCGGTAGTCGGCGATACCCCACACTCCCCCCACCCCGAAGGTGAAGAACATCCCCAACAGGTTGAGTTCGCGCCAGTGCTGCCAGACGCTGATCGCCAGGATGCCGACAGACAGTAATAAATAGAAAGAGAATAACGTGACATGACTGCCGCCGCCCGAAGACAGCAGCAGCGGCGCGGCGTAACCGCCCAGACTCGCCAGCATGGCCAGACTCAACGCGCGCTGTAGCACCGCCAGCCCGACGCTGGCCGCGCAAATTAGCAATAACAGCGCAAACGCCAGCGACATGGGGAGCATCTGCCACAGTCGAAACGCGCCAAAGACCGTTAAATAGAGCGCACCTGTTGCACCACCTTGTAGAATTAAGGCAAAAACAGGCTGCTTGTGTCGCAAACGCCAGCCGAGGAATAACAGCGCCATCGCACCCAGCGCGGCAACGGCCAGACGCAGCTCCAACGGGAAGAGCGAGCGTTCAACGCTATAACGAAAGAGAAAGGCCAGCCCAAGAAACAGCAGGATGATACCCAGCTTTGCCAGCGGGTTTCCTTGCATAAACCAGCGCAACAGCGCGGTGACCATACCACCAGCCTGGCTGCCAGACGCGGGCTCCTCGCGTTCCGGTAGGGGAATGGAACCTCTGGCCGACACGGTTGCCGCTGGTGTCCCTCGCGCCCAGACATTCACCGGAGCCGGTTCGATAGGAACCGGTTCGGGCTCAGGCGTTGGCTGCGGTTCCGGAACTGAAACCTCAGGTACGACAACATCAGGTACGATAACCTCAGGCGAGTCAACAGGAGAAGCGGTCTCCTGCGCTGCAGGCGCATGTCCCGGCGCATAACCACTCATCTGCTGTTCAAGCAGAGCCACGCGCTGGCGCAGGCGCGACAGCTCATCTCTGGCCGCATTACTACGCCGGTAAGCCAGAATCGACATTACCGGGATAACCACCAGCAATAGAAACAACACAGTACAGGCTATCAGTACCAGTCCATCCATGATTTCACCTTCATTCCGGAGCGTGCATATACTTTGGCACAAAGTATCGGAATTGCGCTATTCCCGCTGCGCTTTCTGGTAGGTGTTAGTTCCCCTGCCACACAGAGGCAGAGATTGCCGGTAAGGACAGCACCCCATCCTGCAATGTGCCCTTGCCCTCTTTACCGTGCCAGACTTTGACATCCAGTAGCGGCGATTCCGGCAGGACAACTTCGCAGGGCTCGCCACGGTTAATCGCCACCAGCACCCTTTCTTGCTGATACAAACGCAAAAAGATCACCACGTTCCCTTCGGCGTAGATAACCTGACAGCCGCCGTAACAGAGCGCCTGGCTACGTTTGCGCAGACGGGCCAGCCGCTGATAGAGCGCCAGCAGTTCCGTGTCCTGTTTCGCTTTGTCCCACGGGAAGGGTTTGCGGCAGAAGGGATCGTTGGCACCGTCCAGCCCAACCTCATCACCATAGTAAATGCAGGGCACGCCGGGCCAGGTAAACAGCCAAACCACCGCCAGCGGCAACCGGGCCACATCTTTCCCCAACACCGTTTTAAAACGCGGTGTGTCGTGGCTATCCAGTTGGTTGAACATGCGTAACTGTTGCTGATGCGAAAGCCCGGCGCGGTAGTTATCCATCCACACCATGCAGGTGTGCGCATCAATACGCTGGGGATCCATCGAAATATCGGTATTCGCCAGAAACGCCCATACCGGAAAGGTAAAACCGCGGTAGTTCATGGCGGCGTCTTCCACGTCCGCCTGTAGCCACTGGCGCGCATCGCCGAAATGCTCGCCGACGATATAGGCCTCAGGCAGTGTCTCTTTGGCGGCTTTGGTTATCCCGGCGACATGTTGCAGGTTATTGCGCGCACCGCCCCCCTCACCCAGCATGTGCACCACATCCAGCCGCCAGCCATCCATATTCCAGGGCGCTTTCAGCCAGTGACGTACCACGCTGTCTTCGCCCTGGTACATCTCGTCCACCAGAGTTTGCGCCTGGTAGTCCAGCTTTGGCAGGCTGGAATAGCCCAGCCAGTCACGCGCGCGGCCATCCTCATCAAAACTGTACCATTCACGCCATTCGGAAGCGGGGTTATGACAGGCACCAGTGGTGCCGCGGTTGTGTCGGTCAAACCAGGCATGTGAATCACCGCTGTGATTAAAGACCCCGTCCAGTACCAGACGGATCCCCAGACGATGGGTACTCCGACGCAGGCGAAGCAGTGCCTGATCGCCGCCGAAACGTGCGTCCACGTGACGATAATCTTCCGTATCGTATTTATGCACGCTAGGGGCGACAAAGACCGGGTTCAGATAGAGCGCAGTTACACCCAGTTCATGCAGATAAGGCAGCTTTTCACTGATACCGTCCAGCGTGCCGCCATAAAAGGTCGAGCCGCCGGCCTCGCCGCTCAACGGTTCATCCCAGTCGCGCAGCACGATCTCCTGGCCTGCGGCGTGGTGATAGTAAACGTTGTTCTGTTGATCTTGATGCTGTTCACTACGAGCAAAACGATCGGGGAAGATCTGATAGAACACCTGTTCTGCTACCCACTGCGGCCCACTGTCAGGGGAATCGACGGCGAATTGCTCCAGCCGTGCAGGGGGAAACGGGCTGAACCCCTGCGGGGTAAACCAGAGCTGGCGGTCGTCCCACAGTAGCTTAAAGCTGTAACGACGCCGCGGCTGGCCACTTTGCAGTGAGATGGCTGCACGCCAGGCCGTCACGCCAGGTTTTGGCGTCAGGCGGACCCGCCGCATCGGTATCGAGGTCTCTTCATTATCTATCTCGGCCCGTAACGTGACGCGAGACGGAGGCTTACTTCCGGTTAGCCAGAGTGTCATCACCAGTTGGTCTTTGTTCTGTTTTACAAATGGCGCGACAGGCAGATGCCAGGCTTGCAACATCGACTTTCCCCTATGTCAAAAATGACCTCACTCTTGCACAAATCTCGTCTCGACAGCTCATCTTTTCTGCGTTTTTATGGGGTTGAGAACCAGGGCGCAGAAAACTCGCTGCGCATATTTTTCGCAAAGCCAAATATGATCCGCCGGGTTTCACGCCGGGTACCGTCGATGAGGATGGCGCTCTCGCTGGCTTTTGTTACCAGCCTGCTGTGCGGCCTTTCGCATTATGGCAATGGTCCGGGGTGTATTTCGGGCATCAAGCTTCTGACCGCATGCAAAAGCGCTTTACCTTATCTGAAAAATTGAGAGGGATGTAAACGGACGTAGCGCATTCCGTTTACCATTACCAGCGAATCAGGGTGATTTTGCTGTTTGTTTTTTAATATTTGATAAAGGATGATCAATGAAGTTAACTATTTTCACGTTTACCTTGCTGGCGACTCTAAGCGGTTCCGTCTTCGCTGAGGATAATATTCAATTCGTTTCGCAAATTGACAACATAAAAATGACCAGCGGCGCATTAGACAGAAAAGGTGGTCTTATAAGTGCTGCAAGAATTTACCTCAGTAGCGATTCACCCTGTCATAAAGATACGATCTATATGACTGCCGATTCATTAAAACTGTCGCAGGATGATTATAAAAAGCGACTTAACGAAATCTGGCAGAAAGCGGACAATGATTACTATTTCCGTTTTACCGCATCATCTTGTGATAGCGAAGGCTCGCAGATGGCGAGTAATATTGAAGTCTGTAATAAAGATATATGTGACAGCAAATTCGTGGTTGACGACACGATACTGTGGGTTGGCGGCGATCTCTCACAGTTCTA
This sequence comes from Citrobacter sp. UYEF32, assembly GCF_040546205.1. Taxonomy (NCBI): domain Bacteria; kingdom Pseudomonadati; phylum Pseudomonadota; class Gammaproteobacteria; order Enterobacterales; family Enterobacteriaceae; genus Citrobacter; species Citrobacter sp. UYEF32. The sequence goes on along the minus strand of NZ_JBEPNI010000003.1, from coordinate 173,260 downwards.
TCTCGTCAACCGCAATCAAGCCGTTGATGATGCTAATTTCTTTATCCGGCTTCCCTTGACCGAAGGTAAAAATAAAAATACCTGGAAAGTCACTGGCTGGTATCTTGGTGATAATCTTGATACCTCTGGCGAAGGTAAAACAAAAGCCTTTGAAGGCTATACGGATACACCTGATTTCAGCTCACAGAAATTTATCGGCCCCTTTACCGCCTGGCATCGTTCAGGCCAAAAATCGGCACAGTTTACCTATGACGATAACGGCTATCGACAGGGGGAAATGAATTCCTGGCATGAAAACGGCAAGCCCTCCCAGAAATTTACCTATAAAAACGGCGCGCCGGATGGCAAATTCCTCGAATGGAATGAGAACGGCACGCTAGCAAGTGAAAGTACTTTTAAAGACGGCCATCATACTGACGGCCCATGCAAACATTATGGCAGCAAGGGAGAGCTGCTGCGGGAACACAGCTACCGCAACGGCGAATATGATGGAAAATACATTGATTACTTTGCTGACGGTAAAATAAAGCTCGAAAACTTCTATAAAGAGGGAAAATTAGTCGGCGATAGCAAAGAGTTCTACGCCAATGGTCAGCTTCGGATCCTGAGACAATATGACCAACAGGGCAACAAAGAGGGTCTCCAGGAAGTTTATCGTGAAAACGGTACCCTAATATCCAAAGAAATCTACAAACAGGATAAGCATATCTCTGCTGAGAGGTGGTATCAAAACGGCCAAAAAGCATCCCTCAAACAGTACGATGAGAATGGCAAAAAAAATGGTAAGCACCAGAAATGGACTGAAAACGGCCAACTTATCAGCGAGGAAGAATATAACCATGGCAAGCTGTCACTGGATAAAAAGCGGACAAAAACTGGCGCCCCGGTAAGCGAAGTTATTTATAAAAAAGGAAGCAATCAGAGTGTCAAAAAGCACTGGAGTATAAAAACCGGCAAACTTATCTCCCTGGCGCACTACGACGACTATCAACAATCAGGTCCCTCTAAAAAATGGGACGAAACCACCGGTAAACTGATCCTCGAAACAAGCTATAAAGAGGGCTTCGAGCATGGTCTGCGTAAAGAATATGATCCACAGACCAGTGAGTTGATACTGGAAAAATGGAGTGAAGGTTTATCTGACGTTAATAAATATGTTAACAACCAACCGTCCATTAAGAAATATAAAAGCGGCAAGCTGATCGCTGCTGGCTGCAATATAACAACGCTTCTTGAAGATCCCGATGGTGTGAAGGCGCAGGCTAAAAAAGGTGACATCAAAGCACAGGTTCAGCTTGGTCAGTATTATGACGGCTGTTCTGAATTTAAACAGGCTGAAACCTGGATGCTAAAGGCCGCGAAGCAGAAAAACGGCGAGGCGCTGGACTGGCTCGCTCAGCTCTACCTGAAGGGCCAAAAGGATGTCATTGCACAAGATATCCCGAAATATCTGCAGTACAACGAGCAGGCGGCAGAAGCAGGCATTGCTCAGGCGCAGTATCGGGCGGGGATAGATTTTCTGCCGCCTGAGGTTTGCCAAAAAGTGATGTCCAGTTGCGATGCCAAATACCGCTATCCAACCGCTGACATGAAAAAAGCGCTGTACTGGCTAAATAAAGCGGCACAACAGCAAGAAGATAGCGGCGCGTTAGAAATACTTGCGTCGCTATACGGCTATGGTTTTGGCGTTTCGCAGGACGGTAACAAAGCGTTGGCCTATTACGGCGAGCTCAAGAAAAAATACCCTGAAGCAGAGTATATTCAGAAACAAATCACAAAGCTTAAAGCCTATTTAGCCGCATCCGGGCAATAAGCTGTACGTTATGACGCCTGGGTAATGCTTACCCGGGCGTCTTTTTATTTATTGAGAACGGGTTTTGCCTTAAACATCCAGCCAATCAGTAGCAGAACAATCCACGCGAAACCCACATACAGCGAAATGCGCGTGTCCGGGTGCCAGCCAATCAGGGCGATAATAAAGACCAGAAAAACCAGGCCAGCCACGGTGGTGGCAACGCCGCCCGGCACTTTGAATTTCAGGGCATTCACTTCCTGCGGCGATAAACGACGACGGAAGGCAATTTGCGACAGCAGGATCATGATCCATACCCACACGGTGGCGAATGTCGCCAGCGAAGCAATCACCAGGAAGACGTTTTCCGGCATGATGTAATTGAGGTAAACCGCAAACAGCAGCGCGATGGTCATCACCATTACCGTGACCCACGGAATGCCGCGACGGGACGTTTTGGCAAACACTTTGGGCGCACTGCCCTGCTCCGCCATACCGTGCAGCATACGCCCCACGCCAAACACATCGGAGTTAATCGCCGACAATGATGCTGTCAGTACGACGAAGTTAAGAATGCTGGCCGCGAAAGTGATCCCCATATGCTGGAAGGTCAGCACGAAGGGGCTGCCGTCGGTCCCCACCTGGTTCCACGGGTAGATAGACATGATGACAAACAGCGTGCCCACGTAGAACACCAGAATACGCATCGGTACGGAGTTAATCGCACGCGGAATAGATTTCTCAGGGTCTTTCGCTTCCCCGGCGGTGATGCCGATGATTTCAATACCGCCGTAGGCGAACATCACCATTTGCAGCGACATCACCATCCCCAACCAGCCGTTACTAAAGAAACCGCCGTTGGTCCACAGGTTACTGATACCGGTAGGCTGTCCGCCGTTGCCAATCCCCCAGATGATGATGCCAAAACCAGCGACAATCATGATGATGATGGTAGCGACTTTGAAGAAAGAGAACCAAAACTCCAGCTCACCAAAGACTTTCACGCTCATCAGGTTGATGGCGCAGATGATCAGCACCACGCTGAGCACCCAGATCCAGTGCGGTACGGCGGGAAACCAGACCCCCATATAAATGCCAAAGGCCGTCACATCGGCAATCGCCACAATCAGGATTTCGAAACAATAGGTCCAGCCGGTGATATAACCGGCCAATGGCCCGAGGTTTTCCTGCGCGTAGCGGGAAAATGAACTGGCGGACGGGTTGTGTACTGACATCTCGCCCAGCGCGCGCATGATGATATACGCCGCCACACCACCGATGATATAGGCCAGCAATACGCTTGGCCCGGCCATTTTGATGGCATCGGCTGAACCGTAAAACAGCCCGGTGCCAATCGCCGACCCCAGGGCCATAAAGCGAATGTGCCGGGTACTAAGACCTCGCTTTAGTTTGTTCGTACTTTCCATGGTTTCCTGTTCCAGGATCTAAAAAAAACAAAAAACCACGGGACTTTACGTCCCGTGGTTAGTAAACCTTATTGCGCAATTAATGGGCGCTGGATGTCACCTGACGCCCGGCGGCACGATCCCAGCACACAGCCAGAGCCACCATCACCACTGTTGGCATCAACCAGGCCAGCCCCTGCTCTGCCAGCGGTAGACGCTGAGTCCAGGCCGGAAGCATATCGCTAAATGCAGATGCTTTGATACCGTCCAGTACGCCAAACGCCAGACTGATGAACATCGCCGGTGCAATTACGCGGGTCGAATTATGCCACCAGGAGCGCGTAAAGCTTAACACCACAAGTGCGATACACGGCGGATAAATCATTGTCAGCACCGGAATAGAGATTTGAATCAGATGACTCAGCCCCAGATTCGACACTGCCATGGAGAAGATCCCCAGGATAAACACCAGCGCACGATAAGAGAGCGGCAGATATTGCGAGAAGAACTCCGCGCAGGCGCAGGTCAGCCCCACCGCCGTAACCAGGCAGGCGATAAAAATCAGCGCAGCCAACAGGAGGCTGCCAGCGCCACCAAAGGTATGGGCAACATATGCATGCAAAATCGCAGCACCATTGGCAGACTGATCCACCAGCGTCGAGCTATCAGAACCCAGACGGAACAGCGCCAGATAGAGCAGCGTCAGACCGACACCGGCCATCAGGCCAGCCCAGACGGTATAGCGGGTCAGCAAGCGGGCTTCTGTTACGCCACGTGAACGTGCCGCATTAACGATAACAATACCAAACACCATCGCGCCCAGCGTATCCATGGTGAGATAGCCATTCACAAAACCGTTCGAGAACGCCGCATGCTGGTAGGCATCCATCGCATGGCTAATCGGACCGGCTGGCCAGATGATAGCGGCAACAGAGAGAACGATCAGCGCGATAATTTTCAGCGGCGCGAGAAAATTCCCGACGGTATCCAGCAATTTGCCCGGATAGAGCGACACCAGAATGACCAGCGCAAAGTAGATAATGCTGTAAATCAGCAGCGGCAGTGAGCCTTCACCGGTCAGCGGCGCAATCCCCACCTCAAACGATACCGTCGCGGTACGCGGCGTGGCAAACAGCGGCCCCACGGCAAGATAGCAGACGGTGGCCAGCAGTACGCCGGCTACTTTACCAATCGGCGTGCTGAGGCTATCCACCCCTCCGCCCACTTTCGCCAGCGCGACGACCGTCAGCACCGGCAGGCCCACAGCGGTAATCAGAAAGCCAATTGAGGCAGTCCAGACATGCTCGCCCGCCTGCAAACCAACCATCGGAGGGAAGATGATATTTCCGGCGCCGACGAACAACGCGAAAGTCATAAAGCCCAGAGCAACAATGTCTCGTGGTTTTAAATGATGGGTCATAAACGTTTACTGCCTGTGGATGTGATGTTGTAAGTGTTGAAATTTTCGCCTTATTTCAGCGGAACATTACGGCGGAAATAACCTTTAAACGTAGCGGGAAACACTTCCCGCGCTGCGTGACGGAGAATAGTTTTTCGATTTACCACGCAAATACAGTCGGTCTGACGACATACGGGGCGCAATTTAAACGCTTATAACGTTTAAAGGCAATAAGGGATCGCAAAACCAGATGGTTATACCAACTCTACAATAAATGCCAGATGAAGATACTGTATATAAGAAAAACGGATGGCTAATCATGCGAACAAAAAATAGTCAGAGACATAATCTGTTTGAAGATTCGGGAAAAACGAAGTGTGAAAAGCGGGTCTATGACAGAAGTGGAAAGAAAAACTGACACCTCAGGTGTCAGCTTGCGTTCTTCACGACGAGACGTGCGGGCAATGTAAAACTGAAACGGGTGCCTTTACCCGGCGTACTGTCGATTTCGAGCTTACTTTCGTGATGGTTAAGCGCGTGTTTTACGATAGCCAGCCCCAAACCGCTACCACCGGTTTGCCGGGAGCGGGCTTTATCAACGCGGTAAAAGCGCTCTGTCAGGCGAGGAATATGTTCAGGCCCAATCCCCGGCCCATTATCTTCAACGATAAACTGAGCGCCAGAGATCGCACGCTGCCAGCGCACGGTAATGTGTGTTCCCGCTGGCGTATGGTTCACGGCGTTATAAACCAGATTGGAAATCGCGCTGCGTAGCTGATCCTCATTCCCCAGCACTTTCAGGTCGTTGTCGACCACGAATTCAAGCTCATGCTTCTTTTGGCTTAACGTCTGCGCCTCGCGCTCCACAACACGCAGCATCATCGGCACATCAATAGTTTCATTTGGCGGTAACGTTGGCGCCGCTTCTATTTTGGATAATGTCAGTAACTGTTTGACCAGACCTTCCATTCGCGATGTCTGCTCACGCATGGTGTGCAGCGCCTTGTCACGCGGCGGCCCTTCCAGCGTCTGCTCCTGCATCATTTCCAGATAGCCCTGCAATACCGTCAGCGGTGTGCGTAGCTCATGGCTGACGTTGGCAAAAAAGTTACGCCGGGCCCCTTCAAGCTGATGCATTTGCGTGACGTCACGCGCCACCATCAATAACTGCTGCTCGCTGTAGGGCATCACGCGGATCTCCAGATGGCGACCATTGTTCAGCACCAGATTCAGCGGGCGGGTGAAATCTTTCGTTTTAAGATAGCGGGTAAATTCCGGATAACGCAGCAGGTTGAGAATGTTTTGTCCGTTATCGTCCGGCCAGCGTAGATTCAGCAATTGCTGTGCCAGGCCATTACACCAAAACATTGTCCCCTCTTCGGTGATCATCACTAACGCATCAGGTAGCGACTCCGCGCCACTACGAAAACGTTTGATCAGATTACCCAGCTCACGACGGCGTTTTTTATTACGCATCTGCATCTGGTGCAGACCATAAAGCAGGGGTTCCCAGCTTCCCGTGCCCGGCGGCGGCGTCATACTTTTATCGACCCACAACCACCAGGAAAGACGCATTAAATTCCAGAAATGCCAGGCCAGTAACCCGGTGACTGCCACCAGTAAAAACCAGGGCAGATAACCAAAGAAAGCGCCGAGCAGTGCAGCGGGTAGACAACAAAGGATGAGTTCGAGTACCAGCCTTTTCCATGACAGCCGTTCCAGCACGCGTCACACTCCTTTCAGATTTTAGAAACGGGTCGAGAAACGATAACCCGTGCCGCGAACGGTTTGAACCATACGATCGTGGCCGCTGTGTTCCAGCGCTTTACGCAACCGGCGAATATGAACATCCACCGTGCGGTCTTCAACATACACATTCGTTCCCCAGACATGGTTCAGCAGTTGTTCGCGGCTATACACACGCTCAGGATGCGTCATAAAGAAATGCAGTAGCTTAAACTCCGTCGGTCCCATGTCCAGAGGATTTTCACCGGTCATTACACGGTGAGAGCTCGGATCAAGGCTCAGGCCCTGCATTTCAATGACTTCTTCTACCGCCATCGGCGAGATACGACGCATGACAGCCTTAATACGTGCCACCAGTTCCTTGGGCGAAAACGGCTTAGTAATGTAATCGTCCGCGCCCGTCTCAAGTCCGCGCACGCGGTCTTCTTCTTCACCACGGGCGGTCAACATCATCACCGGGATATCACGGGTCATCGCTTCACGCTTGAGATGTTTAATGAACTGAATACCTGAGCCACCTGGCAGCATCCAGTCGAGCAAAATCAGATCGGGCCAGGGTTCATTAAGTTGGTTCACCGCGCTGTCATAGTCTTCCGCTTCGACAGGTTGAAAGCCGTTTTGTTCGAGCACGAAACACACCATCTCACGGATTGGCGCTTCGTCTTCTACGACCAGAATGCGTCTTGCCATAATTTGCCCTGTTTAAATTAAGTCATCAGCTAAGTGCGGCGCCATTATGCGTCACTTTTGTGACAGATTTATGAAACAAATGACCAACAGGTGACCCAAGCCTTTGTTTTATGACAGTGGGAAATTCTTTCACTGGCGGCTCGTGTGCCCGTGAATGTTATAATCGCGTTTACGCTTTTTTGCCACGGAACCGCTATGCGCATCCTTCATACTTCGGACTGGCACCTGGGTCAGAACTTCTACAGTAAAAGCCGCGCCGCCGAACACGACGCTTTCCTCACCTGGCTGCTGGCCACCGCTGAGGAGCACCTGGTCGACGCCATTATTGTCGCGGGCGACATCTTTGATACCGGCTCCCCGCCCAGCTATGCGCGCGAGCTGTACAACCGTTTTGTGGTGAAATTACAGCAGACGGGTTGTCATCTGGTTGTGCTGGCAGGTAATCATGATTCAGTAGCCACCCTTAATGAATCGAAAGATATTCTTGCGTGGCTGAAGACAACCGTTGTTGCCAGCGCAGGCAGCGCGCCTTTTTATTTACCGTTGCGTGACGGCTCGCCCGGCGCGGTTTTCTGCCCGGTGCCTTTTTTGCGTCCACGCGACATCATGACCAGCCAGGCGGGACTCTCCGGGCAAGAAAAACAGCTACATTTGCTGCAAGCCATCACCGATTACTACCAGCAACAGTATCAGGCCGCCTGCGAATTACGCGGCGACAGCGTGCTGCCGATAATCGCCAGCGGGCATCTGACCACCGTCGGTGCCAGTAAGAGTGACGCCGTACGTGACATCTATATCGGTACGCTGGATGCCTTCCCCGCGCAAAACTTTCCGCCTGCGGATTACATCGCGCTTGGGCATATTCACCGCCCGCAAAAGCCAGGTGGGCAAGAGCATATCCGCTACTGCGGCTCGCCTATCGCTCTGAGCTTTGACGAAACTGGTAACAGCAAATATGTCAATCTGGTGACATTTTCAGCAGGAAAACTGGCGGATGTGACAGCGCTGGAAGTCCCTGTTACACAGCAACTGGCGGTCATCAAGGGTGATCTTGAGTCGATTCGTCAGCAACTTGAGCAGTGGCGTGGCAGCCCAACCGACGCTCCCGTGTGGCTGGATATCGAGATCGCGACCGAGGATTATCTGAGCAACATGCAGCGAAAAATTCAGGCACTCACCACCAATCTGCCGGTCGAGGTGTTATTGGTTCGCCGTAGCCGCGAACAGCGGGAGCGCATCCTCGCAGGTGAGCGCCGCGAAACCTTAAGCGAGTTAAAAGTGGAAGAGGTTTTCGCGCGTCGCCTGGCGCAGGAGGAGCTCGATGACATCCAGATTGCCCGCTTGCAGTCGCTCTTTTCCGAAACGCTCCACTCGCTCAATCAGGAGCATGACGCATGAAAATCCTCAGCCTACGCCTGAAAAACCTTAACTCATTAAAAGGCGAATGGAAGATTGATTTCACCGCCGAGCCGTTTGCCAGTAACGGCCTGTTTGCCATCACCGGGCCAACCGGCGCCGGGAAAACGACCCTGCTGGATGCCATCTGCCTGGCGCTCTATCACGAGACACCGCGTCTGAATACCGTTTCACAGTCGCAAAATGATCTGATGACCCGTGACACCGCCGACTGCCTGGCAGAGGTCGAATTTGAAGTTAAAGAGGTCGCTTATCGTGCATTCTGGAGCCAGAGCCGTGCGCGTAATCAGCCGGACGGTAATTTGCAGGTTCCGCGTGTAGAGCTGGCCCGCTGTGCAGACGGCAAGATCCTCGCCGACAAAGTAAAAGACAAACTGGAGCTAACCGCCGCCTTAACCGGGCTCGATTATGGCCGTTTCACCCGCTCCATGTTGCTCTCCCAGGGGCAATTCGCCGCGTTTCTCAACGCCAAACCGAAAGAGCGCGCAGAACTGCTCGAAGAACTGACCGGCACCGAAATCTACGGGCAGATTTCTGCCGACGTGTTTGAAAAACATAAAGTCGCCAAAATCGAGCTGGAGAAACTGCAGGCGCAGGCCGAAGGCGTGGTTCTGCTTACCGATGAGCAGCGGGAATCCCTGAATGCAAGTGTGCAGGCACTCACTGACGAAGAACAGCGTCTGTTAGACGGGCAGCGGAGTGTGCAGGCACAACTGAACTGGCTTATTCGCAGCGGTGAATTGCAAGCCGCCTGCGACCAGGCACACAAAACCCGGCAGCAGGCACAACAGGCACGCACTGCCGCCGAGCCTCAGTTGGCGCGGCTTGCGCGGGTTCAACCGGCCCTGCTGCTGCGGCCCGTCTGGGAGCGGTTACTGGAGCAGCGAAAAGCACAGGACAGCAGTCGTCGCCAGAATGAAGAAGTAAATACTCGCTTACAGGCGAGCCTGGCGCTGCGGGCCCAGATCCGCGCCTGCGCCGCACGCCAGCATCAGGAGTTGATGGCGTCGCAAAAAACGCTGTCGCTCTGGCTTGAAGACAACAAACGCTTCCAGCGCTGGCAGACTGAGTTAACCGGCTGGCGGGCGATGCTAAGCCAGCAGGAAGATGACAAAAAGCCGTGGCATGCCCTGCAGGAACGCATTCAGCAAAACGAGTACAAATTACGTAATCTGATGACCGTCTCGCTGGAGATGACCACCGATGAGGTTAACGCAGCGATGACGCTCTGTGCGCAGAACCGCCCGCTGCGTCAACGCCTGACCGCCCTGCATGCACGTTTTGCCCCGCTACAAAAACATCTCGCCCAGCGGCAGCAAAGCCTGACCGAATTGAAAGCTGAGCAGGAAAAACTGACGGCCGAGCTGGCGCGTAAGCGTGAGCTTTATAAAGAAAAAAACCAGTTGCTGACGGATGTTCGCACCCTTTGCGAGCTGGAAGACCGCATCCACAGCCTGGAAAGCGAACGTGCCCGTCTGCAACCGGGTCATCCCTGCCCGCTTTGTGGTTCGACATCGCACCCTGCGATTGCTGAATATCAGGCCATCGTCCCCGGCGTGAATCATGCCCGCCGCGATGCGCTGGATCTCGAAGTCCGTCAGGTAAAAGAGGATGGCGTGGCACTCAGCGAGCGTCTGAAGGGGATAAGTGAGCGCATTGAAAAAGACGACCGCGAAGCGAAATCACTTCGCGAGCAGGAGCAAACGCTTACCAACGAGTGGCAGGAATTGTGCCTGACGCTGAATGTCACCCTGCGGCCGCAGCAAGACATCTCCAGTTGGCTGAGCGCGCAGGATGCCTACGAACATCAGCTCTATCAGTTGAGCCAGCGTTTGACATTACAAAGCCAGATCAACGAGTTGCGCCTGCAGGTTCAGCAATACCAGCAGGCGGCAGAGGCGCGCCGGGCCAGTCTGGCCGCGATGCTGGAGCCACTGGGGCTGACACTGCCGCCAGAAGGTGAAGAGGCACAATGGCTGGCAGCACGTACCTCGGAAGCGGAACTCTGGCAGGAAAAACAGAGCGCATTTAGCGCATTGCACGAGCAGATTGCACAACTAACACCGCTTCTCGACACGCTGCCGGAAGAAGCCGTTCCGGACGCGATAAAAACCGTTGCCCTGGACAACTGGCGGCAGGTACATAACGATTGCGTGTCGCTGCACAGTCAGTGGCAAACGCTGCAACAGCAACTGCGACATGAGACGGAGCGCCTGGCTGAACTGGAGAAACAGTTTGCCGATGCGCTGGCAAACAGTGAGTTTGCCGATCGGGAAGACTTTCTTGCTGCGCTGTTGAGCGATGACGAGCGCGCGCGCCTGGAGCAGCTTCGTCAGCGTCTCGACCGTGACGAACAACAGGCACAGGTACTGGTCGCCAACGCAGAACAGGCTCTCGCGGCGCATAGCGCGCAGCCTCTTGCCGCCCTGACTGACGATACGGACGCCGAAAAATCCCGTGAAGCGCTGGAGTTGCTGGCCCGCCAGTTGCGTGAAAACACTACCCGCCAGGGGGAGTGCCGACAGCAACTTAAACAGGATGCAGACAATCGCCAGCGCCAGCAGGCGCTGATGCTGGATATTGAACGCGCGGCGCTGCGCTGTGACGACTGGGGGCATCTCAACGCGCTGATTGGCTCAAAAGAAGGGGATAAATTCCGTAAATTCGCCCAGGGGTTAACTCTTGATAACCTGGTGTGGCTGGCCAACAATCAGTTGAACCGCCTGCACGGGCGCTATCTGCTTAAACGCAAGGTCAGCGAAGCGCTGGAGCTGGAGGTCGTCGATACCTGGCAGGCCGATGCGATACGCGATACCCGCACCCTTTCCGGCGGCGAAAGTTTTCTTGTGAGCCTGGCGCTGGCGCTGGCGCTGTCGGACCTGGTGAGCCATAAAACCCGCATCGACTCACTCTTCCTCGATGAAGGTTTCGGTACGCTCGACAGCGAAACACTGGATACTGCCCTGGATGCGCTAGACGCACTGAATGCCAGTGGAAAAACCATAGGCGTTATCAGTCACGTTGAGGCGATGAAGGAGCGTATTCCGGTGCAGATTAAAGTCAGGAAAATTAACGGGCTGGGTTACAGCAAGCTGGATAGCGCATTTTCGGTGCCACACACGTAACCAGTGAATACCCGGATGCGGCGCAAGCGCCTTATCCGGGCTAGCGAACGTTTCGTTTTTGAGAGTAACCAGACCACAATTTAGTCGCCCCGGCTGGCACAGCGCCGCCGGGAGTCGTTAATTTACGCCTGTGGCCACAGCCATGCCGCACCACGCACACCACTGGAATCACCGTGCAGCGCTTTACGGATCGGGGTTTCACACTCACCGCCGAAAACCCAGTTTTTCACCAGATTTGGTACGGTTTTATACAACCGTTCGACATTGCTCATCCCGCCGCCAAGCACAATGACATCCGGATCGAGAATATTCACCACGTGGGCCAGCGACTTCGCCAGACGCAGCTCATAACGGCTTAACGCCAGCTCGGCAAGCGGATCCTGCGCGTCCACCAGGCGGATGATTTCATTGCCTTTAAGCGTGTGTCCGCTTAAGCGCTGATAATCGGTGCCAAAGCCCGTACCGGAGATAAAGGTTTCGATGCACCCTTGCTTGCCGCAATAGCACGGCACCTCTTCCCGATAACGCAATTCATCTGCATCCATCCACGGCAGCGGATTATGCCCCCACTCGCCCGCCGTCCCGTTGCCACCGATATGCGAGCGACCATTAAACGCCAGACCCGCTCCGCAGCCTGTACCGATAATCACCGCAAACACGGTCTGCGCACCGGCCGCTGCGCCATCCACCGCCTCAGAAACGGCCAGGCAGTTAGCGTCATTCGCCAGACGAACTTCCCGGTTTAAACGTTGGCTTAAATCTTTATCGAACGGCTTACCGTTGAGCCAGGTTGAGTTGGCATTTTTTACCACGCCCGTATAGGGAGAAATAGAGCCGGGGATCCCCATACCGACGGTGCCCGTTTGCCCGGTTTCTTTCTCAGTCAACGCCACCAGAGAGACCAGCAGATCAAGGGTTTGATGGTAATCACGCGGTGTCGGCTGACGATGGCGAAACAGCTCGTCGCCGCTATCGCTGAGCGCAATGATTTCCGTCTTTGTGCCGCCTAAATCGATACCAATACGCACATAATGCTCCTCATAGTTGGACAACGCATTCACATGCAAGCGCGGCGACAATTGGTTATCATGCCCGCTGCAATTAACGACTAGACCGTGGAAAATATCATGCTGTGGTTCAAAAATTTAATGGTATACCGTCTCAGCCGCGATGTAGCGCTGCGGGCGGAAGAGATGGAAAAACAGCTTGCCCCACTATCGTTTACCCCGTGCGGTAGTCAGGATATGGCGAAAACCGGCTGGGTTCCACCGATGGGTTCACACAGTGATGCGCTGACCCACACTGCGAACGGTCAGATTATTATCTGCGCGCGCAAAGAAGAGAAAATCCTGCCTGCGCCAGTGATCAAACAGGCGCTGGAAGCCAAAATTTCCCGTCTTGAGGCCGACCAGGGCCGCAAGCTAAAAAAAACCGAAAAAGATTCTCTGAAAGACGAAGTGCTGCACTCATTGCTGCCGCGCGCCTTCAGTCGTTTTAGCCAGACCATGATGTGGATTGATACCGTTAATGGTCTCATTATGGTGGACTGCGCCAGCGCGAAAAAAGCGGAAGACACCCTGGCGCTGCTGCGTAAAAGCCTGGGTTCTCTACCGGTTGTCCCGCTGACGCTGGAAACCCCTATTGAACTGACGCTGACGGAATGGGTACGTTCCGGTACGGTGGCACAAGGCTTCCAGCTTCTCGACGAGGCCGAACTGAAAGCTATTCTGGAAGATGGCGGCGTGATTCGCTGTAAAAAACAGGAACTGGTCAGCGATGAGATCGCCGTGCATATCGAAGCGGGTAAAGTGGTAACCAAACTGGCGCTCGACTGGCAGCAACGCGTTCAGTTTGTGGTGTGTGATGATGGCTCGATTAAACGCCTGAAATTTGGTGACGAGCTACGCGATCAGAACGAGGATATCGACCGCGATGATGTCGCCCAGCGCTTTGATGCCGATTTTATTCTGATGACCGGTGAACTGGCGACGCTGATCCACAGCCTGGTAGAAGGGCTCGGCGGCGAAGCTCAGCGCTAAGACAAAAAATCAGACGCTAAAAAGCAGAACGCCCGGTTAAGCCGGGCGTTTTTTTACAGATAACGGCAGAGGTAAGAGGTCGGCTCGGCTACCTGCAGATGAAATTCACTTTGGCCGGCAACATTGAACACTTCACCCGCAGAGTAAGTCTTCCACTCGGTTTCACCAGGCAGCAGAACATGAAGCGCACCGCTAATGACCGTCATCTCTTCCGGCTGCGCGGTACCAAAGGTGTACTCACCTTCCACCATCACGCCCACACTGGCGCGGCCAGTACTGCTGCTGGTAAAACCAATGGATTTCACTTTACCGGAAAAGTATTCGTTACTTTGAAGCATGAACTGGCCCTTATAAAGAAAATGTCTGGAAAAACACTATAGAGGCCAGACTTCGCTTCTGTCACGCGAAATTGCAGGGTGATACGGCTTATACCAGCAGTTCCGAGGCGAGCCGCGCCACCAGAACATTAGAAAGTAATACTGGCACATCCAATGATTTTTGAAGTAAATCTCTGTGCCATTGATGAAAACCGAGGCAATCAAGCATTAATACGTCCGCACCCTGCTCAATAAGCTCTTTTCCCGCCGAAACCAGTTGATACTCAGTCGCCTCGTACGGGTGTGCCAGCGTGTAAAATGGCGTCTTTTCCAGCACGCTCCATTTTCGCTGCTGCGGTTCCATCAGTTCAGGAATCGGCACAATCACCCCTACCTGATGACCATCAACAATCGAGGCAACAAGGGGCGGAATAATACGCTGTGGTTCGATCAAAATGGCATTACGCGCATTCAGCCCACGGATATCTGCCGTACTCATCAGCAAAATAACGTCGTAGCCCTGGTTGTCCATCACTTCGATAACGCTTTGCAGATCACGCTCCACTTTCTCTCGCGAGACCATCGCAATACTGCCATCGCACAGGCGCGTAGGCAGCGGCGTTTCGCCCGGATCAACTTTGTAATCTGTCAGGACGTCCTGGGGATCCATTTTACCCAGCAGGCTGAAATGGGTTATCTGCTGTTCAGAAATATGCTCGGTCAGCAACGGTAATATCGTTTGAACAGGCACCACCCCCACGGTGAGGATCGCCATCGTTGAACTCATCTTGTTCATCCACCTTGCAACACTGCTTTTTCGTTAATGCTTTGACGCAGCCTAAATGCACAGGCAACTTCCAGGTTCTTAAAGATTCCCAAATACGCCAGTAATGTCTGATTATTGACGGTCCTCATCCATCTTGCCAGAGTGAAAAATGTGATGAGGCCCCGCTTATTTCATGTTTCAGAACTTTTTCAAGGCAATCAGTTTTTATCTGGATCCTCATACCGCTTTTTAGCATCCAGGGCTTCTTGCTCAGTGGGGTGCTCACTGATTAAAGAGTCAGGTTTAGGATGGTCGGCACGTAATTCGTACCAGGTGACGGTCTGCCCGGCTGTGCCTTTTTCGACAGCAACAACACGGGCTTCACGAGGATAAGGTGGTTTACCAGGCATGACGTTACCTCAGTTACGGGGTCAGGCCTTAAGTATAGACAATCGTTTCGCTAACTGGCGCGCGCCAGACGCAGAGCCGTCTGAATTTCAGCGATCACCAAATCAAGATCTTGCGCGGCATTCACAACATGATGTGCAGCTTCACGGTAGAGGGCATCACGGACCGCAAGAATTTCGCCCACCTCTTCGCGAACAGGCTTACCGGTCAGGGTCGGACGCTGGCTCTCTTTCGGGTACGCTTCCAGACGATCAACCAGTACCGGGACAGGTGCAGAGAGATAAATCACCACGCCCTGCTCGCGCATAAATTTGCGATTGTACTCGCTCAGAATGATACCGCCGCCAGTGGCAACAACACGCGCAGGCGCGGTAACAGCTTCCAGAGCTTCGGTTTCACGCGCACGAAAACCATGCCAGCCTTCTTTGCTTACGAGCTGGGCAACGGTCATCTGCGCCTGCTCCTGCAACCAGTGGTCTGTATCGACAAACTGACAAAGGTGTAACTGTGATAACGCATGACCAACGGTAGTCTTACCGCAACCACGTGCGCCAACTAAAAAAATGGGTAACGTCATGAACGGGTGTTCCCTCTGATATCGCAAGGTGAAAAAAAGAAAATAAGATAATGGTAAATCACCCTGCCGGGCGTTGAGTAATCGTAAACAAATCGTTACGCTTCAAAAACAACTTGCATCTTTCCTCATTAGAACCCAGAGACGACGCCACATTTGAGTGTAAAGATTTTAATGCAACCTATGTAGCGATAACCTTACTTTAAAAGATTGTCTGTTGACAAGCCCACAGGCTCGTTTAGCGTAACATATTCACATAACCGTTGATGATACTACTCGTCAGCCTTGCGGCGCTGGCGCTCGAGCAGCCATTTATCCAGTTGGGCGGCAAATTGCTGGCGGTCACGCTGGGACAGGCTATCCGGACCGCCGGTCTGAATCCCGCTGGCGCGTAGCGTATCCATAAAATCTCGCATCGTCAGACGTTCGCGAATCGTCGCTTCGGTGTAGCGCTCGCCGCGCGGGTTAACGGCTGCCGCGCCTTTGGCTAAAACTTCCGCCGCCAATGGGATGTCTGCCGTGATCACCAGGTCGCCCGCCTCACACAGACGCACAATTTCGTTATCGGCGACATCAAACCCCGCGGCAACGCGCACGAAACGGATAAAGCGCGAGGGGGGCACACGGATATTTTGGTTCGCCACCAGCGTCACTGGCGTTTGTGTGCGCTCGGCTGCACGAAACAGAATCTCTTTAATCACATTCGGACAGGCGTCCGCATCAACCCAAATCGCCATCATCGCTCCTCACTCTCATTTCGGGCATTGTCGCGTTAAATGCCCCGCTTCGCAAAGCATGACGTTAAGCTTTCGCCCTGTAAGCCTTTCCACGTTAAGCTATACCTCACAACACGTAACAGCAGAGAGACAGACGTAATGGAGAAAAAAATCGGTTTTATCGGCTGCGGCAACATGGGCAAAGCCATTCTCGGCGGTCTGATCGCCAGCGGCCAGGTACAACCTGGACAGGTCTGGGTCTATACCCCATCGCCAGAAAAAGTCGCCGCACTGCATGACCAGTACGGCATTAACGCCGCACAGAGCGCGCAGGAAGTCGCCCAGATAGCCGACATTGTCTTTGGCGCCGTAAAACCGAATATTATGGTCAAGGTGCTTAGCGACGTCGCATCCAGCCTGAATAAAGAGTCTCTGGTCGTGTCGATTGCCGCAGGCGTCACCCTCGATCAACTGGCGCGGGCGTTGGGCCACGATCGGAAAATCGTCCGCACCATGCCTAACACACCGTCGCTGGTAAATGCCGGTATGACCTCCATCACGCCGAACGCCCTGGTGACACCGGAAGATATCGCCGACGTACTTAACATCTTCCGCTGCTTTGGTGCCGCTGAGGTTATTGCCGAACCGATGATTCACCCGGTGGTGGGCGTCAGTGGTTCCGCCCCGGCGTATGTGTTTATGTTTATCGAAGCCATGGCAGATGCCGCCGTGCTGGGCGGAATGCCACGCGCACAGGCTTACAAGTTTGCCGCGCAGGCGGTAATGGGATCGGCGAAAATGGTGCTGGAAACCGGCAAACATCCGGGCGAGTTGAAAGACATGGTCTGCTCCCCTGGCGGTACGACCATCGAAGCGGTCAAAGTACTGGAAGAGAAAGGCTTCCGCGCGGCCGTTATCGACGCCATTCAGGCCTGTATGGCGAAATCCGAACAGATGAGTAAATAAGACCGTGACTGCGCCGCCGGGCCACCTGCGGCGCAGTCATGTGCTAGGCCAGCATCTCACTGGCCTGATGCAGAGGCATCGGCTGCTGCATTTTCACCAACAGTTCTGCCGTTGCGGTATTTTCACCGCAGCTTAGCACCGCTTTCAGCATCCCCTCTTCGCCATAAAGCACCGCAAAACGCTTATCCTCAAACGAACCAAGCATTTTCACACTGTCCCATTCCCGCGCATAACCCAGATATTCGAAGCGCGTACCGAAATGGGTGGTCCAGAAAAACGGTACCCGATCAAACGCATGGTGCTCACCCAGCATATTTTTAGCCGCCAGTCGCCCCTGCTGCTGCGCCACGCGCCAGTGTTCAATTCGCCGTCTGCCTTCCGGCGCCGGATAACTGGCGATATCGCCCACCGCCCACACTCCCGGCGCGGCGCATAAGGTTTCATCCACCGTCAGGCTACCGTCTTCTTCATGATGAAGATCATGGGCCAGATCGGTAAACGGACGAACCCCGGTGGCAAACACCACCACATGTGCAGGCAGCGTCAGGCCATTTTTCAGGCGTACCCCCTGCACATGCCCGTTGCCCTCCAGTGCCGCCGGTTCACCGGTCACAAATTTCACGCCATTCTGCTTATGCATATTGAGAAAGTGTTGGCCCATCTCTTCACCAAACTGCGGAACAAAAGGCAATTCGTGGCGCGACACCACCGTCACGTCAATATCCTGGTTGCGTAAGGCTGCCGCCAGCTCCATGGCAATAAAGCTGTTGCCGATGATCACTAATTGATGTTCCTGCTCCACATCGTTGAGCAACTGTTGTGCCTGATGGAGTTCCCGCAGGACATGAACGCCTTGCAGGTGGTTACCTTCAATATCAGGACACAGCGGCTGCCCACCGGTCGCCAACAACAGTTTGTCAAAATGGAGCCTTTGCCCGCTGGCCAGGGTAAGAAAGCGCTCGCGGCTGTTGAGGTCGGTCACCTCTTCTCGCAGGCTTTCAACACCCGGCTGCTGGTAAAACGCATCATCAAGCACATGCGGCACTTCACTGATTTTCATTTTTCCTGCGGGGACAAATTTGCTCAGTGCCGTACGGTCATAGGGGGCATCGTTCTCTTTATCGATAAGCACTAAACGCCCGGAGTAACCCGAGTCGCGCAGCGTTATAGCGGCGGAACTCCCCGCGGCCCCGGTACCCAAAATAACCGTGGTCTGTTCCTGTTCACCGCGGATCAGCGGCCTGCTGGCAGGGGACATCGGACGTGGATTAACCAGAACGCGGTTTTGTTCCAGCAGTACCGGATATTGTTTAAGGCTGGTCAGCGCTAGCGGCTCAAGCCACTGTCCATTCTTAATGTCGAATTCAGCTTTGTGCCACGGACAAACCAGCCGCCCTTCGCAGACAGCCCCTTTCTCAAGGGGAGCTCCCGCATGGGGGCATTTGCTCTGGAATGCGCGCACCTGCGTTAAGGTGCGAATGAGGATCATGGCGGTACCCGCCACTTCGACTTTTACCGGCTTGCTCTCCGGTAGTGAATTGATATCTAAGACGTATTGGTAGCTCATAACATTGCTCTCGTGTCAGTGTTGGAGATACGGACGTAACGCCAGACAGCGCACACCACGAGGAAATAAAAAGCACTCAATCTGTAATGATGACCTGTTAAGCCTGGCAGAGAATAGGCCTATAGCAACCAGGCGAGGAGTCAGGCGGCCACTTCGGTGCGATTGCGCCCGGCTTTTTTCGCTTTGTATAACGCCAGGTCGGCAGATTTTAGCCACTCCCGGTAGTGGGTCATTTCATCGGTCAGAGGGGCAACACCGACGCTGATTTGCAGCGCCAGTTGCGGAGCAGAAGGCAGGCGGAAGGCGGTAAGGCGGTCATGAACACGCTCCATGGCTGCAATCGCGTTTTCAGGCGGCGTGCCGCACATGATGACGGCGAATTCATCACCACCGAAACGCCCAATCAGATCGCTACCGCGCAAAGTGAGTTGCAGGTGACGGGTGATGGCAATGATCGCCTCATCCCCCACGTCATGTCCCCAGGTATCGTTAATGGTTTTGAAATGATCGACATCGATCAGCAACAGCGTCGCGATCCGTTGATGACGGCGACAATCATCAAATTCATCACGCAACAGACCCTCCCAATGGCGACGATTGTAAACGCCAGTCATACCGTCACGGATACTCATCACCTGCAGGCGGCGTTTATGCTCCTCAAGCCTCGCGGCGTTACGGAAAGTCATCCAGGAAAAGAGGAGTGGATACAGCAGAAGTACCGGCACCGTCAGGCAGATAATCAGTGACGGGCTGTCGGGGGTAATGGCAATCCCCGTAAGCTGGAGGGTAACCAGGCAGGCAACCACCATCAAAATAACCCCGGCAAGGCACAGTCGCGGCCCGCCTGCCCCCATCGTGGTGATAAAAACCACCATTGCCATGGCGATAGAGGGGAGCAGGTTCACACCGATGAGCCCCATCCACATTCCGGCCAGCAGGGCATCTGCCTTCAAATTATGGGTTTCACTGGCGTAGGGATCGCTTGAGCGGGCCGCCAGTTGCCAGGCGAGATGCGGCCAGACGAAAGTCCATAAAACCAATAAAATCCACCAGCCTCCCGCAACCGGCTGTAATACCAGTACCCCAGCGAGCGGCATAAACAGGCAGGCCAGCCCTACCGCCCGTGGCAACCGTTCCCGCTGCGCGAACTGGAGCCCCATTGAATGGGGATCGTCATCGTGCAGAGCGCTACGTCTCTCCTTGCCACTCTCTGTTGTATAAAAGTTATTATCATTCATCATTATTGGGAACATTCTGAAACATTTTCCCAAATTATAGAGAGGGGTCATGCGGGGAAAGTATGAAATTTCGGGTGAGTCGCGTGGCGAGCTCACCCGTTTGGATTAGCCTGTTTTTTTCAGGCAGGCGCTCATAAATTTGCTGCGATCTTCGCCTTTAAGCGACTGCTGCGTCGCCTGTGCGTTGCATTCGCGCATTTTTTGCTGTTGGGGACTCAGACTTTTTTGTCCGGGCTCGGTTTTGGTATTTTTCAGGCAATCGCTCATATACCGCTTGCGGGCATCACCGGAAAGGGTCTGCGCCGTAGCCTGCTGATTGCAGAGGGTCATACGTTGTTGTTGAGGGGTAAGAGTCTTCTCAGCGGCACTCAGTGCAGTAACAAACACCAGGCCGAACAGGAGCGTAACAAGTAATGTTATTTTCATAGCACCATCCTTCTGTAAGCCTTGCCCCTTAAGGATGGTCTGTCATGGAGAAAAAACCACCCGGCAGGAGAGATTTCCCACCGGGCAGCAACTTATTTCAGCCCAAGCGCGTTTTTCATGGTGAAGAACAGGTCGGTCTGATCGGTCAGGCCCACAACGTTAGCCGCATGTGGACCATAGGCTGCCAGACGAACCTGTGTACCGGTATGCTCCATCGACTCTTCCTCAGAGTTACCATAGGTTATCGCCATCACCGCACCGTCTTTGGTGTTCAGCAACTGGCTCAAGCCAGGCGCTTTGGTGTCAGGCGGGATAATCTGGCTGGCGTGAGCATGATCAGCGGTAACGATGACCAGCGTATTGCCATCTTTTTTGGCGAAGGCCAGCGCTTTTTGCACGGCTTCGTCGAGGTCGACAGTTTCACCAATCTGGCCGCACGGGTTGGCAGCATGATCTTGTTTATCGATCGATGCGCCTTCCACCTGCAGGAAGAAACCTTTCTCGTTTTTGCTCAGCAGGTCGATCGCTTTTTCGGTCATCTGCGCCAGCGTCGGTACGCTATCGGTACGTTTAGCATTTGGCGTACAGGTCACCGCAGGTTTATCGAGATTACCGTGCAATGTGGCTTTCGGGCCTTCCCAACGAACCGGCATGTTGCCATCGGAGAACAGCCCCAGTAGCGGTTTATCCTGATTCGCTTCGGTGATAGCCGCCAGCGTCGAGGCGTCCCCCACTAACTGGTAGCCACGCGCCTGTGCCTGCTCACGCAACGTTTTGCCTTTCCACTCACCGGCGGTTGCCGTTTCACTGAAGGTCTTCGCACCGCCGCCGAGGGTGACATCGGCACGCGCATTCAACAACTGCTCGGTGATGGAGCCTTTGCCGCCTTTTTCCAGCGCATTGCTGGCACATTTTTCACTGGTAACGCTCGGGCCGTAGCATTTACGCGACGTCACGTGGGAAACAAGCGCGGCAGGCGTAGCGTCCTGCAATTCAGCGGTAGAGACGTTACCAGTAGCAAGACCCGCGGCCTTTGCCATCTCCAGGATCGTCATATGATCTTTTTCGTGGATATCGACACCCAATGCGCCGTTATAAGTTTTCACGCCGGTAGACCATGCCGTTGCGGATGCCGCAGAGTCGGTCACGTAATCGGGTTTGCCCGTTTTCTTATCCAGCGCGTAATGCGTGTACTGACCCGTCAGTGGTAACGCATCGATACCTTTAAAATAACCGCCCGCCCCTTCGGCATAATTTCGCGCAGCGGTAATTTCTGAATCGCCCATGCCATCACCGATCAGCAGAATAATATTTTTAGCCGGTTTGTCATTGAGCGAGGAACGTATTGCGTCAGTTTGATCGGCAGTTAAACGGCGGGCGCCGCCTTGCGTCGTAATATCGCCCTGTGCGGCACGATTCTCAAGCACAGTGGTGGCGGAAGTGGTATCCGCATAAATAGCATGGGTAAACAGCATAGGGAATAAGGCGACGAATAATGCGCTCTGTTTCACTTTATTTTCTCCGTGTATAAATACTTAAAAAGAAATAAAACAGAGCGACTATAGGCACCGCGTATGACAGTGAGATGACAGCGTGACTTATCTCAAAGTCTCAGTTGCGCGGGTGCCTTAAAAGCTTTTTTATATACTGTTGCAGCAACTCCGTATCATGATCGGAAACGTCCGTTCCCGGATGAACATCATCCATCGCGCCTTCAATACTCTGGATAAGCGCCTGTTGCTCAGGCAGTGCCATCTGACGCAAAAGTGCAGTGACAACGATCTCCAGCGCTTCCACCTGCGCAACCAGTTCTTTGGATTCCTCTTCCTTTTCCGCGAGTTTTACCAACAGCTCTGCAATGAGATTTTTCATAGCGCTATTTCCTTATGTGATATTCGATGACGTTAGCACTCTGTTCTGTAGTTGCAAAGTGGATGCATCTATTATTTTTCGCTAAATTTGCGCTATGTAGAACCGTAAAACAGGAAAGCCAGTAACGAAACGTTTCTCTGACATAGACGTAAATTTATTCCTGTGTCAAAGCGAGGCGGGAGATAAAAGAATATATTTTTTCTATAAAGAAAATTTATATCCAGAGCGGAGCCAGAAGCTTCCGATCTGGATATCCGTTCAACGTCGCGCTTTACGTAATGCCAGCGCCAGTTGCCAAATATTGCATAAAACCACCAGCGCCGTGGCGACAAATACCCAGCGGAATCCGGCCATCGCCGAGACAGACGCCCCCATCAGCGGCCCGACCACGTTACCCAGATACATAAACGACTGGTTATAACCAAAAATACGTCCGGTCACCTGGTCGCTGGAATATTTAAGCAGCAGCGTTTGAACGGCAGGCAGCATCGCCCCATCGGCGAAACCAAGCATAAAACGCAAAATGCCCAGTTGTAGCGGCGAGGTAACAAACGACATGGCGAAAAATAGCACCACGGCGCAGATTAACGTTGCCATCAGAATGCGCGCCGTACCAATTCGATCGCCCAGTTTTCCCAGACGCGGCGCCGAGATAAGCGCGGAAACACCCGGTACGGCGGCAATCATCCCGCTGAGGAAGGCGATATTGCTGCTGTCGGGTGTCATTGACTGGATAAACAGCGCCAGGATAGGCCCGATAGAGCCATTGCATAACTGGATAACCAGCGTCGTCAGAAAAAGACTGATCACCAGGCCCGGATAAGGTAGCGAGGAAAAGACGGCCTTGCCGCTCAGCCGTTGCGCCTTGCTGACCTTAGGACGCGCCCCCTCTTTGATCAGAAACAGTGTGACCAGAAAACTGACGATCAGCAGCGTTGCGGTGATTAAGAAGACGGTTCGTAAACCAAAATGGTCCGCCAGAAAACCGCCCATTAACGGCCCGCCAATCACCCCACTGATTTGCGCCGTCGAGAGTGTGCTTAGCGCCCAACCGCTACGCTCACGGGGAGCCTGAGAGGCGACCAGCGCCATCGCATTGGGAATGTAACCAGACGTGAGCCCCATGACGCCGCGTAAGATGAGCAATTGCCAGACATTTGTCGCAAAGGCCTGCAGTAAAATGGCGATTGCCATCCCCAGAGAGGCGCGCAACAACATTAACTTGCGCCCTTTTCTGTCAGCAAGGCTGCCCCATAGCGGTGAAACTATCGCGGAAACCATAAACGTGACGCTAAAGGTCAATCCGGACCACATCGACAACGCTTCGTGAGAAGAGACCCCCAGTTGGGAGACATATAAGGGCAAGAACGGTAAGATTTGACTGATGGCAAGACCGGTGAAAAAACAGCCGAACCATACGGAAATAAGGTTAATTCTCCAGGGTTCCATAAACAGCAATTATTATTCAGTTTTTGGCAAATTAGACACAGGTTAACAAGAACAGTAATAAGAATACGCACCAGAGGTGCGATTAGCTTTTTTTTGGTGTTTTATCTTCTCTATTCTGCCACAGGCCACAGCCCTGAATATCAACCACACTTATCACGGTAGTTTATGCTTTAGCGGCATAGCCCAAATCCACGCATCCCAAGATGAAAATGGTTGGCGTGCGCCGCGTTGTACTCCGGCCCAAGGCCATTGCCATAATACCCACAACTCGCGCTTAACATCGCCTGTAGCCAGGGGCGCGTATCATCACGCGTCCAGCCTCGCAATACCGTTATCTGTTGACCGTTTGCCAGATGAAAACCGCTAATATCCAGCGCTTCAGCAGTGGCATGTTCGCTAAGACGGGCGTCGGGTCGATTATATATATTACGGCAGGCGTAACTTCCCACATGGTCGATGCGAATGAGCGGACTGCCCATAAATTGTTGCGTTAGCGGCCGGGCCTGTTGTTCAACAAAAAGCGCTGAACTGAGTGCCAGCGGGCAACTGGCAAGAAAACTGCTGCTAAGTTTGACCGGGCCAAAATCGCGCACCCGTACCACATTGTTCAGCGGACAGTCACCCTGGGTATCGGCGACAGATGTTGAGGAAATGAGTTGCTGCTGGTTTGCCTGTTGCAGCAACTCAACGCACTGCCCCGGATCGAGCCGGCGTAACTTAAATTGGGTAATGCGGCCTGGCGGATCATTGAGTTGTAATGGTGCGAAGGGGTTGTAGTAGGCAGGCAAATAGCGCCAACCCGCCGCCAGTCCGCCGAGCAAAATAAACAAACCGATGAAGCCTTTCCCTTTCACGCATCCCCTCCATTAATCACTGCAAAACAGTATGGCAGAAGTGATATGGTATGTGCTTTCTGATTCATGTGAGTGAAAGTTGAGATGGCAAAACTGCGGGTAGGGGTCGTGTTCGGCGGCAAGTCGGCTGAACATGAAGTGTCGCTGCAATCGGCAAAAAATATCGTCGATGCAATGGATAAATCGCGTTTCGATGTTGTATTGCTGGGGATCGATAAGCAGGGTCAGTGGCATATCAACGACGCGAATAATTATCTGCAAAATGCCAGCGATCCGGCGCGAATTGCACTTAATCCCTCTGAAAGCAGCGTTGCGCTGGTGCCGGGACAGCCGTCACAGCAACTGATGAATGCCACGGATGCCAAACCCTTCCCACAAGTGGATGTGATTTTCCCGATTGTTCATGGTACGCAGGGTGAAGACGGTACGCTACAGGGCCTGCTGCGCATGGCAAACCTGCCGTTTGTCGGCTCAGATGTGCTGGGCTCCGCCGCCTGCATGGACAAAGACGTGACCAAACGTCTGCTCCGTGATGCGGGTCTCGCTATTGCGCCGTTTGTCACCTTAACCCGCAACAATCGCGATCGTATGACGTTCTCAGAGATACAGGCGAAACTTGAGCTGCCGCTGTTTGTAAAACCAGCCAACCAGGGCTCTTCCGTTGGCGTCAGTAAAGTCACCAACGAAGCGCAGTACCATGCCGCCGTCAGCCTGGCGTTCGAATTTGACCATAAAGTGGTGGTCGAAACCGGCATCACCGGTCGCGAGATCGAATGTGCGGTGCTGGGTAATGACGATCCGCAAGCCAGTACCTGTGGCGAAATCGTGCTTAACAGTGAGTTTTACGCTTACGATACCAAATACATTGACGATAACGGTGCGCAAGTGGTTGTACCGGCGGCGATCGCCCCCGAAGTGAATGATCATATTCGCGCCATCGCCGTACAGGCGTATCAGACTCTGGGCTGCGCGGGTATGGCACGCGTCGACGTATTCCTGACACCGGACAACAAAGTGATTATCAATGAGATCAATACACTGCCTGGTTTCACCAATATCAGCATGTACCCGAAACTGTGGCAGGCGAGCGGTCTCGGCTACACCGATTTGATCACGCGCCTGATTGAACTGGCTTTGGCGCGCCATCAGGCCGATAGCGCGCTGAAAAGTTCAATGAACGGTTAATTCTGCGTTTTTTCGTCCTCATTCGCCGCGTCTTCGTTTTCTTCGGGGCGGCGGCGAATGATAAACCCGGCAAGCCAGAAACTGATAACCCAGGTCACCAGCCCGACGGCATAGTTTTGCCAGCCTTTCGTTTCAAAACCCAGCAAACCCACAACGCCATTCAGAATAAAGATCAAACCAATCGCAAACGCATAGTAGTGCCAGTCACGGCGTATTTTTGAAGGCAGCTTCATGACAACTCCGGCAATAAAAACGCCATCCTCGCATATTTGTCATGGCACGTCTGTGGCGCATACGGAAATTCTGAAATGTTAATTTGATGGTCTAAATGTTACAGAAATGTGAGCGCGTACAAAATTTACACATCCGGAATCATTCCCGCTGCGAAATTATCACCATTCCGATGTTGACAATTTAATCGAACTGTCAAAATTACACCGATTCACTGGCAATGAGCCAACGTAATTAAACGTAGCGGAGGTCTATATGGCTGACTTTACCCTGTCGAAACCCTTTTCGGGTAAAAAAACTCGCGACGCCTCTACGCCCGGTAATATCGCTTATGCCGTGTTTGTGCTGCTCTGCTTCTGGGCAGGCGCGCAACTGCTGAACCTGTTGGTGCATGCGCCCGGGGTCTTTGAACATTTGATGCAAATGCAGGACACCAACCGACCACACGTCGAGATGGGGTTAGGTGTTGGCACCATTTTTGGTCTGGTGCCTTTCCTGATTGGCAGCGCATTTCTGGGCGTGATTGCCCTGGTATTGCGCTGGCGACGCCATCATTAGTTTTTCATCATACATTGCGCCCGGCGGTCATCGACACGCTTAGCAAACCAGGCAGTTGTAAGGTTGCGTGTGATCTTCGGGCTTTCCAGTTGGATCCCCGGCAGCATTTCTCGCGGTAACGTCTTCCCGGCCTTCTGTTCTGCCAGACGATAAACGTTCTGGTATAACGCCGTTTTCTCTAAGGCAATACTGTCGCCGGTTTCTAACTGTCGGCGGATATCTCTGTCGCTCATTCCCAGTTTCGCCCCCAGTTTTCTGGCTGCCAGCTCCGTTGCACCTGCCTCGTTGCTGCCGTACTGAATCAGATCGCCGTCCAGCGCCAGTTTAACGCCGGTCGCTTTGCTTAGTGCATTCTGGAATGCCGCGTTACGGCTGGCGTAATGTCCGGCATTAAAATCAGCAAAGCGATAAAGGGGTGCCGTGTAATTTGCCGGATAATTGAGCAGGTGGTATGTGCCAAACCACAGGCCACCGCGACGGGTAAAGACCTCTTGTCGCACCGTGCCTTCCATTTTCCACGGGTAGCCGTCGGTGTGCTTCTCGGCAAACGCAACGCTAATTTGCATAGGCCCGCCGGTATGCACCGGGTTATAAGAACCAAAAAGCGTCTGCCCCATCGGCACGACGTTGATAAAATCGTCGAAAATTTCGCTCAGTTGTTTTTCGGTGCGAACCTTGTCCAGACGCTCGCTATAGCTTTTGCCATTGGGCGATTCAATTTTCAGCGCGGTATGTACCAGGGCAAGTGGGATATGTAAACGTGACGCACGGCGGTCAATCTCTTTCCAGGCGATTTTATTCAGCCCCGGCACCTGCGGATCGGCCTGATAGTTAGACTCCTGCTGCGCAACCGCCAGCACCGAACAGATATTTTCCAGCGTCGGAGCAATCGACTGGCTGCTAAAAGTGGTGGCAATATCTTGCGCCCACGCATCCCGGTCTTTCACACTCGCGGGCATTTTTTCTCTGACCACGCTCGCCACATCGCGGGGCTTCTCCGCTTCGGCCTCCTTCGTCTCTTCTGCGCTGGTTGTGTTTTTCGGTGTCGTACAACCGGCGAGAATCATTCCCGCCAGCAGTGTCATTGTGGTCGCGATAAGACGCGGCGCGCAAACAGGCATATCGTTCCTTGCTTAACTGAAAGTGTTGGTCATTTGCGATGCTGGCGGTGCATTCAACTCGCTTTCAAAGCTGCGCAAACGTTTATAGATGGACATCAGTTCCACCAGCGTGGTCCAGGAGGCTATCAGATACTGGAATGAACTGCGCACCTGTTCAAATACGTTTGTGATTTGGCGCATCAGACCAAAAGTAATCGCCCCGGCGGCGATGGTCGGGAAAAGGACAACCAGACCGAACACCACATCAACCTGCAGATACAAAATACGGGCAATGTTGAAATACATATAGTGGAAATAAAGACGGAAATAGTTACGGCGGACGGCAGAAAAAAGCTCTTTCACTGTATGAGGTTTCGCGCGGTTGACGTCATCTTCGCCATACACCAGTTCTTTACGATATGCGGCTTCTACGCGCTGATTTTTGAACTCCAGCCCCGGCAGTTTAATCCCGACAAACGCCAGCAAAAAGGTGCCGGAGAGCGCCCAGGCGATGGACGCAATCACCAGACCATACGGCAGATGCCCCACCAGCGGCAACTCCTGTACGTGTGGCGACAGTGCCACCAGAACCGGTAAAAAAGCAATCAACGTCATGACCGCATTGATAAAGCTAACACCCATGTCTTCAAGCGTAGAAGCAAAACGCATGGTGTCTTCCTGAACACGCTGCGCCGCTCCTTCGATATGGCGCAACTGGTCCCAGTGCTCCATATAAAATTCGTTCATTGCCGTACGCCAGCGAAAGACATAGTGGCTCACGAAGAAGTTGTTCAGCACCGCAACGGTGACCGCAATCAGGGCGATCCACAAAAAGACACCGATTTCGCTATAAAGCTGACCAATACTGACTTTATTCGGCGCACTCAGCGCTTTTTGAATAAGATCGTAAAATGGCGCGTACCACGCGTTAATCGCGACGTTGATTTCCACCAGAAACCAGGTCACGAAAATGATTAAGGCCGTTCCCAGGATTGACCAGCGCTGCCAGCGATGCGGTGCGTAGAAAAACCAGAATAGCGCAAAGAGGCCAACGCATAATGCGTAGTAGGCATAAAACAGCAGGAAGTTCAGGGACCAGAAGCGCGCCGCGCTGATGGGAACATCCTCAGAAGCGCCAACCAGCCGCATTATCCAGACCTGCCCACCGGCCTGCCAGAAAACGACTGCGATCAGTGCCCAAATAAAGGCCGAGAGAAAGAACAGCTTCGGCTTTGGGAAAAAAGACTTAAACATAATACTCTCCTGCTCACTTCTTATTTTTGTGCATTACTCATACGGCGCACAACACACCTCCGCCACAGGAGCTTCCTGCGGTGGGGGAGCGTTGTGAGAACTGTAGAATCAGACCTGAGCGTAACGCCTTAGTTCGTTTGCCACTCGTGAAGAATTGTTTCGACGGGTTTCACAAAAACGGGGTTATCCGGCACAGTAAGTGTGCGCCAGACTTCATTATAATGGGCGATGAGTGTTTCAGCCGGAGCTGCTGGTCGGTTGGCTGTCGTATGGGCGTCTTCAGCTACGGTAATTGAATATCCACGGCTGGCACCATTTTTCAGCGTGGTATCGAAACAATAATCTGTCGCACAGCCGCACATGACGAATGCAGAGATATCGTGCTCGCGTAAAACCTCCGCCAGCAGGGTACGGTAAAAGCTGTCACAGGCGGTTTTGGTGACATACAAAGCGTTATCAGGCTGGTAAAGATCGGGCAGCAACTGGAACCCTTCGCTCCCCTCTTCCAGTCCACCGCTTTCGATATGCTGGATAAAAATCACCGTATCCGCCGCCCGTGTGAGCTGATTTATCCGCGCTACACACGCTTCGCGTCGAAAACGTGGCGTCGCAAAAACCCCGTTTTGCATATCCACTACCATCACCACTCGCTTACCTGACATTGATCGCCTCCAGAAATTCGCCGCGGAAAGAAAAAGGGTATCACAACGAAGCGGCTATTTTGTGGTCCGGAAAAAAGTTCATGTTTACCCCTCGTTACGTTATTTCGCGAAATAATGCGCTTTTCGGTGCTTTGAAATATGCCGCCTGGTAGTATAAATACGCATTATCCACTTCTTTCATTTACGGATGCTTTCGTTGAAACGTTGTTTGTTTTTCTCCGCGACGCTCTACGCGTTAACACTGACTTGCGCGCATGCAGCACAACAGTCGCCTGATGCTGAATTTGCGTCTGATATTGTTGATCGTTATGCCAACCATATTTTTTATGGAAGTGGCGCAACAGGGATGGCGATGGTGGCGATTGACGGTAACCAGCGGGTATTCAGAAGCTTTGGTGAAACGCGTCCTGGTTCGAACGTGCGCCCGCAGCTTGATTCGGTTATTCGCATTGCCTCGCTCTCCAAGCTTATGACCAGCGAAATGCTGGTGAAGCTCCTCGATCAGGGCGTAGTGAAACTCAACGATCCGTTAAGCAAATATGCGCCACCGGGTGCGCGTGTGCCGACTTATCAGGGTGCGCCGATTACGCTGGTTAACCTGGCGACACATACCAGCGCACTGCCGCGTGAACAACCGGGTGGTGCAGCAAAGCGAACCGTATTTACCTGGCCGACCCGCACAGAGCGCTGGAACTGGCTCTCTACGGCGACCTTAAAATCGGCACCGGGAACTCAGGCGGCGTATTCCAACCTGGCATTTGATCTTTTGGCCGATGCGCTGGCGAATGCGGCGGGGAAACCCTACTCTCAGCTTTTCGAAGAGCAAATTACGCGTCCGCTGGGGATGAAAGACACCACGTTTACGCCATCACCTGACCAGTGTCGTCGTCTGATGGTGGCGGAAAAAGGCGCGAGTCCGTGCGATAACACCCTGGCGGCTATTGGTAGCGGTGGTGTTTATTCAACGCCGGGGGATATGATGCGCTGGATGCAGCAATTCCTCTCTTCTGATTTCTACAGCCGTAACAGCCAGGCAGATCGTATGCAGACGCTGATTTATCAGCGCAATCAGCTTACACGTGTTATCGGAATGGATGTGCCGGGTAAAGCCGACGCGTTAGGCCTGGGCTGGGTGTATATGGCACCGAAAGACGGGCA
The DNA here is from genome assembly GCF_040546205.1 of Citrobacter sp. UYEF32. Lineage (NCBI taxonomy): Bacteria > Pseudomonadati > Pseudomonadota > Gammaproteobacteria > Enterobacterales > Enterobacteriaceae > Citrobacter > Citrobacter sp. UYEF32. Next base: position 142,346 of record NZ_JBEPNI010000003.1, on the reverse strand, counting down.
TCCGGGAATTATTCAGAAAACGGGTGGTGGTGGCGGTTTCATTACCTATATGGCGATGATCCCGCAGAGTAATGTCGGTGTGTTCGTGGTGATCACGCGTTCGCCATTAACGCGTTTCGTGAATATGAGCGATGGCGTAAACGATCTGGTTAGTGAATTGAGCAACAATAAACCGGTGGTTGCACCTTCGTCCTGATTTGGCCAGGCAGTTGGTCAATACTCATAAGGCAAGCGGTTGATTTTCAACAGCTTGCCTTTATGCATTTCGATATAGTTTCCTTTACGCAGTGCGGACAGGACTTCGGCAATCACAGAGCGAGAAACCCCGGTGCGCCGCTGAATGTACTGAATAACCCCAACGCGCGCTCTAAGCTGTTCGTCCCAGTCAGACATGGTTAACAGCGATGCCCGAATTTGGTCGTAGGTACTGCTGCCAATAAGCTGACAATCGCGGGTTTCAGCAATGCGGTGCCACCATGTCAGCCACGCAAACGCTTCACGCCACAGTTGGTTTTTATCTATGAGCGTCATCGCTAAATCAGAAGACAAGTAATATCCCGAGCATTCGTTTTGCGCGGTGTATATATACTCGGATGGGCGTTGAATAAGGCCTGTACTTAGCCCTTTGATAAACGGTGCCCTGGCAATACCTAATAGCACATCGTTATATTTTCGACTAATAGCTATTTCACCCTGCAGAAGGACAAGGGTAATGTTATTCGGGTCGATTTTATTGAAAGTCAGAATGGCGTCATTGGCTAACTCAAAAGGAATACCATGAGCGGAAAAACATTCATCTAGTAAATATAACTCCGCAAGCGGCTTACTTAATGAAATCATTCAAGTCCCTTATAAAATAAAATTCCCGCCAATCCGTGGCGGGAATTTGGATACTGATAAAATAGCAGGGAAAATATATTCCCTGCCAGATTTATTACCAGGTGTATTTCACGCCAACTTTTGCGCCCCAATCCTGTTCAACGTCGCCGCCGCCCAGATAGTTCACATCAGTGTATGCGCTGAAGTTTTTGGTGAAGCTGAACTGCGTACCCAGACCAACACGAACCGCAGAACCTTCAACACCGTTGTCGATAGAATCGCCATTCACTTTTGCAGTGTTGTTAGAGTCATCGTAAACGTATGCCAGGTTGAAGTACGGAGTCAGAGCCTGATCGCTGCCATAGGTGAAGGTATAACCTGTGTTCACGCCCAGTTCATAACGCAGGCTATCGTAGTCCTGATCGCCCGCTTTCATGTTGTTGCTCAGGCGGAAGTTATCACCAGACTGGAACAGACCAGAAATACCGGCATACGGAGTAACATAACCTTTGTCGTTAACTTTCCAGTCGTAACCCAGTTTCAGACCGAAGCCCCATGCATCCGTTGAGGAGTCGCCGTCAACATACTGGCCGTTGGACATGCTGGCAGACAGATCGTTATCGAAACGGCTGTAGCTCAGGTTACCATCCAGGAAGATGTTGTTAGTAAAGCGCGCAGAAGAGTAGATGTACGCGGACTGGCTATCCTGATCAACTTTACCAGAACGATCGCTTACATCACCTTTCGCAAAGCCTGCTGCCGCACCGACGATCCATTTCGCGTTATTACCGTCAACGAAGGTATCAACACCGACCATGATGCCGCTAACGTCCTGATCGTAGTTGATCACGCCGTTGTCGCCATTCAGGTTGCCGCCAAAGTAGCTCACCCATGCGCCACCGTTGTCAGCCAGGCCATGACGACCATTGGTCAGACGGGTAGACAGAGTATCCTGTTGCAGATTCCAGATGTTGGTGTTTGCAGAAGGAATGCTCAGCGCCATGTTCGCGTAGTCGGTCAGCTCCATCTGGCGCATAACGACGGTATTACCTTTCTGCTCAGCCTGATAGGTATACGCACCAAGGTCAGCTTTGTTTGCTGCGCTAAAGGTTGCAGTGGTGTTTTTATCGTTGACGTAGATAAGTTCTTTACCTTTGTAGTCAGCGATACGGCCTGCACCAGTAGAGTTATCGATACGAACTTTGTAGTTACCTTTGGCAGCTACAACGTTGTCATTCTCATCGTAAACGCTGAATTCCTGGTCGGCATTGTTGAGGTTACCGTTACCATTGACGGTCAGGTGACCATCAGAATTCATAGCAATCACACCATAACCGTACGTTGAATCAGACTTATTCTTCGTATTGGTGTGGGCGTTGACCAGGTCTGCGTCTAACACATAGTCGCTGCTGTTGATGTTAAATACGCCGCCTTTATTCAGGTCCATGGTATTTGTACCAAAAGCCCCTGCTTCATAAGCGCCTGCGCCGATGCTGAATTCACCGCCGTTAGATACGGTGATGGTATTTGCATACAGATAAGTAGTTTCATCGTTCAGGTCGACTTTACTGTAGCTGTCGACTTTCAGATGATCGGTTGCAACCTGACCACCAGAGCTCAGGTTCATAGCTGAATTGTTAGTCAGCGTAATGTTGTCCGCGAGCAGGCTTGAACCGTTAGCCACATCAACATGAGAGCCGTTGTTAACGGTCAGGTTGTCGATGTTAGAATCATTGACGGTGTTCCAGTGAGAACCGTTGTTCAGCGCAACATTGAACAGGCCACTCTGGAAGGATTTATTGTCAACAACGTTGCCCCATTTGTCATAGGTCGACGTCGGCTCCAGGCTGTTAACCGCAACGTCATACATATCTGCCGGACCAATAGCATTGTACTTAAAGATTGCCGCACCGGTCCATTTACTGCCGTTATCCAGCGTAATGTTCAGTTCGTCAACATTCAGTCCATCGTCAATCCAGCCGCCGTTGGTATCCAGCACACCATCATTGTTTGAATCATGACCATTCGCGTAGAAGTTGGCATTCCAGCTGCTATTGAAAACGACATCGCCCGTCAGCGTCGAGTTGCTGAGAGAGACCTTGTTTTTCATCGAATAGTTCGACGCAGAATTATCACTGAAAGACATTGCGGTGTCATCGTTAGGAACGATATTTCCTGCAGAATCAGCGTTATAGGCAATATTTCCAGAATAATCGCTTGGTTCTGGAGATTTACCGTAGAAGCCTTCGTTTTCCAGCGGAGTATAAGATCCCGAAGTAATCGCAGAATCTTTTACAACGACATTATTGTCCCAGGTATGGGATTCGGTCGTGTAATCAACATTCGAAGTGTCACCCTGAGAAAGTTCAAGACCTGCAACACGAGAATTGGCAGTGATATTGATGTTGCTCTCTACGTCCAGAGTGACGGCAACACCTTGCTTAGCGAACGCTGCTGTACGGTAATCTTTCGATGCAGTTTTACCTTCACCATTCAGATAGCTGTCGGTAAAATAGAAATACTCGTAATCGTCATCAATAGTGGAGTTTTCGATATTCAGAGTGAAGATATCACCATCATGCCACTTATAATCGACGTTAGTACCGTTGTTCCAGGTATAGCCCATACCAGCATCGTCAACATAAGCAATCGGACGCTTAGAGGTAATCATACCGTGGATCGTTGAGTTTTTAACATCCAGGGTATTACTCGTACCATTGGCATAATCATGGTTCATGTAATAGGTGGAGAGGACACCGTTTACAACATCATTATTAAACGTCTGATCGTAAGCGCCATCAGCCGCATTATTATAGATGTAACCATGATAAGAAATATAATTGAGTTTATCGTCGACTGTCCAATCATCCCAACTGTATGCGGTATTGGTGTCGTCATGATACCCAAAGGTATCGTACTTCGTCGCATTTGCCTGAGAAGCAATTGCCAACGTGCAGGCTAATGCTAATTGAGATACTACAAGTTTCTTTTTCCACGAGTGCATTTGTCATCCCTCCTCAGGGACATTATCGTTGGTCCATCAATTATTAATGCATCAAATGCAATAAAATTATTTGCGGGGAAATTATGCCGCAGAAAAAGAAAATGGTTCAATTAAAGTTCACGTAAAGTCCGAATTCGGACATATAAAACATAAATATAAGAAATCAGAATATATAAATATTGTAAAATACTTTAAAATCAAATAGATAATACTAATTCAATGAATATTGAATCGCCAAAAAAAGATATTAACAGGAGAAATAAAAATACAATTCTCAATCACAATAAAAATAACATCATGAAGCACTATAAATCACGCCAATCAAAATTGAACTGATGAATGATTTAATGCATTTTAATGTCTCTGCGCATTGCCCTTCATATATTGCCGTTTTAACGCCGATTTTGGTGAAACATACCGGTCACTTTTCGGATACACTGTGCCCTCTGTTCCTAAGACATCAGGCAAATCATGACCGACTTAATCACCCGTCCGCGCCGCCTGCGCAAATCTGCCTCGCTCCGCGCTATGTTCGAAGAGACAACACTCAGCCTGAACGATCTGGTGCTGCCTATCTTCGTTGAAGAAGAGATCGACGACTACAAAGCCATCAGCGCCATGCCTGGCGTGATGCGCATTCCGGAAAAACACCTCGCCCGCGAAATTGAACGCATTGCCAGGGCCGGTATTCGTTCTGTAATGACCTTTGGTATCTCTCATCACACTGATGCGACCGGTAGCGATGCCTGGCAGGAAAACGGCCTGGTAGCGCGCATGTCACGGATTGCCAAAGACGCGGTGCCGGAAATGATTGTGATGTCAGACACCTGCTTCTGTGAATACACCTCACATGGCCATTGCGGCGTACTTTGCGACCACGGCGTCGATAACGACGCCACGCTGATTAATCTCGGGAAACAAGCAGTGGTTGCCGCCGCCGCTGGCGCTGACTTTATTGCCCCCTCCGCCGCAATGGACGGTCAGGTGCAGGCGATTCGCCAGGCGCTGGACGCCGCTGGCTTTACCGACACTGCCATCATGTCCTATTCCACCAAATTCGCGTCATCATTCTACGGCCCGTTCCGTGAAGCTGCAGGGACAGCGCTGAAAGGCGATCGTAAAACCTACCAGATGAGCCCGATGAACCGTCGTGAAGCGATTCGCGAATCGCTGCTGGATGAAGCCCAGGGCGCCGACTGTCTGATGGTCAAACCGGCAGGTCCGTACCTCGATATCCTGCGTGATATCCGCGAGCGCACCACGCTGCCGCTGGGTGCATATCAGGTGAGCGGCGAATACGCGATGATTAAATTCGCCGCGCAGGCGGGAGCCATTGACGAAGAGAAAGTCGTACTGGAAAGTCTGGGCGCCATCAAACGCGCCGGTGCCGATTTGATCTTTAGCTACTTCGCACTCGACCTGGCTGAACGTAAGATTTTGTAAGCCCTCAGGCCCGGCGCGGCTGCCGGGCCTGTTCTCCTCACCTCCCCCGCATTACCATTTATTCATAAAGCTGAAATGCAACTGTCATCCCGTACTTCTACTGTCATCGCAAGACGGCAGGAGGAGCCACCATGTTTAGTCTCGACAATGTACTCGACGACCTCTGGCCACAGGCCAAACCCGCGCCCTGGCAAAAGAATCTGCTCAGGCGTTTATTATACGAACAAGAGTTCCAGCAGTTCGCTGCAAACCATCCCCATCTGAAAGGGCTGGATATGGTTGAGCAGGTCCTGGAGCATCTACAAATTCGCTGCACCATCCCCGCATACGATCTTGAACAAATCCCCGAACAAGGCCCCCTGGTGATTATCGCCAACCACCCGACAGGCACGCTGGACGGTCTGGCGCTGATGTATGCGGTTTCTCGCGTGCGTCGCGACGTAAAAGTCGTGACCAACCGCATGCTGAGCCATCTGGAACCGCTCAGCTCCCTGTTTATCCCGGTGGATAATATGGGTGGTGGTCGCACCCGCAAGGCCTCGCTGCAGCAGATGGAAACCCAATTGCAGAACGGCGGCGTACTGATTTTCTTCCCGGCTGGTGAAGTTTCACGCCTGACCCGCAAAGGGATTCGCGACGGCAAATGGCACCCCGGTTTTATCAAACTGGCCGCCAAATTCCGCACCCCGCTTTTGCCAGTGTGGATCAATGCCCGAAACAGCCCACTCTTTTATGGCTGCGCCTTGCTTTCCGATACGCTGCCAATGCTGCTCCTTATGCAGCAGATGTTCCGTCGCCGTGGTACCCAACTGCCCATCACCATCGGTCAGCGCATTCCCTGGGATAGCTGGCATTCAACCTCGCTGGCTCCACGTGATCTGGCGGATAAATGCCGTAAACACGTGCGACGTTTAGGCAAAAAAGCGCCCGGCGTCTTTAAAACCGAGTGTGCGATAGCCCGCCCGGAAGACCGGGCCACGCTGCGCCGCGAGCTTAGCCGGGCGGAGTGTCTGGGACGCACCGCTGACGGCAAAATCATTTACCTCTGGCAGCGTCAGGGGCAAGAAGATGCGCCGTTGCTGCGTGAGTTAGGCCGCCTGCGCGAAATTGCTTTCCGTGCGGTTGGTGAAGGTAGCGGCAAGCGTCGTGACACGGATCGTTATGATGATGACTACCTGCATCTGATCTTATGGGATGAAACCGATCTGGAGATCGTCGGCGCGTATCGCTTTACGCCCACGGCGCGTCAGGTGGAGGCGCATGGCCCGGAAGGGCTGTACAGCTATAGCCTGTTCCATTACGACGAACGGATGTCAGAGGTGTTAGAGCACGGCATTGAACTGGGGCGCAGCTTTATTCAGCCGCGTTACTGGGGACGCCGTGGCCTCGACTATCTATGGTCCGGTATTGGCGCCTATCTGGCACGCTACCCCCAATATCGCTATTTGTTCGGCCCGGTCTCTATTTCCGGCGGCTTACCGCCCGCGGCACGGGATTTACTGATTGCCTTCTATCGGTTGTGGTTTCCGGCAAGATGGCCGCTGGCCGAATCTCGCCGCCCCTGGCCTGCGACACTACCGGATGTGCTGGCACAGTTTACGGGCGAAGATTATACCGAAGATTTGACGCGTCTGAAGTCGTTGCTGGGCAACCTGGGCTGCGGTATTCCGCCGCTTTACAAGCAATACTCCGAGCTGTGCGACCCCGGCGGCGTGCAGTTTATCGATTTTGGCTGTGATCCGGATTTCAACAACTGCGTAGACGGTCTGGTGCTCGTCGACCTGACCTATCTGAAAGCGAACCGCTATGAACGTTATATCGCCGCACATTTGAATGACACAGCAGCCTGATCCTCAGAAAGGATTCGTGGATGGCCAGGGATGGCCTCAATGGCGACCCCTCTTTCCCTTCCCGGAACAGGTTAAATATTGCAATTTTGTTACACCGCTTACATATCATTGACCAGAGCATTGCCACGCGAAAACCAGACGGCATCATGAAGCTTTAGGCTTATGAGAGTGCGTTATGATTCGTGTGGTTCTGGTGGATGATCATGTGGTGGTGCGTTCAGGATTCGCCCAACTTCTCGGCCTTGAAGACGATCTCAGCATCACCGGGCAATACAGTACCGCCGCCGAAGCCTGGCCTGCGCTATTAAAAAGTGATGTGGATGTCGCCGTCCTTGATGTCGCCATGCCGGATGAAAATGGTCTGAGTCTGCTGAAACGCCTGCGGGCGCAGCGCCCTGATTTTCGCGCCATCATTCTAAGCATCTACGATACCCCTGCCTTTGTGCAAAGCGCACTGGATGCGGGGGCCAGCGGCTATCTGACCAAACGCTGCGGCCCGGAAGAACTGGTGCGCGCGGTGCGTTCCGTCGGTCTTGGCGGCCATTATCTTTGTGCCGATGCGCTAAAGGCGCTGCGCGGCGGGATCGAACCGAACAAAGTCCTGGCGTCTCTGACACCACGCGAGCGGGAAGTGTTTGATTTACTCGTAAAAGGCGATAGCGTCAAAGAAGTCGCGTTCAAACTCGATCTCAGCCATAAAACGGTGCATGTTCACCGTGCCAATGTGCTCGGTAAACTGAACTGCGCCACCACCATTGAGCTGGTCCATTTTGCGCTTAACCATAATCTGCTGGCGAATCACTGATGTCGCGTTCATTACGCCACGGGATCATCTCGCTGTTTATTGTGCTGGCCTGGGGGCCTGGCTGGCTAATGCTGTGGACGCTCAGTTTCTACCTCACCCATAACGGCCAGCAGGCGGTGCTCTTTCTACCGCATGGCGTCTATCTGGCACTGCTGATTCTGCTCTCGCGTCGTTTCTGGCCAGCCTTATTACTCCCCCAGTTGGCGCTGATTTTCTGGCTGCACAGCGAGCAGCTCCTGAGTGGCTATACGATGCTGGCCGCGCCCATCATCAGCCTGCTTCCGGCGCTGATGACGCAACATTTCTGGCACCGCTTTCCGCTCTACTGGCAGCGATTGTCCCTGTTGTTGACTGCCGTTACCGCCAGCGCACTGCTGCATACCCTGCTGCTCGCCCCTTTTTTGCAAAGCACCATGCTGCTGGCGGGCCTGGCCTCGTTCACCGGCGGGGTGCTGCTGACACCCTTTGTCTATCTCATTTTTGAATTCTTACGTCAGCAACATCGCCATCATCTGCTTGGCCTTGACACGATAGCGCCACCGTTACGGACCTCGCTTATCATCTGGTGCAGCCTCTTTTTTATTATCGGGATCGGCACGCAGATGGTGCTGTCACCGCAGATTGAACGCCTGTTGCTGATCGTGGTGTTTTTACCCAACGTGGTGATGGCATGGAAGTTCGGCTGGCAGGGCGGCGTGCTGTCTGGCCTGCTCGGCAGTATGTTGATCACCATCGCCCGTCAGATTGGGGTAGGGTTTAGCGACCTGTTGGAACTGGAAATCTTCCTTGCGACACAAGCGTTACTGGGGATTGGCCTGGGGATCGCCATCAGCCGTCAGCAACATCTGGCGCAAAATCTGCACCACTACCGCAAACGGCTGGAGGCGGAATTACAGGCCCGCCGGGTGTTGACCGAGAAACTTATCCATACAGAAGAGGACACCCGCAAAAGTCTCGCCCGCGAACTGCATGACGAAATTGGCCAGAATATTACCGCCATCCAAATTCAGTCACAGTTGGTGAAGCGGGCGGGCGAAACAGATCGGGCGCTGGAAGCCGCGAATCAAATCAACGAACTCGCCAGGCGCATCCACCACTCTACCCGGCAACTGTTGCGCCAGCTTCGCCCGCCGGTGCTGGATGAGCTCTCGCTGCAAGAAGCCCTGCACCATCTGGTTAACGAATTTGCCTTTGCCGAGCGTGGTATTGCCTGCCATTTCGATTATCGGTTAAGTGCTCCCCCTGCCAGCGAAACCCTGGTTTTCACCCTCTATCGCCTGCTGCAAGAGTTACTCAATAACGTCTGCAAACACGCCTGCGCCAGTGAAGTGCGCATCGCCCTCAGCGAGCAAAACGGCCGTCTGTGTCTCGAAGTGCATGATAACGGCCTCGGTATAGCCGCTGAGAAGATGCCGGGCTTTGGTATCCAGGGAATGCGCGAACGTGTCCATGCCCTGGGGGGTGAGCTAACGCTTGAGTCGCGTCAGGGCACGCACGTAACTGTTAACCTACCCACAATTTTGCAACAAAACCCGCTCTGACCAGGAAAAAGTCTTAGTCACCTGGGGAGTTTCTCTCATCCGCTTTCGTTTGCGCTTACCTATAGTCAGCGCAACTGGAGACCGTTATGCACGCCATCTCATCCGCTGAAATTGAACAACGTTACCGGGCTTTTCGCCCACGGTTACTGCTGTGCATGGTGGTGGGCTATGCGGCGTTTTACCTGACGCGTAAAAGCGTCAATTACGTGCTTCCGGCGCTACAAAGCGATCTGGGGTTAGACAAAGGCGACATCGGGCTGATGGGCTCACTGTTTTACCTCAGCTATGGCCTGTCAAAGTTTGCCGCCGGGCTATGGCACGACAGCCACGGGCAGCGCGCCTTTATGGGCTGCGGGCTGTTCGCCACGGGTTTACTGAACGTGCTGTTCGCTTTTGGTGACTCACTGCCGCTGCTGTTAGTGGTCTGGACGTTAAACGGTTTTTTTCAGGGCTGGGGCTGGCCCCCCTGTGCTCGCCTGCTCACCCACTGGTATTCCCGCAATGAACGCGGCTTCTGGTGGGGATGCTGGAACATGTCCATCAATATTGGCGGTGCCGTGATTCCGCTGATATGTGCCTTTGCCGCCCACTGGTGGGGCTGGCAGGCTGCGATGCTGACACCAGGGATAATCAGCATGGCGCTCGGCGTCTGGCTGACAATGCAACTGCGGGGTACACCGCAGGAAGAAGGATTACCGAGCGTGGGCGAATGGCGGCATGACCCGCTGGAGCTCCGTCAGGAACAACAAAGCCCCCCAATGGGCTTATGGCAGATGTTACGTATCACCATGTTGCGTAACCCGATGATCTGGCTGCTGGGCGTGTCGTATGTGCTGGTCTACCTGATCCGCATTGCGCTCAATGACTGGGGCAACATCTGGCTGGCAGAAAGCCACGGCGTCAATTTATTGAGCGCGAATGCCACGGTGATGCTGTTTGAAGTCGGCGGTCTGTTAGGTGCGCTGTTCGCCGGTTGGGGATCGGATTTGCTGTTTAGCGGGCAGAGAGCGCCGATGATTTTGCTCTTCACGCTGGGGCTGATTGTTTCGGTCGCGGCACTGTGGCTGGCGCCGGTACATCACTACGCGTTGCTGGCGATGTGCTTTTTTACCGTTGGATTTTTTGTTTTTGGCCCACAAATGCTCATCGGCCTGGCCGCCGTCGAATGCGGGCATAAGGCCGCGGCAGGATCGATAACCGGTTTTCTCGGCGTCTTTGCCTATGCGGGCGCAGCGCTGGCGGGCTGGCCGCTGTCGCAGGTGATTGAACACTATGGCTGGTCGGGGATGTTCAGCTTGCTCTCCGTCGCCGCCGTATTAATGGGTTTACTTCTGATGCCCTTGTTGATGGCGGGCATCATGACGTCTCGCAGTCCTACAACCTCACAGGAAGGATAAAACAATGAAAGTTACCCTGCTCTCTACCCTGGTGGCGACCGGTTTGGCGCTGGCGGCATTCAGCAGCGCGGCCAAAGCAGAAGGTCGTCTGGTGGTCTACTGTAGCGCGACCAACGAAATGTGTGAAACCGAAACACAGGCCTTCGGCGAGAAATACAATGTGAAAACCTCCTTCATCCGCAACGGCTCAGGCAGCACGCTGGCGAAAGTCGATGCGGAGAAGAAAAACCCGCAGGCGGATGTCTGGTACGGCGGCACGCTGGATCCACAGTCGCAGGCCGGGGAGATGGGACTGTTGCAGCCCTATAAATCAGCCAATCTGGGCGAGATCATGGAGAAATTCCGCGATCCGGCGAAAGTGAAAGGCAATCTCTCTTCCGCCGTTTACGTGGGCATTCTCGGTTTTGGCGTTAATACCCAACGCCTGAAAGAGAAAAATCTGCCCATTCCGAAGTGCTGGAAAGATCTGACGAAGCCGGAATACAAAAGCGAAATTCAAATCGCCGACCCGCAGAGTTCGGGCACCGCCTATACCGCGCTGGCAACCTTCGTTCAACTTTGGGGCGAAGACCAGGCTTTCGATTACTTAAAACAGCTCAATAGCAATATCTCTCAGTACACCAAATCGGGTATCGCCCCGGCACGTAACGCCGCGCGTGGCGAAACCGCCATCGGCATTGGCTTCCTGCATGACTACTCGCTGGAAAAAGAGCAAGGCGCGCCGCTGGAACTGATTTCACCTTGTGAAGGCACCGGCTACGAAATTGGCGGTATCAGCATCCTGAAAGGGGCGCGCAACCTGGATAACGCGAAGCTGTTCGTTGACTGGGCGCTGTCAAAAGAAGCACAGGAGCTGGCATGGAAAAAGGGCAAGTCTTATCAGATCCTGACCAACACCACCGCCGAAACCTCCCCGAACTCGCTCAAGCTCGACGACCTGAAACTTATCAATTACGACATGGATAAATACGGTTCCACGGACGTACGTAAAGCGCTCATTAACAAATGGGTTAGCGACGTGAAGATGGGCCAGTAAACGCGCATTGGCGATCATATTGCCGGGTAGCGGCTTAACGGCTTTACCCGGCCTACAACACCGGAATGCTTATGTCACACACACTCACACTCCATCCCGCCCCCAAGCGGGATGCGATATTCCTTTGGGTTCTGCTTGGCGGGCTGGCCTTTGCGCTGCTGCCAAGCTGGAGCCTGGATTATGGCCTGCTGGAGTCCACGCGCGATGAAATTATCGACGCCTACGGCTGGTCGCACGTTAACGTCAGTTGGTTGTGGTATCTGCTGCCCGCCGTGTTATTGCTTCGCCCACTGAGTGAAGCGAAGCGCGAGCAGCGAGGCCGCCACTACTTTGACGCCGGCTGGGCCTTACTGTGCATGGCGTTTGTGGCTGTCAGCGCCACCGTAGAAGGACGTGGTCTCGGTTATGCGGTGATTGTGCTGTTTGTCGCCCTTGCAGCCATCATGACTCTGGCGCTCACCCGCCTGGAGTGGCTCGGCGGCGACCGTTTTGTTATTGGTTCGCTGATTGTCATCGTGGCGCTGATCGGCGTCTTTATCGTCTGGCCAAGTATTGCCATCTTTATTCCTATGTTCACCACCGCCAGCGGCGAATTTGCCCCGCTGGCGTTTATGAATGTGCTCGCCCAGGCGCACATCATTCAGGTGATTTTGAACTCCATCTGGCTCTCTATTGCCGTGGGCGTCGGCTGTACCTTCTTCGGCCTGGTGCTGGCGATTTACACAACCCGCATTGCACAGCGCAGCGCGATTATTGGCCGTATTTTCTCGATTCTGCCGATCGTCACCCCGCCGTTTGTCGTCGGCCTCGGCGTTACCCTGATGATGGGACGTTCCGGCTATATCACCGAATTAATGGTCGACTGGTTCGGGCTCACCAATACCAACTGGCTGTATGGGTTTACCGGTATCTGGCTGGCGCAGGTGCTGGCGTTCACTCCCATGGCCTTTATGATCCTCGACGGGGCGATTAAGACCATTCATCCGTCACTGGAAGAGGCCTCGTACACCCTGCGCGCCAGCCGCTGGCAGACCTTTAACGGGGTATTTATCCCACTGCTAAAACCGGCGCTGGCTAACGCGTTTCTGATTGTGGTCGTGCAGTCGCTGGCCGATTTTAGTAACCCGCTGGTGCTTGGCGGCAACTTCGACGTGCTGGCAACGCAAATCTACTTCTATATCACCGGTTCGCAGCTTGATTATCAAGCCGCCAGTACGCTTGGTGCGTTCCTGCTACTCTTCTCGCTGCTGGTGTTCTGCGTGCAGTACATGTGGATCGGCAAACGCTCTTACGTCACCGTTTCCGGCAAATCCTATCGCGGCGATGTGCAGCCTCTGCCGGTCACGCTGGTATGGAGCGTAGTGGCGCTGCTGGCAGTCTGGGTGGCCTTCAACGCCCTGCTCTATGGCAGCATTTTCTACGGCAGTTTCACGGTGAACTGGGGCGTGGATTACACCCTGACGCTGGATAACTTTATTAAGCTGTTTGGCCAGGGAATGAGCGATGGCGCGTGGCCTTCTCTTCTCGATACCCTGCTTTACGCCGGGATTGCCGCCCCGATTACCGCCATTTTCGGCCTGCTGATTGCCTGGATTGTGGTACGCCAGCAATTCAAAGGGAAAAAGACCATAGAGTTCACCACCATGCTGTGCTTTGCGGTTCCGGGCACCGTGGCGGGCGTCTCTTATATTCTCGCCTTTAACAGCGCCCCGGTGTACATCACTGGCACCGCCGCCATTGTTATTATTTCGATGGTGATGCGTAACGTGCCGGTGGGTATTCGCGCCGGGATCGCAGGCTTAGGCCAGATTGATAAATCACTGGATGAGGCCTCACTTAGCCTGCGCGCCGGGTCGTTGCGTACCATTACGCAGATTTTGCTGCCCCTGCTGCGCCCGGCGATTTTGTCCGCGCTGATTTACAGCTTTGTTCGCGCCATCACTACCGTCAGCGCCATTGTCTTTTTGGTAACGCCGGATACGCGTGTGGCGACCGCCTACATTCTGAACCGCGTGGAAGACGGCGAATACGGCGTGGCAATTGCCTATGGTTCAATCCTTATTGTGGTGATGCTCGCCATCATCTTCATCTTTGACTGGCTGATCGGTGAGGCGCGTATCTCCCGTTCCAAAGCTAAAAACCAGGCGTAACGGAGCGCGACCATGACACAAAAACATTTCGTTGAACTGCGCAATGTCACCAAGCGATTTGGTAACAACACGGTTATCGACAACATTAATCTTGCCATCCCTCAGGGGGAGATGGTGACGTTACTTGGCCCATCAGGCTGTGGGAAAACCACGGTGCTGCGTCTGGTGGCAGGGCTGGAAAAGCCCTCTGAGGGACACATTTTTATTGATGGTGAGGATGTCACGCATCGCTCCATTCAGCAGCGCGATATCTGCATGGTGTTCCAGTCCTACGCCCTCTTCCCCCATATGTCGCTGGGAGAAAACGTGGGTTACGGTCTCAAGATGCTGGGGGTTTCACGTGCGGAGGTGAAAACGCGGGTGAAAGAAGCGCTGGCGATGGTGGATCTGGAAGGCTTTGAAGACCGCTACGTGGATCAGATTTCTGGTGGGCAGCAACAGCGCGTGGCGCTGGCACGCGCGCTGATCCTCAAACCCAAAGTGCTGTTGTTTGATGAGCCGTTGAGTAACCTCGACGCCAACCTGCGTCGCAGCATGCGCGATAAAATTCGCGAGTTGCAAAAGCAGTTCAACATCACGTCGCTGTATGTGACGCACGATCAGAGCGAGGCATTTGCCGTCTCCGATACTGTGCTGGTGATGAACAAGGGTCACATCATGCAGATGGGCTCTCCGCAGAATCTGTATCGCCAGCCTGCGTCACGCTTTATGGCGAGTTTTATGGGGGATGCCAACCTGTTCCCGGCAACGTTCCACCCGCAATTCGTTGATATCTATGGATACCGTTTGCCTGTGCCGGCACATTTCTCGGCCCAGGGAAGCGGCACGGTGGGTGTCCGTCCGGAGGCCATCACGCTGGGTGAACAGGGTGATGACAGCCAGCGTTGCGTGATCGTGCATGTGGCCTATATGGGGCCGCAGTACGAGGTGATTGTGGAATGGCACGGCCAGCGCATTTTGTTGCAGGTTAACGCCACCCGTCTGCAACCGGATGTTGGTGAGCAGTATTACTTGCAAATCCACCCCTACGGTATGTTCGAACTGGCCGAAACCGCGTGAGTTTAACCCGGATGCGGCTTTGCCTTATCCGGGTTACGGGTTCGGTGCCCGATCGTAGAGGGGGAGGGATCCCCATAAAAAATGCGAGCACGATCGGTTCCCTCTCCCTGAGGGAGAGGGCCAAGGTGAGGGGGAAAATGCGGCTCGGGAGGTGGGTTCCGTTCACCGTATGTTCATGGTGAAATGGAACCTCCGGACACGTGAACGGGTAAGCGTCAGCGCCACCGGGGGGATGCTCCCGGATGCGTCTGCATCAACGGAACACCTAACCTTCCTGACCAGGAACCTCACTTATGGATGGTTTGCGACCACACGCAGTCGCGCTCGCCTGCTGCTCAGCCGTGGGTTAGTCGTAAAAATGACATATAAAATCGGTCGCCAGGCCATATGCCCCTCCTTAGTTAAATATAATCCTGGATTTGCCTGAAAAATTTTTCTCTCAAACTAAAGTGCGAAACAATTCAGGTCAACTCATTCTCAACGATTAAATTTAACATCAGGTAATTACCTGAAAACATTGTGATACAACCGACAAAACAATGTCATAAGGTAATGAAATCTAAAATGTAAAAACCATGTGAAATAAAAACAGTAAATATCGTCAATAATTAATAATAGTAAAGCGCCGCCGGGATAAAAAGGGTGTAAGAATTGTCGGATTTATTCCCTGCCTGCTCCCTATAATATTTTGTTTTTTCCTGAACCATAAAAGATTCAAACTACTATGCCTAATGAAATTTCACTCAAGGCATTATTTTTACGCTTCGCTTTCAGCCAGCTCCTCCTGGGAAAAACATCAAAAGCCTTTACCCTACGGCAAATTTCACCATTGCGGGGCAGCATGCACCAGAATTACCCGTCAGGCGCTACATCGGTGCCGCGTTTTTTTCGCGCCATTCCTCGCGCCATCCATAACCAAATGAATTTATTTGCTTTTTAAGCTTGGCACTGCCTTTGCTACTGACATTGCACTGTGTTTAATGGCGAGGCAGTAAATGATGACCACAGAATCAACCACATTAAAAAGAACACTCGGCAGCTTCCGCTTATGGGGCATAGCCGTCGGCCTGGTCATTTCAGGCGAATATTTTGGCTGGAGTTATGGCTGGTCCCAAGCCGGAACGATGGGATTTTTGATTGTCGCGCTGGCGATTGCCGCCATGTATTGCGCATTCATCTTCAGTTTCACTGAGTTGACAACGGCGATCCCACACGCGGGCGGCCCTTTTGCTTACGCGTATCGGGCTTTCGGCCCCACCGGCGGATTTATTGCCGGTTTCGCCACGCTCATTGAATTTGTATTTGCGCCACCGGCTATTGCAATGGCTATCGGGGCCTACCTGAACGTGCAATTTCCGTCCCTCGATCCGAAATGGATCGCCTGCGGCGCCTATATCATCTTTATGGCGTTGAATATTCTCGGTGTCGGCATTGCCGCTACGTTTGAATTGATCGTCACCCTGCTGGCGATATTTGAATTGCTGGTCTTTATGGGTGTTGTTGCACCGGGCTTCTCCTGGGACAACTTCACGGCCAACGGCTGGGCAGGTGCAGAAAGCTTTAGCGCCCCGGCATTGTCGGGGATGTTTGCCGCTATCCCCTTTGCTATCTGGTTCTTCCTGGCAATTGAAGGTGCGTCGATGGCCGCCGAAGAAGCCAAAGACCCGCAACGCACCATTCCTCGCGCGCTGGGCGGCGGTATCCTGACGCTGACCGTATTGGCGGTTGGCGTAATGATATTTGCCGGCGGCGTGGGTGACTGGCGCGCCCTGTCGAACATTAATGACCCCTTACCGCAGGCGATGAAAGTCGTGGTGGGCAACAGTAGCGGCTGGCTGCATATGCTGGTCTGGCTGGGGCTGTTTGGCCTGGTGGCCTCTTTCCACGGCATCATCATGGGTTACTCCCGTCAGATCTACTCACTGGCGCGTGCGGGCTATCTGCCTGCCAGCCTGGCGAACCTGAATCGTAAAACGCGCACACCGCACCTGGCGATTCTGGCCGGCGGCGTGGTGGGGATCGCGGCCATTTTCTCCGATTCGCTGGTAACCATTAGCGGCATGCCGCTGACCGCATGCATTGTGACGATGTCAGTATTCGGCGCTATTGTTATGTATATCATCTCAATGGCCGCGCTGTTCAAACTGCGCCGTAGCGAGCCGAACCTGGTGCGTCCGTTTAAAGCGCCCCTGTTCCCGATAGCGCCCGCGTTTGCGCTGGGTATGGCGGTACTCTGTCTGGTCGCGATGGTCTGGTACAACACCCTGCTGGCGCTCATTTTCGCGCTGATGATGCTGGGCGGTTACATGTGGTTCCGTAAAACAGCGTCAGCCCGTGAGCGTGCGGCGATGGATCCGCAACTGCGTGCGCTCTCCTGAGGAGGCGAAATGTATAAAACGACCCTGGCGCACCGGACATACCGGTTCGCCAGTCTTAAAGAAGTCATGGCAAAAGCGTCCCCGGCCCGTTCCGGGGATGTACTGGCGGGTGTTGCGGCAGATTCAGCGGAAGAGCGCATGGCGGCGAAAATCGCCCTTGCCGATATCCCGCTGCGTGACCTTCTGGACAATCCGCTCATTCCTTACGAAAGCGATGAAGTTACCCGCCTGATCGTTGATACCCACAATGCCGATGCCTTTTCGCTTATCCGCCACCTGACCGTCGGCGATTTCCGTGACTGGTTGCTGGCCGATACCACCGATGCCGCCACGCTGACACACATCGCCCCGGCCGTCACGCCGGAGATGGCAGCCGCGGTAAGCAAGCTGATGCGTAACCAGGATTTGATTCTGGTGGCCAGCAAATGCAGCGTGATTACCCGTTTTCGCAACACCATCGGCCTGCCCGGCCATTTAAGCGTTCGCCTGCAGCCGAATCATCCCACCGATGATTTAAAAGGCATCGCCGCCAGCATGCTCGATGGCCTGCTCTACGGTGCGGGTGATGCGGTGGTGGGTATTAACCCGGCCAGCGACAGCCTGCCGGTCCTCGAACGGCTCAATCATATGATGGATGACATCATCAGCCGTTTTGCCATCCCCACCCAATCCTGCGTGCTGACGCACGTCACCAACACACTGCAACTGATTGAACGTGGCGCACCGGTGGATCTGGTCTTTCAGTCCGTGGCGGGAACCGAAGCGGCCAACAGCGGCTTTGGCATTAATCTGTCGATGCTTAAAGAGGCGCAGGATGCAGCCCTGAGCCTGCAACGCGGCACGCTCGGCAACAACGTGATGTATTTTGAAACCGGCCAGGGGAGCTGCCTGTCGGCGAATGCGCATCACGGCGTTGACCAGCAAACCTGCGAAGCACGGGCCTATGCCGTGGCGCGCCACTTCAACCCGTTACTGGTCAATACCGTGGTCGGATTTATCGGGCCGGAGTATCTCTATGACGGCAAGCAGATCATTCGTGCCGGTTTAGAAGATCACTTCTGCGGCAAGCTGATGGGGCTGCCTATCGGCTGCGACGTCTGTTACACCAACCACGCCGAAGCAGATCAGGATGATATGGACACGTTGCTGACGCTGCTGTGTAACGCCGGGCTGACGTTCCTGATTGGCGTACCGGGCGCGGATGACATCATGCTCAATTATCAGAGTACGTCGTTCCACGACGCCCTCTATGCCCGCCGTCTGCTGGGGCTGAAACATGCGCCCGAGTTCGCCGACTGGCTCACCCGTATGCAAATTATCGATACCCACGGACAGTTGCGTTTAACCGGGGCGAACCACCCGCTGCTGACCGCATTACCACAAGGAGTGAGCGCATGAATCCACCCGATGCCTGGACATTACTGCGCGAATTTACCGATGCCCGCATCGCGCTTGGGCGCAGCGGCGCCAGTCTGCCCACGCGTGAGGTGCTGAACTTTGGCCTGGCCCATGCTCAGGCCCGCGATGCCATCCACCAGCCGTTCGACAGTGAAAGTCTGGCGACACAGTTACACGAGCTGGGGCTGCAAACGCTGAATGCGCACAGCGCGGCGACAGACAGGCACATCTATCTGAATCGACCGGATTTGGGGCGCATGCTCAGCGAAGAGAGCCGCAATGCCTTAAAAGCGAGCCGGACACCCGCCCACGACCTGCTGCTGGTGATTGGCGATGGCCTCTCTTCACATGCGGTGCAACGCCAGTCCGTCGGCCTGATTAAAGCGCTGCTGCCCTATCTGGAGACGCTGGGGATTTCACTTGCCCCGGTGGTACTGGCGCATCAGTCACGGGTTGCGCTGGGGGATGACATTGGCGAAACGCTCAACAGCAAAGCGGTCGCGATCCTGATTGGTGAACGCCCCGGCCTCTCCTCCCCGGACAGCCTGGGTGTCTATCTGACATGGAAACCCGAGCGCAAACGGCTGGAGTCAGAGCGCAACTGCATTTCGAACATTCGCCCCGAGGGGCTGAACTATGACGCCGCCGCCTTTAAGCTCGCCTGGCTGTTGGAACAGGCGTTCCTGCGCAGGCTTACCGGCGTGAAGTTAAAAGACGAAAGCGATAACCCTGCCCTGCACGGACGCGTGACCCCACGCGTTCGCTAGCCTCCCGCGCGCTTTATCGCCTAAGGGTAAAGCGCGACGCGTAACGCAAATTTTGTTCCATACTCTGTTAACCCTGTGTGCATTCTACGTTTGTGGAGACTCCAAGGTGAAAGAGACCGCACCTGATCCCCAGAATCATCCTGTAAGAGAGAACCCGCGCTGGCTGAGATTCGAATCCCGGGTACAGCAATATGGCGCTTATCTGCTTTTTTTGATTGTCATCAGCGCCCTTGCAGGCCTGTTTTCCCACGGATTTTTAAGCGACAGAACGCAGGAAACTGGCGATAAACAACTGCAAGTGCATTACGAGCGATTCGGGCGTTTACAAAGCGATATGGCGCTGGCCATTACCGTCAGGGCGCCAAAGCATGAGCAGCTCGTCATCACGCTGGGCGGCGATTTTATGCAGCAATATGAGATACGCACGCTTCAGCCGCAGCCAGACCAGGTCTCCAGTCGAAACGGAATACTGCGTCTGGAATATTCCCACGCGCATCCGGGAGACGCCTTTGATCTTTGGCTGGGGCTGACCCCACAGCTTCCGGGCAGCGTAACGTCGCAAATTGGTGTGGAAGGCGCATCCAGCACCAGCATCTGGCAATTTATTTACCCCTGAGGGCGAGACGATGGAAATGGTATTGCGGGCAATCGCCATCTATCTGGTGTTAATGGTGGTTTTTAAAATCGCCGGACGCCGGGCTTTGTTACAAATGACCTCTTTTGATCTTATCTTGCTGCTGATCATCAGCGAGGCCACACAACAGGCGTTACTGGGGAATGATTTTTCCGTCACCGGTGCGGCGCTAACCATCATTACCCTGGTGACGGTGGACATTCTGTTCGGCTATCTCAAAAAATATATCAATAACGCGGAAGACATGATCGACGGTGCTCCGGTCATCCTGGTGGAACATGGCCAGATGTTACGCGGCAAAATGAAAGAGGCTGATATCACCTATGATGACATCATGGTCTCTGCACGTAATAATCAGGGCATTGATAAACTTGACGATATTAAGTACGCCATCCTTGAGCGCAATGGTCATATCTCGATTATTGCGAAGTCGCCATAAAACCCGATTTACACTGTGGCTGTCTGCAATTATGCCGCAGGCAGTACACAGTGCGCGGCCTTCTGTCCGTCCCTTTAATTTCATTATCTTTCAATAAAACCCGCAACAGTGGCATTTAAAAATTCCATTTCTTATAATTACGATCAAGATCACACCCATATAAAAACATAAAAAACAGCAAGTTACAGTCATAAAAAAATAAATGAGAGGCGCATCAACATAATTAACCCGCAGGTTGATTGACTCTTATGCACACGTGTGCATAAATAAATACAGTATGATTAAAAAGCTACATTCGGGACGGTAAGCATTTATCAAGGCATATTCTGTTCGCCATGATAGATACCCTATTGCTGTAAATAATTAACGTCGTTGCGCCACGGCTAATTCAGTCGCAGGGAAACGCTTGCCTGCTGCTTTTTACTCATCAGAAACAGTTACGTAAATACATCAATTACGGGTGATGAATGGAAACGTGTTTCAAAGATCTGTCGATAGATCAGGATGCAATACGTGATGTATTGCAAACGATGGGCCTCCTCGAAGTAGAAGAAGCCCTGCATGTCAGCCCACTCACGGGCGGCGTCTCTTCCAACATTTTAAAAGTCAGCATCGGGGAACGGCAGTTTTGCCTGAAACAGGCACTGCCAAAATTGAAAGTCGCCAAAGAGTGGCATGCACCGCTTGAACGTGTCTTTGCCGAAATAGACTGGATGCAAACCGTTGCCGGTATTGCGCCGCACTCGGTTCCCCATATCACAGGCATCGACCGTAACGCGCTCTGTTTTGTGATGGATTATCTGCCCGCAGAGCAATTTCATAACTGGAAATCACAACTGTTAAGCGGAGAAATCGATATCGATTTTGCCGCGCAGACAGGCAGCATATTAGGTGAAATTCATCAGAAGACGGCGAAAAGCGAAGCGCTGGCAAAAACCTTCGCCTATGACGACAACTTCTTTTCGCTGCGTCTGGATCCCTACCTTGGGGAGATCGCCCGCGTTCACCCGCACTATGCTGATTTTATTTTGACGGTATTACACAGAACACAATCCACCAGACTGGCACTGGTGCACGGTGATATTAGCCCGAAAAATATCTTACGCGGCCCAGATGGCCCGGTCATTCTCGATGCGGAATGCGCATGGTATGGCGACCCGGCATTCGATTTAGCATTTTGCCTAAATCATTTTCTGCTGAAAACGGTGATTGCCGGGTCGCAGGAGACACAGCAAAAACTCATGCTCGCCTTTGATGCAATGTCCCAAAGCTATTTTCACCACATCACCTGGGAACCTGTCGGGGAATACGAAGCCCGTGTCGCAACACTGCTGCCCTGTTTAATTCTGGCCCGCGTCGACGGCAAATCACCGGCGGAATATCTCCAGGGCAGGCATGCGAATAACGTACGTCGCGCAAGTTGCGCATTACTGGAGCGTCAATTTACGCAATTGAAAGACATTACATCATTCTGGCGGAAGGAGAACGGGTTATGAGTCGTATTAAAAATGTGATTGGCCGTCGCGTGTGGGATTCCCGGGGCTGGCCGACAGTTGAGGTTGAAGTGCATCTGGAAAATGGTCTTTTTGGTCGCGGCATGGCACCCGCCGGGGCCTCATGCGGGATGCACGAAGCGGTGGAACTGCGCGATGGCGGCAGTGTTCTTTCCGGCAAAGATGTGCAAAAAGCGCTGCATAACATTCAACATGAAATTGCCCCGGCGCTTATCGGCACGGATATCAACGATCAGAAACTTATCGACAGCATTCTGATTGAACTGGACGGCACGGGCACGTTCTCCCGTCTGGGGGGCAACGCCTCGGTCGCCTGCTCCATGGCGGCTATCTATGCAGCGGCTAACAATGCCCACCTGCCGCTGTGGAAGTATCTGGCAGGCGATCGGAAAGTGGCGATGCCGCTGCCGCAAATTCAGATTTTCGGCGGCGGTGCGCACGCCGGGCGGCGTATCGATATTCAGGATTTGATGGTTATCGCCAACGGGGCGAAATCTTTTGAAGAAGCGCTGGTGATGACCGCTGAGGTGTATCACAGCGCGGGGCGCATCATGAAACAGCGCGGCCATTTAAGCGGCGTGGCGGATGAAGGCGGCTGGTGGCCAGAGTTCAGCAGCAATGAACAGGCGCTGGACACGCTGGTAAAAGCGATTGAAAGCGCAGGCTATGTACCGGGCCAGGATGTCTCTATCGCACTGGATATCGCTTCGTCTGAGTTTGGCAAAGAAGGCCGCTACCGCCTGGCGTTGGAAGCCACGGAATATGACTCCGACGGCATGTGTGAATTATTGCTCGGCTGGTTGGATCGGTACCCGATTCTCTCTATTGAAGACCCGCTGGCAGAAGATGATGAACAAGGTCTTATCGCCTTTACGAAAGCCGCAGGTTCTCGGGTGCAAATTGTCGGTGATGATTATTTCGTGACAAATGGCGAGCGCGTAAAAGCAGCGGCGGAAATAGGAGCCTGTAACGCCGTATTATTAAAAGCCAACCAGGCTGGCACTATTACCCAATTACGTCATGCATTTGCCGAAGCGCAAAAAGCGGGATACGGCTCGATTGTTTCCGCGCGCTCAGGTGAAACCGAAGACAATATTATTGTCCACCTCGCATTAGGTTTGAATGCCGGGCAATTAAAAGTGGGCTCAATGACCCGCTCAGAGCGTACATCAAAATGGAATGAAGCCATTCGGCTGGAAGAGGCCAATGCTCTGGGATTTTTCGGCATCGCCGCATTAGATCATAAATAATTTTTTAATTTCATTCCGATTAGCTGAACAGGCGTTATCTCCGGGCCCTACGCATTGACCTGAATTTTCGATGTCTGTTCTGGTTGTATGAGTTTTTCCAAATTGTCGATATATAATTTCAGGAGATTCAAATGACCGATTACAGCGGCGAGGCATTGCCTGCAGCCAAAAAGAAAATGCAGATCAAACCCATAGTTCAGGTGGGTGCCGGAAACGCCCTCGAAATATATGACTTTATGGTCTATGGCTATTATGCGCGCTATATTTCGCAGGCTTATTTTCCGTCTGATAATGAATACGTGTCATTAATGCTCACCCTGATGACATTCGCTTTAGGCTTCTTCGCCCGTCCGTTCGGGGCCATTATTCTGGGGGCTTACACCGATCGTCATGGCCGTCGAAAAGGGTTAATTATGGCCCTGACCCTGATGTCCATCGGTATTTTGTGCGTCGCCATGACGCCAACCTATGCCTCCATTGGTATCGCCGCACCGATCATCGTCATTCTTGGTCGCTTGCTACAAGGTTTCTCGGCCGGCGCGGAACTGGGTGGCGTGGTTGTGTATCTGGCAGAGATATCGCCGCCGAACCGGCGTGCGTTTTATACCTGCTGGCAGGTGGGTTCCCAGCAGTTTGCGGTCATGGCAGCGTCTATTATCGGCCTGGTACTGCTCTACAACATGTCCACCGAAGATCTGCACGACTGGGGCTGGCGCGTTCCGTTGTTGATTGGCTGCGCGGTTATCCCGCTGATGTTCTGGCTGCGTTCAAACCTGCAAGAGACGGAAGTTTTCGCGAAGAAGAAAACCACACCGAGCGTAAAAGAGATTTGCACAAGCCTGGTGACCGGCTGGCGCACCATTGTGGTCTGCATGGGGATGGTGGCGATGGCAACCGTCACCGCGCAAACGGTCACCACCTATGCCCCCACTTTTATCAAAAGCCTGAACCTCGGTGAGAACGTTGGCTTTATCACGCTGTTCTTTGTTGGCCTGTCGATCCTGTTCTGGCTGCCGATCACAGCGATGATCGCTGACCGGGTCAACAGAAAAACGATGCTTATCGTGGTGACGCTGACCGGTGCGCTCACCGCATGGCCGATGCTCTCCTGGCTGGCAGCCGACCCGACGGTGTTTAAATTTGTCGTATTTGAACTGTGGTTCTCTTTTATGTATGCCTGCTACAGCTCCGTTCAGGTTGCCGCGATGGTCGAACTGGTACCGGCACATGCCCGTACGGCGGGTTACTCTTTTGCTCAGGCGGTTGCCGCCGCCGTACTGGGTGGCCTGACGCCGGCAATTTGTACCTGGCTTAACCACACCTTTAACAGTAATGCGATGGTGGGTGTCTGGCTTGGATTTAACGCCGTATTAAGTTTGTTGGCCGTATTAACCCTCGACCATAAACAAACAGCCATTAATCAGACCAAAGAATTACATTAATTAATTGCTGACCAAACAGCAGTACATCGATTAAGTTGGTGTACTGCTGAAAATAAACTGGAAAAGGTAATGTATGAAAATTGTTATTTTAGATGGTGGCGTACTTAATCCTGGCGATCTGTCGTGGGATGCGCTTTCGCAACTGGGAGAAATATCCGTTTATGACAACTCGGCCCCGGAAGAAGTGGTGGAACGAATTGGCGATGCGGAAATAGCGATTATCAATAAAGTCGTCTTAAGCGAAAAAGAATTTAGCCAGTGTCCTAACCTGAAATTTATTGGCGTTACGGCGACCGGTTATAACGTTATTGACCTCGCAGCGGCAAAAGCCCACGGCGTGACGGTCTCCAATGTCCCGACATACGGCACCTCTACCGTCGCACAATTTACAACTGCGCTGATGCTGGAACTCTGTAACCAGGTTGGCCTGCACGACAGCGATGTCCACGCCGGTGGTTGGGGGAAAAAACCGGATTTCTGCTACTGGCTGAAACCGATGCTCGAAGTGGCGGGCAAAAACGTGGGTATTATCGGCTATGGCCGTATTGGTCAGGCGTTCGGCGCCGTGGCGCAGGCGCTGGGTATGAATGTACTGGCTTATGACGAATACCAGAACAAAACGCTGGAAAACGACCGCGTCCGCTATGTCGACCTCGATACTCTTTACGCCGAAGCCGATGTGATTAGCCTGCACTGCTTACTGACACCCAAAACACAGGGCATGATCAACGCACAATCCCTGCGCAAAATGAAGAGATCCGCCCTGCTGCTTAACGCCTCGCGCGGCGATCTGGTTAACGAAGCTGACCTTGCCGATGCGCTCAATAACGGCGTGATTGCCGGTGCCGCTGTCGATGTCCTCTCCAAAGAACCGCCGGTGCCTGAAAACCCAATGTTAACGGCGAAGAATTGCATTATTACCCCACACATTGCCTGGGCCTCGGTTGAAGCGCGCGGACGCATTCTGGCGACCACCGTTGATAACGTTAAAGCGTATCTGGCCGGACAACCGCAAAATCGCGTAGGCGACTGATATAACCCTACAAATCAAATAGATAACTAGAGCAAGAACAATGGAAAACAACATTATCAAAGCGGCAGACTTGCTGCGCCAGGCCTGGGATAACAACGAAGCGGGCGACCCGATTCGCGAGCTGGTCGACAGTGAGAACCTGACGACTGCGTACATGATTCAGGATTACAACGACAAAATCTGGCAGGCGCAGGGCCGCCGTCTGGTCGGGCGTAAACTGGGTTTAACCAACAAAGCCGTGCAGAAGCAGTTCGGTATTTCAGACCCCTGTTACGGCAACATCTACGCCGACATGGTGCTGATCGACGGTGCGGAAATCACTAAACCGGTCGTCAGCGATCTGCGCGTGGAAACCGAGATTGCCGTCGTCCTGAAAAAAGACCTGACGCAAACTGAACACACCATCCTCGACATCATCGACGCCGTTGATTACCTCCTTCCGGCGTTTGAAATCTGCGACAGCCGCGTCACCGGCTGGAACGTGAAGTCCTGTGATTTTATTGCAGACAACGCCGCCGCATGTCTGGTGGTACTGGGCACCAGGCCGGTCTCCCTCTCCGACTGCGACATCACACGCAGCGAAATGGTCACCAGGCGCGCGGGTGAAGTGGTCTCACAGGGCAAAGCGACCGCCATTCTCGGCCACCCGCTACATGCGCTGAAATGGCTGGCGGATGACCTGGTGCGTATCGGTAAACCGCTGCGCGCCGGGGAGTTTGTTATCACCGGTGCTATCGGTCCGGCGGTATCCGCCAGGCCGGGGGATGCCTTTGATGCAGAAATCACTGGCGTGGGGCTCATCAGCACCCGCTTTGCCGACTAAGGAAGTCTCGCAGGCTTAAAGGAGCCGTTATGGAACTGCAAAAAAATCATTTCAAGCATGCCATTAAAAACAATAGCGTACAGCTCGGCCTCTGGACTCAACTGGGCAGCTATATCGCCGCTGAGATCCTCTCCGGCTGTGGTTATGACTTTATTGGACTCGATGCGGAACATGGCCCGAGTGAATACATCGAAATTTACTCTCAGTTGCAGGCCTGCGCGGCTGGCGGACCGACTCAGCCCATCGTACGCATCCCCAACCACGATATTTCGCTGATTAAGCGTTATCTGGATGCGGGGGTAAATACCCTGATGGTGCCGCAGGTGGATACCGTCGAACAGGCAAAAGCACTGGTCTCCGCCGTGCGTTATCCACCTCATGGCGTGCGCGGCTACTGTGGGGCGCCGCGTGCCTCCGGCTTTGGGCGGATAAAAAACTACGCCACCACCTGCGAGGAAGAAATTTGTCTCATCGTCATGCCGGAAACCACTCTCGCGCTGGAAAATATCGAGGCGATGGCGGCCATTGATGGCGTTGACGCTTTCTTTATCGGCCCCGGCGATCTCGCGGCCAGCCTCGGTTATATTGGTCAGCCGATGCACCCGGAAGTCATTAAAGTGATTGAAGAGACCGGCCGACGCATCAAAGCGGCTGGAAAAGCCGTCGGCATTCTCTGTACGGATGAAGCGCAAACCCGCCGTTATATCGAGTTGGGTTTTCAGATGATTGCCATTGGTTCTGACCAGGGGCTATTGACCAAAGGCGCGGAGCAACTGCTGGCGAAATTCAGATAGTTTCCCGAAGTACTTGTTTTGGTGTTTCTTTTCCGGATGCGCGCGGCAGCCTCATCCGGTTTTTTCTTTTAGCGACGGGGGCGAATCGCTTTTGTGGAGTCGCCGGTCACCAGTTGCGGGGTAAAGATCTGGCTATCGGTGGAGGCGTAAAAGGCCTCCGGAGCAAGCGTCTGCTCCTGATTCATCAGGCGATCAATGATGGCAACACAGGCGTCAGCAATCTGTTTTTCCGGCAGCGAAATATAGGTCAGTTTCATCTCCAGCAGGCTGGCCCAGGAGACATCGCCATAAGCCACCAGCGAAAGGTCGTCCGGGATACGGATATTTTTCTCTTTCGCGGCCAGTAAGATGCTCATGGCATAACGTGGGCTACCGAGCACCAGGGCGGTAGGCGGCGCCTCTGCGGCCATCACGCGCCTGAAAGCCTCACCGCCAAACTCGGCCTGCGGCGGACCGACATGAATAAGCGCCTGGAGCGCCGTCTGTTCTGCCGGGGTGAAACATTGCAGAAAGCCCTGTAACCGTTCATAGCCAGTGCTCAACTCTTCGGAGGAGCCAATATAACCGATACGCTGGTGACCCAGTTCTCGCAGATGTTTTACCGCCAGCGAAATGCCGTGGCGATCGTCTATAGCGATAACCGGCGCCTGCAGGCTGCGATGTTTGCGCAGTAGCTGGACGGCATTCGTACGGGTAATCAGCTCTTGCGTTTCTGCAAGAGGGTTGGCGGTTGGGGCGAAAATAATGCCGTCCACACGGGCGGTCATTAAGCGCAACAGCGCGGCATGTTCCATCTCCGGCTTGTCGCTGGTAATGCCCAGCATCATCTGCCAGGAGCGCTCGGCGGCGACATGCGCGATGGCATTGGTGACGGTAATAAAGAAATCGTTCTGAATATCCGGGATCACCAGACCAAATGCGCCGGTACTGGCATTACGCAGCGCGCGCGCGGCGCTATTGGGAATATAACCATAATCTCTGGCAGCCTGTAGCACACTGTCTTTGGTGGCCTGGCTAATGGCGGGGTGATCGTTTAAAGCACGCGATACCGTGGTATGAGATAAGCCCAATATTGCAGCCAATTTTTTTATTGTCACTGCGTCACCTTAATGTCGTCCTGGCGCGGATTTCCCGTCATCAATTCAGAAAGCCGGGGATTAAATTATAATCCCTACAGTTTTTCGCTGTGAAAATGCATCAAGAATATTGTGCAGAAGCCATAATAACAGATTCTTATATCTGGTACTATCGTTTTACCATACTAACATCTGCCTGAATTAATTAGACATAGTGCAAACTTATAAATATTTTAACTTGCCTTAAGAATTGTTTTCTTATTAAGAAAAAATTAAGGGTTATTATTATTGATAATGAAAAATGATATTTAATTCCCCCGAAACGCCCTCTTCCCTGTGCGCCTCTCCTGCCCGTCGTACCGATCTTTTACAAGAACAAGCGAGACATTCCTCACACTTTTACATGACAGGCTATGCTGTTAGGGAGGACAAATTTCATTCTAAGGAGACGCCAATGACCACCCGGCAACCGCTTTTCCCCCGCCGCCAGACGCATCCCGTTGCAGACGAGCACGCTGTTTTAAACTGGGCGCAAAACGCCACGCTGGCACAGGAACGCGCGGTTATCACACCAGAAACTGAAGCGCAGTTGCAGCAGGCGATTGCCAGTTGTCAGGGGCGGGTACGCATCATGGGCAGTCGCATGTCTCCGGGCAGGATGCTCGCGATAACCCAGCCGCAGGATATCCTGATTGATCTCTCCCGTCTGCGGGGCCTGCTGGCGGTGAGCGACGATAGCGTCACCTTTGCCGGTGGTACTCCGCTGCATGAGGTTTATGAAGTGCTGACCGCCATGAACCGTATGCTCCACGCCTCGCCGGGGGTGATTGCCTCGCAGACGCTGGCGGGCGCGATCTCGACCGGCACGCACGGCCAGGGTATGCAGCAAAGCTCGCTGGCGGATGAGGCGCTTGCTATCCGGCTTATTGATGCAGCGGGCCAGATTCATACGCTGGATGACCAGCATCCCTGGTTTGCGGCGGCACAGTTGGGGCTGGGAACGCTGGGCGCCATCAGCGCCGTTACGCTACGCACGCGTCCTTACACACAGTTTACCTGTTTTAAAAGCGCGCACAGTGCCGATACGCTCGAAGAAGATCTGGTGGCCTGGAATCAGCAATGGACATTCAGCAAGGCCTGGTGGTTTGTAGATGAAAACAAAGTCCACGCCTGGAATGCCCGTGAAGCGCATGACGATGAGCGTCAGACCTGGCGGGATAACCATGGTGACCTGCTGACGCTGGAAGAGACCAGTGATCAGATGAATGTCGCGGTGGAAAACACCCTGCAAAATATGCGCAACGACACCCGTATCGTGGATGAAAACGGTAAGCCGTTTCGTACTGTGACGCGCTTTAAAGATTTCTCCGACGTGATTGGCGATGTCTATCAGGTCTTCTGTCGCGGCATCGCCACGCCGCAGATCAATATAGAGATTGGCGTACCGATGGACCGCGCCCCCGCGCTTATCACGCGGATCCGCGAGTGGCACACCCGTGAACAACCTCATATGCACTACCCGATCATTTTGCGCTGTACCGGGCCATCAGGCGCCTGGCTGAGCCCATCCTGGCAGCAGCCCACCTGTTTCTTCGGTTTTGTGGTCTATTACGCCGAGGATGGTTCACTCTCCGAAGAGGGGCTGGCCTTTTTGCGCGCGGTGGAGACGCTTTTGGCAAGTGAGGGTGGGAAGCCCCACTGGGGGAAATATTTCGATGCCAGCCTGTATGACTGGCCCGCGCTTTATCCACAGTTACCTGCTTTCAAGGAGGTGCGCCAGGCGCTCGATCCGCAGGGTAAATTCCTCAATGACTTTATGGCGGAGCTATTGTCATGAGTGCCGCATTCGCCTGGGTGACGTTGCTCACCCAGCCCGGCTACGTACCGGGCGTGGAGGCATTGCGCCACTCGCTGCAAAAAAGCGGTTCACCGTGGCCGCTGGTGGTGATGGTGACGCCTGGCATTGAGGCCGCGACACGCAGGTCGTTGAGCGATGCCGGATGTGTGGTTCGGGAGGTGCCGATTCTTGGCCCCGATCCCGCGCTGGCACACCGCTACGCTAATGCCCGTTTTGCCGAGGTGTGGAGCAAACTGGCGGTATGGACACTTGAGGAGTATCAGCGCGTGGCGTTTCTCGACGCCGATATGCTGGTGGTACAGAACATGGATGAAGTGTTCGAGTTACCGCTACAGGCGGGCTTTATTGCCGCCTGCCACGCGTGCCGGTGTAATCCCAACCGTATCGCCAGCTACCCGGAAAGCTGGCAGCCTGAAAACTGCTATTACAGTTGGTGTGAAGATCCGCAGATGACGGCGCATCCACCGGCGACCCTGGATAATTATCTTAATGGCGGTTTTCTGCTGTTGACGCCGGATAAAGATATGTACGACAGGATGGTGACGCAACTGGCCGCCATGGCGGATATCTCCGATTACGTGTTTGCCGAGCAGGATTTTCTCAACGATGTTTTCCGCGATCGCTGGGTGCCGCTGCATTATGGTTATAACGCATTAAAGACGCTGGCGTTGCAGCACCCGCAGATGTGGGATTTCAGCCGGGTGAAGAATGTGCATTACATCATTGATAAACCCTGGGAGAAGTTCCCCGAGCCGGACGATAAGTGGTACGCATTGCACCGTCTGTGGTGGGAGTATTACCCACATTGAGGGGGGAAATCTGTGGGGTCTGCTCCCCCTCACCAGAGCACATTCAGGAAAAATCCCCGGTGGCGCTGCGCTTACCGGGGCTACAAATCGTAGATACTGTGAACGTCTTCAACCTTGTTAACCATGGCTGACTCGTTTTCCCGCATGACAACCACAGCGACATCTTTGTGCCCCCCTGGCGCAGAGCGTGCAGCGAGGGGGTTGAGTCCCCGCTGAAATCGGTGAGACGAAGACCCTATGACAAGGGCAGGCCGCCAGGGATGGCGGACTGAGGTTTGTCGAGACAGGACGTCGAGTCAAACCGACCGCAGGCAGCGGGGCGGGAGGCGAACGCAGTGCGAAGCACCGATTTTTTGCGGGGCCGCGGGGATTGTAAAGGGGAACGCGGTGTTCCCCTTTACCCGTTCACGTGTCCGGAGGTGACATTTCGCCATGAACATAAGGTGAACGGAACCCACCTTCCGAGCCGCATATTCCCCTCACCCCAACCCTCTCCCAGGGGGAGAGGGAGAAAACCGGTGGTAGCCCGGATAAGGCGTTTGCGCCGCATCCGGGAATGCGTTACCCCACCATCTCCAGGTAAATCCGGCGCAACAGCTTCGTTATCTCGCCAGGCTTACCGTCGCCGATTTGCTGACCGTCCACACTCACCACCGGCCAGACAAAGGTGGTGGCGGAACTGATAAACACTTCGCTCGCCTGGCGTGCCTCTTGCGGCGTAAATAACCGCTCTTCAAAGGTGATGCCGTGCTCCTCACCCAGACGGAACAACGCCTTACGGGTAATGCCGTGCAAAATATTATTGCTCAACGGCCGCGTAACGATGGTTTTATCCGCCGTCACGATATAACAGTTGCAAGAGCTGCCCTCGGTAATAAAGCCATCTTCCACCAAAAACGCATCATCCGCGCCGTTGGCCTCGGCCCAGGCTTTTGCCAGACACGGCGCCAGCAACTGCACGGTTTTAATATCCCGCCGCTGCCAGCGAATATCCGGGCAGGTCACCACACGGATGCCCTTACTGGCAGCAGGATGGTCCACAACCGCACGCGCCTGGGTAAACAACACCAGCGTGGTCGGCGTCTGCGCCGATGGAAAGTGAAAATCGCGATCGCCACTGTTACCGCGCGTCAGTTGCAGATAGATCCCCCCTTCTGTGAGTCCATTCTCCGCGATCAGGCGTTGATGGATCTCGCGCAGATCGTCTTGCGAAAGCGTCAGAGGTAAGCCCAGCTCACGACAAGATCGCGCGAGCCGCGCAACATGGCCGGCAAAGTCCACCAGCTTGCCGTTCACCACCGCCGTAACTTCATACACTGCGTCGGCAAATAAAAAACCACGATCAAAAACGGAAATTTTGGCCTCTTCTTCCGGCACATACTCCCCGTTGAGGTAAACCGTGCGTGACATGTCTATCTCCTTACATCATTACGCCACTAACCCCATAACGCCGGGGTCGGGGGAAAAAGTTCGCTGCCGTCGTAACGCAACCCGTCTTCACGATCTTCGACGAGCAATAGCGGCCCGTCGAGATCAACCACGCTCGCCTGCTGCGCCACTACCACGGCGGGTGCCATCGATAACGATGTGCTGACCATGCAACCCACCATAATCTGCAGGCCAAGACGCGTGGACTCTTCCCGCACGCGCAGCGCCTCGGTTAATCCGCCGGTTTTATCCAGTTTGATATTCACCATCTCGTAGCACCCGGCAATAGCGCCAAGCGAGCCAAGATCGTGGCAGGATTCATCGGCGCACAGCGGCACCGGATGCGGCAACTGAGCCAGCACCGCGTCTTTGCCTGCCGGGAGCGGCTGCTCAATAAGCGTGACGCCAAGGCGCGCCAGTTCGGGAGCCTGACGCAGATAGATCGTCTCATCCCAGCCTTCGTTGGCATCCACAATCAGTCTGGCCTGCGGCGCCCCTTCCCGCACAGCGCTGACCCGGGCAATGTCCTCATCATCGGCGAGCTTGAGTTTAAGTAGCGGACGCCAGGCGTTTTCCTGCGCCATCTGCTGCATGCGCGCCGGGGTATCAAGGGATAAGGTGTACGCGGTATGCAAACTGTGTGGTGCGGGTAATGCGGCCCGCTGCCAGACACTCTGCCCGGACGACTTACACTCCAGATCCCAGAACGCGCAGTCCAGCGCATTACGCGCCGCCCCCGCAGGCAGTGCGCTTTGCAATTGCATACGCGTCATACCCGCCGCCAGCGCGGGGCGCAGACGCTCGATTTGTGCCATGACGCTCTCAACCGATTCGCCATAACGTGCATAAGGCAGACATTCGCCGCGTCCGGTAAATCCCTGCAACTGAAGGGTGACACTCACCACATCGGCCACGGTTCGACTCCCCCTGGCGATGGTAAACGCATGGCGCAATGGCCAGCGTTCATGGGCGATGGTCAGTTCCATTACAGTGCCGCCAGCGTATCAACAATCGCGCCAACGCCCTGACGGAACGGATCCACAACCGGCAGTCCGTGACGTGCTTCCAGTTCAGCCATCAGTGCCCGCGCATCAGCATCGCTCAGGGCGGAAGTATTCAAAGAGATCCCCACGAAACGGGCATCCGGGTTGGTCAGTTGCGCCATTTTCAGATTCAGCGCCATACAGTCAGCGATGTCCGGAATCGGATAATCCACGCCGCGCATATGGGTGCGGGTCGGCTCGTGACACAGCACCAGCGCATCCGGTTGCGCGCCATGAATCAGGCCAGTCGTCACGCCCGCGAAAGAGGGATGAAACAGAGACCCCTGCCCTTCAATAATATCCCAGTGATCGGCCTCGTTCGCCGGGGCGAGCGTTTCCACCGCGCCGGAGACAAAATCGGAGACCACCGCGTCAACGCTCACGCCCGCCCCGCTAATCAGAATGCCGGTTTGCCCGGTGGCGCGAAATGTGGCTTTCCCGCCGCGCGCCAGGATCTCTTTTTCAATAGCCAGCGCGGTATACATTTTGCCGCAAGAGCAGTCAGTACCTACTGGCAGTACGCGTTTACCGCTGCGTTTGCGCCCGCTGGCAACCGGGTATTGCTGCGTCGGATGGCGAACATCAAACAAATTACGACCCAGCCGGTCGGCCAGCGCTTTTAACTCAGGAACATCGGCCAGTTTATTATGCAGGCCCGCCGCTAAATCCATTCCCTTTTCCAGCGCCGCACTCAGTACTGAAATCCACTCTTTTGAAATAATACCGCCACGGTTAGCCACACCCACCACCAGTGTTTTTGCCCCAGCTTTAACCGCAGCATCAATATCCATATCCGTTAATTGGCAATCGGCATGGCAATTCGCCATACGGTACTGACCCACGCAATATTCCGGGTGCCATTGTTTAATCCCATCGGCAACTTTTGCTGCCAGTTGGTCATGCGCATCACCAAGAAAAAGCAGATAGGGCTTTTGGATATTCATTATTTATCCCCCTCAGGATAAGACTGAAAATAAATTAACGCAGAAATAACATTTCTGAAAAAAATTAAATAAAGGCTGACTGTTAATGCAGGATAACAAGGGTTTTATTATTGTCAACTGTCGCTATTTCAGGCTTTATTTACCATGTTTATTGCAAATAGGTAGTGTTTTATTCTGATAAAAGAAATCCAGAAAACGCTTGTGAAAATATTAATCTTTAAATCCACCCCCTCCTCTCAGCCAGGCAATAAAAATATTTATCATAATGTGATCTCATCACTATTCACGCACCAATAAAGCGCAATGCACTATTTTAGCGATCCAAAACAGTGCTATTACGCACGATAAATCTATAAGAAGAATGGATGAGAAAAATCCAATTAATGGATGTAAGGTGAATCCGTTATTGATGGAAATTGTCGCCAGAAATATCTCTGGAAAATCAAAAGGCCTGGCCCTTAATTAATATTCATTTCTTCCGGCTTTCGTTTCTAACGGAAATATCAGGCTCGCGCTTACGGAAGAAGTCAGTACGACATGCAGCGCATTCCAGACGAAGCGGCCGCGTGGTGCCAGGCGCATCAGTATTCAGTGTTACGCGGTATTTGATGCTTCAACATTCACAATTAACTGACGGACGGTGAGGTAACAATGAAGAGTTTTTGTGGGAAAGTCTCTTTAATGGCAGTACTGATTTCCGGCCTGGCTGGGGCGCACAGCGCACTGGCGGCAGAGATTAAAATCGGTGTGGTATTGCCCCTGAGCGGGCCGCTCAGCGGATATGGTCAACCTTCACAGAAAGGCCTGGAACTGATTCAGAGCATCACCCCGACCCTGAAAAACGGCGACACCGTCAAGCTTATCGTGATTGACGATAAAAGTGACAAAGTTGAAGCCGCGAACGCCATGCAGCGCCTGGTCTCCAGCGACAAAGTCGACGCGGTAATCGGTGAAGTCACCTCCGGTAACACGCTGGCGATGGTCAAAATTGCCGATGACAGCAAAACTCCGCTGGTCTCCTCTACCGCAACCAACGACCGCGTCACCCGTAACCACCCGTATGTCAGCCGCGTCTGTTTCTCCGACAGCTTCCAGGGCGTGGTGGGTGCCAACCTGGCCTCACGCGATCTGAATGCGAAAACGGCGGCTATCGTCTTTGACAGCAGCAATGACTACTCCGTTGGCCTGGCTAAAGCCTTCCGCGCCCAGTTCCTGAAAAATGGCGGCACCATTCCTATTGAAGTCCAGGCACCTGCGGGCAGCAAAGACTTTAAAGCGCAGCTTTCCAGCGTGAAAGCCAAAAACGTCGACATGATCTACATGCCGATCTACTACACCGAAGGCGCACTGATTGCCGTGCAGGCAAAACAGTTGGGCTTAAACAAACCGGTTGTTGGCGGCGATGGTCTGGCGGCGGATCCGGTGTTCTTTGATGTGGGCAAAGATGCGGTGAACGGGTACATGACCACCGACTACTACTCACCGAACGCCAAAGAGCAGACTCCGGCAGGCGAAACCTTTATTAAAGGCTGGGAAGAGAAATTCAAATCACCAACCCATACCTGGGGCGCAATGGCAGCCGATGCCTACAACGTGATCGTCAATGCGATGAACCAGTGTAGCGATCCGCACGATCGCGTCTGCGTTAACGAGAAAATCCGCGCGACCAAAGACTTCCAGGGTGTAACCGGTACGTTAACTCTGAAAGACGGCGACGCCATTCGTAGCGCGGTGATTAACGAAGTGAAAGATGGTCAACTGGCATTCAAAACTGTGGTGAATCCGTAAGCAGTAATAAGAGGTTATTAAACGAGATGGATGGCACCATTTTTCTCCAGCAGGTCGTCAATGGCATGAGTCTGGGCGGCATGTACGCCCTGATCGCCATTGGCTATACCATGGTGTATGGGGTCCTGCGCCTGATCAACTTCGCGCATGCGGATGTCATGATGGTCGGTGCATTTGCGACCCTGTTTCTTTTTTCTTCCATTGGGCTGCCCTTCTGGGTAGCCATTTTACTGACCCTCGGGCTTTGCGGCCTGTTGGGAATGTTTATCGACCGGGTGGCTTATCGCCCGCTGCGTCAGGCATCAAAAATCTCCATGCTGATCACCGCCATTGGCGTCAGCTTCTTCCTGGAAAACTTGTTTAACGTCCTCTTCGGCGGCAGCTCGCGTTTCTTTTCTGCGCCGGACTGGTTCAACAACACCCTGACTTTTGGTCACATCATCATCACTAACGTGGCGTGGGTCGTGCCGCTGATCACCGTGCTTCTGCTACTGGCGATCCTCTGGCTGCTCTACCGCACCCGCTACGGGATGGCGATCCGCGCGGTGGCGTTTGACGTCAATACCGTGCGCCTGATGGGTATTGATGCGAACCGCATTATCTCGCTGGTGTTCGCCCTGGGCAGCAGTCTTGCCGCGCTGGGCGGTGTCTTTTACTCCATCAGCTACCCGACTATCGATCCGTTGATGGGCGTACTGATTGGCCTGAAAGCGTTTGCCGCCGCCGTGCTCGGTGGCATTGGCAGCGTCACCGGCGCGGTGCTCGGCGGGTTTATTCTTGGCTTCACCGAAGTGGTCGCTGTCGCGCTGTACCCCGAATTGGGGGGTTACAAAGACGCCTTCGCCTTTATGTTTTTGATTCTGGTCTTGTTGTTCCGCCCGGTGGGCATTATGGGTGACGAACGTCTGGAAAGGAGCCGCTTCTAATGTTTAACGCTTCAACCACTCTCGGCGCTCAGGGGCGTAACCTGGTCATTATTGTGCTCGCCATTGCGCTGCTGGCCGGGATGAATCTGGTTTTCAACGATTACATTATTCGGGTAATCAGCACCGTATTTGTCTTTATGATCCTGGCGGTGAGCTACAACCTGATTAACGGCGTCACCGGGCAGTTGTCACTGGAACCCAATGGATTTGTCGCCGTGGGTGCCTATGTTACCGCGCTGTTTATTCTCTCAAGCGACAGCAAAATCGATATGTTCGAGATGACCGCGCCAAGCCCGTTTATCCTGATGTTACACACCAGTTTCTTACCGGCGCTGTTGATAAGCGGACTATGCGCCGCTTTTCTGGCGGTCTGCCTCGCGTTCCCGGTGTTTCGCGTACGCGGCGACTATCTGGCGATTGTGACCCTGGGTTTTGGCTTTATTATCAAGATCCTCGCCATCAATAACCCGCAGATCACCAACGGCGCCATTGGACTTAATGATATTCCTCAGCAGCCCCATCTGCTGTTCTGGTGCGGGCTGTTCGCCCTGGCGGCATCGGGGATGATCCTGCAACTGGTGTGGTCGAAGTATGGCCGCATGATGAAGGCGATCCGCGATGACGAAGACGCCGCCATCGCCATGGGGGTGAATACCTTTCGTATCAAAACCTGTGCCTTTGCCACCAGCGCCTTTTTCGAAGGCATTGGCGGTGGGTTGCTGGCCTCATTGCTGACCACCATCGCGCCGGGATTGTTCGACTTTATGCTGACCTTCCAGTTGTTGATCATTATCGTGCTCGGCGGTCTGGGCAGCACCACGGGCGCACTGCTCGGCACCATCGTGGTTGTGGGCAGCGGCGAATGGTTGCGTTTCCTCGACCAGCCGCTGTCGCTGTTCGGCCACGACCTGGGCTCTTATCCGGGGCTGCGTATGGTGGTGTTCTCACTGCTGCTGCTGATCATTATGTTATTCGCCCGTGAAGGTCTGTTGGGCAAAAAAGAAGTGTGGCAAGTCCGCTTCGGGAGACGCCGTCATGATGTCAAATAACGCGATTCTCGAAGTGCAGGAGGTCGTCATGCAGTTCGGCGGCCTGCGGGCGATTGATAACGTCAGTTTTCACGTTGATGAAGCCGAAATCTTTGGCCTGATTGGCCCCAACGGCGCCGGAAAAACTACCCTGTTTAACGTCATCACGGCCAACTACAAGCCGACCAGCGGCAACGTGCTGCTGGCGGGCAAATCGGTCAAGGGCTTAAAACCAAACAAGGTGGTGAACGCAGGGATTGCCCGCACCTTCCAGAACATCCGTCTGTTTAACTCGATGACCGTGTTGGAAAACGTGATGGTCGGGCTGGATCACAGCAGCCACTATTCACTGCTGGAAGCCGCGCTGCATATTGGCCGCTATTTCCCTGCCGAACGTGCCGCCCGGGCAAAGGCGATGGCGCTACTGGACTATATCGGTATCGCCGAATACGCCAACATGCAGGCCACCAATCTGAGCTATGGCAACCAGCGCAAAGTGGAGATTGCCCGCGCGCTGGCGACCGGGCCAAAACTGCTGTTGCTGGATGAGCCCGCCGCCGGGATGAACCCCAAAGAGACAGAAGATCTGGCAAGCCTGATTTTCCGCATGCGTAAGGATTACCAGCTCAGCGTGTTGTTAATTGAGCATGATATGCCGTTCGTGAATGCCCTGTGTGAACGCGTCATGGTGCTGGAATATGGCAAACCGTTATTCAGCGGACTGATGTCCGACGCGATTCAACATCCGGAGGTGATCTCCGCCTACCTGGGGGACGTAAATTATGCTTAGCGCCCGTGAGCTGAAAGTGTTTTATGGCGTTATTCAGGGGCTGAAAGGCATCGATATCGAGATTAACGACCGGGAAATTGTGACGCTGATTGGCAGCAACGGCGCGGGGAAAACCTCGACGCTGAACGGTATCGTCAATATGGTGCGCTCCAGCGGAACGGTCAATTTTCTCAATGAGGATATCTCCCGCAGTCAGACGCACCACATCGTCCGCAAGGGGCTTGCGCTGGTACCGGAAGGGCGAAAAATTTTCACCAACCTGACCATCGAAGAGAACCTTCGCATGGGGGCGTATAACAATCTGGCGAATTTCACCCGTCTGCGCGACAGGATGTACAGCCTCTTTCCGCGTCTGAAAGAGCGCCGTAAACAGATGGCAGGCACGATGAGCGGCGGTGAGCAGCAGATGCTCGCCATCGCCCGCGCCTTGATGAGCGAGCCGGTGTTATTGATGCTTGATGAGCCGAGTCTGGGCCTTGCGCCAAAAGTGGTAGGTGAGTTATTTGCCACCATTCGCCAGTTGCGTGAGGAGAACATCACCATCTTGTTGGTGGAGCAAAACGCCACGGCGGCCCTGCGGATTGCCGACCGGGCCTATGTGCTGGAAAACGGCAAGATTGTGCTTTCCGGCGAGGCAAAGGATGTGCTCGCAAACCCGGAAGTGAAGAAGATGTATCTGGGGGGATAAACCAGGTTCCCGGATGACGGTGCAACGCCTTGTCCGGGCTACCTCGCCACGATCGCGGGTCAACATAACCTTACCTTTCAGCGGTGATTGCTGCGGCCATCCCGCGCAAAAAACCCTCTGTTTTCCGCATGATGAGTCGAAATATTAGTAGTTTTCCCTCCGGGAAATAGAACGTATATTGACGCAAATTCATTCATCTTGTTGTCGATACTATGCCCGTTCAATTTTCATCTTTACCCGTGACCTTAGGCGTCACCGGACACCGCGATGTGCAGGATACAGAGCAGCTTCTCATCCTGCTGGAGAGTGAAATCAGCGCGATTCAGGCGCGCTATCCTCATTCACCGGTCATGGCGCTCTCTTCGCTGGCCGAAGGGGCGGACCGCCTGTTTGCCCGCGTGATCATGGAAAAAAGATTACCGCTGCATGTGGTGTTGCCTTTTGCCAAAGAAGAGTACGAGCGTGACTTCGCCGACACGGTGACGGAATTTCGCGAACTCTACGATTACGCGCAAAAGACCGGCGGTATCTACTGCATCGACACGGTGATCCCCGGTTCTGAAGCGATGATTTCCCTGGATCAAAACCCGCAAGGCTCTCTCTACCGCGACCTGCAATATGCCAGAGCGGGTATGTACCTGGCGCAGCGTTGTCATATTCTTTTCGCGCTGTGGGATGGCGAAAAAGCCAGGGGCTTAGGGGGCACCGCGCAGGTGGTTAACTTCCGCCGCGAAGGGCGCATTCAGGAGCACGACCTGGCCGCGCTGAATGCCAGACTGCCCGGCATCAAGCGCTATCTGGGCCAATCCAACCTGCTGGATGTACCGGACACCGGCCTGGTGTGCCATATTCACGTGCGCCGTAAAGCGGGAACCTATGCTAACGGCGCCACCGCCCCTTCTGTCTCCTGGTATCCGCCGCTGCCGGTCAAAGGCCAGCCGGAGACGCCATCGATCCACGGCGAAGAGTCCTGGTATCGCAGCCTTGAGCGCCTCGATACGCTGAATGCGCGTATCACCAAAGAAGATGAGGCGAACGCCAGCCTCGGCGCATCGCATCTCTGTCACGCCGCTTTCGCCCATATTGACAGGCTGGCGAATAAACAGATGAAAGATATGCGTAAGGTGTACAACGTTATCTTTGGGTTGGCGGCCATCATGGCCCTGGTGGGCAACCGGGTGCCGGGTGATGGCGAGCACTGGGTTATCACCTCGCTGAGCCTGTCGCTGCTCCTGCTGGTACTGCTTTCCGTCGCGCTCAGCCGCGTCCACAGTTCTCGCGCTAACCGCAATGCCACCGAACTGCGTGCACTGGCGGAGGGGCTGCGTGTGCAGAACGTCTGGCGTCAGGCCGGGATTGCGCGCGCCGTTTCGCTACATTATCTGCGCCGCAGCCACGACAATATCGCCTGGGTGCGCCGGGCAATGCTGGCTGCGAGTATTTACCCGCAAAGCGAGGCCAGCACGCTAAAAACGGCGATTAACGCAGTGAAAGAGAGCTGGGTGCGCGATCAGAAAAATTACTTCGAAAAAAACGTCCATAAAAAAGAGCGCAAGCACCGCCTCGCAAAACGCATGGCTTTCGGGCTGTTTATCTGCGGTATCGCCATCACATCTGTGGTGCTGGCCTCCAGCCTGTGGGGGCTTACCGATGAGCACCTGGCGCATACACTCCATTTCTGGAATATGGTGGGCGAGCACCTGGCGGAGTTTTTGATCGCCTGCGCCGCACTCTGCGCCGCTTACGCGAAATTTCTTGGCTATGAAGAGGATATCGCCGACTACGAACGGTCCGCGGTGTTGTTCTCTACTGCGCTGGCGAAAATGGAAGCCCATTCGCCGACGCCGGATACCGAAGACTTGCAGGAAATCATGTATGCGCTCGGTATCGAAACCCTACAGGAAAATGCACGCTGGGTGGCGCGCACCACCGGACGTGATGTGGAAATTATTGGCGGCTAACACATATTAGGCGAAGGAATGGCATGATGACTCAGGCAACCACGCAGCGCGAAATCCGGGTATTTCTCTCCTCCACGTTTCGGGATATGGACGCCGAACGCCACTATCTGGTGACCCGCGTCTTCCCGGAGATCCGCCAGATCTGCTATCAGCGGATGATCAATTTCAGCGAAATCGATCTGCGCTGGGGAATCACCGAAGAGGCGGCCCACAATGGCCGCACGGTGCAAATCTGTCTTGAAGAGATTGAACGCTGCCGGTCGCTTGGCATTCCTCCTTTCTTTATCGGCTTCCTTGGCGAGCGCTACGGCTGGGTGCCGCAGGCTGACGATCTGGCCGCCTACTGGCAGCAATCACCGGACCAGCGCTACGCCGGGCTGATCCGTGACGCACTGGAAGAAAATATCAGCGTCACGGAGCTGGAAATTCGCTTTGCGTTTCTGGCGCCTCCGCCGGATGTCGCCCCCCTCTCTTCTGCCAGCACGCCGCGTGTGCAGATGTTTTTACGCGATCCGGCCCTCACTGCCACCATGGCAAGCGCTAACGCACCGCAGGATGTCTGGTTTGATCGCCTGCCTGATGGCACGCCGGACAGCACGCGCACAGCACAACTGGCTTCCCTGAAACAACGGCTGCGTCAGCATTTTCCGCAGACTATCGCTATCGATGGCTATGACAGCGTGGAACAATTCGGCGAGGCGGTAAGGGCTTACCTGCTCAGCGCCATCGATACGCTGTATCCGGCGGAAAAGATGCCCAATCGCTGGCAACAGCGCGCCCATGAACACGCGCAGTTCGCCGCCGTGCGTCGCCGGGCCTATGTGCCGCTTACAGCATTTCGCCAGCAGATAGTCAGCGAGCTTAACCAGGGCTGGATGGCCATTTCCCCGGAACCCTGGCTGATTACCGCCCCGTCGGGGATGGGTAAAAGCGCCTTTTTAGCCGACTTAGAAAGCACGCTGCGGGAGAAAAACCGGCAGGCGCCGATGCCGTGGGACGACGATTATGTGCCGCTTGAAATTAGCGAGCTCCTGAGCCAGGACGATAACTATCGCGTATTCAGCCACTATATTGGCGCGGATGGCGACACGACGCTCGACAACTGGCGTAACCGGCTGTTCTGGTTTTTGGCCGAAGAGGGAGATAGCACAGAGCCCGCCTCCGATGACCATCACGCCTGGCAGCAGGTGATGGAAAGAGTTCAACGCTTCCGTCAGCGCGAGAATGCGACGCTGGTTCTGATTCTGGATGCCATCAACCAGTTTGATAAACCTGAGCTTGCGATTCACCGCCTGCAACAGCTTGAATGGCCTTCACGCGTGCTGCTGGTCTTGTCCGCCACGCCAGAGGTGCAGTCATTCCTTGAGCAGCAAAAAATCACCTGGAAATGCCACTCGCTCCCGG
Organism: Citrobacter sp. UYEF32; assembly: GCF_040546205.1. Taxonomy (NCBI): domain Bacteria; kingdom Pseudomonadati; phylum Pseudomonadota; class Gammaproteobacteria; order Enterobacterales; family Enterobacteriaceae; genus Citrobacter; species Citrobacter sp. UYEF32. Next base: position 99,027 of record NZ_JBEPNI010000003.1, on the reverse strand, counting down.
CGCTGACGCAGGAAGAGCGCGAAGCGCTTTGCCAGGCAAGCCTGAGCCTGGTCAGCAAGTCCTTGTCCGGGGAGCTGACCGGGCAGCTTATCAGCGCGCCCGCCTGCGACAATCCGCTGTTTATGCGCCTGGTATTAGAAGAGCTTTGCCTGCATGCCCGACACGAAGCGCTGCCGGAGAGACTGAGCGCGCTGCTGGCCTGTGCCGGGCCTGGCGCGTTGTTTACCTCCGTATTAGCGGCGTCTGACCGTGATTTCTCATCGAAACTGGCGACCCGCGCCGCCTGCGCCATTGCGGCCTCTCGTCGCGGGCTGACCCATAGCGAACTGTCCCGCATTCTGGCGATTTACCCCTCGCTGAAAGTCCCGGATAGCGAGTTAGTGCCGCTGCTGGCACGGCTTGCCCCGTATTGCCAGAACAGCGATGGTCGCCTGCGGTTATTGCATAACACGCTCTATCAGGCGCTACAGGACAATGATGAAATGGAAAGCTGCCGGGAACGTATTCTCGGGGAGATCCAGGACAGCAGCGGCTTTGCGCTGGCGGAACGCACCTGGCAGTGGCTGTCGCTCGGTGAGATCGATCCGGTCATACGCGAACTCTCTGAGGTGATGGCGGTGATCCGTTTGCACGAGGTGGATCCAGGCCTGTTACACACCGTCTGGCAGTTTAGTGGTATTTACGACGGACGGCGTCTTGACCCCCGGTTTGAACAGACATTTGCGTGGACCGCCCCGGACCCGGCGGTGCTGCAAAACCACCTGCCTGCCGCGCTCTCCATCTTCACCTGGTTACGTCAGAGCCGGGCGGAAAAGGCGGCGACACAGTGGGCAGAGATGATTAAACCTGCCGTAGAGGACGATAAAACGCCGCCGGGGCTGAAAGCGCACTTTTACAATACGCTCACGGTACTGGCGCAAAAAACCGCTAACCCGGCACTGGCAAAAGAGGCCATGGATCAGGTGCTGGAAAATCTGTTTAACCCCGGAGAAGCCGGTATGAAAATGCTGGCGGTAACCATGTCTAACATGGCGCAGCAACTCAATGCGGCGGGTAAGAGTGAACAGGCGCTGGAACTTTACCAGAAGGCAAAAGTCGCGGCCCTGCAACCCCCGCGGGACCCTGCCGTTCTGGCCAACATTATCATGCAAATCGCGCAGATTAAGGCCCAAAGCGGCAACACCGCCGAAACGGAACAGCATCTGCAGGAAGCGGTTGCACTCATTGAACAGATGCCGCCAACACCGCAGCGGCAAATTATGCTGTCATCGTTTTATCAGGAACTTGCCACCGTTTATCTGGTGGAAAAAAACTTTGCCCGCGCCGTCGGGCTCTATGACCGCGCCATTGCCGCGGTAGAAACGATTTACAGCAGCGACGCAACCGAGATACGTAAACTCGAGGAAAGTCGCGATCTGTTTTACCGCCTGGCCGGCGAGCACGGCCAGACAGAGTAAGCCCGCTTAGTGAACGAGCTTATTCCAGGCACTGCGTAGCTTTTCACCCACGCTACGCTTTGCCTCTGTTTGCACGCTCGCAGGTTCCGCCGGAGATTCATCTGTCATGGATACCGGCTCCGCTGGCGTTCCAGGTTGTGCCGCTGTTGACCATGTTGAGACGTCGACTTTTAGGGATGTCTGCCATGACGGGGTCGCCATACTGACAGGCATCTGCCCCCATTGTTCCTTGCGCCCCGTTTTGTCCAGCACGCCTCTTGCCACCAGCCATTGAAACAGCGCGTTTTTTTCCGGGGATGCTTCAAGCCACTGCGGCTCCACCATGGTAAAGAGCGTGCGGTACAAGGTTTCCGCAGCCGCATACTCGGCCAGAAAATAATGCATTTCTGCTGCCTCCGCCACGGACTGCACCTTAAGCTCAACGTCACCATGGTCATGCTCAACACGAAGCGACATAATTTGCAGCAGCAATGCTTTCGCTTCCTGATATTTCTGCTGTGCTTTGTAAGTACAGGCCAGATTACGCATAACCTTGAGCCTGCCTGCATTCTCCGGCGCGAGCTTACCCTCCTGTACAGCGAGCCATTTCGCCCAAGAGGCGGCCGCCTCATCCAGACGATCCTGGCCCAGGTAGAGCATGCCGAGGTCATCAAGTAACCGTAACATCACCGGGCTTTCAGGCCGACTCAGTTCAGACTGCGTGGTCAGCATCGCTTCATACAACGGGATCGCCTTTTCATGGCGATCGTCTTCCATATAGAGGTTTGCCAGCGATTGTCGGGCAAATAGCAGCTCCGCCTGATTATCCGGCAGATGCTCAAGCAAAGGGATGGCTTCGCGCAGTTGCGATGCGGCGTCTTCAAGGCGCCCCATGGAATGGTATAACTCCGCCATATAGAACAGCCCGGCAATGAAGTCAGGATGGCCCGGTGATAACGATTTACACCGGATGTCCATCATCTGCGTAAACAGCGGTTCGGCTTTATCGGCGTCGCCCTGACGATAATAGAGTTCTCCCAAATCGTTCAGACTTGTGGCGATATCGGGATGTTCCGGCGGCAAAACCGCCTTACGCAAGGCCAGCACTTCAAGCAAAACAGGTTCGGCTTCGTCGTAACGCATAAGCTCCATATAGAGCCCGCCAAGGCTGCGCTTTAAGCCAATGAGATGGGGATTGTCGCGGGCCTGCAGACGCGCTCTCACTGCCAGCGATTTACGCAGTAAAGACTCCGCCTGCTCATATTCTTCCAGTTGTTGATAACACTCCCCCAGACTCTGGGCGAGGTTGGCAAAATCGATACTGTTTTCGTTGCTCACCGCTTGCAGTGCTTCGCGCAATAGCGGCTCTGCTTTTTCCGGCTGGCCCAGTGCGCCGTAAATTCCAGCCAGGTTATTCAGCACGACGCCAATATCCGGGTGCCCTGCGGGCAACATCTTGCGCATCATTGCCAGCGCATCATGCAGCAGCGGTTCCGCTTTGTCATACTGCCCAAGCAGGCGATAGAAAAGCGCCAGGCTATTGATCGTCCCCATGGTGTTGATCACGTTAACGGGCGTGGCTTTGCGTACCAGAACAGCCGCCAGTTCACTCCAGCGCACACCAATCTGCCAGAATCCGCGTTGCAAAAACCAGGCGCTTACCGCGTTCATTGTGGGCGTAAACACCACCTCAGGGCGCCAGACATTCCAGTTTTCCACCAGCGCATGTAATAACAGCGAAAGGGAGCTTCGCCCGGCGCCAAGTGCGAGCATTGCCTGCGAGGCCAGCTCCGGGTAGCTTTGCTGTAACGCGCAAAAGGCGTCGACATGCCCGAGGGTTTCCACCAGTTGCTCATAATTTTCCAGCGCCATCCATTGGTATGTGCGTTCGGCCACCGAAAACGCATCCCGTTGATTAAACCGGGCCACCAGCGCCCGCCGGGACGGGGACATCAACGGCGACAGCGCGGTCAGCGTTTGGGTAAAGATGGTATGGGTGATACGCAACCTGCCGTCTTCGTTCAGGCAAAACGGCGCAATACGCGCCAGCAAGCGCAGCAAGGTCTGGTCGGCCATTTTCAGGCCTGACTGGTGCAGATGCGGTGCCAGCAGGACGGCTAAATCACTGTGGGATACCCCCGCGCGGGAAGCGGCAATCAGCGTCGTCGCATGGCTGGCAAGGGAGTATCCCTCAGCGCGAAAATCCCGGTCGGTTTCATTTAACAGCGCCAGGAACAGTTGCCCCGCATCATCATAAGTGAGTAATGCGCTCACCCGTGCCGCCAGGGTGTCGTGATCCGCATGCAGGCGTAACTCTTCCATCACCAGACGCAAAAACAGCGCGTTACCGCAGGCGGGCGCGGCAACCAGTTGCCCGACTAACGTCTCCGGCAGCTTTTTACTGTACTGGCGCAAAAATAACGTTATGGCCTCGCGGCGATGCGCTTCGGTCAGTTCCGGGAAAGCCAGCGTCTGCCACGTGTCCGGTAGCGGTTCCGTTGAGGTCACCACCAGCAATGTGCCCGGTAAGAAGCGCAGGCCATTGAGGCGGCGCATCCCCGCCTCCTGAGGGGAGAACTGGTTAATGGCATCCAGCAGCAGAATGATGGGCTTGCCCATCTGCACCTGGGCGGCGCTCACGAGTTCCGCAAACGCCGCCCAGCGCGCGTCATCTTCGGTGGGAACGTCAAGCGTGGCGGGCAGATAAGGCGTAAGCACCTGTAGCACCCGCTCACGCCAGCTTTCCGGCGTGTTATCGCCGTCCGCGCCAACGAAATGGGCGATCACCAACGCCGTGTTAAAGGTTTCAGAGGCCACCAGGTCGGCCATAAACGCACTTTTCCCCCGCCCGGAATCGCCGACCAGCGCCAGACGGTTCAGGGGATCGCGCGCCTGATCTCCATTTGGGAGCATGGCAGCAAGCATGTCCTGTGCCCATGTCTCAACCTGCTGTTTAAAAGCGGGCAATGGCACATAGTTCTCGCGCCGGGAAAGCGCATAGCATTGTTGCGCATGTAACCTGAGTTGCCGCTCATTCGGCACCTCATCAAGGGGGAAGTGGGTATCCAGTTCGGCAGTTAAGAAATCGAGGATCTGCTGACCAAATTCGCTGATCGCCTGGTAGCCATCAACACCGATGCACTCCGCGTGCGTCTCTCTGATTGCCCTTTTCAGGGCCGCAAGCTTGTCGCAGGCAGCTTCTGTGCTTTCATAGAACGTGGCCGACGCTTTCCCGGCAAGAGAGGCCGTTAAATCCGGATGGCGAAAATAGAGCTGGACCCGCTGCCTGCTGACCCCCTGCGCATCGTCCATAAACCCAAAGCGCATCTCCAGTTCGGTAACGCTGATACCTTCCGCCAGCGCCGCTTCGATACGTCGGGCATAGGGGTTTTCATCCTGCGCCGCCTGGTGCCAGTAATTTTCCAGCTCGTGACGCTGTGGTACCCAACCGTAACGTTCGCCGATAAAGCCAATAAAGAACGGCGAAATGCCCAACGCACGGCAGCGGGCGATCTCTTCGAGGCAGATTTGCACCGTCTGGCCGTTGTGCGCATCCTCTTCGGTAATCCCCCAGCGCAGGTCAATCTCGCTAAATACCACCTGGCGTTCAAGACACTGCTGTCGAAACAGGGGAAAAACGCGGGTCAGTAATTCATGACGCTCGTTTTCCATATCCCGAAAGGTGGAAGACAAAAACAGGCGAATCTGGCGAGGCTGACTGGCTGACGTTGGCATGAGCGCTGTTCCATGTGGTTGGTCGGTAACATATTTATCCGTAACGACGAATAAGGTTCTGGGCCTGACGTTTCACCGAATCATTGACCCGTTCGGATGCCAGAATTTTCTCTAGCGTGGAGATGCCCAAACCCGATCCATATTGGCCACCCGCCACCGCGCATCATCACCCAGCGGGCGATTTTGGGTACGCAGAACACCACGCGCATGTAAAAGGGAGCGTATTTTTGAATGCAGAGACAATAAAGCGATAGCGCTTAACGAGGATAAATCCCGTTCTGAACAATCTGACTTATCCATGTATTTATCTGGACCCCAATGTCACCGCTACAAGATGGGCTGTCAGCCTGGCATTTTGCCCTTTCTGACCGGGTTCGTCATCCCCCCAGAACTGGTCGAAACGCGCCTTCCTGAAAACAGGGATTGTTACCCGCCCGCTGTTATCTGACAATGACAAAATATAAAGGCAGCCGCGCAGGGAAAGCCGCAGATGAAAAAGTATTCTTACCCCTATTTGTTGACCCTCGCCATTGCCGTTGTGGCGGCGATTTTTGGCTTTTTCGCCTGGCGCAACATGATTTATCGCCCCACCTTCCTGTCCCATGCGGCGTTTCGATATATGGTGATGACCGCACTTGCGATGACGGTTGTCGTCTGTTTTGCCCTACGAAAACGCTTTGCCGCCAATATCAGCACACGAACGGAATATCTCAAAGCCTGGTGCGGTATGGCCCTGGGGATGGTGTTTGTTTTTTCCGCGCTCTTCACCACGCTCACCTGGCTGCTGCCCGGCGTTGAATCGACCTATACCGCCCCTTATCGCTACAGCTCTGGCGGCTCACGAAGCTGCTCCGGGGCCAGCGTCTATGACCGCGATCTTGATGAAGAGATCCGCATCTGCGAGCCCTCCGGCAATCTCTATTCTGGTCGCACCCTGCGGGTAATAAAGCGGACCAACGCGTTGGGAATGGTGGTGATAGACGCCACCACACTTCCCTGAGGCTCCGTCTGTCGGCCTGAGAGAGCATCAGGCATATTTACCGTTAGTGACAAAATGGCAATGGGTAATGAAATATTGCGGGTTTCGCCGGAGCGCGACTGCGCGTAGCATGATGGCCTTCCCTGTGACCCGTGTCGGTGGCAGGGAAGCACGCAGGCTCGCCCTATTCTTCGACAACGTTATTCGATGTTACAGCGCAGGGAATGGAAGGATGTCATGTCTTTATCCCTGATAAAATCTCTCTCTGACACGTGGGAAAAACACAATGAAAAGCTGGCTTGTAGCGTTACTTAGCGCGGCACTGCTCTCTCCCCTGGCGGCATCGGCTGACAGCACTTACGTCTTCTTTCGTCACGGTGAGAAACCGGACAACAACAGCGGGCAGCTCACCTGCAAAGGGTTAAACCGGGCGCTGAGTCTCCCCTCGGTGCTGCTCAAGCGCTACGGTACCCCGGACGCGCTGTATGCCTCAGCGCCGAAAGAGAAAAAAACCGGCAGCTCGCTGCGCCCGCTGACCACCATCACGCCGCTGGCGATTCAGGTATCCAAACCGGTAGTGCTACGTTTCCATGCTGATGACACCAGTGAACTGGTTTCCGCACTGCTGGCGCAGCAAAACCAGCCGCTGACGTTTATTTCCTGGGAGCATAAAAATCTGGTCACCGCCGCAAAAACGCTGATTACCCAGACGGGTGGCGATGCGTCGCAGGTGCCGTCATGGCCGTCGGCGGACTTTGATTCGATTTATGTGGTTCAGCTTGACGCACAGCAGCATTTTAAATCTTTTACCAGGGATACCGAAGGGCTGGATGGCGTCTCCAGCCAGTGTTCTGCCCCGGCGCAATAATCGGTGTGAAAGGAAATAGCGAGGGGAAGGATAACCTCGTTATTCCTTTTAAAATGCTAACGTTTCTTTTATAGGAACAATAAAGTGCGATAAAAATGCGCGAAAGCAGAAGAGTAGTGCTATTAATAATTCTATTCAAAAACAAGAAGACAATTCGGGATACAACAGCGCATTATCTTTAAATCAGCGCATAAAAATGGCCCGTCTCCCGAGCCGAATAACAAAACGTTTATAAGTTTGATTTAGCTTAAGGTAGCGAAAATTTCGCGAGGAAAAATAGCGACCGAAATATACACCCGGAATATATCGAAAAATAAAGCAAAAAAAGAAAATCCCTTTTGCGACTTTAGCGTTGAGTCTTATCTGTATTCATAATGTAACCAGTAAAGACAGGGTGGTTAATTAATGCACAGAGCAATGCATAAATATATCGATACTTTCACTGATACCCTGCGCCTTTTCTTTTTTGGGTTTCTCTTTTTTTTCTGCCGCCCGGTACTGGCAGATGAGCCACACATTGCATTAAGCGAATATTTTATTGAAACCTGGTCGACAAAAGACGGCCTGCCACACAATAGCATCAACGCCATCGCACAGACCCGGGAAGGTTATTTATGGTTCGGCACCTGGGAAGGGTTCGCCCGCTACAACGGCAAAACCTTCCAGGTCTTCGAACGCGGCGGCGAAAGCGCCATGCCCGACTCCGGAACGCTGGCGTTTGTCGCCGGGCCAGACGGCAGCCTGCTGGTTGCAGGCGCGCGCGGCGGTCTCTCTTCCTGGAAAGATGGCATCTGGACGCCCTATGCTGCGGCACCGACCATGATTGGTTCCGCCATGCGCGACAGTAAAGGTAATCTGTGGGTGACCATGCCCGGAAAAGGCCTGTTAATGCGCCCCGCCAATGAAACCGGCGCAACGCGGGATGTGCATATTCTCGATAACGTCACCGCCAACAAAAGCGTGGAAGACGCGGACGGCACTATCTGGGCCGCAACCGACAACGGTCTGTATCAGGTGATCGACAATAAAGCGACCCCGGTGCCGCCAGCCAGCGGTTTGCCGCAAGTCCGCGCCTTTAGTTTGCTGGTAACAGACGATAACACTTTACTGGTGGGTACCGAAGCCGGCGTCTGGAAGCGCGTCGGTGAAGATTTTCAGCCGCTGCACCCGGAACTTACCAACGAAGTGGTCTCCACCATGATGCAGGATAAGCGTGGAGATATCTGGTTCGGCACCATTAACCACGGCATATTCCGCCTCAGTCCACAAGGGCTGGAACACCTGAATATTGATAATGGTATCGTTCATAACCGCGTGCAAAGCATCCTGGAAGATCGGGAACAAAGTATCTGGATTGGTACTAACTCGGGATTGATCCGCCTGCGTCGCGCGCCGTTTATCACCGTGAGCACCCGCCAGGGCCTGAACGGCGATTATGTTCGTACCGTGATGACGCACTCGGACGGCAGTATCCTGGTGGGCACCAGTACCGGGCTGAACCGCATTCGGAATGGGCGCGTCGAACAAATTAACTGGAATCAACACACGCAGCCATCGGTACTGAGCCTCGGCGAGGCCACGGATGGCAGCGTATGGGTCGGTACTTATACCGATGGCCTGCTGCACTGGAAAAATGGCCAATTAACCCCGGTATTACAGCAATCTAATGGCCTGCCCGGTAACGAGGTTCGCGCCATCCTCACCGATCACCAGCAGAACCTGTGGATCGGCACCGCCTCCGGTTTGAGCGTCTTACGCGCCGATGGCACGCTCCATACCTACTCGGCAGATGACGGTCTTCCTGCCAGCTTTATTATGGCGCTGCAGGAAGATGAACAGCAGCGCATTTGGGTGGGTACTGGCGTGGGGGTCTCCGTTTTTCATAACGGAAAATTTGAGCACATCGATATTTCCGCCATGGAGAATGCCGAATATGCCTTCGGCTTTTACAGCGAACCTGGCTATATGTGGATGACAACCGACCGGGGCTTGCTCCGTTATCGGAGCAGCGATGGCGCAATCGGTATGGTGGGGCGTAAAAACGGTCTGCCCATCGACAAACTGTTCCAGGTGATACCCGACAATATGGGATATCTGTGGCTTAGCTCGAACCGCGGCATGATTAGGATAAGCAAAGCCGAAGCCGTGGATGTTATTGAGGGGCGTAAGCGGCAGATTGCCGTAACCACGCTCGGTGAAAGTGACGGCATGATCAGCGCGCAGGCCAATGGCGGCTCAATGCCTGCCGCCACGCGCGCCGGTGATGGCGGTATCTGGGTGGCGACCGCGCGCGGTGCGGTGATGGTTCACCCTGAACGATTAGGGGAATTTAGCAAGACGCGGTTAGCTGCGGTGGTGGAGTCGGTTGAGAGTAACACCACGCCGCTCGACAATGACTATACCTTTCCTGCCGGAACAACACGCATCCGGATAAACTATTCCGGGCTGGGCTATGTTCTGCCGGAGCGTATTCGTTATCGTACCCGTCTGGAGGGTTTTGATCCGCAGTGGATCGATCGCGAAAACAATACGACAGCGGAATACACCAACCTGCCACCGGGGAACTACCGCTTCAACGTTTCCGCCAGTTACCCCAACGGCGAGTGGAATGGCACGGACACGGTTATCAACCTGCGCATTAACCCGTTTTTCTGGCAGCGGCCCCTCTTTCAGGTGCTGTTAGTGCTGCTGTTTCTGTTGGCGCTGTTCATGGTCTTTCGCTGGCGTCTGAGGCAGGCGCGCCGTAACGAAGAGCGCCTGCGCACGCTGATTGCCGCCAAGACGCTGGCCTTACAGGAGCAGGCTGAGGAGTTTGAACGACAGGCCAAAGAGGATCAGTTGACCGGGCTGGCAAACCGTCGGGTCTTTGATAAACAACTGATGCTCGGCTTCGACGATGCCCGTGCGCACGATTATCCGCTGACGCTGGCAATCTTCGATATTGATCACTTTAAGCAGATAAATGACCGTTGGTCACATGTGGTGGGCGATAAGGTGCTGCAAAGTATCGGGGACCTGCTGCGTAATACACAGCAGGACGCCAGGCTGAGCGCCCGTTGGGGCGGTGAAGAGTTCACTCTGTTGTTTCCGCATATGCCGATAGCGCAGGCTACGGCGATTTGCGAATCACTGCGGGTTACCTTATCGCAGACGGATTATAGGCATATCGCCGAAGGGCTGCAGGTGACGGCGAGCTTCGGCCTGGCGGAGTCGTCCTCTGCCAGTGACAGCAATGCGTTAATTAAGCAGGCCGACCACGCGCTGTATATCGCCAAACAGACTGGCCGCAACAAAGTGGTTTGCTGGTCCGGCGAAGAGGAGAGCGCATCTGGTCATTTTCAGATTTAGGGTTATGGCGTATTCAACACCAAATGAAAACCCGGCAGCGTTATTTCCATATTGGGAATAACGCTGTGCGAAAGCACAATTGCAATGCAGAAAGACTATTCGCAAGAAGCATAAAATTGATTTTGATTATTCCCAAACCATGCCGAACATTTCTTTGCCGTATCCGGTACTTTTAATTCCAGTGTTTTTTTCGTCCCCTTATAACGGCAAACAAGATAGAGCGGCAAATTCATTTCCCGGCCATAATCCTGATAATCTTGCAGCGTCCACACCATATCATTCAGCGTGTCAGGCATTAACTCTCCCAACTTGTCCGGTGGCCCCTGAAAAAGGCTGACGTCATCCATCCTGTATGAGGTATTCTTCACTGTCAGCGAATCAGGACATTGGATTTTTTCAGCGCTTGCCAAACCTGAAAACAGTAGCGCTACGCTTAACACTATCCCTTTACGTCTGGACATAATAACGACTTCCATTTTTCAGCAGAAATGCACATTGATAGCGGGTTTCTGAACAAAAACTGCGAATCCATACCTGTGCAGAGAGACGTTATTCGCAAGCAGCTATAAGCTTACGGTTCTTATCATAGGCAACGGAACATTTTTTGGCCGTGGCCGGAACAATCAACTCGACGCTCTGCTTCGTGTTCTTATAGTGGCATATAAAATAGAGTGACGTTTTATGCTCTTTCGCCTCATCTTGATAATCAGGCAGCGTCCATACCGTCTCCCGATCGTTATCCGGCATCAGTTCGACTAAATCTTTAGGCGGCCCCACGAACAAACTGGCATCGTTTAAGGCGTGTGTTTTATCTTGCTGCGTTGGATATTGCGGACAAACCGTTGTTGCCTGAGCCGCGCCAACAGACAACGATAATATTATTCCTGACATAAAGAACTTACACCATGGCATAGCTGTAGACTCCTTGAAAGATCGCAGATCCCCTGAACACAACCGCGCACTTTAGCATACTCGCCACAGTGTTTTTCCCGTATACGCCCAAGATCACTCACAGGTCGCTAATACAGCGTCTTTCTTGCCATAGTGGGCTGAGCATTTTTTTGCATCGGCAGGGACTTTAATTGTTACGGTTTTATCTGTCCCTTTATAACGGCAGACTAGGAATAAAGACGTATTATGTTCTTTCACATAGTCCTGATAATCTTTTAATGTCCATACCCACGCATCAAGCGTGTCTGGCATTAAATCCGCTTTCTCTTCGGGAGGCCCCATAAAGAGACTAACGTAATTCATTGAGTATGTCTTATTATTTTCCTTTAACGTCTCAGGGCAGTTTATTTTTTCGGCCTGGGCAATACCTGAAAACAAAAACATGCTGGTGCTTAATAATAATGCATTACTCCACGACATAATAATTATCTCCATTGTTTTCAATGCGCGGCGTTTTTAAAAATTTAATGGTGCGTTCGCTGACTGGTTTGGGAGCAACAACCAGACGTCCCTGGCTATCGCGATTTCGCCCCACCCACTGATCCAGCACCTGTATGCCCGACGCATCCTGCCCAAGATAAATAGCGGCGTGGGAACGGCCGTCAGTATGGTTGCCATAGCGACCATCCGCGTCGAACGTGGCAATCGCCGTACCGGGCGCAATGGTCATATTACCTTTAACTAATTCGCCCCGTTTCCATGCTACCGTGCGCGGCATATTGGCCGCTTTTTGTGTGTACGCCACACACTGACCATTACCTACAGACTGACCGACATACGCTAACGGTGTTTTTGCGATATATGCCATGGAGTTAACACCCGTAGAAGTTGAGTGATGACATTCTGCATCTAATGTAAAGATATGCAAATAGAGGACAAGGGCGGATTTTAAATTAAGAAAATTCCTGGCTAGCTGGAGTATGTATTATATATTTATCAAACGGTTATATAAAAAGCGCGCCGTAATTATTGGCCGCTGGAAATGAAGACTCTGAGCCTGCCCTCCCCTGATAAAGAGCTATTAATGGCAAGCTCAGCACCCCATGACGGGATTACAAATTAGATTTTTTATCCGCTTTCGCGGGCGCGTTCTGTTTTGTCGGCGCGCCTAACGTGTGCTTAAACCAGCCGACAACATGGTCAATCACCTGCGGCTGATACCAGTGAATATCGCCATGCTCCGCCCCCTCAACCAGGACATACTCAGCGGTCTCTTTTTTGGCTTTCAACGCCTGATATAACTGTGCGCTTTGCTGAGGAGAAACCAGCGTATCCGCACTGCCGTGCATAATCAAAAACGGCGGTTCATGGCCGGTAATATGGCCCATAGGGCTTGCGGCAAGCGCTTTTTTCGGGTCGCTGTCGATGGTTGCCCCGGCAAAGGTGCGAAATGCCGCGCCATGGACCAGTAACGCTTCGGTCACCGCCGCTGAGCGATGCACCTGCTGTATCTGTTCCGGGAAACCTTCGCCTATATTGAGCAAATTCGAGATGCCATAAATCGTGGCCACACCCTGAACGTCAGATGACTGCTCGGGGTAATCCCCCTTGTCATACTCTTTTTCGCCGTTGGTCGTTCCCAGCATTTGCGCCAGCCATCCCCCGGCGGAATCACCCAACACGGCAATGCGGGCAGGATCGATGTTGTACTCTTTGGCGTGCGCTCTGAGGTAACGTACCGCCGTTTTCCCGTCGACCAATGGCGCGGGGAATTTATCCGGAATTACGCGGTATTCCGCGGCGGCAACCACATAACCTGCGTTCGCCAGCGCCATACGCATCGCGATGTATTTATCGTGATTGGCCGTCATAAAACCGCCGCCTGGGAAGTAGACAATGGCCGGTTTCAGGTCATTATTGCGCGGGACCAACAGCGACATCCTGAGCTGCCTGAGCGCCACGCCATCTTTGACCTGCGAGTAAATCACGTTGCTGAATAAATCGGTCTGATCCTGTGACGGCGTGAATTTCATTATCTTTGCGCCCTCGGTTGATCCGGGTAAGGTATCGGCAGCGGCAACCGCCTGTGAAATAGCGGACGATAACAGCATACAGCCCGCCAGAATAAGGGATGTTGATTTCATAATGTCCTTCTGTGTAGGGGGATTTTTCCCGATCCTGACGCAGGATATCATTCGAATTAACCGATGAATAACGCAAGAAGTCAATGTAATTGATGCAGTAATCCGATGATTCGCGCCAGAAAATCTCTGGCGCGGGTGATGTCATCGGCAAGCGCTTAGCATACTGAACCAAACGCCATGCTTTCACGGGGCAAAAATTTCGCCATGAACGTGGCAAGTTATTTGAGGACTCCCTTAAGGCCCTCTAACTGATATGATCAGCAGGAAAATTCTCCCGCCCCAAAAACACCGAAGGGAATGATTATGTCGTGGAGTAAGGAAATAATTTTAGGTTGTGCGTTGTTTCTCTTTTCCAGCACTGTTTTTGCCGAAAAAATCAACTGCCCACCTGTTTTACAGGATGGCAATAAAACATACCGAATGAATGTCGTCGATGTTTTCGTCGGGCCGCCAGAAGAAAGGGCGTCATTATTACCGGATACAGACGAAGAAATGGTATGGACACAGCAAAGATGAGTTTTACGCCTCTTGTGAATAAACCTGCGCATTGCCAGATATCGCCCGCTTAGCGGAACTGGCGATACGCCATAAACCATCCATAAGAGATGAACAGTAAATTGTTCACACTCCGCAGTGTTTCATCGCAAACAGAACGTTTACCACTCAATATTTAATCAGCGTTTAAATAAACGGTAGCCCCATAGCACCAGAGCAGCAATCACAGCAGCCAGAGCAGTCTTGATAAGCAACAGCGTGAAGGCGTAATTGTTCATTGCCTCTTCGCCGTCACCCGTAACAGAAATATGACGCATAAAAATATCGTTAACCCAACGCTCAGGGATCAGAAAGAGCGCAGCGATCAGCACAACAATAAACAGGATAATTTTCATCTCACATCACCGAAAGGGGGAAAGGGGATTATGCGTCGCGGGATCATAGCACAAGCAAAACGCGAAAAAGCCATGCTAATACGTCGAAGAATAGTGAGACGGTTTAATTTATATCAATTCATTGTTATCGGCTCCTTGCAAAGGAGAGTATGCAGATGAACCTTTGAAAAAATCATGTACAAATAATAATTAGATCCCTTAGAGTACCGCAAAAGTCACAAAATTTGTGTGGAACCTGACCTTTATGGACGTAAAACTGCAACCTGTGATGGGAAGAGATATGCGCGATAAAATGACCACTCAACGGTGGTCGTTCTTTTTGCTGAGCTTGACTTTAGCGGCTCTCTTCATTCCAATGCTCCACCATAACTTATGGGGCGGCGATGATTGGGGGCCACATGTATTAAGGCTGCAAGCTCTCAATGCACAACTTGACCATCAACAATTCCCTCCCCTTTTTGACTACTGGACAGAAAATCAGTACGGCTTATCGTGGGGAGCGTTTTATCCCCCTCTGAGTACTTTATTGCTTTTTATAAGCAGACTTTTTCTATTTGGCTTTGACAATAATGCGCTACAGATGAAATTCACCCTGGGATCAATTATTCTAATCTCAGCATTTTCAGCATACTATGCAGCTAAACGGGAGTTTTCATCCGCAACAGCCGGCCATATCAGCGCAACACTTTTTATTAGCTCAAGTTATTTCCTATGCAATTTTTTCCAAAGGTTTGCTGTCGGGGAATGTCTCGCAATGGCATTCATGCCCTTACTTATTAGAGGATGCAATGCATTATTAACAGGAGACAAAGATCGAAAGCTCATTCCTTTATCCTGCACATTAATACTATTAGCCAACATCCCTAGTTTCATCGTCGTATTGATTTTCTTTTTCATATTTTCGCTGATAAACATCAAAAAAATCATTACCCGTGAAATCATTATTTTTCTGGCAAAATCAGCTCTGGTCAGTCTACTAATTTCCAGCTTTTACTGGTTACCACTGATCTATCATATGCATTACTCTGATATCTTTGCATTCACCAAAATGCAGAAATCTTATGAATTTATAAATCAAACCAGGGTTAAATTTGTCCACGTATTACTTGCAACTAAAAACACAAGTGGAACGATTGGGTATAGCTTATTTCTAAGCCCTGGGATTTTAATTATTGTTTTATCTATTATTGCACTATTCACTGATAAAGAACGCATATCAAGATCTATGCTTCTGATCGCTGGTATTCTTACATTAATGCTATGCCCTGTTTTTTCATGGAACTGGATACCTGAAAAAATATCTGTATTACAGCTAATTCAGTTCTCATGGAGATTATTGAGTTGCATCACTGCAATCCTCTCCCTTTATGCTGTACTGCCTGTATTGCAATGGATGAACAAAACAAAAAGCTGGCTATTTATTTTACCGATACTCATCGCATTGCAAATCACATTCCCGATTCACGGTGCAATTTTTTCCACACCGCCAGAATTTAGTTCAAACATTTTATACCGTGATTATGTTAATAACAATATAAAATTCCCAATCACTCATGAATCGCTCAACGCAGCAGGATCTCATACCATTGAAAAACCGAATGGTTTTAATAATGGATATCCTTATTTTCAGGTTGAAGCAGAAAAACAGACCCTCTTTACCCTACCTTATATTATGTATTCTGGTTATTATCTTATGATTGATAATAAAAAGACACAGCCAATATATTTAGATAATGGTTTTATAGGTGCGAACGTAGAGAAAGGTATGCACACCATCGCTCTAGGATACGATAAAAACATTTACATCATCCCAGGATTAATTAGTCTTGCGATGCTATTAATTATTATCGTTTCAGAAACTCGGTTATATATACGACGACACCGCTAAACACCTCTTGACGGCCACGCATAGTGATTTTTTCGTTGTTCATCACAAGCGTGGCACTACAAAAAAATACTCAGCATGGTTCGAAGGTAGCGCAGAACAGACACATATTGTTTGCCAATAAGCCCATCTGATTGCCAGATACCTTCTGGTTTGACAGTGAAGATGAGGTCAATACCGAAGGTAACTGGCAGAGCGGGAATAAGACCGTTATTTCTACCTGTGCACCACAGGCTTAAAGCGTAAAGCTATCGCAATCAACAGGATGACGCCTGCACTCATGATGAGCCACGCGTTTGTCAGTGACGCACCGCTGTCGCGCACCATACCGGCGATTAATGGCATCAGCGCGGCAATCAGGTATCCGCCACCCTGCACTCGTGACAACAGTTTGCCTGCCTCGGCCGGCGTTCGGGCATGATCAAATGTCACAATAAGCGATAGCGGGAACAGCGCGCCAATACCGCAACCAAGCAGCAATGTTGACACAACTGGCGTGGTTCCGGGAGAAAAGACAAGACACATCAACCCTGCCAGCAACATCAACAGCACGATGAGCAGCGGAACACGGCGGTCAGGAAAGCGCGTTATCAGCGCTGAAACGACAAAGCCCGCTACAACTTCGGTTAACGTAAGCCAGGCCAGCATATAGCCGCTGCTCCGTGCGCTCCAGCCCGCCTGGATATAGAGAGGGGGAAGCCACGCCAGTACCAGGGTATAGGCGCCTGTCCCGATGCCAAAAAATAGCAATAACAGCCATGTCCTGGATGACGATAATGTCACCTCTGCGAACACCGTTTTTTCTACCTGGCGGTGCCTGGCCCATGACAGCCAAAATAGCAGGGCAAGAAGCGCTAACAAACCGCCTATTGCCAGCGTAGGCTTTAGATCAAGCAGGGTAAACAACGGCTCGGCCGTGGCGGCAGCCAGCGCCGCACCGGCCATAATTCCGGTGCTGAACAGAGACATAAACGTGCTGGCCGATTGCGCGTATTCTTTTTTTATCAGCGCTGGCATTAACGCCTGGATCATGCCGATACTCGCGCCACCCGCTAAAGCTGTACACATAAGCCCCGTGAGTGATGTGCTAAAGCCCCGGAATAAACAGGCGAAAAGCAGGATGGAAAGCCCTACTGTAATACCCCTGACTGCACCGGTTCTGGCTAAAAGCCATGGTCCACTCAGCGCAACCAACCCCATCATGGCGACAGGCAAAGTGGTGAGCAGACTGAATTCCGTGGCGGATAGCCCTGCTTCACGCTGTAAAACCGGAAATAACGGTCCGATGGAAGCCAGGATGGGGCGAAGATTCAACCCGATCAAAAAAGCGATAAATGCGAACATAAAGGGCGAAGATGCTATGCGTTTCAAAACGTAATCCTTTTAGGCATGTGATTGCTCCAGCAAAAAATGCGTAAGCATTTATCTTAACATTAAGATAAATGTGTTCCTTGTGTAAGATGGACCGCACAACTCGATAAATAACCCTATTTAAGGTACGAAAATGCATGACCATATCGACTTCGTTGTCAGCCAGTGGGACAGCGCAATGCCTGAGCTTGACGCCTCTTCAATGAAAGTTTTTGGCCGAATGTTGAGGGTGATGAAGCATTTGGGGAAGATGCGCGCCCAGGCACTGGAACCGTTCGGCTTTCGCGATGGGGAATTTGACGTCCTTGCCACTTTGCGCCGAGCCGGCGCGCCTTATTGTCTTTCTCCAACACAGCTATATAAATCGCTACTGGTCACTTCCGGGGCGATGACGAATCGCCTTAACCATCTTGAAGAGCAAGGACTGATTGAGCGAATTCAAGATCCCGATGACAAACGCAGCACACTGGTCAGCCTGACAGCTTATGGGCGAGAGCGTATCGAACAAGCGCTTCTCGTCCACACTGAAACGCAAAACGCGATACTGGCCAACCTTTCCCAGGCTAAACGGGAGCAGCTTGAATCATTATTAAGGGAGTTGCTGCTGACATTTCCGGGCTGAGATTGCGGCCCTCGCTCATATCGATAATGGCCGGGTAATTAAAGGCCCGCTCATGGGCCCCTCTCTTTAAGCCATCGTAAAATGGCTCTGAGGTGTCTGTCGAATTCGAGGCGATTCAGTTGGCTAATCATGCTCACCTCGGCTTTGGCGAGGCGTTGTATACACTATGAGATCTGGGAAGTAGGAGTCTGCGCTAATTGAAATTTCAACACGTAAAGAATGTAACAGCGACACAATAAATGGAGGCTAAGGAAGGGGCCGCAAAGCGGCCCACCTTAGCTTCAACGTATAGTGTGTCTGATTAGCAGCAGAGATCAAACTTATCGCGAGCGTTTGACCTCGTTTGTTTCAAAAGCCAATGCGGTAAGCATTGTGATTCATCAATTTTTGAAATTATCAAAAATCAACTTCGCAGTTAAAGCCTGAAAATACTACAATTATTCATAAGGTGTCCGCAACTCTTTTCTGTAAAGAATTTGCTCAAGATTTTTATTTCCAAACCAGTTAAAAAACACTATCTTACCTCTAAAAAAATCAACGACCTGCTGTATTTCAGCATTTGTTTTTCCTTTTTTGAATGAAGGAAAAAAAGCTCTATAAGCTTTTATTTTATATTTATCATCAAGTATAGGACAGGACAAAACATCGGATATTAACAGTGTCATCTCACAATGAGCTTTGTTATTAGTATTATCTTTGAATTTATCCAGAATAATATCCTTAATCCGATCAAGAAGAATCGCGCAATCACTCCTCCCATGAATGTAGTATAGTACGCTACAAATTACAAAGTAACTCACCCCCTCAGAGGAATTTATTTTTGAATCAATAAAATCAACCAAGTAACTTTCATCGAAATAATATTCACCGCCAAGTTCCTTTAAGGCAATAAGGATATTAGAAAACTCAACATAACCACCTTCGGAATAACTCAGGCCATTCTTCAAAGACAATGTAACTTCATCCAAGAGATTCTTCTTTAACACTTCCTTTATATCATCTTGAAATCGCTCAGCAAACGAATTAACCTCTAATATGATTTGACAAGCTATATATGTCGGCCTAACTCTATTATCCATGGAATAAACAAAAAATATCACCTCTAATTGCAATGATATGAACCTTATTAACTTGAGATATCTCTTCTCATCGTATGAATACAAAGAAAGCACTTTTAAGAGTGAAAATAGTTTTTTCTTTAACGCCATCAGGAGATAACTTGAAACTTGATCAAAGGTTACTTTATTTCGTTTAACAACGACTTTAATAGACTTAATAATTTCCCCTGTTCGACTAAATCTTTTCTTTTTTTTATCAAGCAAGAATAGATTATCTATTTTATTTAGTTCATCTTCTGTGAGATTCTTAGATATCAAGCTATTAACTTCATTTATTGTTCCAACATCTACAATATCATTAAATATGTCGTCAATAACTTGCTTCAATTCGTATTTAGCTATTGTTAACCCTGTTATAAACGGACGTATAGTGGTTTCTTTTTTTGATTCATTCAGATAAAGCTTGTAATATTCTAACTCAGCAGAAAGTACCATTTCAATTTTTGATATATTAGCCTCATCGGAAACAAATATAAAATAATCATCAACATATCTTTTAATGACGTAATCGTCATTAAAATCAAGATTAAACAACTTACTTAACTTCTCGGTAATGTTTAAATCAATCCTTTGCAGAATAATTTCCGCATAAATTCTTGACACTTCAGGACCGATCAATATCCCATTAGTTTCCCCGTGATTAAAATCTCTAAATAGCTTATCAAGAGCACCTTCAAAATGAGTGCTGTCTATATTTTCTTTAGCATACTTTTTATTTTTGACAGCCCAAGCCAAGCTATGAGTATAAATGTGTGAAAAGCATTTAGAGATATCAAACTTCACCATATATTCGTATTTCCTTTCAAGACGGTGAAATTCAAAAGACTCATAAAACTTATATAGAAAAGGATATTTCTTATAAGAAAAATATGATGAAGCTGTCTGGCTTTGCAAATCAAAACCGTCAATAACTAAATCAACTCCTCCATCTTTTAATTCAACTCTATCTTTCAAGAAATCTTTTTCATAATAGTAAGTACCGATCTTATTGGGATATCTGAGAGAAATGTCACTTCTGGAACATAAATGGATGATAAGATGTTCATATTGCTTATAAAACTGGCATATTTTGAGTTGATGCGCTGGATGTATGATAGCCAAACTACGGAAACTCGCTTGGCCTTTCTTTATCTTATATATATATGGCACCGTAGATTTAAGACTCTCTACTAAAAACAAATCCTTAAATTCGGATGGCAAATCATCCCTATTTATAATATGGTAAAAATCTTCATTAGAAAAAAGAATAGGGACCTCATAAGGTAATACATCCGTTAATAACACCCTATTATAATCACCTTTTTTTATTTTTATTTTCATTTACCAGCACCTCCTTATGTCATTTATCTCTTTAAAAGTAAAGCTAACTTTTCTCCTGTTATTGTATCCGCTCAGAAAAGAATATTTCCTTAATGTTTTTAATAACTCTTTATCACCTTTAGTTATTAATTGATTACCTAGACTGCCACGGCAAGAAAATAACATTTTATTTTTAAACAAGTCTAACACTTTGAGTTGCTCATACGACCTGATATGTAAATAATTATAGTACACGCCACTATATAGTGGCGAACTTCCTTCATCAGAAATTTTTTTCGCTTTTTCAAGAATCACATTTGAAGTAAGAAATTTAATTCTTTTCTCCAATAAAGGGAAATTATTTGTTTTACAATAATCTTTTAAAGAGAGTACAATTTTTCTTTTTAATTTAAGGATTTTCTTTTTTGAAATTGTAACTTTAACATCTCTCTTTTCAGAGCTCTTAACTTTCCCATTTCTTACACAAAAACAATACCCTAGATAATTAAACTCATTTGCCACCATCCCTTTATCATCATTATTAATATTTATTTCACGACATTTTGCAATATTAAATTCTAGATCATCCGGCAAAAACCGTTTAAAGAAATTTTGAAAGTCTATTATTTTTTCACAAGTAAAAATAATAATATCATCTACATAGCGAGCATAGTAGAAAACACTGCCTGTACGTTTAACTTTATCATCAAAATCTTCAAGATAAAGTTCAGCCATAGTTGCACTTAAACCAATACCTCTTGGAAGACCTCTTTCTAAAGATACATGAGGTAATTCAAAAAAAAGTTTTAATAATCTTTTTGTTTTATATGAAACAATGGAGGATTTTAATAATTTTTCTAGAATTATGTTTCGATTAATACTTTCATAAAAGTCTTTAATGTCTAACTTATATACAAAAAAAGGTATAGGCTCTTCAAGCATGCATATCACGTGCCTTACAATATCATTCCTATCTGATTGTGTGACACCATAAATTCTCTTCAAATTATCATTAGCTTTCCTCAGCGCTAAGATATCTTTGAATTCATTTGGAATTAGAACTCGTTTATTATTTATCTTTGCAAAGGAAATTTGCCCAAACGAAAAACCATCATCATTAATGATTTGTGAAAACCTCATCATTTCGCTTTCATAATCTTCCCTATTAATATTCCTGAGAAAATTTTTAGGATCTTCTTTATATAAAAGCCTCATAAGATTTCTTGCCGAGAATGTTTGATCCAGCATTTTTCATCCTAATATCTTGTCTGCGTACCAATTTAACATTTCTTTACGGTTGCAATAGTAATCAGCATGATTATAGATACCTCGAATTTTATTCTTATCGCTGTGAGCAAGTTGCATTTCAATCCATGTAGACTCAAAGCCATGTTCATGCAAAATCGTTGACATCGTATGCCTAAAACCATGCCCAGTCACTGTTCCTCCATACCCAATACGCTTGATCAGCTGGTTGATGCTAGCCTCACTCATAGGCTTATTCGGATCATTCCGCCCCGGAAAAACATAACGGTAGTTCCCTGTCATGATCTTAAGTTGTTCGAGTAAATCTAACGCTTGAATTGATAACGGCACAAGATGTGACCTGCACATTTTCATCCTTTCAGTAGGAATTTCCCAAATAGCGTTATCTAGATCAAATTCTGCCCATAATGCAGCACGTAATTCAATGGTTCTTACACCGGTGATCATTAGTAATTTCGTGGCAATCTGAACAAGTCTACTTCCAGTGTAACCGTCTAAGGCTCTTAGAAAATTAGGTATCTCATCGGCTTTTAGGAAAGGAAAATGATTGGATTGATGAACTTCGAGAGCACTTGAGAGATCTGCCGC
Organism: Citrobacter sp. UYEF32; assembly: GCF_040546205.1. NCBI lineage: Bacteria > Pseudomonadati > Pseudomonadota > Gammaproteobacteria > Enterobacterales > Enterobacteriaceae > Citrobacter > Citrobacter sp. UYEF32. The sequence continues at coordinate 76,587 of NZ_JBEPNI010000003.1, read as the reverse complement.
AGGATTAAACTCCGCCCTACCTGTAGCAATTGCATAGCGGAATACTTCGGAGCAACGCTGCCGCACTTTACGCATTTTCTCTAACGCGCCACGTTTTTCAATTTTACGCAGCACATTAAGCAGTTCTAGCGGTTTGATTTCACAAACGGGTCTAGTCCCGACAAAAGGAAAGATGTCGTTCTGAAACGCTTCCATGATGTCCGAGGCATATCCTACCGACCATTTGGCAGACTTCATTTGATGCCACTCTGTCGCTATCTTTTCGAACGCGCTCTCAGACTCGGTTTACAAAACAATCTTCTGCTCTTTTCGAACCTCACTCGGATTCTTTCCTTCGGCGAAAAGTTTTCAGGCATCGTCACGACGAGAACGGGCATCTGCAAGTGTGATCGTAGGATACACACCAAGCGAGATCGTTTTTGGTTTACCGGCAAAACGATAACGGAACCGCCAACTCTTGCTTCCATTAGGTTCTATAAGCAATGACAGCCCTTTCCCATCTCCAGGTGTATAGGCTTTAGCTTCAGGCTTAGCGCGGCGAATCTGCATATCGTTTAAAGGCATGTGTATAGGAATCCAGGACCGAACAGGAGCATATACACATTTAGTACCGGATTCGACGGGATAGCTATGGGTTAAAACGGACTAAAGAGAAAGAAAAAACTTTATAAAACAAAAACTTTATGGGTGACTACGACCGTGTGAGGAACTCGAAGTGGTGCCGATAATAGGAGTCGAACCTACGACCTTCGCATTACGAATGCGCTGCTCTACCAACTGAGCTATATCGGCCCTGAAAGGACGGGATTCACGTCGGTGAACCACGGGGCAAAAGGTTAGATCTAACGAGGTGATGCGTCAATGCCCTTTGGAATCAAACGGCTACTTTTGCATCACCCCGCTGTTATTTACGCACGAATCGTATCGTCACCGAAACCGATCCACTTGTAGGTGGTCAGGGCTTCAAGGCCCATCGGTCCACGCGCATGCAATTTTTGCGTGCTCACCGCCACTTCCGCGCCCAGGCCAAACTGACCGCCGTCGGTAAAACGCGTGGAGGCATTCACATAAACAGCAGAAGAGTCGACCTCATTGACGAAACGGTTCGCATTACTAAGAGTACGCGTCAGGATAGCATCGGAGTGCTGCGTGCCATGCTCGCGGATATGGGCGATAGCATCGTCCAGGTCAGCAACGATTTTCACGTTCAGATCCAGCGACAAAAACTCATTGTCATACTCTTCTGCTTTAACCGGTACAACCGCTGCCGGACCCGATTGCAGCGCCGCCAGCGATTGCGCATCCGCATGCAAGGTAACGCCGCTTTCCGCCATCTGCTTGCTCAACGCAGGCAGGAAAGTGCCCGCAATATCCTGATGAACCAGCAGCGTTTCGACGGTGTTACAGGTACTCGGACGCTGGGTTTTCGCATTCACGATAATGTTCAGCGCCGGGGCAATCTCTGCCGTATTATCAACAAAAATATGGCAAACGCCGATGCCCCCGGTAATCACCGGAATGGTGGACTGTTCACGACACAGCTTATGCAGGCCAGCGCCACCGCGCGGGATCAGCATGTCGATGTATTTATCCATCTTAAGCATTTCATTGACCAGCGCGCGGTCCGGGCTTTCAATCGCCTGTACCGCGCCGGCGGGTAAACCGCACTCTTCCAGCGCCTGCTGAATCACTTTTACCGTTGCCGCATTGGTGCGCCAGGTCTCTTTACCGCCGCGCAGAATCGCCGCGTTGCCGGTTTTCAGGCACAGGGAAGCCACATCCACGGTGACATTCGGACGCGCTTCATAAATCACGCCAATTACGCCGAGCGGCACACGGCGACGCTCAATGCGCAGGCCGCTGTCCAGCAGACCGCCGTCGATCACCTGCCCTACCGGGTCAGCCAGCTTGCACACCTGGCGAACATCGTCAGCAATCGCTTTCAAACGCGCTGTCGTCAACGCAAGGCGATCAAGCAGCGCTTCGCTCAGCCCATTACGGCGAGCCTCCAGAACGTCCTGCTCGTTAGCGAGAATAATCTCGTCAGACTGTGCTTCCAGGTAATCGGCGATTTTTTCCAGTACGCGATTTTTTTCACGGCTGGAGAGCAATGCCAGCTTGTACGACGCTGCTTTAGCAGCGATGCCCATCTGTTCCAGCATACATCTGCTCCTTAACGGATAATCATATCGTCGCGATGCACGGCGACCGGGCCATATTCATAGCCGAGAATGGAATCAATTTGCTGCGAATGATGACCGGCAACGCGACGCAGCGCGTCACTGTTATAGCGGGTAACGCCATGTGCAATATCGCGACCTTCGAGGTTACGGATGCGGATCACTTCACCACGGGAAAAGTTGCCTGTCACGCTTTTAATCCCTTTTGGCAACAAGGAGCTGCCGCGTTCCAGGATAGCGGCTGTCGCGCCTTCATCAACGGTGATTTCACCTGCCGGAGGCGCGCCAAAAATCCAGCGTTTACGGTTTTCCAGCGGTGAAGCCTGCGCATGGAAAAGCGTCCCGACCTGAACCCCTTCCATCACATCGCCAATCACACCCGGCCTGCTGCCTGCGGCAATAATAGTATCGATACCTGCACGACAGGCAACATCCGCCGCCTGCAATTTGGTACCCATCCCGCCAGTACCCAGGCCCGATACGCTGTCACCCGCAATCGCGCGCAACGCGTCATCAATACCGAACACATCCTTGATCAATTCAGCGTCCGGGTTGTTACGCGGGTCAGCGGTAAAGAGACCTTGCTGATCGGTCAGAAGCAGGAGTTTGTCTGCGCCCGCCAGAATAGCGGCCAGCGCCGATAAATTGTCATTGTCGCCGACTTTGATTTCCGCCGTCGCAACGGCGTCATTCTCGTTGATGACCGGCACAATGTTGTTGTCGAGGAGCGCACGCAGAGTGTCACGCGCATTAAGGAAACGCTCACGGTCTTCCATATCGGCGCGGGTTAACAGCATTTGCCCAACGTGGATGCCGTAAATTGAGAACAACTGTTCCCATAGTTGAATCAGGCGGCTTTGCCCGACAGCGGCAAGGAGTTGTTTCGAGGCGATGGTGGCAGGCAACTCCGGGTAACCCAGGTGCTCACGCCCGGCGGCGATAGCGCCAGAAGTCACAATAACAATACGATGCCCTGCTGCATGTAGCTGTGCGCACTGGCGCACGAGTTCAACAATGTGGGCGCGGTTCAGGCGGCGGGATCCGCCCGTTAAAACACTGGTGCCGAGTTTCACTACCAGCGTCTGGCTGTCGCTCATGATTTCTGCCGTTCAACGTAGAAGAAAAAAAGTAAACAGTCTTTGTAACAGGATCAGAGCCAACTTCCAACTGGCAGTTTTAACAACTTAAGAAAATCCTTGAAGGCAATCAGAAAACCTACTTACAAAACTTGACGCTTTTATGACACTACCTGTAAAACCTGCTTTGTAAAAAAATAAATAAGAATTGTCATAAAACTTTAATTCGCAGACGTTAAAACCTACGTGAATTTTTCACTCGAGCGGCGACGTTCAGCGATCTAAAGCGCGTTAATTACAATTAATCAGGAAACATAATGAAAAAAACTACTTTGGCATTAATGATGATCGGCCTTGGTGTTGTTTCTGCTTCTTCCAACGCTGCGGAAATCTACAACAAAAATGGTAACAAACTGGATCTGTACGGCAAAATCAAAGCCATGCACTACTTCAGCGATGATACCACTCAGGATGGCGACAAAACTTACGTACGTCTGGGCTTCAAAGGCGAAACGCAGATCAACGATCAACTGACCGGTTTCGGTCGTTGGGAATCTGAATTCGCTGGCAACACCGACGAAAGCAGCTCTACTCAGAAAACGCGTCTGGCGTTCGCTGGCCTGAAAGCCAAAACCTACGGTTCTATCGACTACGGTCGTAACCTGGGTATCCTGTACGATGCAGCGTCTGTAACCGATATGTTCCCGGAATTCGGCGGTGACTCTCTGACCCGTACCGATAACTTCATGACCAAACGTACCACTGGCGTGGCTACCTACCGTAACACCGACTTCTTCGGTGCGGTTGACGGTCTGAACCTGGGCCTGCAGTACCAGGGTAAAAACGAAGGTTCCCGTGCTGCTTCTAAACAGAATGGCGACGGCTTCGGTACCTCCCTGTCCTACAACTTTGGCGGCAGCCCGGTTACTCTGATTGCTGCGTATGCCAAATCGGACCGTACTGATCTGCAGAACTCTCAGGCACTGGGTAAAGGCGCTAACGCGGAAGCGTGGATTTCTGGCGTGAAATACGACGCTAACAACATCTACCTGGCGGCTATGTACAGCATCGCACAGAACATGACGCCAATCGGCAGCCGTGGTTTTGCTAACAAATCTGAAAACTTCGAAGCCGTTGCTCAGTACCAGTTCGACTTCGGTCTGCGTCCGTCCATTGGTTACGTACAGACCAAAGGTAAAGACCTGGGAAATGGTTGGGGCGATCAGGACCTGGTTAAATATGTTGACGTAGGCGCGACCTACTACTTCAACAAAAACTTCTCTGCGATGGTTGATTACAAAATCAACCAACTGGACAAAGGTGATTTCGCAACTTACGTCGGTTCAAGTTACGTTACCGACGACATCGTTGCTGTTGGCGTGACTTACCAGTTCTAAGTCTTATCGCATAAACGCACTTCACTGAAGAACATAAAGCACCGAACGATAACCTCGTCGGTGCTTTCTTTTTTCCGCCAGTATATGCAACAAAAAGCAAGAAAGAGCTATCGAAAAACCGTTGTGAAACAGCGCTCGACAGCGCGCCGTTATGCACACATGCCTGACTCAGAATGCCGTTTCCAGTGAATCGGTGACGCAATAGTCATCATCCACCAGTGGCAAATAGCGCCACTTATCAAACGCGGTACAGGGATGTGAAATGCCACAACCTACCCAGTCGCCGGGCTTTAAGGCATCCTCTTGCGGCAACAACAAATAGGCATGTTGATCGTTCACCTCGCTGATGCGCATGCCAGAAGCGGCGCGAGGAGCACTACCATCCACATTTCGCACCCACAGCGGATTCGGCAAGTCCTGGTCAAAGGGCACATCGCGGCGTCCGAAATCAACAAACGCCAGGCCTGGCTCAGGGCGCGATAATACCCTCCCCCAGATCTCCAGCGCGGGTTCAAAATGATGACGAGCGCCCGGTTGGGCAAACGGCGCGATGCGGGCATATAACCCGTTATCGTGGGCCATATAGGCACCCGAACGAATCAGCGGTGTGATCGGTAGCGATACCCTCGCCTCGCTAAAACAGGCGCTGACCACATCAAACCAGGCGCCGCCTCCGGCGCTGAGAATAATAGTGTCGCTGCTGAACAGTTGTTCCCCGGCCAGCAGCGCAGCCGTCGCGATCAGCATCTGGCAATAATCGCGCACCCTGGCGATACCCTCGGCATCACGCCCCGCACCCAGCGCGCCTTCATAGCCCGCCACGCCCACCAGTTGCAGGACCGGGCTTGCCGCTATCGCGGCGGCAATCTCCAGTGCTTGCGCGGATGAGCGACACCCCGTGCGCCCGCCACTGACCGACATCTCCAGCAGAACCGCAATGCGACTGTCGCCGAGATGCTGTTCCAGCAAACGCACTCCCTCCAGCGAATCAACATAGCAAAGGAAGCCATGGTCAGGATGCTGCTTTTGCCACTCACCTATCCAGCGAATACCGGCAGGGTCGACCAGTTGATTGGCGAGAAAAACATTACGGATACCAAACTGGCGCAGCGCGCGAACCTGCGCAGGCGTTGCCGCACTCAATCCCCAGGCACCGCCTTCGGTGACGGCTCGACGCAGGATGGCGGGCGACATTGACGTCTTGCCGTGTGCTGCCAGCAGCACACCCTGTTCGCGACAAAAATCAGCCAACTGACGCAGATTATTCTCCAGCGCCGATTGCTTCATTAGCATCAATGGAGAAAACACGCTATCGCTGGCCAGTACCGGCGTCCCCACAGGTAACGGCGCATCGCCACGGCCTGCAACAGATTTAAAGCGTGGCGCAGGTTGCAGCGCATCCAACAGACCGTCTGCCACCAACGGAAAATGAATCGACATAACGCCTCCGATCAATGCTCAAGAACACGCGATAAAAACTGCTGGGTGCGCGGATTTTGTGGATTAACGAATATCTGCTCTGGCGATCCTTGTTCCGCAATCACCCCCTGATCCATAAACACCACGCGGTCTGCGGTTTTGCGCGCAAAGCCCATCTCGTGGGTAACCACCACCATGGTCATCCCTTCACGCGCCAGGCTGCGCATCACCTCCATGACTTCGCCCACCAGTTCGGGATCGAGCGCGGAGGTGGCTTCATCAAAAAACATAATTTTCGGCTCTACTGCCAGCGCCCTGGCGATCGCCACGCGTTGCTGCTGACCGCCGGAAAGTTGCGCCGGATAATAATGCGCGCGCTCAGCCAGCCCGACGCGCGTCAGGGCCGCCATGCCGCGTTTATTGGCCTCAGCCTCAGACAGTTTTTGCGCTTTTATCAGCGCCAGCGTCACGTTGCCGAGCGCGGTTTTGTGGGGAAACAGGTTGAACTGCTGAAACACCATTCCGACATGACCACAAATTTCCCGGCTGCGTTTATGGTCGTGCAGCGGCACATTGTTAACCCAGATTTCGCCCCCATCGGCCGTTTCCAGCCCGCTCATGATGCGTAACACGGTACTTTTGCCGGAACCTGATGCGCCAATCAGCACCAGCACTTCGCCGGGCGAAACATCAAGGCTGATCTCTTTCAGCACCTGGGTGCTACCAAAAGATTTGGTAATACGGCTCAGCGTAATGGCGGAATTGCTCATGAGAACTGGCTCCTGGTTTGATGATGTTGAACCCAACGGGAAAGCGGAAAGCAGACAACGAAGTACAGCACGGCCACCAGCGCATAAATCACTACCGGCTGACCGATACGATCAACGATCGCCTGGCCCTGGTGCATCAGTTCCGACATGCCAATCATGCTGACGATGGAGGTATCCTTAATCAGGGAAAGATACTGCCCCACCAGTGGCGGCAGTACGATGCCGCGCGTCTGTGGCAAGATCACGCTAAGAAAGGTCTGGCGTTTTGACAACCCGAGGATCCACGACACTTCCCATTGTCCTTTGGGTACCGCTTCGATCCCGGCGCGAAAGACTTCGGCGATATAGGCCCCCTGGTAAATACTCAAACCGAGGATACCGGCGGCAAACAAATTGATTTCATAGCCAAAATAGGCCACGCCAAAGTAGATAAACATCAGGGTGATCAACACCGGCGTGCCGCGAAACAACTCGGTGTAAAGCACGGCAATGTGGCTGGCGACCGGGACACGGCTGGTACGCAACACGGCGGCGAGCAGGCCAAGCAGCGTGCTGCCAATGATGGCCGCGACCGAAAGCAGCAGGGTGATCCACAGCCCCTCCAGTAGCAACGGCAACGAGGTCATTACCATATCGCTCATAGCGCATTCTCCCGTTTCAGTGGGTTAGTCAGCCATTTTTTTGCCCACCACCGGGCGGACTTTTTTACCGGCGTGACCAGTTGCGGATGAAATAAGCGGCTTCCCACCATGTTACCGAGCCAGGAAAAGAGATTACTCAGCAGCAGATAGACCAGCGCCACCACGCTGAACGTCTGGATATAAAGCAAAGTACGGGCATTTATCACGGTGGCGGTGCCGGTCAATTCCGGCAGTGCAATGGCCGACAATAGCGACGTGCCGAGCAATAGCTGGATCAGGTTGTTAATAATGGCCGGCCACACGGCGCGCGCGGCCTGGGGCAACACCACACTCAGAAAGACCTGGCGGCGTGAAATACCTAAAATCCACGCGGCTTCCAGTTGCCCTTTCGGCACCGACTGTATTCCGGCGCGAAAGGTCTCCGACAGGTAAGCACCGACGTTAATGCCCAAAGCCAGCACCCCCGCGGTAAAGGCGCTCATGGTGATGCCGAGGGAAGGCAGACCAAAAAAGATGATGAAAATTTGCAGCAACACCGGCGTGTTACGGATAAATTCCACATAGCAGTGGCTCAGCCAGCGTAGCGGCGCTACCGCCGAGGCTTTCGCCAGCGCTGCAAGCAAGCCGAGTGCGACGGCCAGCACGAACGCGAGAAGAGTAACCTGTAACGTCAGCCAGGCGGCGGCCAGGAAGGTCTCGCCGTAACTCCACAGGGTTAGCCATTGATAACTCATGCATGGACTCCTTTCTGCGGTGTAGCAGACCAAAGGGCGCTACACCGCAGGCAATCAGAATTGCGGATTCAGTGGGTAACGCGGCTTATCACCAAACCATTTTTGATAGAGCGTGGCGTTCTCACCGGACGCGTTGATCTCAAACAGGAATTCATTGAGGTAGTTCAGCCATACCTGGTCGCCCTGCTTCACACCAAAGGCGTTATATTCCAGCGGCACCAGCGCTTCATTGGTGACCGTCAGGGTCGGATCAAGCTTGGCCTGATAAGCGAGGAAGTTGTTATCCTCAATCATTGCATCAGCCTGCCCCTGCTTCACCGCCAGAATGGCCGCCTGGGAAGAGTCGTATTCCTGAATTTTGACCTCAATGCCCATACTGCGCACTTCGTCTCCGTTGGTTGACCCTTTCACCGTAGCGATGGTCTTACCGGCCATATCATGCGCCGATTTGATGCCGCTCTCTTTACGGACCAACATCGCTTCGCTCGCCACAACATACGGGTGGGTGAAACCGATCTCTTTGGCGCGTTCCAGGTTGCGCGTGAAGTTACAGAACACCACGTCCACTTTGTTGGTTTGCAGGTTAGGGATGCGGTTGGCGCTGGTCGTGTTCACCATTTCCAGTTTCACGCCCATCTCTTTCGCCAGCGCTTTCGCCAAATCGACGTCGTAACCATCCGGTTTGCCGTCTTTATCGTAAAAACCGAAGGGAGCGAAACTCAGGCAATCACCCACGCGTAACGTGCCGCGTTGCAATACGGTTTGCAGCGTCGATTGGGGAGCCGCACCCGCCACTTGCTTCTCTTCCGTGGGGGTACAACCGGCAACGGCCAGCAGGGCCAGCGTTCCGGCGATGATTTTTAACGAAGTTGCATTCATTGTTTTGCTCGCTTATTAAATGGAGACGACATAAAAAGCATCAGTTATTAACGGGCAGCCCTGGTGTGGGCGAATAAATAAAAATCTCAGTGAATTATCAGATAAATAATATTATTTTCGGTCGGCGCGAAAGCATTTCATATCCACTTCCACTTTGCAGTCGACGACTAAATCCTGCACGCTACAAATACGTGCCGGTGGGTTTCCGGTAAATATCTCGCTGAAAACTTTATTAAAGGAACTGAAATAACGTGCGTCGGTTAATACTGCCGTGACGTGTACCACATCCTCTACCCTGTACCCCGCCTCGCGCATAATGGACAGGCAGTTATCAAACGCCAGACGGGTCTGCTCAATGATCCCGCCTTCCACCACTTCGCCTTCGCGCATCGGCGTCTGGCCTGAGATATACAGCCAGCCATCAGCCTCAACGGCGCGTGCGAACGGCAGTTTTTGCCCGCCCGTACCAGTGCCGCCTTCAATGCCATAACGCTTAATCGTCATGCAATGCTGCTCCTTTTTGTTCTGAGAATCGCCATGAATACCGCGTCACAACCGTCTGGTATATCGGACCGTTATCTGCAATATCGGATAGAGCAAGATTTGCACAGGTTTTTTACTTTTGCAATATATCCCGATCAATTTAATTTTTTGTGGTGTTGTGGCGATCGCAAAATAAAAAATGAATGGGGGGAATGGCAGAATGAAAATGTTACCGGGGTCGTAATTTTAAAAAAATAATTTGTGCGCCATGCGCTAAAATGAGGCCCCAAAATAGAACAAAGAAATATAAAAACCGGTAGTAAAATTTTAATTACCGGGGATGGGTTAACGACGACGCTGGGTGTATCATGCTTTTCTTTTTTATTGTCTTTACTGTCTGGCGCGACCGCCCGACTGCATCAGGAGAATTTGCTTATGCCGGACGAGAAGCCATCGCGTGCGCGCGGTGTTGACCGGGTTATCGACATTTTTCACCAGTTGCATATCGCTCGTCAGCCGATGGCGATGCGCGATTTGATCGAGGCCACCGGCGCGCCGCGCTCCAGTGTATATGAACTTGTCAGCCTGCTCAGCGAGGCCGGGCTGCTGGAAGTGGATGCCGACGGCGCGGTGTTCTTTGGCCGTGAAATGCACTATTACGGTGCAGATTATATGGCACATAACGATCTTATCCGCCGCTCACATCAGTTAATGGTTGAACTGGTCGCCCGCCATGGCGAGACGGTGCAGCTCTGTATGCTGGAGGGGAATAAGTACACCGTCGTGCTGTCGGAAAGTAATGCCCACCCGTTCAAAATCACGTCGGATATCGGCGTGCGGGTACCGATCACCTGGACGGCGACTGGCCGTCTGTTACTCAGTAATTGGTCGGACAGCGCTATTCTCAACCTTATACCCGAAGAAGATTACCGTCTGGCGAACGGGCAAGTGCTCGATAAACAAGCCTTCCTGGAAGATATTCATCGTGCCGGACAGCAGGGCTATTGTCTGACTGAGGGGTTATCGGAGAGTTTTACCTGCTGTATGGCGGCGCCGATTCGTTCTCGTAGCGGGCAGGCGGTCGCGGCGATCTGTTTTATGGTGAGTCGCGATACACCGGAGGAGCGCCGTCAAATGTTGCTCAAAGAGTTGATCGTTTCCGGCCAAAAACTGTCGGATTTCACCTGAGTCCGGCATGTTTTCCCTGCTCCGGCAGGCGGAAGAGCAGCCATCAACAACGACATCGCCAGTTGCGTTGAGACGTAAAAAATCCGGAATCAGCGGGCTGAATCCGGATTGTCTCTTGTCGGGGAAATCTTTTTACTGCGCTTACACCGTCAGGTTAATCTCGTCAGAGAAATTTTCCGCAGGCTCCAGTTTCAGCTCCAGCGCCGCAAGGACCTCGCGGGCGCGACCATGAAACTCACGAAGCGTATGCTCCAGCCGGTCAGTCACTTCTGAATCTTTTATCTCGGTTGCTTTCCAGTTCCCGTCTTTATCGTACAGCCCAAAATGGTAGCTATAGGTAAAACGGTCTTGGTGCGCTTCCATTTCCATCCACCAGCCCCAAAATTCACGCTTCTCCGGCGCGGGCTTTACATTGACGCATACGGCCAGGCAATCAAAAAAGAAGCGATTATCGGCACACTGTTCTTCCCGAATATACGGGCCTAGCGCGGTAAACCTTTTAATGAGTTTGCTCTTGGGATGTCCACTCGGTAACGTCATTGCGATCTCCTTATGTGATGCAACTGTTTTACCAAATCAATCAAAATTAGCAATCCATTAACGCAATCTATCATTGATCCAGTCGGTAATGTCCCGCAGCGCCTTATCAAAATTGCGATAAACCGGATTAAACGGGATTTCGAGTAATTTACCATCCGCAGATGACGACGTGATTAAACGCGACTCCTCCTCCGGGCTGAACGGATCGTTTTTCCAGAAGCCAGACAGCATCGGCGTCGGGCAGCGCCGCCCCAGTAACCCCTGCGTTTTTAGCGAATAGCGATTCAGCTCAACATACAGTGACTCATCCGACGCATTGTGCATGCCAAGCCGACTGGCGAGCACGTCCATATACATCTCCGGCACGCGCCCCAGTTGCTGGGGGTTAGTGAGCAGCGCATGCACAACTGGCCCCAGACAGGCCACGGCTTTCAGGCGCGGAGACTCCAGATAACCAAGGCGGACCGCCACGTTGGCACCAAAGCGGAAACCAAACGCTGCCACGCGTGTATGGTCAACCCACGGAATGTTCGGCAGCGCTTTCAGCACGTGTTGATGCAGCAGGCTCGAATCCTGGGTGAGTTTCCATTTTGAGGAGAACCCCACAGAAGGCATATCCAGCGTCAGCATGGCGATGCCTTTCGGCGCAAAATAGCGTTCATACAGGTTGTAGTAATCGCTTTGCAGGCCATCCAGCCCGCCGCACATCAGGACGGTGGGAAAAGGTCCCTCCCCTTTGGGCATATGCAAGAAGCCAATCACCGGAGAACCGCCGGGAATCGCAAATTCCATCTCTTTCATGGTGCCCGGCAGACGTTGCGCTGCTTCTTCATAGGCGCGATTCGCCAGCGCCTGCGCCTGCTCCGCCAGCACATCCCCTTTAATATGCGGATAAGCGGCGATGCTATAGAGGTTTGACGCATGCAGCCAGTGCTGGCCGCTGAGGGTGGTATCCTGCTCCTGGCTGGCTTTTTGCTGCCACTGCATAGCCTGAGTGGACCATTCGTAGATCCAGTTGCCGCCGCGATAACCGACCACCGTATCGTAAAGTTCAGGATCGGTATGTTCCGCCGTGCTCATGGCGATCCGCGCCTGTACGTCCAGGATCTCTTTCGGATCAACGCCCCGCCAGATCCACATCAGTCGGTTGATCATCCGATACCAGTGGGGCGCATTGTTACCGTCAAGGGTGGATTCTACAGGCGACTGTTTGCTATGGGTAAGGCGACGCACCAGCGTTGAGGTTTCCGGGTGCTTGAAGCGGGGTTTGAACAGGGTTTCGCTGAGGTTAGCTTGTGGCATTACGCGCAGCCTCCATGAATACGTCGATGACGGTATTGTAACCTGGTGGATGCGAAAAAAAACAACGCCCGGCGATGCCAGGCGTTGTAAATAATCATAAAGAGAGGATTAACGACCAGAGATAGGCGGAACGAAGACCACGCCCATATCCCACGGCTGTTCAATCCAGGTATCCTGCGGGATATCAATCACGTAATCGTCAACCAGCGGACGCCCGGCCGGTTTAGCGAAAATAGTGACGAAGTGCGCTTTTGGGTACATTTCGCGGATAGCCACCGCGGTGCCGCCGGTATCGACCAGATCATCAATAACGATGAAACCTTCACCATCACCCTCTGCGCGTTTGATAATTTTCATTTCGCGCTGGTTGTCGTGGTCATAACTGGAAATGCAAACGGTATCGACATGGCGAATACCCAGTTCACGTGCCAGTAATGCGCCCGGAACCAGACCACCACGGCTAACGGCAATAATGCCTTTCCACTGTTCAGAAGGCATCAGGCGGTTTGCCAGTTTGCGTGCATGAATCTGCAACATGTCCCAGGTGACGACGTATTTTTCGCTCATGTGAAGTGTCCCAGCCTGTGTATATACGGCTTAAAAAGTGTTCTACGGGGAAATAGGTTGCGCGAGATTATAGAGATCTGTCGCGCTAAAAACCAGTGTTACCGGGCCGGGCTGGCGCTTTTTACGCGACGCGTACTAACAGAGAGACAATAAAGTGGTATTCTCAAGTCCATCTCGCAATCCGGCCTTGTGATTGTTCTGTAGTTTAACCCTCGGACCTGCAAAATATGCTGGCAGGCCTTTTAAAGGAGACTCATCGTGTCTGAATTGTCTCAACTATCGCCACAACCGCTGTGGGATATTTTTGCCAAAATCTGTTCTATTCCTCATCCGTCTTACCATGAAGAAGAACTCGCCGCGCACATCATGAGCTGGGCGAAAGAAAAAGGCTTACATGCGGAACGCGATCAGGTTGGCAACATTCTGCTGCGCAAACCGGCAACGGCAGGTATGGAAAACCGCAAACCGGTTGTGCTACAGGCGCACCTGGATATGGTGCCGCAGAAAAACAACGACACCGTACATGACTTCACCAAAGACCCGATTCAGCCCTACATCGATGGCGAATGGGTAAAAGCGCGCGGCACTACGCTTGGCGCTGATAACGGTATCGGTATGGCATCCGCGCTGGCGGTGCTGGCGGATGACCGCGTTGAGCATGGTCCCCTGGAAGTGCTGCTGACCATGACCGAAGAGTCCGGCATGGATGGCGCGTTTGGTCTGCAGCCCGGCTGGTTGCAGGCTGATATTCTGATCAACACTGACTCAGAAGAAGAAGGCGAAATCTACATGGGTTGCGCCGGCGGTATTGATTTCATCACCACCCTGCCGCTCTCCCGCGAAGCGGTACCTGCGGGCTACCAGACGTTCAAACTGACCCTGAAAGGGCTGAAAGGCGGCCACTCCGGCGGCGATATTCATCTGGGTCTTGGTAACGCCAACAAATTGCTGGCGCGCTTCCTGGCAGGCCACGCGGCTGAGCTGGACCTGCGTCTGGCCGATTTCAACGGCGGAACCCTGCGTAACGCTATCCCGCGTGAAGCCTTCGCCACGTTTGCCGTTCCGGCCGATAAAGCTGAACAGTTGAAAACGCTGGCAGCAATTTATCAGGACATCCTGAAAAACGAGCTGGCGATGAAAGAGAAAAACCTGGTGGTACTGCTGGATAGCGTTTCCAGCGACAAGCAGGCGCTGACCTCTGCTTCCCGCGATAGCTTCATTCAATTGCTGAACGCCACGCCAAACGGTGTGATCCGTAACTCCGACGTTGCCAAAGGCGTGGTCGAGACCTCCCTGAACGTTGGCGTGGTCACCATGCAGGACGACAGCGTGGAAATCATCTGTCTGATCCGCTCTTTGATCGATAGCGGCAAAGATTATGTGGTGAGCATGCTGGAATCGCTGGGCAAACTGGCTGGTGCAAAAACCGCTCCGAAAGGCGGCTACCCTGGCTGGCAGCCGGATGCGAACTCACCGGTGATGCATCTGGTGCGTGAGACCTATCAGCGTCTGTTCAACAAGACGCCGAACATTCAGATCATTCACGCCGGTCTGGAATGTGGTCTGTTCAAAAAACCGTACCCGGATATGGATATGGTTTCTATTGGGCCCACCATCACCGGTCCGCACTCCCCGGATGAGCAGGTACATATCGAAAGCGTGAGCCATTACTGGACGCTGCTGACCGAGCTGCTGAAAGCTATTCCGGCGAAATAAGTCGTATTGTCCGCACCTTGTACTGGTGCGGACACTTCCCTTTTATCTTCCTGTTACCTTCTTATTTTCACGCTTATCACAGCCCCAGCACCAACTGACGTTCTAATTGCGGATCGAGCAGCGTCACATGCAAACCCACTAAACGCACGCCGCGCCCGCTACGCCGCTCATTCCAGGTTTTCCGCGCCGTCGCCAGCAAATCGTCTTTATTTAAGCGTGGCCAGACGTGTTCCTGGGTGGTGAGCTGGAAATCGGCAAACTTGAGTTTGACTCCCTGCCGGGCAATCAACAGATCGGGTTTTATCTTTGCCAGCCGCCGTTCCAGTTCCGGATAAAGGTGTTGGTTGATAATGGCTTCACACTCTTCCCATTCATGAATGTCTTCTATCAGCGTACGCTCCACGCCAACCGATTTGCGCAGCCGGTCACTACTGATATGTCGCTCATCAATCCCCTGACTGCGCTCCCACAACACGCGACCAAATTTACCGAAGCGTTTTAGCAACATCGCCAGGTCACTGTTCTGCACATCTTCGCAGGTACGCAACCCAAGCGTTTCCAGTTTTGCCGCCGACACCTTGCCAACGCCCGGAATTTTACTGAGTGGCAGCGTACGTAAAAACGCCGGTACATCCGCAGGGGCAATGACATATTGCCCGTCAGGTTTATTCAGATCTGAGGCGATTTTCGCCAGGAACTTCACCGGTGCAATCCCGGCCGATGCGGTGAGTTGGGTTTCGCGGAATATGGTCCGGCGAATCTCTTCTGCCATTAACGTTGCCGAACCGTGGCAGTGGGGGCTGTCGGTCACATCCAGATACGCTTCATCCAGCGACAGGGGCTCAATCAGGCTTGTATAACGGGAAAAGATTTCGCGGATCTGGTGAGAGGCTTCCCGGTAGGCTTCAAAGCGCCCCGGTAATAAGGTGAGATGCGGGCAGAGCTTTAACGCCATTGCCGTGGGCATGGCGCTGCGCACGCCATATTTACGCGCCGGATAGTTAGCCGTGCTGATAACGCCGCGCTGAACCCGGCTGCCGCCGATAGCGATAGGGATATCCCGCAGAGCCGGGTTATCACGCATCTCCACCGCCGCAAAAAAGCAGTCCATATCGACATGTATGATTTTGCGCATACGCTCACCTTATCAGATACTGGATAAGTATACAGCATCATTACCCATAATGAGAAGAGTGAGGAAAAAAGAGGGTTCACAGTGAAAAAAACGCCTAATAGCGCTGTTATTTCTGGGGTTTTCATCAGACAATATTTAACAGGGGGACCGCTGCAAAAAACTAATTTGTAAACTCAGCGATCCGGGCTTGCGAAAAACTACCGTGATGCTACTGTGGGCGCACCCAATCCAGATTAATCTGAATTTATGGGATTCTTTTGCCGTCCTGGCAATGTGGTAACCGTTTTATCAAGGAAACAAGCAGTATGCGCAAAATCGCATTTTTTCTTGCGATGCTTCTGATGCCGTGCGTCTCGTTTGCCAGCTTATTAAGCAGCAATGGTTCAACAACGCCGATCAGCAAAGAATATAAGCAGCAGTTGATGGGGTCGCCGGTATACATCCAGATCTTCAAAGAAGAGCGTACCCTTGATCTCTACGTCAAAATGGGTGAGCAATATCAGCTCCTCAATAGTTACAAAATTTGTAACTACTCCGGCGGCCTGGGTCCGAAACAGCGTCAGGGCGATTTCAAAAGCCCGGAAGGGTTCTATTCCATTCAGCGCAGCCAGCTAAAACCGGATAGCCGTTTTTATAAAGCCATCAATATTGGTTTTCCTAACGCCTATGACCGTGCCCACGGTTATGAAGGGAAATACCTGATGATCCACGGCGCGTGCGTGTCGATTGGCTGTTACGCCATGACCGATTCGCAAATCGACGAGATTTTCCAGTTCGTCACCGCCGCGCTGGTGTTTGGTCAGGAAAGCGTGCAACTGAGCATCTACCCGTTCCGTATGACGGACGCGAATATGCAGCGTCACAAATATTCGACCTATGCGAAATTCTGGGAACAGTTAAAACCGGGTTATGACTTCTTCCAGCAGACGCAGAAACCGCCTGTGGTCTCTGTTGTTGACGGGAACTACGTGGTCAGCAAACCGCTGAGCCACGAAGTTATTCACCCGCAGTTGGCGTCAAACTATACGCTCCCCGAGACAAAATAATGCCCATTCGCCTGGCATAATCTTTTGCCAGGTTTCATTGCCCGTTAGCGGCTGGGTAGCAATCACGGTAACCACATCGTTAGGTGTGGTTTCCCGCTGAAAATCAATTTCCACATCCTGATCCAGCAGTTTCGCCACGCCAAACGGTGCCCGACGGGTAATGCAGAACAGATTGGTCGAGCAGAACGCCATGACATAACGCCCATCCGACAGCAGCATATTAAAAACACCCTTCCCACGCAGTTCAGTCGCCAGCGTCGCGATATATTTAAATACCGCTTCCATATTGCCCGGAGTACGCGGATAGCGCGTGGTGAGTTTGTGCAGCAGCCAGCAGAAAGCTTTTTCGCTGTCGGTTTCCCCGACAGGACGAAAGTTGCCGGTCTCCAGCGATTTATACCCGGTTAACTGCCCGTTATGGGCGTAGGTCCAGTTGCGTCCCCAGAGTTCACGGGTAAAGGGGTGCGTGTTTTCCAGCGCCACTTCACCACGGTTCGCCTGGCGAATATGGGCCACCACCGAGCAGGACTTTATCGGGTACTCCTGCACCAGACGGGCAATCGGAGAGTTAAAGCTGGGTTGCGGGTCTTTAAACGTACGACAGCCTTTGCCTTCGTAAAAGGTGATACCCCAGCCATCTTTATGCGGCCCGGTTCCCCCACCGCGCTGAACAAGCCCGGTGAAACTAAAGCAAATATCGGTTGGCACATTGGCGCTCATCCCGAGCAGTTCGCACATTCAACACCCCCAAACGCCCAAATATGGAGAAGGCGTAATTGTCGCAGCCAGTTTGAACACGGACAGCGCGTAAGAACCGGAGCGTACACCGGGTACGAGAGGATTCTGAACACAGCCCTGGTTCAAACTGGCGAATAAAATAGCCTTCTTACGCTTTTACCATCTCTTTTTCGATCAGCATAATCAGGATATGGATCACTTTAATGTGGATTTCCTGAATGCGGTCGGCGTAACCAAAGTGCGGTACACGGATTTCAACGTCGGCAGTACCTGCCATTTTGCCGCCGTCTTTACCGGTCAGGGTGATGACTTTCATGCCCTGCGCGCGCGCCGCGTCAATCGCTTTAATGACATTACCAGAATTACCGGAAGTAGAAATACCTAACAGTACATCCCCTGCACGGCCAACGGCTTCAACATAGCGAGAGAAAACATGGTCGTAACCAAAGTCATTACTGACGCAGGAGAGATGGCTCACATCAGAAATCGCAATCCCCGGATAACCCGGACGGTTTTCACGATAGCGTCCCGTTAACTCTTCGGCAAAGTGCATCGCATCACAGTGGGAACCACCATTGCCGCAGGACAATACCTTACCGCCGGCTTTGAAGCTGTCAGCCAGCAGAACCGCTGCACGCTGAATGGCGTGAATATTGGCATCGTCTTTTAAAAAGTTTGCCAGCGTTTCCGCTGCTTCGTTCAGTTCGTTACGAATCAGATCCTGGTACATGAGGATATCCTTCAGTATGAAAGCAGTATGAATATAAATTCTCGCGCGCAGTTTACCGGATAGCATGGCAAGCGAGAAGCTAAAGCCATGGTGATCGTCGGGGGTTTTCGTTTTTCGTGCCACATTCCTCCCCAACAATGTGAACCAGGTTGTAATTATTTTGTAAACACATTGCTAAAAGAAATAACATCCACTACAACCATATCATCACAAGTGGTCAGACCTCCTACAAGCAAGGGAGCTTTTCTCTATGATGATTTTGAGTCTTCTCGCAACTGTTGTCCTACTCGGCGTGTTGTTCTATCACCGGGTGAGTCTGCTGCTCAGCAGCGTAATCCTCCTGGCATGGACTGCCGCGCTTGGCGCTTCAGGTCTGTGGTCCATCTGGGTATTGGTGCCGTTGGCCATTATCCTTGTGCCCTTCAACTTTGCGCCGATGCGTAAATCGCTGATCTCTGCGCCAGTCTTCCGCGGCTTTCGTAAAGTGATGCCGCCGATGTCCCGTACGGAAAAAGAAGCTATCGATGCCGGTACAACCTGGTGGGAAGGCGATCTGTTCCGCGGTAATCCTGACTGGAAAAAACTGCACAATTACCCGCAGCCGCGCCTGACCGCCGAAGAACAGGCCTTTATTGATGGCCCGGTGGAAGAAGCCTGCCGTATGGCTAACGACTTTCAGATTACCCATGAAATGGCCGATTTACCGCCAGAACTGTGGGCGTATCTGAAAGAACATCGCTTCTTCGCGATGATCATTAAAAAAGAGTACGGCGGCCTGGAATTCTCTGCTTACGCCCAGTCCCGCGTATTGCAAAAACTCTCCGGGGTTTCCGGTATCCTGGCGATCACCGTCGGCGTACCTAACTCTTTAGGGCCGGGCGAACTGCTGCAACATTACGGCACCGAAGAGCAGAAAAATCATTACTTACCCCGTCTGGCGCGTGGACAGGAAATTCCGTGCTTCGCACTGACCAGCCCGGAAGCCGGTTCTGATGCGGGCGCCATCCCGGACACAGGCGTCGTCTGCATGGGCGACTGGCAGGGTGAACAGGTGCTCGGTATGCGCCTGACCTGGAACAAACGCTATATCACGCTGGCGCCTATCGCGACCGTACTGGGCCTGGCGTTTAAACTCTCTGACCCGGAAAAACTGCTGGGTGGCGAAGAAGATCTCGGTATTACCTGTGCGCTGATCCCCACCAACACCCCGGGCGTTGAAATTGGTCGTCGTCACTTCCCGCTGAACGTCCCGTTCCAGAACGGTCCGACGCGTGGTCAGGATATCTTCGTACCGATTGATTACATCATCGGCGGTCCGAAAATGGCCGGACAGGGCTGGCGTATGCTGGTGGAATGTCTGTCCGTGGGCCGTGGTATCACCCTGCCATCCAACTCCACGGGCGGCCTGAAATCGGTGGCGCTGGGTATTGGCGCCTATGCTCATATCCGTCGTCAGTTCAAAGTCGCTATCGGTAAGATGGAAGGGATCGAAGAACCACTGGCACGTATCGCGGGTAACGCCTATGTGATGGATGCCGCTGCCGCGTTGATTACGTATGGCATTATGCTCGGTGAGAAACCGGCGGTGCTCTCCGCCATTGTGAAGTATCACTGTACTCACCGTGGCCAGCAGTCAATCATTGACGCAATGGATATCGCTGGCGGTAAAGGCATTATGCTCGGCGAAGGCAACTTCCTGGCTCGCGCCTATCAGGGCGCACCGATTGCCATCACCGTTGAGGGGGCCAATATTCTGACCCGCAGCATGATGATCTTCGGTCAGGGCGCGATTCGCTGCCATCCGTACGTGCTGGATGAAATGGCCGCCGCGCAAAACAATGACGTGGATGCGTTCGACAAATTGCTGTTTAAACATATCGGGCATGTGGGTAGCAATAAGATGCGTAGCTTCTGGCTGGGGCTGACGCGCGGGCTGACCAGTTCGGCCCCGACCAGCGATTCAACCAAACGCTACTATCAGCATATCAACCGCTTAAGTGCCAACCTCGCGCTGCTGTCGGATGTGTCGATGGCGGTACTGGGCGGTAGCCTGAAACGTCGTGAACGTATCTCGGCACGTCTCGGGGATATCTTAAGTCAGGTGTTCCTCGCCTCTGCGGTGCTGAAACGCTATGACGATGAAGGCCGCCATGAGATGGATCTGCCGCTGGTGCACTGGGGCGTACAGGACGCGCTGTATCAGGCTGAACAGGCGATGGACGATCTGCTGGCCAACTTCCCGAACCGTGTGGTTGCGGGTCTGCTGCGGGTGGTGATTTTCCCGACCGGTCGTCACTACCTGGCACCGTCCGATAAGCTGGATCATCAGGTCGCTAAGATTCTGCAAACGCCGTGCGCCACCCGTTCGCGTATTGGTCGTGGTCAGTACCTGACGCCGAGCGAACATAACCCGGTCGGTCTGCTGGAAGAGGCGCTGCTTGACGTGATCGCCGCCGACCCGATTCATCAGCGCATTTGTAAAGAGCTCGGTAAAAACCTGCCGTTCACACGTCTGGACGTGCTGGCAAGAGAGGCGCTGGCCGGCGGGCTTATCAATCAGGACGAAGCTGAGATCCTGACAAAAGCCGAAACCAGCCGTCTGCGCAGTATCAATGTCGACGATTTCGAACCGGAAGAGCTGGCAACGCAGCCGGTAAAAACGCCGGAAAAGGTGCGTAAACCTCAGGCTGCATAACGCCCTCCTCGAGAGACCCTGACCCCGCTTCGTGCGGGGTTTTTTATTACCACAAATTCCCTTTTTCTCGTGCTAAAGTGTAAAAATGCTGTTTAAGGGGAGCTTAAATCGTGCCTGGTTTAAAAATTACGCTGTTGCAACAACCTTTAGTCTGGATGGACGGTCCGGCCAATTTGCGCCATTTCGACCGCCAGCTTGAAGATATCACCGGGCGTGATGTGATAGTCCTGCCGGAAATGTTCACCACCGGTTTTGCGATGGAAGCGGCGAAGCAGTCGATGCCGCAAGAAGACGTTGTGGCGTGGATGCAGGCCAAAGCGCTCCAGACGAACGCGCTGGTCGCGGGCAGTGCCGCGCTGCAAACAGAGCGCGGCCCGGTTAACCGTTTCCTGCTGGTCGAGCCGGAAGGGGCTGTTCATTTCTATGATAAGCGCCATCTGTTCCGTATGGCCGATGAACATCACCATTACGAAGCCGGTAACGAGCGCGTGGTGTTTGAGTGGCGCGGCTGGCGTATTTTACCGCTGGTCTGTTACGACCTGCGCTTCCCGGTCTGGTCGCGCAATCGCGATGATTACGATCTGGCGCTGTATGTCGCCAACTGGCCTGCGCCGCGTTCGCTGCACTGGCAATCGCTATTGGTGGCTCGCGCTATTGAAAACCTGGCGTATGTCGCGGGCTGCAACCGTGTGGGTACCGATGGCAACGGGCATCATTATCGTGGCGACAGCCGGGTCATTAACCCGCAGGGCGAGGTTATTGCCACCGCCGAGCCCCACCAGGCTATCCGCATTGATGCCGAGTTGTCGATGGCCGCATTAAAAGAGTACCGCGAGAAGTTTCCCGCCTGGCAGGACGCCGATCCGTTTACGCTTGGGTGATATGACGTTCCCCTTTACCCGTTCACGTGTCCGAAGTTGACATGTCGCCATGAACATAAGGTGAACGGAATGACCATCAGAGCCGCATTTTCCCCCTCATCCTGGCCCTCTCCCCAAAGAGGAGAGGGGACCGTTCGTGCTCGCATTTATGTGGGGATTCCTCTGCCCCAGGGGAGAGGGAGAAAACCGGTCGTAGCCCGGATCAGGCGCCTGCGCCGCCATCCGGGAATTGTCCCCGGCGGCGCTGGCGCTTACCGGGGCTACACGATAATTTCCCCTCTTTCAGGGAAACACTGAATTACATTAACGCTCTCACCGCTTCACTGTATGCCCGCAACGCGTGCGCCACATCCTGCTGCTGCACGCTCTCGGCCGGATGATGGCTGATCCCTCTGTCACAACGCACAAATAACATGGCCGATGGCCAGCGTTCCGCAATCGCGATGGCATCATGCCCGGCACCACTTGGCAGCAACAGCACGCGCCCCTGCACCGCCTCAACGGCACCAGCCAGCACATTACGCAGATGCGTATCACAAGGTGTTGCCGCAATGGAGTAAAAAATATCGTAGCTAAAACCAACGCCACGTGCCTGCCCAATGCGCACGGCCTCATCCAGCAGGGCGTTTAACAGCGTCTCCCGCAGATCATCGTTCGGGCTGCGGATATCCAGCGTCAACGTCACCGCTCCCGGGATCACGTTCACCGCACCGGGCTCACACTGCAGCGTACCGACCGTTGCCACCAGCTCCGGGCCAGACTCCCGCGTTTTTTGTTCAACAAACCCGATCCACTGGGCGGCGGCGGTCAATGCATCGTGACGATGGCTCATCGGCACGGTGCCCGCATGCCCCGCTTCCCCGCTAAACCGACAGGTCAACCTGCGCGCACCGTTGATCGCGGTGACCACGCCGAGCGGCAGATCTTCTTGCTCAAGTACCGGCCCCTGCTCGATGTGCAGCTCCAGATACGCGGAAAAATCCTCACGGGCACGTTCCGCCGTGGCGATACGTGTAGGCTCCAGACCGGCATTGACCATCGCCTGCGCCACGCTTATCCCCTGCGCATCTTCGCAATCCAGCCAGCCCGGCGGCCAGGTGCCGGTCAGCCCCCGGCTTCCTAACAGCGTGATGTTAAAGCGCGTGCCCTCTTCATCAGCAAACCCGACGATCTCAATGGCCTGTGAACCACGCAAACCCTGACGGTGCAGCCAGTCCACCACTTCGATGGCAGTCAGCACGCCGAGCATGCCGTCGTAGCGTCCGGCGTCACGAACGGTGTCCAGGTGCGATCCGAGCAACACCGCCTGTGCACCGTCGCTTGCCGCTTCGTAGCGTCCGCAAATATTGCCTACCGCATCTTGCCAGGTGAGCATTCCCGCATCCTGCATCCACTGCGCCACCTGCGCGTTTGCCCGCAGATGTTCGCAAGAGAGGTAAACCCGGGTGAGTTGACCCGGCGTTTCACTGATCTCTGCCAGCGCATCGCAACGCGTCATTACCCGGTGCGCAGCGCGGTCAGCCTCATCGGCAGTCATCATCATGCCACCCCTTCGTAGACATCCCAGGCGGCCTGCATTCCCGCTCCCTGTACAGTGCGCAGGCCCAGACGGTTAAGCACCGCTTCCAGAGCTGTGAGGGTTTGCAGCACACAATCTTTGCGCGCGTTATACCCCATAGTGCCAATACGCCAGATTTTGCCCTGTAGCGGGCCAAACGAGGTGCCGATTTCAATGTGAAAATCATCCAGCAGGCGCTTACGCACCTCTTCACCATGCACAACCGACGGGATCATCACCCCGAGTACGTTATTCATCTTGTGATGAATATCGCCAAACACCTCCAGCCCCATTCCCTGGATCCCCGCCAGCATGGCGCGGCCATGTAATTCGTGGCGGGCAATCAGCGCGTCCATCCCCTCTTCCAGCATGATGCGTGCGCACTCACGGGCGGCAAACAGCATGCTGGTGGCTTCGGTATGGTGGTTCAGGCGTTCCGGCCCCCAGTAGTCCATCACCATGCCGAGATCGAAATAGTTGGAGTAGATCATCTCGTCATCGCCGTCCTGATGCGTATCGGTACGGATCCCCTGCTCCACGCATTTGCGTGCGCGAATGGCCTCTTCCATTTGTGGGCTCAGGGTGATGGGCGAACTGCCCGACGGACCGCCCAGGCATTTCTGCAAACCCGCGGAGACCGCATCCAGCCCCCAGGCATCGGTCTCCAGCGCGTTACCGCCGAGCGATGCGGTGGCATCGGTATAAAACAACACGCCATGACGGCGGCAAATCTCACCCAGATTTTCCAGCGGCTGCAGCATTGTGGTAGAGGTATCACCCTGCACCGTCAGTAACAGGCGAGGCTTAACACGCTTGATGGCGTCTTCAATCTGATCGGGCGTAAAAACGTCCCCCCAGGGCACCTCGATGGTGTGTACTTCCGCACGGCAGCGACGGGCGATTTCACATAACAGATGCCCGAAACGGCCAAAGACCGGTACCAGCACCTTGTCGCCAGGGCGGATCGCAGAGACGAGGATCGCTTCGATCCCGGCGCGCGAGGTGCCATCTACCAGCATGGTCCAGCGGTTTTGCGTGCGGAATACCTCGCGGTAGAGGGCCATTACCTCATTCATATAGCCGGTCATAACCGGGTCATACTGCCCCACCAGTTGGCTCGCCATGGCACGTAAAACGCGCGGGTCGGCGTTGATAGGTCCCGGCCCCATCAGTAAACGGTGGGGCGGGTTAATTTGCGCAGAGTGCTGAGAGTCGAACATGGACACATCCTTTGGTATACAAAAGTGATCGTCATGAAACAAAAGATTCTTAGTGCTACTTTCTGCAACTAATGTGCCACAGAGGAAATGAAGACACCAGCCTGCTATTGCGCTGATTTCGTCCTTTTTCAGCGCGGATTAACGTTATCTGCCCGCACCATAACGATCCCCTGAACGGGTGCAAAAGCACCAATGCAGTGCATCATCGTTGCTCCAGTTCGTCGAGTTCTGTATACAGCGATGCGATGTTATGGATACGTTGACGTCCCTCCGTCAGGGCGCTGTGCAGTAACGCATTCGCCAGTAAATTCACCAGACTCATGGCACTGCTGTAGCTATCGAACGCCGATACGCTGTCGAGCGGCAGGCCGAAGTGCCAGCGGGCAAGCGTGGTAATGCCCGCCGCCTGCGGTTCGCTGATGGCAACAGTCGGCACGCCCTGTTTGTGCAGCGCTTCCAGTACCGGGCGGATAACCCGTGGACGACGGCGAAAAGCGACCACCACCACCACATCCTGCGGGGTGATATCCACTAACTCTTCTGCCAGTGTCTGCCCCGGCTGAGGCATCAGACTGACCTGACCACGGATTTGCATCAGTTGCTGGCGCAGATGCAAGGCCACCGGCGCGCTGTTGCGCAGGCCAAGAATAAAGACGCGCTGCGCTGCGCCCAACGCCTGTACCACATCGGCAAACTGTACGGCATCTAACGCATTCACCCACTGGGTCAGGTTCGCCATCTCCTGCTTGTAGTGTCGCGCCAGCAAGGTGTTGCCCTGTACGGCATCGCGGTTTTCCGTCAGCGGCATGCCGCTTTGGCGCAGTGTACGCACCTCGTCGCGCATCTCTTTGAAACGATCATAGCCAAGCCGTTTAAACAGGCGGCTGACAGTGGCTTTTGACACGCCGCTCAGACGGGCCAGTTCGGCGCTGTTGTAGCTCATCAGGTCATCAAAATGATCCATGATAAATGAGGCAACTCGCTGTTCTTGCGGGGATAATTCGTTATAGCACTCACGTAAGCGCGTATCTAACTGCTGCATAGACCCTCCTGCAACTTTCGTTTCACATTAAGCTGACACAGTGAAACGCTTGCCGTCAATCTGGAACAGCTCTTGCTTAGCTCTCTGACTTACCCGAACAAAGAGAGCATGACGATGCAAAGTAATGTTGCCCCTTCCGGTATGGCGGTAACGCCCCACCACCTTGCCAGCGAATCGGCATTATCGGTGTTGCGCCACGGCGGTGATGCGATTGAGGCGATGATCGCCGCAGCCGCTACCATTGCGGTGGTCTATCCCCATATGAATGGCATCGGCGGCGATGGTTTCTGGCTGATAGTGCCACCCGAAGGCGCGCCCCTCGCCATTGACGCCAGCGGCGCCGCCGGGCAACTGGCGACACGTGATTTCTATCGCGGGCATAGCCATATTCCCCATCGTGGCCCGCTGGCGGCGCTCACGGTTCCCGGCACGCTGAGCGGCTGGGACGAGGCGCTGAACGTATCAGCGTCACTGGGCGGCGGGCAATTGCCGCTCTCCCGTCTGCTGGCCGACGCCATCCGTTACGCCAGCGAAGGGATCCCGGTAACACAGTCGCAGGCCAGCGCCACGCAAAGTAAATACCCGGAACTGGTGGATGTGCCGGGCTTTAGCGAGACTTTTCTAATTCAGGGCGAAGTCCCACAGGCGGGCAGCCGTTTCTGCCAGCCGCGCCTCGCCCGCACATTAACCCGCCTCGCCACCGACGGACTGGACAGTTTTTATCGCGGAGCGCTCGCCGATCAGATGGCGGCGGAAATGAGCGCGCTCGGCCTGCCACTGACCGCTCAGGATCTGGCGGCTCACCGTGCCCACCGCCGGGTACCGCTTCGCCTGAGCCACAGCAAGGGCGACATCTTCAATATGACGCCGCCAACGCAAGGGCTGGTGTCGCTGGCCATCCTCGGCATTACCGACCATCTGGATATGGCGCAGGCCAGCGAAGTACAGACCATTCACCGCATCGTCGAAGCAACCAAACAGGCCTTTGGCCTGCGTGACCGCTACATCACCGATCCACGCCACGTCACGCTGCCGGTCCAAAGTCTGCTGGAGCAGGCACCACTGCAACGGCTGGCCGCCAGCATCGATGACAAGCGGGCCGCCCCCTGGGGCAAAGGCAAAGGACCGGGGGATACCGTCTGGATGGGTGTGATGGATAAAAACGGGCTGGCGGTGTCGTTTATTCAGAGCATTTATCACGAGTTCGGTAGCGGCGTGGTGCTGCCAGAGAGCGGCGTGCTGTTACAAAACCGGGGCGCGGCATTCAGTCTCGACCCGGATCATTTGCTGGCGCTGGTACCCGGTAAACAACCTTTCCACACCCTCAACCCGGCGGCGGCACGGCTGAAAGATGGCCGCACCATGGTCTACGGCACGATGGGGGGCGACGGGCAACCGCAAACGCAGGCCGCCATATTTACCCGCCACGTGATGCAAAACATGCCTTTGCAGGAAGCAGTATGCGCCCCCCGCTGGTTGCTGGGCCGCACCTGGGGGCAAACGTCCGATAGCCTGAAGCTGGAGGGGCGATTCAGCGAGGCCACGTATCAAGCGTTGCGTGACCTGGGCCATGACGTTGAATGGTTGCCGGGGCTGAGCGAAGCCACCGGGCACGCCGGGGCGATTGTGCGTCATCCCAACGGGATGCTCGAAGGGGCATTTGATCCACGCAGTAACGGCAGCGCGGCCGGTTTTTAAGGAGTCATTATGAGCGATAACAAATTCGACTGGCCGACATACATCCGGTTGATGGAACAACTCCTGGCGGTACCGCTGGACGATGAACGCCGGGCCGAACTCGAAGTTCAGCTCACCCGCATCGCGACCATGGCGCAGCCGCTGATGGCTTTCCCACTGCCGCACCGTCAGGAAGGCGCAGGAGAATATCGGCTATGAGCTTATCCATTCGGGACATTCAGCAGGGACTACGTAGCAAAACCTTTAGCGCGCGCGAACTGGCACAGCAATCACTGGCACTGATTGAACAGGCTAACCCCGGCATCAACGCCTTCACCGGCGTAACGGCGACGCGCATGCTCACCGAAGCCGCGCACATCGACGCCCGGCGTGCTGCGGGCGAAACCTTGCCTGCGCTGGCAGGCGTACCCTATGCGGTGAAAAACCTGTTCGATGTGGAGGGGGTTACCACGCTGGCGGGGGCAAAGCTGTTCAGCACTCAGCCCCCCGCAACAAAAGATGCATTCGCCATTCGCCAGCTTACGAATGCGGGTGCAACGCTGGCCGGCACGCTCAACATGGATGCCTATGCCTATGGCTTCACTACCGAAAACAGCCACTATGGTGCGACGCGTAACCCGCGAGACCTCACCCGGGTGGCGGGTGGTTCATCGGGCGGCTCAGCGGCGGCCGTTGCTGGCGGGATGGTCAATTTTGCGCTGGGCACCGACACCAACGGTTCAATTCGCGTTCCCGCCTCGCTGTGCGGCGTGCCGGGGCTAAAGCCCACCTTTGGACGCTTATCACGCAGCGGTAGCCATCCGTTTGTCGCCAGTCTGGATCACATCGGCCCGCTGGCACGTAACGTGGAGGATTTGGCCTGTGTCTATGACGCGCTCCAGGGACATGACGTGGAAGACAACTGGCAATCACCACACGAACCTGCCGCCACGCTGCCCACGTTATCCAGTACGGGGGCGCTACGCTGTGCCGTGCTGGAGGGCTATTTCACCACCTGGTGTAATGCTGATGCCCGCGCCGCCGTCAACGCGGTGGCACAAGCTCTGGGCGCTAACCAGACGCGGGTATTGCCGGAAGCGGAGCTGGCGCGTTCAGCCGCGTTTTTGCTTTCTGCGGCAGAGGGGGGTAACCATTATCTTCCTGCGCTACGAACGGATGCCGATACGTTTGAGCTTAACTCCCGCGAGCGCTTGCTGGCAGGCGCAATGACCCCCTCGGCCTGGTATACCCAGGCACAGCGTTTTCGCGCCTGGTTTCGCGATAAAACGCTACCGCTGTTTAACGATGTCGATCTGCTTCTGGCCCCGGCGACGCCGTGCAGCGCAACGCCAATTGGCGAGAACACCATGCGCATTAACCATACCGATTTACCGATCAAAGCCAGTATGGGGATGCTGACGCAGCCCATCTCGTTTTTAGGCCTGCCGGTGGTAACCGTGCCCGTAAAAACCGCCTCGGGATTACCGATTGGCGTACAGATTATTGCCGCCCCCTGGCAGGAGTCACGCTGTCTGCAGGCGGCGTGGAGACTGGAGCAGGCGGGCGTTCTTTACCCACAGGAAGCATGATGAACAGAGACAATATCGACCGTCCGACAGTATTAAATGAGGTCACCGCTGCGTTTTATCGTTATGAGCAGGCGCTTATCAGTAATGATGTGGCAGTGCTGGATGAGCTTTTCTGGGCGGACCCGCGCACGGTGCGCTACGGCGCAACAGAGAATTTGTACGGCATTGAGGCGATCCGCGAGTTTCGTAATGCACGCCCCTCAGCGGGGCTGGACAGACTGCTGCGTAATACCACGATCACCACCTACGGTGAGGATATGGCAGTCGCGAGCACGGAGTTTACGCGCGAGAACAGTGAACGGGTGGGCCGCCAGATGCAGACCTGGGTGAAGTTCCCCTATGGCTGGCGGATTGTGGCGGCGCATGTCAGTTTGATGGGGTAAAAAGGAAAGATGGGTGCGGCTGGATGCCCTCCCCCCTGTCCCCTTCCACAGGGAGAGGGAGAAAACCCCTCTCTGCTCGCATGGAAAACATTGCCCGGATAAGGTGCCAGCGCCGTCATACGGGAATTGTCCCCGGTGGCGCTGCGCTTGCCGGGGCTACAGGGTGCCCCCTCTCCCCGGGGGCTGAGGAATCCCCAGTAATCTTACGTCTTACAGCGATAACGCCGCTTAATAAGAATAAAACAATGACAGCGATGACAGGGTCCGGCTGAAAATCGATGAGGCGTTGCGGCTGACCGGGGCCGCCCGCAGGGAAGCGGGCGGAGGGGATAGCCTGCAAGGACGCAGGCTGGTCCACGACCCGAAAGTCAGACGACATAAGCATCATGGACCGCGCCAGCGGCGATTTTCCTGGCCGGGAACCCGGGTCGCCAGGGTGGTGGCGGTGAGCCACCCTGGCACGTTCACGGGTTCTGTCGCGACAGAAAAGCAAGGAACATAAGGTGAACGAGATGACCATCAGAGCCGCATTTTCCCCCTCACCCTAACCCTCTCCCCAAAGAGGAGAGGGGACCGTTCGTGCTCGCATTTTGTGGGGATTCCTCACCTTTGAGGGAGAGGGCCGGAGTGAGGGGATGAACTCACGCCGGAGTATACGGATGCGTCTTCACCCAGTGCTCGGCAATATCCTGACGGCGGCAAATCCACACACCTTCGTGACTCTGCACATAATCCAGGAAACGCTGCAATGCGCGGAAACGGCCGGGGCGACCCAATAGCCGACAGTGCATGCCAATCGACATCATCTTCGGTGCCGTTTCCCCCTCTTCATACAGCACATCAAAACTGTCTTTCAGGTAGGTATAGAACTGCTCGGCGGTATTAAAACCCTGCGCGGTGGCAAAGCGCATATCGTTCGCATCCAGCGTATAAGGCACAATCAGATGAGGCTTCTCGTCAACCGTTGTCCAGAACGGCAGGTCGTCGCCGTAGTAATCGCTGTCATACAGCAGACCGCCCTGCTCCACCACCAGCTTGCGGGTGTTCGGGCTATCGCGCCCGGTATACCAGCCGAGCGGCGCTTTGCCAAACAGCGTCGTGAGGATCTCCAGCGCCTGCTGCATATGCTGACGCTCGGTCTGGATATCCATATTTTGATAGTGGATCCAACGCCAGCCGTGGCTCACCACGTCATACTCCGCGGCGTTGATCGCAGCGACGATCTCCGGGTTGCGCGCCAGCGCCATTGCGATACCAAACACCGTTAAAGGCAGGCCGCGCTTCTGGAATTCATTGTGGATGCGCCAGAAACCTGCGCGGGAACCGTATTCATACAGTGAGTCCATCGACATATGTATTGCCGGGTAACTCGCCGCACCAATAATGTCTGACAAAAATTGTTCAGAACCGGCGTCGCCATGCAGGACGTGGTTCTCGCCGCCTTCTTCGAAATTAAGGACAAACTGCACGGCAATGCGCGCCCCCCCGGGCCATTGCGCATGAGGGGGTTTTCCGGCATACCCTGCCATATCGCGCGGGTAGTTATCGGTAAAGTGCCAGACAGGCTTGTCCGTATCTGAATGCATGCTGATTCGACCTCATTTTGGGGCCGCTTTCAGCTCAGCATTTCAAAGCATCCTGAAAGCGGCTTTTTATTGGGATACGCCAGATCGCCGTACTTGCTGGTACCAAGCCCCAGAGCCAGGAGGGATTCCACCATTTTCACCGCTGCCGTGACGCCATCGATCACCGGAATACCCAGCTCCTGCGTCAGCTCACTGGCAAGGTTCGCCATCCCGCCACAGCCGAGAACAATAGCGCCGCTATTATCTTCCCGTTTGGCTTGTATACAACGCTCGCGTACTTTCTGCTGAGCAAGACCCGTGCCATCTTCTAACGCCAGTACCGGTAAATCGATCGCATGCAGTGCGGCGCAGTGATGCCCAAAGCCATATTGCTGCAGTAAATGACGGGCGATGATCAGCGTGCGCGGCAAGGTGGTGACGATGGAAAAACGCGTCGCGACCAGCGTGGCGACATGCATCGCCGCTTCGGCAATTCCCACGACCGGCCCGCTTGCCAGCTCGCGGGCGGCCAGCAGCCCCGGATCGCCAAAACAGGCAATGACATGGCCTTGCGCCCCCTGTGCCATGCCTTTTTTTATCTGTTCCAGCACGCCAATGGCGGCAATCGCCTCATCAAAATGCCCTTCAATTGATGCCACGCCCTGGCTCGGACAACTGGCGAGGATCGTCGTACCTGGTGCGGCGACACTGCGGGCAGCGCTGGCAATGGTATGCGTCATTTCCGGGCTGGTATTGGGGTTGATCACCTGTATACAGAATTGTGTCATGCCTGTTCTCCTGGCGCGCCAAACAGGCGGGCAAAATCGGGGAGGATGTCGCCGCCGCGCTCAAAGCTGAGGCTTGAGACAATATGATCGAAGTGGTGGGCCATAGCATGGCTCAGCGCCGCGCCATCTTTCTTACGCAGCAGTTCGATGAGCCTGTCGTGGTCGTCGCAGCGGCACCCGCGCTGCCAGGGGGCGCCCCAGGCGGCAATCACCAGCGACGAACGTTGCGCCAGCGTGGTTACAATATCGGTCACTACGGCATTGCCAGAGATAGCCTGCAACTGGATATGAAATGCCGCGGAATAACGAATCGCCGCCGCGCCATCGTGGTTCTGATGCGCCTCTTCTTCCTGCGCGATGATTTTCTCGAGCCCAACAATATGTGGCGGCTGTAGATGCTCAAGTACCTGCGGCAGGTTGGCACACTCGATCATTTTGCGGGTAGAGAAGATCGCTTTCGATTCATCGATATCCGGTTTGGCAACAAATGCACCACGTCTGGGCGTCATCGTGACCATTTGCACCGTCGCAAGGCGCGTCAGGACCTTGCGGATCCCCGTGCGGCTAACGCCAAACACTTCGGCCAGGGCTTCTTCGGGTAATTTGCTGCCGGGCGGTAATTGATGTTCGACAATGGCGGTCATCAGCGACTGCCAGATGAAATTTTCTTTATCTTCCAGATCTGCTGGGGTCTGTAGCCCCGTTGGCTGCTTCATTGGGAAATTCCTTTGTTACCTGGTTCTTATCTTTTTGTATACATCATTAAAATATTTTGTATACATAAAATTAAAACCTGGCCTGGTTCATGCAATACAGGATGGCAGACATAACGTCACAATCTGTATTCAGAGGAGCAGATTCCATGCCAAACCTTGAACCAAATTACAAAGACAGTTACAGCCCACGACTCACTAACAACGATTTGGCCCCGACGCGCGACCAGAACTGGACGTGGTACAACATCTTCTCTTTCTGGATGTCCGACGTTCATAGCATGGGCGGATACGTGGTCGCGGCCAGCTTCTTTGCGCTCGGCCTTGCCAGTTGGCAGGTATTACTGTGCCTGTTGCTGGGAATTTGTATTGTGCAGTTGTGCGCAAACCTTGTTGCCAAACCAAGCCAAATGGCTGGCGTGCCCTATGCGGTTATCTGTCGCCAGGCATTTGGCGTGTTCGGTGCCAATATTCCGGCCGTCATCCGTGGTCTTATCGCCTTTGCCTGGTACGGTATACAAACCTATCTGGCCGCTAACGCGTTAATGCTGGTGATGCTGAAATTCTGGCCATCTCTGGCCCCGATGACCGAAGGGCATTTCCTTGGTCTGTCGCATTTGGGCTGGGTCTGCTTCGGCATTATGTGGGTATTGCAGGCACTGGTGTTCTGGCACGGGATGAGCGCGATTAAACGCTTTATCGATATCGCAGGCCCGGCTGTCTACGTGGTGATGCTGGCGCTGGCGGTGTGGATCCTGTCGCAAACCGGCTTTAGCGGTATCTCGTTTACCCTTGCCAGCAAAGAGCTGACCGCGGGCGAGCAAACCTGGCAGATGATTACCGCAACGGCGCTGGTGGTTTCTTACTTCTCCGGCCCGCTGCTGAACTTTGGCGACTTCTCTCGCTACGGCAAAAGCATGCAGGAAATTCGTCGCGGCAACCGCTGGGGTCTGCCGTTTAACTTCCTGCTGTTCTCCATCGTGACCGTGGTGATCGTGTCAGGTACACAGTCGCTGTTCGGCAAAATGATCACTGATCCTATCGAAACCGTCAGCCACGTGGGCAACAGCCTGGCCATGGCAATTGGTTTGCTGACCATGATTATCGCCACCATTGGGATCAACATTGTGGCTAACTTCGTCTCCCCGGCGTTCGATTTCTCAAACTGCTCGCCGCAGAAGATCAGCTTCCGCACCGGCGGGATGATCGCCGCCGTTGGTTCCGTGCTGCTGACGCCGTGGAACCTGTTCCAGTCACCGGAACTGATCCACTACACGCTGGATGTGCTGGGCTCCTTTATCGGGCCACTGTTCGGTATTCTCCTGGCGGACTTCTACCTGATTAAACGCGGGAAAGTATTTGTCGATGATCTGTTTACCGTCTCCCCGAATGGGCGCTACTGGTACAAAAACGGCATCAACCCGAAAGCGGTTGCCGCACTGGTGCCGTCGGTCGCCGTGTGCCTGGTAATCAGCTTTATTCCGTCACTGCACGAAGTGGCGAACTTTAGCTGGTTTATCGGTGTGTTCCTGGGCGCAGGCAGCTACCGCTGGATTGCACGCCACGATCGTGAAGGGGTTAGCGAAGGGTTTGCTCCGCGTCGCGCAACGGCGAAAGAGTAAACGCAACAGGCCCGGCCTGGGGTGGTCCGGGCCTGTTGCTGACAGAAGATTAAGAAGAAAACAGGCAACGTCTACGGCGTCTTATCCTCCCCTGAGTTGTTCGCACGAGGGTTGCTTAACAGGGCATAGCGGTTGAGCAACTGTTGAAATCGGGTCTCGATTTGTACGATCAGCGCAGGCGCCACCTCCCCCGATCGCGTCTGTTCATCCAGTTGCCGAAGCAGTTCTTCCAGCGGTGGCGTTTGCAGGGATTGGCGAATCGCGAAAACGGCTGATTTCAGTTCCGATGCGGTTAAATATTTCCCTTTACGTTCATCAAGGGTATCCAGTTGCTGAGAAAGACGCTGCAACTGCTTCTGTGCCTGCATGTAATGAGACAGCTCAGAAACCGGCAGCGCATTGCGCTCTCGTTCCCGTAAATCAGGTTGATTCAGAAATGTCCATACCCCAACCCCGACACCGCTCAAACACACTGCGGTCATCATTCCGGCAAAAAACATCGGCCATGAACGTCGGGATGGTGTGACCGTTGTCTGCCGCGCTGGCGGTGCGACACGTGGCGCAATCTCTTCAGGTTCGGAGGGCGCTATGGCGCTTGCGGTTATCGGCGTTACGCCTGCTTCTGTCTCCTGCGGCGTGAGCCGCTCCAGTCGCAGCGCGACATTACGCAACTGACCGGCAACGATATCCATTCGGGTCAGATGCCAGAATTCGCACTGACGCAGTACTTTTTCAAGTTCAGCCAGGTATTGCTCACAGCGATAGATCCGCGCCAACGCTTGATACTGAACCTCCATTGTCCGTAGCGACTGCTGTATCTTTTCCGCCAGCCAACTGAGCAGAGTGACTCTTGAATGCACCTGCACGGGCCAGAAATCGCCCCAGTGGCGCGTCATCAGTGTCTGTAACGCCTCCAGCCCTTCGGTCATACCCACCAGCCCCTGCTGCTTTGTTCTGGCCAGGATGTAACAGACCAGTGTTTGCAGCTCCACGCCATTTTGTCTGAACAACGCCAGACACAACGATTCGACCCGACGCCAGTCCACGTCCGGGCGCGCCGGATGGGTGAGTTTACCCATTTCGGCCTGTAATTCGCCCGCTTCGCGAAAGGTACAGGGATCGCCACCCACACGAAACTGGCTGATAAATAACGAATGGTCCGTCATAGGTTATGCACGCTCCTGTTGCTTAAGATGACGCAGGACTATCCGCCCTTCCGGCGAGAAGACCCCGTCAAAACGGATCCATCCCCTGGCGGGAAGTTCGGCATGAATCAGGTAATTCAGATGTCCGGGACGCGGTTGCGGCAGTAGCTCCACGCGGAGCTGACTCAGGCGAGGTTCATAACGGCGCAGCGTCTCCTCAATCTGGTGTATTAACCCGTGAATACCCGCCGTCATTCCCTGATGTATCACGCTAAGATCCGGTAACCCGTAATCCGGCAGGTGCGCCAGCGTACCCGCCCGGCAATTGATAATGCGCTGCATGTTGTCCATCACGGAAAGGATAAGTTGGTCCCGCTCGCCGACCTGTTCCAGCGGTAATTCGCCACTGAAGCCAGACATCAACGTTTCGTATAAAGAAGGCGTCGGCATGGATTAATTGTCCTGCACAGGAAGCAGCGTTAACTGGCTGCGCAAAAGCTCGATAGTGCGGGGTTTATCCGCATCCAACTCGTCCCGTTTCAGGATCAAACGCCAGCTATTACGCGTTTCATCCGGCTGATAAAACTGCCCGGCAATGGCAATAAACTGCGTCTCTTTATCGAGCGGCACATCCAGCGAAACCGCACCCTCGGGTTTAATCCAGACTGAATGTTCCGCCAGAACATCGCCGTTGAGTGCCGACTCT
This sequence comes from Citrobacter sp. UYEF32, assembly GCF_040546205.1. Classification (NCBI taxonomy): domain Bacteria; kingdom Pseudomonadati; phylum Pseudomonadota; class Gammaproteobacteria; order Enterobacterales; family Enterobacteriaceae; genus Citrobacter; species Citrobacter sp. UYEF32. Next base: position 40,462 of record NZ_JBEPNI010000003.1, on the reverse strand, counting down.
TCCTGCATGAGCAAGGTGTCGTAATCTGCTTTATCAAAGCGGGTGCGCGATTTGAGTTGCCAGACATGCACCATGGTGGAAAGCGGCGTGTCTTGCGCGTCCGTGTTGAGCGCGCCACGCGAGATGAAATCCAGATGCAAGGTATGGATCTGTTTATAGAAGATAGCTCTCGCCATACTTTTCGAGCCCTCAATCACCTTTTGCCCCAGCCCGCAGCCTGTCAGGAAAACTGACAACGCCATCGCGCAGGCCAACGCCCGGCGCTTACAGTGGATAATGAACATGCGTGATTCTCTCCCTGTCCCATCGTGTTGAACCTGGCATGAGTCCCTGATAGCGGCCAAGTTTCACCGTTACAGTCCCGGTGTCTGGCGCGGAACCTGAGGCTCGTAAAATGCCGGTTAGGCCAATCTGAACGCGCTGTTTCCCTAGCTGTGCCGCCGGCAGTAGGCTGACCGGAAGCGTGAGCTGTAGCCGCGCCTGGCAACGCCAGCCAAGATATACACGCAGCAGCACCAGAAGATCGGTATGCAACTGCCCTCCCGGCAGCCATCCGCGCACTTCGTCAGCCTCTTCGGTATAGAGTTGCAGTAACAGTTGACTGTTAACGTCCGTGCCGGTTCGCCCCAACAGAGCGCGCGTTGTCAGGTCAATGCGGGACGTTCGGGACAGGCAGGCCCGCGTTTGCAGTACAACAGACTGCGGATCGTGTGGTGTCACCGTTGCCTGGGTCTTTGGCGCAAGCAGTGCCACTAACGCTGTCACGCCTTCCGCTGTACGCGTTGGCAGGCGCATCACGCTCAACAGTGCCAGAAAACGCGAAACGGGCGTGGCGATATGGTTTTCGCTACCGGGAATGCCCAAACCAATGAGCCCCAGCAGGCAATGTGAAATCGCATCCCTTGCCCCCGGTTCAAACGACGCCGGGTAGTTGTATTTGCGCCAGATGCGGTAGTACTGCGTGGTAAAACGGTGGTTGAAGATATCCAGAAACGCCATTACCGCTTCATGCCCGTCCTTTCCCTGTGCGATGTCGTCCAGGTAAGCCGTCGGCAGAGGGGAATCGACGCCGTAAAGCCCCAGAAAAGTGGTGCGTACTGTCACTGGCGCGTCAGGCTGCTGCGAATGGTGCTCGACCGCTTTAAGTTCGCTTGCAGGGAATCCCATCCCCGGATGAGGGCGAAAGCGCACGGGATCATCAGCAGGGTTCGCGCTACTACCTAACGGCGGGGCGTGTGGCGCAGCTTGTTCCAGATACTGGCAAAAACGGTAAAAATTAATCCGCGAAATGTGCGGCTTCAGTCGATGTATCAGCCCGGTACGCGCTGGCTGTGGTGTTCGGTCCATTGCAGGCACTTCCCTGTGGGTTGCAATATTACGGTGAGTTGTGTGAAAAGATGGATATCGGCATAGAGCGCGAAGAAGCGATGAAGGAGTTCACCAAACAGGGTGATATCCCCCTCCCCGGCGAAACCTTTGCTGTCGAGGGTGACCTGAATGTCCACTCCGCGCAGCAGAAAGCCTTTTTCGAAACGCTGAATGAGATGGTGCTGAACATCAACAATCGCCTCAAGACGACGGCGATTCATCTCGCTCTCCGTCCAGTCATAGAGCGCCAGCGTGCCGCGCAGGATCTCCGCGTTATCCATCATCGACAGAAAGTTTGAGCCAAGATGACTGAGTACCCGCCAGTGGAAACGGTCACGCGAAGGGGGATAACAAGGCTGCGTCGGCGCGCAGAGATTACGGACCCGCAGATTGTTTTGCGCCGCATGGAGCGGGGTGTCCAGAAGCGTGCTTTGCAACGCCTTGCGCGGAAGCTGGCCGTTGGTGCCCGTCAGGCTCAGTGACAAGGTTTCATCTTCCAGAAGCCTGTCCGCGTCAAACGCATCGCCCCCCAAAATCAACCAGCTATCATGCAGCCCCGAGGGGCTACGCTTCACCCGCGTGTGGTAATAGCGTTCGGGGGCATCGTGACGCAACATGCCGCCCCGATGGCGAAAACTGGAAAACGGGACATACGCCTGATTGCCGGTGTGGCGTGAGGAGACGATTCGATCAACAGAATAGATTTCAGTATGCCCATCCTGGATACGCATGGGGCGCAGGAGATATTCGTTTTCCAGCGGAGAGAGATGCAGCGGGTCAGCCTCTAGTGGGAACAGGTTGATAACCGGAACACAATGCAGGCGGATAGTGTCGGCATTGAACGGCAAATCGTGGGACCAACTTTCCACCAGCACAACATCCAGCTCAAAACCCTTTATTCCTTCCGGCCAGGCGATGTTTTCCAGTCCATGAAGCGCTACAAACATAAATTTTTCACGGAAAGTGAAATATTCAAGTAAGAGCTGATAGCCGCTAAATGCGGATTCTCCTTTAGGCCACAGTCTGTCATCATCGCCCAATCCCTGCGCAGAAAAATGGCCCTCCAGCACACGCCGCTCATGCCCCGGCAAACGCAGCCAGATCTGTTGCGTTCCCAGCGTTAGCGCCCGGTGTAAGGCACAGGCTATCGGGCTGTCGGCATTCAGATACAACGGTAGTCGTGATAAATCAATTTGCGACCAGTCGCCGACCAGCGGGCTGCATTCGAAACGCAGGCGAATGACAGAACGTCCGTCCGGCTCGTACTGCAGTGACACGTCAGGCAAAGCCAGCGGATAGAGCGTGACATCGCGCGTGGCGGTGTAGCGACAGCGGGTTTTTCGCTCACCAATCGGGCGTGACAACACCTGAAACTGGCTGAGCGTTTCGCTCTGCTTCATCAGCCGAAAATCGGTTGCCAGCTCAATAATAGACAGTGAGGGAATGGTGCGCAGATAGTGCGGCCAGAGCAGACTGACCAGCCCTTCGGTGAGCTCCGGCAAATCGTCATCCAGTTTTTCACGCAGCCGCCCCATTAAGAATGCGAAACCCTCAAACAGGCGCTCCACATACGGATCGCGAGCACCAGGTTTGTCGAGGTTCAGCATTGCCGCGCGGTCGGGATATGCCTGCGCGAATTCTTTACCGGCTTCGCGCAGGTAGCGCATTTCGGCTTCGTAGTAGCGTTGGGTTAAATCGTCCATGAAAATCCTTTGACGAAGGAGCTGTCAGATAGAATAAATAAAATTTATAAATCCCTTATTACTTTCAGTTAATACGACATATATAACAAATTCCGTTATTTCCTTCGTTAACTCACTATTATTTTTTGACTATTGTCAAAATTGAATAATTTCCATTGTCATTGCCCTACTACCAATGATGAACATAATATCCATACGAATGTTGATTTTTATTCACAAGAAATATTTTCATTTTCAAAAACTCGTTCAAGCCTATCTTTGCACAAGGCATATGTCACCATTCTTTTCCCTCCACCATTCAGATAGAGTAAAGGCATCCCACGTTCATAACCATATTTTATAAAAGCATAACCTTCACCATGATATAAATCGTATATTACAGGCTGGTTACTGCCACACTCTTTTATATCGATATAAACGCTACAGACTGATGACATACCACAACCACTACGTTTATTATCGATACAATAGTTGTGTTGTTGAAATTGTCTCTCCAGATATAACTGCCTAAAAATACCAAAAAAAGCTCCCCCACAGACTATACAAGCGAATAACAAGGAAATGCGTTTGATTGCTATGTTATTGTTATAACCCCATAAGAAAAATAAAAACAAACTCAGCTGTACACCTAAAATCAGTTCTTTATTGCCCAAAGATAAAGGCCATAACCCCAATAGCACTGTAACAATAATTGACAAAACAAATACGTACAATCTTGTTTTCAGAGAATTATAAGAAAAAAAAGTGGCAATAAAGAAATCAAGCCGGGATTTATTAATAAAACTCTTAGTCTGGCTTCTCTGATAGATACATGAAGAGAATAAACCTGCGAACTTAACTCACATACAAAAAGGAATAGAATTATGGGAAAAAAAATCCTGTATAATGCAGGCATAACCTACCCCTGTAGTATAAGTTTTTTTATCTGAACGCCTAAAATTTCGGCAAAACGTTCCCTTTGTTTACATATCCCACATCCCTCCCCCGGCCCGATAGGACGATTTTCACCACTTTTTCTTATGTTTTCTAAGTAACTATTAATATATGAATGACCTTGTTTAAAATATGTTACAAGAACAGCCTCATACCGTCTTGGAGGATGCCCATGCACATATTGAGCAAGTTTCATTTTTGCATCATAAAGATAAATTGTAGTAAATTTTACAGCACCTTCATCCGTAACAATATATCTAAGAATATCAAGTCTTGACATTTTTTTATCGAATTCACCATTATATTTATCATACATGTCATATGCTGTTCGCAAAGAAATATTCCCCTTACCATAATCACCTGCAACAGCATAAAAAAGTCGTTGTTTGTTAGATCTTCTGAGTTCATTATTAGGATCTGTTTTTTTTAGCACTTGATATTCTTCCTCAAGCTTTCTGTTTACAGTATTTTCTTTCTTTTCTATTTTTCTACCTGATAACAATTCAAAAACTGCTATATTTTGCTCCGTATTAGGGTCTTTCGGTAATAAGCACTCAACAGGATCACATCCATCGATAGGAATAATAGAATCCTGCATGCCATCAAAAAGAGATTTTAATAACGTATATTCTTTACTAAATCTGGTATTGTACTCATTTGCCAAACAGCCTGCTATAGCAATTGGCGGGACATCATATTTACTGGCGTACTTATTTATTAAATTTTTAATAGATGTTATCCAGTCAAAAACCTCGTTAGAAAACGGGTAGTTTTTTTCATCAACAAAATCACAAAAACATCCAGCAGAAAGAATTACAACCTGTTCATTTTTTACATTATCCAATTCAATTGTATAAGAATGACAATTATTACCACCAAGAGTTAGATCAACTTCATTTGGATTTTTTGATTTCATATTTTTATCCTTTTGCCGAAATTTTTAAATCACGGGAGTTAACAGGGTCAAATAAAGAAGTAAATCCATTTATATCCGTCTGACTGGTGCCATATCCATTTACTTCAATATCAATACCAGATATAGGATATTCATTTTCGTAATCGATCAATAAAACTTTAAATTTATATTTATTTTCACTTTCATTTTCTTGTTCGTTTCCAGCATCAGTATTACCTCCGTCTACCTCATAAACATCATTCATCATCGACGCGATAAATCGCGACTGACATGGGCAGGAGCTTTTACTGTCCAGAGTTCCTGCCATCAGCCGGCCGTGAATATCTGTCTGCGGAACACCTCCTACAATAATAAACATTCCTGGATATCTGCCACAGGTCACTCTATCCATATCGCGTGCCTGAGGTATACCCATAATGGTATGGTCATCCGCGCCTTCAATGATCCTGCCGCCACAGGTGGTTATATCACCTCTGACCAGAAAATAGCCTCGTCCCATCGTCTTCAATCCTTATGTTGCGAATCGCACAATACGGCAGCACGTGCGGGATCTATCGCCACCAGCGTGCCGAGCAGGGTTTCCATTTTTCGCGCCAGCAGCGCTTTATCCGCATAGCGATGAGCCCTTAAACGCAGCAGCTTCAACTGCCGGGCTTTGATCTCGAAGATCAGCTCGGGTTCCCATTGGGCCAGCGTCAGCCCCTGCGAACTCCCGTCCAGTTCATCTAACAGCAACAGCGCCATCTCTGTTTTGCCGTATTGCTCCGCGATCCGGGCCATGAGTAAACGCAATTGCAGATGCTGTCGCGCGGTAACAATCCCCGGACGTGACTGGAGCCAGCCCATCGCGGCGTCGACCCCTTCACTGTCGGCACGCTCCTGCGCTTCGGGTTCCAGCGCCAAAAGATCATCGAGGGAGGATTCGCCAGAGAGAGCCGCCCCGCCTGCCAGCCATGCCCCTTCATCCCGCGGTATAACCTGCTGTGCAATCCAGTTTCGCGTTACGTCATCCGCAAACGGGCTACCGTCACTCCATGCAAGCTGCTCCAGCCCAGCCAACCGTTCCAGCAACAACGCCAGATCCTGACGGACAACAGATGTCCACCTGTCCCACGGCGGCCCTGCCTTGCCTAGCGCCTGGTGCAGATACCACTGAATATCCAGCCAGAAGTGACATACACCTTCGCCGAACATCCGGTCGGCTTGTTCCAGGAGTTCTGTCCAGTTCTGCTGTGTATACAATCGCTTAAGTTGATTACGCGATTCCGTGCGCGGTGGAGACAGCCGCGTTTTGCCGTCGACATCGGGCGGAAGCTCATGAACGGTGTCCCAACGCAGGGTTTTCATCAGGCGATGTGCCGCCAGCCAGCCGCGGGGCTGTTCATTGAGGTAACGTGACAGCGTTTTGGCCTGATCCAGCAAATCGCGTCCGGAATGAATAACCTGCAACGACGGCGAGTCAATAAGGGAAGAAGCGACAGGCGGCGAGAGGGCCGCGCTATTTTGAGGTACAACGGCATTCATCCCGCCCGATTGCGCCAGACGTGACTCCAACGCGTGAATAAGCGGCATCAGCGAAGGCGGCTGTTTGTCTTCTGTCCATGCTGCAAATGATACTGATAGCAAATTCAGCGCGGCGACGATCCTGGAAAAATCCGCCTTTGCCACTTCCGGAAATCGCGCCAGGCTATCAAGAATTTTGTCTCCGGCCAGCCACTCAAGCACCAGTTTTCGGCTCGACGGGCGGGAGGGTAGTAGCGCGGTACCAAAGCGTTCAACCAGCCCGGCCAGCAACGCCAGCCCCTCAGCTAAGCCACGCTCGCCGTCGCGATGTAGCCGTGCCCAGATGTAATAGGTCACGATACGCAGATCTTTTGCCTGAGTCAGAATGAGGGATTCCGCCAGCGTACAAATCAATGCGGTGTCTGCGCCCGACAGCTTGTTCATCTCATCGCGCATAAGCAGAAAATCGTCGTGATAGCCCGGGTCTTCGCCAACGGGTGCGTCTTCTTTTACTGGCAATAACCATTTCTGCCATAACGCGGTCTGCTCGCGCGCAGCCTGCAGGACATCGCCATCGCTAAAACAGCTACGGGTTAACTGCTGTAGCAACTCACTCATCCTCGTGCTCTCCCTGTTCTTGCGACTCTGCCATGACGTTCCCGGTCAGGAAGATCTGCTGTGGCAGGCGAAAATTTCTCAGTGCCAGCAGTGCCATCGGCCCTTTTCCCTGCTCAACGCGCATCAGGTAATGCAACGGGAGGCCGTCCGGGGCGCGCCACAGCACTTTGTAGCTGCTGCTGTCCAGTTGTGTAACTTCCGCTTGTTCCAGTAAGCGGATGAGGCTCCAGCTTCCCCGGTAATCTGCCAAAATACGCTCGCTGTTCTGCGTGCTGGTCCAACTCAGCGACGTACCGGGGTGCCACTGCTCACCAGGCCAGGTAAAGCGCTGCCAGCGCTCCTTCTGGTTGAAATATTCCAGTATTTGCCCGTCAACCGTCAGTTGCGTTTTCATCACATCGCGCGCGGGTTTGGCTCGCAGATCAAAATGTATTCCGGCATCTCCGCTGGCAAAGGCGGCATCCGTGATATCGCCAAGCTGATTCAGGGAACGCAAAAACGCCGGATTTACTACCAAACCCTGTGTGTTCGTGGCATCGGTCACCCAGTCTCGTCCTTCGCGTCTCAGCACGCCACCAAGGTGCATGGCGAGATATTGATGGATGCGGCCACCGTCGCGCAGGTACTGCGCCAGCAAAGGCAACGAGGCATCATTCTGCGTGGCACTAAAGGGGTAGCGCCCCGCGAAATCCTGTTCCCACTGGCTGACAATGGCACGCTGCCACTGCCGATTGAGACTCTCCGCCGCGGGTGTCAGCACCTGTCGCCATGCCTGCTCAACCGGGCGAACAAACAGCGCCTGACCAAAGCCGCTCCATGCCTCTCCGAGGCTGGCGGCAACCAGACGACCATAGTCGCGGGTATCAGTAAGATCGACGGTTTTACCCTGAAACACCGTCTGCGCCAGTTGTTGCGTCATTTCCTGCGGATCCGGGGCGTTGATGACTTGTTGCAGCTTGAGCCGCACACGGCTAACGCGCGTCAGATAAGTCTGCAGATTGAGCGTCGCGTCTCCGCTACCGGCAGCGCGTTCCCCCGTCAGCCGCAGCAGCGGGGCAAAGGTTTTATCCAGCGGGCCGGGAGGCGTTTCGTCCTGACGGCCTTGTTCTTCGCCGTTAAAGAGTGCCTTTGCCGATGTCGTCAATGAATCCGACAATCCACGGTTCGGTCGCCCCGTTGCCGCCTGCCACGCCAGCGTATCCATCAGGGCAATGAGCGGCGACTGGTGAGCATCAGCCATGAGTGTCAGTTGATCGAGTACACCGGACAGCGTGCCTTCCTTTTTCCAGCGAAGGCTGTTAAGAAAAGAGAGCCAGCTTCCGGCAAAGTCGGTGAAGTAACGCTCTGTGAGTCGGGCGCGTAGCGTCTCCGGCGATACATCGGATGACGCGCCCTTATCGCGATCACTGAGCACCCAGTCAATTTCTTCGCGTCGGGCCGCCACAACTTGCTCTATCGCCTCTTTTACCTGCCCTTCCCACGCCTGGCGGGTGAACATCCCCGGTACGATCTGCTCAGTACTAAAAAGCGCATCGGCCTGGGTGTCGCTGGTCATATCCGTCAGAGTCATATCTGCATAGTTTCGGGAAACCTGTTTCAGCACATTCTGGTAGAGCGTGTTTTCCGCATTGCGTACGCCAATCTGGCGCAGCAGGATTTTTCGCACGGTGGCGGTCAGTTCAGGTTGCAACGCCACCTTCCATTGCGGATGTTCAGCCAGATTCGTGCCCCAGAAGGCAAGTAGCGAAGGGACGATACTCTGCGAGAGACCTTCCGCCACCCCTGGATAGCGCAGACCATCGGCCATCAGCGTGGCGCTGAAAAAGGCCGCATCCGCTTTTTCCGGACGGGACATCATCAGCAGCGCTTTAAGCTGTTTATATCGCTGCTCACTTGTTGCCGTCCGCTGAGGGCTGTCAGGAGGCAGGGCGACAAAGGTGTTTAGCTGCTGTTGCAGATGTGAGAGCGCCACATCGCGCACCAGACGGCTGGCAGCCTGCGCATAACCGGGAAATGCCGCATCAAGCAATTGCGTGTTACGCTCCAGTCCGAAACGCTGATACCACGGCGCACCGTGACGAACGCGGTATTGCAGGCGCTCCAGTTCGCTCTGTAATGTATGCAGTGCTATCAGTTGTTCTGAAAGCGGCAGGCGAGTGTTCAGTGCGTGCGCTGTCTGCGCGGCGGTATCCTGAATCAGCATGCGGTTGGTCAGAAAAGACGTCAGAAGCCCGGTTCCCCACACCATCACCATTATGCCCAGCATTGCCATCATTGCATGTGCCCACGGGAATCCCACCTTACGCCCCCGGACCTTATCATCCGTAATACCCACCCATACCGGAGAGGGAAGCCAGGCGTGAGGCGCGGTATCTGCTCCGGCCACATGCTTCGGACTGAACATCAGGCCACGTAATGAGAGGGAATATGCTCCGCCCGACAACAGAGGTTTCAATGTGTTTTGCCAGTGAGCAACGCCCTCTTTTTGCAGGGAATGTGCCAGGCGCAACAGGAAATCGTGGCGATTATCGCGCAGTAACTGCTGCATCCCCTGCTCTGTTAGTTGTGGGGTTTGCGCTTCCAGCATGGAAGCCAGATGTTCTGCCGTGCAATGTTCAGGCAGCAGGCATCCCACCGCCTGTGTGGTGCGTTCGGTCTGATAACCGCCATCGTCGCAGATCTGCCATAAATAGAGCGGGGCCTGAAACCCGAGTCGTTTTCCGCTGTCGGTCAGCCCGCGCCAGGCCTTATCCATTTGCGCACTCTGCTGGCTCTGTTTCGCCGTCAGCGGCCAGACAACCCCATCCAGTGGGCGGTGGCGGCGCAGTTTTCGCAATGACGCCAACAGTTCAGCATCCGGTTCGGCTAACGCTCTGCCGCCATGGATCAGTACGATACCGTCGCCTTCAAGCCAGTGCTGTTCTGTTAAACCCGGTGCGATGGATTCCACTTCGGCGGGCTCACCGATAATCAGGAGCAGACGGATTTTATAGCGCCAGAAGAAGCCGTAGCGGGTGCGTACGAAAGAAGCCATTTCCCCCCATACCGGATTACAATTATCTACTTTTTTCTCCGTCACAGGCCGATAGTCATCCCCGGCAGCAAGCTGTCTGCGAATTTCAAAATCTTGTATAGCCGAGTGGCGGTTTAACAAATTGTAAGCGCCCATAATGATGAGAAAAATCAGGCCGCCCGCAATCACACCCGCCATCCAGTATGTCTGCTGTAGGCTGCCCGACTCGACTCCCACGAGCATAGGTTTACGGTAAATTAACGTACATAACGCAATGACTACCGTAACGGTGAAAAACATTATCGGCCGAGAGAACGAACGAGGCCGAAGACGGTTTAATTCCGTAACCACTATGATGCCTCCTGAGCTAAAGCATGCGGTGATACCACCGCCGCCCACAAAGAATCCCCGCCCTGTTCGCCACTAAGCGCCAACTGGGGTTGGTGTAAATGCATGGCTGCCAGTGAGGCAGCTGCAATTGATAACCACGGTGCAGCCATGTCTGAACGCCCCAGAAAAGCGTCAAGTTCATAGAGCGAAGCTTCCTGAATAAATGGCTCGTTAAGTGACAGCAAGGCAACCCGCTGTTCCGCATTCAACGTCGCAGTCCACGTACCCGACAGGGCATCAGGTTTTACAGGCATCCAGTCAAGCGCCTGTTTAATCCCTTCGACCATGGCGGTTGTGTCAATAAGTCGCTCAGGGCGATGCAACAGTGCCAGTGGTGTAATTGCCTGTTGAGTTAACCTGTTAGCCATCAACAAAGCGCAGGCAGACTCAGCAGTGAGTTCTGGTTGCTCTGGTTCCAAATGTAAGGAAATGACCAGCAAAACAGCTTTTTTGTGAATGTCGTTATCAAGCCAGTCGTCTATGACAGCTAATCCCCTCGCGGAATTTGAAAATAAACATGTTCTGGAAAATCCGGCTTTTTGCCACTCGTCCTTGCAGATATCTATAACAATTGGCACGGATAGTGATGTATTAATCTCAAAAAACACGTTGATGTGAAAATCATCGGGTAATCGACATAGTTGGGGTTTGATGTCACTGAAAAGACGGGAAATAATTTCCGGTAAACGACTGGTTATGGGTTGATCCGTTAACACTGGAATTACACTACGGCGAACCATATTTTCACCACGCAGTACAGAATAAGTACTTAACCGCGACTGGCGGGTCAAAAAGTTCATCGTGGTTTCAACTAAAGAATCACCGTTCATTGCCGTGTGCAAAGAAAGGTTTAATATTTGCAACGCACGTCGCCCCCGTTGAGTTTCCCGTAAAATCACTTCTTCACGACGCTTATTCCACGCCTCCACTCGGATACATTGTGTTATAAAAACCAACCAATAGACTGATACGGCGAGTGACCATATAAAAATGAAAATACCGGAAACCGCCCCCCAAAAGTACCAACCACTTATTGCAAATTCATTTCTAAATGGAAGAAACACTGACACTAAAACTGTAGGTGGCAGCAACAGAGAAACCATTATCCATTTAACACAACCAGTTTTTTTGGGGTAATCCTTTGCATCAGGAATAGTATTAAGACGAACCGACATAATAATATCCATTTTTATTTCAAATAATCATTAAAAAAACAAAAAGAACATATCAACCACATACAGTATCCATTAAAATAAAAATCACACCTACTTATTACTATGTAAATTTCACCTACTTCTTATATAAAAACCACTATGATTATCTTCAATCAAAAAAATCTGATAAACATACTCTCCCACCAAACCTCCTTGCATCATCATAAATAATACCCTTTCCTTTTCATGACCCTGAGCTATATAATTTCGTCATTAGAAAAAAAACAATAAGAAAAAAGACAATGAAAACTATAAAAAATTACCCTTGCCAAATACAGCCCTATAATAATTAAAACAGTCATAATTATCTTTCATAAATCATAGGACTAAGAATATCTTTTTTAGACAGACCTTCACTCTCTATTATATAATTTGTACTATCAACAACCATCCCTTTCTGGTCATATTTAGAAAACCATTTAATATTGAACCCCAATGAATTCCATGAAAAAGAGCTATAATCACTTTCACTATTTCCCGCTCCAGATTCCAAACTATCCATTGAAAAGCTTTCCTTACAACTGCTGATCAAAACCTGGTCAATAAAAGTACTAGCTTTTTCACCTACTTTATAAAGATTCAGCCAAATTTCATTACCAGATCCACAGAACCCCTCAGGTGTGTCAACGTTACTCGGTTTTTTTTCAAAAAAGACAAAATATTGTATTCCATTCACAGTGCCGATCTTTTTATAGAAAAAAATATCTCTTGCATTAACCAAAAATAAATTATTTTCTAATGAAAAAAAATTCAGTACAGGATCAACATCAGATAATACCTGCAGAGAATTGGCATTTCTTGAATATGCCATTTGAGTATTTAGTAAAAAAAACACAATGTTAATCAATGACATGATCCGCATAGCAAACCCCAGAATATCGCCACGGATGCTCATCATCCTGTCCCGCACCTCCCATACTGTACTGCTCATGATCCCGATCATGTAATTCTTCTTCTGTTCTATCTTGATTTGATGGATTTGTAGTATCCCATCCTATATTTCCTGTTTGAGAATCACACAAAATGTTACTCTTCCTTTGCCATTGTTGCTCACTTTCATTCCATTCATGGTAGGCGCCACCATTCCAACGGCTAATTGTTTCATGTTGCAATTGCTCTTCTGTATAAGTTCTTCCATCCTTACCGAGATAATTTTGAGCATTTTTCCTTTTTTGTATATATAGGTCAGAGCCTCCATCTATGTTTTTCTTCCAATTCCACACCTGCTCATATGTAGGGATAGGATTAGTCATCTGAGTTATCCCATACCCACCATCAAATGCAACTACAGGTTCATTATCAAAATTGATAAAATGCTTATTCCTTGTTTCCTGCTCAAGCAATTTATCAAATCCTTCAAGGTTTTCAATGCTATTAATATAAGATGAGACATCTTCCGCTGATGGATTTTCCTCTCTAATTTTAACAGTTCTACGAATTACCTCCCCGCCAACATTTACACTAACAGTTAAATCCCCTCCTATAATTTCCTCTCCAACATTCAGTTGCCACCTTTTCTCTGTTGAAGAAAAATCCCCAGCCTTAGAAAAAGTCCTAATAACTCTTCCACGTCTAGCCCTCTCTCGTAGGCCACTACTTTTAGCTTCCCACTTAATTTCCCAGTTCCACAAGTATGGTGGTGGCATATCAGAATAGAATTCAAAAATTATTTCAGGAAAAGTTGCATCACATCCAATATTGAAAGTAGAATTATCCTCCGGACTTATCCAACTGATTGAGGATGGTGCTGAAATTACCCGAACAATAGTCCCTTGAATATCATTAGTCCGTCCAGCATTAACAGCTCGTTGCGTTCTTGAAGTCATAAATCAATCTCATTTTGAATTATACGTAATTGACAAACCTGACTCATTCTCGGTAAACACCCTCTCAGTAAATCCATGCTCATCTGTGATCCCCTCCCATATCTCACCCGATGAACTAACTATTTTATAATTAACATTTCCAAGCACTCGCTCTCCAGTACTATCAAACAACTGGAATTGCTCATCAAAATCTAATGCCCTGTCCACGATTTTAGGCATAATCTTAATATCGGGCGTCTTAACTTCCCCTGGCTTACGCCCGTAATATCCTGCCTTGACGTTATATTCACCTTGCGTACCGGCTTCTATTCCGCAGGGATCCAGACGGATATAACTTCCGCCACCGTTGATCGTGATTTTCTTCTTCGCGGTAATAATGATCTCATCTTCCGTACTGGTGATCTCTATCGATTTTTTCGCCAGTAATTCCATCAGGTCGTTCTGCGCCTGTAGTGAGATCGCACCTTTATTGGCAAACAGCTTAATCCCCGCTTTGCGTACAAATACACTCAGGGCCTGCCCCACACCGATAAACAGGTTTTTCATCACCCCAATATCGGCATTATTGCCAGCGTTCATTTCGAGACTTCTGGCCGCCGCCAGTTGCATATGTTCACCGCTGGCCAGGGTCACGCCTTTCGGACCGCTTAACAGCACCACCGCCTGCGTCAGTTCTTTTACACGCTCCTCCAGCAACGTCACCTGCGACGCAAGGTCTGCCGGGTCAGCATTCGCCGTTTCCGCATCCGCCGACAGAGACGCCATTTGCGACTGTGCACCGCTCAGTATCCCCAGCGCCGCCGCCATCTCCCGCACCTGCCCCTGCGCCCGCTCCTGACCGTCGGCGCTGATGAATATCCCCTTTTTCGCCCGGATGGCACCCCACATGTCCGTGCGCAGCTCAAAACCTTCCCCGCGCTGCTGTTTTCCCGCATCCACCAGATGGCCGAGATTGAGCTGGCTCTTGCCGCCGTACTCCGTACTGATTTTGATATGCTCTTTGCCGCGCTCGTCATCGAGGCGCAGCTTGTTGTTTGCCGGGGTACGCAGCACGTTGCGTCTGTAGTTCTGAATCGTCACGTGGTCGGGGTGGGCGGAATCATGCTTCACCCCGGCGATATAGGGCCGGTCCGGGTTGCCTCCCTCAAACGCAATGCTGACCTCCGTGCCCGCCAGCAGCGGCAGGTGCAGTCCGTACGTATCACCTGCATAAGGGCGGGACTGCCGCACCCACAGGCTCTCGTAACCCGGCTTCCAGGCCTCGCGGTCAAAATCGAGGTTCACCCGGTAGCGCCCGTCTTTATCGATATGGGCGTAGATGTCGTTTGCCGTTGTGCTGGTCACCCGCGCGGGCAGCGTTCCGGCCATCACCGGCTTCGCGATGCGCGCCGGGCGAAAGCTGTAGCGTTCCGAATACGGGATGGCGGTAAACGTCAGTTCATAACTGCGGTCTCGCGCCGCGCTGGCGGTCAGCCCGGTTATCAATGCGCCCCTGCGGAACACCGCCGGGGCGTCTTCATCCGGTACCTTTATCTCCAGCCCCGGCATCAGCAGGGCGCTGGTGCTCAGCCCCTGCAGAATGGCCCGGCCATTAAGGTAACGTTCGTGGCGGATACGCGCGTAAAACGACCCGCTTTCCGGTGTGTCCGGGTCGCCTGCCGTCAGGAAGTTGTCCGCGTAATGACAGGCTTCGCCACAGGTGGTGCTGTCCCCGCCCGTCGCATCAAACGCCGACGTCATATCGGCGGTCGCGTCACGGTAGTTGTAGTCCCGCGTGGTGACGCTTTTTTCCACCACATGATATGCCGTGTTCAGCCCCCAGACAGATTCCGTGCCGCTGTCGCTCAGCCCTGAAGGGTGACGCAGTGGCAGCATCAGGCCACGTTCATAGCCGCTCTGGTCGTCATAAAACTCAATGACTTCGATTTTCAGCCGCACGTCGGTACTGAACCGGAACCAGATCCCCACCTCCGACAGCAGCCGGGAGATAAACGTCAGGTCGTCCTCGCCGAACTGCATCACCTGTTCGCGCGACGGATATTCCCCCGTCAGGGTGAAAACGAAGTCCTGGCCGAGCATCCCGTGGCGCTCACGCAGGATTTTCTCGACAATCTGCGGCACGCTCTGGTTCTGGTAGATGGCGTTCTGATGGCTGCGGGCGAGCAGCGCCAGCCGGGGCTCAAGGCGCACTTCATAGCGTGTTTCATCGCGCGAGGTGGAAAGCTGTTTAAAGCCAGTGATGACGCCATACAGGGTGCGCAGCAGCACCTGTACCGGCATCCCCTGAACCGGCGGGGCGCAGAGGCTGAGCGCGCCGTCCTGCATCAGCACCGCTTCCGGCTCCAGGGTTTTATCACGGCTGGTGAACTGAATGTCGTAACAGAACGGCTGGCTCAGATGCTCGCGGCCTTCAAAGGAGAGCACATCAGGCGGGCTGCTCAGGCCTCGAATTTTTAATTTGTGGTGGGAGTGGTCAAAATTAAGAGTCGGGATGTCCATTTCATTCCTCCAGTCCGTGAGAAAGATCGTCGTTCTGTATACAGCGAAATAATTTCATGAGTGGCTTATAAAATATAAGGAAAGATAACAACTTCATTTATATAAATATTAAAACCCACGCATCCCGTCATATGGCAAAAGGAAAAATGATTCACATTCTACATTGCTGCACCCCCAATATATTACATCATTATCATTTTCCCAAACTGCCGTGGCAGCCGAATTGATAATAAAGGACCACTCAATACCATTAGCAATAAGTACCCCACTAATCTCACAAGGCAACCAATAAAAATCTCTGACAATACGTTGATGACTGGAAAACCTCTCACTAATATTGAATATCTTGTTTATATCATCAGTACTAAGTTGCCATTTTAGACATGCTGATCTTAGTAATTTATCGTCTGCCCCATCGTCTAGATACCGGGATGATTCAAGCATCAATATTTTAATCTCTTTACTATGTGTAAAGCCACTAGACGCAATCAAGGACAGTATATACACAATAATTCTCATAAATATCCTTAGTTTTTTTCGCAATACACTACCAACCAGGATTTCTCCATATAATTTGTTGCCACGGATCATATATTTCAACGACAAACTGCCCCCTCCCTCAAGCCTACTTTAGTAAAAGGCACGACTGTTTCTTTGTAAAGTAAATTAATATAATAAAAGCCGCCATAGACATTACTAAAGGGAAGATATAAATAAGATTAACAACTACACCATATTTCATGATCAAGAACGGGAACACATTTAATTCAAAAACTTCAATATATTTTCTTATGTAATTTTTAATAGAAAACAATAAGCCATTTACAATATTGAATAAATAAATCACATACAAAAGATAAAACTTAATTTTACCACCCGGATAACCACCATTCATTAAGAGCCGAGAACTTGAAAACAGCAGTACTGCATTAAAAATAACAATCAAAAATCGAACTACAACAGTGAGCGAGAGTAATATGTAACATTTCCATTACTAACAGCATCATATCATAATAGTCCAGCTCCCCACGATAATACCCGCAATCCAACAAATAAATTAAAACAAAATCAATGAGAATAATCATTACTGCAAAAAAATGTGTTCAAAAGCCTCCCAAGTGAATTTATGACACAAACTTAAATTGCATAGACTTAAAAATATTTTACAAGAGTTATTTCTCAGTAACTATTTTTTCTCTTATATTAAAACACACCCGTCCATCCTTTCATTTAAATTATATTGCCTCATAAAACATTCGATATCGGCTAAACTATCTAATTCAGAATAACAATAATTATCGCTTTCCTACAAACTTATTAAATACATATGACATTAATCAAAGATATATAGCACTACTCCATCTTTCTTTTCATTCTACTTATTAATTCAAACCGACCATTTTTTATTATATACTTTTCTTTTAGATAAACTTGGCTAACTGGTTTTTTGTTTTTCACCACCATATCATCTTCATACTTATAAAGGACGTTGCCATCAATATTTACCGTATAATCAGCATTAATAACAAAATCAGAAAATCGAACGATATCTTCATAGCAAAAAACACTATCCAACAATAAAGCATCGACTAAATTACCATCCTGAGCATAACTATTGAGTTGCACATTAAGCAAGGGAGTATCTGCTTCCCCTGGTTTGTTATAAATGATCAATTTAAAAGTATTATGATCATAACCAAAACTACCAATCGCATAATAATGCACACCTACTTCCATATTTGGCGAACCAAAATTATCGCCTTTAACTGGAATACTGACTTCTTGTTGATTAAAATTATTAGGTCTTCTCTTGTATTTTGGGGGAATTTCGACAACAAAGGAACAATTATCAAACAATGTTTTCATATCTAATGCCTGCCTGTATCTCAATTGAGTAACATCCAAAGGAAATACCAGAACTTTACTTTCTGCTGCATTTATAACGCAACAAAAAATGCATGACAAAAGATAAGGGAGAAAAATATATTTTTTCATTTCAATATCCGGAGCGAACTTCAGTACCTTATTTAAAATATTATATTAACGTTATCATAATGTACTTTTTATTATTAAATAAAAAAGGCAAACATTACCAGTAGATATGAAAGAATCTCTTTCCGAAGGATTTTTCTTCTGAAAATGATGAAGTATTTCAATCCATATTTTTCTTCGTATGCTTTAGGAGACGAACGCCATACAGGGTGCGCAGCGGCACCTGTACCGGCATCCCCTGAACCGGCGGGGCGCAGAGGCTGAGCGCGCCGTCCTGCATCAGCACCGCTTCCGGCTCCAGGGTTTTATCACGGCTGGTGAACTGGATGTCGTAGCAGAATGGCTGGCTCAGGTGCTCGCGGCCTTCAAAGGAGAGCACATCAGGCGGGCTGCTCAGGCCTCGAATTTTTAATTTGTGGTGGGAGTGGTCAAAACTGAGCGCGTTCATGCGGTGTCTCCTGTGTCCTGGTCAAACTCAAGGGAAATACCCTCATCGTCATTCCAGCCCAGTCTCAAATGTAAAGGTCTCTGCTGCGCGGCCTGATGTGTCAGCAACTGCTGGCTCAGTACTGGTAAAATTTGTTGATTGAGCAGGCTATCGATATTGCGCGCGCCGCTCTCAGGCAGCAAACATACACTGGTGAGCTGGTCATAGAGGTCTTCACTCACCTCGGTTTCCATGCCGTAGTGTTCACGCAGGCGACGAATAACCTGTTCCAGCTTCATCATCACAATGACACGCATCGCGGCAGGGCCGAGCGGGCGATAAATGATCGTCTGGAAACGCGCCTGCAATGCGGGCTGGAAATGGTCGCGCAGGAGAGGATGGAGCAATGCCTGCATCTCGCTTTCCGTGGCATCAGGCTGCTCTTCCAGCAACTGCATCACATGCTCGCTGCCGAGATTGGCGGTCATCAGAATGACCGTATTGCGAAAATCAATTTCACGCCCTTCACCGTCGCGCATAAATCCCCGGTCAAAAACCTGATAGAACAGGTTCATTACGTCGCGGTGCGCTTTTTCTACTTCGTCCAACAACACCACACTGTAGGGACGCTTTCTGACAGCCTCGGTCAGTACACCACCCTGCCCATACCCCACATAACCGGGGGGAGAACCTTTAAGTTGAGAGACAGTATGGGGTTCCTGATATTCGGAAAGGTTGATAGTTATGAGCGATTTCTCGCCGCCGAAGAGGGTGTCCGCAAGGGCAAGCGCGGTTTCCGTTTTACCTGTACCACTTGGCCCCGTCAGCAGGAATACCCCCTGCGGACCGTTTTCTGGCGTAAGACCGGTTTTCGCGGCACGTAATCGCCGGGCAATAGCACCCAGCGCGGCATCCTGGCCCACGACCCGTGTTGCGAGATTCTCTTCCAGGCTTAACAGCGCCGTCTGCTCATCTTTCAGCAATGACGAGAGCGGAACCCCTGTCCAGTCAGCAATCACTGTGGCAACGGTTCGGGCATCAACGTCCAGCCCCAGCAGCGGGCTGGCATGTTGCACAAGGTGAAGCTGTGACTGTAAAGCGACAATATCCGCCTGACGCGAGAGGTCGCTGCGACAGGCCAGCAGTTGTCGGGTAAGTTCTTGCTCTTGTTGATACTGGGTTTCAAGGGTATCGAGTTGCACGATCAATGCGTTCTCTTCCCGCTCGATAGCCGCAAGCCGTTCACCACAAGAATAGTCTCCCACCGTGCTATCGTCCTGTAACGCCTGTTTTTCCAAGGCCAGTGCGGTGAGTGAAGCACGAATATGCGTTAAGGGTTCCGGTAATGTATCAAGGCTCATACGCACGCGGGCGGAAGCCGTATCCAGCAGATCGACAGCTTTGTCCGGCAACTGGCGTCCGGTGAGATAACGTCGGGAAAGTGTTACCGCCGCACGAACCGCGTCGTCCGTGATGTGCACACCATGATGTTGCGCGTAGCGCGCTTTCAGGCCACGGAGCATGAGACTGGCGGTAGCGTCGTCCGGTTCGTCCACTTTCACCATCTGGAAACGACGCTCCAGTGCGGCGTCGCGTTCAAAGTACTGCTTGTATTCACTCCAGGTGGTAGCCGCAATGGTACGCAGCTCGCCCCGGGCCAATGCAGGTTTCAACAGGTTCGCCGCATCTGCGCCGCCCGCCTGATTCCCCGCGCCAATGAGGGTATGCGCTTCGTCGATAAACAGCAGCACAGGTTCCGGTGATTTTTGTACCGCATCAATAACGTTTTTTAGCCGCTGTTCAAATTCACCTTTGACGCCAGCTCCTGCCTGCAACAGACCCAGATCCAAAGTATGGATGTGGACCTTTCTCAGACTCTCCGGCACATTGCCTTCTGCAATACGCAGCGCAAGTCCCTCCACCAGCGCCGTTTTGCCCACGCCGGGTTCGCCAACCAGGATGGGGTTGTTCTTGCGGCGTCGGGAGAGAATATCGACCATCTGGCGGATCTCCGTGTCGCGGCCAAATACCGGGTCGATGCGACCATCACGCGCTTTCTGCGTGAGATTCTCCGTGAAGCGATCCAGAACGACGCGGTGTTGATCGTCGTGTTTAGCACTGCTTCCGTTTTCGGTTAAACCTGGCTCATTCGCAGCAATGCCGGGTAAATCAGCCATAAGCGGTTCATTGACCTGACGTTGCCGCCCCGGGTTTTCTTCCGATTGCGCATCAAGCAAGGGACGTAGCCGTTCCAGTTGCATACGCCCGAGGCTGAGCAGGATCCACAGATCATTGGCCGCCAGTAACGTAGGTTTTTCTGTCAGCGCCATCAGCAGGTGCTGGCTGCGGATTTGCGGAGCATCAACCTCAAGAGAGGCAATTAGCCATGCCTGAGTCAGCAGTGTGATGAGTTGATCAGATAATCGTGGACGAGTATGAACAGAGCGCGGAAGGGTTGCCAGATGCGCCAGTAGAGACTGCCAGGCACTGTCCAGGTCCCATTCATAACGCCGGGAGATAACGGTGAGATCACCTTCCCCTTGCTCCAGGAGTTTCAGCAGTAAGTGCTCAATGGTGATCTCTGCGTGCGCACGGGTCTGGCAGAGTGATGCGGCCGCTTCCAGCGCATGTGCGCAAAAAGGGTTAAGACGGCGCAGCAGCGCCGCGGGGTGGTTTACGGTCATAGATGTCCCTTCTTGACGTATTCATGTTCAGTTCCTGCAACCGCCGTTTCCCCATGCTACCGCCCGTAGCCATCACCACAGGCCCATCTGGTTTCATCAGCGGATTGACAGGGTTTGCTCAGTGCCGACTCCATCCGGCATTCAGCAAACGTAGTAAGAAGGCAGACAGTTTCCTGTCTGCCGCAGTTATCAGGCGGAGGGGCGCTCATTCCAGGAATCGGAATGAATGATGTTGCCGTCTTTGTAGGTCCAGGTGATTTTTTCGTAGCGCAATTCAATGCGTTCCAGGTGGTTGTGCTTCTCTTTCGCCGGATCTTTGATGTCATGCATCAGCGGAGCGACTTTCACCAGTTTGACGTTCTCAAGCGTGGTGTTGAAATACTCCACTTCCTGGCCCGCATCATTGATGCGATACCATTTGAACTCAGCGGTTTTCAGGGTCTGACCGGTGGTAACGGCCTTGTACAGATAGGGGCTGGACGAATCGATCTCTTTGGTAAAAAGAAACGGGGTATGAATACGGGTGCCCGTCAGTTTGCCTGTGTTGTTATCGGTTGGGATGTAGAGCGTATGTTCTTGCGCAACAACTTCGATGCTGCCTTCACGCCCCTGAACATCGACGGACCCTTTGATATCCGCGCCACCGTCATCTTTCAGCCAGAGATAAACTGGAATAGCCATGAGAATTACTCTCCTTGTTGATTGAATTGAGACACCGCCAACTCCGGCGGTATTTGCTGTTTCGCGTCCTGACAGGCGTCTGAACGCGGAACCAGACTGATTTCGACACGCCGGTTGGTTGCCCTGCCTTCTGGCGTATCGTTCGTCGCCGCAGGCTGGCTTTCGCCCAGTCCCTGCACGGCAAAACAGGTGAACGGGATATCGCTGGTTTGCAACATCCAGTCACGCACCGCTTCGGCACGCCGCAACGACAACTGTTGGTTGGATTTTTCATCGCCGGTGGAATCGGTATAACCAGCCACCAGGATCAACCATCCAGGCTTCGCTTTGATATTGACCAGCGCCTCAACCAGTACTTTTGTCGAGCCGATTTTTAACCTCGACTGCCCCACATCAAACAGCGCCATACTGTCCAGGCGCACAGTCTGAACCGCTCCGCCAGATACAATTTCTCCCTTTGGTTCCGGCGGGCGGTAGCCACGTATCGCCTGCAGCACTGGCTGGCGTAGACGTTCGCCAGGGTAAAGCCCAAAGCCAAGACGCAGCGGTTCTCCTTCGCGGTAATAGTCATCCAGCCGCTGTGCGTCTTCTTTTAGCACCAACAAATAACGGCTTTTGGCCACCGAGTCGGACATCGGGGTAATGGTGTATTTGTGCAGATCATCGCTGACCTGACGCAGTAAATTGCGGTTTGACATTGCCGACAGGCAAAGCGCGATAAGCCCGGCGACGGTAGTCATTGCCAGCCAGGCCGTCCATACTCGCCGCACGGACCCTGGCCCCGACTGACGAGGCAGTAACGGTAAGATCGCGTCCGGAAAGCGCAACGCGTCTCTGGCACCAGTTTGTTGCGATATGTCTGGCGTCAGGCACGTTTTGTCAGTTATCCATTGCTGCCATAGATTGCCGTCCTTTTCCGCTAGAGAAGGCGCAAAGCCTGCCCCCACAGCCAGCGGTAAACTTGCGCTCTCCTGCCTGTTTAGCGCTGGCATCACAATTTGTTTCATCCAGAGCAGCAGATTCTCAGCCCGAAGTACCTGGCCCAGCCGTTGACTGCCTGTCGCTATACTGCCCTGAGCAATCCACTCAGACGGCGCGTTCTCATGGTCCGATGTCATGACCAGGGCATCACGACCGGTACAGATCAACCATGGCGAAGATTCCTCTATTGCAGGTTCGATCTGATAACTCCAGAGGATCAGTGGCACCTTCGCGCCCACCCTGCGCCGTAATTGCACCAGAGTTCGGGAAAAACGTTGCAGTTGCCCGGCAAGGACGGCGATGTCCTGATGCTGAACTGGTATCACCGTGCGGGCCACGCAGATCTGTGAACTCCATGCCGGGCGACGGGACAACAGGGATTCCGTTAATGAAACAAGCTGTTCTTCATCAGCGATATGCAGATAGAGTCCGACAAGAACCTGCCGCAGCGGGCTGTCAGCGAAAAGTTGCCTCGCCCCGTCACCACAGACCAGCACGACGGGCTGTTGGTAACCCTCCGCTGGCAGACAGGCCAACCACTTATCATCGCCCCCTTTTTGTGGCGTTTTCTGCCGCCAGAAGAACCAGACGATAGCAGCACCGATGACAACCACGGCCATCAGGCTGTATTTCACTGCCGTTGAAACGGGAGAAAAAACGGTCCACAGCGCGAGAAGCAACAACAATCCCCATAGCAGAGCAGCCTGTTTGTGCGTGTTTTTCACTCGGCACTCCCTCAACGCTGCCTGGGCGGCAAAAGTTCATCCACCAGCATGTCGAGCCAGCTATCAAGCCCCCACCACACACCAACAAGAACAATCACAGCCGAGCTTAACCAGAACAGAGGCGAGTACCACACGCGTGATTTTCGCGTGGGTCGTGCCGCATTGAGTAACGCGGTCTCCGGCGAAACTCGAAACGGGGTGACGCGCTCACTCAGCATCGCAATCAGTTTTTCACGATCCGTCGATACCGGATCCTGATAACGTCCACGAAACCCCAGCAGCAATACCCGATGAAAACAGGTCAACACGGCAGGAACAGGAGCAGGCTCATGCAGAACCTGCCGTATGCGCTCATACAGCAACTCGCCCGCCTGAAGGGTATTGAAGAAATGCGCCTGGAGAGGGGTTTCCAGCCAGACCTTTTGCCCGTCGTCCGGCGTCTCCCGGCTTAGTACTGTTTCATCCAACAGCGCACACTGGGCATAGGTAATATGTTCTGCGTCCTGCTGGCTGAACCCTGCATTGAGCAACGTCTGACGAACCCACTCAACCTGTTGCTGACAGTGGTGATATAACGCCACGCCCCGTCGGGCATGTGTCCCCTGTCGTAGCTCAACAACCGTTAGCCAGGTATCACGGAGCAGTACGTCTATGTTGATTTCCGTATCGTTTTTCATGCGCGCAATACCGCAAAAAGTTCGGGTTTTAAATCACCCATGGTGCCAGGCACGTAAATCATGCAGCACCCGGACTCCAGCATGGCTTTGGCAGGTGCACAGTGCATATCCAGAGCGAAATAGTGATTTTCCAGCCGCAACGGGAGTGCAGCAGGCACCTGGGTCAGAGGCACGATCGGGACGCCGTTCAGCGCCACATTGATAAGATGGGTGACATCATCCGGCGCGCCAATTTTGCACACCCGTGGTAGCTGATTTATCACCAGATGCGCGGCGAGCGAAGAACGTACCGACAGGTAGAAATCAGCCTCTTCACGCAAGCGCGGATCATGTAGATCGGCCTTCCAACGGTTGCCGGGTAGCGCGTCCAGTTCCAGTGCGATCACGCGCGACGGAAGACTGGCTTCAAGTAAGGTGTTAAGCAAGGTAAACAAAGGTGGAAACGTCTGCGATGGTGAATCATGGATGTAAGCAGGTATCGCGCTGACTGAGTGATCCAGTGAAAAGGTTAATAACGATCCGGCAAGGCGTGCCAGTTCACGCCATACAAGCTCAGGATGAACGGCGGGGTAGCGCAGGAAATCAGCCAGGATAGGTTCGACGGAGTTCAGCGCATTTAATAACCAGAACAGGGACACATCCGCTACGGCAAAATCCGCCATGCGCTGGTTGCTCTCCCGGCGCATCGCCATCAGGCGACGGCTTTTGGCCTGTAATTGCAGTTGCAGCATTTCCAGACATTGCATCCCGGCCTGGTGCGCGTTAAACGCCAGTAACGGCGGGACATAGCTGTCATCAAGCGCCCAGTTGCCCTGACTATCCCGAATCAGGCGCGCCAGCGGACAGGTGACATAATCGGCATTGTTGTCATGTGCAAAACGCAATGACAACGCATAGCGTTCAACGGCGATGTCTTCGCTGTCGCTGCCATAGATATCCTGTACAGTTTGCCATTCCTGACGATAGCGAAGCGGCCTGTCCGTTAACGCATCCTGCCCCAGATTGCCGCCATTGCTATGCTCCAGCGGTAATGCCAGCAATACCGTAAGCGCATTTATTCCGGCAACGTTGGTCAAATCGCAGGCAGGTGGCAGCACATCCGATACGGCGGTATCCACCAGCACGCCATCAGGAAAACGGACACGCAATGATTGCGCTTTGAGTTTTCCCAGGGCTAAGGCACTTTCGTCAAATTCAACGCAAGCAACGCCCCATGGATGGCGAGCACCAATATGCGCAATGCTGTAATTACTGAATGTTTCCCAGCGGGCCTGCTGTTGAAACTGCTGAGAGGACAGGAATGTCCCCTCAGCCCATAGTGGACGATAAATCTTCATAAATCATACCACCGGCAGATCAGGCTTTTGCTTTCGGCATCTGGGAAACCAGCGACAGGTTGATGTCCATCCCTTCAATCTGAAAGTGCGGCACCGCATAAAGTCTGATACGGAAGAAACCAGGGTTATCTTCGATATCCTCTACCACCACTTTTCCATCACGCAGCGGATGGGAAGCCTGCAACTCGTCGCCAGGATCGGTCATTTCCGTAACCAGATTGCGGATCCAGGTGTTTAATTCCAGTTCCAGTAAACGACGATCTTTCGTTGTACCGATGTTTTCTCTCTGAATAATTTTGAGGTAGTGGGCAATGCGCGACAGCAAGAAAACATAAGGCAGACGGGCGTTGATACGGCTATTGGCTGTGGCATCCGCAGTATCGTAAAGCGCAGGTTTTTGGGTGGAGTTTGCGGAGAAGAAACAGGCATAATCGCGATTCTTATAGTAAGAAAGCGGGATAAAGCCCAGGTTCGCAAATTCAAACTCGCGTGTTTCTGGAATCATCACTTCGGTCGGGATTTTGACCTGATTACCCGTGCCTAAATCATACAGATGGATTGGTAAATCGGTGACGGCACCACCAGCCTGTGGCCCGCGAATTTGCACACACCAGCCGTTGTTAATGAAGCTTTTTGCCATGTTAGTGGCAAACGCAAATGCAGCGCTGGTCCACAGATATTTATCGTGATCCGGCCCTTTGACTGCCTCAACATAGTTAAAGCTACGAACAGGTACGGTATCTGGCCCATAAGGCAGACGACCCAGCACATTTGGCATGGTCAGGCCGATATAACGCGCGTCATCAGTGTCGCGGAATGCCTTCCATTTGATATATTCGGCACGATCAAAATAGTTGCCGATGTCCTTAATCGCGGCAACCTCTTCCATTGAGTTTTTGAGGAAAAATGCCGGCCCGACGGCCCCGATAAACGGCATGTGAGATGCCGCGGCTACACGGGAAATATTGCGCAGTAAGGCAATATCTTGTGGGCTATTGTCAAACTCGTAGCTCGAAATGACAGACGCGATGGGTTCGCCGCCTGGCGTGTCATATTCTTCAATGTAGGTGTGCCGATAAAACCCGCTCTGAATGATTTCTGGCGCATCGTCAAAATCTTCGCGCAGATGCTGTTTACTGACATCCAGCAATTCAACTTTGACGTTTTTACGAAAATCGATACCACTAACCATCGACCACGTCCCGCGCCACAGGGATTCAACCTTTTTAAATTCAGGATGATGCATGACAGCATCGAGCTGCGCGCTAATTTTTCGGTCAAGCTCACTGATATGAAAATCCAGCAGTGATTTATCCAACTTCTCTATATTTTTCCCGGATGAGGCAACGCAAGAAAGTAGAACCTGAATAGCAGCTGAGACACGTTCATCGGTGCTGGCTTCAGCCATCGCTTCATTACTTTGCCATTCCCCAATTTCTTTTAACGATGTGACGGGCGTTAAGTGAATTTTTTCAAACAACGACTGGTAGATATTCTCTTTTGTGACGGTTTGCGTTGATGCGCCCGGTGAAGCGGTTTCCTGTACAGACATTAACATTCCCTTCTTAAAGTCCTTATTTATTGTCCTTTCTGAATACGACTGAATAGATGTATTACTCAGGCACCAGTGCCGTCAGCTCTGCCCGAAGCTCATTACTCAGTTCAGTATCTTTGAGGATTTTCTCCAGCTCGCGGCGGAATTCCGTGTTATCCAGAAGGTTGGATTTGAGATCGCGTAATAAATTGCGCATGGCAATCAACGCGCGAAGTTGAGGGATATTGCGGGCGACCTGCTCAGGCTCGAAATCTTTGATATCAGAGAAACTAAGCCTGATTCGTTCCTCGCTTCCCTCTGCGGCTATCGTATTTTCAACGGTAAAATTTACTTCTGGTGCCAGTTCAGCCATGACGCCATTGAAGTTGTTTTTATCAATGTTGATCCGGCTTCTTTCTGAGAGCGGTCGTTGCTCTTTGCCATTACTGTAATCACCAACGGCGAGCAACTTGAGCGGTAGTTCAACTTTCTTTTTTGTATTTCCGGTATGAAGATCAAGCTTAATATTGACGCGAGCGGGTGGAACTTCATTTTGAAAACTGTCTGCCATTTTCTCTCTCCCTGGGTTAATACTTCCCTTAAATTAATCACATGATGTAGCGTAGTAATCATTTTTAAAGCTATCACTCTCAACCGTTAAAACGCAAGATACGGAAAAATACAAAAAACAGCCGGATAACAACAATAACAATCATAGAGACACGCCCCTGTAAGGCTTAATCGCTATTACGGGTTGACGTTAACGCTGTCATTAAAAAATCCAAAAATTTAACGAGACTCACAGAATAAAGACTTTAGGATAAAGACGTCACAACTTTCAAAGTCACTCATATAAATAAGTTATATTTAAGTTATAGTTAAAAAACAACGATAATAATTTTATATCTACACGAAATATTCTTATTGACTGCTGCTAAACGTCAGTATTTAACGTATCAGGAAAATTTCATAGATCGATAAAACAGAATAGATTGAGCTAATCGTCGCGGGTTTTTATGACACAAAGCAATATGAATATTATTCAAAAAGATTATATAAAATTCTCAGTCTGGTTCAGGAGGGAGGATATCAAAGGACGAAAAAAAACCGCATCCGTTTTGCAACGTTGCGGTTTTCTTACTTATCAGATGTCATAAACACCTGAACTGAATGTTGGCGGAACGGACGGGACTCGAACCCGCGACCCCCTGCGTGACAGGCAGGTATTCTAACCGACTGAACTACCGCTCCGCGATGTTCCCGTTGGGGAACGAGGCGCATATTACGGATTGTGCTTAGAGCCGTCAACGCTTTTTCTGATGATTTGTATCGTTTGCTGCAAAAATCACCCAAAGAGCCATTTTATCATCAAAAGTTAAGGGGTTACGCGCGCCAGAGGCAGCTTCCGCCCTTCTTTTGCACCAGATCCAGACGTGACTCATGCTCCGCCAGCTCTGCATCACTGGCTAAAACAACCCGTAACTTACTTGCCTGACGGACAACCCGCTGAATACCGGCCTCGCCTTGTTGCTGTTGCCCCTCGCCTTCCATCGAAAAAGCCATGGACGTCTGGCCACCGGTCATCAGCAGATACACATCGGCCAGAATCTGGGAATCGAGTAATGCTCCGTGCAGCGTACGTTTGCTGTTATCTATCTCGTAACGTGAACAAAGCGCATCAAGACTATTACGCTTACCGGGGAACATCCGTCGTGCCAGCGCCAGACTATCTGTGATCTTGCAGAACGTCTCGGTCTTCGGAATGCCGCGATTTAGTTTGCTGAATTCGTAATCAAGAAAGCCGATGTCGAACGATGCGTTATGGATGACAAGCTCAGCGCCGCGCACATATTCAATAAACTCATCGGCGATATCGCCAAACGTGGGCTTATCGAGCAAAAATTCATCAGCAATACCGTGGACGCCAAAGGCTTCCGGGTCCACCAGACGATCGGGCTTAAGATAGATGTGGAAGTTATTCCCCGTCAGACGACGATTAATCACTTCCACGGCACCGATCTCAATGATTTTGTGCCCTTCATAGTGTGCGCCGATCTGGTTCATACCGGTGGTTTCGGTATCGAGGACAATCTGTCGAGTAATTGCAGTGCTCATAGCGGTCATTTATGTCAGACTTGTCGTTTTACAGTTCGATTTCAATTACAGGAAGTCTACCAGAGATGCTTAAGCAGGTAGAAATTTTCACCGATGGCTCTTGCCTGGGTAACCCAGGGCCCGGCGGCTATGGCGCGATTTTACGCTTTCGCGGCCACGAAAAAACATTCAGCGAAGGCTATCGCCTGACCACCAACAACCGGATGGAGCTGATGGCCGCGATTGTCGCACTGGAAGCCCTCAAAGAACATTGCGAAGTGATTCTTAGCACCGACAGCCAGTATGTTCGCCAGGGGATCACCCAGTGGATCCACAACTGGAAAAAACGTGGCTGGAAAACGGCAGAAAAAAAACCGGTGAAAAATGTCGATCTCTGGCAACGCCTGGATGCTGCCCTCGGCGAGCATAAAATCCGCTGGGAATGGGTAAAAGGCCACGCCGGGCATCCGGAAAACGAACGCTGCGATGAACTCGCACGCGCTGCGGCATCGAAGCCAACGCAGGAGGATATCGGCTATCTGGCCGATCAGGGCTGACGTGTCTGGCGGGTTGCGCTGACGGTTTGCCGTACGCTGGGTTTTGCCCGGCGCATCTTCATCGGATTGAGCGTTAACGGGATCGTACGTTTACGCGCCACAATCAATTGCATGCAACCCAATGCGGGCAGGTGGGTGTTTAACAGTTTCCCCCCCTGCTTCGTCCAGGGAATGACCCGAAAACGACTATAATGAAGCACCTCAAAATTCAGCAGCGATAGCCAGTCAAGCTGGCGCATCAGGGTAAACATACGGCTGCTGATTGCAGGCGAACGGCGTAAAAACGGAATAGCTTTGCCTATTCCCAGCAGGCTGACTGGATTAAAACCGCTGATCACCAGCCAGCCATCATCGATCAGCACGCGATCGACTTCCTGCAACAGACGATGCGGATCCGGGCACCAGGGTAGCGTGTGGCCCAGCAGACAGGCATCGACAGATTTTGCCGCAAAGGGAAGATGCAACGGATCTGCGCGAACGTGAACAGGGTCGCCGGTGAGTGAAACATTAACCTGATGTGAAATAGCGCAACTTTCGGCATTGATTTCTGCGCTGAGATTGCCAATCTTAAGCAGATGAAATCCATACATTTTTGCAAACCACGGTTTGAGCTCCTGCTCCAGTGCTTCGCGGTAATACTCGCCCTTAGGCAACTCAGCCCAATGCGTCGGTGCTATGTACTTACGGGGAGTCCTTGCCGGTTTCATCACAACCTTCCATTACGCTTTGAGAGGTAACTATGAATCTTACCAGTATTCCCGCATTTCAGGACAATTACATCTGGGTGTTAAGTGAAGATGACGGCCGCTGTCTGATCGTCGATCCCGGCGAGGCTGCCCCCGTTTTAAACGCTATTGAAGAGAATAACTGGCAGCCGACTGCGATCCTGCTTACTCATCACCATAATGATCACGTTGGCGGCGTGCAGGAACTGAGCCAGAAATATCCGAATGTTGTGGTTTACGGACCGGCAGAGACACAACATAAGGGAGCGACAAAAATCGTCGGTGAAGGGGATCGGTTGCAGATTCTGGGTCATGAATTCAGCGTATTTCACACGCCAGGTCACACTTTAGGACATATCTGTTACTTTAGCGAACCTTATCTTTTTTGTGGCGATACGATGTTTTCTGGCGGCTGCGGAAGACTCTTCGAAGGCACGGCAGATCAGATGTTTGACTCTTTTTGTAAGATTGATGCGCTTCCCGAAGATACGCTGATTTGTTGCGCACATGAGTATACTTTAGGAAATATTAAGTTTGCTCTTAGCCTTTTACCTCATGATCCTGACCTTAACGAATATTATCGTAAAGTTAATGAGTTACGTGCAAAAAACCAAAAAACACTCCCCACAACTCTGAAAAATGAGCGTCGCATTAATGTTTTTTTACGCACGCAAGATTCTGATTTAATTGAAGTAATAAATAAAGAAACAACGTTGCAACAAGCTAGTGCGCGTTTTGCCTGGTTAAGGTCAAAGAAAGATAACTTCTGACAATTGCGGGTTGCCTTTTTAAAACTTCGCCGTTATGATCGCTCGTCTTTTAAGCAACTATTGACACACACATGAAGGCAAAAGCGATATTATTCGCCTCTGTCCTGCTTGTGGGGTGCCAGGCGTCTAAGCACGACGGCACCGTACAACAGCACGCACAGAGCCTTTCTGCAGCTGGTCAAGGGGAAGCAGGGAAGTTTACAAGTCAGGCGCGGTGGATGGACGATGGAACATTCTCCGGGCAGGAACAAGACTTGTGGGCTTCCATAAGCGACGAGCTAAAGATGGGAATTCCGGAAAATACCCGGATTCGCGAACAGAAACTAAAGTATTTAAGCAATAAGAGCTATCTCCACGATGTAACTTTACGGGCAGAGCCGTATATGTACTGGATAGCAGGGCAAGTTAAAAAACGTAACATGCCCATGGAACTGGTACTACTACCCATAGTGGAGAGCGCTTTTGACCCACATGCAACGTCTGGTCGCAATGCCGCAGGCATTTGGCAGATCATTCCAAGCACGGGTCGTAACTATGGTTTAAAACAGACTCGCAGCTACGATGCGCGTCGTGACGTGGTTGCATCCACAACGGCTGCCCTCGACATGATGCAGCGTCTGAACCGTATGTTTGACGGGGACTGGTTATTAACCGTTGCCGCCTATAACAGCGGTGAAGGGCGAGTACTGAAGGCAATGAAAGTGAATAAGGCGCGGGGTAAACCCACGGACTTCTGGTCACTTTCACTGCCACAGGAAACCAAAATTTACGTGCCAAAAATGCTGGCATTGAGTGACATACTCAAGAACAGCAAACGGTACGGCGTTAGTCTGCCAACGTCAGACGAGAGCCGTGCGCTGGCGCGTGTCAGGTTGAGCAATCCGGTAGAACTGGATCAACTGGCGGACATGGCGGGTATTTCGGTTAGCAAACTTAAGACCTTCAACGCAGGCGTTAAAGGTTCAACCTTAGGTGAAAGCGGGCCGCAATATGTCATGGTGCCTCAGAAACACGCCGACCAACTGCGTGAGTCTCTGGCATCAGGTGAAATCGCCGCCGTTCAGCCAACGCTGGTTGCGGACACAACGCCGCTTGCCAGTCGCAGCTACAAAGTGCGCTCAGGTGATACTATTTCAGGCATTGCGTCGCGTCTTGGCGTGACGACAAAAGATCTCCAGCAGTGGAATAACCTGCGCGGAGCTAACCTGAAAGTGGGTCAGAACTTGACGGTTGGAGCAGGCAGCAGTGCATCGCGCCTTGCGAATAATAGCGATAGCATTACCTATCGCGTACGCAAAGGCGATTCACTCTCCAGCATCGCTAAACGCCACGGCGTTAATATCCGTGACGTCATGCGCTGGAACAGTGATACCGACAATCTGAAGCCTGGCGATCAGCTAACGTTGTTTGTGAAAAACAGCGCGTCGCCAGACTCCTGACAGCAAGAAATATAAAAAGGCACCGTTTCCCCCGGTGCCTTTTTTGTTATGCGCTTTTCTGCGCTTCTGCCATGATAGTGTCGCTGGTAAAAGAGCCATCCTCTGTTAATTCGAAGTAGCGTTTCACCTCCTGCGATGCACTTTGCTGATACAGCCTGATGGCTTCGCTCAGCGTCTGCGGCGTACGCATACGGGCAATCCACGAACTGTATTCTAATGGCAAACGATCGGTGATCAGATTACGCGTCGTCAGGCCAGCGTCATTAAACAGAGAGAGCCACTCACCGCTGGAATAATTGCGTACGTGTGACGTATCGCGTAACGCTTCAACCGTCTGCAGCCAAATATCCCGCACCGGATGACCCGGAGACATCACGTCCATAATGATGACCGTTCCACCGGGCTTAAGCACACGCTTTACTTCGCGCAGCGCCTGCCCAACATCATGCCAGTGGTGAGCAGAGTAACGGCTGATCACTACATCAAACGCGCTGTCATCAAAAGGCAGACTCTCAGCATACCCCTGACGTGTCGTCACATTGTTCAGGCCGCGCTCTTTTGCTGCTTTGGCCACTACATCCAACATCTGGCTGGAAAGGTCATATGCCGTGACCTGTGCCACCTGCCCTGCGGCCACAAAACTGGCATGCCCTGCTCCACAGCCTAAATCCAGCACATGGGCTTCTGGAAATGCGCTAAGCCGTTCCGCCAGCCGTTGTAAATCACGGCCAGAAGCATGTACTGCGCTGGTTAAATAGGCACTGGCTTGTGCACCAAACTGCTTTTCGACGTTGTCATGATGGGAACCTGTGGTCATCGTGTTGTCCTTAATTGAGTTGAAATAAAGGGCAGCACCTCGGTTCAGGCCTGCCCCACGGCAGACCTGACACAACCATTATTGATCAGGTTTGCCGGGACTGAATTCTACTAGTAGCGGGTTGTGGTCGGACGCGCGCGTAACCAGCACGGAGGCTTCCTGCACGTTCAGACCACGATAGAAGACGAAATCAAGAGGACGACCAAACGCCCGGCGGCGATTGTCATCGGTAAAGCGTACCTGGCGCAGCGACATCTCACGCGAGAAGCGATAAAGCGCATTCATACGTGGACGACTCCAGGCGTTGAAATCGCCGGCCATGATAACAGGGCCATTGTGGCGCATGATCTGATCACCAATGGGCAGAAGCTGTTTACTGTAAACATCGACACCAAGGCTGAAATTCACCGCATGCACATTCACTACCATCAGGTTTCGCATATCCGGCAGCGGATAGACCGTCACCAGCGCTGATTTGGCAAGGCGCAGGATTGGTTCCCGTTCTCGCAACGGGCAGCAATAGACCGGATGAGCAGAAGAGAGCGTCATCACACCAGATGGATGCTGAGGCAAAACAAACGCGGGAACCTGATCGGCGGCGAGATAGTTAGTGGTCGCAAACCTGACCAGCTCTGGCGTGGTTTGCGCTTCCTGCAATAAGACCAAATGCGCGTCTTTGCCAAAACTCTGCAAAACGGAGAGCCACTCAGCGCGCTGCTGTTTGAAGATATTCCATACCAGAACCCGGATTTTGTCATCACTACTCAGGGGGACACCGGCTGGCAATGCCTTACCAATACTCGCGAAGGACCCCGGCGGCATAATGCGCTCCGCAGGCTGTCCGGCAACATATCGCATGGCATAGGTATTTTTGGGCACTTTCGGTTTTAAACCTCTTCGTTTTAAGCCCCGGAACAACAAAAGGGGTCATTCAGTTATAGGGATTTTAGCGCAGAGTTTCAACGGCAATGGGCAGAAAAGCCTCAAGTAAAAGTTAGTAAGCGCTCAATAACCATAATGAGTAAAGAGAGTATGGCAGGGAAGCTGGCGGGATGATTAAATAACCAAACGATCATAATCGATATCAACTATTGCTACAGGCGCAAGAATGAAAGCCACCTCAGAAGAAATGATGATATTTGTCGCCGTCGTGGAAAGCGGCAGCTTTAGCCGTGCCGCAGAGCGCCTGGGTCAGGCTAATTCAGCCATCAGCCGGGCGATAAAAAAACTGGAGAGTAAACTGGGGGTTAACCTGCTTAATCGCACAACTCGTCAGTTGAGTCTTACGGAAGAAGGTGAGCGCTATTTTCGTCGCATTCAGGGTGTACTGCAGGAGATGGCCGCTGCAGAGACCGAGGTAATGGAGGCCAAACTGACACCTCGCGGCGTTTTACGTATCGATGCCGCAACGCCTGTGATGCTACATTTTGTGATGCCGATGATTAAGCCTTTTCGCGAACGCTACCCGGAAATTACATTGTCGCTGGTTTCCAGTGAAACCTTTATCAATTTAATTGAGCGTAAAGTAGATGTCGCGATCCGCGTGGGTAAGCTGACCGACTCCAGCCTGCGGGCCAGGCCAATTTTTACCAGCTACCGCAAACTGATTGCATCACCAGATTATCTCGCCCGCTGCGGTGTTCCCGAAACCGCAGAAGATCTCAAAAATCATACCTGTCTCGGTTTTACCGAGCCGGTCTCGCTCAATACCTGGCCCGTCGCCGCCCAGGATGGCCAGCTCTATGAAATCGACTGCGATATTTCTTCTAACAGCGGTGAGACGCTTAAACATCTCTGCCTGAACGGCAACGGTATCGCCAGCCTGTCTGATTTTATGATCGCAAAAGAGCTGGAAAGCGGTGAACTGGTGGAAGTTCTGGCAAGCAAGCGTCTACCGGTTGAAACGCCATTCAGCGCGGTTTATTACAGCGACAGAGCCGTTAGTACGCGTATACGTGCGTTTATTGATTTCATTAGCGAATATCTCTCCTGATCTCCTCCGGTACGCCTTGTGCGTGCTTTCAAACGCTCTACCTCATTCCTCTTTGTCAGAATAAATCGGCTCAATCATAGTGACTTGCATTTTGATAGTTACTATGCGAATGTGCTTTCCAGATAAGTTCTGGAGAGAAAAAAGTGAAAAACGAACCGCTGTGCGAAGCTCCTTGCCCCATCGCCAGAAGCCTTGGCCGCATTGGTGATAGCTGGAGCATAATAATTCTGCGTGATGCTTTTGCAGGCTTTACCCGTTTCGATGAATTTCAAAAAAGCGCAAACGTGGCGCCCAATATTCTTTCACGACGCCTGAAAGAGTTGGTGGATGACGGTTTACTGGAAAAAGTCTGTTACAGCAGTACGCCCCCCCGCTATGAGTACCATTTAACTGAGCGTGGGCGTGATTTCCGCCCGGTGATCATCGCGCTTGCCGAATGGGGTAATCGTCATTTTGCAACTGAAGGCCGTCAGATTCAGTTGGTCGAGAAAGAGACCCAGCGTCTGGTGCACGCCATGATGGTTGATGCCGAAACCGGCCATCCCCTGACGCCCGAGAAATACGCTTTGGTTCCGGGCCCTGCCGCCTCCCCCATGATTCGTTATCGCCACGACTATCTGCAACGCAAGCGTGCGGGTGACAACACGCAAAAATTTGCGCCGCAATTACATCTGGATCATCATCATGAATCTCAAGAGTAAAAAACGCACCCTTACCTTATTGTTATCCGGTATCGCTGTATTAGGTGCCGTAGGTTATGGTGCCTGGTGGTATACAAATGCGCGTTTTTTGCAATCGACGGACGATGCCTACGTCGGCGGGGATATCAGCGCTATTTCAGCGAAAGTCTCTGGTTATATTCAGGAGATCGCCATAAAAGACAATATGCCCGTGAAAAAAGGCGAGCTACTTGTTCGCCTTGATGCAAGGGACTATCAGGCGGCGCTGGCAAAAGCGGAAGGTGAAGTTGCCGCTCAACAAGCGGCGATGGCTGACCTTATTGCTACCCGACAATTACAACTGGCGACCATCGAAGGCTCGGCGGCCAGCCTCGGAGCCGCACAGGCTACCACGTTAAAAACGGCGGGCGACAGTCGCCGCTATAATGCGCTGGCGCAGACGGTCGCTATTTCGGCACAGGTGCGAGAAAACGCTGAGGCAGACTACCATCGAGCCAGGGCAGAAGAAGGCAAAGCCCGGGCAGATAAAGCGGTTGCCGAACGCCAGTTACTGGTGCTTGATGCGCGGGAAAAACAAATCCGCGCGGCCCTCGCTCAGGCGCAGGCAGGGCTGGATATGGCCCGTCTCAATCTTAGTTATACAGAGATCCGCGCCCCTTTTGATGGCGTTGTTGGCAACCGGCGCGCATGGTCTGGCTCATTCGTTAGTAGCGGTACGCAATTGCTTTCTCTGGTCCCCAGTCACGATTTGTGGGTAGACGCCAACTTCAAAGAAAACCAGCTGGCGAATATGCGCCCCGGTCAAGCAGCAACAGTGGTTGCGGATGTTATGCCAGGACGCACTTTTATCGGCCATGTCATGAGCCTCTCACCGGCTACCGGTTCACGCTTCAGTCTTCTACCTGCTGAAAACGCGACCGGTAACTTCACCAAAATTGTTCAACGCATCCCGGTTCGCATCGCTCTGGATGGCGAAGCGTCAACATTAGGACTTTTGCGCCCCGGTTTGTCTGTCGCTGTCACAGTGGATGAAAAGAGTCGCCAATGAGTAGCGCAACAGCCCCAGCGCAGCTACAGGGTACGGCGCTGCCGATGAACCAAAAGCTCTTTGCTTTCGCCACAATGTGCCTGGGAATGTTCATTGCACTGCTGGATATTCAGATCGTATCGGCATCTCTACGTGATATCGGCGGGGGCCTTTCTGCTGGCGATGATGAAACGGTCTGGGTGCAAACCAGCTATCTGATCGCGGAGATCATTATCATTCCCCTGTCGGGATGGCTTGCCAGGGTGATGTCGACCCGCTGGCTTTTCGCCGCGTCGGCTGCCGGTTTTACGCTGATGAGTCTGCTGTGTGGATGGGCGTGGAATATTCAGAGCATGATTGCTTTTCGCGCATTGCAAGGGCTGGCCGGGGGCTCAATGATCCCGCTGGTGTTCACGACTGCATTTGCCTTTTTTCAGGGTAAACAGCGCGTTATCGCCGCAGCTACGATTGGTGGTCTTGCTTCGCTGGCACCGACGCTGGGCCCTACGGTAGGGGGCTGGATCACGGAAAATTTTAGCTGGCACTGGCTGTTTTTTATCAATATCTTGCCAGGCATTTATATTGCGGTAACGGTACCTTCGCTGGTCAATATTGATGCGCCCAGCCCAGGGTTATTGCGCGGCGCGGACTACCTTAGCATCGTGCTTTTGGCTATATCGCTCGGTTGCCTGGAATATACACTTGAGGAAGGACCGCGTTGGGGCTGGTTTGATGACGGCACGCTGACCATCACGGGGTGGCTGGCTTTACTGTGTGGGATAGCGTTTGTCATACGGACATTGCGCCATTCTCAGCCGGTCATGGATCTACGCGCGCTTTCCGATCGTACATTTACTCTGGGCTGTTACTTTTCATTTATGGCCGGGGTCGGGATCTTCTCAACTATCTATCTGACGCCCCTTTTTCTGGGTACGGTCCGCGGTTTTAGCGCGCTGGATATCGGCCTTGCTATCTTCTCAACTGGCTTGTTTCAGGTGCTTTCGATCCCTTTTTACTCCTGGCTTGCCAACAAAGTGGACTTGCGTTGGTTGCTCATGGTCGGGCTGCTGGGATTCGCCTTCTCGATGTATAGTTTTATTCCGCTCACCCACGACTGGGGAGCGAAAGAACTCCTTTTACCGCAGGCGTTTCGCGGTCTCGCACAGCAATTCGCCGTTGCCCCGACTGTCACGCTTACGCTTGGCAGTTTGCCGCCCGCACGTCTAAAACTAGCATCAGGACTGTTTAATTTGATGCGTAATTTGGGGGGTGCCATCGGTATCGCGCTTTGCGGCACCGTTATCAATGATCGTACAAATCTTCATTACAGCCGCCTTGCCGATCATCTTAATGGTACAAACCTCAATTTAAGCGATTTTGTTCAGACCCGCGCCGCGGCATTAATGGCTCAGGGGATGGACGCCAGTTCGGCACAGACAGCCGGCCTGAAAAATCTGGCCGCATTAGCACTAAGAGAAGCAAGGACGCAGGCATTCGCCGACGCGTTCTATTTGATCATGATCGGATTCTTAATTGCCGCTGCGCTGGTTCCTTTTATGAAGAAACCGCAGGCCTAGCATGACAACATCAGGAGAGTTTTATGAGCAGTCTACAAAGACGCATTGTCGTAACAGGGATGGGCATTGTCAGCCCGCTGGGTTGCGGCGTCCAACATGTCTGGCAATCGTTACTGGCAGGAAAGTCGGGTATCCGGTCGCTGCCTGAATCGATTGTCGAAGATATCGCCTGCAAAGTGGCGGGGCAGGTTCCAGGAATTGAAGATGATCCCCAACACGGTTTTGATCCACTATCCGTCATTCCGGCAAAAGAGCGCAAGAAGATGGATCGTTTCATTGAATTTGCGCTGGTAGCGGCACAGGAAGCGCTTCTTCAGGCAAAATGGTTTCCGCAAGAGCAGGCGTTAAAAGATCGTACTGCGACCATCATTGCGACAGGCATTGGTGGCTTTAATCAAATCGCCGAGGCAGTCCAGACAACCGAGCACCGCGGTCCACGCAAGTTATCCCCCTTCACGATCCCTTCTTTTCTGGCAAACCTGGCGGCAGGCCATGTTTCTATCGCGCATGGTTTTCGCGGCCCCATTGGCGCGCCGGTGACCGCCTGTGCAGCCGGAGCGCAGGCTATCGGGGATGCGGCAAGGTTAATCCGGGCCGGTGAAGCAGACATTGCACTGTGTGGAGGCAGTGAAGCCGCAATCCATCGCGTCAGTCTGGCTGGTTTTGCGGCGGCCAGGGCACTTTCGAGTGGATTTAATGATAATCCAACGGAGGCATCAAGACCATTTGATCAGGACAGAGATGGTTTCGTAATGGGAGAAGGGGCTGGTCTTCTGGTGATTGAATCGCTCGAACATGCGCTGGCCCGTGGAGTGACGCCGCTGGCAGAACTGGTGGGCTATGGCACCAGTGCAGATGCTTACCACCTTACGGCAGGACCGGAAGATGGCAATGGCGCACGACGCGCAATGGAAGCCGCATTACAACAGGCCGGGATTTCACCAGAGCAAGTGCAGCATATCAATGCACACGCCACTTCAACTCAGGTTGGAGATAAAGGCGAGCTGGCGGCAATACGCGCACTGTTTGCTGAACATCCGGTTGCCATCACATCAACAAAATCTGCCACCGGACATTTGCTGGGTGCGGCAGGCGGTATTGAAGCGATCTTCACCATTCAGGCATTACGTGATCAAATAGCCCCACCTACCCTGAACCTGCATAATCCGGATATTGCTGCAGCGGGTATGCGCCTTGTAGCGCTCACTGCACAGCCGCTAACGATGGAATACGCGCTTTCAAACGGGTTTGGTTTTGGCGGCGTGAATGCCAGCCTGCTGCTAAAACGATGGGAAGACTTGCAGTAATAATGAAATAAAGGGCTGTGTGCCCTTTGTTTTGCCTGCTTTAGTGATAAATAGCAGACGAAAAAAAACCGCATCTCGTTTGAGATGCGGCTCTTAATGAGTGGCGGAACGGACGGGACTCGAACCCGCGACCCCCTGCGTGACAGGCAGGTATTCTAACCGACTGAACTACCGCTCCACCGAATACTTCTGTAACCACCGGATTAATGCACCGGCTTACTTCTTAATTTGATGCCTGGCAGTTTATGAATCACGTTGTGATTCACCCTTCGGGCCGTTGCTGCGCAACGTTCAAAAGCGCTCGCTTTTGTCCTACTCTCTGTCGAGTAGCGAACTGCCCCGAAGACGGGTGCAGGTCTTTTAATTTGATGCCTGGCAGTTCCCTACTCTCACATGGGGAGACCCCACACTACCATCGGCGCTACGGCGTTTCACTTCTGAGTTCGGCATGGGGT
>NZ_JBEPNI010000002.1:0-833165 GCF_040546205.1 Citrobacter sp. UYEF32 | reverse complement strand
CGTGTCCGGAGGTGACATTTCGCCATGAACATAAGGTGAACGGAACCCACCTTCCGAGCCGCATATTCCCCTCACCCCAACCCTCTCCCAGGGGGCTGAGGGAGAAAACCGGTGGTAGCCCGGATCAGGCGCTTGCGCCGCCATCCGGGTTCCGTATCGCTACACCGATGTCGCCAGACTACAGATAGCCGCCAGCATCACAATAAACAGCCCCCACCGACCAAACCGCCGCAGAACACGCCATTGCTGAAACTCACGCTCATCAGCTTCATCCATCAGCCGTTCCGCCGCTTTCTCTACTTCTCCGCACGCCGCCGACCTGCGCACGAGAATATGCGTGTAATATTTGCGCATGACATAAATCGTGATCTGATTCCAGATAAAGGTGGCGGGCAGCAAGGCGCAAATAATGGTCACAAAACTGTGTGCGAATGTCCCTTTACCAGGGAAAACGCGATCAAAAACGACAGAGAGCCCCACCATCAAACCCAAATAAACAACACCCCCCAGCCAGGTCGCCACATGGCTGTTGGCACGCGATCGGGCTTCTTTGTAATTTTTATGGCCGACGCTGGCAGGCAGCCCCGCAAGCTCCGGAATATCTTTACCACTCCAGTAGATCTTCATCTCAACCCTCATCCCGAATAAACGCCGCATTTACGATATCCGCAATGTCTATCCGGGGATATTAAATTCTGCGTAAACCATCACGTCATTGTTATTAAGGGCAAAAACCCATCGGCTCAACCCCCGGCGTCTGCGTTACACTTATCCTTCTACCCTAATTACTATTCCGGTCGCGGCAGACATCACAGGGAGCAGGAAAGATGTCAAAGAAAACCATTTTACCCTCCGTACTGGCTGAGATCTTTTCGCCCGCCACCCGCGACTGGTTTGTCAGCGCTTTTCAGCACCCCACGCCGGTACAGGCGCAAACATGGGCGGCAACCAATGCCGGGGAACATGTGCTCGCCATCGCGCCTACCGGTTCAGGTAAAACGCTGGCGGCCTTTCTCTACGCCCTGGACCAGCTTTATCGTGAAGGTGACGCCCCCGCTGAGGAGGCGGTCGAGAGAAAAAAAACCACGCGCATTCTCTATATCTCGCCGATAAAAGCCCTGGGCAGCGACATTCAGCGCAACTTACAGATCCCGTTACAGGGCATCAGCGAACAGCGGAAAAAACACGGCGCGCCGGAAGTGGCAATCCGCGTGGCGATGCGCACAGGCGACACCTCTTCTCAGGAGCGGGCAACACTTGTGCGCCATCCTCCTGATATTCTCATCACCACGCCGGAGTCGCTCTACCTGATGCTCACCTCCAGGGCACGCGAAACATTGCGCGGTGTCGAAACGGTTATCGTCGATGAAGTCCATGCGGTGGCGGGCAACAAACGTGGCGCGCATCTTGCCCTCAGCCTGGAGCGGTTAGATGCCCTGCTTGCCAGACCAGCCCAGCGTATTGGCCTGTCCGCGACGGTGCGTTCACCGGGCGATGTTGCGCAGTTTCTGGGGGGCGATCGCCCGGTTACCGTGGTCAACCCACCGGCCCTTCGCCATCCGGATATTCGTATTGTGGTGCCCGTTGCCAATCTCGATGACGTTCTCTCCACCAGTGCCGGAACCGGGGAAATCAGCCACGCGGGCAGAGAAGGCTCCATCTGGCCGCATATCGAATCCGGTATCCTCGACCAGGTACTCAGCCACAACTCGACCATTGTGTTTACCAACTCCCGCGGTCTTGCGGAAAAACTGACTGCCCGGCTCAATGAACTCTATGCCTCGCGCATGGCAGAATCGCCCGAAGAACAAAGCGACTCTGCGCACTTTGTTTCGTCCTCCGGGGCGACATCCAACCGTGCACAAACCGGGCAGGTGTTTATCGCCCGTTCGCATCATGGATCCGTATCAAAAGAACAAAGGGCCATCACAGAACAGGCGCTGAAATCCGGGGAATTGCGCTGCGTGGTCGCCACATCAAGCCTTGAACTGGGGATTGATATGGGGGCAGTGGATCTGGTGATTCAGATTGCCTCCCCCCTTTCTGTTGCCAGCGGCTTGCAGCGTATCGGCCGCGCCGGACATCAGGTGGGCGGTATATCGAAAGCCCTTTTCTATCCGCGCACCCGGCGTGAGCTGATTGATTCCACGGTCGTGGTCGACTGTATGCTGGCGGGTAAACTTGAGACCCTGACCCCGCCGCGAAATCCCCTTGATGTGCTGGCCCAGCAAACTGTCGCCGCCGTTGCCATGGATGCGCTAAACGTGGATGACTGGTATGCCACCGTTTGTCGCGCAGCGCCGTGGAAAGCGCTGCCACGGGATGTCTTTGACGCCACGCTCGATATGCTGGCGGGACGCTATCCTTCCGGTGATTTCTCTGCTTTCCGGCCACGGATTATCTGGCAGCGGGAGAGTGGTCAGCTCACCGCCCGCCCCGGCGCGCATCTGCTGGCGGTGACCAGCGGCGGCACCATCCCTGACCGGGGAATGTTCAGCGTCCTGCTCCCGGAAGGGGAAGAACAGCCAGGTGCCCGGCGGGTGGGCGAGCTTGATGAAGAGATGGTCTACGAGTCCCGCGTCAATGACATCATCACTCTGGGGGCCACCTCCTGGCGCATCCAGCAAATCACTCATGACCAGGTGATTGTGACCCCGGCCCCCGGTCGATCCGCCAGGCTGCCGTTCTGGCGCGGCGAAGGGAACGGGCGTCCCGCCGAACTCGGCGAACTGATCGGCGATTTTATGCATGCCCTTGCCGACGAGTCATTTCTCGCCTCACCCAACGCGCTCGCCTTGCCGGGGTTAAGCCACGATGAAAACGCGCTTGCCAACATCAAAGGGCTCATCGAGGAGCAACGCAGCGCCACGGGGATCATTCCGGGCAGCCGACATCTGGTGCTGGAGCGCTGTCGCGATGAAATGGGCGACTGGCGCGTCATCCTGCATTCGCCGTATGGCCGTCGGGTGCATGAACCCTGGGCGCTGGCGATCGCCGGACGTCTTCACGCGTTATGGGGGGCAGACGCCTCCATTGTCGCCAGTGACGACGGTATCGTCGCCAGGCTACCGGATACCGAGGGAAAAACGCCGGACGCCGACGTATTTCTTTTCGAACCCGAAAAATTAGGCCGACTTGTCCGGGATGCGGTGGGCAACTCTGCGTTATTTGCCGCCCGTTTTCGCGAGTGCGCCGCACGCGCATTGCTTATGCCTGGGCGCACGCCTGGCCGTCGCTCCCCCCTCTGGCAACAGCGCCTGCGTGCGGGTCAGTTGCTGGAGATCGCACGCGGCTATGCGGATTTCCCCATCTTGCTGGAAACCGTACGCGAGTGTCTGCAGGACGTGTACGACCTGCCCGCGCTGGACAGACTGATGCGCCGCCTGAACACCGGGGAAGTGCAGATTTCCGGGGTGACGACGACCACCCCGTCGCCTTTCGCCGCCAGCCTGCTCTTTGGCTATGTGGCAGAATTTATGTATGAGTCCGATGCCCCGCTCGCCGAACGCCGGGCCTCGGTATTGTCTCTGGATAGCGAACTGCTGGGTAACTTGCTGGGCCAGGCCGATCCCGGTGAGCTGCTCGATCCGTTGGTCATTCGCCAGATCGACGATGAGTTGCAGCGCCTGGCCCCCGATCGCAAAGCCCGTGGCAAAGAAGGCCTTTTTGACCTGCTGCGCGAACTGGGCCCGATGACGCCAGACGATCTCGCCGCGCGCCACCGGGAGAGCCGGGATGCGGTTAACCTCTGGCTGGAGGAACTGCTGGCGGAACGGCGCGCCTTTGTGGTCACGATTGGCGAAAGCCAGCGCATCGCCTGTATGGACGATGCCGCACGGCTTCGGGATGCGTTGGGGGTACGGTTGCCAGCGGATCTGCCCGACATCTGGCTTAATCCGGTGGCGACCCCGCTCGCTGACTTATTTTTGCGCTATGTTCAGACCCACACGTTGTTTACCGTTCAGCAGATCGCC
This sequence comes from Citrobacter sp. UYEF32, assembly GCF_040546205.1. Lineage (NCBI taxonomy): Bacteria > Pseudomonadati > Pseudomonadota > Gammaproteobacteria > Enterobacterales > Enterobacteriaceae > Citrobacter > Citrobacter sp. UYEF32. Next base: position 829,191 of record NZ_JBEPNI010000002.1, on the reverse strand, counting down.
CACGCCTTCGGCCTTGGCGTCGCCGTGGCGCAAGAGGCGCTGGAAAAATTGCGCGGCCAGGGCAAAGTGATGCGCCTGCGCGCCGGGAAACCTGCACAGCCAGACGCGCGCTCCCCCTTAGACTGGGTGGGTGAAGAGATTTTCCGTCGCCTGCGTATCCGCTCGCTGCAGGCGGCCCGCGAAGCGACACGCCCGGTCCCGGCGACGGCTTTTACCCGCCTGCTGCTGGAGCGCCAGGGGTTGCTTGCCGGGTCTGATGGCAGCCCGGCGTTTCATAGCAACTTATCCGGCGGCGTGTTTGAAGGCGTTGACGGCGTCCTGCGCGTTATCGAGCAACTGGCCGGACTGGGCTTACCGGCAACGCTGTGGGAAAGCCAGATTTTACCCGCACGCGTGCGGGACTACGCCCCGGAGATGCTTGATGAGCTGCTTTCAACGGGCGAAGTGATCTGGTCCGGGCAGAAAAAACTCGGTGACGATGACGGGCTGGTCGCCCTGCATATCCAGGAGTATGCAGCGGAAACCCTGAGCGTGCCGCACGCAGACAGCGCGGCACTCTCTCCGCTACAGCGGGACATTCTGGCGGCACTTGCCAACGGCGGAGCCTGGTTCGCCCATCAGCTTAGCGCGCTTATTGATTCGCACCGCGCCCCAGACGATGAGACGCTGACGCCGGATGCCCTGCATGAAGCGCTGTGGGGGCTGGTCTGGCTGGGGTATATCACCACCGATATCTGGTCGCCTCTGCGCGCGTTATCCCGCATGGGGAGCACGTCCCGCCCGTCATCTCAGCGTCGCGTTCGAAGCCGACGCGGGCGTCCGGCGCTGGCGCCCCACCCGGCCAGGGCGGTGCACATGTCGTTCAGTACGCCGACGCTTGCCGGGCGCTGGTCGTTGTTGCTCGCCGATACACTCAGTGACACCGAATGGTTACTTGCGCTGGCAGACAATATGCTCGACCGCTACGGCATAGTCAGCCGACGGGCGGTGATGATGGAGAACCTGCCTGGCGGTTTTCCGGCAATGCAGACCGTCTATCGCAATATGGAAGATGCCGGGCGTATTCTGCGTGGGCGTTTTGTAGAAGGGATGGGCGGTACGCAATTTGCCGAACGGCTGACCATTGACCGTCTGCGCGAGCTGTCGACGACACAACCTGAAAAAGCGGTCTTCACGCCGGTCGCGCTGTCTGCCAGCGATCCGGCGAACCCCTTCGGTACGCAATTGCCGTGGCCGGCTCATCCTTCCTCACTGGTGCCGACTCGCCGCAATGGCGCGCTGATTGTGATTGCCGGGGGCATACTGCGCCTCTACCTTGCTCAGGGCGGAAAAAAGATGATTATCTGGATGGACGATGACGAGGCCATCGCCGGGCAGGTCTTCCGTGCGCTGGCGGTTGCGCTGCGCCGGGAGCCGCGTCTGCACTTCACGCTGGAGGAGATTAACGACACGCCTGTACGCCAGATGCCGCTCTTTACCCTGCTGCGGGAGGTCGGTTTTTCGAGCTCACCGCGCGGGCTGGACTGGGGGTAACCCCCCTTTTTGTTACATCAGTTCGCTGGCACAGGCGCATATCAACTTGCGCAGCCACTTTTGCGCGCTCCCCCCGTCGGAACGGCGGTGCCAGAGCAAATTGAACTCAATGGCAGGCAGTTCTACGGGTGGCGTCAGCATCACCACGTCCCTGCTCTGCTCGCTGGCAAGCACGCTGCGCCTGAGCACCGTCGCGACATAATGGGTCTGCTGAACAATGGAGGACACAGCAACCATGACCGGTAAAGTCAGGCGGATCTCCCGGCGTAACCCTTTGGCCCTGAGCCACTCGTCCACAAGGCCATAATGGCTCCCCTCCGGGGAGACAAGGATGTGCCCCATGCTGAGATAGGTTTCGAGCGTCATGCCATCGCGTGCCGCACCGCTGTCACGCCGCACCAGGGTGACAAACTCATCGCTGAAAAGCGGCTGTGAGAGGATGCGGCTTTCTGACTGGGTGGGCGCGATGCCGATGACCAGATCAACTTTGCCGGCATCCAGCATCGACACCGCTTCATCACGATCAACAAACGTATGCACATGGATCGTCACCCCAGGCGCCTGCTGGCTGATGGCGCGCATAATACCCGGCAGCAACACCAGCGTTGGGTACTCAGACATCCCCAGCGTAAAGGCGATTTTTTTCTCCTGCGGCGCGAAGGCGTCATCCGGCGTCAGCAGGTTTGTCAGCTCCTGCAGCGCTTTCGTCACATGGACCGCAATCTCCTTCGCCCTGGCAGTCGGTACCAGACCAGAGGCGCTGCGAATAAAGAGCGGGTCGGCAAAATGGCTTCGCAGGCGCGACAGTGCCGCGCTCATCGCAGGCTGACTCACCGAGGCCCGAATAGCCGCGCGGGTGACATTCTGCTCTTCCATCAGCGCATCAAAGGCCACCAGCAGATTCAGATCAAGCCCTCTAAAATCCATAGAACGAATATTCCTCTATATCTGTTATCTATTTCATTTATACCACCTGCCGATGGGATACTGGCGGCACATTAAAGCATTTCCCCAAAAAGCGTCCCAGCCAGAGGTAAAACCATGTCAGACCATGAAGAAATCGCCCATCGCCTTTTGACAGAACGTAAAGCCGTCGAAACGCTCTACCAGGCCTTTAGCCTGCAACAGCCGGATTTAGTTAATGAGGCCGTTACCGCAGACTGGGCCGATATCCCGTTAGCGCCCGGCCAGCAGCCAGGGCCGGAAGGGCTCAAGCCAATCATAGCGATGTTTGCCGCGGCGTTCCCGGATGTGCGTATCGTTATTCATGACGTCATCCAGGTACCGGGGCAGATTGCCGTGCGCGCCGAGATAACCGGTACGCATAAAGGCACCTTTATGGGGATTGCCGCGACGGGTAAAAAAGTGAGCATTCGCCTGCATGAGATGCATCAGCTTAACGGTGAGCGTATTACGGCCACCTGGCATATGGAGGACTGGCTCGGTCTGTTCATGCAGCTAGGTCAGTTTCCGCCGCAACCCTAACTACCCGCCTTTTCGCACCCTCTTCTGGCGCAACGCCCTGAGAGGGTGTGAATAGTGTTAAAGCATTCCGCAAAGCGTGCCGTTAATAGAAAGAATGGACCTCCGGAGTGATACGCATGCTACGACCAACCCTCACAGGTAATGCCAGCTTTTCGTTATCCACCGCGACATCGGACACGACGTCCCGAAACCGCGAACAAAATTCAGCATCCGCGCTTCCACAGCAGGCAACGGCCACCGCCGATAGCACGGTCTCGTTGAGCCAACAGGCGAAAGATTACTACACTAATCTGCAAAACGACCTTGAGGCCGTTAACCGGTTGAATGAGTTCAGCGCCGCCTCACGCAAAGCCGACGCGCGCGCAAAACTGGAAGCGATAAAGCGAGAAATTGAGCGCCTTAAAGCCATGCTGATGCGTTTTGGCAATGCCTCTGCTTACGTCCTTAAACAGCTCAAACAACTCTCGGCCCAGATGGGTCAGGCGGCATCGCAACTCGGGCAGAGTGACAGCGCCAGTACAAGCAATAGCGTCGACACAAGTAGCAGCGGTACGGCGGCGTACAGTGCGATTCAGTCCCTGGCAGACGGCAATGCCGGGAGCAAAACTGACGCTATGGCCGCTGCACGCGCCTCTGACGACGGCCAGGAAAACCACAAGTCAGCGAGTGATGACAGTGAAACCAGTGATAGCGCTGGCCTGACGCAATCGCTTTATAGTGGTATCCGTGAGCAGTTGCAGGAGAGCGACTCGCGGCATAAAGACGCGCAGCTATTAAAAGATGTGGTGCGTGAACTGCGCTCATTGTTGTCGATGGTCAAAAGCAAAATGCGCGATGAAGACAAAGATGACCGCGACATGAAAAAAGATATCGATGCGGTGCAACAGCAGCTTAATACCGGCGATCAGGCCATGCAGCAGATGGGCTTTCAGAGTATCGTCTGACCGCTTTTAATCCGAAGCTTTCTCACCGCTAACCCCCCCTCGTTCAAATCCGCACGCCGGTGCGGATGTTTCCATCCTTGCGGCGTTATGCCGTCGCCAAAATCACCCTGTCTATACTTGGCCTGTACTGCGTCTGAATCTGCGTGGCACGCATAACCCCTTGCATGGAGAACTGCATGACCCAGATAAACTCACTTACCGACCATGATCTCGCCTTGCTTGACCGTTACTGGCGAGCAGCCAATTATCTCTCCGTCGGGCAAATCTACCTGATGGACAATCCGCTATTACGCGAGCCCCTCAAACCAGAACACATCAAACCCCGTCTGCTGGGACACTGGGGAACCACGCCGGGTCTGAACTTTATTTATGCCCACCTGAACCGTGCCATTCGTCAGCGCGATCTCGATATGCTGTATGTATGCGGCCCCGGACACGGGGGGCCGGGTATGGTGGCCAATACCTGGCTTGAAGGCACCTACAGCGAAATCTACCCCGACGTTACCCCCGATGGCGAAGGCATGAAAAAGCTGTTTCGCCAGTTTTCCTTCCCCGGCGGGATCCCCAGCCATGCGGCACCGGAAACGCCCGGCTCCATTAACGAAGGGGGCGAGCTGGGTTATTCGCTTTCCCATGCTTTCGGTGCCGTGTTCGATAACCCAACGCTGATTGCCGCCTGTGTCATTGGTGATGGTGAAGCAGAAACCGGGCCACTCGCCTCAAGCTGGCACGGTATAAAATTTCTCAATGCCGCCCGCGATGGCGCGGTTCTACCCATACTGCATCTCAATGGCTATAAAATTGCTAACCCGACCATTCTCGGTCGCGCCAGCGATGAAGACCTGCGCCAGTTATTCCGTGGCTATGGTTACGAACCGCTGTTGGTTAGCGGCCACGAGCCAAAAATCATGCACCACCAAATGGCCCAGGTGCTGGACGACGCGCTGGATACCATTCGTGATTACCAACACGCGGCGCGAAGCGGCAGTGCCGCTGCATCCGTGCCGCGCTGGCCGCTGATTATCCTTCGCAGCCCCAAAGGATGGACCGGTCCACAAACGGTTGACGGCAAAAAAGTGGAGAATTTCTGGCGCGCGCATCAGGTTCCGGTTTCATCGTGCCGTGAAAATGAAGAACACCGACACATCCTGGAACACTGGATGCGCAGCTACCATCCCGACGATCTCTTTGATGAGCAGGGACGTCTGCATCCAGAACTGCGCGCCCTTGCCCCGACAGGCGATAAACGGATGGGAGCCTCGCCCTGGGCGAATGGCGGTCGGCTGCGCAAAGACCTGATCTTACCTGAGCTGGCGTCGTACGCCGTAGAGGTCACCTCACCGGGCGATAGCCAGGCAGAATCCACCGCCGCACTGGGAGCGTGGCTTGCAGGTATTTTTCAGCGTAACCCGGATAATTTTCGCCTGTTCGGGCCGGATGAGACCGCATCGAACCGGCTAAGCCGCGTTTTTGACGTCACCAGCCGTACATGGCTGGAACCGCTTAAATCGTATGATGAGCAACTTGCGCCCGATGGCCGGGTCATGGAAATCCTCAGCGAACATCAGTGTCAGGGGTGGCTTGAGGGGTATCTGCTGACCGGACGTCATGGTCTGTTCAATTGCTATGAAGCGTTCATTCATATTGTCGACTCCATGTTCAATCAGCATGCCAAATGGTTGAAGGTGTCGCGCCATCTGCCCTGGCGCGCGCCAATATCGTCCCTCAACTACCTGCTCTCTTCCCATGTCTGGCGACAGGACCATAACGGTTACAGCCATCAGGATCCGGGTTTTCTCGATCATGTCGCCAACAAGAAAGCCGAGATTGTCCGTATTTATCTGCCGCCGGATGCCAATACGTTACTGTGCGTAGCCGGGCACTGCCTGCAAACCTGGGATCGCATTAATGTCATTGTGGCCGGAAAACAGCCCGCTCCACAGTGGCTGACGCTGGAGGGTGCGACAAAACACTGTGCCGCCGGGATGGGCATCTGGTACTGGGCCGGTACGGTATCGGAAGGCGAAGCGCCGGATGTGGTGATGGCCTGTGCGGGCGATGTGCCGACAATGGAAACACTTGCTGCCGTCGACCTTCTGCGTAGCTATGTGCCAGAACTGCGTATCCAGGTGGTGAATGTGGTGGACTTAATGGCGCTACAGACGCAGGATCAACACCCGCATGGTCTGAGTGAAGAGGCTTTTGATGCGATTTTTACGCGTGATAAACCGGTTATCTTCGCTTTTCACGGCTATCCAAGTCTGATTCACCGTCTCACTTACCTGCGTAACAACCATCAAAATTTTCATGTTCGCGGCTTTATGGAAGAAGGCACCACCACGACACCCTTTGATATGACGGTGCTTAACGGGCTCGACCGTTTCCATCTGGCCCAAGAGGCGCTTTTGCGCATACCGTCTTTGCAGGGAAATGTGGAGGATATTCTGGAAGCGTTACAACAGAAGATTGCCGCGCACCATCAATATGTGCGGGAATATGGCGAGGATCTCCCCGAGGTGCAAAACTGGAAATGGCCTTCCCAACAAGGGGAAGGCACAGTTCCCGAGTAACTTAATATCGGGATCTCAGGCGACCATTTGCAGGCACGCTTGTGCACAGGCCCGACAGGCCTGTGCACATTGCTGGCAATGCGCGTGCTGATGCCTGCCACACTCTTCCGCACAGGCTCTGCAAACATCCACGCAAATACGGCAAAGCGGCATAATATGATCGCTTTCCAGCGTCATAAATTGAGCCACCAGGCGACACAGCGCGGAACACTGCACATCCAGCTTGATGCAATTTCGCATCATCGCAAGGTCATCTTCGTTCAGACAGCTTGCGGCACAATGCTCGCAGGCGATGGCACACTGATAACAGGCATCGATACAGTCTTGATGTTCGGAATGCATATTCGTCTCCTCATGTTGATAAGCGACTCACGTCATCTGACATTCGCCCTCTCACGTAAAATCAACTTCTTATGTTCCGATGTCACACTCAACCACGGCGTATTAAAAAGGCGTAACACGACAAAAACGCAGAATGGCATATTCAATAAGCCATCGATTTAATACACAGTTCTTACTGAGCGTAGAATTTGTGCGCACAACATTTGTAAAGATTTGTATATATACAGCTTTAATGGCAGAAAAAACCAGCAACATCACACAACAAATAACGGATGTAATGAATATTCCTGAATTACATTTATCACCAACTCTATTGATTCAATAACGTTTTATTTTCGCTTCAACTTTTTATTTTTAGAAATCAAATAAATTACTCCCCTCGCTTTGCGACAAAATGTTTCTGCGCTGCGCTTTGACGAATTTACGTGAACAGCTAGAGTTAATTCCTGAACGCGATTGATACGGTATTAGTTGTCGTATCGATTATATCAAAAACCCATACGGGAGATATAGAATGGCGGAACATAGAGGCGGCTCAGGTAATTTCGCAGAAGACCGTGAGAAAGCATCAGAAGCAGGGAAAAAAGGCGGACAGCACAGTGGGGGTAATTTTAAAAATGACCCTGAACGTGCTTCTGAAGCCGGTAAAAAAGGTGGCCAGAACAGCCACAGCGGTGATAAAAAATAACGTTTATTTTATCACCACGCTTAATACTCATTGAGCGTCCATAAACGAGTCGGTAACGGCTCGTTTACTTTTTTTGAAGCTTACTGACGGCTTTACCGATAACACTTAACCCACTGCAAACAAGGAGCTTATAACATGAAGTCATTTACCCTGCCACTGCACTGCACACGCAGTCAAACCGTAAAAAATAGGAGAGTTGTTCATGCCAGCACAAGATCCACCAGAGCAAAATGAATCGACAATAGCAGATAACACTACCGTTACTTCACCCGATATCATCACTATCCATTACTCTGATAACGACGATATACCGCTTCGTCTTGCCCCCTGGCAGTTACGTCTGGTGAGATGTTTAGCCAATCGCAAGCTACCGAATAAAGAAGAATAAAAGGCAACTCATTTTCAGCGTTATTCTCATCCCTTTTCTCCTTATTATTCTGTAACGGCCTGGTTTTATTGCATACCCGACAATACTGTCTCCTCATCACCCATTTATTTATCTCTCTGACCGGTTCAGGCACTGTCCGAATGCGACCAGTTAGTGAGTTTCCTGCTTTATCAGCATAAGGAATATGTCATTGCTACCAGATGCAGGGGAAATCCCTCTGCGCCTGCGGTTGTGTGTCTCTATAAGCGATCGTACCCAATTCTGCTGTTTCGCTTACTTTTGGAGCAGGACATGAACCACCCCTAATTAGGTATCTTTGTCATTTATCAGCAATTTATTGGGCATCCCCCCTACTGAGATAAGTCTTAAAATGATTAAAATACGTTATCAATCGCAGATAAAAAACCGGCGAGAAATGTCAATTAATGTCAAGAAAAGCCGTCAGGATCCCTGGTTTTGATAGATAGTAACCTACGTTATTAATGCATTTGCATTGAACTTTGACTTAACCCCCTTATTTGAAAAGATATATGCCAGATACCACTATCGCTTAAAATAAAACCACGAGGTTAATTTTTATTCGATAATAAGTTTACCGCTTCGCTTTGACTAATTTCAGTACTCGGCTAGTTTTTAATACGAACACCGACGACATGAGATGCAAAATATGTCGTTTTATTTAAACAACGAAACTGGAGAAATAACATGGCTGAACATCGTGGCGGTTCTGGTAATTTCGCAGAAAATCGTGAAAAAGCATCCGAAGCAGGTCGTAAAGGTGGTCAAAATAGCGGCGGTAATTTTAAAAATGATCCGCAGCGCGCCTCTGAAGCAGGTAAAAAAGGCGGTCAACAAAGCCATGGCGGCGGCCGCAAATCGGGTGACTAATTTTTCACCGATCAATTAAGTTTAACGTTTGGTTTAATAGCAATACTGATAGCGAGTCGGTTTCGGCTCGCTATTATTTTCGCTGACCTCGAGGGTAATATTTATGCAGATCAATTCACTGACTGATTTCTTTATCCATGGCCTGTCTGATATTTACAGTGCAGAAAAGCAGCTCACTCGTGCATTATCGAAACTTGCCCGCGAATCGTCGAATGCTGAACTCGCTGACGCGTTTAAAAAACATTATGAAGAAACGCAGGGGCAAATTGAGCGTCTCGACCAGCTCATTGAAGCCGAACCGAATATCAAGCTTAAGCGTATGAAATGCCATGCGATGGAAGGGCTTATTGACGAAGCAAATGAAGTTATCGAAGCCACAGAAAAAGGCAGTGTTCGTGATGCCGGGCTTATTGCCGCTGCGCAAAAAGTTGAACATTACGAAATTGCTTCTTACGGCACGCTCTGTACGCTGGCAAGCCAGTTAGGGCTTAAAAAAGCCTATGACCTGCTTTCCGCGACGCTTGAAGAAGAAAAAACCACCGATAATCTTCTCACAAAAATTGCCACCTCATCGATTAATAAAAAAGCCGAAGGCAAATAGACGCCCTCGTAATGCATTCGCTTAATTTCACTTACCGGTAAGTAAAAATGACGACGATGAAAGGAAAAGAATATGACCCCACAAGAGAATTATCACGACTGGTTGCGCGATGCCCACGCGATGGAAAAACAGGCCGAATCCATGCTCAACGCCATGAGCAAACGTATCGATAATTATCCGGACCTGCGCGCGCGAATTGAACAACACCTGACGGAGACTCAGGGGCAGATCACCCTTCTTGAAGAGGTGCTTGATCGCAACGGCATCAACCGCTCCATCATGAAAGATGCCACCAGTAAAATGAGCGCCATGGGTCAGGCCGCGGGCGGCATGTTTGCCTCGGACGAGATCGTAAAAGGCGCGATTAGCAGCTACGTTTTCGAGCAGTTCGAAATCGCCTGTTATACCTCATTAATCAGCGCGGCAAAAAAGGTGGGCGACACCGCAAGCGTTGCAACTTTTGAGCAAATCCTCGCCCAGGAAGAGGCCATGGCCGACTGGGCACTTAAACATCTGCCGGATGTGACCGAACAATTTTTACTGCGTGACGCCGCCGACGGCGTCGAAGCGAAAAAATAACACGACATATCAGGAGAGACTATGTTTCGACACGTTAAACAGTTGCAATATACCGTTCGCGTCAGTGAGCCGAATCCCGGTCTCGCCAACCTTTTACTGGAACAGTTCGGTGGCCCGCAAGGCGAATTAGCCGCAGCCTGCCGTTATTTTACCCAGGGGCTGGGGGATGATGATGTCGGTCGCAAAGAGATGCTGATGGACATCGCTACCGAAGAACTGAGCCATCTGGAAATCATCGGCTCTCTCGTGGGTATGCTCAATAAAGGCGCTAAGGGCGAGCTTGCAGAGGGGACGGAGAACGAAGCAGAGCTTTACCGTTCGTTAACGCAGAACGGGAATGACAGCCATGTCACCTCCCTGCTCTACGGCGGCGGCCCGGCTTTAACGAACTCTGCGGGTTATCCCTGGACGGCGGCGTATATTGACACCATTGGTGAAGTGACGGCAGATCTGCGTTCGAATATCGCGGCCGAAGCACGTGCCAAAATTATCTATGAGCGCCTGATTAACGTCACTGATGATCCGGGTGTGAAAGATGCGCTGAGCTTCTTAATGACCCGTGAAGCCGCGCATATGCTCTCTTTTGAGAAAGCGCTCTATTCGATTCGCAACAATTTCCCGCCGGGCAAATTGCCGCCTATCGAACAATACACCAACGTCTATTACAACATGTCCGAAGGGGACGACCCGCGTGGCAGTTGGAATAGTGATGAAAACTTTGAGTACGTTGCCGATCCGCAGCCTGCCGTTGATGGTGGCGATGGTTTAGCCTCTGTCACGCTCAGCAAAGAGCAGCAGGCGCTGGTGAAAGCCATGGCTAAACGTACCCAGTCTGACCCTTCTGTCGACCCCCTAACCGGTGCCGAACTCGGAAATGGGGAACCACAACCCAAATAACATCAGCAGTCGCATGCCTGTGTTATTCACCCCTTAGCCAAGGGGTGTTTTTTTGATAAGGGGATCGTGATGTTTGAATTAGATGCCTTTCATCTGGCAAGAATACAATTCGCTTTTACGGTCTCTTTTCATATTCTCTTTCCGGCTATCACGATTGGGCTTGCCAGCTATCTCGTGGTGCTGGAGGGGTTATGGTTAAAGACCAAAAACCCTGACTGGCGCGCCTTGTATCATTTCTGGTTAAAAATCTTTGCGGTTAACTTTGGGATGGGGGTGGTCTCCGGTCTGGTCATGGCCTATCAGTTCGGAACCAACTGGAGCGGCTTCTCGCAATTTGCCGGGAGTATTACCGGCCCTTTGTTGACCTATGAAGTACTAACGGCCTTTTTCCTTGAGGCCGGGTTTTTAGGGGTGATGCTCTTTGGCTGGAATAAGGTAGGCCCCGGTCTGCACTTCTTCGCGACCTGTATGGTGGCGCTCGGCACGCTGATGTCCACCTTTTGGATCCTGGCGTCCAATAGCTGGATGCACACGCCGCAGGGGTTTTCGATTGTAAATGGTCAGGTGGTCCCTACCGACTGGTTTAAGGTCATCTTCAATCCCTCTTTCCCTTACCGTTTACTGCATATGACGATTGCCGCCTTTTTAAGTAGCGCCCTCTTTGTCGGCGCCTCTGCGGCCTGGCACTTGTTGCGTGGCAATGACACCCCTGCCATCAGAAAGATGTTATCGATGGCGATGTGGATGGCGCTGGTCGTCGCCCCGGTGCAGGCCTTTGTGGGCGATATGCATGGGCTCAACACCCTTGAGCATCAGCCGGCCAAAATAGCCGCCATTGAAGGACACTGGGAAAACCCGCCAGGCGAAGCCACTCCTTTATTACTTTTCGGCCTGCCGGATATGGAGGAAGAGCGCACACGTTACGCTGTTGCCATTCCCGCGCTGGGCAGTCTGATTCTGACTCACTCTCTACACGACCAGGTTCCGGCGCTAAAAGACTTCCCGAAAGCTGACAGGCCAAACTCCACCATTGTGTTCTGGTCTTTCCGCCTGATGGTCGGGATGGGGCTGCTGATGATAGCGCTGGGTATTCTGTCGCTGTGGCTGCGATATCGACACCGCTTGTATACCTCAAGGCCCTTTCTGCACTTCGCGCTGTGTATGGGTCCGGCTGGTCTTGTCGCCCTGCTTGCCGGATGGGTGACAACGGAATCAGGCCGCCAGCCCTGGGTTGTCTATGGCCTCCTGCGCACGATTGACGCCGTCTCGTTACACAGTACATTGCAGATGAGCCTGAGTCTGGCGACATTTATTATCGTCTACACCTCCGTCTTCGGTGTGGGATATGGCTATATCGCACGCCTGATTAAAAAAGGCCCGCAGCCGTGGGATGAGCACCCCACCGACGGCAGACCCGCACGCCCGCTCTCTGCGGCTGGCGAGAGCTTACAGACCGGGGAGAGAAAATAATGGGTATCGACTTATCGCTTATCTGGTTTGTCATTATTGTCTTCGCCACGCTGATGTATATCGTGATGGACGGCTTTGATCTTGGCATTGGCATTCTTTTTCCCCTGATCACGGACGAGGGGGAACGGGACGTCATGGTCAATAGCGTCGCACCGGTCTGGGATGGCAATGAAACCTGGCTGGTGCTCGGCGGCGCCGGGCTGTTTGGGGCCTTCCCCCTCGCCTACGCGGTGATCACCGACGCACTGGCTATTCCCCTGACACTGATGCTCATCGGCCTTATTTTTCGCGGCGTTGCCTTTGAGTTTCGCTTTAAAGCGACACCCCACCATAAGCCCTTTTGGGACAGAGCCTTTCTCGCAGGATCTTTACTTGCCACCTTTACGCAGGGGGTGGTCGTTGGCGCGGTGATCAATGGTTTTACCGTCACGGGCCGCACCTTTAGCGGCGGCGCGCTGGACTGGCTTACGGCATTTAACCTATTTTGCGGTCTTGGACTGGTGATTACCTATGGCTTGCTTGGCGCAAGCTGGCTGGTGATGAAAAGCGCGGGCGCGTTGCAGCAAAAAATGCGGGTGGCCGCCAGGACATTACTTCTCGGTTTACTGCTGGCCATGGCGATTGTCAGTCTCTGGACACCGCTCACCCACGAAGCGATCGCGACGCGCTGGTTTAGCTTCCCTAATCTCTGGTTTTTTGCGCCCGTTCCGTTGCTGGTACTGATTTTAAGCGTGGGGTTATGGCGTACCTTACATAACCCGCAACACCATACCCTGCCTTTTATATTGACCCTGGGGTTAATTTTCCTCGGTTTTAGCGGACTCGGCATCAGCATATGGCCAAATATTATTCCTCCTGATATTTCGCTATGGCAGGCGGCATCACCGCCGCAAAGTCAGGGATTCATGTTGGTGGGGGCGCTACTGATTATTCCCGTCATCCTTGTCTATACCTTCTGGAGCTATTATGTGTTCCGCGGGAAAATTGAACATGGGGAGGGTTATCATTGATGAACAGTAAACAAAGCGGCGCAGTGAAAAAAGTGATGTGGTTTATTTCACTGTGGTTTGGCAGTGTGCTGGCGTTATTTATCGCCAGCACACTGATTAAATTATTGATGACGATGGCAGGTCTGCATACCTGACGAAAGAAATGCGCTTACTGATCATCCGCTAATAGCATAATTAAGGTGCCTAATGAATAACTGGCGGCCTGTTTTATAACCGATTCACTGTCACCTTCAAAATGTTTTACTTTAGCGACAATGACATTGTCAGGAAGTTGCCAGGCAAACCAGACCGTCCCGGCCGGGGTGCCATCTTCACCACCATCCGGCCCGGCATAACCGCTGACGGCCAGGCTGACATCCGCCCCGGAGTGGGCGATAGCGCCGGAAACCATCTCCTTCACCGTCTGTTCACTCACCGCGGTATGGGCTGAAATTGTCTCTTCTTTGACGCCCAGCACCGTGATTTTCGCGCCATCCGTATAGGTGATAAATCCACAGCCATAAAACGAGGGCGTATCGTCAGAAGCACAAAGCGCCGAGGCGATTAACCCACCGGTGCAGGATTCGGCCGTCGTCAATCGTAACTTCTTTTCAGTGAGCAATCGCCCCAGTTCGTTGGCGATAGATAAAGCGGGTGTTGTCATTATTTTCCTCCTGTCATCCACATGGCGGTTGCGCAGGCAACCGCCCTTTCCCATCAGAGGGTTGCTTTTTCCGCGCTCAGGCCCGGCACCAGAATAACCTTACGGCACTCCTCCTGGCGCTTATCGAAGATTTCATAGCCCCGCGCCGCCTCTTCAAGCGGAAGATGATGTGTCACAATCTCTTCCGGAGAGAGGTGGCCCTGGTCGATAAGCTCAAGTAAATCAGGCAGGAAAGCATGGACGTGGGTTTGGCCCATTTTGAAGGTCAGCCCTTTATCAAAGGCATCGCCAAACATAAATCCGTGGATAAATCCGGCATAGACGCCAGGGACGCTGACAATACCGCCACGGCGCACGGCTGCGATGGCTTGCCGGAGGACCTTGCCGCTACTGCCTTCAATCTTGAGGTTGCTCATGACGGTCTCGGTCAGGCTGCCTTTCGCTTCAAAGCCAACCGCATCGATCACCGCATCGACACCGCGATGGCCCGCCGTGTTTTCAATGATCCAGGCGGCGGGATCATCATTCTTATCGAAATTAATGGGAATGGCGCCATAGCGTTGGTGGGCATACGCCAACCGATAATCATTGTGATCAATGATAAAAATCTGCTCGGCCCCATTCAGTCGCGCACATGCCGCCGTCAGTAGTCCTACCGGTCCGGCGCCGTAGATGGCCACGCTTGACCCCTTTTTTATCTCCGCGTTTTTCACAGCCTGCCAGGCCGTTGGCAGGATATCGGAGAGGAAAAGCACTTTTTCATCCGGCAAGTGTGCGGGGACTTTAAACGGCCCGGTGTTGGCTTTCGGGACGCGAACATACTCCGCCTGCCCGCCAGGAATACCGCCATAGAGGTCACTGTAGCCAAACAGGGCCGCGGGCGGCGTAATGCTCTTACGGTTCAGTGCTGCGCCCTTCCCGCTGTTGGTGTTTTCGCAGGCGGAGTATTGCTGCAGTCGGCAGAAAAAACAGTCTCCGCAGGCAATCACAAATGGAATAACAACGCGGTCGCCTTTAGTGACATTTTTGACTTCCGGGCCCGCTTCAACCACTTCGCCCATAAATTCATGACCAAAAATATCACCATGATGGGTGCCCGGTATTTTACCGTGATAGAGGTGCAAATCTGAGCCGCAAATAGCCGTTGCGGTTACACGCAGAATAATATCATCCGGGGCCTCAAGACCAGGGTCGGGCATCGTATCCACTTTAACGTTATGAGGTCCATGATAGGCGAGTGCTTTCATAGGCGCGTCTCCTGATTAACGGCTTTGAATAAACAGAACGGTAAATGTTAGGTATTAATCTGAATTATCTGCCGCCTTTTATTAAGGCTGCATCGATTACGCTCCATCTTATTTACCCATTAAGAATATAAAGGATAGAACAAAAATTAAGTTTCCATTCATTGTTCCTCTCCGTAGACAATAAAATAAAAACAACAAGCGCAGCGGAATATGCTTTGAAAAAATCAGTCTATTTATTCACCATGACGAAAATGTCTGTTTTTTATTGGCGGGCAGCTAATGTATCTTGCCGCTAAATACGCGAAAGACCCAGGTGTTATAGGCTAAGGTTATCGGCGCCAGCAGACCAAAGCAGAGTAGAAGAAATTGTTGCGTCTTCACCGGTGCCGCCGCCTGTTGAATCAGGAGATTCACGGGCACAATAAAAGGGAACAACGTAAAGGCCAGCGCCGCGAACGCACAACTGACCAGTATCTGAATGGCGGCCATCGACAAGAACACATAGTGCCGTGAAAGGCCAATCCACAGCACCGCAAGCCCGGCAGACGCAATGGTTAACAGCGGCCCCCACAGCCAGGGGTTGAGGAGATGCTGCCGCCAGGTCTCATGGAGAAAAATGGTCCAGACCAGTAACCCGGTCACAAGAACCAGCGTCAGGGCGCTAAGCCAGGGAATAGCGCGCCTTGCCCGGTATTCCAGACTGCCCGTACAACGCCAGTTCAGCCATCCCGCTCCCATCAGGCAGTAGCCCGTAATCAGGGCAATGCTGCAAAAGAGGGGGAAAGGGCCCAGCCATTCCCACCCCGTCCCGGTAAACTGTTGACCGTCGTTGGGGAGTCCCATAATCAGACTGCCAACGATGACACCCTGAGAGATGCTTGCCAGTAATGAACCGCCCACCAGCATCGTGTCGAAGAGGCGTGGCGCATAGTGCCGGTATTCAATGGCCATGCCGCGCGCCACAAGCGCCAGCAGCATCATAAAGACCGGCACATACAGCGCGCTAAGCATAATGGCATAGGCCAGCGGAAACAGCCCCAGCAGGCCCCCTGCCGCCAGCACCAGCCAGGTTTCATTACCATCCCATACGGGCAATAAAGAGAGGTTAAGCTGATGGCGGGCGTCGGCATCGCGCTGGAATGCGCATAACATGCCCGTACCTAAATCGGCGCCATCGAGTAAAACATAGACCCACAGGCTCCCCGCCAGCGCCGCAGCAGAGAGGGTCTGTAACCAGGGAAGCCCCAGAAGTTCACTCATTCTGCGCCCCCCTGCCCTGTACGCCTGGCGACATCCGGCATTGCCCCTTCTTCGTCCCGTTGCGGCGGGCGTGACAAAATGCGCAGCAAAAACCACAGCCCAAGCCCAAACAGCGCGAGATAGACCGTCACAATACACACCAGAGAACCCAGCACCAGCGATGGCGATACGGGCGAGGCGCTCTCAGCCGTGCGCAGCAGACCGTACACAGTCCACGGCTGTCGCCCGGCTTCGGTCACCACCCACCCGGCCAGCATGGCGACAAACCCCGCCGGGGCCATCAGCACCATCAGGCGAAGCAGCCAGCGTGCGTGAAACAGACGGCGGCGCAGGCGCACCACCAGGCCGGCAACCCCGGCAAAGGTCATCAGCAGCCCCAACCCAACCATCATCCGAAACGACCAGAAGACCAGCGGAACCCAGGGCAACGTATCCTGGGGGTACTGATTGAGGCTATGAATTGTTCCCTGCAAATTGTGGCGCAGGTACAGGGAACCCACATCCGGTATCGCCACCTCATAGTGGTTGCGACGGGCCGCCATATCCGGTATGGCAAACAGGCGCATCGGTTCGCCCTCGCCCGGCGGCGGCGGGTTCCAGTTGCCTTCGATAGCCGCCAGTTTCACCGGCTGGTGATCGCGCGTGTTTTCACCGTGCAGATCGCCCAATACGATTTGCAGGGGGGCCATTACGACCAGCATCCACATGGCGAGAGAAAACATATGCCGTGCCGCCGGATGGCGTGCATCGCGCAGCAAGTGCCACGCACCACAGGCCGCCACCAGGCAGGCGGTGCCGAGCATGGCGGCCGCGACCATATGCGCCATCCGCCACGGAAACGAAGGGTTTATAATCGCCGCCCACCAGTCGACAGGCTCAAAACGCCCCTCTGCACCTATCACAAAGCCATCCGGTGTCTGCATCCATGAATTTGCCGCGAGGATCCAGAAGGCGCTGAAAAACGATCCCAGCGCCACAATAGAGGTCGCCATAAAGTGGACCCACGGGCGCACCTTGCCCATTCCGAATAGCATAACCCCCATAAATCCGGCCTCAAGGAAAAAGGCCACCAGTACTTCCATATAGAGCATCGGGCCCAGCACGGCCCCCGTGCGGCTGGCAAGCCCGCTCCAGTTGGTGCCGAAGGAAAACTCCATCACCACACCCGTCACCACGCCAACCGCCACATTCAGGGCAAATATCTTGCTCCAGTAGCGCCACAGGCTCAGCCAGACCTGCTGCTTTCGCCAGAGCCACAGGCCTTCAAGCACCATCAAAAATTGCGCCAGCCCAAGGGTAAAGGCGGCCAGCACAATATGAAAGCCGATGGTAAACGCAAACTGACCACGAGCCAGCAGCAGTGCGGTTTCCGGGCTCATGCTAGGCGTCGCTGGGTTTGCCGGTATATGAAGAGATGGGCTTATCGACCTGCTCCTCCATCCGGCGGGAAAAGGCTTTAAGCCCGTTAAGAACAGGCTGCAACGAGCGCCACAGGTCGTCATCCTGCAACATTTTCCAGACTCCCTGCACGCCGGGCGCCTTTTGCTCGCGGGTCTGTTCAGGCTGGCTCAGCGCATCCGCCATATCCCGCAGGCCAAAGGCCAGTTTATAGACCCGATCCGGCGGCAGAGAGGAGAGCGCCAGAACAATGACCGACACATTCTGGATGACATTGAGTGTGCCTTCCCGTTGCAGCCCCTTCACCAGAACCTGCGCGACCTCGTTATTCGCTGCCACCAGATCGTTGACTAAACGCAATACACCATGCTGGTGCAGGGTCTCCAGCAGACGTTCCAGTTCGTCGTGGGCGTCCGGCCCGATTTTTGCCGGTTCCGGCTGATACTCTATCGATTTCGCCATCAGAATCTCTCCGGATGTGGTTCATGCGCCGGTGGCTCGTCATAATCATCACGACGCCATTTCTCCTCCACGGGCACTTTGTTAATGGGGGTGCGCTTGCCGTGGCGGAAATTGTGTGCGGGTAAGGGGCCAGGGTGAGCAGGCCGTTGCAGCGGCTGCAACTGAACGGCGATTTCTTTATAGGCAGGCGTATTCACCGCCGGATCGTGATGCTCGCCGGTCAGTTGATTAATCCCCGGCTTGCCCTGATGGATAGAGATGAAAAGCACGTTACCCTGCACCCGATCCGTCACGACAATCGGGACATCAAGCGTTCCCCTGCGCGAGCTCAGCCTCACCCAGTCGCCCTCATTCAGGCTGCGTCCCGCCGCCAGTTCGGGGCTCACCTCTACATACCATTCGGGCGAGAGGCTGATCGTCCGCCCCCCTCTGCCGCTCTGGTTGGTCGACTGGAAGTGTTCGAGCATGCGGCCATTGTTCAGGATAAGGTCAAATTCGGCGTCAGCCTCTTCCGCAGGCGGCTGCCAGCTCAGGGGATAAAGACGGGCACGTCCGTCGGGGAATTTAAAGCGCTCGGTGTAAAGTAATGGCGTACTGACGCCCTCAGGGCTCACCGGCCAAATCTGTGATTTCCAGCCTTCCAGGCGCGCGTAGCTGACCCCGGCAAAACTTTCGGCAATCTTTGCCACTTCGTCCATGATCTGCCCCGGATGGGTATAACCCCAGTCATACCCCATTTTCGCGGCCAGTTGCGTGAGGATAAGCCAGTCCGGTCGGCTGTCGCCGAGCGGCGGCATCACCGGATAAAACCGCTGGATGCGTCGCTCGGTATTCACGTAGGTGCCCTCTTTTTCCACGCTCGGGCACCCCGGCAATACCACATCGGCAAACTGCGCCGTGCGGCTGAGAAAGAGATCCTGCACTACCAGGAAATCGAGCTCCGTAAAGCCCTGATGCACATTGGTTGTATCCGCGTCAGAAAAGGCGGTCTCCTCACCGATCACATACATCGCGCGAAGTTGATCGCTGGCCGCCAGCTTGACCATCATAAAATTGTCCTCACCCACGTCGAGTGAGAGTTTTTCTGGTGCCACGCCCCATGCCCGCGCCCACTTCTCGCGCACCTGCGGGTCGCTGACCGATTCGTACCCCGGATAGAAATTTTTCAGGCAGCCGAAATCACTGGCCCCCTGTACGTTGTTGTGACCACGCATCGGGTAGCCCCCCGTTCCGGGGCGGCCATAGTTACCGGTCACCAGCAGCAGGTTGGACAACGCCGTACTGGTATCCGCGCCATGACTGTGTTGCGTTATCCCCATCGCCCACAGGATGCACATGCTTCCCGCCAAGCCTATCAGTTCCGCCGCTTCGCGCAGCGTGTTTTCCTGGATACCGGTAATTTGCGCGGCATAGTCCAGGGTAAACGGGGCCAGCGAATGGCGATACGCCTCCACGTCATTCACGCGTGCGGCAAGAAACGCCTCGTCGGCATAACCGTGGTCAAACATGTAGCGCGACATCGCAGATGCCCATACCAGGTCGGTGCCTGGGTGGATACGCAAATGCAGATCGGCGCGTTCTGCCATCTCATGACGGCGCGGATCGACAACCAGCAATTTTTGTCCACGGTGTTTGCGGGCGGATTTCAGTTTCGAGGCAATAACCGGGTGGTTCTCTGCCGTGTTGCTGCCCACAATCACAATCAGTTCCGCCTGTTCCAGGTCATGTATCGTGCCTGCATCGCCGCCATAACCTACCGTGCGAAAAAGCCCCTCGGTCGCCGGGTTCTGGCAATAGCGCGATGAGTTGTCGACACTGTTCGTGCCGATGATCAGTCGCGCGATTTTTTGCGTCAGGTAAGCCTCTTCATTGCTGCCTTTACTGGAGCCTATAAAGCCAATGCTGTCCGCCCCTGTTTCATCACGGATAGCCAGCAGGCGTTGCGCGACGAGGGTGAGCGCCTCCTCCCAACTTGCCGGGCGAAAACGGTCATTTTCGCGGATAAGCGGCGTGGTCAGGCGTTCCGGGCTATTGATGAAATCCCACGCGAACTTGCCCTTCACACAGGTCGAAATGCCATTCACCGGCGCATCAATCACCGGCTGCACTTTAAGGAGATGCCGGTCGCGGGTCCACATTTCGAAACTGCACCCCACGCCGCAGTAAGTGCAGACCGTCTTGGTGCGTTTGATCTCCGGCTGTCGCAGATGGGTATCAATAACTGAAATGCCGGAAATAATTTCTGCCCCGGTGGCATTCTCCAGCGTTTTGATAACATCAATCAGCGGACGTTTCAGGGACTGGCGCATAGAGGTGAACGGACCGGCATCGGGCTGCATGGTTTTTTCGAGCAGCGCGTTACACGGGCAGACCGTGACGCAGTGACCGCAACTGACACAGCTTGAGCCCGCGATGCGGTTACCGCCGTCCCATAACACGCGCGGATGTTCCATCGTGTAATCGATGCTCAGCGTCTCGTTGACTTCAACGTTCTGGCAGGCCTCCACGCAGCGCCCGCACAGGATGCATTGATCGGGGTCATAGGTGTAAAACGGATTGGATTCGTCTTTCACATAAGGCTTGCGCTGGAAAGGGTAACGCTGGATAGGGATATGCATGTCCACCATGGTGTTATGCAGCGTGCAGTCACCGGTATTGTGTTCGCAGACGGTGCAATAGAGTTCATGCTTTGCCAGCAGGCGATCCATCCCCTCCTCTCTGGCGACACGCGCATGTTGGTCGGCGCTATTGATGACCATCCCATCCTGGCTACGCAATGTACAGCCTCTGACCAGCGTCCCCTCCTGTTCAACCCAGCAGACATCGCAGGTTTGCAGCGGCTCCAGCGCCTGGTGATAGCAGACGTGGGGCAAGGTGATATGGCAGGCATCAAGAAAATCGATAAGCGGCATGTCCGCCGGGCCGACAAGGGCCTTGCCGTCGTAAATGACGGTACATTTTTGCAGGCTCATTTTGCTTCCTCAGACCAGTCATGTACGCGCACTCCCGTTTGGTAAAATGCGTTACGTCTTATCCTGATGAATAACGCGTTTTTACTCACGCCATGGGTGACGTATCTGTTATGGCAGTTAAAAAGAGTTTTTTCTAAACCGAGTGGCAAAGCCGGGAATATTCCGTCTGTCTGTTTGTTGTGAAAAAATCGTAGTGAAAAAAACACTGTCGCTCTAAAAAAGAGTATGAGCAAACGTTACAAAACGAAGCGGTAAAATTGTGCCGGAGCAATAAAGAAAATGGTTTGTATTAGTTGGCCCGATATACTTTTTATCCGCATACGTTAATGCATCTGATTATAGATGCCCGAATCAGCTAAATGGCGCAGACAGGCTCACCCTCAGAAAAACGTAAGACGCCCGCTTACGACAAAGTCACAACTCATTGACTATAAAATATAAAAGGCCACACAGCGTGGCCTTTAGACTCTTCTATTTTTTATCCGGATCAGGTTTCTTATCACCGGACTCTGGTGCTTCACGGGGATCATCTTTCTCAATATACAGCATAAAAACCGCCTCCTGTTTTCAATAAGAGATTAACTATAGACGGTCTCATGAAAAATAAGCCAGGCGGCAAGCGCCATGTTAAATCCAAAATACCGTTACGCTTGTTGAAATATTGCATGAAGATTGCGCGTAAATAATGCCAACAGAAAAGAGAGTTACATCGATAGTTCCCCTTTTCTGGCCCGATAAAAAAGACCTGCCGAATAAGCAGGTCTGAGAATTAAAATAAAGGATGACGGCCTGATAAACGCTTAATCAGGGTAAGGCATACGCCATTAACGCGTCTCCGGAGCGGGTTCCCAACCCCCCATGCCCACCGGCAGCGATAACCACATACTGTTTGCCATCATCGCCCTGGTAGGTCATTGGCGTTGCCTGCCCTCCTGCCGGAAGCCGTGCGCGCCAGAGCTCTTTGCCGCTGGCCTCGTCAAACGCGCGCAGGTAATCATCCGCTGTGGCGCCGGTAAAAATCAGCCCACTTTGGGTGATGACATTTCCCCCCATCATGAAAATCCCGGTCGGCAGGGGCAGATTGGTATGGGTGCCGAAAATGTTCATATCGCGGGTGGTTCCCGCCGGACGCTCCCAGATAATCTTTTTGCTCACCAGGTCGATGGCGTAGATTTTCCCCCACGGCGGCGCGTTGCACGGGGCATCCAGCGCGCCCAGCCAGGGTTTAACGATGGCCGCCCAGGGGGTGCCATATTGCGGCCCGACGGAAAACTCTTTCGGTTTGGGATAGGGTTTTCCACTTCCCCAGCCGGCCCATTTCTGCATTAATCCCTGCTTGATCGCCTCTTCGCTTTTCATTACCTGCATGGTGAATGGGATATAGCTGGTATTGGCAATCAGCACATGATGGCGCGGATCGACAGAGGCGCCGTACCAGTCAATCACGCCGTCAAAGGCCGGATAGGCAATGGACGTGCCCTCTGCAGGCGGCGTGAACTTACCCTGATAGCGGTAACGGTGGAACTGGATGCGACACCAGAGCTGATCAAAGGGCGTGGCACCCCACATATCGGTTTCGCGCAAATCAGCCGGAGAGAGATCCGGCATCCCCACGGAGTCAGGTTGTGTTGCCGATAAACGCTCGCCAGGCAGCGAGGGATGCTGTGGAACGGGCTTTTCGTTAACCTGCGCCAGCGGTGTGCCCGTTCGTCGGTCGAGCAAGAACAACTGTCCCATTTTGGTGGTCTGCACCAATGCGGGTACCGTTTCCCCCCCCTCAGCGGGCAGGTCAATTAACGTTGGTCCAATGGGCACATCATAATCCCAGACATCATGATGTACCGTCTGGTAGTGCCAGCGTTCCTCCCCGGTGCGGATATCCAGCGCCACAATGGCGCTGGAGTAACGGTCATCAAAGGGGCGTCGACCCGCACCATAATAATCAGGCGTGGCATTGCCCAACGGAATATAAATCAACCCCAGTTGAGCATCCGCGGTATAGGTTCCCCAACCGTTCGGCGTCCCGCGCGTATAGTTCTCACCCGGGTTAAGCGGCGCGGTGGGCGGGTTACGCCCCATATCCCAGGCCCAGGCCAGTTCACCGCTGTTGACATCATAGGCCCGGACAACGCCGGAGGGCTCGCCGGTAGACTGGTTATCGTATATCCAGCCCCCCAGCACAATGCGTCCATCCATCACCATCGGCTGTGAGGTGATGAAATGGAAACCGGGCGGCACATCGCCCAGATGATCGGTCAGGCTGACAAAGCCATTCTTACCGAAGTTTGCACAGGGTTTACCCGTCTGTGCGTTGAGCGCCACCATACGGGCATCCGACGTGGTCGTGATAATTTTTTGCGGGCAAACTGTATCATCGGTATTTTCGCTCCACGCCGCGCCGCGGCAGGCCAGATACTCATTGGCCGAGGTATCGTTCTGCGGGTCGAACCGCCACAGCATCTTACCCGTCGTGGCATTAAGCGCGATCACCTGGCGATGGGGCGTACAGATATAGAGCGCATTACCCACCTTGATGGGCGTCACTTCAAGGTTAAATTCACGCCCGGCTTTGTCTTCCCCCTTTTGCATGACATCGCCAGAGTCAAAGCGCCACGCCAGTTTCAGTTGCGCGACATTCGCAGGCGTGATCTGCGCCAGCGGTGAATATCGCTGACCCTCAGCGGTGCGCCCGTAATATTTCCAGTCCTTTTCGCCGTCTGTCAGGGCGGTTGTTTTCTCCGCCGGAAACGGCTGATGATGGACAAAACGCGCATCCGAAATCTGCCAGCCGCTCCAGAAAATGCCGATAATCGCGACCACATACACCAGGGCGATGGCGCTGCCATTTCGTCTGGCTGGCGCAGAGCGCGTCAGAGGGCGAACCACCCAGGGCATGCTTACCCACAAGCCCAAAATCGCAGGCAGCAGTAAACGAGGCATCAGTTGCCAGCCATCCAGGCCGACTTCCCACAAAGACCAGATGACGCACAGGACAAAGGTGAAAAGATAAATCCAGACCCCGGCCAGACGCTTTCTCCACAACAACACGCCGCTGAACAGGAAGCCGCAGCCAAAAAGCAGATATCCGGGCGAACCGCCAATAAAGGCCAGCCAGCCGCCGGGCAGCAAAAATGCGAGTCCGAAAAGGGTCACCAGAACACCGGTGACGCGCGCCCATAAAGGCGATGTAGTCTGTGACACAACCCACCTCTTTTGTAAATTCATGTCAATAAAGCTTAGGAAATTTCACATAAGGCGTATTTAAAACCAGAATCAGGAGTATCCAGGCCATACAATTCATTTACTTTCAAAGAGATGAAGTCACTGCTTGTTCTTTGTGCTCACTGTCCGACCTGGAAGAACGCCCGGTTAAGGGCTATACCCTTTCGATGAACAGACGCTGTGCTGAGGATTGAGGAGGTGTATGGGATATCTGGCGTGGACCGCAGCAACCGGTGGGTTATTACTTTTGATGTCGTTGTCCTATGGGTGGATTAGCCGCGTACCGGTCCCCGTCTTTGGGCTGTATCTTATCGTCGGTATCGGCTGTGGCCCCTGGGGTCTTGGCCTGATCAATCTTGATATCGTCCAACACGCCTCCTTAACCAGCCGAATAACCGAGATTGCGATGGCGGCCTCGTTGTTTATTACCGGCCTTAAAATTCGCCTGCCGCTCAGCTCCCCGTACTGGAAAATGGGGTGGATGCTGGCCCTGCCCGGTATGCTGTTAACTATCGCAGGCATCATGGTCGCGGCACATTTTCTGGCAGATCTCTCCTGGCCCCTCTCGCTGGCGTTAGCCGCTATCCTGGCCCCCACCGACCCCGTGCTGGCAAGTCTGGTGGCAATCAATGACGCACGCGACGGCGACCGGCTGCGCATCGCGTTATCCAGCGAGGCCGGTCTGAACGACGGTACCGCCCTGCCGTTTCTGATGCTGGCGGTGGTCTGGTATAAAGCAGGCGGTACGATCGGCGCCGATGAATGGCTACGCTGGGTGAGTGTCGATCTGGTCTGGGCGCTGATTGGCGGGTTAGCGATCGGCTTTCTTCTTGGCAGAGTCATTGGCCTTGCAGCCACCCATTCCCGCCATGCGCAAGGGGAAGTCGCCCCCAGCGATTTCATCGCGCTTTCCCTTATCTGTCTGAGCTTCTCGCTGGCCATGTCGGTGAGTGCGTCCGGTTTTTTGGCGGCGTTTGCCGCAGGTGTCGGCTTGCGTAGTGCGGAAGTGAGCGTGCAGAAACGCCATTCTGAGGAAGACGACCATGATTTACCTGCGGAAATGCAGGTAAATCCCCATACCCGACATGCGCTGGAAGAGCGCAACCCAATAAAGCAAGTTGGTCTCGTCATCGGCGATGCGTTGTCTTTTGGCGATACGGTAGAGCGTTTGCTGGCGGCGACGCTGGTCATCGTTCTGGGGGTGACCTTCGCATTACACTGGGACGCCACTGCCCTGATGCTGGCATTGATTATCTTTGTGGTCGTCCGGCCACTGGCGGTATTCATCCTGACATGGCGCACAAACGAATCGCTGTTTCATCGCATAAGCCTCGGGTGGCTCGGTATTCGTGGCATCGGCAGTCTGAACTATATCGCTTATGCCTGGGTTCATGGCCTGGCGGGAAGCGAGGCAAGCAGGATGGTGGATATTGCCATTACGGTTGTTACCCTCAGCGTATTTATCCATGGCATATCGGTGACGCCTTTGTTGGCGCTGCGCCGCAAACGTGAAGAAGACCAGTAAAGCGGTGTTTTCACCGGGTAGCGATAATCTGGATTTTCTTCCCATCCTCGTCTTCACGCCTGCTGCAACCAGAAGAGTTTTCACTTGCCTCTATACTTAGTGCCGGAGGTCTTTTGATGAGAACGTTTTTTAATTCTTTATTTGCCAGCCCGGACGCCTTATTGCAGGTGATGAGCCACAGTGAAATTCAGGACGCCATTGAGGATGGCGAGCGGATCGTTGTTGACGCAGATGGTAACACGTCGGTGAATATCCACTGCCAGAAGGTGCAGGATGATTTCAAACGGCATGTCGATGCGTTAAAGAGGGCTTAGGGATGGGCACAGCGATTTTTATGGTTTTGATGGTCTGTGGTTACTGGTACAGCTCCCATGACCTCTCCACCCGTTTCAAATTCAAACGTAGCTTTGGCTGGGATGTCTATTTCCTTGTCGCCCTGTATGGCTGCGTGTTTGTTTTGCAGGGTATGCTGGCTACCGGCGTTTTATGGCTGGCGCTGTTGACAGGCTCACTCGTCACCAATGCGTTACCTGGCATTTTTGGCCCGGAATATCACCACTGGCATATGACGTTTATGAACTGGACCTTTTTAGGCATCCAGGCACCGGTAGTTATTATGCTGGCTTTCGCCGTCGTTTTTTGTTTGTGGCGTTCTAACTGGTCGCCAACCGCCCGCCTTGATACCAGCGGGCGCAGGGAGTTGTATAAGCATTTGTCCCGCGCCAACGGCGTTGAGGGGCTGGTTTACCAGTGTATGGAGAAAGGCGATCTCGCCTGGATAACCCTGACATCGCAGCGCATCTATATTGGCATGATCCACACCGCCACCTTCGACAGCGCGGATGCCAATAACATTGTGCTGATCCCGATGCTGAGCGGTTATCGTGACCGCGAAACCCTGGACCTGCACGTTGAGCACAACTACAGCGCATGGTACGACGCCCATGATATCGACGTGCGCGCGGCGGTAGATTTTCGCAAAGTCCTGCTTCTGTCGCAGGTGGAAAGCTTGTCACTATTCCACCCGGCGCAGGTAATGGCGATGGGCATTCACAAAAGCACGGACACCCCGGCGCAGCACTTATAGCCAGTTGCGGCCTGGCGCGCTGGGTTCAGTACGTTCAGGCGGGCGCAGATCTATCTGACGTGAGGCAAGATGCCCTGCCCACAGCCCGGCAATCCACTTCACGCCCCGCGCGGTAAAGCGCGCCTGTGACCAGGTGCGCTGATTTTCACCGACGCCATCGTGCACCGTAAAATAGCCCGCCTGGCTATACTGCTTCGCCGGCAGTAACGTCCCGCTGACGCGCTGCATGATATTGCGCTCCAGCAAAAACTGACGAAACTCGGGCTCTTTTGCCTTGAGCATTTTACAAAGCTGGCGGAAACCCAGCGACTCATCGACATTGACGAACCAGTCAAAAAACTCAGCCTTTGGCAGTGTCAGCGCGAGCTGCGCTTCTGCCTGCTGACGCTTTTCATACTGTTCGGCCCAGGCGTGAGCCGCCGCCGCAGGGTTGGTGAAGTCCGGCAGATTCATGGTTTGTTCGCGCTCTTGCCATTTGTCCAGGATATCGGCGGTAAAACCGGGTGAGATACGCGCCACGGTCAACACGGAATCCCGCTTGTTGAGCAGGAACTCCTGACGCATCTCCCCTTCCCGTTCATAGAGCTGCATCTGTACCGGTTGCGACAAACGCTGCGTTGTCTCGAGGCTTTTGACCATGCGTTTGACTTCGTTGTGGGCTATCCCTGTCAGCTTTGCGATTTCACGGCTGCTCATCCTCGGCGACCGATCGTTCAAATTGAGAGTGTCCAAAGGAATCACCATAGCGTTCACCACTTATGCTAAAAAACAACCAACTTGCAGAATTAGTATACAATTACCTGGTTAAATATCCAGTATAATTTTAAAGGAAAAGGTAGTTTTTGGGGAAGGCGATAACGCCTGTCTGTGCAGGTTAGTTCTGCTGCCCTTGCAGGTCGCAGCAGCGGGATGGATTATGCGCCGTTTAGCTCACGCTGAGGACACGCGACCAGGCCGTCTTCGGGGAAGACGGCTTAAAAGAGGCGGCGCTCGCAGAGGTCAATCATCAATCCGGCGCGGATCAGCCCGGCCCTTCGCTGCCCGCCGCCAGCAGAGGGACCAGCACATCGCTGATGGGAACGGGAATACCGTGAAGGTGACCATAGCGCTGTATGACGCCGTTGCGAATATCCCACTCCATTGGCCGGTTAGCCTGACGGTCAGCAAGAATCGAGGTTCCTAAATCGGCTGGCGCGCGTTTAAAACCCGCCAGAATCTCCTGCGCGACCGCGTCGTCCAGCTCCGCCCCCTCGGCCCTGGCAACAGACAGGCATTCGCGCAAATACGCCAGCGTCAGTTCACTGATATCTTCGCGGGAGAACATTCCGGCACGGCGATTGGCAAGGACCATCAAACCGGCCGCCGCATTTTGCAACAATTTACGCCAGGCGACAGAGGGGAAATCCACCGACAGCTCAACCGCGCAGCGCGTCCCCTGCAAGGCCTCCACGACCCGTTTTGCCTGTGGGACATCCGGTAGCGTCAGTCGCGGGCTGGCACGCAGCCAGACGGAGGCATCCGGTTCACGCTGCGCCGGGAACCAGACTACTGAGGGCAGTACCGTTGCGCCATTGACCCAGGGCGCAAGCTGGTTTTTTTGTTCCACGCCGTTTTGCAGCGCACAGACCACCGTATTTTCATCACACAACGCGCTCAGCCAGTCTGCGCTGTCAGCGTTCTGGGTTGTTTTCACCGCCACAAAAACCAGATCGCAGGGATGATCGATCTTCGTCGGGTCGGTCAATACCGGCCCCGGCACCACAATTTCACCCTCATCGTGACGCAACACTAACTTCGGATGCGCAGTACGTCCGCAAAGTCGCGGCGCGCGGCCAGCTTCATGCAACACGGCAGCAATGGTTGTGCCGATTGCACCGGGGCCAATTAGCGCGATGGACGGATTTTCTGACATCGTTGATTCTCCTGATTCACTTAGCCCATGATCAGTGTGCCGGTGACAATCACCACGCACGCCAGTAGTTTTCTAAACGTCAATGCTTCGCCGAAAAACAGGTAACCGAGCACCGCCACAAACAGCACGCTGGTTTCACGTAGCGCGGAAACGGCGCCCATCGGTGAGGCGGCCATGGCAAAAATAATGATGCCGTAAGCCAGCAGTGATACCAGCCCGCCTGCCGCCGCACTCAGCAAGCCTGGCTGCCAGCGAAGCAAACTTTTGCTATCACGCAGGATGATATAAAGCACCGGCATCAGCAGCCCCCAGAGCATGCTCATCCACACGGTATAAGAGAGCGCATTGCCGGAAAGCCGTACCCCCATACCATCAGCCACGCTGTAGGCGGCGATAAAAACCCCGGTCGCCAGGGCCTGTTTCACCCCCGGCATTGCCAGCCGACGCTGTTTGAATGCCAGCATCAGGATCCCGGACGAAACGAGTACGATGCCGCCAAGGGTATGAAAGGCGATTTTTTCACCGGCGAACAGCGCCGCCGCGCAGGTGATCAGCAATGGCGAAGAGCCTCGTGCAACCGGGTAGGTTTGGCTTAGCTCGCCACTCTGATAACTGCGTACCAGACACCAGTTATAGCCCACATGCAGCAGCGCGGACAGCAGCGCATATGTCCAGCTTGCGCGAGCGGGTAGCGGCAGAAACAGGGCAGCGGCTGCGCTTGCCAGCGCAATGGCAACGCACATGATGGTCATCGACCATAGCCTGTCTGCGCCCCCGTGTAAGAGCGCGTTCCAGGTGGCATGCAGCAAGGCTGCAAATAGCGTCAGCGAAATCATCGTTACAGGCATGCATTGATGCTAAACAGTCCTGACCACGATGAACAGTGAAGTGTTGTCATCCCGCCATGAATAAATACTCATACTTTAACGATACCGCCGCTGCGCCTGCAGTGACTCATCCAGTAACCAGTGGCGGAATTTCACAACATGCGGCTGGGTTTCAATCCCCTGCGGGCAGACAAAGTAATAGGCGGCCGGTGAAGGAAACCGGATATCAAAAAGCCGTGTCAGCGTCCCCTCGGCAATCTCTTTTTCCACATGTCCGCTGCGCGCCAGCGCAATACCCTGCCCGAGAAGCGCGGCTTCAATCGTCATATTGGTATCCGCGAAGCGCACGCTCTCATGCAGGACGTTGATATTGACGCCAGTTTGCTCAAACCAGGCGTCCCATTTTGGCACCAGGTCAGCGCCGTCACGCGTGAGCAGCGGGTAGCGCAGCAGTTCGGCGGGTTCAGCAGGCGTACCAAAACGCTGCAAAAGTGACGGGCTGGCGACCGGAAAAATCTGCTCGCGAAACAAAAACTCAGTAAAGAGCCCAGGATAGTTACCGTGACCAAAGCGAATAGCCACATCGGACTCGCTCCCCGCAAAATTGATGGCTTTATCCGAACTGTCCAGCGACACCAGAATCTCCGGATGTAACCGCGCCAGGGCGGGCAGGCGCGGCAACAGCCATTTCAGTGCAAACGAATAGGTGGTGTTGACACGCAATCTTACCCGACCATTTTGTTCACGCAGATCGGCAAGGGTCGTATCCAGTTTGCTGAAAAATTCGCGCACCAGCGGCGCGAGCGCTGCACCGGCAGGTGTCAGGCTCAGGGTTTTACCGCGCTGAAAAAGTTGCAACCCCCAGAGTTCCTCAAGGTTTTTTAGCTGATGGCTGACGGCGCTTTGGGTAATGAAAAGTTCTTCGGCGGCAGAGGTAAAGGTGGCATGGCGCGTGGCGACCTCAAACGCGCGCAAGGTGGCAGTGGGTGGAAGATTACGCATGCTTTTCGCTCTGTTGATGAGTAATGACTCATATGACCATAGCGGCGCATCTCTGTGCCAGAGAAATAACAGAGCCCCGCAGCCGGTAAGCGGGGTGCCCGGCAACGAACTGGCATCGAAGACGCGTGCCGGGCAAAATGATGACGTGGTGATGATTTACGCGGACGATGCAACAGAAGCCTGGCTATAGTCGCTCTGTAACAGCGCATAGAGATACTCATCACCCCACGCGCCTTTAAAGAAGATATTCTGCCGGTAATGTGCTTCGCGGCGGAAATCGAGTTTTTCCAGCAGATTCACAGCCGCTGTATTGCGGGTATCAACAACCGCGGTGAGCCGGTGCTTTGCAAAATCATTAAACAGCATCGCGATGAGGGTCCCCATTGCCTCCCTGGCAAAACCTTGCTTCTGATACGCCACATCAAAGGTCATACCCAGTTCAGCCTGTCTTCCCTCATCAAAGAAATGAATGCCGATATCGCCGATAAGCGCCCCCACGTCCAGCCGCTCAACGGCCAGTTGATACCAGGTCCCCTCGCTGTTGAACGCCAGCGAACACTGCTGCGCATATAATGTCTGCGCATCATGCTCAGTGTAATGATCCCAGCTTTGAAACCGGGCGACCTCGGGCAGGCTGCGGTAGCGCGCAATCTGCGGCAAATCAGCGGGTGTCAGTTTGCGCAATAATAACCGCGGGGTGAGTAGCGGCAACGCCTGTGTCATGGATCCTCTCTTATCGTTAATCATCCGGGCGATGGGCCGCATCGATATGTTGCAAGCCCCGCAAACGAAAATCTGCGAGGCGGTACGCTCTGTGTTTATCGTTCCTGCGCTTGGGCGCCACGGTCTACAGAGGCGATCGCTTCAAGCCCAACACGTTGGCCGAATGACAGTTCTAAGGTATTGCCGTCCGGGTCGGCAAAAAACACATAGTAACCGACGGGGTCACCCAGGTTTTCCGGTGCTTTTCTTAATACACCTTCCGCGACTGCCATCTCGGTTTTGCGGTCAATCTCTTCGCGGGTTGCACAGGCAACGCCAAGGTGACCAAAATGGCCCAGCGGCGTATCCGTTACGGTGTCCGCCTGAACCAGCACCAGCGCAAACGGGCGGGTATGATCGCTTAACCACGCGACTTTGCGCGCATCCGGAATGCCGGGTTCGCGCTGATGTACGACCTCCATGCCTGCATAGCGGCGATAGAACGCAATACTTTTCTCCAGGTCCCTGACCATAAAAGCAACATGGGTGAATCCAACATCAATATCTTTCATATCCAGAATAACTCCCTCTTGGTCCGTGGCAGTCATCATAAAAGCTCAAGTTAACTTTAGGTCAACAGCAGGCTACCCGCACCCGATCCCTAATATTTGTAGTGTCACAATCTTAAGAGAGCGGGCCTGTACGCTTCCTGACAGAGACTTTTGCTGTTAAAGCTTTTTCGCCAATGCTTCTGGATGGGGCGCTATTTCGGCAAGTAACCAGCGCTCGAAATCCTCTAATGCGGCGCTATTCGCTCCCGTTTCGCTCGGTTTGACTAAACAGAAGCGTTTGCTGAGGGTTGCGGATTCGGGCCAGGGTGAAACCAGCAGGCCACGCTTCAACTCATTTTCGACATACATCCTCGGCACCAGCGCCACGCCCTGCCTTGCCATCACGGCGGCTATTGCCATTTCGTGCAGATCGTAGCGAACCCCCTGCCCTGGGTTATCCAGGTGTATCCCCTTTTCCCGGGCATACAGATGCCACGCCTCGGGATTTTGCCGTCGGTGAATGCGCGGCAGTGCGTTTAACTGTTCAAAAATATCCTGTTGCGATAACAGCGAAGGGTGACACACCGGAACCAGTGTTTCCTGAAACAGAAACTGCGTACGCATACCGGCCCACGCGGGATGTTCAAAATGGACCACGGCGTCAAAGCCGCTTCCGGTCAGAATAAACGGGTCGGTGCTGGCGGCAATATTTAAGGTTATGTCCGGGTACAACGACGTGAAGCTATGCAGACGGGGGATCAGCCATCGGCTGGAAAAGGTCGGCAGGACGGCAATATCCAGACTCTTGCCCCCCTCGGGTAACCCCATGATGTACTGGGTATCTCTTTCGAGCCGCTCCAGCGTTTCGTGAACATGCCGGGCATAGCGTGCTCCGGCAGGGTTAAGCTTTACGCGGCTTCCTGTCCGGTCAAACAGTTTGCAGTTGAGCAGCGATTCAAGGCGCGCTATCTGGCGGCTGATGGCCCCTTCCGTCAGCGAGAGCTCCTCGGCGGCCCTGGCAAAGTTGCCGTGTCGTGCGGCGGCATCAAAGGCCTGCAGGGAAGTGCTACTGGGTATTTTTCTGCGCATACAAGGGCTCTCTTTCGCAACTGACCATGCCGTTTAGTGAGTAAATATCACTGACAGGTGAAATATTATCGATTTCCAGACCACAAAACACCCTATAGCATGAGTAAAAAT
Source organism: Citrobacter sp. UYEF32 (assembly GCF_040546205.1). Lineage (NCBI taxonomy): Bacteria > Pseudomonadati > Pseudomonadota > Gammaproteobacteria > Enterobacterales > Enterobacteriaceae > Citrobacter > Citrobacter sp. UYEF32. Next base: position 795,786 of record NZ_JBEPNI010000002.1, on the reverse strand, counting down.
CATTAAGCAGAGTGAGTGGTTGTCTGCGGTTACTCATGCGGAGGCAGGACAATGTTGTATTTCGTGGAGTGCTCATATACCGATCCAAAGAGCAGGCAAGAGTGGAATGAATTTTATCCTCAGGAGAGATACCGATGAACGCGCCCTTCTTCCCAACATGCCAGATTGGCGATTTTCAGGTAACGGCGCTGAGTGATGGCGATATGTCTGTCAGCCTGGATTTATTGTCAGGCATTGCAGCAGCGGATGCCGCAGCCATTCAGCGCCAGGCCGGAATGACTGAGCCCGGCAATATCCATATCAACGGCTATCTTATTCGCGGCCGGGGGCGAACCATGCTGGTTGATGCCGGTACAGGCGGGTTGAACAACGCGGGGGGCCAGCTCAAAGCCAGGCTTGCGGCTAGCGGCGTCAATCATAACGATGTGGACAGCGTATTACTGACACACTGCCATCCGGACCACATTGGCGGCCTGCTTGATGCCGAAGGACGGCCTGTATTTGAACATGCGAAACTCTTTTTGCATCCTCTCGAAGCGAGTCACTGGCGCGATGATGGCAAATTAAAAAAGGGGAGTGCACACGGCCAGCGTAATTTCCGTCTGGCCAGACAAACGCTGGATGCCTATGCAGAGAATGTGCGTTTTTTTAGCGCAGACAACATCATAAAGGGCATTACCCCGGTCTGGTTACCGGGTCATACGCCGGGGCATTGCGGGTTTCGCATTGACGCGCATGAAAGAAGCCTGCTGATATGGGGCGACATTGTCCATTATCCGCATATTCAGACGGCACAGCCCGCCGTGACGATTTTGTTTGATGCCGACCCCGCACAGGCCGAAGACACGCGCAAAAGAATCCTCGCACAAGCCGTGCGTGAAAATCTGCTTATTGCGGGCATGCATCTGGGACCGAGGGGGTTTGCGAACATTGTCAGAAATGATACTGGCTACGCTATTGCGTGGCCCGACGAGCTGAGATGAATTCCGGCTGTGTGTTCAGACGCACCGGTTAAGTGCCCGGCGTTTTCCGGGCCTCTCGTGGTGTGTTAAGCCGTGCCCTCTTCGCTCAAGAGGGCACCGTTTTTTTTGGCTGGTAATCAGAACGATTCCCAGTCAGAACCGTTCGCTGTTGACGCTGCGGGTCGCAGGCTAACCTTAGCGCGCGCTGCCGCTGGGGCGTATTTCGGCTTAGCCGTTTCTGAATTCAGTTTGAACACGGAAACCAGTTGCGCCAGTTGTTCGGCCTGTTGTTCCAGTGATAATGACGCCGCAGACGACTCCTGAACTAGCGCCGCATTCTGCTGGGTTGTGGAATCGAGCTCCGTTACCGCTTTACCAATCTGATCGATACCCCTGCTCTGCTCTTCCGAGGCGCTGGAGATTTCGTTCATGATCCCACTCACATTGGTGACCGAGGAGACAATCTGCTCCATGGTGGTACCGGCTTTGTTCGCCATTTCTGAGCCGGTCGTCACGCGTTGTACCGACTCTTTTATCAATCCTTCGATCTCTTTGGCAGCCTGGGCGCTACGTTGGGCAAGGCTTCTTACTTCACCCGCCACCACCGCGAAACCGCGCCCTTGCTCACCGGCGCGCGCCGCCTCAACGGCTGCGTTAAGCGCAAGAATGTTGGTCTGGAACGAAATACCATTTATTACACTGATAATGTCGGTAATTTTGTTGGAGCTTTCGGTAATGGTTTCCATGGTGCTGACCACGTCCCAGACAATTTTGCCACCGGAACGCGCATGCTCTGCCGCCACGCCTGCAAGCTGGCTGGCCTCACGCGCATTGTCTGCGTTGCGCTTAACCGTTGAGGTCAACTCTTCCATACTCGCCGCCGTTTCGACCACCGCGGCTGACTGCTCTTCGGTGCGGGAGGCAAGGTCAGTGTTGCCTGCGGAGATGTCCGACGAGGCGTTCGCCACGTGAATGACCGACTCTTTAATTTGGGTGATCATGTCACGAAGCTTGTCGTTCATGACGCCCATAGCCATTGTCAGACGGCCCAGTTCATCGGTTGACTGCGGCTCAATGGTCGCGGTCAGGTCGCCTTCGGCAATGCGTTCCGCCAGCGTCAGGTTGTGTTTAATCTGGCGGGTCATCTGGCGGGTAAGCAGCCAGGCAACCAGTAAGCCTGTCAGCACTGCGCAAAGGGCAACGACGCCCATAATGATCATCACACGTTGAATAATATCGATATTTTTCTGAGTCTGACCAGTAACTAAATCATTGGTAATAGTATTAATTTTTTCTGCAACGCCGGTGAGCGCTGTCGCGGCACTCTGCGACTCTTTCTGGGCATTAGCATAAGCGGCAACATTATCCTGCATTCCGCTCAGGAATGTCTGAGCCATCTCTTTATCTTCGGCTGTAAAAGTGACATTTTCGGAATGGAGAATCTTCATCGCCTCATCGTATTGAGCCTTAAAGATATCCATCCCCAATTTTCCGGCAGATGACTGAATTTCATAAGCGGCCGCCCAGGTGTTATTGAGGTGATTGAGCAACGCGACTTCATCTTTTGAAATGGTTTCCTGCTGCTCAAGGCGGGTACTGAATTTATCGAGCAGGGTTTTGAGAGCAGGAGAGGTTAAATTCTGCGATTTTTCGACGGTCACCTGTTCGAGTTTAACGAACGTATCACGGTGGGTGGCATAGTCAGGAATAGTACTGCGCAATTCATCAAACAAAACACGGGCATCGCTGTCCCAGGTAAAGTCGAGACCCGTAATCGCTTTTTGATCCATCTTATCAATGGCGACTCTATTCGCCTGCAGTGATTTTTCATCATGGTTTAATTGATAAGTTAAACGGTTACGTCGCGCCGTATTGAGCTCGGTACTTATCTCATTGATTAATTTACCTTTTAAGGCATGCTCACGGATACTCGCGGACTGTTGAATGCTAATAAGTGAGGACAGAACAATAATAACGATTAAAACTGCAAACCCGCCAAAAAGTTTGGCAGCCACAGGCAGATTTTTTATTGACGGTAACAGCTTTGACATAGACGTATCCTCAGTGTTCTTTTTTAATATTTAAAAAATAGTTTCATTTTTACTTCTTATTCGATTGCGGTTTTTCATTTCTTTTTGAGGAGTCACAAAAAGTGGGCTATCACGTTACTTATCGTCAATTACGCAATTTAATTTAATAAAAAAATCAAAAAAAAGATCTGCGGAAAATATATCCTAAGAAAATTAAGATTGTTGCATAAATAATGTGAACGGCCCAACACATTACGGTGTTCTTACCGTGATAATCATAAGCCTGCAAAGTTATTTATGACCAACCGCTACGCTGTGGAATTAAAAGATATAATATATTTCGCTAACGATGTATATTGCGAGGATTACTGTTCGGCATGTTATTAATTATCATTACTCAGGCTTTTTGCTGATCACTATCGAAAATGTTTATCGTGCCAGTCATGCAAGAGAAGCGTCTGAGATTGTAGCCATATTTAAAACCACATACTGTCTCAGCTATTTCCAGCGCTGGTTTTAATCCTCAGCCATTTTCTTTATTCACATTGCACTGACTGCTCTCCATCCGGCTGACGAACCACCCCGGCTTTGCGGTGCGGTTCAGCCAACCGTGGAAAAATCACATAAATCGCTCTGCCCCGCCTGACGCTTCAATTGTCTGGCCGGTAACAAACTGATTTCTGTCTGAAAGCAGGAAAGCCGTAATTGCCGCAATATCCTCAGGAAGCCCAAAGCGCCCCACCGGGGTTTTCTCTTTACCCAGCAGTGCCATCACCTCGTCGTCCGTTTTTTCAGCCAGTTCAGGGCGACGATGGCGGACATTCGGCAGCATATTCTGCGCCCAGTTATCGGTCGAGACAGCGCCCACACCAATAGCATTGACCAGGATACCATCCGGCGCCACGCTCAACGCTAAGCTCCGGGTCAGATTGTTAATTGCCGCACTCAGGGCGTGTGAGACGGTAAGTTGTGGGTTTGGATAGATACCGCCGATAGAAGAAATATTAACAATGCGCCCCCAGTTTCGCTTCTGCATGCCGGGAATAACCGCCTTACAAAAACGCCGCATGGCAGAGAATTTGGTCTCCGTCATTAATTGCCAGTCCTCTTCTGACGTGGTGAGTAGAGTACCCGCATGCGCTCTTCCGGCATTATTGACCAGTAAATCAATTCCCTGAAAAACCGTTTCTGCGTGTTCAACCACCCGTGCCGGGAGGTGGGGATCGGTCACATCCCCGGCAACAGGCAGCGCCGAAACGCCATATTTATCGGCAATCTTCTTCGCGGCCAGGATCAGATCAGACTCTTGTCTGGATACCATGACTAAATGCGCCCCGTTTGCCGCCAGTTCTTCGCAAATGCTAAAACCAATGCCGGTTCGGGCTCCGGTGACCAGCGCCACTTTTCCTGTCAGTTTTAAATCCATGTGTTGTTCCTCATAGTAAACACAATGACCAGATGAAGAAAATATGAGTAACAAATAACGCATTCAGGGGCTTGCGCAGCAGAATTCAGACGTCTGAAAAAAACGCGCAAAGCGTTAAGCATCACCTCTTCTTATACTGCGGTAACATTTTATTCCGGGTGAGGAGTGGTCAATGCAGACCCACAACCACGCGCTTTCTTCTGCCAGGATCCTGATGCTGGCTATTATTTGCTGTATCGTGGTGGCGAATATTTATTTTAATCAATCCGTTCTGAATTTGATTGCGGGTGCCTTTCCCAATGAACGGAATGCGGTTTCTTTGATCCCCATGGCGACCCAGTTAGGTTATGCGGCGGGGTTATTCTTTCTCATCCCATTAGGCGATTATATTGAACGTCAGCGGCTGATCCTGCGCCAGGCCCAGGTGCTTTTCCTGGCGCTGCTCGGCATGATGTTATCCCCAACGGCGACCGTGCTGGTGTTTTTCTCTTTTATTACGGGCATGTCCGCAACCGTGGCCCAACAAATCGTGCCGCTGGCCGCCTCTCTCGCCGGGCCGTCATCCCGGGGTAAAACCGTGGGTACCGTGATGAGCGGCGTTCTCGCCGGTATCCTTGCCGGGCGGGCGATTGGCGGTCTCATCGGTCAGTATTTCGACTGGCGGGGTGTCTTTTTGTTCGGCGCGCTCATGACGCTACTGGCCGTCGTTTTTATCGTGCGCATTTTGCCTTCGCAGTCGTTGCCTGCGCCAACATTTAACTATCTGGCGGTATTGCGTTCACTCGGGCAACTGTGGAAAAGCGAACCGCAGGTGCGCAAGGCAACGCTGACACAAGCCATACTGTTTGCCTCCTTCAGCGTGCTGTGGACCGTACTCCCATTCTGGTTAGCCCATCGCTACGATTACGGCGCGGGGGTAACCGGAACACTGGCGGCGCTGGGGTTAATCGGCATTCTGTGTGCCCCTCTGGCGGGGAGTTTCAGCGATCGTCAGGGCCCCTTCCGGATGGTGATGTTGGGCGTCATTCTCATGCTGCTGGCCTGGATTGTTTTTTGGGGCTGGAACAGTATGGCGGGGATGGTGGTGGGCATTCTGTTGCTGGATGCGGGCGAACAATGTGTACTGATAGCGAACCAGCACACCATTTACGCGTTGCGCCCGGATGCCAGAAACCGTCTGAACACCCTCTTTATGTGCGTTATGTTTATTGGTGGCGCCAGTGGTTCCCTGACAGCCACCGGGTTATGGCAGGCAACGCAAAGCTGGACGCTGATTTCTGCGGCGGGGGCCGCTCTCGTACTCTGTGGGATGCTCATTGCCGTGAGACGTAAAGATTAGCGCCCTATTCGGGCACACAGGGCCAGCGCATTTCTTACCTCTGTCGCCCTGTGTGAACCATCGACATCGTTTAAAGCGTTCCGAATTAACTGCTTTGCTGCCCCGTTTTCCCCGGCTTCGGCCTGAACGGTTGCCAGTGAACAGGCAATACGCAGAGCCCAGCCGTGGGCCCGCTGCTGACGCGCTTTATCCAACGCTTGTGTCAGCAATAAACGTCGCTCCTGGGCTGGTGATTGCGTGGTGCAAAGACGCATCAGTTCTGGCGCGCACCAGTTGTCTGGCCCCTCGCTGGCGGCTTTCTGCGCCAGCGCGCCATCAATTTCTGACAATAAAGGGGAGTATTGCCAGTCTAATCCCGTCGCCCGCAGCGAACTGAACAGTGTGGTTTGACTGACATCGCTATGACGGAACTGTTGGGACCAGACAAGAAACAGCTCGCCGTAGGTCTTCCAGAAATACAAATCATGCTTTTCTGCCAGTTGAACAAGCCAGTTCGCGCCCCTGACCACCCAACGCGGACGGCGTTCCAGCGCCGCTGTCATACAGGCGCCCTCGGCGAGCGCACAGCAGAGAGAACAGGCATGCTGCAAACGGGCGGCTTTTTTAACGCCGCGCAACGCCATCTGTTTTGCGGCCTTATACTCACCCTGAACCCAAAGTAAGCGAGACAGAAAAGCCATGCCGGCGGTCTCCTGATCGAGACCAAAACGAAAGGAATGGCTCATACTTTCCTGCGCGTACCAGGCCAAAGATTGCAGCAGATAATGGCGGCCTTCGCTATGCTGACCTAAAAAATGCAGGGAGACACCGAGAATACGCAGCCCGGCGGCATGGGCTTCTGCATCATTGATGGATCGCGCCAGTTCGCACATTGACTGCGCATGTTCACGCGCTTTACCAGGAGCGCCCGTGCGCAGGCAATACAGCCATAACCCATAGTGCGCCTGTAAACGTATCTCTTTATCGTCGAGCTTTTCCGCCAGCGTCAGTGCGGTTTGCCAGGCCGAATAGGTTTCAGATGTCGGGCCTTTTGCCCAGGTCGATGCCTTACCTGCTGCGGCGCACAGATGCATTCTCTGATGTAACGTTAATACGACCCGCGCGTTATTTTCATAGAGCAGAGGGTAAATATGACGCTGACACTCATCATAGAGTGAGTATTCAATCCAGAACGGCGTCATCGCCTGTAAGATCGCAAGCCCTGTTGAGGGATCGCGCCCCTCAGTTAATGTTTGCTGTAAAACGCGGCGCAAATCATTAAGGATGGGACGATAGCGCTCCCGCCACTGCTCCGTTGGTAAGCTAAGCCAGTCCCTCTGCGCCTGTTTCACCAGCACGCTATTGTAATGGGCAAAATCGGCTGCATGCGCAACATATTCATCCTCATCACGGAGCTTCGCGCAGGCGAACTGGCGCATGGTTTCCAGCAGACGAAAACGGGTAACAGGCGCCTGGCTACTGACCTGAATCAGCGACAGAGACAACAAGCGCTGCAAATCGTCAATAACCTGCCAGCTATGGTTGTCTTTTGTCCGCAGAAAATCACTGACGGATTGCACGCTAAACGTGTCGGTAAAGATGCCCAGCATTCTGAATAATCGCTGCTCACGCGCGTTGAGTAACTGATAAGTCCACTCCAGCGTCGTCACTATTTTCTGATGTCTGGGCTCCAGCGAACGGTGGGTATTGCTCAATAATGGGAAGCGGTCCTCAAGCCGATGATAAATCTCACTCACACTCATAAAGGGCAGACGGGAGGCCGCAAGTTCAATAGCCAGGGGTAAGCCATCAAGATGACGGCATAATTCACCAATCAACACCAGTTCACGTGCTGAGGGTTGGAAATCATGCGCACTGGCCCGGACACGCTCAATAAAGAGACGGACGCTGGCAAAAGAGATTAACGAGGCGTTATCGTCGCCCTCTTCGTGCGGGACTTGCAACGGCGGGAGTAAATATTGTTGTTCACCAGCAACCTGGAGCGCCACCTGGCTGGTCAATAACAGTTTGATCCGGGGAGCCAGTCTCAGAAGCCGCGTCATCAGCGGTTCCAGTTCGCTCGTCACGTGCTCACAGTTATCAATAAGCAGCAAACACTGACGTCGCGCGAGCTGTTGGCGTAAATCGGCATCCTGTTCAAGACCGGCTAAGGGAAGATGTAACGCCTGAGAAATAACGGAGAGCACGCTGGATGCGTCGGTAATATGGGCCAGTTCCGCCACACAGACGCCATCGGGAAATTGCGGGTGCAACTGGTTAACCACTTCCCACGCCAGACGCGTCTTACCCACGCCGCCAGGACCGGTTATCGTCACCAGAGGGTGCTGATTTAGCAGGGCACAGAGTTCCTGCACCGCCTGGTCGCGCCCTAAAATCGAGCTCAGAAAGGGGGTAACAGGCGGAACCGGTATTTCCGGGTCGGGAGATGCCTGCAACGGTACGTTCTTGATGTTAAAGCGGTAGCCACTGCCAAATTCAGTAACAAGGAGATGCCGGTCTCGCCCCAACAGGCGGCGAAGCGCTGAAATTTGCGCCTGAAGATTGTTCTCTTCGACGATTTCATTTCCCCATACATGGGTCAGGAGAGACGCTTTACTGACCGCTTTACCGTCGGCACTTATCAGGACCACCAGAACATCAAATGCTCTGGCAGAAATTTTTACCGGCTTACCCCGGTGCAACAGAATCCTTAGCTGGGGCCAGAGTTGCCATTCAGCAAAGTGAATCTCATCAGTTGTTATCATAGTCTTGAGATCTTCTGTTTTTCACCATCACACACTGTTGCCGCAAGGAGGCCAGGCGATACAGAGACCCGGCATAGCCTGACCTGAACCGTTGATAAGTATAGAGTCATGCCCCTGTGGCGCATAGCGCTGCGATGTATTCATTAACTCGTAAGAGGAGTCATTATCAGAGGTTTGTCAGCACAATTTTACCCTGAATCCCGCCCATCGCAGCACGCTGATGGGCAGCGCAAGCCTGGGCTAACGGATAGGTACTGTCAATAACCACCCGGACAAGGCCATTTTCCAGAAGACGTCCTGCTTCATTTAATTGCGCGCCGCTGGAGCGTACCTGGGTGGAAGAGACCGTAATCTCTTTTTGCGCGGCCTCGTCCCTTGCGGAAAAACCCAAAGGGTTAACCAGAAAAAGAGCCCCGCCTGGCTTTATACAACGCAGAAAGCGTTCCATATGCGCCCCGCCCACCGCATCGAGAACCAGATCAACATTGTTGACCACCTCCTCGGCTGCCGTTGTGGTGTAGTCGATAAATTCGTCGGCCCCCAGCTCGCGCAACAGCGCCTCATGGCGCGAAGAGGCCACAGCGATAACCTTCGCCCCTTTCCAGCGGGCGATTTGCACGGCAAGGTGCCCCACGCCGCCGCCAGCGCCATTGACCAGCACCGTCCGGCCTTTTAATGGCACGGCTTTATGAGGAAAAGGCTGGAAGGGATTAACCGCATCATGCCCTGTGTCGACAAGAAACTGCCAGGCGGTAAGCAGCGACATTGGCGCGGCGGCGGCCTCCACATGCCCTATCCCCTGGGGTTTGAGTGCCAGTTCGGATGCAGGCACACTGACATATTCTGCATAGGCGCCGCTGCCCGTCATCACCTTCTCAGGAAAACGCACCATCGAATAGACGTCATCTCCGGGGCGAAACGCAGTCACATTTTTACCGACGGCGGCAACGATGCCTGATACGTCAGTACCCAAAATAAGGGGAAAAACGGGATCGGGGCGCCATTCCGGTGGCAGTGTGCGAAAGCCATCGCGCAGATACCAGTCCGGCGGGTTAAGGCTGGCCGCCTGCATATGCACCAGGACATCGTCGTTGCCCACATGTGGTCTGGGTGCATCTTCATAAAGCAGGTTTTCTGGCCCGCCAAACGCATGGAGTTGTACTGCTTTCATCATCTCAGTCATCATCATCTCGCTCTAAAAGACCTCAGGTGACAGAGCATAGGATCAATAACCCAGGTTGATAATATGGCTGAATTTCGCTTTACTTATGCCATGAAGGAACAAATCGGTTTTGAGAGACTCACAGGTCTTATTGCATTCGCTCGCGCAGGCGCTCTGGGTAGCTATAGTGCCGCTGCCCGTTCGCTTTCTGTTTCCCCCTCAGCCATCAGTAAAAGTATTCAGCGTCTTGAGAAGCAGCTCGGCATTACCTTATTCACCCGAACGACACGCTCACTGGTGTTAACTGCCGAAGGGCGCGAACTGCATGAGCGGGCTTTGCGGTTGCTACGGGATGCGGAGGAGATTGAACAGATAGCGAAACACGCTCGCGCGGAGCCCGCAGGGATATTACGCATTGCGGCGTCACTGCCGGTGGGTATCCATATGATTGCCCCTCTCCTTCCCGCCTTTTGCGCACTTCATCCAAAAGTGACCATTGATCTACGCCTGAGCGACCAGCGAGTAAGCCTCGTTGATGAGAATATTGATATTGCCATTCGACTTGGCGAGCTCGCGGATTCCAACCTCCTGTTGCGTCGCCTTCCCCCCTATCAGATAGGTTGTTATGCCTCGCCTGACTATTTAGCCCGCTGCGCCCCTCCGCTGCATCCCAATGATTTATCCGGGCATACGACGATTAATCTGCGTTATCAAAATACAGGGCAGCTTTTTCGCTGGCCGTTTCGCGTCGGGGAGCGCGAGATAGACATTGTGCCGTCATCAACGATCATTGCGGATACCAGCGAAGCCGTCATTGCCGCCATTGTTGCCGGTGCCGGAATCGGTATGGCCGCGAATTTTATGGCGGCGTCCCGGGTAAGCGACAAAAAGCTTGTTCCGCTGCTCTGTGATTTCGCGGTGGAGCGGCATGACATGTCGGCCGTGTGGCATGAAAGTCGACGTTCCAATCCTGCGGTACGCGCTTTTCTGGATCATATGCTTAGCCATTTTTAAGCTACCGGTTTTCCGCGATAACACTCACTGCACCGTCAAATGGGCCTCGTCAGGCGCAATACGTAGCGTCGCGCCTGTCACAATAAATTTCTTACCTGTACACCGTGGCATCGCCATTTCCTGAAATCATCTATCCGCTCAGTTGACTTAATATAAAACAATAAAAATTTATTGTAAAACGATAAACTCCAGGCTAGCCTGCACACACTTCAACCTACCGTTTGCCAGGAGAGGCATCGAATGAAAAGAAGTCTGCAATATGGCGTTTCGCTTGCGGGAATCATGCTTTGTGTTCCTTTACACAGCGCGGATCTGTCCGGGTACGCGGGTCTCGGCGTTGCAGTCAGCCCCGTCTATTCGGGGTCACAGCACGCTGCGCCAGGTCCGTTACTCAAAGGTGGCGTAAGCCTTAAGAGTGATGGCTGGGGATATTGGGATCTGTCTACAGACGGTCTGGCATGGACGCTGCCAGCGGATCCCCCGTTTGCCGTGAGCCTACTGTTAACACCGGATGAGGGGCGAAAAGAGGTATTCAACTACCCATTTTCCGGCAGAAAAAACCGTGACTTGCAAGGGATGGGAGACCTTTCCGACATCCTCATGGCGGGTGCGGAATTGCGGTATCAACGTGAGGGCTGGATGGTATGGTTGCGCGCATTAAGTGCAACACAAAAGCACCGATACGGGGGTGAAACGCAGGATCCGGGCATGACGTTAAACAGTGGCGTGAAGGCAACGCTATGGCACTGGCGGGATGTCGATTTTTCAGTCGCTGGCGATATCACCTGGGCGAACGGCGGTTATCAACAGCGCCATTACGGTGTCACCACAAGCCAGGCGCAACGCACTGATTTTTCTGTCTATCGCCCGTCATCGGGTTTCCAGCTTGGTGGAGTGTCTACCGGGCTGGTCTGGCACATTAGCGAAAACGTAGCCGCAGGAGTGAGCGGTCGCGCGGCATACCTGTTTGATGAGGCGGGTAAGAGTCCGTTAGTGAAAAGCCGAATGCAGTACACCCTGTCATCACTGATTCAGTATGAATTCTGAGGCGGACAACAATGAAGAAGCACTCTGTGCGCAGTCGTACGCGGTTGTTAGCCGCCGGTACAGCTTTTGTGTCGCTGATAGCGGCGGGGATCTACCTGCAACCCGGATTTAGTTCACCGTCTTTGCATCAGACGGGAGATGCAACGGTAGCCTCGTTTTTAACCCCTTTGCTGAAAGGATCAAGAGGCAGCGTTGCCGCCGCCTTCATCACCCCGCGAGGCGTACAATATGCGCTGTGGAACAGTGATTATGCAAAACAGTATGAAATTGCCAGCCTGACCAAAACCATGACCAGCAGCCTGCTGATTGAAGCGCAGAGACGCGGCGAAGCAACGGCACAAACCCGCGTAGGAGAACTCGTCCCGGAAATCACTGGCCCGGCGAGCGAGATAACACTTGAGCAACTGGCATCACATCGCTCTGGCCTGCCGCCGCTGGCGACATCATTACGACAGAAAATTCAGGTAATTAAGGCCATCATCCTGCGTGACAATTTCTGGAATTACGATGACGAGACATTAATAGAGATGGTGAACACCACCCGCGTTGAAAAACCCGCTGTATTTGATTACTCCAATACCGGCTATGCCCTGCTGGGATTGGCGCTGGCGCGCGCATCACATCAATCTTTTGCCACGTTGTTGCACACACGGGTTTTTGCGCAAGCGCAAATGAAAAGCTCCGTCATCGCAGACGATTCGACACCCGTCACCCCCGCATTCAGCCACGGCTGGTCAGTTTCCGGATTCAGCGAAGCGCCGTGGGTATTGCACGCATTTACCCCCGCCGCGGGAGTACGATCGACCATTGTCGATATGGCAAATTATGCGCAGGCGTTACTGGCAGGAAAACTCGCAGGAAGCGAAGCGATGCCGCCGCGATTTGCCACTGACGATCCCGATTCACGGATTGGTTATGCCTGGTTTACAACCCGCATACATGGGCGCGATATCACCTGGCATGACGGCGAGTCCTCTGGGTTTGCCAGCGCTATCGCCCTGGATCCGCAGCGTAAAAGCGCCGTGGTTATCCTCTCCGACACCGGATGGCCGGTGATTGGTCCGGCTGTTCGGCTGTTACTCACCCAGCCGTCTTCTGAAACAGAGGCACACCGTGAACTGGATTGATATTCTCTGGGCAATACTCGCCTTTGCTTCGACCATGTTGTTTGTGTGCGGAAACTGGGCTTCGCATTACAAACTTCGCTTAGTCAATTATATCCTGACCGTTGGCATTATTATTTACTGCGTGGAGATGATGCAGACAATAACGCACCTCAGTAAGCCGGGTTACTTATTCAGAATGCTGACCTGGGCGATTCAGGCATCTTATATCGCTTTTGGTGTCTACCGCGTATGGCCAAATCCCTGGCTAAAACGCGGCGCTAAAGGTCTGAACGCCAGCAAGATTGCTATCGCGCTGATGCTTATGTCATGCTTTAGCATACTGGTCTTAAAATAGTGCGTATTATTCAGGAAGGTTCAATGTGAAAGGTGCGAGAAATAAAATCAGCCTGGCGCTCATCACCGGCGTGCTACCGCTATTTCTTATCCTGGTGGTAATTACACCGCTGTGGATGTATTTCACGGGTTCGTCGTTTTTTATTTCCAGTATGCTCAGGTTCGCCGAGATTCAGGGCGATAATTTGCCAACCACGACGGTATCGTCACTTAACCAGCTACTTTTGCTGGTGATTCTCTATTTCCCGACGGGGCTGTTTGCTTTTGCTATCTGGCAAGGTATGAAAGTCACGCAACTGGTACGCCAAAAACAGATCCTCACTCAGGCGCTGGCGCACAGTGTACGTAAAATCGCGATAGCGATGCTAAGCCTTGGGATCGTCCTGCCAGTGTGCCGCTTTTTGATCCCTCTGGTCGTCTGGTGGCCGGAACATTTCTACCAGGTCACCCTGCTGATCGGCGATATTGTTCTGTTATTAGCGGGCGGCTTGCTGCTTGTGACGTTTCACTCCCTGGTTGAGGGGATCAGAGCGGAAGAAGAAAATAAGGAGTTTATCTGATTATGGCTGTCGTGGTTCATCTGGACAAAGTGTTGGTAGAGAAGAAAATGACGTCCAGAGCGCTGGCAGCCTTTGTGGGCATCACCGAGCAGAATCTCTCGCTGCTCAAGTCCGGGAAGGTTAAAGGTATTCGTTTTGATACGCTGGCAAAAATCTGTGAGGCGCTGCAGTGTCAGCCCGGCGATATTATTTCCTGGGAGCCGGATAGCCCACCAGCCGCACCGGATGACGCACTCTGACTGGCTCACTGAAAGTGAAGCGTCATTTGAGACATTCCAGCCCCCCTCAGAGATATGAATAAACCAGCCAGTAGCTGAATGGGGTCACACATGACGAAACCACAATGGCGGATTGCGGCAGACCAGCCTGCTTATGCCGTGTCGTTATGGTTTCCTTGCATTTTGCACTTCCCGGGCGAATAACCGAATTTACGCATAAATGCGCGCGAGAATGCCTCAGCGCTGCCAAAGCCCACCATCGCGGCGACGGATTTAACGCTCCGTCCGGATCGTAATTTGGCCGCGCCCAGCGCTAACCGCCAGTTCGTCAAGTACGCCCCCGGCGAGGCGCCGACCGTTTTCCTGAACACCTCGATAAATTGCGCGCGGGACATTTCGGCAATCGCAGCCAGGTCGGGGATCTGCCATTTCCGCGCCGGATCATCGTGTATAGCGACAAGGCTCCTGTGCAGTTTAGGGTGGGCAAGTCCCGCTAACAGCCCTGCATCCACGGTTCCCTGCGCGATGGCCCGACGAATGGCTAATACCACCACGACTTCGCACAACCGGGTCTGGACGGCACCGCCACCGCAACGATTCACATCGTACTCCGCCACGATCAGTTCAGCCAGGCCAAGTAATTGCGGCATCTCCGCCATGGAAAAGCACAGCTCGTCCGGTAATGCGCTAACCAGTGGGTTCGCACTGCCGCCAAAATCAACCCTTGCGGCGGCACACAGCGTCGCCCCGGCAGGCAGGCCACCCGATGTTCTGGCGCGGTAGAGCAAATGGGTCGGCCCGCCTGAGCAATTCACATCGATAATCAGCAGGTTTGCCGACGTTGGCGAATCGCACTGTTCCACATGGAGCGGAAAAGCGTGCAGGAAGGCCGTCAGACGATCATATCTTCGTGGAATATTCAGACTTTCAATCATGTCTTTGTCGAACTTTATTACCCAGAATCTTTTATTCTACGTCAACGAGAGAGAATGACCTAATACCTGGATGACTGTCTGGAGATGCCATGACCCAAGATTCTGCTGCTAAATTCGACGCCACTCGCGCAGGGGAATACGCCCAACAAAGCCGGATTGCGCTGGCCGGATATGATGCCTGCCACGAACTTTCTGCATGTATGCTCGCTGCCGCGCTGGGTGAAGCGAAGCCTGCGCGTGTGCTGGTGGTGGGGGCCGGAGGAACAGCCGGGGAGATCATCGCCGCTGCGACACTGGAGCCACGCTGGTCTTTTGTCGCCGTCGATCCCTCTCAACCAATGCTCGATCTTGCCTGTGCCAATATCGCCAGTGCCGGAATAGCCGACCGCGTTGAAGCTGTTCCCGGTGCGGTTTCTGATTTGGATGCCTCCCCCGCCTTCGATGCCGCCATTATGATTGGCGTGTTGCATCATCTGCCAGGCGATGAGGCAAAACACGATATTCTGACCCAGATTGCGATGCGCCTGAAACCGAATGCCCCGCTGGTCGTTGCAGGAAACTATCGCGCTTACGCATCGCAACCCGTGCTGATGGCCGCATGGGCAAATCGCTGGCGAATGAATGGCGCTGAACCCGAAGAGGTCCAGTCTAAAATGAACAAAATTCTGCAGGGCGCAGAGCCACCACGGTCAGAAGATGATGTCTTTGCCTTACTCTTTGGCGCCGGATTTGAGGCCCCGATTCGCTTCTTTTCCAGTTTGTTCTGGGGGGCCTGGCTGGCCCTGCGTATGTCAGCGGAGAAATGAGCGAGAAACGGATATTCTGCGGGTATTTTTCTTCTTCCTGAAATACCAGCACAGGCAAAATCTGTTTTCATTAGCCGGACACATCTTGCGATCCTGATATTGCTGGCGGGGTTAATCCGCTGAGTTTAAATAAGTCAAAACAGCATGACGACCCGCCACGCCATCTGAGAACAAGCCTGAATCTCTACAAGCGTGTTGAGCTAACACGTTTTATCCCCGCCGATCCAGCGCTTGATATCACCTATTTTTGGCGACCGGATCCCCACGCTCAGGATGTTCTTGGTGGTATATAAGCTGACCTTCGCGTTGTCGCTACCCAGGCTTTCCACCTGAATAAGCGTGTTGTTAATCAACAGTCCATCCGCAAGGAACTTTTGGTTGATCTCACCTTCTTTGTGCTCCGCGTCAAACTCACTTAATACGATAACCGGATTTCCTGAATAGGCCTCATATTCCAGGCACTGCCTTGCCATGTGCCGTAAGGTTCTATAGGTATCGGAGGGCCCCGTCTGGCTGGTAAAACTGCCATCAAAAGATGACTGGCTGCTTTTTAAATCACTGACAGTGATGGCGCACCCGCTCATGAAGATTGAAAAGAACAGTGTTGCCAGAGACAGGTATTTCACTTTCGACTCCATTGTTCTGGTAGAGGCCCTCCGCCAGGCAGGGATCAGATGTTGTGTTTCAGGCGTCCCTGGGGGTTGGGGAAGTCAATCGTCACCATCAGTCCACCTTCTGCAGATGTACTGAGGCTTACGCTGCTGTTGTGTTGCTGGGCAACCGCCTTGACGATGGCCAGGCCCAGGCCGCTTCCGCTTTGCATCTGCCTGGGATCGCGAAAAAATCGATCAAATACGCGCTCCCTCAATTCGACGGGAATGCCGGGGCCGGCGTCTGAGACACGTAGCTGCGTGGATTCATCGCGTGTTCGGACCTCTACCTCAACCCGTCCGCCCTGTGGGCTGTACTTCACGGCATTTTCAATGACATTGTCGATAAGCGACATCAGGCGCTCCCTGACGCCGGTCACCCAGGTTTCGTCATGGGAGTAAAATTCAAGCTCAATCCCGCGTTCAGCCGCCAGCGGTGACAACGCCGCCATACGCTCTTGTATGAGCGTCGTCAGCGGCACAGGCGCCATTACCGTGTCAATGCGCGCTTCACTGTGCATCAGCAATAGCAACTGATTAACGAGACGCGCCGCACGGCTATTGCTGCGAATAATCCCTGCCAGCAACTCCTGTTGCCTGTCGCTGCTGACATAGGACTGCAACGCTTCAACATTGATACGCATCGCCGCGAGCGGCGTACGTAACTCGTGAGCGGCATCGGCAATAAATACCCGTTCCCGTTCCGTGCTTTCCCGCACCCTGGCAAGAAAGATATTGATCGCATCAACCATCTGGCGAAGCTCCTTGTGCTTTGGCACTTCTTTTAAGGGCGAGAGATCGTCTGATGGTCGTAAGGAAACTTCATTAACCACTTTGTTCCACGGGCGCATCGCAATACGGATGGATAACCACGCTGGAAACAAAAGAAAAGGAATGCACACCAGCAGCGGCAATATGTAGTAGCCACGCGAGTTCAGATAAAAAAAGAAATTCCAGCCTGCGGCAGGGGTAACAAGCGTTACCTCCACGTCAGCGTTGTCTGACTTGAGCGTACGACCAGTCCAGGCGCGCCCTTCGCTCTGAATACGCTGAATCTCCCCAAACCGGGTATTTATCACCCCTGTCGGCGCGCCAGGGGATGAATAAATGAGTGCTTTATTCTTGCGAACAATCAGGCTGATTGAGAGTTCAGGATCTTCACCGCCGCCATAACCTTCCCGCAACGCCTTGCTGAACGCGTCAAGCACGGCGGTTCGCTCCTGGGGTCGCTCGTCCATACTCTGAACCAGGGTAAAAACGGCGTCGTAGGTCTTACTGCCCGTGAGTATCGAGGGGCTGCGCAAGTCCTCCCACAAGACGAAGGTCAGAAATAGAGACCAAAGCAGTGTAAGCAGGAGCATCTGAGCGACCATAATTCGCCGCACGAGCGTTGGGGTTCTCAGTTGTCGCCAGAAATTTCGCATCAACCTTCCCCTTTCTGGATAGGCACGGTATCAATGACATACCCTACGCCCCTCACCGTTCGCACATAGCCTTCGCCAATTTTGCGACGCAAATTGCCCATATGCACATCGAGCGCGTTGCTCATATTTTCTTTTGCGCCGAATACCCTCTCTTCCAGAAACCTGCGTGTCAGCACGCGATCGGTGCGCAACATTAAAATTTCAAGCAGCGCGTATTCACTGGCCGTCAATTCAATATGACGTTCGCTCACTGTCACGCGTCGGGTCGGCACATGAAGCGTTAACCCCCGAATCTCTATCACCTCATTTTGAAAACCGTAACTGCGGCGCGCAAGCGCCCTCACCCTGGCCAACAATTCGGCCAGAACAAAAGGTTTGACGAGATAGTCGTCTGCACCGGCATCCAACCCGCTCAGGCGATCCTGCAGGGTGCCTCGCGCAGTCAGGATGATGACGGGGATCCCTTTGAGCTGCTGACGCATGTACGTCATCAGGCTCATGCCATCACCGTCGGGCAGCCCAAGGTCAAGCAACACGAGTTCCGGCACGCAGGCATCGATCTGATGCAGCGCCTCCTCTTTGCGGCGAACCCATATGACATCAAACCCTTGATCTGCAAGGGCGATACGCACACCGTTGCCCAGATCCAGGTCGTCTTCGATTAGGAGAATTTTCACAATGGTTACTGTATCAACAGTGAATGAAGATCGTCTGAAGAAAAGACGGTAGCAGGAAATCCATCAGGTTTGCAGCACTGGCACTTGCTTCAGCATTTCTTCATTTTTGGCTCATGAGAACTTTAGGGTAAGCATTCACACTGAGCATTCTGGCGATTAACAACCGTTTGTCTTGTAATCAGTTGAATCAACAAGGACTTCTTTAATGAAAAACAGAAACCTGCATCCTGAGTCCCCCTGTTCATTTCCGTGCCGCAGCCTGAAAAAAATGGTGCCGGGCGTTGTCCTGGCATTACTGACCACCCCGGTACTGGCGGCGGAACAGAAACAGAGCAACGAATTGACCCTGGGTGGAGGTGTGGATGTTGCGCCCTACTATTCGGGTTCGGATAAAAGTCGTGTCACCACTGCCCTGGTAGTTGATTACGCTATTGCAAATGGCTTCTTCGTCAGCGCTCAGCGCGGTCTCGGTTACGGCAACAACATCGGCAAATTTAACTACAGCGCAGCGCTGAGCTACCGCGCAGGCCGTAAGGATCGTGACGTGGACAGCGGCTCGATAAACGGCGGCAGCGACT
Source organism: Citrobacter sp. UYEF32 (assembly GCF_040546205.1). NCBI lineage: Bacteria > Pseudomonadati > Pseudomonadota > Gammaproteobacteria > Enterobacterales > Enterobacteriaceae > Citrobacter > Citrobacter sp. UYEF32. Next base: position 776,754 of record NZ_JBEPNI010000002.1, on the reverse strand, counting down.
ATTTGCGCGGTATGGGCGATATCAAAGGTTCAGCTATCGGTGTGCCGACCCTGGGGTATGAGGTGACCGACTGGCTTAATGTGCAATTGCAGGCTGAGGTGCCCCTTTCTGAGCGAGACAATGGTACGGCTTTGCATTTCGGCATTGTCAGCCCGCTCTATAAGTCATCGAGCAATGCCGTGACGCTGGCGCTAACCGGCAGTTGGGGGACGAGCAAGTATATGCAGACATACTACGGGGTAAGCGCATCGCAGTCGGCCGCATCGGGCTTTACACGATATGATGCCGGTTCCGGCATTTATGCCTGGTCCACGAATATTGACTGGACGTACAAGATTAATCAGGACTGGAGCGTGATTACCGAAGCTGGCTTTACGCAATTAACGGGGGATGCACGTAATAGCCCCATTGTTCAGCGAAAAACATCGCCCACCGGAAGCCTGAAGGTGACATACCGTTTCTGATTGCTGTTCGCGGTGCGTTTCCGGCAAACTTATGGCTATGCAATCTCAATGAACTCCTTTCGCGCCGTCCCGGCTCAGATGGCGGGGGGCGCGACGTCGGATGTGCCGTTAGCAAAGGCCACGCTGGAATAACGTGGCCGGTGAGCCAGAGCGTTGTCGATAAAGGTTTATCGTAGCGCGATTTCAGCCTGTGGGGCGTTAAGTGCGGCCTGAAAGTGTTGTCTTCCGGGTCCCGTAAGCCATTGATCCAATTTCATCATTTCACCGAACATCTTTTCCAGTGCCGGAATATCAGCAACGCCCGCGACAATGCCATTGTCTACCAGTTCGGTAAGCCGACGAAGGAAGCTGTTTTGTGTTAATAGTGCGTCGGGAAAGCGCTGATAGTGGATGGGGAAACCTGCGGCGTTTGAGAAAGCACGCTCCAGATCCTCCCCTGTCAGCGTCTGGCTGGAGATTTCCAGCACTTTTCCGGCGAACGGTTGCGGGTTACACAGAATACGGGCATTGATACGCCCGAGATCGTCCAGCGTAATCATTTGCATCGGCTGGTTACGCTGCATGAAGAAGGAAAAATTCCCGGTGTTCAGCCCCATACCGGGCAGCATCAGCATTTCAATAAAGCTGGCCGGACGCGTGATCGTCCAGCAAAGTGGCAAAGAGCGGACATAATTTTCTATTTCCGACTTGCTGTCGAAATGCCCCATACCTGTAGGGCCTTTCCCCGCCGCGCCGGACGAAGAATAAACAAGATGGCTGACTCCGGCCGCCAGGGCACTGTCTGCAATGGCTTTTCCCTGAATGATCTCCTGCTCATCACTTATCTCTCCCTGCGGAGAGCTGGTCTGAACACTGAAAACCCCCTTGATGCCCACCATTGCCCGCTCAATGGAAGCCCTGTCAAAAAGATTACCGACGGCAAGCGTGATACCTGCCGCCATCAATGCCTGCGCCTTTTCGCTATGCGGATCACGCACAAAGGCCCTGACTTCACGGCCCGCCGCCCGTAGCGCATTCGCCACCGCCCCGCCCTGTTGTCCGGTGGCGCCAAAAACAAGAAATTCTGCTGTTTTGTTCATGAAAGTTCTCGATAGTAACTATTGAAGGTCACAGTATGGAACTATTATGATTTCCTCCACAAGACGGCACATTTTTGGTCCCTGGTTACACAGAAGTAACTATCAGGAGCCTTCAGCGGAGAAAAAGTTATGGCGCGTGAGATTAATGGCAGGCCGATCATTGAAACACCCGACGGACCGAAACTGACGCCGTGTGCCCCAGGGAGTGTGCTGGAAAGGCTGGGTGATAAATGGACCATTCTTGTTATTTCGCTGCTGTCGCTTTCGCCTGATATCCCCCTGCGATTTAGCGCCATCCGACGCGGCATTCCCGATATCTCACAACGTATGCTGACGTTGACGCTACGCAACCTGGAACGAGATGGTCTCGTTAACCGTTATTATTACCCGGAGCTTCCACCCAGGGTGGAATATCAGCTCACTGACCGTGGTCGTTCGATGCTAAAACCCCTCGCCGGATTCACCGACTGGATCAGGGATACATGGCAGGATATTGAGGCGTCCCGAAAAGCCTTCGATGAGGCAGCCGGGAAAAAAACGACACCATCGCGTTAGTTCAGAGTGAAACCTGATTTTTATGCATGACGCAAACAGACTGGTGTCAGCCTCGCTGGTCCAGGACCGCGGTTCTATCCGCTTATTTCAGTGTCTTTTCTCTGCGGCGTAATTATTGTTGATAGCGTACAGAGTGCATTGAGGTGCCCCTTTGCGTTGTTCCTTTGTACAGATATTAAGCGCCGTTGCGGCAGCTTCCTGACTGTTTCTGGCCCAGTATGCAGCGCCCCAGTCTCCGTCCGGATCGGTGGCAAAGGCTTTTTCATATCGCTGCGTTGTTTCATACTCGGAAAAGGCTTTTTTTCCGGCAGCATTGAGGGCTGGCGGTTCAATGAGATTTACGATGGGAAGCCTGATTATCTCCTGAAACGGCTGATGGTACTCCTCAAGAAAAGTAGCGACGGTATTCCACCAGAAACTCTCCGGCGCAGAATCCATAAAGACATGACCATCCTTCCCATAAGGAGGCATGACGACGAACCGGGCCGGGCTTTTACCCTGCTGATAGGCATTAAACATCTCTCGGCCTGTATCCGGGGGAAACGACTTATCGTTTTCTGCGTACAGCCACAGCGAAGGGATCTTCGCTGCTTTTCCGTATTGCGCATACGATTTCATCAGCCCCGTCTTATCACAGAGAGATTTCCCGTCGATGGCCCCTCTGCCGCCATCAAAATTGATCACTGCCTTTACGCCAGGCGGATTTGTGGCGCCCGTTGCGATAACAGCAAATCCACCGGCGGACATACCAACCAGCATCGCATTATCAACGGATGCCCATGAATTCCGGCGCACAGCGTTAAGCGCCGCAACCATATTTTGGATGTCCTGCTCTCCGGCCTGCAGATGAAAGGGCTGAATGCACGAGTGTCCTGCATATTCCGCAGCGCCACTGGACTGACCATATCCCTGCCGCAGGACGACCACTGCAGCATATCCATGGCGTGCAAACGCGATTGCTGTTGAGGAATACCGGTTTGGGTTAAGCGTCCAGCGGTCAAACTCAGCCTTACCGGTAGTTCCATTGGTGATTAACACAACCGGCAAAGGCTTCTTGCTAACCGGACGTGTGACAAAAGCATCAAGTATTGCAGGCTGGCCGTTATTTAACGTGACGGACAGCGTGAGAGGTTCCCTGATAAGCCCGCTTATCTGTTGATATTCGGCCCTGTCCGTTAAAGATTCTGCGTGCCCCGATAAACTTATGATGAAGCCTGTCAATGGCAAAAAGAAAGATACTGCGTGGGTTATAAAACGGCTGCGCATCAGAAGATATCCTTAATTGGCCTGGAGATATAGCGCTTTGCAGTTGCGTACTGACAGGTAAAAACGCTAACGCTGACAGTCCCTGTATTAATGACTTAAGATCCTTAATCCACCAAGTGAGATGAAGAACATTAACGTAAGTAAATATGTGTGAGGTGTGGATTTTCCTTAAAACAGCTATCGAGTTAGATGCTGACTTTAGAACCGCCAAATGGTTATAATAGCAGTGGTGCGCTTAAGGCTATTTATTTTAATAGCACGAATTTTGGTTACATTATCGTTAATGCGGAAAAACTGTTGATTATACTCATTCAGAACAAAGGAAATTACCGATGAATAATGCATCGCTGGAGGAAAGAATCTATGCTATAAACTGGAATTCATCCTGTACAGCATATGGACCCGCAAACGATGTTCCTGAGCTATTATTACAATTAGCATCTGACGATCACGAGTCAGCAATGAGCGCCAGTCATAAGCTTTGGTGCGGACTCTGTCATCAGCATGTTTCTATGGCGCCAGCGGGATATATTGCCCTTCCATTTATATTAGAGATTCTTGATAGCGCCAATGAGTTACTTACGGTTGAAATACTCGACATCTTATGGGGATTCGCCCAATGCTGTATAGAGACAGGGCCGCATGCTCCCGACTATTTCGAGCCAACCAGAGAGCGTCTTATCGCCGAACTCCCTCGTTTTTCGTTACTATCCGAACACAGCAATGAATTAATCTCTCAGTTCGCTTCTGAAATAATCAAATCGTTAAGCCAAACATGAAATAGTTATGGTTTGGCTCTGGGACATTAAAAGGCGCTTAAACACCTTTATATTAATTCCCTACCGCTCGCCCCGTAATTGCCCGACTCCCTGGGTTATTGTTGCAGTGGCTGTTTCAGCCACGGTGTAGTTCTGAACAATAATTAGCTAAACGAATTTACGTTTCAACGCTGCACTGAAATTCCTTTTTTCATCAGGGCACCTGTATTATTCCGACATGAGCTTATCACATCTGTTCAGGGTGGCCAAATTCAATGCACTACTACAGAGCGAGCAATGATTCAACTATACCAGGCGGGTGCAAGCCTGATTTTTTTCCATTCCTCAGGGTCATGACCGGGTATTAATATCGCGTTATATCGCTCGGTAAGCTTACGCAGCTTGCGGACAGAGTGAGCGACATCAGTGGCGGATGTCATCAGGCCAGGGAGCGCCCTTTCATGGTAATGATCTAAGGTGTAAGCCGCATCAATCGCCAGCGTAAAATATGTACCGCCGGGTAATCTGATGAGAAAAGATTGATGTCCCGGTGAATGCCCTGGCGTGAAAATACACTGCAACGTGCCATCACCGTAAAGGTCATAGTTGTCATCTGATAAGCCGTCGAGAAAAAGCCAGTCAAGTTCAGGATGATCGTAATCGTGTCGGCAGTAGGCTCCAGATGTAAACCAGTCAGGAGCAAAGGCATATTCATACTCTCGCCGCTGAACCACATGAGTGGCATGTGGGAAACGGCCAATCGCCCCCGTATGATCGGAGTGTAAATGGGACAGTACCACATAGCGGATATCCTCCGGGGCGATGCCAATCCTTTTAAGCTGTTCCAGGCAGCCCTGCTCTTCTGACATCACCGGTTTAAACTGCTCTGTCGCACTTCCCCAATAGGCAAAAGGATCTTTCAATCCTTCTACAGCCAGACCACCGTCAATCAGAGTAAAACCATCCGGATGTGTCAGCAGGAACCAGGGGACGGGAATTTCATAATTCTCTCCCACGCCCTGATTCATCCTTATATGCTGATATTTGCATTGCTGCGTTCCTGACTGGAACATGAAAAGCCTGATATCTGACATAATTACCTTCCACCAATAACTTAATGAAATAGATTACTATTTTGCTTAACGCTTACCTGAGCATTGAGTTTTCATCATTTCGCAGAAGAACAGTAGATACCTGTGTCGAATTACATTTATCGGTAAAACCGATATAATTGCTAAATGGATCTCTTCTCAGCAATGCGCATATTCATCAGGGTCGTTGAGCGGGGCAGCATGTCGGCTGCAGCCCGCGATCTTGGCATTGGCCAACCCGCCGTCAGTGAAAGAATAGATAAACTGGAAGCACATCTTGGTACGCGTTTGCTAAGGCGCAACACGCGGAACATGTCTCTGACGCATAGCGGTAATCTGTTTTATGAGCGAAGCAAAGCGGCCATTCAGGCGGCAGAGCACGCGCTTTCCGTGAGTGAAGAAAATCAGGGGCTGCAAGGCAAAATCCGTATTGCGGCGCCCTATTCTGCCGGGGAAAGCCTGCTGATGCCTGCACTGTTGCAGCTTCAGAACGAACATCCAGGGCTACAGGTCGATGTCATTTTTAATGACCGCGTTATCGATCCTGTCACGGAGGGGGTGGATTTATCACTGAGGCTGGGAGAGGTCTCAGAAGGTTTTTTTGTCGCCCGTCCACTTGGTAGCGTGCGCAGAGTCTTGCTCGCCTCCCCTGCTTTGCTGGCCAGAATGGGTTATCCAGACTCTCCGGATGCGCTGGCTGGTTATCCATTTGCTGCTGTTTCTGGCGTATTTGCCAGCCATCGCATTCCATTGATCAATGCTGATGCCCAACCCATTAACGTTCCCGTTGACGTTAAATTTCAGTCCACCCACTGGCGCAGTGTCCTCACCTGGTTATTAGCTGGTCATGCCATCGGTGTTTTGCAATTTCCGGTTTGCAAAAACGAAATGGAAAAGGGGGCGCTAATCCCCCTTTTAAGCCACTACACGGTCCCGCCTTTTACTGCCTGGCTGCTTCATCCACCGGCGGGCATGATGTCATATGAAACACGCATTTGTGCATCTCTGCTGGAGGGGTATCTCAAAGATTCACTGCTTGCGTTGATGTGCCAGAAATAGCATCTGCGTCTGGCACACACATGCCCGTCGACAGCGCAACCTTGTCTGCTATGAAGAGGAGCGAAAGGATATTCGCCTCCCCAGAATGATTAATAACCCTTACTCAGAACGTTGAAGCGTAAGTTCATAAACGACGCAGGGCACATCATAATGTTGTTCTATTGCCTTATACGTCATCCCTAAGCGCTGCATAACGCGATGCGAGGGGATATTGTCAGGATCGGCAACAGCAACCAGATACGTTGTGCCTGTTCGCTCTACCGCGAAAGCAATAATCGCTTTAGCAGCTTCTGTCGCATAACCTTTGCCATGATGTTCCGGGACGAGTCGCCAGCCTATCTCTAACGGCGCGCCATCCACATTTGCCAGGTGCTGGAGGCAGGCTGCACCAACGATCTCCCCGGACGCTTTTTCTTTGATTACCCACCACGAGTACCCGTATTGCTCCCAACGGGCCTGGACACGTCTGATACCTTCCCAGGTCTCTTCGGGTGTTTTAGCAATACCCTGGTTGATATAACGCATCACACGGGTATCGCTATCCATCCTTCTTAAGCCTTCGTAGTGTGAGTCATTATAAGGTTCAAGCGTTAGACGTGCGGTTTCTAAATCCATCTGACATTCCTTTTTACGTAAAGGTGTTGGCTTCGGTGACCTACTCATCCTGAATCAACTTATCATGATGTAAGCAACATCATCTACTCGCACTCTGTGGGCGTCAGATCTGCGGTGAGCAAGACGCGGGCGCTGTGTTTATTGCATCTGATATCTATTACCCCTACCTACCTGGACTGGTAGCCGCCCTCTTCATACGCCCCCGAAAGCTTGAGGAATGTCCAGGGTCTGGGTATTCTTTTTCAGGGCTCATGCTGCCTGCCGCTCGCTTCCCGATGGGAAAAGGTGAAAGCATGTTTGTTCTCAACTTCATTGATTCAACCACTCTTGATGGTCGGGATGTGGTAATGCGAGCACCCTCATTTCCTGACGACAGGAGCAATTATGTTTTCTATCGAGCAAGCCAAACACATGGCTGCAAAGTTAAAAGCCTCTCTTGCGTTACATGAGCAGACGATCTCTTACTCCACCGCACTCGAAATGGTTTCGCATCAGTTAGGCTTTAGAGACTGGAACACGGCGGCGGCATCGTTACGTCCGCAGGTTCCCGAGTCTCAAATTCAGTTCAGTAAATCGATACCCATCCTGCGAATTTTTGATATCCGAAAAGCACAGGAGTTTTACCTTGAATTTCTGTCATTCAGCGTTGAGTTTGAACACCGTTTTGCACCCGACTTACCCCTGTATATGGGCATCGTCCGCGATGGTTTGCAGTTGCATCTTTCTGAACATCACGGTGACGCCACCCCAGGCGCAACGATATTTATCCCGATGAACAATATTGCGTTGTTCAGAAAGGAACTACACGACAAACATTATGGTTACGGTCGCCCGGAAATCATCAAGCAGGATTGGGGAGAGGTTATGGAAGTCCATGATCCCTTTGGCAACCGGCTCCGTTTCTGTCAAAGCTAATTATTAAAGTAAGGGGCGCAAGTCTGTTGCGTCCCTTATGCCATCGCCGCGTTTTTATCAGCAGTCGCATTTTCCCTGGTGCATTTTCACGGGATTTTTCAACACCAGTACAAGCATCATACTGCCCACAATAATACCTGCTGCCAGTAACGCCAGCCCCTGAAAGCCTGTCACGGCTAACACCTGGCCACCCGCAAGCGCGCCGGTTCCAATCGCTGCGTTAAAAATTGCGACATAAATGGCTGACGCCGGTTGTGCGGCTTCGCCGGCGCTATGAAGCAACCACGTCTGTAACCCGACGAATACAATCGAAATACCCGCCCCCCACAAGGCAAGCAGTATCCCCATTAACCAGAAAGGAAGAGGTGCGACGCTACTCATACCAAGCATACCGAGTGCGAGGGCACTCAAAAGAAGTGACGTGAAAATAAGCGTTTTAAGATGCCGGTCAATCAGCTTACCGGCAATGACATTCCCTGCCAGGCCAGAAAGCCCGAACACCAGCAGCAAACCCGAGACGGAAGCAGCCGGTACGCCATGGACCTTCATCAACAGGGGTTCCAGATAGGTGAAGGCCGCGAAATGGGCCGAAATAATGCAGGCTGTTGCACAATACAGGGACATGAGCACGGGGTTTTTGAATAGCCCACAGTAAAGACGCAGCCTTAGTGGCTGCGGCGCTGCCAGTGCGGGAAGCGTCCAGAATAATGCACAGGCGGCAGCCAGCGCCAGCAGCGAAATGAGCATAAAGGCATTACGCCATCCGGCCATGCTTGCAATAAAACTCGAAAGAGGTACACCCAGAATGCTGGCTGCCGAGACGCCGCCAAAAATGATTGAGGTGGCAAGCCCAAGCTTTTGCGCCGGAACAAGCTGCGCGCCCACTATGCCAATCATTGCCCAGAACGCACCGTGCGCAAGTGCCCCGGCCATGCGCGCACTCATAAATGTGCTCATGGAAGAAGAAAAAGTTGCAGCCATACAGGACAAAGCAAGAATAAGCATCAGGCCAACAAGCAGAGCCTTGCGGGAAATGCGTGCGGGTATCGCGCCGGAGAGCAGCGCTGCGAGCGCACCAACCCAGCCATAGGCGGTTACGACAAGACCCGCCCCGGATTCAGTCTGATTCAAATCCTTTGCTAAGGTACTGAGCATACCAACCGGCGCAAGTTCGCTTGTCACGATTGAAAATGCACTGATCCCAAGTACGGTAACTGCCAGCCAGGCGCGCACCGGCACGAAATTTACGTGTACAGCCGTTTCATTCATAAAATAAATACTCTTAAAAAAAGTGGAAATGTGACTGAGGCGTTTTTTGGTAAGTAATTTCAGGCAGCCGCGCTTTTCATTTCTTGAACAGCGCATCAAGGTCCGGCAATGGGGATGGCAGCCAGGTTGAGCGATGGCGTTAATGTTGGTTTTTTCATGTTTATCTCCTTATGGGAACGACAGTATTAACTTGTTAAAATCGATAAAACAGACCTGAAAATGGAGAGCCGTTTTCCATAAACGGAAAAACTATGAGTGCCAATTTTAACTGGGACGATACGCGCATTTTTCTGGCCATCGCCCGCGCGGGGACGTTGAGCGGCGCAGCAGAAGCTCTGGAAATGGGCATCGCTACGATTTCAAGAAGGCTGGACAGGCTTGAGCAGTCGCTGTCCGTGCCGCTTTTCAGCCGGCATCAGAGCGGATACCGGTTAACGGATGATGGTGAAGCGCTACTGGAGCAGGCGGAAGCGCTGGAATACGCGGGGCTCGCTTTTGGCGAGAAAGCTAAACTACAGGGTAATGTTGCAGGGCTTGTCCGGCTGGCAACATCGGACAACCTGGCTACGCATTTCATCCTGCCCTCGCTGGAAGGGCTGATGAACAACTATCCTGAACTGCGGGTGGAAGTGCTCAGCGGCGTGCAGTCAGTTAATCTGCATCGCAGAGATGCCGATTTAGCGATACGCATGGTCAAGCCAGAGAGCGGAAATCTGACGCTAAAACGTCTGGGAACGGTGGGATTTGGCGTATACGGCGCTGAGGCATATCTTAAAAAAGTATCTGGCGGGCCCGCGGGAGTCTCGTTACAAAATGCGCACTATATAGGCTGGCCGGAATCACACCAACATCTGCCTGCGGCGCGCTGGATAACGAGAATGCTTCGCGGCAGGCCATGCAGGCTGGAAGCAAACACGCTCGCGGCACAGGTTTCCGCCGTTTTAGCGGGTCTCGGTTTAGGCGTTTTGCCGCACTTTATGGCAAGGAAAAACGGTCTGCACTGCGTTAATCCCGATCCTGGTGTGGATCAGCCGTTATGGCTGGTGATGCATTCAGACTTAGCCGGGTCACGACGGGTCAGAGTCGTTGCCGACCACTTAATTGCATTATTTGATGAACATAAAGCTCATCTGGCGCTGCCATAAGTATTTCACGCTAACCGACTGTTGCCGCTTTTTGTGCTTTCCAGGCATAACCAGCGCTGGCAGGCAAACCAGATGGGTGACGGGCGCCCGCAGTAGAGGGTATTTCTCAGAAGAGAAATGAGAGAACGTATGGATCTGACAAATTATTTAACGAATATCGATGGGGTTTTTTACCGGGCCATTGATCCCGCATATCGGCATTTTGCGTTATCGGGTTCCAGAGCGCCGGGCAGGTATTCAGACAGTCATCAACCCACGCTGTACCTCAGTTCCTCGCCAGAAGGGGTAGAAGCGGCCATGCAGTCGCACAGCGGTAACAGAAGTCGCAACCTTGAAATCGTCAGGGTTAGTGTTACCAGCGATAAAATTATTGATCTCAGAAATGCTGAGGCGCTGTTCGCCGCAGGTATTGACCTGAATGATGCCATTGCGCCCTGGCAGGAAATCGTGCGTGAAGGCGGTGTCCCCCGGTCGTGGAATGTGCGTAACCGTCTGACGTCGCTTGGGATAAAGGGGTTAATTGACCCTTCCCGAAAAGCACCGGGACTCTGGCATCTGGTGCTTTTTAGCTGGAATCATGACACGCATTCGCGCGTGTCTCTTCTTGAATGAATTGAAGCGTGCAGCCGTTTCTTTATCACACGGTCTTGCGCTTCTGAGGCGCGTGGATTTACCCACGCTCCTCAGCTTTTCACAGTTTTACTCCACAACGCAGGCTACATGACCTGCGCCGTGTGGCCCGAAACTCACCCTTTCTTCTCTTTCAGCGCCAGGCGCAGATGGCCGTTATTGCGCTGTAGTGCTTCGCTCGCATCCCACGCATCCATGCCGCTGAGCAGCATCAGAATGGCGGTTTTGCACTGCTGATTGCAGCTTGCCAGCGCCGCTTTTGCCTCTTTGCGTGAACAATCACTGGCCGCCATCACGATCGCTATCTGGCGCTCCTGCCATTTATTTTCCGTCGCCGGAATATCCACCCGCAGGTTGCTGTATACCCGGCCGCTGCGGATGGCAAGCGTGGTCGTTAACATGGTCAGAATAGATTGCTGCGCGCGCCGTGCTTTGGGATTCCCATAGCCCGCAACCACTTCCGCGCCCGTTGGCGGCGCAATCACGATATCCCCGAGGCTTGCGGCTTCGCTATGTTGATCGGAAGTGAGTACCGCCACCATTGCGCCGGTCTCGTTGGCCTGGCGCAGCGCGCCCCATACCCACGGCGTTTTACCGCTTAGCGTGAGCGCCAGCAGCACATCATTGTGGTTAAAATTTATCGCCTGTAGGGCACCAATCCCGCCGTCGTAGTCGTCGGCATGCGTGTCATTAACCGCAATGCAACGCACCTGTGTCTGGCTGTCCGGGGCAAAATCATTAATCGTCTGCTGCGCCAGTTCGCCAGAGGCACCGGCCCCGATAATGACAACTCGCCCGCCGCGACTGAGTGCCGCCACGGCATGCTCAACCACTCTCGCTACATCAGGCAAACAGTGCGCCACCGCGTCGTGAGCAGCGACATCTTCCTGATGAATGAGTTGCAGGACATCGTCTGTTGAGAGTCTGTCTATCTCCGTTGTCCGGTCATTACGTCGCGCTTTCGCCGCTACCGTTAACAAAGTGCTCATCATTACCTCCTTTTTATTTATCCTGCCCTACTATAAAGCGATTCATATAATTGCCTTGCGAGACGTGTCACGTAACTGAGGGGATAAATTCAAAGGTGACAAGCCGTTAGCCGCTTTGAGATATGCGCCCCTTCGGCGATAATTACCCTCTTTCTGTGAATGATTTTGAGGCCGCAGTGAACGGAAGGCATCCACATCCTGCTTCGCGCAAACGCACCATGAAACTCAGTACCCTGGTTACGCTGATGCTGTGCAGCGTTATTGGCTCGGTGTTACTGGTGGTTTACGCGCTCTATTTTGTCCAGATCGCTAATGTCACCCGGGAAGGGGTGAAGGACACTGCGATGGCCGTTGCACGCACCCTTGCCGATGAACCGGAGATCAAACGCGCGCTCTCGATGCCTGTCGGGAGCCAAACGGTGCAGGACCTTGCCCAGGCGGTACAACGCAGAAACGATCTGCTGTTTGTCGTCGTGACCGATATGGACGGCATCCGTTTATCACATCGCGAGGCCAGTGAAGTTGGCAAACACTTTATTGGTGATGATCTGATCCCCGCCCTGCATGGCCGGGAGAATGTCTCGGTCAACCACGGCGTCCTCGCCGAGGCGCTGCGCGTCTTTACACCGGTATTTGATGCCCGGCACCAGCAAATCGGCGTGGTCGCCATCGGTATCTCGCTCAGTAAAGTGGATAAACAGATAAGCCACAGCCGCTGGGGATTGCTGCTCACCATGCTCTTTAGCGCCATGGTCGGCTCGCTTGGTATCTGGGCGCTGGTCCGGGTGCTCAAGCGTATTCTTTTTGGTCTGGAACCTTATGAAATCTCCACCCTGTTTGAACAGCGCCAGGCCATGCTGCAATCGCTCAAAGAGGGGGTTATTGCCGTTGATCGCGAGGGCAATATCACCCTCGCCAACCAGGCCGCGCGCCAGATGTTGCTCAGCACCAATAACCACGGCACCCGCGATATTCGCCACACGCCGCTGTTTGCCGACCTGCAAACCGTGTTGCAAAGCGGACAGCCGCTGTCCGATCAGGAGATCGGCTGCAACGGGCATTTGCTGCTGTGCAACAGTGTGCCCGTGCGCGGCCAGGATGGGGTCATTGGCGCGGTCAGCACATTCAGGGATAAAACCGAAATCAGTCAGCTACTGCAACGTCTCGACGGGATGGTCAATTATGTGGATGCTCTCCGCGCCCACTCCCATGAGTTTATGAACAAGCTGCACGTGATCCTCGGCCTGCTCAACATGAAGCGTTATGACACGCTCGAAGAGTATGTGTTACAGACGGCAGAAGGTTATCAGAACGACATCGGCACCCTGCAGCATCAGATACAGACGCCCGTCGTAGCAGGTTTTCTGCTGGGTAAAATCAATCGTGCCAGAGAGGCCGGGGTTATCCTGACCCTGGCGAATGAATCCCTGGTGCCGGATAACCCCAACCAGCAACAGGTGACGGCGCTGGTAACCATTCTGGGTAATCTTATTGAAAACGCCCTCGACGCCATGACCGATCAATCCGATGGCGAAATTGGCCTGTTGCTGCACTATCAAAACGGCTGGTTAAGCGCCGAGGTCAGCGACGATGGTCCCGGTATCTCCCCGGAACATATCGATGCCATTTTCTACAAAGGTTACTCAACCAAAGGCGAAAACCGGGGCGTCGGGCTGTTCCTCGCCCGCCAGCAGTGCGAAAATCTCGGTGGCAGCATTACGGTGGAGTCGGAACCTGGCGTATTTACTCAATTTTTTGTACAACTCCCCTGGGACAGTGAGAGGAAGAGCGTGTGATTAATGTATTAATTGTCGATGACGACGCCATGGTGGCGGAGCTAAACCGCGTCTATACCACGCGGCTATCTGGCTTTACCTGCTGCGGTGTCGCCTCCACCCTGCGTCAGGCCGAAAATATGATTAACGACCCGGCGCTGGATATCGATTTGATCCTGCTTGATGTCTATATGCAGCAGGATAATGGTCTGTCGCTGCTCCCGATCATTCGCGCCAGCGGACGGAAAATCGACGTCATCATGATCTCCTCCGCCTCCGATGCCGCGACCATTCAGACATCGATGCACTACGGCGTGGTGGATTATTTAATCAAACCGTTCCAGTTTCCGCGCTTTGAAGAAGCCCTGACCCACTGGCAGGAAAAGAAGAAACTGATGAGCGCGCAGCAGTATTACGAACAGGCGGATGTGGACAGGTTGCTCCATGGCGGGCCGCAGGAGGTTGCCGATACCCGACGCTTACCAAAAGGGCTTACTCCGCAGACGCTGCGAACCATTTGTCAGTGGATTGATGCGCACCCGGATATTGAGTTTTCGACCGATGAGCTGGCGAGCGCGGTCAATATTTCCCGCGTCTCCTGCCGTAAGTATTTGATGTGGCTCGCGCAGATCGGCATTTTATTTACCACCATCCACTATGGGGTGACGGGTCGCCCGGTCTATCGTTATCGCCTGCTGGAAGAGCAGTACGGATTGCTTAAGCAGTACTGTCAGTAAAGGTGTAGCTATCATCCATTAGCGTAAAACGGACATTACGCGTGGATGAGGCCACCACCCGCCGGTCTTTTGTGACAAAGATTGCCTCGATCTCCGGCTTGTTGCGCAGCGCCTGGCATCCTTGTTCCACCCCCATCCCATAAAGCAACGTGGTCCAGATATCGCCATCGAGTGAGTCGGTTGAAATCACCGTCACACTGTCGAGTTCGTTGTCGAGCGGGTATCCCGTCGCCGGGTTAAGGATGTGATGATAACGTTTGCCGTCTACCTCAAAGTAGCGCTCGTAGGTTCCCGACGTGACCACCGATTTATCTTGCACATCGATAACCCCCACCAGCGCATCCGCCGTCGAAAACGGCTTTTTCAGTCCGATGCCCCACCCGCCCTGTGGCGCGCCGAGCGTATGTACATTCCCGCCAAGATTAATCAACGCCTGCGTGACCCCTTCGCGACGCAGGAAATCGCGTACCCGGTCAGCAATATACCCTTTGGCAATCGCCCCCAGATCGATCTCCATCCCCGGACGCGCCAGATAAACCGTGCCTGCGGCTTCGTCCAGCAATACGTTTTGTGGGTCGGTCAGCGCCAGCAGTGCAGCCAGTTCCTCAGCGGGCGGTACGGCGTTGTCGTGGCGAAAACCAATCCGCCAGCGCTTGACCAGCGGGCCAATCGCCAGATTAAAGCAGCCGCCCTTGACCAGGCTTGCCGCCTTCGCGCAGGCAATTAATGCAAAGACCGGACGGCTAACCGCCACCGGATGCTGCCCGGCGGCCAGATTGATATCCATCACCTGCGAAGGCGTGCGGTTGACCGTAAACAGATCTTCATAGCGTTTGATCAGGCGAAAGGTGTCGGCGGCAAGCGAGGGGTTGTGGCTGAACAGTTTGAGCAGGATCGGCGATCCCATCAGGACGGCGGAGTATGACCAGACACCTTCTTGCTGTTCCATATTCACTCCTAAAAAAATGCCCCGGTCTCTGCCGGGGCTTATCATCAGGCCTGCGCTTTCGCCCAGTTTGCCGCATGGTGCCCGGCCAGTGAACCAAAAATAATGATGTCAGCCACCGCATTACCGCCGATGCGGTTGCTACCGTGGATCCCCCCGGCCACTTCGCCTGCGGCGAACGCCCCCGGAATGACCTGCTGCGCTTTATTCAGCACCGCTGTCTCAGTATTAATGGTTACACCGCCCATCGTATGGTGAACCCCCGGCGCAATGCGGATCGCGTGGAACGGCCCTTCATTAATCGGGTTACGCAATGCGGTGGTACGACCAAAATCGCTGTCGTGTTGCTGTTCAACAAAGCCGTTGTAGCGTTCCAGCGTTGCCAGGAAAGCATGATAATCCATCCCCAGTTTCTCCGCTAACTGACGCGGTGAGCTGGCGCTGGTGACAAAGCCGCGGGCGATATACTCATCTGCCGCTTTGTTTTTCGCCCGTACGTGTTCATCAAACACGATGTAAGCGTAATGTTCCGGCAAGGCGATGATCTGCGCGGAGACTTTGTCACGGGTTTCCATTTCATTAAAGAAGCGGTTGCCCTGCTGGTTAACGAGGATCGCCCCGCCGCCGCGAATCGATTCGGAAATCAGGTACGAGGTGTTCTGTTCCACCGTCGGATGGATCTGAATTTCACCCATGTCCACCGTGCCTGCCCCGATATGTTCAAGCAGTGCAATACCGGCCCCGGTCGCCCCTTTGTGGTTGGTGGTGACAAAACCTTCAAGATCCGGGCGATATTTCACCACCATCTCGCTATTGGCGCTAAAGCCGCCGGTGGCGACAATCACACTTTTCACCGCGATGGTCAGGGTTTCGTTTTCGTCATTGATCAGACGTACCGCGCTCACTTTACCCTGCTCGCAGAGGATCTCTTCAACCGAGGTGTCGAGCATCACGTCGATACCGCGCTTCGTCACATTACGAACCAGACCGCTAATCAGATAACCGCCGACCGCTGAACCGTCTTTCGGACGGTGGGTGCGGTCAATGCTCATGCCGCCAGTGGTGGTGATGTCGTTAAGCATAATGCCGCGATTCGCCAGCCATTCGATGGCCTGCGGCGCATGTTCCACGAAACAACGCAGTAGCTCAGGGTTGTTGCGGTTTTGGCCGCCTTTCAGCGTCTCCTGATAGAAAAGCTCTTTGCTGTCCTGAATGCCTTTCACACGCTGGAAGCGGGTTTCTGCGGCATTCATCCCGGCAGAGGCTTTAATGGTGTTACCGCCAAAGGTTGGCATTTTCTCCACAATCAGCACACGTGCGCCTTCGTCATGCGCCTGGATCGCAGCCGCCAGTCCGGCACCGCCGCTGCCGACCACCACCACATCATAATTTTTCGGCGTGGTGTCGTCCGCCCCCTCTTCCTGCGCCAGCGCTTTACCCGATTTCACCATCGCTTTGGAGACGGCTTTTTTCACCGATTCGCTCTGGCTGGTTGCCCCGGAAATCGCATCCACATGCGGGCTGTTGGCGGTCAGAATGCGTGAACGAATTTCATCAAAGCTGGTGACAAAATCCACATCATCACCCGAGCCTGACAGCAGTTCGATATCCGCGATACGGTCGGTTTCAAGGCTGATATTGAGCACCAGCTCGCGGGTATCATCCTGTACGGTTTCGGTGTACACACCCGGTTTGAATTTTTTGTCCGCCATGCTCATGTCGCGGATCATCGCCTCCACCAGCGAAAAGCGCCACAGCGGTTCCGGGATGGTCAACGCTTCGCGCTGGGTGCTGTCGATGAACAGCTCCAGCGTTTCACCCCGCATGATGCGATCCGTCCAGTCCGGATAAGCAATGCAAGCGCGCCCCACGGCAATCAGGTCATAGCCGTGGTCAACCGCGTCCTGTGCGTCAGCCGCGTTCACCACGCCGCCCACTCCCATCACCGGCACCTGGGCCAGGGTTTCGGAACGCAGGGCGACATATTTTTCAATCAGCGGTGTAGGATCGGTGGTCTCAACAATGGAAGGACGCAGCGTTGCGCCAACGGAGAAGTGCAGATAATCCAGGCCACGCGCGGCCAGTTTTTCCAGCAGATACATGGTGTCATCAAAGCGGATCCCAGGCACTTCCATCTCTTCAGGCGAGAAGCGGTAGCCGATGATAAAGGCGTCATCCGCATACTGGCGGACCATTTTGTGAGTGATCTCAAGCACCGCCAGCGGGAATTTCGCACGGTTGTCGCGGCTGCCGCCCCACTCGTCATCACGCTGGTTTGAGTTTGGCGAATAGAACTGCTGGATGAGATAGGTGTTCGCGCCGTGTAACTCGACGCCATCAAACCCCGCGAGAATGGCGCGGCGTACGGCGTCACCGAACTTCGCGACCATCTCTTCCACTTCCTGAGTCGTCAGGGCGACCGGGGTAGCCGCGCCGTCACGCGGTGCCGCCAGCGCGCTTGGGCCAACCGGTGTGCGACCACCGATCAGTTTCGGGTCGACCATACGGCCGCCGTGGTAAATCTGCAGGATAGCTTTCGATCCTTTGGATTTAATGGCGTCAGCAATTTTCGCCAGCCCCGCCACTTTTGCATCGTTATCAATCCCGATGGCGCCAGGGAATGCGAGGCCCAGGCTGTCAACAAAGCAGCATTCAACAATCACCGCCCCGATAGCCCCGGCACGCTCACGGTAGTACTCGATAAGCTCGCTGCTGACCGTACCGTCAAAATAGCCTGTGCAGGTGGTCATGGGTGCCATCAGCAGACGATTTTTAAGCTCTGTACCATTCGGTAGTGTAAAGGGGGTGAGAATTTGCGAGTAATGGCTCATAAATAAACTCCAAACTTTAAAAGTGAAATTTGAGAATTCTTATCGGACATTATTTTCGTTGTCGTTTTTGCCGAATACATGTCTTTAATATAATAATTTCTTTAGTTTCTTAATTGCTTACTTTAGTTAAAAAACTATTTAATACACTCAATAACATCGCTAACTCAAAGGTGTTATTATTTAAATAAAATAGAATTAACATTTGCGCTAACAAATATAACTTACAAGTTACTAACAAGTAAGTACTACAGGCTGAAATAAAAGAGATAAAATACAGTTAAATCAATAAATTACAAAAATAATGCGGGTAAAAATCTTAATTAATATCCACAAGATTTGACAAAAAGTGTATCGATTCAGCAAAAACCACAAAATGCCGCTATTTTTTATATTGGCGGCATACAATAACACCATTAGATAATTTTCTTGATCGCGATCAATTGTCGAAAAAGCGAAAGCAGCATTATAGAAACAGACCCAATTTTTAATTCCTCGCAAAGCTTATTGCGGGAAACACCCATTTATTTAACGTGCCAGAGTTGAATTTAATAAGTAAAAAAAGTTTTGTAACTAAAGTCATTAAATTCCCATTGTCTGGCGTGAAAACAGAATCCTTATCAACCTTAGAACGCTATTATGAACGAGAAATCATCCGCTTTAGCACCGTCACAGGTGAGTAGTAAAAAGAGTGGTAACCAGAGCAAGCTATTGATGCTGGCGCTACCGGTTATTGTCGCAGTACTCCTGCTGTTCGTACCTGTTCCGCAAGGTCTGCCGCCGTTCGCATGGCACTATTTCGCCATCTTCGTGGGTGTGATCGTCGGGCTTATCTTTGAGCCCCTGCCTGGCGCGGTTATCGGTATGACCGGTGTTGTCGTGATTGCGCTGTGCAGCCAGTGGCTGCTGTTCAGCCCTGAACAACTGGTGGATCCAAAATTCAAACTCGCCGCACAGTCCTTTAAGTGGGCGGTCAGCGGTTTTAGCAACTCCACCGTGTGGCTTATCTTCGGCGCCTTTATGTTTGCCGCCGGTTACGATAAAACCCGCTTTGGCCGCCGCCTGGCGCTGATTCTGGTGAAATATCTGGGCCGTCGCAGCCTGACACTCGGCTACGCCATTACCTTCGCCGATCTGTTGCTGGCGCCGTTCACACCGTCGAATACCGCGCGCAGTGGCGGCACCATTTTCCCGATTATCGCCAACCTGCCGCCGCTGTACGGCTCAAAACCCAACGATCCGAGCGCACGTAAAATTGGCTCCTATCTGATGTGGGTGGCGATCACCGCCGCCTGTATTACCAGCTCCATGTTCCTGTCCGCGCTGGCGCCAAACCTGCTTTCACTGGCACTGGTGAAAAGCATTACCGGGCTCGACATCTCCTGGGGGACCTGGTTCCTGGCCTTCCTGCCGCTGGGTATTCTGCTGATTTTGACCATGCCGCTGCTGGCCTACTGGTTCTACCCGCCGGAAGTAAAAGTGAACGATGAAGTGCCGCTGTGGGCCAGTCGTGAGCTGGAAAAACTGGGTAAACTGTCGCGCAATGAAATCCTGCTGTTGGTGTTCGTCTGCTCCGCGTTGGTGATGTGGATCTTTGCCGCCAACTGGCTGGAACCGGCCCTCGCCGCACTGCTTATTATCGTGCTGATGTTATGGACCGGCGTGCTGGAGTGGAACGACATCACCAGCAACAAAGCCGCATGGAACACCTTCGTCTGGTTTGCCACTCTGGTGGCGCTGGCAGATGGCCTCTCCTCCACCGGGTTTATCGCATGGCTGGGTAAAGAAGGCGGTTCGCTGATGGGCAATGTCTCACCGGGCGTGGCGACCATTGTTCTGCTGCTGGCGTTTTATCTGCTGCACTACCTGTTCGCCAGTACCACGGCGCACACCACCGCCCTGCTGCCCGCCATGTTGACCATCGCGTCAACCATTCCGGGGATGAACATGCAAGTGTTCGTGCTGGTGATGGTTACCTCGCTGGGCGTGATGGGGATTATCACCCCTTACGGTACCGGTCCGAGCCCGATTTACTACGGTAGCGGCTACCTGCCTACCAAAGACTACTGGCGTCTGGGGACCATTTTCGGTGCCATCTTCCTGGCCGCCCTGCTGCTGATTGGTTATCCGTGGATTTCCATGATGTTCTGATTCCTCGCCGCCGGACACGCTCCGGCGGCGTTTTTTTGTCGCTGCCGCATGGATGTATGCGGCTCTAACCTTACAAAAAGCGAGAGAGCTATGTCGACGAAACCGTTTTACTATCAGGATCCCTTCCCGCTGGCGCATGACGATACGGAATATTATCTCCTCAGCCGCGAGCATGTTTCTGTTACCGAGTTTGAGGGGCAGCAGATACTGAAAGTTGAGCCGCAGGCACTCACCCTGCTGGCGCAACAGGCCTTCCACGACGCCGCCTTTATGCTGCGTCAGGCGCACCAGCAGCAGGTAGCCACTATTCTGACCGACCCGGATGCCAGCGAAAACGACAAGTACGTGGCGCTGCAATTCCTGCGTAACTCTGAGATTGCCGCCAAAGGCGTGTTGCCGACCTGCCAGGATACCGGCACGGCGATCATTATGGGTAAAAAAGGCCAGCGCGTGTGGACCGGCGGTGGTGATGAAGCGGCGCTGACGCGCGGCGTCTATAACACCTATACCGAAGATAACCTGCGCTACTCGCAAAATGCGGCGCTGGATATGTACAAAGAGGTGAATACCGGCACCAACCTGCCCGCACAGATTGATCTCTACAGCGTCGATGGCGACGAGTACAAGTTCCTGTGTATGGCGAAAGGCGGTGGTTCGGCGAACAAAACCTACCTTTACCAGGAAACCAAAGCGCTGATCACCCCGGCGAAGCTGAAAAAATACCTGGTGGAAAAAATGCGTACCCTCGGCACTGCCGCCTGCCCGCCGTACCATATCGCCTTCGTGATTGGCGGAACATCTGCGGAGTCCACCCTGAAAACGGTCAAACTCGCCTCCACCCATTACTATGACGAACTGCCGACCGAAGGCAATGAACATGGTCAGGCGTTCCGCGATACGCAACTGGAAGCAGAATTGATGATCGAGGCGCAAAATCTTGGCCTCGGCGCGCAGTTCGGCGGGAAATACTTCGCTCATGATATCCGGGTGATTCGCCTGCCGCGCCACGGCGCCTCCTGCCCGGTGGGCATGGGCGTCTCCTGCTCAGCAGATCGCAATATCAAAGCCAAAATTAACCGCGACGGTATCTGGATTGAAAAACTGGAGTCGAATCCGGGCAGATTCATTCCGCAGGCACTGCGCGAAGCGGGCGAAGGCGATGCGGTAAAAGTCGACCTCAATCAACCGATGGCTGACATTCTTAAACAACTGTCACAGCACCCGGTCTCCACCCGCCTCTCCCTCTCCGGCACGATCATCGTCGCCCGCGACATCGCCCATGCGAAATTACAGGAGATCATCGACCGTGGCGAAGAACTGCCGCAGTATGTGAAAGATCATCCGATTTATTACGCAGGCCCGGCGAAAACACCGGAAGGCTATGCCTCAGGCTCCCTCGGCCCGACCACTGCCGGACGCATGGACTCTTATGTCGATCAGTTGCAGGCGCAGGGTGCAAGCATGGTGATGCTGGCAAAAGGCAACCGCAGCCAGCAGGTGACCGATGCCTGCCATAAACACGGCGGCTTTTACCTCGGCAGCATTGGCGGCCCGGCGGCGGTACTGGCGCAGCAGAGTATTAAAAGCCTTGAGTGTGTGGCCTACCCAGAGCTGGGAATGGAAGCTATCTGGAAAATCGAGGTGGAAGACTTCCCGGCCTTCATTCTGGTTGATGATAAAGGCAATGACTTTTTCCAGCAGATCCAGAATAAACAATGCGCTAACTGTGCAATGAAATAATTATCTTACGCAGGCCGGTATTTTCCGGCTTGCGATTTTCCGCAAAAGAAATATTATTAGCACATCATCTCCCCTCACTAATTAAACTAAAGTAAGCATTCTGTAATTATTTAAAGCGGAGTGAGTGTGACTACCGTCACTCACTATTACAGAAGAGACAGCTAAATTATCCACTGTCAGTACCCTTATAATAAAACATTGGCACAGGATAATTTATGCAATCAATTTTACTTCAATCTTTGTTCCCTTTAGTTTTCATCATGGTATTAGGTTGGTTGAGCGGAAAATTAGGCTATACCAAACGTGAAGATGCGAATGTCATGGCATCTGTGGTTATCCGTTTCGCTCTACCTTTTCATCTTTTTATTGGCGCATTAAATACTGACCCGGAGAAAATACAGAATCTGTCATTTATGGCAGTGCTGGTTATTGGTTTGATGGGGTCTTATTTATTTACCCTGCTTGTGTCCCGTTTTGTGTTTCGTCACGATATTAAGACCAGCGCCATACAATCACTGGTCTGCGCCTTCCCGGATATGGCCTATTTTGGCGCGCCGGTACTGGCGGTATTAATCGGCCCGGAAGGCTTTTTAGGCGTGCTGATTGGCAACGTGGTGACCAGCGTATTTATGATCCCGCTGACCATTGTCCTTATCCGTATGGGCGATAAAAACCACACCGAAGACCTGAACCCGGTGAAAATGGTGTTGCAAAATCTGTGGAAAGCGGCGCGTAACCCTATCGTCTGGATCCCGGTAACCGGTATTCTGCTGAGCCTGGCAGGCGTGAAGTTGCCGCATCTGCTCAGCTCGCCGATTGAGATGGTAGGCAAAATCGCCGGTGGCTTATCGCTTTTCGCACTCGGTCTGCTGTTTTACGGCGAGCGCCCTTCTTTCAACATTCAGACCTGTACCAATATTGGTATTAAAAATTTAATTCAGCCGATCATGATGGCCGTTGCCGGCTTAGCGTTCGGCCTGAATCATACGCTGATGCAGCAAGTCGTGATTATTGGTGCCACCCCTTCGGCTATTGCCGCCGGGATGTTTGCCCTGCGCAGTGATACTTATGTCGAATCGGCGTCATCGTCCATATTATTAGGAACGGCGCTGGGCGTTATAACCGAAGGGTTCATGATATATTTGGTTTCATAAATCAAGTATCAACAGATGTTATTTAACTAATTAAAGTTTTAATAAATTAAACAAACCCAAAGTCAGCGCCATGTGCGATTAGAATGGCATGGCGTAACTTCATCAACACCAGGCGACCTCATTAATAGCGGCAATACGTTGCCGTTTTTGCAGGCAAGGTATGTGTTTATTCAGGAGTCGTAACATGTTAAAAAAAGAGATGCTGTACACGCCCTATACTGGCGCGGTATTGCTGGAAACCCCATTATTAAATAAAGGACTGGCGTTTACCCAGGAAGAGCGCCAGGCACTCAATTTAAATGGATTGCTCCCTGACACGGTAGAAACTATTAAAGAACAAACCGACCGGGCATGGGCGCAGTTTTGCGATTTCAAACGTGATATTTCAAAACATGTTTATTTGCGCAATATTCAGGACACCAACGAGACATTATTTTATAACCTGGTGCGCACCCATTTAAGCGAAATGCTGCCGATCATTTATACCCCGACAGTGGGCGAAGCCTGCGAGCATTTCTCCGACATCTATCGCCGGGCCCGTGGCCTGTTTATCTCCTGGCCGAACCGCCACCAGATTGATGAGATGCTGCAACAATTTTCACGTAACGATATCCGCGTCATTGTGGTGACAGACGGTGAGCGCATTCTGGGCCTCGGCGACCAGGGCGTGGGCGGAATGGGGATTCCCATTGGCAAACTCTCCCTCTATACCGCCTGCGGCGGCATCAACCCGGCTACTACCCTGCCTATCATGCTTGACGTTGGCACCAACAATGCCCAACGCCTGGACGACCCGCTCTATATGGGCTGGCGGCACCCGCGTATTACCGATGACCAGTACATGGAATTTATGGACATGTTCATCGATGCGGTCAAAGCCCGCTGGCCGGATGTCCTCTTACAGTTCGAAGATTTCGCCCAGAAGAACGCGACGAAATTGCTCAACCGCTACCGGGATAAACTGTGCTGCTTCAACGATGACATTCAGGGCACCGCCGCCGTTACGCTGGGCACCCTGATCGCCGCCTCGCGTACCGCAGGCGTCAATTTGCAGGATCAGCGGATCGTCTTTTTAGGCGGTGGCTCCGCAGGCTGCGGCATTGCGGAAAAAATCATTGCTTATATGGTCTCAACAGGCTTAAGCGAAGCCCAGGCGCGGGGCCGCGTCTTTATGGTCGACCGCTTTGGCCTGCTGACGGACGACATGCCGAACCTGCTCGATTTCCAGCAAAAACTGGTGACCCCGCGCGAGGCTATCGCCCACTGGGATGTGGAGCAGAACAATATCTCTCTGCTGGATGTGGTGCGTAACGCCCACCCGACGGTCATGATCGGTGTTTCCGGTCAGCCGGGCCTGTTCAGCGAAGAGATCGTCAAAGAGATGTATAGCCACTGTCCGCGCCCGATCATTATGCCGCTCTCCAACCCGACCTCCCGGGCGGAAGCGCAGCCGCGTGACCTGATTGAATGGACCCAGGGCGCGGCGCTGATTGCCACTGGCAGCCCGTTTGCGCCGGTGCATTACGATGGCGCGGTCTACGAGATTGCCCAGTGCAACAACGCCTACATTTTCCCGGGGCTGGGGCTTGGGATCCTCGCTGGTAACGCAAAGCGGGTAACGGAAAACATGTTGATGGCCGCAAGCCAGGCGCTGGCCGCCCATTCACCGCAGGCCACCCTGGAGCGTGGCGGCCTGTTACCGGCAGTGGAAGATATTGGTGAGATTTCACGCGCCATTGCGTTAGCCACTGCGCGTGCGGCTCAGCAGGATGGCGTTGCCCCGCAGGCCAGCGACGACGAACTGCATGCGGCAATAGAGAAAACCTTCTGGGAAGCGCAATACGCTCCCTATAAACGCGCATCGTTCTAAACCCGCGCAGACAGGGGAAAGGATCTCCCCTGCTTTCAGGCCGTAGACCGTGAGTAAACATGGCGGGTTTTATAATTTTTGACATAACCTAAACGGAGGACAATGATAGCGGTCTCATGCTGTTGCGTGGATGCTGTCGGCGCGCGCAAAAAACGTCATCACAAGGAAAAACCGATGAACGCATTTTTCTCTACCCAGGCCGGTTGTGTTGTCCGCTGGTTAGATCTCCCCGGCGACGGTGTGCCGCTGGTCTTTGTGCACGGCCTTGGCTGCGCCTCCTCTTACGAGTACCCCCGCGTGGTCTGCGATAAAAACTTCCAGGGCCGACGCGCCATCCTGATTGACCTGCCAGGTTACGGCTATAGCGAGAAACCAAAAGAATTTCGCTACTCCATCAGCGAACAAGCCGCTGTTGTCTGCGAACTGATCGCCCATTTACAGCTTGATGATTACTTCCTGTATGGACATAGCATGGGGGGCAGTATCGCCATTGAAGCCGCAACCCAACTTAGCGGTTTACGTGGTCTGATAGTCTCGGAGCCCAACTTCCGCCCCGATGGGGGATTTTTTAGCCGCCAGATTTGTCGGGTCGATGAAGAGACTTATATTACCCATGTCTATGCGCTCATGATGAACAACTATAAAAACCCCTGGACCGGAAGTTTATCGGCCGCCGCCCCCTGGGCCGTCTGGCGTGGCGCATCCAGCCTGATTACCGGCAATCAGTGGTTTGAAATGTTTGTTGAACTCAATAAGCCCATCTGCCTGCTGTTTGGCGCAGAATCCCTGCCGGATGCTGATTTTACGCAACTGAGCGCCATGGGTATCGCCACGGTGGAACTGGCCGACTGCGGGCACAATATGTCGTGGGAGAACCCACCCGCCCTTGCCGCCGCGCTGGCCGCGTTTTGCGCAGCGCACGAATAGCCCTTAGCGCAGGTGTGTGCGCTTAAACTGGCTGGCGTCAATGTCGTACTGCTTCATCTTGCGCCACAGGGTGGTACGACCAATATTGAGCAATTGTGACATCTCCTGTATTCGCCCGTTGGTCACTCTGGCAGCCTGGATAATCGCCTCTTTTTCAACGGCGGAAAACGTCAGATTGGCAGCCAGTCTGGCGCCCGGTTCCTGCGGCGCACTCCCTTCGTTAAACAACCACTCCGGCAGATGGCTCAGGCGAATATGGCCCTGTTCGCTGCTGATCGCGATATTTTCAATAATGCTGTTGAGCTCGAAATCATTCCCCGGCCAGGAGTAGGCCACCAGCCGGGCCAGCGCATCGTCATCCACCCTAAGCCGCGAGGAAAATCGTCGCTCCAGCCCGCGCAGACGGCTTTGTACCAGGGCAGGAATACTGTCGCGACGTTCCCGCAGGGGCGGGATGACGACCTCAAAGGCGCGCAAGGCATAATAAAGCTGACGGCTAAAGCGGTTTTGCTCCACCAGATTGCCCAAATCGACCGTGGTGGCAGCAATGACTTTGATATCCACCGGCACCAGACGCCTGGCCTCAAGCCGGGTAAGTACCCCTTGCTTGATGACCTGCAATAGCGCGGATTGAAGCTCAGGGGCCAGATACTCGATTTTTTCCAGAAACAGCGTACCGCCATTGGCCAGTTCCAGGCGGCTGAGGCGCCCTTTCTCATTTTCCGTGGCCGCGCTGCCCATAAAATCCAGCCCCAGCGCACTGTCGGCATACAACTGGCAGTTAACGGCGATATACGGCCCCCCGGCGCGTTCGCTCTCATTGTGAATGGCCTGCGACATCAGCTCTTTACCCACCCCCTCTTCCCCATACAGCAGAACAGGAAACGCCCCGCGCGCCGCCTGCCGACCGGCCTGAATCAGTCGGCGGGTTTGCGGATCGTCGGCGGGCATCTGCTCGAAGGTATGGCTGACTTTGCCCAACTGGCTGGTCATTAACTGACGCATCTGCTCAACCGGGTGTAGCAGCAAAATAAAGCTATTCCCCTGCTCTTCGACGATGGGTTTGAGGGTCACCACCGCATCAATAAACTGGTGTTGGCTTTCGAACGTCACCTCTGCGTGATTGACCGCCCTGGCATGTTTAATCGCCCGGCGAAGCAGCGCGGGCAATGTCACCAGATCGCTAATGTTTTTCCCCTGGCTGACCTGGACGTCAAGAAACAGCATGCGCGCCGCCTGCACATTGAGAAATTGCAGCACCCCCTGCTCATTCCAGGCCATCACTCCGTCATCCATACTCTCCAGCAGGCCGTACATCTGATTCAGATGGCGGTTAGATTCCGCCAGCAAATTGTCCGTCAGGAGCGAGTTGCCAATTTCTCTGGCCGTTGCCAGCGTCAGAGACAGATCCGCCGGGGAAGCATGTTCCGCCCGGCAACACAGCGCAATAGACCCGGACAGCCGACCATGGTTGTCGAATACCGGCGTTGAGCAAAAGGCCCACGGGAACAGCGCCTGTTTGAAATGCTGGCAGCCCAGCGTCTTTACCGGCTGGCCCATCATCGCCGCCAGCGACAGCGCACAACTGCCAATAATACTTTCCGCACAGTAGCTGCCCGGCAGGAAGCCGAGCCGGGACAGCGCGTCAAGCGTGTCGGGATGGCCACAGCGACTCAAAATACAGGCTGACTCATCAAGGATAAACAGCGCGCAGGGCCGCCCTTCCATATATTCCAGGGCATCCTCCAGCGCCGCCTGACCAATCGTCAGCAGCCCGGTTTTACGGCGGCTGATCGTCTCAAACGTCAGCCCCTGTGCCTGGTGCGGCGTGCCCCAGGTGTCACGCTGCATGATCTTTTCGCAGCGCTGCCAGGAGTGAGCGATGAAGGTGGCGACCTCCTGTTCTGCCGTTTGATGCTGTGTCATGCGCGGTTCCGTCTGAGTCGGGTAAGGGACGTTATTGTCGCTACAGCCGAGAAAAGAAATCAACGTAAACGTTCCATTATGGAACCTTCGTCAATAATGCTGGCCCACGATGCGATCCGCCTCGCGTTAGCCGCAGCACTGAGTGGCTGGCACTGATCGCTGTGCGGGTTCGCCGATTTTTTGCACAAAATATATTCTGCATCGGAACCGGGGTAAAAAAGGCGGGCATTGCTCGCATTTTCCCCCTTTCTCCGGCAAAAGCGTTCCGTTATGAAACATTTATCCGCAAGGGTGTTTCACTATGAAACCCAATTTTTTGGCATTTTCTTTTTCTCTCGCCAGAGGAGAATCAGCACATCGGCCAGGGAAACCCGCACGACGGGTATCCGCCGCTGATGCCCTACAACATCAGGCCTGCGCGCTGCGGATGGCCTGGCTCACCTCCTGCGGAGTATGAATAATGAAAAAACTGATTAACCGTGTGGAAGATGTATTAAGCGAACAATTAGCAGGCCTTGCAAAAGCGCACCCTGAGCTGACGCTGCACCAGGACCCGGTGTATATGACCCGCGCCGATGCCCCGGTCGCCGGGAAAGTGGCGCTGTTATCCGGCGGCGGCAGCGGTCATGAGCCGATGCACTGCGGTTATATCGGCAAAGGTATGTTAAGCGGTGCCTGCCCTGGCGAGATTTTCACCTCCCCAACGCCGGATAAAATGTTCGAATGCGCCATGAACATTGATGGTGGCGAAGGCGTGCTGTTAATCATCAAAAACTACACGGGCGATATCCTCAATTTCGAAACCGCCGCTGAGCTGCTGCACGACAGCGGCGTGAAGGTTACAACCGTGGTGGTGGATGACGACGTCGCCGTGAAAGACAGTCTCTATACCGCCGGACGCCGTGGGGTGGCAAATACCGTATTAATTGAAAAACTGGTCGGCGCCGCCGCCGAGCGCGGAGACTCACTGGATGCCTGCGCGCAGTTGGGCCGTAAGCTCAACAATCAGGGGCACTCTATTGGTATCGCCTTAAGCGCCTGTACGGTTCCTGCGGCCGGTCAGCCTTCGTTTACGCTTGCGGACAACGAGATGGAATTTGGCGTGGGTATCCACGGCGAACCGGGGATCGACCGCCGCCCGTTTAGCTCGCTTGATACCACTGTCGACGAGATGTTTAACGTGCTGCTGGAAAATGGCAACTACAGCCGCACCCTGCGCGAATGGGATCACACCAGCGGAAGCTGGCAGGAAGTCAAACAGAGCAAACAGGCTCTACAGCGCGGCGATCGCGTTATTGCGATGGTCAACAACCTGGGCGCAACGCCGCTGTCTGAGCTGTACGGCGTTTACAACCGGCTGGAAACTCGCTGCCAGGAAGCCGGTATTGTCATCGAACGCAACCTGGTCGGTAGCTGGTGTACATCACTGGACATGGGCGGCTTCTCCATTACCTTGCTGAAAGCCGACGACGAGATCCTCGCTTTGTGGGATGCGCCTGTCCATACACCGGCCATGACCTGGGGTAACTAAGGAATTTTTTATGTCGCTGAACAGAAATCAAATTGTTGACTGGCTCTACCGCTGCGGCGAGGTCTTCACCAAAGAGAGTGATTTCCTCACCGGCCTGGACAGGGCCATTGGTGATGCGGACCACGGCCTGAACATGCATCGCGGCTTTAGCAAAGTGGTGGAAAAACTGCCCGCCATTGCAGACAAAGACATCGGCTTTATTCTCAAAAACACCGGTATGGTACTGCTCTCTAACGTCGGTGGGGCCAGCGGTCCATTGTTTGGCACCTTTTTTCTGCGCGCCGCGCAGGCGACCCAGGCCCATCAAAGCCTGACGCTTGTTGAGCTGCATCAGATGATCCGTGAAGGCGCCGAAGGGGTAATCAGCCGTGGTAAAGCAGAGCCCGGCGACAAAACCATGTGTGACGTCTGGCTGCCCGTCGCGGAATCGCTGGAGCAGGCCATCGCGCAAAACCTGTCCATTCCCGCGGCTCTGGAGGCTGCAAGCCAGGTGGCGGAAAAGGCAGTTCAGTCGACCATCACCATGCAGGCCCGTAAAGGCCGCGCCAGCTATCTGGGCGAACGCAGTATTGGTCATCAGGACCCTGGCGCAACCTCGGTGATGTTTATGGTGCAGATGCTGGCGGCAGCCGCAAAAGCGTAAAAGAAGGAAACGGCGATGGTTAACCTGGTGATTGTTTCTCATAGTGCCCAACTGGGCCAGGGTGTCGGGGAACTGGCCCGGCAGATGTTAACGGGAGATGGCTGCAAGTTAGCCATCGCCGCTGGGATTGACGATCCTGATAATCCGATCGGCACCGATCCGATTAAAGTTATGGAGGCCATTGAGTCGGTGGCCGACACCGATCATGTGCTGGTGATGATGGATATCGGTAGCGCCCTGCTAAGCGCGGAAACCGCCCTGGAACTGCTTGACCCGGACATTGCCGCAAAAGTGCGTCTGTGCGCCGCGCCACTGGTGGAAGGCACACTGGCCGCCACGGTTAGCGCCGCCACGGGGTCTGGCATTGACAAGGTGATTGCCGATGCGCAAAACGCGCTTGAGGCAAAACGCGTTCAGCTTGGTCTCGACGCCCGGCAGGAAGCGCCCCCACAACCACAAACAGACGATGAGACACACGAAGAGGCGCTCACCGTCGCAGTGACTGTGAACAACCCTAACGGCCTGCACGTTCGCCCGGCATCTCGCCTGGTGGCTGCGCTGGCCGGTTTTGACGCCCGGCTGTTGCTGGAAAAAGAAGGGAAATGCGTCAGGCCGGACAGCATCAACCAAATCGCCCTCTTGCAGGTACGCTGCCACGACACCCTGCGCCTGATTGCCCGTGGCCCGCAGGCAGCGCTGGCGCTGGCGGCCTTTGAACGGCTGGCACAGGAAAATTTCGGGGAAACGCTCACGGTGCAGCAACCTGCGGTAACGCCAGATATTCCAGTCCAGATTAAAGGCCAGGCGTTGCGCTATACCCCTGTCGAACTGCCGCTGGCCCAGGCCACCGTGCGAACACCGGAAGAGGAAATGGCTCGTCTGCACAGTGCCGTTAAGGACACGCTGGACGATCTGAGCGACCTGATTCGCCTGGCCGAAGAGAAGTTTTCACCCGAGATCGCCGCCATTTTTGCCGGTCACCAGACCCTGCTTGACGATCAGGAACTGATGGATAGCGCCTGGGAGATGCTGCGCCAGCGAAAATGCACGGCAGAATGGGCGTGGCACAAG
Organism: Citrobacter sp. UYEF32; assembly: GCF_040546205.1. Classification (NCBI taxonomy): domain Bacteria; kingdom Pseudomonadati; phylum Pseudomonadota; class Gammaproteobacteria; order Enterobacterales; family Enterobacteriaceae; genus Citrobacter; species Citrobacter sp. UYEF32. The sequence goes on along the minus strand of NZ_JBEPNI010000002.1, from coordinate 745,620 downwards.
ATGCTGATGGAACTTAGCAGCCAGTATCGCCATCTGGATGATCCCTATTTGCAGGCACGCTATATCGATATTGAAGATTTACTGCATCGCACGCATCTTCATCTGGCGCAGGCACTGGAAAACATCCCGACGCCGCTGCGCCCGAGTATTCTTATCGCAAGCGATCTCTACCCGTCCGTCATGCTGCAACTGGAGAAGAAAAACATCGCCGGGATTGCCCTGCTGCAGGGTAGCCCGCACTCTCATAGCGCGATTATCGCCAGGGAAGCCGGGATCCCCGTGCTGTATCAGCAAGTCAGCGCACTGGCTAAAGTGCGCAGCGGTGACGTCCTTACCCTCGACACTGCCCGGCCTCAATAAACTGACGACACTCCCCAGACGGGAGTGTCGTTTTTTAATGCCTGTCTGACAGGTGTGTTCACTGTGTCACATTATTCACGCAATACGTCCAGGCTGTGGATGTCCTGCTAGCTGGCGGGATTGGCCTTATCAAAGGCCGCCTGGGCCGCCAGCATGGCGTCCATATTGTCTTCTACCCACAGTGTCAGAAACGACATGGTGTGCGTCAGCGTTTTGCCTAACGGCGACAAACTGTATTCCACCGTGACAGGCACCGTGGGGAAAATTTTCCGCGAGACAAGCCCGTCACGCTCCAGCTTTCGCAGCGTCTGCGTCAACATTTTCTGCGTAATCCCGCGAATATGTCGTCGCAAACTGTTAAAACGCTGCGGCTCTTTTTCCAGACAGCCCAGAACCAGCAGCGCCCATTTATCGGCCAGCCTTGAGAGCACATCACGCGTCGGGCAGCGATCGTCGTAAACATCGTAAGGTAATTGCAGTTTATTCATAACGATAGTTTCTCTTACAAGGTTTCCTCAGGGAAACTTAGTGGCCTTCAGGTGCCTTCTTTCATGACCACAAGATAATGTGTATAAATCGCTTCAGGTATCTATTGGATACTAAGGCACTCTGAATGACAAAGTATTTATACATACCTTGCTCACCCACTGTGTCGATAAAATAAACCTGCGAATATTTGACCACCTTTCGCGCAATAACGCGGCAATCCGTGGTGCAACAAAATAAGAGATGACATCGTGTTGAATAAATTTGATGAAGCGTTTACCCGGTACACCAGGCATCCTGATTTTGGCCGATTACTGCTTCGGTTAACGTTCGGCATTTTAATGCTTTTTCATGGCGTTGCCAAAGTGAACCACGGCGTAGACTGGATTTCCGCGATGCTTGAAGCAAAGGGGTTACCCGGATTTATCGCCCAGGGTGTTTATATCGGGGAAATTGTTGCGCCCGTGCTGATCATTATTGGCTGGTTAACCCGCCCTGCCGCTTTTATTTATGCCTTTAACATTGTGGTGGCAACATTGCTGGTGGGTACAGATAAATTCTTTACCCTGACCAAAGTCGGGGCATGGGGACTTGAAAGTGAAGCACTCTATTTCCTCGGCGGCCTGTGCATTATGTTTCTTGGCGCCGGGAAATACAGTCTGTCTGGTAATAAAGAATAATCATTCACCATTGAGGGACTACCTATGAGTATCGTTGTTGTCTATTTTTCTGGCTACGGCCACACCTCCCTGGTTGCGGAAAATGTTGCTGCCGGCGCCAGTGCTGAGCTGATTGCTATTAATGAAAATGGCGAAATCACAGAAAGCGACTGGCAAAAGTTAAACGACGCGAAGGCGATTATTTTTGGCGCGCCGACGTATATGGGCGGCGTACCGTGGCAATTTAAAAAGTTCGCTGATGCCACCTCTAAAGCGTGGTTTACCCGTAGCTGGCAGGATAAAATTTTTGCGGGTTTCAGCAACAGCGCCAGCCTGAACGGTGACAAACAGGTGACGTTGCAGTACCTGCAAACCCTGGCGTCTCAGCACGGCGGTGTGTGGGTGAGCCTTGGCTTGCCGCCGGCGAATACGCTGGCCGCGTCGCGTGAAGATCTGAACAACCTGGGCGGTTCTGTGGGCCTGCTGGTGCAGTCTCCGTCCGATGCGGGCGCGGATAAAATCCCGTCTGGCGACCTTGCCACAGCGACTAAATTTGGCGAACGTGTTGCGGCGATTACAGCGCGCTTTAACTGATTTGGCGCACGCATAAAAAAGGGCAGCCTGCTGCCCTTTTTCCATATCAAAACAGGCTTAACGGTAAACAATACCGCCATCAATCAGAATCGACTGGCCGGTGACATAGTCAGAATCCGGGCCTGCCAGGTAAGAGACCAGGCTTGCCACATCATCCGGGGTTTCCGCGCGTCCCAGCGCAATCCCTTCGACATATTTCTTATACGTTTCACCCACCGGTGCGCCTGTAATCGCCGCGAAACGCTGATCGATTTCGGTCCACATCCCGGTGCCCACAATCCCCGGACAGTAAGCATTCACCGTAATACCACGGCTGGCATACTCTTTTGCCGCCGCCTGCGTCAGCGCACGGACGGCGAATTTGGTCGCCGAGTAAATGCCTAACATCGCAAAACCGTCATGGCCGGCAATAGAACAGGCGTTAATAATTTTGCCTTTCTGCTTACGTTCTTCGAATTTTTTCGCCGCGGCCTGAATCCCCCACAGGGTACCCTGCACGTTAATCCGCATAATGCGATCTACCTCTTCCGGGGTGACATCGGAGAGCGGTTGTACCTGCGCGATACCGGCGTTGTTAACGATGATGTCAAAACCACCCAGTTCGCGTTCCGTCTGGGCAATAGCCGCATAGACCTGTTCACGATCGGAGATATCGGCCACGAACGTCGCGGCTTTGCGCCCTAAGGCTCTGACCTCAGCGGCGACGGCTTCCAGCGCTTCTGCCTTCATATCCACCAGCATGATTGCTGCGCCGTCTTTAGCCAGACGCAACGCAATGCCTCGCCCAATCCCTTGACCGGCACCGGTTACCAGCGCGACTTTATTTTCGATAGCCATACTTTCTTCACCTCATCCTGACAAAAAACACTGCCTTAGCCACGGCAGCAGACTGGGCTTACACTACCGCCCGCCCGAGGCGTGGCCTACCCCCTCTGATGGGGGGGTGAGCACGCGAAGTGACGAGTCGCCCGGGTGTGACGCTGGTTCCGCCCTGCCTCCTTGAGTACACTCGGGGGAAAGAGAACAGAACGAGGTTGCGGTTGTATGGCATTTTTGTCCCCCACAGGTCACCTGCCCACAGAGAACGTTGACGAAGAACCTTTCCGATTTACACGCAACCTCCCGCTGATCCTCACAAAACTCACGCCGCCGCGTACCCCTGGCGTCGTGCTGCAACGCGACCGTCTTCTAACGCGGCTGGACAACGCCGCCTCCGGTAGCCTGACGCTGGTCTGCGCGGCTGCCGGGTTTGGCAAAACCACGCTGCTTTCCCAGTGGTACCAACACCGTCAGGCACAGGGCGATGCGCTGGCCTGGCTCAGTCTGGAAGAAGAAGACAGCACGCCATTACTCTTTATGCGCTACCTGCTGGCAGCGCTGAGCCCGCTCTATCCGGGCTGGAGCGATACCTTCCAGCGATACCCGGAAGGGGCGCATCCTGGCGATTTTTCACTGTTTCTGGCAGAACTGGTCAATCAGCTTCACCACTGTTCACACCCGCTCTATCTGATTCTCGATGATTACCAGAGCATCCGAAGCCGCGAAATCCATGATGGGCTAACCTGGCTGCTCCACCATGCCCCGGCGTCGTTACATCTGGTTATCGGCAGTCGCAACCGCCTGCCTCTGGTGCTCAGCCGCCTGCGGCTTTGGGAGCAGTACACGGAAATCGAAGACAGTGAATTGCGCTTTAACGATGCCGAAGCCCAGGCCTACTTCGCCCGGTCGGTAACGCCACCGGTTAATACGCGCGATATCCCGCAACTGATGACACTGACAGAAGGCTGGGTCGCAGGGATGAAAATTGCCGCCCTCTCTCCGCGCAGGCATGACGCGATGCCCGGCATTGGGGGAGTACTCAGTGGCGGTTCGCGCTCAATCAGTCGCTACCTTGAAGAGGTCATTTTCGCACCGCTGCCTGCCAGCGTGCTCCACTTCCTGATGCTGACCTCGCTGCTGAATCGTCTGCATCCGGCGTTGTGTGATGCGGTGACGGGGTTAAATAACGGCAAAGAGATGCTCGCCTGGATTGAGCAACACAATCTGTTTCTTAGCGCCCTGGATGAAGCGGGATTCTGGTTTCGCTACCATCCGCTGATGCGCGATGCCCTCTCCCAACGCCTGCAACAGGATGCCACCATCGACATTCGCCAGCTTCACGAGCGCGCGGGTAACTGGTTCGCCGCCCAGCAGCTCTGGGCAGAAGCGATACGCCATGCGCTGGCGGCCGGGAAGTCGCTCGCCCGACATGCAGAAGCCGGGGCACAATCACTGGCGGAAGAAGGCGATATCGAAACGATGGTGCGCTGGATCCACCATCTGCCTGCCACGCCCGATCCTTCGCGTATTGAACTACAGCTTAATCTGGCCTGGGCGCTGGCGCACCATTGCCGCTTTAGCGACGCCCGCCAGTTGCTTGATGCCATTGAGGCGATGGTGGCGACACGCGCAGAGCATCTTCCACGGTCAACGTGGGTAAAGCAGCGCGTGGTGCGCGCCATTTGTGAGGCCTTCGCCGATAATATTTCCGGCAGTCTGCCGCTGGTTGAACCGTTGCTGAATGAGGTGCCCTGCGGGGATATCTGGGTGGATGGGCTGGTCTGCAACATCCTCAGTTATTGCCATCTCGCCCTTGCCCACCCGCAGCGAGCGCTGGAGGTGCAGCAGCACGTTTCCGGCAACCGGGCCACCAACCGCAACCTGTTTGTTGAGGTCTACCGGGTCTTTGTGCTGGCACTCGGTCAGTTGCGTCAGGGGGACCTGCAAGAAGCCGAACGCCAGGCCATTCAGGCGTTGCACCATGCGGAGCACCATACCGGACAAAATTCCAGTAGTGGCGCCACGCTGGCCCCGCTGCTGGCCGAAATCGCCTGGGAGCGCGGCGACAGCGAACGGGTCAACAGTTTGCTGAACCTGCGTCTGGGCATGATTGATGATTTTTGCCCGTCAGATGGTCTTAGCCTGTGCTACGTGGTGCTTGCGCGTCAGGCGCAGTTGAATGCGCAACCTGATGAGGCCATGACACTCTTACGCCATGCCGGGCAACTGTGTAGAGACCGCGGCTGGTGGCGTGCGCGCATTGCGCTACTTGCCGAAGAAATCACCCTCCACCTGAATACCGGCAAGAAAGATAACGCCCGCAGGCAGTTCGCCTTACTCCAGCAACTGGCGAGCGAGCCAAGGGCGGTAGAAAATAGGGTTGTCGGTTGGCACAGGGGGATCTGCGAAAGCCGCCTGTTACTGGCCGAAGGCGATGCGCTGACGGCGGCGGCGACGCTGACTCCCGTGATAAATGAGCAGGAGCGCTGTGGTGAATGGCTGGCGGCAACGCGCTTGCGCATCCAGCAGGCCGTGGCCTTCTGGCAAGCCGGTGACGAGAAACAGGCTATGGCGGCGTGCGTTCCTGCACTCCCGCGCACCGTCGCGCAAAACATGCAGCGCACGCTGCTCGATGGCGGGTCGCCTTTACTGGCCCTGCTCAGCCGGTTGCGTGAACAGTCCCAGTTCGATACGGCATTAACCGCCGTCATCGCCAGCGCCGGGGCGATGCTGATGTCCGGGGGAATTCCCCCCCTGCCGACACACGAAGCCGCGACGCAGGGGCTACGATTGACCGAACGCGAGCAGCAAATCTTACAGCTCATCGCCGAAGGACACTCCAATAAAGGCATCGCCCGCACGCTTGGCATCTCGGTTGAGACCGTCAAGTGGCACCTTAAACAGTTGTATGAAAAGCTGGCGGTGAGCGGACGTATTCAGGCGGTGAACCGGGCGAGAGTATTGGATTTAATGGGTTAGCGAGTTTTCGCCTGCCCTGTGTGACAGGCGAAGAACACATTAGTCACCGGTTACGCCGACCGACGAGCGCAAAATGCCACACACATTCCCACCAGCGCGGCCCCACTCAGCCACTGGAACACCAGACGCCACGCCTCCAGTGACGGATGCGCCCCCAACAGCACGGTGATAATTGCCAGCATCATCGCCCCGGCGGTGTACTGAGTGGTGACCATCAGCGCACTGGCCCGCCCCTGTAGCGCCACAGGCGTGGCCGTCAGCCCGATGGCAAACATCGCCGGATAAATCAACCCGTGTCCCAGGCCACTCAGCGCAATACCGAGCATAAAGGCAAGCGAAAACGGCACCGTGAGCGTCGTCGACAGCAGCCACAGCCCCAGCCCCGCAGCAGCAAACCCAACGGTTAACACCCCCGCGCTGGAAAAGCGTACGCTCAGGCGGGTATAGAGACCGTTGCCAGCCACAATCAACACTGCCAGCGGGGTAAACAACAGCCCGGTCACCACCGCCCCCAGCGCCAGTGTCTGCTGCCAGAACAGCGTCATGGCATAGAACTGGCTACCGACGCTTGCCATATAGCAGGCGCTACTGAGCCAGCCGCTTTGCAGCCCCGGTAACGTGCGAAGCCGTTCCGACAACAGTGGCCTGGCGGCAAAGCGCTCATGTACGATAAACAGCACCAGCATGCCCAGCGCCAGACGGTTTGCCAGAAAATCAGGCTGCCCGGTTTCGGCGTAGCGCATCAGCGCCCAGACGACCGCCCCGGCAGTGGCACAGCCTGCCAGCGCCCCAAACCCTCCAGGCTGTTTCTCTCCTTCGCTTCTCAACAGCGGAAAGTCCCGGCTAACCCGCCAGAGCGCCAGCAGCCCTGGTGGCAGATTGATAAAGAAGATAGCCCGCCAGTTTAACTCGGCCAGCAGCCCACCCAGCATTACGCCTGCCACCAGCCCGAGCGCGCCAATCGCACTCCAGATAGCCAGCGCCCGGCGATGGGCTTCGCCCTGAAAACGCTGCGCCATCAGCGCCAGTACCGCCGGTTGCAGGAGTGCCGCCGCAACGCCCTGACCCGCACGAGCGGTTAATAGCAGCGCGGCGCTCTGCGCCAGCCCACCGATGACGGACGCGAATAAAAACAGCCCCATCCCGATGGTAAATATCCGCCGGGCCCCCAGACGATCGCAGAGGCTTCCCCCCAGCAGCAGCAGCCCGGCAAAAATGAGCCCGTAGAGGGAAACAACCCATTGCATTTCACCAGCCGTGAGCGCCAAATCCTGCGCCAGCGTGGGCAGCGCCACGTAAACAATGGCGTAATCCAGCGCAATCAGCGCCTGGGCAATGCCCGGTACCAGCAGAGGAAGAGAACGCGATGTTTGTGGCGTTGTCGTCAGATTAATGTGCGTCATCAGGCTTCCTGTTCGTTGAATAATGATGAATAATCCTCATGGATTACTTGCTCTTCATACAGGCTACGCCTTATTGATTGACGCAATCAAAGTCATAGTTTTCAGCAAAAGATGAGTTAAATTCATCCATGAAATTACGTCGTCTGCCACCGCTTGGCGCGATCCGCGCTTTTGATGCCGTTGCCCGCCACGCCAGTTTTAAACTGGCCGCCGAGGAAATTGGCGTCACCTCCACGGCTATCAGCCACCAGATTCGTCAACTGGAAGAGACTCTCGGCCAGCGCTTATTTACCCGTTCCGCCCGCGCGGTAACGCTCACCGCCAGCGGTGAGATCCTTTTTCGCGCCTCGGAGAATATGTTCACCACCCTGCGCGAGGCCGTCACGCTTATCGAGGCCGGTGCCCCGCCCGATGCGCTAACACTCAGCACCACCTCGAATTTCCTGACCAACTGGCTGGTGCCGCGCCTGCCGCTTTTGCACCGCCAGCTCCCGGACCTGGAACTGCGCTTTCACAGCAGCACCAGCCTGGTGGATGTGCGCGGCGCGATGGCCGACTGCGCCATTCGCTACAGCATGCAGGCGGACGCGTCGCTGGAAAGCACGCTACTCTGGCGGGATCGTTTTGTGCTGGTCGCCAGCCCGGCTATAAAGCTGCAAAGCCCGCAGGATCTGGCCGGACTCACGCTTTTTCACATCGAAAACCGCCATGTGCCAACGCCGGAACCGGACTGGCACCACTGGAAAGAGACGTTTGGCCCGGCGGATTTAGCCGTGCAGACGGGGATCCGTTTTGATGATGAGACACACGCGATTCAGGCGGCGATTGCCGGACAGGGCGTGTTACTGGCAAGCGAACTGCTAATCCAGTACCCGCTGGCACAAGGGCTACTGCATATTGCCCTGCCGGGGGCGCTTCCCGGCGGCAATTACTATTTTGTCACCAGCATGGAAAAAGCTAACCGCCGCGATGTACAACAGTTCAAACAGTGGCTTATCAAGGCTTTTGATGACGTGACGTTGTAACAAAAAGGCGAGAAACACGCGCTGTGACCAGGTGAAAACGTAAGCGGTCCACCCTGGGTTTTGCTATGGTATTTTTTTGCTGATGAGAAGCGGGTAGAACGAATGGAGCGGCTGGATTGCGACCGTATGTTTGTCGCGGTGATGGAAACAGGCAGTTTTACGGCGGCGGCGCAACGGTGTGGTACCAGCCACGGTCAGGCATCGAAATTGATCTCCCGGCTGGAGAGCGAACTGGGCGTCAACCTGCTGCGCCGCAGCACCCGCTCACTGACCCCCACCGAGGTGGGCCTGGCCTACTACGAACGAATCCGTCAGCTTCTGGTCGATTACGACGCGCTTAATGATGCCGTTCGCAATAGCGCCAACGCCCCTTCCGGGCTGCTGCGCATTTCGGCCCCTGTCACGTTTGGCGTCTCACAACTGGCGCCACATCTGGTGGAATTCGCCCGCCGCTATCCGGATATCGAACTGGATGTCAGCTTTTCCGACAGGCTCGTTAACGTGGTGGATGAAGGTTTTGATCTGGCCCTGCGTATCGGCAGCCTGAGTGACAGCAGCCTGATTGCCCGCCGTTTATGCCCGATTCGCAGTGTGGTCGTCGCCGCCCAAAGCTACCTTGAACGCCACGGCGAACCGGTACACTGGTCAGAGCTGGAACAGCACGCCCTGATTGTTGATACCAATTTTCGCGATCCCTGGCACTGGCCGTTTCGCGATACCCAACAGCAAATGCATTTGCAGCCGGTTCGCGGGCGAATCAAATTCTCCAATGCGGAAGCCTGTATGGAGGCCGCCTGCGCCGGGTTGGGGATTGCCAGAGTGCCGATGTTTATCGCTGAAAAAGCATTGAATGCGCAGCGTGTGGTGCCCATTCTGGCTCCTTTTGAGGCGCCGCCGCTGGCGCTCTATGCGGTCTATCCCCCGGCCCGCTATCTGGCGCAGAAAGCCCGCGTGTTAATCGATTTTCTGGCGGCAACGTACGCCTCGCTGGCGTAGCCATGATTGTTTCCATTATGGAAATAAATATCCTCTTTTTGACCCAATAATCATTGGGCTGGAAACACTTTATAGTCCTTTCATCAACCTATTCGAGAGGACACAACCATGACTGATTCACGTACTGCTCCCTATGCATCTCTGCTGTTGCGCCTGGCGCTGGGTATTCTGTTTCTGGCGCACTTTAGCCTGAAATTCTTTGTTTTTACCCCGGCGGGTACCGCGAAGTTTTTTGCCTCTCTCGGTCTGCCTGGCGGGCTGGCCTATCTCACCATGGCGGTTGAACTGGTGGGGGCGATCGCGCTGATCCTCGGTATCTATAGCCGTATCGTTGCCATCGTGCTGATTCCGATTCTGTTGGGCGCTATCTTCACCGTTCACGGCCCGGCTGGCTTTTTCTTCACTAACCCGAACGGCGGCTGGGAATTCCCGGCATTCTGGATAGTGGGTCTGCTTGCTCTGGCGCTGACCGGGGATGGAAAATACGCGCTCAAACCGACCCCTTTTAAAGGCTAAAGGAGTACACATGCTGATTGACGGAAAATGGACGGCGGACTGGCACCCGGTGCAGGCCACCGATGAAAAAGGCGGGTTTGTGCGCCAGACTTCCAGTTTTCGCCACTGGGTGACGCCTGACGGGGCGCCCGGTATTACGGGCGAAGGCGGTTTTATCGCCGAACCGGGACGCTACCATCTGTATGTCGCGCTGATTTGCCCGTGGGCCTCGCGTACGCTGATTGCCCGGAAGCTGAAAGGGCTGGAAGAGGTTATCAGTGTCTCGGTGGTTGAACCCTGGCTGCTGGAGGAAGGCTGGCATTTCGGCGATTACCCCGGCACCGACCGCGACACGATCAATAACGTCGAGTGGCTGCATCAGCTTTATACCAAAGCCGATCCAACCTTTACCGGTCGCGCGACGGTCCCGGTGCTGTGGGATAAGAAAACCCATACCATCGTGAATAACGAGTCCGCTGATATCGTACGGATGCTCAACAGCGGCTTTGGCGAACTGGCGCGTGGCAGTATTGATCTCTACCCCGTCGCCCTGCGTGAAGAGATTGATCAGCTCAACGCCGAGATTTATCCAACGCTGAATAACGGTGTGTACCGCGCCGGTTTCGCCACCACCCAGGTCAGTTATGAGGAGGCAGTCAGCGATGTGTTCTCCATGCTCGATACGCTGGAAACGCGTCTTGCAACGCAGGAATTTCTCTGCGGTGGACAGCTAACCGAAGCCGATATCCGTCTGTTTGTGACCCTGGTGCGTTTTGATGCCGCCTACCATGGGGTGTTCAAATGTAATCGGCGTAAGCTTGCGGAATACCCGCATCTGGACCGCTATTTGCGGACAATGCTGGCGGTTCCGGGCATCCGGGAAACGGTGAATATTGATCACATCAAGCAGGGCTACTATTCCATCAAGGCACTCAATCCAAATGGGATTGTTCCACAGGGGCCGGATCTCAGCGCGTATGGTTTATAAGTCAGTCGCAGAAAGCGAGATCTTCGCGGGGTGAGGAGGCCAGGCGGCTATGGAGGAGGGTTCCGTTCACTTTACGTTCATGGCGAAATGGAACCTCCGGACACGTGAAGGGGTAAAGGGGAACACCGCGTTCCCCTTTACAATCCCCGCGGCCCCGGATGGCGGCGCAAGCGCCTGATCCGGGCTACAAAACGTTCAGGCCGCACTAAATAGTCCCCTCGCCCTGTGGGCTGAGGAATCCCCACAAAAATGCGAGCACGATCGGTCCCCTCTCCTCTTTGGGGAGAGGGTTAGGGTGAGGGGGAAAATGCGGCTCGGGAGGTGGGGGTTATAAAAACGCGGTTTCGCTGCTCCCCACGCTTTTCAGCTCAAGCCCTACAAATTTGAGCCCTATTCCGTGTTCACGATCTATATCGGTTGCAAACATAAATCCGAAATTATCTTTCGCATCAGGAGACAGATAAATTTTCATCAGAATAAGGTCTGTCGCCTCTGCGCCGTACACCCGTTTGCAGTAAACCTGAGTTTCCGCTGTGATTTTCTGCGAGAAAGCGTTCTGTTTCTCAATAAGAAACTGGATATCGTTCCTCATTTTGTCTTCAGGCGAATGCGCTTCCAGATTTATGCACTGAACAGGTTCAGAACCGAATATCGGTAAAAGCAAATCAACGGCGGCGCCTTCATCATCGGCATAATATTCCAGTTCTACGGACATCTTCCGGGTTCCTTTTATCGGGACCTCAGGGCAATGATGGTTTCTCTGCCCTCAGCGAATTCATATCTGGCAATGCTTGCAAGAAAACGAGGGAATTATCATCCCCAGGCTTCATCTTCGGTTATCACCTTGCTGATGAAACTCTCGAGATCCTGCTCAAGAAAAATATTCTTCTGGCTTTCCAGATTGGCAAAATAGACGGCCCCATCATCCATATTCATACAGTAGGGAAACCCACCGCCGTCAATGGCAAAGGGAAGAAAGTTTGCCGGGAGAATATTCTTATCGACAACCAGCGTTCTGTAGTAGCCATCAGCGGTCAACAAACCTGGGCTGTTAGCACGCAAAATCGACAGAAAGTATTTGATATCGTTCTCATATTTTTCACTCTGGTAAACGCGCCGCCCATCCTCAAGCTTGCCACCGTTACTGATGAGCCATAACGAGGTTAAAACATCAGGGAAAGAGACGCCCAGCGATGCTTCAATATCGCCAAGCTCATCAGCCGTGACGGCGGGCGATGAATCTACGAGTTTAATCATCATGTCGTTACCTGTTGGCAATAAGCAGCAATATGGCCTCTCAGCCATCCTTAATAGCAAGAAATAGTAACAGCTTCTCTTGCTTCATACTCATCACCACCATGATCGCCTCGTCGATTCATTCCCCTTTTCACCCTCGAATATCAGTAAGAAAAGGGTGAACGTTGCTGTGCCTCTTGTAAAAAATGGGTGGCATCTTCACCGGCGGCGGTATACAGCGGCGCGTTTTGATCGTTCGCAACGGCAAAAATGGCATTCGCGACATCCCCGGCGTGAGTCACTGGCGAGTGGTTATCGCGCGCCATCTGAATAAACGCATCCACCATCGCGCCATACACCGGATCGTCTTGTCCGCCAAAATAGGCCCGCGCATTCTCGCCAAACTTCGTCTCTGGTGAGCGCCCCGGCAACACCACATGAACGCGAATACCCAATGGCCTGACCTCAATGGCTAATGACTCGCTCCAGGCATTCAGCGCCGCTTTACTTGCACGATAAAGCCCAATCAGCGGCATTGCTTTGGTTGTCACTGACGATGAAACATTGATGATAATCCCTGATTTTTTCTCTCTCATTAGCGGCAGAAACGCCTGGGTTAACGCGAGCGTCCCCAGAACATTGGTGTTCATTAACTGCTGCGCGGTTGCCAGGGGCGTGAGTTCAACAGGGACCGGTGCGCCAAAACCGGCATTATTCACCAGCAGGTCAATCGCCCCGGCCTTTTTCACCACATTATCAATGCTGTCAGCGGAAGTGATATCCAGCGGCAAAAGAGTCAGGTTGTCGCTTTCAGGTAACAGCGTCGGATCGGGCGTTCTCATGGTTGCAAACACTTTCCAGCCTTTGTCTAAAAAGAGTTTTGCTGTTTCAAGCCCAAAACCCGATGAGCATCCGGTAATCAGTGCAGTCGACATGTTTAATCCTCTCTGTTGGCAAGAGCAACGATCATAGCCGCCTCTGTCTGGACAATATATAATCAAAAATCCAGTAAAATTTAGAGAGCGTCCAATGTCAGACCCGTTAACCGATATTGTTACCTTGCTCAACCCCAGGCCTACCCATACCAAACTCGTTGAGGGTGCGGGTCAGTGGCGCATAGTCCGGGAATCTTGCGGAGAGGCGTTTTACTGCGCAGTGTTACAAGGCGAATGTCTGATAAGCATTAACGGCAAAGCGCCAAAATTATTGGTATCCGGCGATTTCATTCTGATACCCGCAACCTACACGTTTGAAAACACCAATGCGGGCACGTCTGTGCCGACGGACATTACGACGCCGACCCTTATTGGCGATGGGCACGTGAGAATTGGCGCAACAACAGGACCGGCTGAATTTCTGATGAATGTGGGGCACTGCGAATTCGACACGCCGGACAAACAGCTTATCGTCGCGTTACTGCCCAACGAGATCCTGGTGAAAGGACAACAGCGTTTTGTCACCCTGCTTGAACTTCTGCTTGATGAAAGCCAGGCCCGGCGGCCAGGACGTGAAGTGGTATTGATGCGTCTTTTACAGTTATTACTGGTTGAGTCGTTGCGAAGCCATGATTGTCTGTCGGGAACGGCAGGTATTTTGCGGGGATTACAACACGAAAAGATCGCCATCGCGCTGCATCTCATCCATGAAAAACCCGACATTGACTGGCAAATAGCACAGCTCGCCAGCCACTGTGCGATGTCGCGTTCCTCTTTTTTCGCCATATTCAACGAAACAGTCGGTATGCCGCCCATGCAATATCTGCTCTTCTGGCGAATGTCGTTGGCCAGAAAAGCACTGTTGAGCAGTACGGATAAAATCGAACAGATCGCATTTCGCATTGGATATCAGTCAGCGAGCGCCTTCAACGTCGCCTTCACGAAATATGTAGGGATGCCGCCGGGGGTATTCCGACGCCAGAAACCCCATGCTATCTCTGTGGAGCCGCATTACTGATGAAAAGCCAGTGTTGAATACTCTTTCTGTAAATTATCACTGGCCTTGTCTTTACGCACTTTCCCCCTAAATAAAACAGGCTTTGCGGCGTTTGTTGAAGGGGGAGCCATTGCGCGGATTATCTTACCTGCATCCGATATTCAATCATGCCGCTTTTTTTCGCTATCCAGTCATATAATCTTTGCGCACGATAATTCGCTTCGTGGGTGTGCCAGTAAAGATGGCTGGCATGGCGTTTTCTGGCTTCTTTCTGGACATATTCAATTAACTGTTTGCCAATCTGTTTGCCGCGTGTATTTTCGCTGACATATAAATCTTCAAGATAACAGTAATCACTTTCCGCCCAGGTTGAACGGTGAAAAAGATAATGGGCGAAACCCACCACCTCGCCATTACTTTTCGCGACAGCACAGAATATCGGCTCGATTGGATTAGCAAAGCGCTCCCAGGTGCGCGTTGTGACCGCGTCAGGAATATCAACATTATAAAATATTTGATAATTTTTCCACAGCGGCAACCAGCTTTCATAATCCATTTCACTGGCTGCTTCAATTGTGATAACCACTGTATTCATAATAATAACCTCTTTATTTTCTGGCTTGTTCTGTATTGGAGTGAATCATTAATTAAAAAACGCAGGCAGCGTAGGTGTTGGCTTTATTCAAACACGAAAAGCACAGGCAACGTGCCGATATATGACGCGCCTTATCGCCGCCGCTCCACCCTGCCCGTCATTGACGCTTCGGCAATAATGATAAGGTTAAAATGGCAGGTTTAGCCCCACCAATTTTTCACAACGCAGCAGACCAATTTATCTTCTGGCAGCAGACCATCCTGTTATAGACTGGGTGATGATGGAAGTAATAACGGAGAAACGGATGTTTAAGCATGCCCAGCTTGAAACGGTAAAGGCCTGGATGATGGATCCGGCAAACGGCTCACTGCCTCTTCATGAAAGGATCCAGAGAGCAATACGGGCACTTATCCTGGAAGGCATTTTATCTCACGGCAAAGCCCTCCCCGCCTCGCGTGCATTAGCCATCTCACTCAATGTTTCCCGCGACACCATTGAAGCCGCCTATACGCGTCTGCATGCGGAGGGGTTTATTGAAAGGCACACGGGTAAAGGCAGCTTTGTTTCTGCCAGCGCCCGATTTCTGAAATCACATTCCCGGCAACGCCAGTCCGCCGCTGAGGTACGTGAACCCACGCTCAGTGCGCGGGGAAATGTGATGTACAAAAGTGGGGGGATACGTGAATTTTCATCGCCTCGCCCACTGGCGCCGGGGATCCCCGAAACACGTCTGTTTCCGGTACAAACCTGGGAGCGACTTGAGCGACAGGTACTGAAAGAGTATCGCCACCGTGCGCTGGAGCAAAGCCCGCCTCAGGGGACAGAGCGGTTACGGCGGGCCATCGCAGAGTATGTCAATCTGGAACGCGGCGCGCATGCCACGCCAGAACGTATCATTATTCTGACAAGTTCCCAGCAGGCGCTCGCCCTCTGTTCTCATGTCCTGATGGACAGCGGCGATGCCATCGTGATTGAAGATCCGACCTATCAGGGGGCGCAAAAAGCGTTTAAGGCTGCCGGGCTGAACAGCCTTCCGGTTCCGCTGGATGAGAAAGGGCTGTGTATTGCGTCACTTAATGCTCTGACAGCGCCGGCGAAAGCTATCTATCTTACCCCTTCCCATCAGTACCCTACCGGCGTCACCCTGTCTCTTGACCGACGGCTGGCGGTCATCGACTGGGCAAACCGTCACCAGGCCTGGATTATTGAAGATGACTATGACAGCGAGTTTCACTATGAAGGCAAGCCGATGGCCTGCGTGCAGGGGCTGGACGCCTTTAACCGGACAATCTATATCGGGACGTTCACCAAGTCTCTTTTTCCGGGACTACGCATTGCCTGGATGATTGTGCCAGCAGAACTTGTTGAACCGCTGACGATGGCAAGGACGTTAATGGACGGTCATACCGCCTCCATCACGCAACTGACCGTCGCCAAATTTCTGGAGGGTGGCCATTTTGGTTCCTATGTCCGGATGATGCGGGAGGTTTATGTTGCTCGCCGTGACAAACTGGCAAGCCTGATTGAAGAGCGTCTTTCTGATTTTGTCGTTGGCATAACGCCAACGGGCGGAATGCAGATGCCCTGCCATCTCAGGAAGGGCATTTCCGAAGCAGCCGTCGCCGCAGCCGCCCGACGTGCAGGTATTGATATGCTTGGGCTTGCCGAATTATATGCAAATGAACCGGCATCAACCGGTTTTTTGATGGGTTTTGCGGCTTACACGGAGAAGGAAATAGAAGACGCGGTAGAAAAAATCGCCGCCCTTTTTCGTCTTCTCTGAGGCTTTGGCGTGCCAGCCCGACACCCGCCTCACTCAATGTGCCTGCCGCTGGCAGGCCGCCAATATCATCCTGAACGGATGCGAGCTATGTGGATTGCTAGCCTAATCGCTGCATTTCAGCGCGGCCAATACTGCGTCGCCATGCGCCAGGGGCCTGCCCGTAGTGACGCTTAAAGCTGCGGTTGAAAGACTGCTGAGAGTCAAAACCCAACGCAATGGCCACGTTCAAAATCGGTTCGTCGCTGCGGGCTAACCGCTCGACCGATTTTTGCAGCTTTTGCGCACGAATATACTCGGCGAGACGATAGCCCGTATGCTCTTTGAAGATCCGCTGGAGGTGCCACTTCGAATAACCGGCGCGTCTGGAAACGGTATTGATATCGAGACGGCTTTCAATGTTGTTGTCGATCCAGTCGAGTAAATCGTGAATAAATGCGCCATTGTTCATTTTGTTTCCTCCCGCGCGGCTTACCAAAAAAGCATCTTTGTCTGTTGCATTTAAAGGTGGCCTGCTTTTGCAGTAAATGCAAGTTTTATTATTGCATTTAAATCCCTGCCGGAAATCTGGCTTCTGCTCCTGACGCAAACAGCACATAAAGTGCAACAATTATTCTTGCACTTAATTTAGCACCTCCCTACAATCGCCGCGATAGTGTATTCGCAACTGTTACAGTTTTGTGGCGATGAACGACACAAATGGCCTTAAGCCAGCCCGGACAAAGGAAGTGGCGCGGCGTCCCCTGCTGCGTCTTGCCCGGCGGCTACAATTACCGGAATAAAAATAATGAGCCTGCAAAAACATTGGGTTAATTTTCGTCTGAATGCGCTGGGAGCGGTATTACTCTCCGTCATGCTCGTCGGATGCGATGAGGGTGTCGCGCAAAATGCCGTGCCACAAGCGCCCGCCGTGAGCGCCGCTGACGTGGTCGTGAAATCGATTAGCCAGTGGGATAGCTTTAACGGCCGGATTGAAGCGGTGGAAAGCGTTCAGCTACGCCCCCGCGTCTCTGGATACATTGATAAAGTGAATTACACCGACGGCCAGGAAGTGAAAAAAGGCGAGGTGCTGTTCACCATCGATGACAGAACCTATCGCGCCGCGCTGGAACAGGCGCAGGCAACGCTGGCGAGAGCCAAAACGCAGGCCAGCCTGGCGCAAAGTGAGGCCAGCCGTACCGATAAATTAATCAACACCAATCTGGTCTCCCGTGAAGAGTGGGAACAGCGTCGTTCTGCCGCCGCCCAGGCGCAGGCCGACATTCGTGCAGCGCAGGCGGCAGTTGATGCCGCACAGCTTAACCTGGACTTCACCAAAGTGACCGCCCCCATTGATGGCCGCGCCAGTCGTGCGCTGATCACCAGCGGTAACCTGGTCACGGCGGGCGACAGCGCCAGCGTACTCACCACGCTGGTATCGCAAAAGACGGTTTACGTCTACTTTGACGTGGATGAGTCGACCTACCTCCACTACCAGAACCTCGCCCGCAGCGGGCAAGGCGTGTCCAGTAACCACCTGGCGTTACCGGTTGAGATTGGCCTGGTTGGCGAGGATGGCTATCCCCATCAGGGCAAAGTGGATTTTCTGGATAATCAGTTAACGCCGAGCACCGGCACTATCCGTATGCGCGCCATCCTGGATAACGCACAGCGTCAGTTCACGCCAGGGCTCTTTGCCCGCGTGCGTCTGCCGGGCAGCGCTGAGTTCAAAGCCACGCTTATCGACGACAAAGCAGTGCTGACCGACCAGGATCGTAAATATGTTTATATCGTTGATAAAGAAGGTAAAGCGCAGCGTCGCGATATTACGCCGGGGCGTCTGGCTGCCGGTTTACGCATCGTGCAGAAGGGGCTGAACCCTGGCGATAAAGTCATCGTCGATGGTTTACAAAAAGTGTTTATGCCGGGTATGCCAGTTAACGCGAAAACCGTTGCCATGACCACCAGCACCGCCCTCAACTGATCCCTTACCTGAGAATCCGACACATGGACTTTTCCCGCTTTTTTATCGACAGGCCGATTTTCGCCGCGGTGCTGTCGATTCTGATTTTCATTACAGGATTGATCGCTATCCCGCTGCTGCCGGTCAGCGAATATCCTGATGTCGTACCGCCCAGCGTTCAGGTACGCGCGGAGTATCCCGGCGCAAACCCGAAAGTGATTGCAGAGACCGTGGCGACGCCGCTGGAAGAAGCGATCAACGGCGTTGAAAACATGATGTACATGAAATCCGTTGCCGGCTCTGATGGCGTACTGGTCACCACCGTCACCTTCCGTCCGGGTACTGACCCCGATCAGGCGCAGGTTCAGGTGCAAAACCGCGTATCACAGGCCGAAGCGCGTCTGCCGGAAGATGTGCGGCGTTTGGGTATCACCACCCAGAAACAGTCGCCGACGCTGACGCTGGTGGTGCATCTGTTTTCACCCAACGGTAAGTACGACTCCCTGTATATGCGTAACTACGCCACGCTAAAAGTGAAGGATGAGCTGGCCCGTCTGCCGGGCGTTGGTCAAATCCAGATTTTTGGCTCCGGTGAATACGCGATGCGCATCTGGCTGGATCCCAATAAAGTGGCGGCACGTGGGTTGACCGCATCCGATGTGGTAACGGCAATGCAGGAGCAAAACGTCCAGGTTTCCGCCGGGCAGCTTGGCGCCGAGCCGCTGCCGAAAGAGAGCGATTTCCTGATCTCCATTAACGCCCAGGGTCGCCTGCACACGGAAGAAGAGTTTGGCAATATTATTCTGAAAACGGCGCAAGACGGCTCGCTGGTCCGCCTGCGTGACGTGGCGCGTATTGAAATGGGCTCCGGCAGCTATGCGCTGCGCTCCCAGCTTAACAACAAAGACGCGGTCGGGATTGGTATCTTCCAGTCACCGGGGGCCAACGCCATCGATCTGTCTAACGCAGTGCGCGCCAAGATGGACGAACTGTCGAAGCGTTTCCCGGATGATATGAAGTGGGCGGCCCCTTACGATCCGACGGTGTTTGTTCGCGATTCCATTCGCGCAGTTGTGCAAACGCTGCTGGAAGCGGTGGTGCTGGTTGTGCTGGTGGTGATTCTGTTCCTGCAAACCTGGCGCGCGTCGATTATTCCGCTGATCGCGGTGCCGGTATCGGTGGTGGGTACGTTCAGTATTCTCTACCTGCTTGGCTTTTCGCTGAATACCCTGAGTCTGTTCGGGCTGGTGCTGGCTATCGGTATCGTCGTGGATGACGCCATCGTGGTGGTGGAAAACGTTGAGCGAAATATCGAAGAGGGGCTGGCTCCACTTGCGGCGGCGCATCAGGCGATGCGTGAAGTCTCCGGGCCGATTATCGCGATTGCACTGGTGCTGTGCGCGGTGTTTGTGCCGATGGCGTTCCTCTCCGGGGTGACAGGTCAGTTCTATAAACAGTTTGCGGTGACGATCGCGATTTCGACGGTGATCTCGGCCATCAACTCGCTGACGCTTTCACCAGCGCTGGCTGCCCTGCTGTTAAAACCGCACGGTGCGCCGAAAGACTACCCTACCCGCCTGATCGATCGTCTGTTCGGCTGGATTTTCCGTCCGTTTAACCGCTTTTTCCACCGTAGCTCGGACGGCTATCAGGGGCTGGTTGGCAAAACGCTCGGACGCCGTGGCGCGGTGTTTGTTGTCTATGTGCTGCTGCTCTGCGCCGCGGGCGTGATGTTTAAAGCCGTCCCCGGCGGGTTTATTCCGACACAGGATAAGCTCTATTTAATTGGCGGTGTGAAAATGCCGGAAGGCTCTTCGCTGGAACGCACCGATGCGGTGATCCGCAAGATGAGCGAAATCGGGATGAATACCGAAGGCGTGGATTATGCGGTCGCCTTTCCAGGGCTGAATGCATTGCAGTTCACCAATACGCCAAATACCGGGACGGTCTTTTTTGGCCTGAAACCGTTCGATCAGCGTAAACATTCTGCTGCGGAAATTAACGCGGAGATCAACGCGAAAATCGCGCAAATCCAGCAGGGCTTCGGTTTCTCCATTTTGCCGCCGCCGATATTAGGGCTGGGTCAGGGTTCTGGCTATTCGCTTTATATTCAGGACCGCGCCGGGCTTGGCTATGGCGCGCTGCAAACCGCGGTGAACACGATGTCCGGTGCGATTATGCAGACGCCAGGAATGCACTTCCCAATCTCCACCTACCAGGCTAACGTGCCGCAACTGGATGTGCAGGTTGATCGTGATAAGGCGAAAGCACAGGGCGTGTCGCTGACCGATCTTTTCGGTACGCTGCAAACCTATCTGGGGTCGTCGTATGTCAACGATTTCAACCAGTTCGGTCGTACCTGGCGCGTGATGGCGCAGGCCGACGGGCCATACCGCGAAAGCGTGGAAGATATTGCCAATTTGCGTACCCGCAATAATCAGGGCGAAATGGTGCCGATTGGCAGTATGGTCAATATCAGTACGACTTACGGGCCGGACCCGGTGATTCGTTACAATGGCTATCCGGCGGCGGATCTCATTGGCGATGCCGACCCTCGCGTACTCTCCTCCTCACAGGCGATGACGCAACTGGACGGAATGTCTAAGCAGATCCTGCCCAATGGGATGAATATTGAATGGACGGACCTGAGCTACCAGCAGGCCACTCAGGGTAATACGGCGCTGATCGTCTTCCCGGTCGCGGTTCTGCTGGCGTTCCTGGTTCTGGCGGCGCTGTATGAAAGCTGGACGCTGCCGCTGGCGGTGATCCTTATCGTGCCGATGACCATGCTGTCCGCACTGTTCGGCGTCTGGCTGACCGGCGGCGATAACAACGTGTTTGTGCAGGTCGGTCTGGTGGTACTCATGGGGCTTGCCTGTAAAAACGCCATTCTGATCGTGGAGTTTGCCCGTGAGCTGGAAATCCAGGGCAAAGGAATCATGGAAGCGGCGCTGGAAGCTTGTCGCCTGCGTTTACGCCCGATTGTGATGACCTCTATCGCCTTTATCGCCGGGACGATCCCGCTGATACTCGGCCACGGCGCGGGGGCGGAAGTGCGCGGCGTCACCGGGATCACGGTGTTCTCCGGTATGCTGGGCGTGACGCTGTTCGGTCTGTTCCTGACCCCGGTGTTTTACGTGACACTGCGTAAATTCGTCACGCGCGGTAAAGTGGAAAGAGAGGTTTTGCCAGCCTGAGTCACTGTTGCAGATAACAAAAAACCGCCTTCACTGTGAAGGCGGTTTTTTTTCGCAATATGAAAAGTATTAAAGCGCTTTTTTAAACCGATCATTCAGTTCAGGCAGCAGATCGCACCCGCTGGTATCGGCTTTTTTGACCTTTTCCAGCGCGCTTGCCACGGTATGGCGAGCGAGTACATCTAACGACGCCTGCTCCGCTTCATCGGCAATCGATTTGAAATACCAGCACGCGTTGGCACTGACCACGCAGCGGGCCGGTATGTCGGGGCGCGACGCCCACAGCTTTTTATCTTCGATGACCGAAAGGTAGATATCGCGCAGGGTGATCTCTTCGGGCGGACGACCAAGATGAATAGAGCCATTGCGGCCAAGCGTAGAGACGATAATCCCATCACGCGTGAGAGGCACCATTAATTTACGGATAAAGCTCGGGTTTGCTTCCAGACCGTAGGCCAGAATCGCACTCGTCGAACGTTCACCCAATTGCTCCGCCATCGCTACGCTGAGAACCATCTGCAAAGCTGTCGGGAAGCGGTAATCTAACATTTTATTGTCCTGGGTCGCGGTGAATCTTGTTCTTTTTGGCACCGCAGAGGTGAATAACCAATGAGCAATAATATAACAAATACAGTCTTTTTTTTGAAGCAATCAACGCGTGACCTGGCCCGTAAAAAAGAGTTTCCACGTATGACAGAGATGTCATTCAATGCCAGATGACGACATAATCTGGTAAGAATCAAAAAAATCCTCAAGCGTGATCGATACAGGCCAGAGCCTTTTCATGCCTGACCTGATTTATTTGCAAATGGAAACGATCACTTCATGCAACCAATATGCGCCAGGAACGGGGGCATATATGATATTACCAAATGAACGTCTTTTTAACCCGAACCGAAAAACGGAAGTACGGTATCCATATGCAGGCGAAAATTATGTATCTGACAATAGGCATAATCATGTCGAAATTCAGCGCAAGAGGCGCGAATAAGTATGAAGTGATGGCCCGGTCAATCATCATGATCGTGATACTGGCAACAAGTAGCACGCTAAACGCCAGAGGTAACGCTCTCTTTTTACGCACAAAAAGAGACGTAACATAGATAACCAGGAGCAGTAAAATCAGGTTAATCCCAGCGGCAGTAAAAAGATAGGATGTCTGGTAAACAGGAATACGACCGAGCATGTTCGTACCCAGTTTTAATGTCACTATCAGAGACGTGAAATAATCGTAGGCCATGAGCAAAATATTGAGGAGTGGCAGGAACAACAGGCCACCGATTTTTCTGTACCGTTTTTCCTCACATTCAACACAATATTCAAGGTGTTGCGCGATCTCCTTATCACAGGTTAAGCAGGTCCATTTGAAAGAGGTCTCCGTCATTATTCATCCTTTTTAGTGTGTTCGCTCTTAACGAACTTGCTTCATTCCAGGATGAGTTAACGGCTAACCGTGAAGATTCTTTAGGGTGATTGCGTTTTTACCGTTGGGTGCAGAGTAACACGAGTATAAAAACGCCCTGCCCGTGCGAAATGGCCATGGCCCCGCAAGCTTGATTAGTTTATGAAAAAATCTTAGGCTACCCTTTAAAATATAATGGATAATCAAAGGTTAAAAATGAAAAATATAACTCCGGAATATACCGTTGTCGACTTATCGCGCTGGGCAAGGAAAGAACATTTCGACGCATTCCAGAGCTTCGCGCAGTGTACATTTAGCCAAACTGTGCAAATCGATATTACCGCGCTGCTAAAACATATTAAGGAGGTCGGCTGGAAATTTTACCCCACGATGATTTTCCTCCTTGCAAAAATAGTGAACAGGCATGCGGAATTTCGTATGGCCATCAAGAACAACGAGCTTGTTGTATGGAATGACAGCCATCCAGCCTATACGATTTTCCATGATGAAACGGAGACCTTTTCGTCATTATGGAGTCATTACGACGGTAATATTCACCACTTCCAGAACGCTTTTTCAGAAGACGTGGCGCGCTATCGCAATAACCTTTCCTATCTGCCTAAAGAAGAGTCGCGGGAAAATATATTTTTTGTATCGGCTAATCCCTGGGTAAGTTTTACCGGTTTTAATATCAATGTTGCCCATATGCAGAACTTTTTTGCCCCCATGTTTACCCTTGGTAAATACTACACACAGGGTGACAAAGTCTTGTTACCCCTCGCCGTCCAGGTACATCATGCCGTCTGCGATGGTTTCCATGTGGCACGATTGATCAACGAGTTACAAGAGATGAGTGATGACTTGTCGCACTATTCAGAGTAACGCAATAGCTGATGCGCCCGACATTTTTTGTATGGAGTTGGCAATAAGGAGAGCAGATGGGAAAATCTCAACAACCAGGGACAGTGGAAAAATGAAAGAAAATAAACACTCTCCCTGTTTATGCTGCGGTAAGAGAACGCTCGAAGAGAGAGGGAATTATGAAATTTGCGCCGTCTGCGGATGGGAAGATGATCCCGTGCAGTCCGCAGATCCTGATTTTGCGGGTGGGGCTAATCCGTTAAGTTTACATGCGTGCAGACGGGCGTGGGCGGCTGTTCAACGTAATAAGCCAACGCAGTCTGAATAGCCATTTCGCTTCGGGTTCGAAGCGGAGATATTGCATGATACACAGACCTGTTTATTACACGGCCCGTTGCAGAATTTCGCCGGGCAGACCGTCAAAATCTCTGAATTCATGTGTGATAAAACTGTTCTTCATCAGGATCTTTTTTGATGCCAGGTTCGCAGGATCGATAATCGCAATGAGTGTAGAGATTTCAGGGTTTCTGCAGGCCTGCTCGACCAGTATTGTGGCAACTTTGCTCGCAATACCAAGCCCCCAATATTCCGGTAGCAGCATATAGCCCAGTTCGGCGGTCTTCGATTGGTCAGCCACAGATGCCAGTTTGGCGAGGCCGATAAAATTACCCTGCTTATCATCCGTGATTCGGTAATAGCCCAAATCTGAATGGCGGGCATTCTCGTCGAGTATGAGTTTAAAATCACGAGAGGCCTCATCACAGGGAATGGCATGTTCTGTGATCATCGCCATAACATCGATATTACTGACAAGTTTTAAATAATCCGCAGAATCTATTTCAGAAAACTTTTCCAATAACAAATCCATTTATTACCTCATAAAACCATTAGCAGCCAAAGTAAATATCGCATTACTCTATCTGCATGAAGAGCAGTATTGGCATTGTATCAATATGAATGCACTTTCAAAATTGATGGGGCCAAAACCGTTTTTTACATATGCTCTTTTCTGGTACGAAACAGCTATCCCCGGCAGGCGAAATCAGTATGTCCATTTTTATTCAACCGCCCCTTCGCTTAAGCTGCGCTCAAATCCGTCACCAGCAGCACGGTTCTTACTGAAAGCTCCCTGATGTCGCTCAGGTAACGAATGTTTAAGCGAAATTTTTCAGTCAAACCGTTGAACTAACTTTTTCTAACCTCCGACGCCCTGCACCCTGTTTATTCACCGGTATATCAGGACTAGCAGACTCTGTGGGGGTGGGAGGTCTGTTAAGCGCGAGGAGCGGAAGTTCTCGATTGTTCTCATAGAGAAGGAAGGTGCTCATCATACCGGAGAGGCGTATAAACTATCACAGACAGTTTCAGGCTCGCAAAGTAAGATCGTTATGTAGATCCGTATGATTTCGAGCCTTTTGGCCCTGAAATTCAACAGATGTTAGCTTATAATGGTGTAGTTTTGGTCACGGGAACCTGAAGCAATCCCGCAATAAAAAATATTGGGAAAGTAGCGACAAGAAATGAATATAGATTAACTGAGAAAAAAATTTGCAAAGCTTAGTTGATATTTAATCAGATAGTGCAACGCTAATTAATAATGAAACTGTAACTTAATATAGTTTCAAAGTGAATGATAGGAGCCGCAATGAATTACAATATCTATATTACTGAGGGATATCCATCCTTGCTTAACCTGGATAATACCTCAGGGTTGTATTCTTACTTTGCGATAGATCCCATTTGTGAGAATGACAAGATCGTTGTGAGTGCCAAATATCTAGAAATAAATGCTGATAAAGATCTTTGGTGTTGCCAGGCCATTGATGAAAACCCTCAGGGAGTAATTGCGAAAGTTGCTGATAGATTTGTTTCTGAAAATTCATTAGTATCATTCTTGTTGAGAAGGGCTAAAATAGTTGCCGAAGGGGATGTTACATATTGTATGTGTCTCAATAATGTAAAGGAAAAAATTTTTCATTCCCTTCCCATATCTTTCACTATTGGGAGTAAATATATTTGGCTATCAGGAAAGAGTTTGGATTATGCGGATTTCAATATAGGGTTGTATATCTTTTTCTCGGGTAGTTTATATCTTCATTTTGAGGACAGAGATATTATATTGCAGATGGAGAATTTTAAAAGCAACTTGAATATGGAAGACGTTCAAATCATTAATAAGTCGCAAGATATATTCAACAGAAAGAGAGATATGTTCATTGGACATGAGGTCTTTAATAATAAAAAATCACCTTTTTTTGATTTCGATTTTCTAACGAGCTACTTTGCGCATACAGAATATACAAATTTAGCGTTAAGAGATTTTCGAGATGATTTTAATTAATCAACCCTTCTTAACTATATATGCGCGCCCGCTGATTTCTATAATTAAAACAGAAGGTAATACATGATTTAACGCTGCCATGACCCATAGCCTTCCTCATTGTGATCAGATTGCAAATATACCACCCAGGCGGATCATATGCTTTTCGATATTTGTCCAGTTCACACCGTAACCTTCGCGATATCCGCTTTTTGCATACAGAAGAAACTCATGTCCGGCAAGGTCAGTAGTGAGCCAGAAGTGGGCATCACATCAAAATCCATAATGGATGACAGCAGGTTGGGTAAGCCTGTTTCCTGGACGGCTATGTTGAATTGTCTTTTTCCTCGTGTGGTTTGCAACTTTTATTGATTTGATTGATGGAATCTGGATATTTTTGTTGAACCCCACCGAAGGAAATGATCACAATGATTTTAATAAGATCGGCAGAATCAAAAGATATTCCCTCTCTAAAAAAGCTTTTTCTACAGTTGGGCTATCAGACAGACACTGAGAGCTTAGAACAACGTATCTGTGAGACGCAGAGTACGCTTTGTACTTTAGTGGCTGAATTAGATAAGGAAGTTTGTGGAGTTGTTGTTATAAACTTTATCACACCTGTTCATGAAAATAACTTATGGGCATTAATTTCAGCTCTGGTCATAGATGAGTCGTCACGTGGGGCGGGGATAGGCCAGCAACTTCTGATTGCCTCTGAGCGCATGGCCCTCGATAAAAAATGTTCTCAGATTGAGCTTTCAAGCAGTGAAAGAAGAACCAGAGCGCATAAATTTTATGAAGATAACGGATACAAAGAAGTAAGGAAGCGCTTTGTAAAGCTCCTTGCTAATTTGCCCGAGGTTTATTAACCCTGCAGGGTGATAGCGCAGTCCGCGCCAGCCACAAAGCGGACAAACCGACTGAACAAAAGGCCCGCTATGAGCGGAGCCAATATCACGCATGCCTTTATCGTGGCGCTTCTGGCGATGGCGGTATGTCTGGCGGCAGGCGCCGGACTAAGTATCCGGCTTATCCGGCGCGCCTCTGGTCTCCCCTCAGATCCGGCCAGCCGCATCCCATAGCGATCTTAGTGCGATTCGCCTGAATGATGACGTAACCCGCTGGCAAGCAGCGTAAACACCTTAATAACGTCTGGCAGTCTCTTTTGCGGAGCGTCGCTCGCGGCTATCAACAGTGCAGCATTGAGCGCCGCTCCGTTCAACAGATGCGCAGCGGCCGTTGCATCCATCTCTTTGACGACCTTGCGTTCAATCATGCTTGTCAGGGTTTGTCGGGTGGATTCAAGGCAGCTATTCTGGCTGGGCCATTGAGCGGGATCGCCCAGGAAAGCCGGGCCGTCAAGCAGGACAATACGCCTCACTTCGGGGTCCAGCGCCATCTGAATGTAGGCAATACCTTCGGCCAGCAATCTCTCCCAGTCATCGCTGGCTGTTGCGGCAGCGGCTTTTGCGCGCTGAGCCATTTCGCTATCTATCTGAGTGACGACCGCGGCAAGTAACCCCTTTTTATCACCAAAGGTGTGATAAAGCGCACCGCGTGTCAGACCCACACTTGCGGTTAATTCATCCATTGATGCATTAGCAAAGCCTTTTTCTGCAAAGGCCTTACGCGCGGCTGAAATCATTTTTGCGCGATTTTCTTCCATCGCCTCGATTCGGCGGTTAACAGCCATACCCTCTCCTTTTTGACATACATCGCGTATCTCACTTGACATACGTGATGTATGTGATAATCATTACACATACATCACGTATGTTAAATCATTCCATCCTGTATTGCTTCATCTGCACTATCTATTTGAAAAGAGGAAACCCTGTGATTCAACGCGAACCTGTTTTTCCTGCTCATCGCCATGCTCTCTATAATGAACACGGTTATTCCGCCGCGATCCGTTCTGGCGACTTACTGTTTGTTTCTGGTCAGGTCGGAAGCCGGCCAGATGGCACGCCGGAACCCGATTTTGCCGCTCAGGTCCGACTTGCCTTCGATAACCTGAAAGCGGTTCTTGATGCTGCTGGATGTACCTTTGATGATTTGATTGATGTCACGACCTTTCATACCGATCCCGAGAATCAATTTCCCGCCATTATGCAGGTTAAGCAGTCTGTTTTTCCGCATCCCCCTTATCCAAACTGGACTGCTGTTGGCGTCAACTGGCTTGCAGGATTCGATTTTGAAATTAAGGTAATTGCCCGAATTCCTGCGCATCAGTCATAACCAGAGGAAACAGGGCGACGACCGCTTCTGACGCGGGGAAACCATATGCGGGAGCAGGTGCGTTACATTGGACTTTCCCGCAGATTATTCCTTGCTATCTCACGGCGATATGAAGCGGATATTATCGTCCGTCAATACTACCCCGACCGCATGTACGCACCTCTTTCGGGGGGTGCCTTCGAAGCATAATGATTGTTTATTGCGTAGAGCGTACATTTCGGTGCTCCGCTGCTTTGTTGGCTTGAGCAGATCGTAAGGGCTGTTGCGGCCGCTTCGTCGCTGGCCCAATAGGCCGCCCCCCAGTACCCCTGCGTATCGGTCGCGGGTGGGTTTGCTGCGCCAGTTTCGATAACCGCAAATCCACCCGCCGACATACCGACCAGCATCGCGTTATCGAAGGATGCCCATGAATCCCGACGCACAGCGCCAGGCGCCGCAACCATATTTTGGACGTCCTGTTTTCCGGCCCGCAGATGAAAAGGTTTCATGCACGAATACCCTGTATATTCTGCCGTGCCACTGGACTGACATATCCGTGCCGCAGCACAACCACAGCAGCATATTCGTGGCATGCAAATGTGATGGTTGCGAAGGCGTATCGGTTTGGGTTCAGCGTCCAGCGACCAAACTTGGCTGTCCCTGTCGTTCCATTCGTGATTAACACGACCGCTAAAGACTTATTACTGACTGGCCGAGTGACAAACGTATCAAGTACCGCAGGCCGACCATTGCTTAATGTGACTTATAGCGTCAGAAGTTCCCTGATAATCCCGTCAATTTACTGATGTTCAGCGGTGTCCATTAAAGATTCCGTGCGCCCAGGAAAACTGATGGTGGACACCACTAATGACAAAAGAGAGATGCAGGGTGAGTGATAATACGGCTTAACATCGAAAGATATCCGTATTTGACCTGAGATATACTGCTTTGCAATTATGTACTGGCAGGTAGAAACGCTAATTCCGATAGCGCCTTTGTATTTATGACTTATATTTCTTAATCCATCAGGTGATGGATGAAGGATATTAAGATAAGCGAATATTTACGGTGAATATAAATAGATATAAAAACAGCCGTAAGTGAGGTTTAGGCACACATTCGTACTACAACTCAATAAAAGGCACCGCGTTACCCTTGATTGAGGATAGCGTTGCCTTGCCCTCTTCAACTCACGATATTCATTCCCTCACAATGCCCTGTCTGATGAACAAGCAGCTTATGAGGAATGAGGAATCTTCCTGTTCATTACTTCTCAAAAGGACTCGCGAACTAACCAGGGACTATCAACCAGTACCCTTTCGTTGCTCTCATCACCGTTAATGATGTGCAATGTACTCAGCCGACCAATTTCATAGTGCGGTAACTGTACCGTTGATAAAGGAGGCAAAAACAGGTTGCCAATCCCTACAAGGTTATCGTAGCCAATAACGCCGATATCTTGTGGGATACGTATCCCTCTCGCCAAAAGGGTCTGATACACCATAAATGCAATACGGTCGTTACCGCAAATAACCGAATCAAACTGCGGTTTCCCTTCATGAATATGCGCTAACAGAATGTCAGGAATATCACGATAATGTTCATCGCCAAATTGCATATAACAATGATCCAGCGTGTCAGGATCAATTCCTGCCTCGCGACAGGCTCGCTCCAGCCCTTTTCTGCGACGGGAAGTTGCCAGGTGATTGGCGGGCAGATGCAAACAAATTGGCCGACGGTACCCTGCATCCAGCAACGCTTGTACTGCAGTATATTGCCCCTGTTCATCGTCAGGGATATAACAGGCAACAGGCTCCCCTTGATTCTGACAGTTTGCCAGCACACAGGGATGCGTAAGTAATTTGGGCGGGACGCGCACTTCGCGCAGCCCCATGGTAGTGAAAATGATACCCCCGGGTCGGTGCGCGAGGAGAAGATCGACAATATCGTCAGGATTATCATCAGAGAACATATTCACCACGAAGCTGTTCCAGCCGTGTGCGCGGGCAGTCTCCTCAATTGACAGTGTAATTTCTACCGAAAAGGGTGTGGTTACCGTATCCAGTGCGAGGACGCCAATCGTTTTATTTTTCGTTCCGACACTACGGATCTGTTTTGCTGACAGATCGGGTACGTAGTTCAGATGCAGAATCGCCTCCTGTACCCGCGCAAGCGTCTCAGGCTTTACGCGTTCAGGGTTATTCAGTGCCCGAGAAACGGTCATTAACGATACATTAGCCATTTTGGCCACATCTTTTAAAGACGCCATAACCTTCCGTTTAGCATAAACACGCCTCAATCCTCGTTGCGTAAGCGAAGCTTCACAATAAAGATTATCCATAAAAATGAACTCATTATTCTAAGCATTGAGCCTGGGATTTTGGGAATTTGGAACAAAAATTTGACACAGATCTCAAAACACCAATGTTAACGTTAACCTTTGTGATTAACATCGTATATCGACCCAAAAAGCGGTGTGGGTAACGCATGTTAACGTTACCATCAACACATATAATCCGCTATGAGATTTCTCAGATGAAAAAACGGTCTTCTCGCAACTATTTGCTGCTCAGCGCCCTGTTGTTCTTTTTCTTCGTCACCTGGTCGTCATCCAGCTCGCTTCTTTCAATATGGCTTCATCAGGAAGTGGGATTAAAAGCCTCTGAAACAGGTATTATTTTTTCCGTCTTATCGGTCTCAGCCCTGGTCGCTCAGGTGTTCTACGGTTTTATTCAGGACCGTCTTGGCCTGCGCAAAAACCTGCTGTGGTTTATTACGGCCCTACTGATCCTCTCCGCCCCCGCTTATCTCTGTTTTAGCTATTTGCTCAAGCTTAATATCTTACTGGGCAGCATTTTTGGTGGTCTGTTTATTGGCATGACATTTAACGGCGGTATCGGCGTGCTGGAGTCATATACCGAGCGTGTTGCACGTCAAAGCCATTTTGAATTTGGACGGGCTCGCATGTGGGGCTCTCTGGGTTGGGCCGTCGCAACATTTTTTGCCGGGCTGCTGTTTAATATTAACCCTGACCTTAACTTTATAGTGGCGTCATGTTCTGGCATGGTCTTCTTCTGTCTGCTGGCCCGGTTAAAAGTTGCCGCTCCGGCGAGCATGGAGAAACTGGAAATTGGGGCTAAAAAAGTCTCCCTCGATGATGCCTTACGCCTTCTTATGTTACCTCGTTTCTGGGCACTTATTTTCTTCGTGGTCGGAACCTGTATTTACGGCGTTTACGATCAGCAATTCCCGGTCTATTTTTCTTCGCAATTTCCTACCCTGAAGGAAGGAAATGCCATGTTTGGTTATTTAAATTCATTTCAGGTTTTTCTGGAAGCGGCAGGGATGTTCTGTGCACCGTGGCTGGTTAATCGGATTGGCGCCAAAAATGGGCTTATTTTCGCTGGGATGGTGATGGCGCTTCGTATGATCGCCTCAGGCCTGGTTGAAGGACCGCTGCTCATTTCAATTACAAAACTGCTGCATGCCGTTGAGTTGCCGATATTGTTGGTTGCAATATTTAAATATAACAGCCTGAATTTCGATAAGCGTTTATCTTCCACCATTTATCTGGTGGGATTTGCCTGCACGAGCTCCGTTATTGGCACCGTGTTATCACCACTGGCGGGCTTCAGCTACGAAAAATTTGGCTTTGCCCAGTCTTATCTGATCATGGGCATTATGGTGTTCTGCACCACATTTATTTCCATCTTCCTTTTGCGTCCAAATAAGCCCTCAACTGAGCAATCCTTTTTACAGCCAGGCGCTGTGTAATTTATCGGGAGAAATGACAATGACATCCTTATTAAAAAAGGCCGAAGAGACGCTTGAAAAAGCACATGCTGGAATTAATCCCCGCTGGTATCCACGCTATCACCTCGCCGCACGGGCTGGCTGGATGAACGATCCTAACGGGCTGGTATGGTTTGACGGTTGGTACCATGCATTCTATCAACATCATCCCTATTCAACAAAATGGGGACCGATGCACTGGGGGCATGCCCGCAGTAAAGATTTAATTCACTGGGAACATCTGCCTGTTGCCCTTGCTCCGGAAGGTCCGGCAGATAAAGACGGCTGTTTTTCCGGCTCCGCTGTAGTGGTTGGCGATACGCTGGCATTGATTTACACCGGACATAAATTCCACGGCCCGTCTGATACGGATGACAACCTCTATCAGGTGCAATGTCTGGCAACCAGTGGTGACGGTATCCATTTCGAACGTCACGGAATGGTCATTGATACACCTCCAGGACTGCATCATTTCCGTGATCCGAAGGTATGGCGTGAAGGGGAATTCTGGTACATGGTTGTGGGCTCACGCGTGGGAGATACCGGCCAGGTACGCCTTTACCGTTCAGCCGATCTTCATAAATGGTATGACGAGGGCATTTTTGCCGAGGCTGAACAAGGTATGGGCTATATGTGGGAATGCCCTGATTTCTTTACCCTGAACGGCAGGCGTGTGCTGATGTTCTCTCCCCAGGGCATGGCGGCTAAAGGTTATCAAAATCGTAACCTTTTCCAGAGTGGATATTTGCTCGGTGAATGGCAGCCAGGTCAGCCGTTTATACATGACGGACAATTCATTGAGATAGACAGCGGTCACGATTTTTATGCCCCGCAAAGTTTCCTTAGTCCCGACGGACGTCGAATCGTCATAGGGTGGCTGGATATGTGGGAATCACCAATGCCGGAGCAGCAGGATGGCTGGGCGGGTATGCTCTCCCTGCCGCGCGAATTAACCTTAGGTGATAATAATCGCCTGATTATGAAGCCCGTCGAAGAAGTGTCAGCCATGCGAGGGAGTTATTTTCCTGTCCCAGTCCATTGCCTGAATAATCAACAGGTATTTGTCGCTGCAGATGCCGAAGCAGTAGAATTAATCCTGCAATGGAGCTGTAACGAGTCTGCCGCAGAACAGTATGGTGTTACGCTGGGAGATGGATTACGCGCTTACGTTGATAACCAAGCTCAGCGTCTGGTGTTAGAGCGCAATTATCCTGATTTCTCGCTGACTGGAACGCGTAGCATTCCCCTGCCCGAGGGCAATATACTTTCACTGCGAATGTTTATTGACCGTTCGTCCGTCGAACTTTTTGTCAATGAAGGCGAAGCCTGTTTAAGCAGCCGAATTTATCCGCAGCCAGAGCAACGCGATATATTATTATTTGCAAATAGCGGAACCGCTGTGTTGAAAGAGGCAGGATACTGGTCAATGGATAAATAATTACGCTCGATCTCATATTACTTTTCATATTGTGTATTTTTTGTGCCAGTCTCTGGCTGGCATTATATTGTCTGAAATAACGAGATAGAAAAATGGATGAGAAATTAGCACAACATAAAGCCCTAATTAAAAGCAGGACAAAACCATCTTCAAAGGAAAAAGCACTGGCGCTATTTTTATCCTTTGTTTCTTTTCCAGCCTTCGCCGAAAACAATGCAGAGATATCGGATACTTATACCGGGAACTATCAAAGCTATTTTCACGATGAGGATGACAGCCTTCAACGCAGACATTCAACAACAAAAACCGATGCTCAACATTCAGCAACGCACATCTCTTCCTCCCCAGTAAAGGAAGGAACAGCAACGGTACAGCCGTCTCCATCAGTACCTGCGGCACTTCCTTCTGAGGCCAGCAGCACGACATTAACAGAAAATCAGACTGTTGCAGCAAACAATTCTGACGATGTAAGTCTATTACGCTTGAGGCAGGAAGCCCCGCCGGTTCACTGGAATAATATCGGACGCAATATGGAAGCTGGCGGTCTGCATGGAAACATCGGCAGCCAGATAGAAATTGATGATGTCCGCTGGAATAATAAAAATAAAAACAGCGGTAAATTCAAGCTTGCAACCATTCAGACTTTTTTGAGACATGATGAATTACCGAACTGGTACTTTGGCTTCTGGAATGCCAGGGAAGACAGCTATAAAGGACAATTCAGTAATCAGGACTACAAAGGAACGAACACTATTAATGAGCTTTTTGTCGGCCATATTTTCGAGACCTGGCGCGGGAATATCGGCACAGAAGTGATGGTTGGTTCCGAGACGGCAACGAAGCGCTGGAAAAACAGATTCAAAGTCTGGCAGGACTTGCGCTTATCGAATAAATGGAGTATCGCCGGATATTCTTATGGTGAATATCAACCTCAGGGTAACCAACCCGGCAATGGCGACCTTGAGCAGTATATTTTTGAGACTGAACCTGCAATCCAGTACCGAGTGAATCCGGATCTCGGTTTATATTTACGCCCGTACTATTACTATAACCGGCAGGTGCGTGAAAGCTGGGGTGATATTGTTGAGCAGGAGTGGAAAGTGACTGCCGGATTCTGGCGAAACTGGTATCCATTGTTAACGTCAATGTATATAGGCTTCGGACAGGACAAAATTGAGAACGCCAGTAATGCCAAAGAACTCTTTTACGATGGCCGCTACAAATTTATTGGCGGCACTATCAGCTATCCCGTCTTTGGTGAAGTTCGCCTTTATGGTGAATTCAAAGCGTCATTCACGAAAGAAACAGGACTCTGGACATACACAGGTCACTCCTGGAATCCTTTCACTCTCGTTGGTGTGACTTATAACTTTTGATACTCAGGGTATAACATGAGAACTTTTATTACGGCGACGTTCGTCGCTCTGCTGGCGCTTTCTGTCGGAAATACCCCCGCGTATTCACAGATGTCTAAAGAAATATTACAGAACAAAAGCGTCAATCAGGTTAATGACTTTTTTCCGCGCATTGAAGGGTCATTTATTGGCGATCCGATGCCTGTCTATAACGAAGGTGTATTTAATATTTTTTATCTCAATGATGTGCGCGGCGGCAGCGATTTAGGCGTACATGCGATTCACCTGCTCTCCAGCGCCAACTTATATAATTATCAGAACCATTCAGAGGTTATTCCTTACGTTAATGATGTCAATGATCCAGAGCTGCTTTTAGGGACTGGCTCCATTATCAAAGTTGGCGATACCTGGCACGCATGGTATACCGCACATAATGAAAACGTATTTCCGGTTGAGTCAATCATGCATGCCACCAGTAAAGATCGTTTTCACTGGGTCAAACATCCACAGGATACCATCCTGCCGGGCACTAACTATCGGGGCAATGACTTCCGCGATCCGCATGTTGTCTGGGTTGATGAAAAGAAAGAATACTGGATGCTGATCACGACCCGCAGCAAGGGTCGCGGCATTATCGCGCGTTATAGCTCAACGGATTTAAAAACCTGGAGAGATCGTGGTGTATTTTTTGACAACGACACCATCACCAGTAATTCAAACCTTGAATGCCCGACACTTGTCTTCTTTAACGGGCGTTGGTATCTGAGCTTTAGCGATCAGTGGCCACTACGACTAACACAATACCGGGTTGCGGACAATCCAGAAGGTCCATGGCATAAGATGGATAATTATGTTGTGGATGGCTCAGGCTTTTATGCAGGTAAATTGGCAATTAAGGACGGACGTTTATTTGTGTTTGGATGGATCCCGACAAAGGCAGGAAACAGCGATAGTGGCAATATCGACTGGGCAGGAAACCTCGTCGTCCATGAATTGACCGCAGGTATAAAAGGCCAGCTCAACAGCATAATTCCACAAGAGCTTCAGAAGGCGATAAAAGATAACCGTGGGCCGGTTCAGATGATAAAACCGATTAAAACGCTCAAGACGTCAACACAATTTGGTCCCTTACAATCATCCATTTATCCGTCTTTACCCAGGCGTGGAGAGTTGTCCGCAACGGTGGATATTCCCTCTTCGGGAATGGCCATGAGCTTTGGGCTGACAGATGACCGCGTGAGTGACGCGACGCTGAATGTTGTGTTCAACAGAAGTAAAGGTAAAGTCTATTTCTTTAATTCTCCTTTGGCATCGATTAACCAGAGTAACGCTGAATCCTGGGTTGATATTCCGCTCGGTGAAAAAATTAATTTACGCGTGCTTATACAGAACTCAATTGCTGTTTTTTATATTAACGACAAAGCGGCATTTAGCACCCGGATGTATGCCATGCCGGACAAACCATGGAGCATCAGTTTGCCTCAACACGATAGTCTCCACGCACAATTGCAATTTAAAGAAATGATCTAAAGGGATATTATTATGAAATATCATCATGCCCTGACTGTTATTTTTTCACTTATGCTCCCGACGCTGGCAAATGCAAGCATGAGCATCATGAAGGATTTATCGGGCAAGGTCATTGCCGTTGATCCGTGGTCCTATCTTGATGAAGACGTCATGTGGACATCAACACGCTCCTCTAATCCTGCAGGCGGACGCGTTCATGGTCAGCTTAAAATGAAATATGCAATCGAAGATAATAACTGGCGAAACAGCCATTTCCACAGCGGGAATGATTCTCTCACTTTCGTTCAGGGAGTTATGCGTAATGACGCTTTACCCGGTTGGTATCTGGCATTTTCGGAAGGCAGAACCACAAATTATAATGGAACATGGGAAAACCAGACCTATCTCAGCCAGAACCAGTGGACACAACTCATTGTCGGCCATGAATATTTCTACAAACGTCTGCGCTATGGCTGGGACGTTATGGGAGGAAGTGCCTCAATTGAAGATCGCTGGCAGGCACGCGTCAAATTCTTTACCGATCTGCGTGTAACAGACAATTTTTCGGTCTTCAATTATCTTTACCAACAGATTGATCATCGTCCTAGCGGAGGTTCACAAAATGACCGTGACGTCCGTTCATTTCAGGCCGAGCCCGGGGTTCAATATATTATCAACAACACTACCGGTGTTTGGTTACGTCAGAAATTTGCCTCCTCTGTGTTAGACAGAGCGCAGTGGGGTGATATCGATGATAAAACCTGGACGACCTCAATGGGTATTTGGCACAACTGGGGGAAATTATCAACGACATTCAGCGGGGGATATGGACATTATAAGAAAAATAATGCCCAGCGCGAAGATGGTGAAGTCTTCCAGAATACCAGAAACCGCTTCCTAAAAGTATCGGCTAATTACCCGCTGACATCTCGATTTACACTCTCCGGAGAGATAACAGGTTCATTAATTAATCAGAGTGGGAGTTGGGTAACTAACGGTGATGCCATCACCACCGATTATAAAATCATGTTGGATTACAATTTTTAAAGTCATTTTTATATAACTCCAGCGAAACAAAGAAAGCACATATATCGCCGTGCCGGTATATGTGCTTCCTTACCCCCGGTCATTCCAGGGTATAAATAACTAATTATGTTTGAGGTAGTGTCATGAACATTTGGACTATTGGCGATGCGGTAGTTGATCTCTTACCGCTAACAGATATGCAGTATCAGGCCTGTGCCGGAGGTGCCCCTTTCAATGTGGCGGTTGGAACTGCTCGCCTGAATTGTCAGAGTGGATTTATCGGCCGGGTCGGTGACGACGATTTCGGTCTTTTTTTAAAGGAAACCCTCTGCTCATCGGGAGTTTCTGTCCAGAGTATGCAGATGGATCCTCATCACAGAACCAGTACCGTACTGGTTTCCCTTAATAATCACGGTGAACGTGGATTTACGTTTCTTACCAATCCTTCGGCAGATCAGTTTTTAACACCTGACGCTCTCCCCGATTTAAGTACAGGAATATTGCATTTCTGCTCTCTGGCGCTCGTCGCTAAAACCTGTCGCAACACGTTAGTTACGGCTATCGAAAAAATAAAACAGAGTAACGGTTTGCTGAGTTTTGATGTGAATTTACGTGAGCAAATGTGGAGCGACCGGCAGGAGATGCATGACACTGTGCACCATTTCGCCCTACAGGCTGACATACTTAAATTATCTGAGGAAGAATGGTACTGGCTGGCAGAGACGCACGATTTTAACCAAGCGCTGGATTTCCTTAAAACCCTACCAGCACGGCTGAAGGTTGTAACCTATGGCGCGCAAGGCGCAATGATTCTGCAGAACGACATGATCATTCATTTTAATGGCTACACCGTAAACAGCGTTGATACAACGGGAGCGGGTGATGCGTTCCTGGCGGGTTTACTTGCTTATATCGCTCAAGCTGGAATGCCGCAGGACATTGAGCAAATCAAAGACGCCATGACGCAGGCCAGCGCCTGCGGCGCACTGGCAACAACCCGGAAAGGCGCGCTGACAGCCCTACCGGATAGTAAGACGCTGAATGAATTTATCAGACAATATCCTCTGCCGGACTATGAAATAAAAGCGTAGCCTCAACGATAGCCAGCAACACCCGGCCTGAAGCGTTCCGGTGCAAGCCACCGGGACTCGTTTTGCTTTCCTCCTCCCTATTTTGAAACGACATATTAAGTGTAACCTCCGCTTATGGCGCGGCGCGATCGGCCGCGGGAGGCATGACGGCAGCGATAAGAAAAAGCAGAAATGCGTACATGTTTGCATAAGTGATTAAAAACTAATGACACCGACGCCCCTTAACAACGGATAACAGGTCAATTTATCAGTA
Organism: Citrobacter sp. UYEF32; assembly: GCF_040546205.1. Classification (NCBI taxonomy): domain Bacteria; kingdom Pseudomonadati; phylum Pseudomonadota; class Gammaproteobacteria; order Enterobacterales; family Enterobacteriaceae; genus Citrobacter; species Citrobacter sp. UYEF32. The sequence continues at coordinate 706,870 of NZ_JBEPNI010000002.1, read as the reverse complement.
GAACTGACATGAAAATCGCCAGACGCCGTCTGGTGATTTGTGAAAATAGCCAATGCCGTTGTCCGCCCACATCCAGTTAACTTTTTCTTCAGATCCCACCTGAAAGACGAAATCCTCAAGCCCGACGCCATGTTGTATTTCCGCAGGGTATCCGCCAACTTTGGTTCCCCCGTAGCGGCTAAAGTCCTCAAAGAAACTATCACTGGCTGGTTCATCATCGTTTACGGCAGAAAGATCAAGAATATCCCAGGCATCCTCCCAGCCCGGCGCATCATCATTGACACTTAACCATCGCACAGGAAACGCGCGATACGGCGTGGCCAGTTCAGGTAATAACTCAAGCCCATCAAGCGTGGCATATTCACGAATTAGCCAGCCTTCACCATGGGGTTGGTCAAAAGGATGGCTTTCCATATTATGAAAGAGAACCAGAAGAGCGACATTCTCGAGTTGTTCAGGAATAACAGGAAGCTCATCGATACGAATCTGAAGAAGCGGAAACATCGGTTTCCCTCTCCAGACAGGCAGCCCTTCGCTTGCAAGCGATACTCCTTTTAAAAACCAGGAGGTAAGAGGATCTGCACTGGGGCGAAAACCACCGACCTGAGCCACCGATGCGGGGCGCAATTTGGACCTGAGCTCTTCTAAAACTAACGCACTTTCGGATTTCATCTTCGTTGCCTTGCGTATGAGGATATTCTCTTAATATCGCGGATTCAGACCTGCTCATTATATATAAAAATGATTCCCGAAAAGGCCCGGACCAAAGAAGACCTCAGTAAGCCTTTCTCAAAACAGATGACTTTTCACCCTCCCCCTGCTAGCTTCATCTGATGATAAAAATTTGTTCAGTATCTTCTTATGCGTTAATTATTATCACCTGCACCTGTCAGGTGGGATAACGCTCGTCATTTTCCCGCCGGTAAGGCGGGCCTTACCGGTAATCATCCAGTGAGGCAAAGCATGAATACGGATACACCTGTCAAAGCAGTAAAACCAACTCTTCACCTTTTATGTGGAAAAATCGCTTCGGGTAAATCCACGTTAACTGCAAGGTTGGGGGCGTCGCCAGGCACGATCATTATCAGTGAGGACACGTGGCTGGCTGCGCTCTATAAAGATGAAATACAGTCCGTCGCGGCGTATGTGCAGTGCGCAGCAAAGCTCAAAAATGCCATGAAGCCACATCTGATATCCTTGCTTAACGCTGGTGTCTCGGTCGTTCTGGATTTTCCGGCAAATACACGGGCGAATCGTGAATGGATGATGGATATCATTACGGCGTCGGGTGCTAATAATTGCCTGCATTATCTCAACGTCTCTGACGATATATGCAAAGCCCGTTTACGCGCCCGTAACGCCGAAGGCGCGCACGATTTTGCGGCAACAGATGAAGAGTTTGAAATGATAACGCGTTATTTCACAGCACCGAGTGCAGATGAAAGGTTCACTATTATTGAATTCAGCTAAAATAGTGAACCTGAGCCGTCAGCAGACGGCTTTTTAATGCCCGTATTTATTCAAAGCATTTTCTCTATGTTATCTAACCAGTCGGGAAGATGTTCCTGGTACCAGTTAAGATACAAAGGAAAGGTTGATTTTTTCCGCTCATAAAGCAGCGTAATCACTTCGGTGACGATCCATGCTTTAGCAATAGCCATTTCTCTCGCCAGCGCTGTGGAATTACGCTGACCCGATAACTGGCAATAGCGTTCGGCAAGATCAGTAAAGGCGTGTTTCGCTCCCATTCCTTTTATAAGGGGAGCCAGATCGATAGCCGGGCTTCCTCTTCCAAATCTTTCCCAGTCGAAAAGCACAACATCACCGTTCGCTCTTCTTCCCCAATTACCGGCATTGCTATCGCCAGAAATCAGATTCTGATAACCAAACAAAACATCACTACACTGCCGGAAGTGCCGAAATTGTCGTGCACTTTTGTCGGGTAACGCCAGGAGCAGAAGAGCGTGCTCAAGCGCGGAGTCTGACCATGCATGGTTGTGGTAAAGCCACTGCGGACTGGCGGCGTATCGATGTAAGTTTCCGAGCATAATGAGTATTTCATCTGCGCAGACTTCATCCTGGTCAACTTCACGGGGGATATATTCCAGTCTTAGCCTGCATAACTCAGGATCGGCAGATAACAGTTTCGGCACGGCAACGCCTGCGTGGGTGAGTGCATTGGCCGCCTGTTGATAAAAATGGTACTCCACCTCACTAACAGGACATTTCTCGATGAACTGATAACCCGCTTCATCCACAAGAAGCGCCACTCTGGCTACCCCCATCCGGGATAGATTTTCAACTGACATAGCTCACTCCTTCATCAGGTATTTTTCTGGTACTCCGGCGTTTAAAGCGATGGCATTTATGCGCGAATAAAATCGACAAAGGCCCGCAACGCGGTCGGCAGATTCCGCCGCCCGGAGTAGTAGAGGAAAAATCGCCCCGGCGGCGCGCTGAAGCTATCCAGTAGAGACACCAACCGACCCGCAGCTACCTCTTCTCTCACCATCGCCTCGTAAACGTAAGCAATGCCTGCACCGTCGCGTGCAGCCTGAATCATTAACATATCGTCGTCGAAAACCAATGGGCCAGCAACAGCAACGGTCAGCGATTTTCCTGAGACCAGAAATTCCCAGTGATAGTGGCGGCCACTTGGGAAACGGCGGCAAACACAGGCGTGGTCCAGCAGTTCGTCCGGCGTTTTCGGCGCGTCACGCAATTTCAGGTAAGACGGCGACGCAACACAGACGAAGCGCTGCGGCGGACCGACAGGGACAGCCACCATATCTCCGGCCAGGCTTTCGCCAAAACGGATACCTGCGTCAAAGCCACTGTCCACGATATCAGCCAGGCCGTCGTCAGTCACAACGTCGACTTTTACGCACGGATACTTCGCCACAAATCCCGCCAGTATCGGGGCCAGCACCAGCCAGGCCGCCGGACGCGGTACATTCAGACGCAGCGTGCCTGCGGGTACCGCCTGTAACGCCGTCACGTCGGCGAGCGCATCGGCGACATCACGCAAAGCAGGAGCGAGCCGGGCCAGCAGGCGATGGCCTGCCTCGGTGGGCGTAACGCTGCGGGTGGTGCGGTGGAGCAGACGCACGCCCAGTCGCTCTTCAAGTCCACGCATGGCATGGCTCAGGGCCGAGGCAGAGACACCCCGCTCAGCGGCCGCTTTACGGAAACTGCGATGCCGTGCCACGGCTTCAAAGGCGTCAAGTTCATGCAGATCGATTGTCATATTGATGAGAATTATTCAGTAGTTCATCAAACATAACATGGCTTATCGCCTGCTATCTACCGTGACACACTGGCGCCGTCTACTTGATTGAGGAGTTAAACCATGCAGCACAGAAAACTGGGGAATGCCGATTTCACTATCTCACCTATCGGGCTGGGAACCTGGGCCATCGCGGGGGCGGGCTGGGAATTTGGCTGGGGAGCGCAGGATGACGAAGAAAGCCTGTCCGCGCTGGAATACGCCGTGGAACGCGGCGTGAACTGGATCGACACCGCCGCCGTTTACGGTCTGGGTCATGCCGAGGAAATTGTCGGAAGACTGCTGCGCCGGGTGCCAGCTTCGCGCCGTCCGTTAGTCTTCACCAAAGGCAGCCTGGTCTGGGATCCGATAAGTCGGCAGATTTCGCACTCCCTGGCACCGGATTCGTTGATTCGGGAGATTGACGCAAGCCTGCGCCGCCTTCGGACAGAAACTATCGATCTGTATCAGATCCACTGGCCTGCCTTCCCGGCAGACGGCCCGGATGACGGCATTGAGGCGGCGCTCTCGGTGCTGGCCAAGGCTCGTCAGCAAGGAAAAATCCGCGCCATCGGCGTCTCCAATTTTGACGTCGCACAACTCAAGCGCGCCCAGGCCGTTACGGAGATTGCCTCACTCCAGCCGCCTTATTCAGCACTCATGCGCGAGGTCGAATCTGACATCCTGCCCTTCTGTGAGCAAACGGGGGTCGGCGTCATCGCCTATTCCACCCTGCAATCAGGTCTGCTGAGCGGTGCGATGACGCGTGAACGCATCGCCCGCCTCCCCGATGACGACTGGCGCAAAACCCGCAGTCCGGACTTTCGGGAGCCACGGCTGACCCAAAACCTTGCGTTGGTGGAGACCTTCCGTCGGATTGGCGATCGCCACGGGCTGACACCCGCGGCGGTGGCGATTGCCTGGGTGCTGAGACAGCCTGCCATATCCGGTGCGATTGTCGGCGCACGCCGCCCGGCACAGGTCGACGGTCTGCTGGGGGCTGCCGGGTTCAGACTAAGCGAGGACGAACTGGCTGAAATCGCGCCGTTTCTGCCCGAAGGCATGGGCACCAACGTGCCAGAAGAAACGGCGTCCTGAATGGCGTCCCTTTATCCTTAATGGAAAAGGTCGCCACTGTCTCACTCAGCGCTTTGGGCTGTACATCCGGCACAAAGCGCGCTCTTTTGCAGGGTATTTATGCGGCGACCGGTTTTGTCCGCACGCCGATAAATACAATGAACATCGCCGTCAGCAGCAGTAACCCGCTGCCGGTGAAGACACCGCTTGCCCCGCTGACGTCGAATATTGCCCCACCGCCTGCCGCGCCCGCGCCAATGGCAAGCTGCACCGATGCCACCAGCAGCCCGCCCGCGCTTTCCGCCTCATCCGGCACGGTCGTCGCAAGCCAGGTGCTCCAGCCTACCGGCACCATGCCAAAGGCAAAGCCCCACAGGGTAACCAGCAAGCCATCCAGCAACGCCAGATGCCCAAACAACACCATCGCAACCGCCATCAGCCCCATTCCAAACGGCACCAGCGCCAGGGTCAGATGTAAATTGCGTGATAGCAGATGCCCGGCGAGGGAGGTGCCGACAAAGTTTGCCAGCCCAAATCCCAACAGGATCAACGAAATGCTCTCCACACTCACCTGTCCGACAGTCTCCAGAAAAGGTCGCAGATAGGTGAAGAAAGCAAAATGGCCGCTGAAAATCAGAATACTCGCCAGCATCCCGCCCACCATGCCCGGTCGACGCAGTACGCGAAACAGTGCGCTCAGGCTGCTACTGTGTTCCGGTTTCATGGATGGCAGCACCCATAATTGCCACAGCAGCGCCAGCGCGCTCGGTGCGGTTGAAAGAAGAAAGACATTACGCCAGCCTATAATGCTGCCCAGATAGCTGCCTAGCGGTGCGGCGACGACTGTTGCAACCGACACGCTGGAAAAGATAATCGCCAGCGCTTTTGGCACCTGGGCGATGGGTACCAGCCTTAGCGCGGTGGCGGTCGACATCGCCCAGAAGCCACCAATCGCCACGCCTAACAGCAGACGCCCAAGCAGCAATACATGCAGCGAGGGGGCAAAGGCCACCAGCAGACTGGAGATGATTTGCAATACCGAAAAGAAAATCAGCACCCAGCGACGGTCAATATTTTTCGTGGCGGCGGCAATCAACAGCCCACTCAGCAGTGCCACCAGTGCCGTGGCGGTCACCGCCTGCCCGGCCATCCCTTCGCTTACCCCCAGACTCGCCGCCATGGGCGTCAATAAACTGGCGGGTAAAAACTCGGCGGTAATCAAACCAAACACCCCAAGCCCCAGTGAATAGACGGCTCGCCAGGCGGGCTTTACGGGCGCAGTCGCCTCTCTCGCCGCAACATCTGCATTCATTTGTTCTCTCCCGTCATAAAATGTGACCTGTGTCGCAAAGCATAGGAAGTTCCCCACGGACGATCTATGACATATAATCTCCAATTATTGATAATTCGTCCGGAGTTGTAGCGATGGCGATTCAGACACCCGATCTCATCAGCGAGTTACTGCGCGGTATGCGCCTTTCTGGCGTGAAATACCGCCGCTTTGAGGCCAGCGCGCCGTTCGGTTTCGCCTTCGACGCCGCACCCGGTAAAGCCCAGTTTCATTTCGTTAGCCGTGGCCCGGCGGTATTACGGATGGAGAGCGGTACCCGTTTTGCGCTCAACAGCGGCGATGCGCTGTTTATTCCCAACGGCAACGCTCATGCCCTGCTCTCGGATGACAACGCGACGGCGACGCCGGTCTCTGCATTTCACGGCGAAGCCATTTGCGGCTCGGTTTGCCAAATCACCTGCGAACCCTGCAAAGGCAGTGAAAACGTGGTGATATTCAGCGGATGTATGGATTTCGAACTGGGCGGGATGCAGCCGCTGATTAAAGCGATGCCGGAAGTGATGATGGTCAGTAAGCTGATGTCAACCTGGCCGGAAATTCACCCCCTGCTTGCCGCCATGGAGCGCGAATCAATGACCCGTCAGGTCGGGTTTGCGGGTATCCTGGCGCGGCTGGCGGATGTGGTCGCAGCGTTGATTGTGCGCGGTTGGGTGGAAGCCGGTTGCGGCAAAGCCACCGGCTGGGTGCAGGTGCTGCGCGACCCACGGCTGAGCCGGGCGATTTACGCCATGCATCAACAGCCGGGCATTAACTGGAGCGTGGCGGACCTGGCAAAAGAGGCAGGAACATCCCGCTCTGTCTTTGCTGAACGTTTCCTCTCTGCCACCGGTAGCACCCCGGCAAAATATCTCAGCGAGCTACGTATGCGGCTGGCGATCCAGTACATTAGCCATGAAAATCAGGCTATCGAAACCGTAGCGCTGCGACTGGGCTATGGTTCGCTCGCGGCATTCAGCCGGGCCTTTAAGCGCATTGTCGGCCACCCGCCGGGCGCCCTTCGCGAGGCCCCCCAGTCACAGCCGGAGTTATGAGGGTTTGCACCGGTTGAAGACTACTGGCGCATATGTCCGGCAATCATTTCTGACAAGGTGTTTTCTTCACCCAACCGGGCGAGCCGTTCTGTTATGGCATCAAAATACCGATCATCGGCTTTTGCCACGCAGATGGCCTGTTGAATTTCGGTGAAATCATCCGGCAACACGCGAAAGCCTGGATTGTTTTGGGCTGCGGCCTCAAGCGGCTGGCGAATACCGGCGGCCATCTCACCTTCCCCCGCTAAAAAAGCATCAATCGCCGCCTGGGAGGATGAAAGGCGGTTTAGCGTTGCATGATGTAACTCGCGTGATAGCCAGAGGTCATAGGCCGCATTCTTACCCACATTGATGACGACACCCGGCTTATCCATGTCGCTAACGCTTCGCCAGTCACTCTGTTCGCGCACCAGCAAGGTCCCTTTAATGGTGATATACGGGGACGTAAAGCGCAGGCGATCCTCGCGTTTGGGATCGATTGCCAAAAAGGCAATATCCCAGACGTCCTGGCCGGCATCCTCAACCACCTTCCCGGCGGCAGGATAAGTGATGAATTCCGGGCGGCAATGCAGATGACGGGCGATATCTTTTGCCAGTTCGACGGTGATACCTGCTGGCTGACCATCAGGCATCAACGAGGCCAACACAGCATTACCTAAATTGATGGCAAAACGCAGGGTGGGTAACGTTTCATCTGACATGAGCTTCTCCTGTGCGCAACGCGGTGTGATCGGTTCTCCCGTCAGGAAAAGATAGCAACAGGCCGTTCGTCATGCGCGGGCAATCTGCAATTGAATTGCCCGCGCCTTATTGCTACGCCCCACTTTCCAGCCGCTGGCGCTTACGAAGATTAGGGAACCACTTCATCCATAGCGCCACCACCACCAGCGTACCGATACCGCCAATGGCCGCCGCAGGCACGGCACCAAGCCAGGCGGCAAGCATCCCGGACTCGAACTCACCCAATTGATTTGAAGTATTGATAAAAATGGAGTTCACCGCGTTGACGCGCCCGCGCATCTCATCCGGCGTGTCGAGTTGTACCAGCGAGCCACGAATGACCATGCTGACCATATCACAGCCGCCCAGCGCAAAAAGCGCCAGCAGCGACAGCCACATCCAGCTCGACAGCGCGAAAACCAGCGTGGCAACACCAAACCCCGCCACACTCATAAACATGATCATCCCGACATTGCGCTTAAGCGCACGATGGCTTAACCAGAAGCCCATCAGCAACGCCCCTACGGCAGGGGCGCTACGCAGCACACCCAGACCAATGGGGCCGGTGTGCAGCACATCGTGAGCGAAAATCGGCAGTAGCGCCGTTGCCCCGCCCAGCAGGACGGCAAAGAGATCGAGGGAGATAACCCCTAAGACATCCGGGCGCTTACGGATAAAATCGACACCGGCAAACAGTGAGGAAAGCGTCGGCGGGGTACGCGGCGGCAGCGCCTGCTCATAGCGCAACGTCAGCACCAGCATTAACGAGAGCAGATACAGCCCCGCCGTCACCGCATAAACCACCTCCGCACCAGCCGCATACAGGAAACCGCCCAGCGCAGGCCCGACAATCTGCGCCGCCTGGCCGGATACCGCGTTGGCGGCCGTAGCACGCGGCAAAATCGAGGTGGGCACCAGCGCAGGTAGCATCGAGATCATCGCCGGTGATTCAAGGGTTTTCGCCGAAGAGATAATAAAAATCAGCGACAGGATCACCCCAACGCTGGCATCCCCTTTCCAGGTCAGCCAGGCGAGGAGCGCAATGGCCGCCCATTCCAGTATCTGGCCAAACATCACGACCCGACGGCGATCAAACTGGTCGGCAATATGTCCGGCGGGCAGTGCGAGAATAACGGAAGGGAAAAATTGCACCAGGCCTATCATGCCCAGCCAAAAGGCACTGTGGGTTTGCGAATAGATTTGCCAGCCAACGATGATAGACAACATCTGAAAGCCGAAGCTTGAGCTGGTGCGCGCCAGCCAGAACGAGACGAATGAGCGATGTTGCAGTAAACGGCCATCGTTGCCGGACAACAGTGGTGCCATAGAAAATCCTATAAAAGTGGTAAGCCAGGGCATGATGTTTGCCCGGCGGTGGTTCCTGGTTCCCGTTTAGTGAATGCTGTAGCACCTGGGATACGCATAGCATTATTCAGTACATGTCCGTTAAGTGGACCAGGTTCCGTTCACGAAGACTCATGCGAACTCCGTCACGCTCACCCTCGTGAACGGGTAAAGGGGGCCACCGCGGCCCCCTGCTCAATCCCCGCAGCTATCGCTGTTAGCCACGGGTTTCATTGCGTCCAAAATGGCTATGTCGTGAACGGAACCTTTCCTTCCTCGCTAATATAGCGTCCCTTCTCACTCTTATTAATGCCCCGCCGCTGGCGCTGCCCCCGGCGCACCGGCGCGAATAAACGGCGGTTTCGCAAACCAGATAATCACCACCAGCACCATAAACCCCCACCCCAACAGCCAGAAATAGTCGATGGTCGACATCATATAGGCCTGCTGTTCGATGGTTTTATCCACCGCGGCAAGGTGCTGCTGCGTGACGCCACCCATCTTATTGAGGTAATCCATGGCAGGCGGGTGATACACCGAGACACTCTCGGTCAGATTCGCATGGTGAAATACCTCACGCCGCGACCACAGCCAGGTCGTCAGTGACGAGGCAAAAGAACCTCCCAGCACGCGGAAGAACGTCGCCAGACCGGAGCCTTCCGCCACTTCATTGCCGTGCAGGTTCGACAGCACAATCGTGGTGATCGGCATAAAGAACAGCGCTACACCGATACCCATAAACATCTGCACTTCGGCGATAGTGCGAAAATCCACGCTGGTGTTGAACTGCGCACGCAGCAGACACGACACTCCCATGGTCAGGAACGACAGCGACGCCAGAATCCGCAGATCGACCCGGTTGGCATAACGCCCCACGATAGGCGTAAGCAGCAGCGGCAGGAAGCCCATCGGCGCCGCCGCCAGCCCCGCCCAGATCGCGGTGTAGCCCATCTGGGTTTGCAGCCACTGCGGCAGAATAATGTTGATGGCAAAGAACGCCGCGTAGCCGAGCATCAGTGTGGTGGTGCCAATGGCGAAGTTACGGTCGGCAAACAGCCGCAGGTTTACTATCGGATGGCGCTCGCCAAGCTCCCAAATCACAAAGGAGACCAGCGCAATAGCTGAGATCACCGACATAACAATGATCTCGGTCGACGAGAACCAGTCGAGATCGTTGCCTTTATCCAGCACCACCTGTAACAGACCCACGCCCAGCACCAGCAGCATAATGCCGATGTAATCAATGGGGGCGTGCGTGGTGGTCTCCTCACGTTCGCGCAACTGCGTCCACACGACGATGGCCGCAAAAATACCGATCGGCACGTTGATATAGAAAATCCACGGCCAGGAGTAGTTATCGGTGATCCAGCCCCCGGTAATCGGCCCGACGATGGGCGCCACCACGGTCACCATCGACAGCAGCGCCAGCGCCATGCTGCGTTTGGTGGTCGGGAAGATAACCAGCAGCAGCGTCTGGCACATCGGGAACATGGGCCCGGCGAAAAACCCCTGCAGCGCACGGAAGATAATCAGCTCGGTCATGCTATGGGCAAAGCCGCACAGGAACGAGGTCAGAGTAAAGAGTGTGACCGATCCAACAAACAGCTTAAGTTGCCCAAAGCGCCGGGTAAACCACCCGGTCAACGGCAGTGCGATGGCATTGCAGACTGCAAACGAGGTGATAACCCAGGTGCCCTGGTCCGAACTCACGCCAAGGTTGCCGGCGATGGTCGGCAACGCCACGTTGGCGATGGTGGTATCCAGCACCTGCATGAAGGTCGCCAGCGACAGCGCAATGGTGGCGAGCAGCAGGCTGGGTGGCGTAAAGGCCGCCTTATCTTGCATAACGCCCCTCTTAGCGGCTGTTTGCCGCTACGGACTGACTGTTGTCATGAAGGATTTTCGCCACCATCTGATCGGCTTTATCCAGCGCGTTCTGGTACACATCGGTGGTAAAGCGCGGTGCTGCGACCGTTTTTTGCGGCAGCAGATGGCCTTCGGTGTCGCGGATATCCACTTTGGCAAACATCGACAGCCCGACACGCAGCGGATGTTTCTCCATATCGTGCGGGTCGAGGGTAATACGCACCGGAAGACGCTGAACGATTTTGATCCAGTTGCCGCTGGCGTTCTGGGCTGGCAGCAACGAGAACGCACTGCCAGTACCAATACCTAAGCTCTCAATGGTGCCCTGGTATTCCACTTTATCGCCGTACAGATCGGCGGTCAGGACCACCTTTTGTCCCAGACGCATGGTGTTCATCTGGCTCTCTTTGAAGTTGGCATCCACCCAGACCTGATCCAGCGGGACGATCGACATCAGCGTCGTGCCGGAGTCAACGCGCATCCCCAACTGGACCGCGCGTTTCGCCACAAAACCGCTGACCGGCGCCACAATGGTGCTACGGGCGTTATCCAGATAGCGCTGGCGCAGGGTTGCCACCGCGCTTTTGATTTCCGGGTGGCTGTCGATGACCGTGTCATCCACCATCGCCAGGTTGGTACTCAACGCCTGTTGCGCCGCCGCTAAATCACTCTGCGCCGTGGCCACGGCATCGCGATAGTGCGACATATCTTCTGCCGCAATCGCCCCGCTGGCAAAAATCTTCTGTCGACGCGCGAAGTCGTTCTGCGCGGTTTGCAGGGCCACTTTTTTCGCCGCCACCTGAGCGCGGTAGTTGTCTGCGGTGCTGTACAGACCACGGACCTGACGCACGGTGCTGGCCAGGTTGGCTTCCGCCTGTTGCAGGGCAATTTGCGTGTCGCTTGGGTCAAGCAATACCAGCGGCTGGCCTTTGGTGACGTAATCCCCTTCATCAACGGCGACCTGGGTGACTGTTCCGGCAATTTGCGGGGTCAGTGTCACGAGGTTGGCATTAACGTAGGCATCGTCAGTGGTTTCGTAATAACGGGCATACAGGAAGTACCATGCCAGGCAACCGGCGGCAATAAGCACCAGGATTACCAGCAGTATGGCGAAGTTGCGCTTACGTTTGCTGGGTGCGCGTTCTGGTTGTGCAGATGACTGTGCAGATGAATTTTGCATCTTTATCGTAACCTTATTCAGGACAACTTAACGATGGGGTTTGGTGGCCTCGTCTGGCAGCATTTTGATCAATAGCTGTACCAGCAGGCGGGATTCTTCTGGGGTCAGACGGGCGGTCAGCGAGCCAAGAATGGAAGACAGCGCTTCGTTCTGAAAGCGATCGCAAATTTTCTGCCCTTTCTCAGTCAGCGCCAGGATAACCTGACGTTTGTCTTCCGGATTGGGAGTGCGCAGGATCAGTTCGCGCTTCACCATCCGCTCGAGCATCCGGCTCATAGCCCCGGCATCCATCAACAAATTTTTGCTGACTTCAAGCGGGCTGTTGAAACCTTTGTAAATGCTGATCAGGACTTTAAATTGCGCAGCGGTGATATCCGTGTCGGCAAAAAAGTGGCTGATAAGCTGGTCTTTAAACTGGTTCGCCAGATGAATCAGTAAGCCGAGATGGAGCTTAGGATTAGGGGTATCTGTAACGTCTTTCATGTTATTTGCCTGGTCAATAATTACAAATGAAATTACTGACCAGGCAAATGTTTGTCAACGTGGTGTCAGCAAAAGAGCACAAATCTATACATTCTGAATGGTGCGTTTCGCGCCGCGGCGCTTATAGCCGGATACTGTTGCGCCGTTTTCGGCGGTCCGGCGGGTCGATTTGCAGACGTTTCAGGGACACAATGATAGGCAGAAATGAGACCCGGCTAAGGGTACCCATCGCACCAGGGTCAAGAATGGCGAGGTTAACGGCCGGGATGTAGCCGATGCACAACGGCGTGACGATACAGGCAGTATTGCCAGAGAAGTTGAAAACTCAGCCGGAGACGCCCAGGATCTCTTTCGGTGACGATCGCGGAGGATGCACCCGTCGATATTGCCGAAGCCTTTGGCAAAGAACGCAATGCTCATCACTACGGCCATGTCGGAGGTGATGTAAGCATCCCTGCAAACCGGCCCAATCACTTTTAGAGATCTTCGACATACTGACTATGTCCCTGAGGAGATCGCCATGCATAAAGCCCGATTCACCGAACACAAGATCATTGCCATTCTGAAGCTTGTCGAAGCCGTCCGCGCGCGATAAAACATCATTACGCATACCGAGCATTATTTGGTGCTTAACCCTTCAGAAATCGAATGCTTTATATCGTTACAGCTCGATAACGACAGATACGAATACACCATCCGGTTCATTGAACTGGCCATACAATGCCGGCAGCTCGAGGGAATGGGCCTCGCAGATGTTTGTGGGTTACGTAACGATGTAATTTTCTATGAAGCCATGTTCATTGCGCGGCCATTTTTTTATTGGTGAGGCCTTTCCGGCAGGATTTTGATGATGATAGATACAACCAGCACCGACAGGCTAATTGCAATAATGCGTTCATGCCAGGTTTCGTAATGAAAGAACCAGTAGCAGCATAAGAAGAAAAGCAATCCACCCAGGATTGCGGCTCCGGTTTCGAGCAGCGAATGGAATATTCGTCGCCCTACGCTCAGCTTTGGTGGCTCATTTCGTTGTTGCATGTAGTTCACTCTCTACCATGTCAAGTATCTGTTCAAACGCTCCCTGCCCCTGCGTCCGCTTGACGTGCAGTGCTTCAAGGAATGGATTCAGTGCAGGCTCAACCAGGAAATACAGCAGGTCAAAATTGCGGTGTCGGAGCGCGTAGTAGACTTCCGGGTCACTCTTCCGCAGACGCTCAGACGTGTAAATTGATCTTTCTGCCATACCCCCGGCTAAAAGGAGATTACCTATCAGCCCCCCACGCAGTGAGATTAACAGCGAGCTGCGTTGAGCAATTACCGTGGCCAGTTTTCCCGCTATCACGGAATTGGTGACAGTCCTGCCAGCAACTGAAGCGACAACTTTACCGTAGATGTTGTTCTGTTTCTTTTCCGGCACACTTTTATTGAAGATGGCAAGTACCGTCGCAATTGTTTGCAGGAAATTTTCATTATCCAGAATGCCATTTTTTATGGCGGTAACCATCCTGATTTTTTCAGTTTCGCGCTGGTATCGTGAATCAGTATCAATATATCCATAGGCCAGATAGCCGATATCGGTCGGGACAGACAGCACTCCATCAGCAAACCCTATCGCTGTTTCAGGAGATACTATGATTTTCGCGATCCGACGTGCAATCTCAAGGTAGCTACTCATACAAACCTGGTTCCTAATTAATTGTATTGCTCAGTGTAGAGGGGGAATCCGGTAATTGAACAGCCCCGGTATAAAAAACAGCACTTAATTGTTAAATATCAAAAAGCTGTAACGCGCATTTGTGGTCACTGGCCACTTTAAGGGGGGTGACGCTCAATAGAGTGGGTTCACGCGTTAAGAAAAGTTTATCCTGTAAATACAAATATTACGGTTGCTTAAAAAACAGCCCCCCGAAAAACATTTATTCCAGTGCGCAGCCAGCCTTTGTATGTGTCGAAGGCACATTCCAGCGCAAATCAGCTTGAATGAGATATTGATATAAAATCCGCCTGAGGATCCGGCAAAGCCTGCTTCATGATAGACGATCGCTATTAACCCCCTCACCCTTGTATGTAATAGGTACATGGTGGTTAGCTACTGCCATATGAGGCGAAGTGAGCTAGTCTCCCTCACGAAGTTAAACCTTGCTTAGCAAGCTTATGGCCCTTCGCATCACCTTTCACGCCTGATCTGCTCTCCGTTGATTGAAACAGAACGCTATTAGCAATGTCCGCAACTCACTGTGAGTTTAACTGATGATTTCCTGTCGACTCTGGAGTTCCGGAAGCGGGCATTTGGGAAAAGGCGTTACGTTAATTGATGAAGAGTGGTTTACGCTCAGCTATTAATAGTAATGTTATTTGAATGAAGAGATCTGATTTTTTTGCGCAGAGTGAACATCATGGGTTCACAATCAGGTTAAGTACCAATCGGGCAAAGTAGATAATTGAAGGATGAAGTGCTTTATTAACCGGCTGTACGATTAATTACAGCCGGCCAAAGAACCGTCGAGAACCAGGCTGGGAATGACATGTCCTCTACTAAAGCTGGTTAAACTTCCCTTCTTACTCCGGCAACATAACACCTGAAAGCTCAGCACAGATATGAAGCAGGCGATCCTGTAGTGCAACATCATGGGCCTGTGGATTCGCGGTCATGCGCTTGAGGTGGTAGAAATATTTACCTGTTACCTTTGCCTGCGGATCATCACTGGCGGCAAGCCAGGCCTGAGTCAGATGCGCCTGGTTCATATCGTCGGGCGCACCTGGGCCGCCCATTTTTGTGGGCACCCAGCCGGGCTCCAGAGAGTTGACGTGCACTCCCCGCCAGCGACGCGCCACGGCAAAAGCCAGCATCGCGTCATGCAGTTTGCTCTCAGCGTAGGCCTCAGCGCCATTCCAGGGCCGCTTGCGCCAGAGAATATCGTCCAGACTGGACCCGACATGATGATGCATACCGGAACTCAGATAGACGAGGCGCTGCGGACGCGCGATCAATGCGGTTAGTATGTAAGCGGAAAGTGTATTAATTGCGAACACATGCGGCAGCCCGTCTCGGGTCACACGACAGGCTTCACGATAGCCTACTGCGGCGTTATGGATCACAGCATCGAAATGCCCAAGATCGTTAACGCGTGATGCGGTTTCCTTCGCCCCAGCAATCGTTTCGAGGTCGCCGACGACGACCGCTTCGGCCTGCGGTAAAGCGCGCCGGGCATCTTCTGCACGACTGATATTACGCGCGTGCAGCACAACATCATGCCCCTGCTGAACCAGCAGTTCAGCCGTCATCAGGCCCAGGCCGGTGGACGAGCCGGAAATAAAAATACGAGACATAAAACTTCTCCAGAGTAGTGCGCCGCCAGACACGGCTGACGGCACTGCGTGATATTCAGGATTCGGCGCGGCGGGAGACACTCGCGAGCAGCGCACCCAACAGTGCACACAGCGCGCCAGAGAGATAAACGGCGGCATAACTGTAATGACCGGCGATAAACCCCGCAGCCGGGCCAGAGAGGCCATAGGCGATATCAAGAAAAGCGACGAAGGCGCCCATCGCACTACCACGATTGGCCGGTGGCACCCGCCGGAGTGCTTCGACACCCAGCGTCGGGAAAACCAGCGCACAGCCCAGTCCGGTCACCAGCGCACCGGCAAGCGCCGTCCATTCATTTGTGCCCAGCCACAACATGGCCTGGCCGATGGCTTCAACCGTCAGCGACCAGATTGCCACGCGATAGCCGCCCATCCGATCAGGCAGATGGCCGAAGACAAGGCGAACGAAAATAAACCCGAGCCCAAAGGCTGTCATGACCAGACCGGCGTTCTGCCAGTGGTGTGCCGCAAAGTACAGCGAGGCAAAAGCGGTGAGTCCGGATAAGCCGACACCCTGCAGCATCAGCCCCAGCCCTTCGCGCCAGATGCGTCCGATCACCCGATAAAATGGCAGTCGCGCGCCTCCTGGCGACACATAAGCAGAAGAGCCTAGCGCGATCAGCACAGACAATACCGGTGCAGCGATGCAGGCCATCATGGCCACTGCGAGGCTGTAATGCTGATACAGCGCCATGCCAACCGGCGCGCCAATTGACAGAGCCGCGAACATGGCAATGCCGGTCCATGACATCGACATTCCGGCCCGCTGCGGGCCAACCGAAGCAATCGACCAGGAGACACACCCCGTGACGAACTGGCTTTCGCCAAAGCCAGCCATCAGACGACCTGCAATGACGATGCCGAGGCTGGCGGTGGGTGATAGATTCAACGCGGAAGCGGCCAGATACAACCCACCCGCCAGTGCTGAAAGTAGTGCACCCTGCAGTGCAGAACGCTTGCCGCCCTGCTGGTCGGTCACCCGTCCGGCATAGCCACGGGTAAGCACGGTGGCCAGAAACTGAATGCCGATCACCAGTCCCACCACGAGGTTACTGAATCCGAGGTGACCATGTATGAATAACGGAATCACCGGCAATGGCAGGCCAACCGCCAGATAGCCAAAGAACAGTGCGGCGATAACGCCCGATGCCGGGCGGGGAAGCAGCGCGGGCGGTGTGTTTTCCTGCGCGCTCCGCTTTATAGCGAGATCTGACATGGAAATCTCCTGTGTGAGAAAGGCGTAAAAGTGTGATACGGCCCGCCGCGACGGGCCGCTCTGTCCTCAGGCTGCGGTGAAGCGATCGACGTGCCAGCCGCTGGCTTTGAGCAGGTAATCACGGGACGCCGTGATATCCGCCTCCAGCGCGGCCAGATCAACGTCAATCAGTTGTCCCGCGCGCTTACGTAACTGACCCGCCACCATTACCGTGTCCACATCCGCGCGTTCAATCGCCTGCACCACCGTTCCGGTTACGTTCGTAACCGGGAAGACGGCGACGCCGCTGGTACGTACCATGATGATGTCAGCCTGCTTACCTGGCGTAAGGGTGCCGATCTGGTCCTCCAGTCCGGCTGCGCGTGCGCCATTGACGGTTGCCGCCTTCAGCACGGCCGCGACCGTAACAGGTGCTGGCGCGTTGTCTTCGCCACGGAAGCGTCGGTAGCGCATCGCCGAGCGTTGTTGTCCAAACAGCGCATGCATTTCTCCGAACATATCGCTGCCAAACGCGGTATCCAGGTCAATGCCCAGCGCTGGCGTCAGACCATAATTAACGGCCTGCTGATAAGCGAAGCTCTCGTCGTCAAAGCCAAACAACGCATCTGAACGCGGATTAATGGTGACGTTAACGCCTGCGTCGGCCAGTAACTGCCATGTCTCCTGCGGAACCCGAGAACAGTGGTTAAAAATGTTATGCGTGCCCAGCACGCCCGGTTTGGCAAATTCAGGGCCGAGCTTCACCAGATCTCCGATGAATTCCGTCAGAATCCGCATGTCAAGATCGCGTGCGATCTGCCACCAATCCAGATTAAGCTGCCCAAACAGGCCCACGCGTACCAGGCTTTCCGGGGTATTCCAGCGCTGCGCCAGCCGCGGCAGATCGCCCGGCAGATGCGCGGCTGACGCTTGCTTGTCCATCGCCGCTCCCACCATGTGTAATGCGCGAATGCCGCTCTCCTGCAGGGCATCCAGCGCGGCATCAGTGTGAGTCGGGCTGCGCGCGTTGTGGCAGGCATCAATAACGGTAGTGATACCTGCGTCCAGAGAGGCGGCCGCGGTCAGTCTGGTACTCAGATACATGTCCAGCGGCCGGTAGTGGACACCCAGTTTTTCGGCGACAACATCAATGTAAGCAAACAGATCGTCCACATCTGGCATCATGCGACGCATGACACCCAGCCACATGTGATGATGAGCATCAATCAGCCCTGGCATAACAATATGATTAGTGGCATCAATCACCTCAGCGTCATCCGCCTGCAGAGCCGGACCAACAGCCGCGATACGATCGTCCTCAACAAGGACGTCGCCGACGTCAAGATTAGGAACATTGGCATCCAGCGTAAGGATAGTGCCGCCTTTGAAAAGAGTGCGCTTCGTTGTCATGTCGTATTCCTCAGAATAAAGGGATGTTGTCCGTTGCGGCGTTGCCCGGCCCGAAACCGAAAAAACGGCGTGTCGCAACGACATGACCGACACAATAGGTTGCGCACCATCTTTGATAAAGGTAGTTTTATTCAAATTATTTTTGCTAAAAATCAAAGATGAGTACTTATGAGTTTTGACGGACGACTTCTCTCCGGGCTAAGTGTGTTGGCAGCTGTCGTCGAGGCAGGTAGTTTCAGCCGCGCTGGCGAGATATTGGGACTTTCTGCTTCCGGCGTAAGCCGATCTATTGATCGGCTTGAAGAGCGGCTCGGTGTACGCCTGCTGAACCGCACCACGCGCACCCTGAACCTGACCAGCGAAGGCAGGGCTTTATATGAGCGCGCCGCACCGCATCTGGAAGGCATTGAGGTAGCGGCAAGCTATGTTTCTGGTGCTGCCGTGACGGTGCGCGGTGCATTGCGTGTTAGCGTGAATCCCATCTTCGCTCGCTACATTCTGGCACCCAAATTGCCGCTGT
Organism: Citrobacter sp. UYEF32; assembly: GCF_040546205.1. Taxonomy (NCBI): domain Bacteria; kingdom Pseudomonadati; phylum Pseudomonadota; class Gammaproteobacteria; order Enterobacterales; family Enterobacteriaceae; genus Citrobacter; species Citrobacter sp. UYEF32. The sequence continues at coordinate 688,059 of NZ_JBEPNI010000002.1, read as the reverse complement.
TGCGCCAGCGTCATCCGGATCTGAAACTGACGGTGGTACAGCAACCCGATGTCGGCGATCTAGTGACGGAGGGGATCGATGTCGCGGTGCGCTTCGGGCCGCAACCACCCTCTACCATCACATCAAAGCTGCTGCTGAATACGCGCGTGCTGACGGTAGCCGCGCCAGCTTATCTGGCACAGCACGGAAGACCACAGCATCCCCAGGACCTTACCGGGCATGAATGCATTCAGTATATTGATCCGCGCAGCGGTAAACCGTTCAGTTGGGAATTTCGGCGCGGTCGGGAATGGCTGTCGGTAGAGACACAAGGACATCTGATCACAACTGATGTCGATCTTATGGTGCAGGCCTGTGTGAGCGGCACCGGTATTGCGCAGGTGTTGTCACTGAGTGTCGCGCACCTGATAGCGGACGGGAAGCTCACAGAACTGTTTCCGGAGTGGCGGGATGAAACCTATCCGCTGTACATTGCCCGCCCATCGCGTCGTCTGGCACCAGCAGCTGTCGAGGCCTTTCTGAATTTTTGCACTGAAATCAGTGACGATTTTGAAGAGATCCAGCCCAAGGCACAGCGATGACAAGAATAGATTCGGTCTGCTTCGGGGAAGAAAACTCTTTAGCCGAAATGTCGCGAGATTGAATATCCGCTTCACGCTCATAGCTGCCGGTTAAATATCTCGCATTCAATACGAGAGGCGACAGGCTCATCTCTGATGGACAAAATTGGCGTAGTGTCCAGGTGGGACGGAGAATTAAACGAGGGTCATTACAAAGGTCACTGCCGCGATCTTATCAGTGGTCGGAACTCAAACGGGGCTTTCTGCATCTTCTCCGTGATGCTAATACCGGACCAAGCTGTACCCACGGTCGATGTCTCCTTTACAATATGGGGGGACTCTCACACCAATCAGGTAGCACATGACGCTAAAGGATTATCTTCGCCATTTTATTTGGGGAGCTGTTTTATTCGGGATCATCGTCTACACCCTATGGGACAAGTCCCGGACAGAAACCATTGAGGGTCTGTACCTGCTGGCAGCGTGTTGCATGCTGATGTTTCCCTTTGCAAAACAGTGCATTGAGCAGATCGCACTCAGATACACCCGTACGGAAGACTGGACCACCGGCATATGGATGGAGACACCTGCAAAAAACGGCATTTATGCAATGTACTACATGCTTCTCTTTACCATCGCGATCCCCCTGGGAGCCGGCTATGTGATCTATCTGGCCGTAAGTAAAAAAACGACCCGGTAAGCGCGGGGCACATGCCGTTCAAATATCTCGCATTCAGCACGAGAGGCGATAATCATCATCTCTGATGGGCAGAATAACCGGGCTGTCCAAGGGACACGGCAAATGACCACAATGGCCCCGTTCCGGAAGAAAGTGGAGCTGACGGGTTACGGTAAGGCGATCTCTGGTTCCGTATTCCTGAAAAGTGGTCAATGAACAGAATTGGCACCCCGTCAGGTCTGCGCGGAATACCAACCAGCAACCACCTTCACGCTTGACCCCAATATGCCGTCCAAAAACGTTGTAGATCAGCACTATCAGACCCCTTTCAGTCATTGTGTCACTGGGATGGTATATTCAACTGGTGATGATTACTTCGTCAACAGATGCAAAATGTCCGCCCCTCGCCCATAACGACCTTATCGTTTTTATCCTTTTTCAATAGCCTTACGCCAGGACGTTTTTTCATCCCGTTCATTATTTGTTCTCGGTTTCATCATAAAACGATCACACGCAATCCCCGTAATGTTGGGCATTCTCGTGAAAAATCTGGATGACACATGAACAGCGCACTGGCAGAACACCCGGAAACCCTGGAGCCCTCGTCGCACCACTTGTACAGCGCCCCGCTGCATAAGGTGCTGAGCGTCAAAAACGTAAGCAAATCCTACAACAGCCATCAGACTGTGTTGCAGGACATCAGCTTTGACCTGCACAGCGGTGAGATGGTCGGCGTGATTGGCCGCTCCGGCGCCGGTAAATCCACCCTGCTGCATGTGCTCAACGGAACGCATAGCGCGACATCCGGTGAGATCCTGAGTTTCCCCGATGTCGGTCTACCGCGCGACGTTTCTCGCCTTGAAGGCCGTGAGCTGAGCCAGTGGCGCAGCCAGTGCGGGATGATTTTTCAGGACTTTTGCCTGGTGCCGCGTCTCGACGTGCTGACCAACGTACTGCTGGGCAGGCTTAGCCAGACCTCAAGCTTTAAGTCGTTGTTCAAAGTCTTTACAGCCGAAGATCGCGCAAAAGCTATTGCACTGCTGGAGTGGCTCAACATGCTGCCGCACGCGCTGCAACGTGCGGAAACCCTCTCCGGCGGTCAGATGCAGCGCGTGGCAATTTGTCGGGCGTTAATTCAAAACCCCTCGATTTTACTGGCGGATGAACCCGTCGCCTCGCTGGATCCCAAAAATACGCAGCGCATTATGCGCGTGTTACGAGAAGTGAGTGAGCAAGGCATCAGCGTGATGGTAAACCTGCATTCCGTGGAACTGGTAAAGGAATACTGCACGCGCGTTATCGGTGTTGCACAGGGACGGATTGTTTTTGACGCCTCCCCTTCTGCGCTGACACAGGATGTTTTGCACACGCTTTATGGTGATGAAATAAGTCAACTGCATTAATTCTTCCTTCAATTGAGACGACACAGGCAATGACAATGAAAAAGCATATTTCAGGCGCATTACGTTTATCGGCATTGATGACAGGTCTTCTGCTGGCGTGGCAGGTGAACGCGGCTGAACAACCGAAGGAATTAAATCTGGGTATCCTCGGCGGGCAGAACGCCACCCAGCAAATTGGCGATAACCAGTGCGTAAAAGACTTTCTGGACAAGGAACTGAGCGTCGACACTAAATTGCGTAACTCGTCTGACTACTCTGGCGTTATTCAGGGCTTGTTGGGCGGCAAAGTCGACGTGGTGCTGAGCATGTCGCCTGCATCGTATGCCTCCGTCTATATCAACAACCCGAAAGCGGTGGATATTGTGGGCCTCGCCGTGGACGATAAAGACCAGTCGCGCGGCTATTATTCTGTGGTTATCGTCAAAGCAGACAGCCCGTATAAGAAACTGGAAGATCTGAAAGGCAAACCGTTCGGCTTCGCTGATCCGGATTCCACCTCTGGCTTCCTGATCCCGAACCAGACGTTCAAACAGCAGTTCGGCGGCACTGCCGACAACAAATACAACAACTTCTTCTCCAGCGTCACCTTCTCCGGCGGCCACGAGCAGGACATTCTGGGTGTACTGAACAATCAGTTCGCGGGCGCAGTAACCTGGACTTCCATGGTCGGCGATTATAACTCCGGCTACAGCGTGGGCGCGTTTAACCGCCTGATTCGCATGGATCATCCGGATCTGATGAAACAGATCCGCATTATCTGGAAATCACCGCTGATCCCGAACGGCCCTATTCTGGTGAGCAATAGCCTGCCGGCTGATTTTAAAGCCAAAGTGGTCACCGCCATCAAAAAACTGGATACCGACGACCATGCCTGTTTCGTCAAGGCGATGGGCGGCACCCAGCATATCGGTCCTGGCAGCGTGGAAGATTACAAACAGATTATCGATATGAAACGTGAGCTGGTGACCGCACGTTAATTCGCCCTCACGTGCGTTAAAAAAATAGCCCCTGGCTGAACGCCCGGGGCTTTTGTTCGAGTGTTGTCTCCGCCTGAGACCGGTTAGCCATGAACACGAATATGTCGTTTGAGCAGTATTACCAGAACATCCGAATGCGCCAGAAACGTGACACGGTCGCCTGGTCGCTTGTCTTACTCGTACTCTATTTTACTGCCGGAAACGCAGCGGAATTTAACCTGAACACCATCTGGCATTCACTGCCGAATTTCTTCGACTACATGCGGGAGACCATGCCGACACTGCATGTATCCACGCTCTTTGCCGACAGCCATACAAAGGGGTCGCTGGCCTATTGGGGCTATCGCCTGCCTATCCAGTTGCCGCTTATCTGGGAAACCCTGCAACTGGCGCTGGCAGCCTCGCTGGTATCGTTTGTCCTGGCAACGGTATTCGCTTTTTTGGCGGCAGGTAACACCTGGTCGCCGCCGCTGGTCCGTTTTGGTATCCGTGCGCTGGTGGCATTTTTACGTACCATGCCGGAACTGGCGTGGGCGGTTATCTTTGTGATGGCCTTTGGCATTGGCGCGATCCCCGGTTTTCTGGCGCTCATGCTGCATACCGTTGGTAGTCTGACCAAGCTCTTCTACGAAGCGATTGAAAGCGCTAATGACCGCCCCGTGCGCGGTCTGGCCGCCTGTGGCGCGAGCCATTTTCAGCGCGTCCGCTTCGCCCTGTGGCCACAGGTGAAGCCCCTTTTTCTCTCCTATGGGTTTATGCGCCTTGAGATCAACTTCCGCTCCTCCACCATTCTGGGGCTGGTGGGCGCTGGCGGCATCGGCCAGGAGTTGATGACCAATATCAAACTTGACCGCTACGATCAGGTCAGTATCACGCTACTGCTGATTATTGTCGTCGTTGCGGCACTGGATACCCTGTCTGGCCGTCTGCGCCAGTGGGTGCTGGAGGGTGGAAAATGAGTCACTGGCAGGCCGCACCCGATGTGGCATTAAGTCGTCAGCAACATAAGACGTTATTTCAGGCGCAGGGGCGTTATTTGCGCCATCTTGGTCTGATTGCCCTGGCGGGGTTGCTCTATTACGTCTGGTTTTTTGCCCGGTTCGGCATTCCCGCCGATCAGGCACTCAACGGCATCACGCAAATTGGCCGTTACATCCTGCGTATGTTTGTCTGGCATGACTTTATGCACTGGCCGTTTCGCTACTACTTCACCCAAATTGCCATGACGCTCGCCATCGTCTTTGCCGGGACCCTGACCGCCACCCTTATCGCGCTGCTGCTCTCCTTCTTTGCCGCACGTAATATTATGAAAGGCGGTATCGCCGGAGTGGTGGCGTTTTTGATGCGTCGTCTGTTCGATATGTTGCGCGGTGTTGATATGGCTATTTGGGGGCTTATCTTTGTCAGGGCCGTGGGGCTTGGGCCACTGGCCGGGGTGCTGGCGATCATCATGCAGGACACCGGATTGCTGGGGCGTCTGTATGCGGAAAACCACGAGGCGGTGGACCGCTCACCGGCTCGCGGGCTGACGGCTGTCGGTGCCAGCGGTCTGCAAAAACACCGCTTTAGTACCTTTACCCAGTCCTTCCCCACGTTTCTGTCGCTCAGCCTCTACCAGATTGAATCGAATACCCGGTCAGCGGCGGTGCTGGGCTTTGTCGGCGCGGGCGGGATCGGCCTGATTTACGCCGAAAACATGCGCCTGTGGAACTGGGATGTGGTGATGTTTATCACCCTGATTCTGGTGGCGATCGTGATGGCGATGGATGCGGCGTCCGCCTGGCTGCGACGCCGCTATATCACCGGAAAGCCGGTTCCGCTTTATAAAGCGCCGTAGCGGTTTAGTCCAGACGCCAGTTCAGCACCGGCCAACGGTGCTGTTCTCCCTGGGCGGCGAGCTGTGAACAGGGATTGACCAGAAAAACCTCGTCGGCACGCAGACACAGGGGCAGATCATTAATTGAATCGGTGTAAAACGTCAGCGGACCATTGGCTTGCGGATGCGCGTCGAGCCAGTGGTGAAGGCAGGTGATTTTGCCCTCCTGATAGCTCGGGGTGCCGTCAATGATGTCGGTATAGCGGTCGTTATCCATTTTAACCTCAATACCAATGGCGTGCCGGATACCCAGCACAGGCGCGATTGCCTTCACCAGCAGGCTGACGGAAGCCGAGATAATCAGCATCGGCTGATGTTGCGCCTGTAATAACTGGATAAGCGCGAGCGCCTGCGGGTAAATACGCGGACGGATGTCGGTTTGCACACAGCGCGCCACCAGTTGGTCAACGTCATCACGGCTGAGTCCGATGAGCGGAGAGAGGATCAGCGCAACGTATTCCTGCAAATCCATCTCCCCTCGTGCGTAATCGAGCATCAGGCGTTCTTCATGCAGCAAATATTCCGGGTCGCTGACATACCCTTCGCGGACCAGAAAACGGCTAAAGATGGTGCTGCTGTCGCCATCTATCAGCGTGTTGTCCAGATCGAATACGTAAAGCGGTTGCGACATTGTGGCTTCCTTTTTATCCGTTTTGGACGCACAGACTGACAAAAATATATGACATCACGATGTTGAGCGGTGCATTTTTTATGCATTGAAAAATGGCGATTTTACAAAAACAGGCACACGCTTGTGATCGGGGCAATACCGCTTTGTACCCGTCTTGATCAATGATGAGTCAATAAGAGCCGTTTTTATTTTAATTCCCCACAAACGGTGTTGCTTATAAGAAAGGAATTGGCTATCAAATCTGTAGATTCATTCAAATACCTCTAACTGGAAGCAGTGTATATCGTAACGAGACTCACTAGTGCAAATGGAGCCAGATATGAGCATGTCAGAAGATACGTCCCCGGAATCCTCCGCAGGCAAATGCCCTTTTCATGAAGGCGGCGCAAAACCCGCGAAGAAAAGCAGTGTCACCACCAACCGTGACTGGTGGCCAGAGCAATTGCGCGTGGACCTGCTTAATCAACATTCCAACCGTTCCAATCCTTTAGGCGAAAGCTTCAATTATCGTGAAGAGTTTAAAAAACTCGATTACTCCGCGCTAAAAGCCGATATCAGAAAAGTGCTGACCGACTCTCAGGAGTGGTGGCCTGCTGACTGGGGTAGTTATATCGGGCTGTTCATTCGTATGGCCTGGCACAGTGCCGGGACCTATCGCACTATCGACGGACGCGGCGGTTCAGGCCGCGGGCAGCAGCGTTTCGCTCCGCTCAACTCCTGGCCGGATAACGTGAGTCTCGACAAAGCACGCCGCCTGCTGTGGCCAGTGAAACAAAAATATGGGCAGAAGATCTCCTGGGGTGATTTGATCATCCTCGCCGGTAACGTGGCGCTGGAAAACTCAGGCTTTCGCACCTTCGGTTTTGGCGCTGGTCGCGAAGATGTCTGGGAGCCGGACCTCGACGTAAACTGGGGTAATGAAAAAAACTGGCTTGAGCACCGTCATCCAGAAAGCCTTGCCCAACAGGCCATCGGCGCCACCGAAATGGGGTTAATTTACGTCAACCCGGAAGGTCCGAACGCCAGCGGTGAACCCACTTCCGCCGGAGCGGCCATCCGTGCGACCTTTGGCAACATGGGTATGAACGATGAAGAGATTGTCGCCCTGATTGCCGGTGGGCATACGCTGGGGAAAACCCACGGTGCGGCCTCAGCCGACCATGTGGGCGCCGAGCCGGAAGCGGCGTCTATTGAAGCTCAGGGCTTAGGCTGGCAAAGCAGCTATGGCAGCGGTGCGGGTGCCGACGCCATTACCTCGGGCCTTGAAGTGGTCTGGACGCAAACCCCTACCCAGTGGAGCAACTACTTCTTCGAGAACCTCTTCAAATACGAGTGGGTACAGACCCGCAGCCCGGCCGGGGCGATTCAGTTTGAAGCGAAAGATGCGCCGGACATCATTCCTGACCCGTTCCACCCGGAGAAAAAACGCAAACCGACCATGCTGGTGACGGACCTGACGCTGCGTTTCGACCCGGATTTCGAGAAAATTTCCCGCCGCTTCCTGAACGATCCGCAGGCCTTTAATGAGGCCTTCGCCCGCGCCTGGTTCAAACTGACCCACCGCGATATGGGGCCAAAATCCCGCTACATTGGCCCGGAAGTGCCGAGCGAAGATCTGATTTGGCAGGATCCGCTGCCTGCCGCCATCCACCAACCGAGCGATCTGGACATTGCCAGCCTGAAAACGGCGATTGCCGAATCGGGTCTGTCGGTGAGCGAGCTGGTCTCCGTAGCCTGGGCGTCTGCGTCCACCTTCCGTGGCGGTGATAAACGCGGTGGCGCCAACGGCGCGCGTCTGGCGTTAGCGCCACAAAAAGACTGGGAAGTGAATGCGACGGCGGTCAAAGTACTGCCAGTACTGCAAGAGATTCAGCAGGCGTCCGGTAAAGCGTCGCTGGCCGACATCATCGTGCTGGCAGGCGGCGTGGGTATTGAGCTTGCGGCTGCCGATGCTGGCGTGAAAATCAGCGTGCCGTTCACACCGGGCCGCGTTGATGCCCGTCAGGATCAGACCGACGTTGAGTCGTTCAAATGGATGGAGCCGCTGGCCGATGGGTTCCGCAACTATCGCCGCGTGGCAGATGAGATGCCGACCGAAACGCTGCTGATTGATAAAGCCCAGCAGTTGACGCTGACCGCGCCGGAGATGACTGTTCTGGTCGGTGGCCTGCGTGCGCTGGGTGCCAACTACGACGGCAGCCGGCATGGCGTCTTCACCGACCGCGTTGGCGTGCTCAGCACCGATTTCTTCGTGAATCTGCTGGATATGCGCACCGCGTGGAAACCGGTTGATGAGAAAGCGGAGCTGTTTGAAGGCCGCGACCGGGCCAGCGGCGAAGTGAAATATACCGCTACCCGTGCCGATCTGATCTTTGGTTCTAACTCGATTCTGCGTGCGCTTGCCGAGGTGTACGCCAGCGACGATGCCAAAGAGAAGTTTGTCGCTGATTTCGTTGCCGCATGGACGAAGGTGATGAATCTCGACCGTTTCGATCTGCAATAACCGACAACCCGGCGAGACCTCTCGCCGGGTGTTTATTCGCTTAAAAAGAGATACGGTTTTTCACTGTGTGGGTGCTGCTCCACCCGCACATCCGCCTGATACCATTTTTCGATGATCGATTTCTGAATAACCGTCTGCGGCGTGCCCTGCGCCACCAGTTTTCCCTGATGTAAGAGCAAAATTCGGTCTGCCCACAGCGCCGCCAGGTTCAGGTCGTGAAGCACCGTACAAACGTGCAGTTTTCCGCGCCGGGTCAGGCTTTTCATCAGGCGCAGTAGCTGCTGCTGATGGTAGAGATCTAACGCTGAGGTAGGCTCATCAAGAAACAGCCAACCCTGCGGGCCATCATCCTGCCAGAGCTGCGCCAGACTGCGTGCCAGTTGAACGCGCTGCTGCTCGCCGCCGGAGAGCGTGCTATAGCGGCGACCCGCCAGTTCGCAACAACCGGTCAGCGCCATCACGCTGCGCACAATCTCACTTTCTTTGCCCGGTCCCCAGGGCGCGCGCCCCATGGCGATAATGCCCTCAACCGGCCAGTCAAATTGCATTCGGGTTTGTTGCAGCATCACCGCCCGGTGGCGGGAGAGCACCTCGGGCGGCCAGTCGTGTAGCGGGCGGCCATCCAGACAACACAGCCCCTCTTTGGCCTTTAAAAACCCGGTCAGCAGGCGCAGCAGTGTCGATTTCCCCGCGCCATTAGGGCCAATCAGCGCCACCAGTTCCCCTGCTTCGAGGGTGACAGAGACATCGTTAATCAACTGGCGCGCGCCCACCCAGAGGTTGAGGTGCTCAGCCGTTAAAGACTTAACCATGGGTCGCCCTCCCCTGACGGAAGATAAGCCACAGGAACCAGGGCGCGCCCAGTACACTGGTGAGCAGCCCCACCGGCATTTCCGCAGGCGCCACCACGGTGCGCGCAATCGTGTCGGCAATCAGTAACAGTATCGCCCCGGCCAGCACCGAACCGGGCACCAGCGCCCGATGGTCCGCCCCCAGCCACAGGCGCATCAGGTGCGGCACCACCAGGCCAATAAAGCTGATAATGCCGCTGATGGCAACGCTGGCCGCCACCAGCAGTGCGCTGCACAGCAGCAACAACCGCTGCAGCATGGGCACGTTCACGCCGAGGTAATGCGCTTCTTCATCGCCCAGTTGCAGCAGGTTGAGCTGCCCGGCCACGCGCCAGACCACGACGGCGGAGGGCACCATCAGCGTAGCGGCGACGGCAAGCGTTGACCACTGCGCCTGCCCAAGCCCCCCCATCCCCCACAAAGAGAGCTGGCGCAACTGGGCATCATTACTGATCCACGACAGCACACCCACCAGCGCGCCGCACAGGGCGTTAATGGCAATCCCTACCAGTAACAGTCGTGAGAGCGAACTGTCTCGGGTTTTGCTGAGGATGAAAATCACCATCATCACTCCGACGCTACCGAGAAACGCCGCCAGCATCGGGGCATACAGGGCCACCAGAGCAGGCACCGTCAACGGCAGCACCAGCCAGCAGGCTACCGCCAGCGCCGCACCACTGCTGACACCCAGCAGGCCTGGGTCTGCCAGTGGATTACGAAACAGCCCCTGCATCACGCAGCCGGAAAGCGCCAGCGATGCGCCTACAACCAGCGCCAGCAGCACGCGCGGCAAACGGATAGTCAGCCAAATCTGGCGCAACGCTTCATCACCGCTGTGCCAGAGGCTGGCAAGCGGGAGCTGCATCGCCCCCACCGTGCTGGCCATCAGCGTTAGCCCGGCCAGCAGCACCGTCAGCCCCCAGAGATAGCGGGTCACAGGGCGCATTACGGCAGTTGCTCCGCTTTGTCACGCAGCACTTTCAGCGCCTGTGGGGTGCGAACGCCAAAACCGAGTAGCGCGATATCGTCCACGATCAGCAGTTGCTTAGTGCGCCCGGCAGGTGTTTGTGCAAGACCGGGCAGTTTCCACAGGTTCTCTTCGCCGCCCATGCTTTTGACGCCGTCGGCGGAAATCACCACCAGGTCAGGTTTGCTGGCAATCACCCCTTCTTGCGAGAGGTTGCGATAGTGGCTAAAGCCCTGCATCGCATTGATTAAACCCGCGGCGCGAATCGCCCCGTCGGCAGCGGTCTCCTGCCCTGCGACCATCGACCCCATCCCGCCGTGGCTGAGGATAAACAGCACGCGTTTGTTAAGCGGTTGCGTCGGCAACGCGGCGATTTCGGCATCCAGTTTTTTGCGCAGTTCGGTCCCTTGTGCGGTTTTCCCGATGGCGGCGGCGACAGCGTCCACTTTCTTATCAATGGCCGCCACGTCATAACCGCCCGGAACGTTGACCAGCTTCACGTTGTTCTCTTCCACTTTTTTCAGCACCAGCGAGGGCTGCGCCTGGGCGCTTGCCAGTACAAGGGTCGGGCGCAGCGAGAGGATGCCTTCGGCATTCAACTGGCGCACATAGCCCACGTCGGGAAGCTTTTGCACCTCGCCAGGCCAGGTGCTGGTGCTGTCGCGCGCGACCATCTGCGGCCCCGCCCCCAGCGCCCAGGCAATTTCGCTGACATCACCGCCAAGCGTGATAATCCGTTCGGCGGCGGCGCTGGCCATCAGCGGCAGTGCCGCCAGCAGCAGGACGAGTTTTTTCATGCCGCTTTTCCTTTCTCTGCCAGCGCGTCAATCTGTGAGCGCCACTGGATCTGTTCCGGCTGGCCTTCGCTGCGCTGGCCGTACAACTGGGCGATTTGCGTGCCATCGGCGGCAAACAGCTCAAGACTGGTGACATGCCCGTCGGCGGTCGGCTTGCGGGTGATCCAACTTTCGGCAATGGTCTCCTCGCGCAGATGCAGGGTGAAGGCCGGGTTGAAGATGTTGAGCCAGCCTTTCATCGGCGTCACCTTTTCCAGCGCGCCGGTAAAGATCTGCACGCAGCCACGGTTGCCCACGAAAATCATGATTTCGTTGCCCTCCCGCAGCACGGTATTGAGCAGTTGCGACAGCGCATCGTTACCCACCCGCATAGCGAGATCATCCCTGACCAGCCGAAAGGCCTGCTGGCGGGAAATATTGTGTTGTTTCAACAGGCCAAAGAACTGATGCACATCGGTCATTGCGCGCCAGGCTTTGTCCAGCGTCGCGCCGTCGGCATCCTGCGCGTAGTCAGGTGCGTCGATGGGTTGCAGCGTTAACGGCTGTACTTGCGGGGCGCTAAAGCGGGCAACCACCTCACCCCACGCAGCGCGATCGGTCTGTTCCGTGGCGTACACCTTGAGCACCGCGTCCCCCTGATGATCAAAGAACTGTATGCTCTGGCGTTCACCGTGCGCACTTGCTTCACGCACAAAAAAGGCGCTGGCCCACTGGCTGATAAACAGGCGCAAATCCAGCGCCCGTGGGTTCAGTACCAGACCGGCACGCTCACTGATATGCAGGTTGGTAAAACTGCCCAGATGTTCATGAACCGCATAGTCATTGCGACAAATGCACTTCGTTTCCCCTACCAACTCGAGTGCGCTCAGGATCGCGCGTGCGTCATTGATCAGCGCGGTGGCGTCATGTCCTGTGCGGGCGTGCGTGAGTTCCGCTTCGCTTACCCCCAGTTCGCTGGCAATGTCGCGCGCGTATTTGCCCGGCGTCGCGGTTTTGATCTCCTGATACTGCTGCCAGAGTGCGGCGTAATCTTGCGATGAATGGGTCATGGGTGTGCTTCCTTTATGAGATTAAACCTCCGGCGCACAGGCCGGAGGGCAGGTTAAATGGAACAAAAATCAGAAATCGACGTTCACGCCCAGTTGCCATGTACGGCCAGGCATGACGGCCAGCGCTTTGTCGTAAGCATCCTGATTGGTGGTCTCCTCCTGGGTACGGCTGTTCAGGTAATCCCAGTATTTGCGATCGGTGATGTTATAAACGCCGCCGTGCAGTTTGACGTTCTTCGCCACCTGCCAGTACGCGGTCCAGTCCAGCAGGCCGTAGCCCGGCACGCGCATGTATTCGGCGCTGGATTCGCCAAGGGACGAACCGGTATTGCTGTAGGATTCACGGGTGGTCGCGGTGGCCTGCTTGCCTTTGACGAAGGTGGCGGTCAGCGCGGTGCCATACCGTTTTGCCGGGTCATCCCAGGCCACGCCTGCAATGGCTTTCATCGGTGCGACGCTATCAAGGTCGATGTATTTGTCGCCCATATAGCTCGATTTCGACTGGCCCTGCGTATAGCCGTACGCCAGGGTCGCGCTCAGGCCATTAACCTCTTCAAACCAGGTGCCGAAGTTAAATTTAGTGCTGATTTCACCGCCATAGATAAAGGCTTTATCGCGGTTTTCCGCCTGATAAATGGTGTAAATGTTGGACGGCACGCGGGTGAACTTGTCCGGGTTGCCGGTACGGGTGTAACGCGTATAGGCGATAAAGCTCTTGTAACTGTTGTAGAACAGCGCGGTGCGCAGGGTAATGCCTTCCATCACCTCACCTTTCATCCCCCATTCGAGATTATCGCTGGTTTCGGTTTTAAGGTCGGTATTACCCACCAGCGCATACTGCCCGCGCCCTGCATAGTTTGAGCCCAGATTCCAGGAGCCGTACAACTGGCTGGCGTTGGGGAATTCCGCCCCGCGTTTGTATTGCAGGTAGGTCATCAGGCGCGGCGTCAGATCGTACTGGAGGGTCAGCGATGGCAGCCACTGGGTGTCTGAGTTTTTGCCATACAGCGTGGACACGTCAGACTCATCCAGCACCGTGCTGTTGCTGGTCAGACTGGCGAGGTTGTCCGGCTTCATTGACTGATGCACAACGCGCACGCCGGGGATAATCGCAAAGTTACGATCGGCAAGGTCGAAATTAATCTGATCCTGGGCGAACGCCCCCAGCGTGTAGCCACGGCTATCGGCTTCCGGCTGCATAATCTCGCTAAACACACTCGGTATTGGCGACTGGCTGAACGGACGCTGTGTTTTGGTGGTGCTGGCGTTGAAACCGGCGCTTAAATCGTGGCGCCCGAGGGTTTTCGTCAGCGCGTTGGTGATGCCCCAGGTATCGGTATCGTAGTTTGAATTTACCGTCTCCATCGACAGCGTGGTGCTGTCCGGCATGTATGTCCAGTCGTGGGCTTCCGTATGCTGGTAGTAAACTTTGGTGGACATGCTGTCCAGCCAGGCATTCACTGGCGTCCAGTCATCTTTCAGGCTGACACCCCAGCGACGCGTCTGGCTGGTCTGGTTGGCGTTGCCGATAATGGAACTGCCTGCGCTGTTCCACGCATCGTAATGGGTGTGGTTGGTCTTGTGGTAGTAATCCAGCGTACCGGTAAATTTATGTACATCATTCGGCTGCCAGATACCGGAAGCCAGCATCGCATCGGAGTGCCAGTTGGCCGGGTAGGCGTCAATTGTGCCGCTGTTATTACGGGTCTGCTGACCGTCACGACGGCTGTAAACAAAGATGCCGCGCAGGGTTTCATCGCCGCCCGCCGCCGTCAGGCCGTTGTGCCAGCTACGATCCGCTGAATCATAATCCGACTGGTAACCAAAGTAGGTCTGCTTACCCGCGTGCAGGTAATTGTCCGCCGATTTCGGCTGGAACGAGACGTTGCCGCCGATAGAGGTATTGGCGGTTTCGGTGGAGGTGGCGCCAGACTGAATATCAATCCCACCGTACATATAAGGGTCGATATAATCGCGACCAATACCAAAGGTATTCAGGCCGGAGCGGCTGACATAACTACGCCCGGTGGCATCGGGTTGCGCAATACCGTCAACGTCGATACCGACACGGTTACTTTCCAGGCCACGAATGTTGTATCCGGTATAGCCACCACGGTCAAAGCCGCTTTTGCCATTGCCGGAACCCCCGCTTGCGCCGGTGGCGCTAATAAGCGGCTCGTAGCGCATGATTGAACCAAAGTCGTTGGCGCCTTTGTTTTGCAGATCCTCTGCGCTTACCGTATGGCTGCTGCCCGCTTTCAGTACCGGCGCAGGTGCGGTAACAACCATCTCATCGGCATTGTCCTGCCGGGTATCGGTTGCGGTGGTCTGTTTTACGTGAGCATCAGCCGCCACGGCGGAGGTCTGATACAGTGCTGCGAGCAGTGAAGTCACCAGAACGCTCTTGCGAAACGGTGTCCGGGAAAGTTGCGATGTACCCATAATGTTGCAAGCCTTAGAATTTATTAGTATCAGGCCCACCGTTGCTTCCAGTTTTTTTATTGAGCGGGTGCTGTCAGCACAAGACACACTGCACCGCTCTTTATCTTGATCGGAATCATAATGATAACTATTATCAGTTGCAACAACTTCACAATTTCTTCACGCTTTGCGCATTCTTTTGTCTACACTAAGCCAACGTTTACACTTGCTGGTTAACATGATTATGCAAAACAAACCCGCCATCACCTTACAGTACTGCTCCCAGTGCAACTGGATGCTGCGCGCCAGTTGGATGGCGCAAGAACTGCTTCACAGCTTTAGTGCCGACTTAGCTTCCGTCACCCTGATACCGGGTACGGGCGGTATTTTTGTCATTGATATCGACGGAAAGGTTATCTGGGACCGTAAAGTGGATGGCGGTTTTCCGGATGCCGCAGAGCTAAAACGCCGCGTGCGAGATTACTGCTTCCCGGAAAAAGATCTCGGGCATCTGGAAAAGAAAAGCGACTAGCCAACGTAAAATGTGCGAGCAGTTTATATTTGTTGCTCGCGCATAATCGAATAATAGTCAGACAAACAGCGCCCCGCCACCTTAATATCCCTGATCATCATTGCTATTTCACTTCCCAAAGCTACCGCTGCCAATAATTCTGCACAGAGTAAATATTTATTTACCGGATTTAATGCAACATCTTGATTCAAAATACATTATTCTATTAAAGTGATCCGCTTCATATTGTTTAGCGTTCTCTATTAAGCCGTTTCCGATGCCCGATATGATGCAAAAATATACCCAATGGAGATCGCAATGAATAAAGATGAATCAATCAAGGATATTGGCTTATTTACCGACGCAGATATCGAGTGCATGAAATCATTTTCACACCTTGCAGAAATGATCGCAGGCCTGATAGGGCCACACTGCGAAGTGGTGCTGCATTCATTTGAAGATCACAACGCGTCGGTGAATAAAATTATTAATGGCCACCATACCGGCAGAACGATCGGCTCGCCCATTACCGATATGGGACTTAAGACGCTGCAATTGTTTAACAAGACCGGCATCAATAATACGCTGAGCTATTTTACGCGAAATAAAAAAGGCGAGTTGTTTAAATCAGCGACGTCGGTGCTCTTTGGCGAAGAAGGCAAAGCGATTGGGTTATTTTGCGTCAATATCAATCTCTCTGTTCCCTTTCACCAGATGCTCGAAACCCTGATCCCGGACGGTGAGGAACCCATGCCTTTTGCCGAACATTTCGGTGCCAGCCCGCATGAGGTTGTGATGGAAGCGGCAGACAACGTTATCGCCAGCGTACAAAGAGACGTCATGATAACCAGCAAATTCAAAAACAAAGCGGTGGTTAACCAACTGTATAATAATGGCATTTTTGAGCTAAAAGACGCTGTGAAGATTGTCGCCGCCCGTCTTGGCATCACCCGCTACGCCATCTACAAATATCTGCGTGAACGTAAGTCCCGCCAGGCTTAATACCTTTCTTTGCGCGGCCATCATGGCTGCGCCCGGCTCATTTTTCCCTTCACTCCCGCTGCCAGTACCCGTGTACTTTGTGAACGGAAAACCAGGCGCCCCACTCTTTACGGTTCATTTAATTAACTGAAAAACAATGCTTTTACATCACAACACACTCTACCCGTAAAGTAATATTGACGATAATAAGTGGTCTTAATGAAATGAATGAAAGCGAAAACGGGATTTATTTCTCAATTTCGCTTCGCTGGTTCACATTTCAAAACAGCGACAAAAAAACGTCGTTCACCGAATGTTCCAGAATAAACGGGTTTATTGTGCTCTTTTTTATGTCATCATGACTTATCACTCGTACAATCAATTGAAAATACAATATATTTTATTATTACCGTGAACTTTATCACCCGTTTTACATTATTTAAAAAAGCGCCGAAATCGAATTACCCTCCCGCTATTCCCTTTGCCATCTCTTTATCGCATGATGCGTTTGCCAAATGATTCCCGGGAAAGGGAAAGGACAATAAGACGCCTCCAGAATTAACTGGAGGAATTCGATTCGCTATAACTTTTTAAATTACAGAACTCACTGGAGATATAAAATGATCTATCCGGCAGAACCATTCCGTATTAAAAGTGTTGAAACCGTCTCAATGATTCCCCGTGACGAGCGTCTTAAAAAAATGGAAGAAGCAGGCCTGAATACCTTCTTATTGAATTCCAAAGATGTGTATATCGATCTGCTGACGGATAGCGGCACCAACGCCATGAGCGACAAACAGTGGGCGGGCATGATGATGGGTGATGAAGCCTACGCAGGCAGCGTCAACTTCTATCACCTGGAAGCCACCGTACGTGAGTTGTTCGGCTTTAAACATATTGTGCCAACCCACCAGGGACGTGGCGCGGAAAACCTGTTATCACAACTGGCGATAAAACCGGGACAGTATGTGGCGGGCAATATGTACTTCACCACTACCCGTTATCATCAGGAAAAAAATGGCGCCTCCTTTGTTGATATCGTGCGTGATGAAGCGCATGACGCCACGCTGAACGTTCCCTTTAAAGGTAATATCGACCTGAATAAACTGCAAAAATTGATCGATGAAAAAGGGGCCAAAAACATTGCCTATATCTGCCTGGCGGTGACCGTTAACCTGGCAGGTGGGCAGCCGGTTTCGATGGAAAACATGCGTGCGGTGCGTGAGCTCACCAGCGCACATGGCATCAAGGTTTATTACGATGCAACGCGCTGCGTGGAGAATGCTTATTACATCAAAGAGCAGGAAAAAGGCTTTGAGAATAAGAGCATTAAAGAGATCGTGCATGAGATGTTCAGCTATGCCGATGGCTGCACCATGAGCGGTAAAAAAGACTGTCTGGTGAATATCGGCGGCTTCCTGTGCATGAACGATGACGACCTGTTCTCTCAGGCGCGTGAGCTGGTGGTGGTTTACGAAGGGATGCCCTCTTACGGCGGCCTGGCCGGACGCGACATGGAAGCCATGGCGATTGGCCTGCGCGAAGCCATGCAGTTTGAATACATCGAGCACCGTATTAAGCAGGTACGCTATCTCGGTGACAAACTGAAAGCGGCGGGCGTGCCGATTGTTGAACCCGTTGGCGGCCACGCGGTATTCCTGGATGCCCGCCGTTTCTGCCCGCATTTGAGCCAGGAACAGTTCCCGGCGCAGAGCCTGGCGGCCAGTATTTACGTGGAAACCGGGGTGCGCAGCATGGAGCGCGGTATTATCTCCGCCGGGCGTAATAAAGAGACTGGCGAGCACCATAAACCGAAACTGGAAACTGTACGCCTGACCATTCCGCGCCGCGTATACACCTATGCGCATATGGATGTCGTCGCCGATGGGATTATTCAGTTATATAAACACAAAGAGGATATTCGCGGGTTACGGTTCACTTACGAACCTAAACAGTTGCGTTTCTTTACCGCACGCTTTGAATATATTTAATGTGTTTTCCTGCCCCATGACCTGATGGGGCAGTTTTGTTTCTCGCCGATAAAAAATGATGTTCAAACTTATATAACGCTACCCTGACTATTCGCGTTGCTGCTAACCCATGTGCAATCTGAATAACGACGGGTAGGATACTTATTCAGGAATATCTATTATGGCCCTCTCTTTATCTGAACCGATTCGTGACGCCGGGCTGACCAACGGCGCCATGCTTGTTATTGCCACCGTGGTGGGTGGCGGTATGTTTTCACTGCCTATCGCTATGGCGGGCGTCTGGTTTCCGGGTGCCACCCTGATCCTTATCGCTATTTCACTGATGATGCTGATGACCGGATTAATGCTGGTTGAGGTGAATCTGCATTTTGATGTCGGTGCCAGCTTTAATACATTTACCCTGGAACTGCTCGGCAAACGCTGGAATTTCGTGGTCGGCCTCGCCTTCGGTTTTGTTTTATATATTCTGACCTACGCCTATATTTCCGGCTCGTCGGCGGTATTATCGAACACCATCGCCAAATACAGCGGGATGCACTTACCTTCCCCTGTGTCGATTATTCTGGTTAGTGTGATTGTCAGCCTGATTGCCTGGTACAGCTCGCTGCTGGTTGGCCGCATCACCACCGTTCTGATCTTCGGTAAATTTATCGCTTTTTTCGCCACTTTTTCCGGCATGATCGGCACGATTAACGTTGATAATCTGTTCGATACCGCCAGCGTCGCCTTGCCGCAAACCCGCTATTTGCCCTATGTGTTAATGACACTGCCGTTTTGTATTATCTCTTTCGGTTTTCATGGCAATGTGCCAAGCCTGGTGAAGCTCTACGGTAAAGAGAATATTCACCACATTAAAAATTCCATCATCGTCGGAACGTTATTTGCGCTGATTCTCTATATCTTCTGGCTGGCGGTGACCATGGGCAATATCAGTCGTGCCGACTTCTCGCCGATCATCGCCAAAGGCGGCAATATTGATGTGTTTGTTGAGGCGATTGGCGGGATTTTTACCAGCCGCTATATGGAATTGATTTTGACCTTCTTCGGTAACTTTGCCGTTGCCAGTTCGCTACTGGCTGCCACGCTCGGGCTGTTTGATTACATCGCCGACCTGTTCCATTTTGCCAATAACGGCATCGGGCGCTGCAAAACGGCTATTGTGACCTACCTGCCCCCGGCGGCGGTGTGCCTGTTCTTCCCCAACGGCTTTGTCCACGCCATCGGCTATGCCGGGCTGGCGTTTACCATCTGGAGCGTGATCCTGCCACCTTTCCTGGTCAAAAGCGCCCGCCAGCGCTTCGCCACAGCCGCTTACCGTGCGCCCTGCAATAATGCCACGCTTAACACCGTTATCGTCTGCGGCGGGATCGTCTATTTAACCGTTATTCTGGAAGTTTTTGGCCTGCTTCCCGTTTTTCACTGACGGACAGTAGCATGGAGGATGGCGATGTTTCTGACACTGCTCCAGTATCAGCAGCCGCTGTTTTGTCGGTTTACGTTGCTGCGTGTCATGGTGACACTTTTACGCAGCGTGGGGCTACGTAGTAAAACACGCTGCCAGTGAGCAGGGCCTGCATTGCAGGCCCCGGTGGTAAAACGCTTTGCTGTGCTCGAATCCCCGCTTAACCCGGCTCGACGGTTTGGCGGGGATTACGCCTGGCTCCTGGCTGCGGTGCTGGCGCGAACAATGTTACGCCCGGAACGCTTAGCCTCGTAGAGTGCGTCATCCGCCGCCTGAATTAAGCTGCCATAGTCTGTATGCACGCGTTGGTTGAGGCTGGCAACACCTACGCTGACGCTCACGATGTCACCCGGCGAGCCAGAATGCGGCAGCCCCAGCGCCTGAACACTCGCACGTAATCTTTCCGCCACGACGACAGCATCAGCCGAGCGCGTTTCCGGCAATAGCGCACAAAACTCTTCCCCGCCGTAACGGAAAAGCATGTCATAGGGGCGCAACAGTGAACCTCGCATGGCCGCCGCGATCTGTTGCAGGCATAGATCGCCCTGCTGATGACCGTAGCGATCGTTGTAGCGCTTGAAGTAATCCACATCAATCAACAACAGCGCCAGTGGTTTGTTATTACGCTTACTGGCACGCCACTCTTTCTCAATACACAGATCGAAATAGCGACGGTTACCCACCGCCGTCAGTCCGTCGGATAACGATTGTGAGAGCAGCACATGTGCCTGTTCGCGTAACAGCGACTCCCGGCGAACGGCCATGCTGACATCGACAATTTGAATAAGGCAGTAACGCTCCACATCGCCCAGCGGGACGATAGTGATTGCCTGGCTTAAACGCTCACCGGGCTGTGCGGGTTCCGCAAACAGCGGGAAAGGCGAACGATGCAGCGATTGCGACAACAGTGCCGGTAAGTTGTGGCATATCGCTTGTTTAATCGCTACGCCAACCCGGTGGTTACGCAAATCCGGAAAAACTGCGAAAAAATCCTGACCTTTGGCTGCGCTTGCCGCACGACCTGTATGTGCTTCTAACCACGCGTTCCACAACGTAATCTTGTAGTTCGCATCAACAACAATCACGCCCAGACTCAGGGCGGAAAATGCATCCAGTAGCAGCTTGTCATTCATGGTTATCAGAGCCCGTCGGAAGCAAGACCAGATTCAACGCGTTCAATATAGAGGCTGATTTGTTCGCGCAAATCACGCAACGCCGACATGTCCAGGATAAAAGCCAGATACCCTTCAATTTCCTGACGTTCCAGCGAAAAATCGATGCGCAACATCAGCACCGATGGGTCGCTGGGGTCGTGCGACGGGTTCAGGATCTGCTCACTGGTCCCCACACGAAACACGGGCAATGAACCCTGTAACTCTTTTTGAAACATATTCGCCAGCGTGCCCACGCAGGCATTGAGCACAATGTTGCCGATTTCGCTCATCGCTTCGCGCTCCATCTCACCCAGTTCATGGGCAGGGATGAGATCCCCTACCATCATGCGGACAATTTCAAAGCTGGCGGTCTCCGGAAACATCAGAATAGCTTCGGTGGCGTAAGCCCCTTTGTATTGCTGGCTGATGCCACACAATGAGAGACCGGCCCCGAGCTCATCGGCCGCTTCCGAACGGGTGGTAATGCGCACCGACGGGACAGACATGCGGACTTCTTCATTAACGATGTCACTCATCGCGGCAGCCGCGTGACCCACACCGATATTGAAGATCTCCATCAGGCTGTCTGCTTCGATTTCGCTCATATCCGTCAAATCGATCATCAGTTCGACTCCAGGTTTTGCAGCATGGCGCGAATTTGCGGTTCTTTAATCGGTTTGGATAAAAAGCCCAGACCAAGCTGGTCGGCCTGCGCCTGCACGGAGTTCTGCACGTTAGCCGTCAGCAGTACGATGTGCATATCCGGGTGCGTCTCACGCAGGATAGCCGCCGCCGCAAGACCGCCCATTCCTGGCATATTGACATCCAACAGGATCAGATACGGTTTTTTGATGGCCGCCATCTCAATAGCCTGCTCGCCCGTCATCGCCTCTTCAATCTGCCACTCAGGGTGCTGGCTGAGCACATACTGCTTTGAGATCATGCGTGACAACCGGCTGTCATCCACGATGAGAATATGTCTGGACATAATTTTACTTTCTCTTTTATTTATTCAACTGGCATAAAAATCACCCGACTAGCTGTGTCGGTCTTTGCACGCAGTACCGCTTATTCTCACCCTGATTGCGCAATATTTCCGTTAGGTAACACTATTCATCGGCAACAATGACGAATTAATTAGTGCCAGATTGTAAGAAGTTGCATATTGCGTGCAGCTTAGTCTGCTAATTGATGTTTTATTCGCCACAACGCCATTCTAGTGCGAAAACAGGCGGGCAATGCGCAGAAAAAAGAGGCATATGTGCAAGGCGGCCATACATTACGCAGGGTACCTCGCCGCTAAAAAGAGAAAAGCGGAGCATGGCTGCCCCGCTTTTCCCCGATGTTGACGCAATAAACGCAGTATTAGTAGAAGCCCATCGCCTTACCGCTGTAGCTCACCAGCAAGTTTTTAATCTGTTGATAGTGGCTCAGCGCGAGTTTATGGGTCTCACGCCCTACGCCGGAGTTTTTATAGCCACCAAATGCCGCATGGGCCGGATAGAGATGGTAGCAGTTGGTCCACACGCGACCGGCTTTAATGTTGCGCCCCATGCGCCATGCACGATTAATATCCAGCGTCCACAGCCCGGCCCCCAGTCCATATTCCGTGTCGTTCGCGATACGCAGCGCTTCCGCTTCATCTTTAAAGGTGGTGATCCCGATAACCGGCCCGAAGATCTCCTCCTGGAAGCAGCGCATATGGTTCTCGCCTTTGATCAATGTCGGCTGAATATAGAAGCCATTTTGCAGATGGTTATCGTGCGCAACGTGCGCGCCGCCGGTGATGATTTCGCCCCCTTCTTCTCTGGCGATATTGATATAAGAGAGGATCTTGTCGTACTGCTCGCGCGAGGCCTGCGCGCCGATCATGGTGTCGGTGTCAAAGGGGTCGCCTTTGCGGATGTTTTCCATACGCGCCACGACTTTTTCAACAAACTGCGGGTAGATAGATTCTTGTACCAGCACGCGTGACGGACATGTACAGACTTCGCCCTGGTTAAAGAAGCCCAGCACCACCCCTTCGATGGCTTTATCGATATACTCTTCGTCGCCATTGAGCACATCTTCAAAGTAGATGTTCGGCGATTTACCGCCCAGTTCGACGGTGCTCGGAATGATGTTGTCTGCGGCACAAGAGAGAATGTGGCGGCCAATAGGCGTTGATCCGGTAAAGGCGATTTTTTCAATACGCTTGCTGCGCGCCAGCGGTTCACCCGCTTCGGTACCGTAGCCGTGCACCACGTTCAGCACCCCTTTCGGCAGCAAATCACCAATTAACTCCATCAGCACGCAAATGCCGAGCGGGGTCTGTTCTGCCGGTTTCAGTACGATACAGTTACCTGCCGCCAGCGCCGGCGCCAGTTTCCAGGCGGCCATCAATAGTGGAAAGTTCCACGGGATAATCTGACCGACCACTCCCAGCGGTTCATAAATGTGGTAGGCGACGGTATTGCTGTCAATTTCTGCTGCCGTCCCTTCCTGTGCGCGGATACAGCCCGCAAAGTAGCGGAAGTGATCCACCGCCAGCGGCAAGTCGGCATTCAGGGTTTCGCGGATCGGTTTACCGTTATCCCAGGTTTCCGTCAGCGCCAGCAGCTCCAGATTCTGCTCAATGCGATCGGCGATCGCCAGCAGCACGTTGGAACGATCCTGCGCGCTGGTTTTGCCCCACGCGTCTGCGGCGGCATGGGCGGCGTCGAGCGCCTTTTCAATGTCTGCGGCACCTGAACGCGGGAACTCAGCAATCACTTCCCCGGTCACCGGCGTGGTGTTGGTAAACCAGCGCCCTTCTACAGGATCGACAAATTCACCGCCAATGTAGTTGCCATAACGTTTTTTAAAGGAGACTTTAGCGCCAGTCTGGCCAGGGTGAATGTATTTCATAAGATGTTCCTCTATTTTTATGGGTACAGGTGAGGCGTCGCGCCCTGTGCGGACATCCCTTCATAAGCAGCTCTTATGCCAAAACCTGCGCCGAACAGAGAAAATCTTTTATCTTTTTCTAAAACAGTAGGTTACGAAATTAAAATTTTTATCATTGCTGTCTGACAGGATAAAAAAATCGCACCGCCCTTCGCGAACTGTGTCGTCCATCGCTACACGCGGGACACTTTTATGCTACACAATTGTAACATCTCAGTTCTCCGGAGTGTGCCATGCCGCATCGCGTACCGTCTTTTACTCTCGCCCCGCAGACCACCGGGCTTCCCTGCCAACTGGAAGACTCCTGGCAGCGTAGCCTCAATTACGGGCTTCACCGCGACGACGACACCCAGCCGTGGGTGGCCAGGTCGATGCTGAAAGACGCGCGGGCGGAAAATGCCTGGATAAGCCAGTTAGTTGCGCCGCTTCTTGCCAGGCTGCAACCGGAATTGTCCAGCCATCCGTCTATTATGGTGATGTCGGATGCCACCGGCCTGGTACTGGAAACCCACGGCAATGCCGATTTCCTGCATAAAGCGCAGCGTTATGCGCTGGCGCCGGGCAATTTGTGGGGTGAACACGCACGGGGAACCAACGCCATTGGCACCGCGCTGGCTATGCAGCGCCACTGCGAGGTCTCCGGCGGTGAGCACTACCTTAACCGCAATGCCGGGCTGTTCTGTTCCGCTTCACCGGTGTTCCGCCCGGACGGCACCGTGGCCGGCGTACTGGACATCTCCACCCCGGCGCAACTGCCGAAACACGATGCGGCCGCCCTGATTCGCCGGGCAGTCTGCCAGATTGAGCATGCGTGGGCCGCCAGCACCGTCAGTGCCGATCGCTGGTTGCTGAGCCTGCACAGTGACGCCAGCGTGCTGGGAAGCGCTCAGGAGCTGCTGCTGATTTTTGAGCAGAACACGTTGCTGGGAGCAAACAAGCTGGCGATAGACGAGTTCTGTCTCACACCGGGACACTTTGGTGCGACAGCGATCGAGACACTGTTTCCAGGCATTACTCTTAATGCGGGTGAAACCACCCTGGAAGCCAGCAATTGTCAGCGTTATTACGCCCGCCAGACCACACCCACGCGCCGCTATATGGGGCGTGGCGTCGCCCGCACGCCGGTTACGGTTGACCCGGAAAAAGAGAAAGCGCTGCGGATTATCAATGCCGGGATTGCCCTGTGTATCACCGGCGAGACAGGAAGCGGTAAAGAGCATTGCGCCCGCGAGTTACACAGCCGCAGCCAGTGGCGGGAGGGTAATTTTGTCGCCATTAACTGCGCGGCCCTGCCCGAGAATCTGATTGAATCGGAGCTGTTTGGCTATGCCCCAGGCGCATTTACCGGGGCCAACCCGAAAGGTTATAGCGGGAAATTCCGCGAAGCCCACGGCGGCGTTCTGTTTCTTGATGAAATCGGCGATATGCCACCGGGTCTGCAAACCCGGTTGCTTAGGGTATTGCAGGAGAAAAAAGTGACGCCGCTCGGCTCAAATACCGCCTACAGCGTCAATTTTGCGCTGATCTGCGCCACCCATCAGGATCTTACCGCGCAGGTGGCCGCTGGGGCATTTCGTGAAGACCTGCTGTACCGCATTCAGGAGTTTCATCTGCGCATCCCGCCGCTGCGCGAATGGCCCGACACTCGCCAGTTTATCCAGAAATTGTGGCAGGAGCTGGGCGCCAGCGCGCGTGATATTACCCTTAGCGAAGAGGCTATCCACGCCCTTGCCGCCCGCCCCTGGCCGGGCAATGTGCGTCAGTTGTTAAGCCAGTTGCGGGTATTACTGGCGCTGGCGGATGACCATTCGGTGGTCCGGCTGGCGGATCTGCCCGGCGATCCCACTCCCGCCCCGGCGCCCGTTATGCTGTCTGCCCCTGCCGATGAGCAAATTGCCATCCGTGAGGCCCAGGGCAATATGAGCCTGGCGGCAAAAAAACTGGGAATTTCACGCAGTACGCTTTACCGGCGACTGGAAAAACGCCAGAGCGTCGGCAGCGTCTGAATTGCGCTTACCGGGGTGTTTCCCTTGCTCAGAACAGAGATTGGCTTTCCCTGCCTGTCGGGTTATTAGAGAGGATGAATCGGTGAGCCCTGATGTGAATTGATACCTCAGGGCTCACCGTTGTGCTTAGCGTAGCGGTATCCGGTGGTGATAAACGAAAATCGTCATATCGGCGTAGAGCAGCGTCTCGTCAGGTTTGCCCAACTGCGCCCTCACCGCCTCCAGGCGCGGATGGGGTGCCGTTTCCGTTTCGACTGCGGGGATCGCCACAAACTGGCGCTCCGGCGAGGTTTGCACGTAAGCATCGGTTAACCACGATCTCAGCGTCTGAGGGCGCGTGTTATCAAACTGAATATGGAAATCGGTTTGATCAAACATTACCGGGGAAATATGGATTTCACCAAACGATAACCAGTTAACGTTGTTAGATAATTTCCAGTAATCCCCGTAACCGAAAGTCAGATTATTCTTTTTCAGGAAGGAGATGTAGTCGTACGTCTGGTTTTCCTGGTCGTACAACGGCTTAGTAGTAACCTGATAAGAATAGAGAGAAGAGGCAATATAAAGCGGGAATACCAGCGCAATCACGGCCTTCTTCGTGAAGGAAAAGGCCAGAACGACCATCACAATAGCAAAACAGACCGCGCTGACAAAAAAGCGGGCGCTGATATCAGCGGGGGCATCATAGCTGATAATAAATGATGAAATAATGCCGGAGACGGTAAAGAAGCTGAACAGTGAGACAAAAATCGCCTCAGTGCCTTTCCTTAAACAAATAATAACGGCGCACAGGAACAGGGCCATCCAGATAACAAAAGAGGCGATATAGGCCAGCGGCGTGTGAACAAAAAAGAGATTCAGGCTCTTTCCTAAAAGCTGAACGACCCACGCGGCATTATCCGGCCATTGCGCCATTGGTATCAGTTTAAAACGCTGAATCGGCAAGCCCATCAGTCTTTGCAGAGCGTGGGACATGCTGATAATAAAACTCACACCCAATATGATACTGAACTTCTTAGGAAGAAGGCGTCGCCAGCTAAAATAGCCACAGGTCAGCTGTAACGGGAGAAAATACGTGGCCAAAAACCACGGGTCAGAAATAGAGGCAAAAAGCGCAATAAAGGTCGTCAGCCAGAGTACAGGTTGGGATTTTTTCTGGATATTGAAGAACGCCAGCGCAAAAACCAGCACCCCAAAGAAATTGGTAGAGTAATGCGAAAAAGGATGCGCAGCGAAACCAAAGGTGTAAACGTAAGCCGGGAGCAGAATCAGGCAAATAGCCGCAAGCAGTGCGTGCCAGGCTTTCGACATCGTATAAACGACCGATGCCAGAATAAAAGCGCTTAACCCCACAAATGCTGACGTAGACAGAACCAGCGGATGAATGCCGTCGCTCCCCATCAGCGCAAAAAAGAGGAAATTGACGGGATAGGTGGTGAAATACCAGTTATCCGGCGTGGGTGCCCAGTCTTTAAAAGCGGAAAACCCCTCGGTAAGAAACGCCCGCCAGACCAGAGGACTATTGGCAGAGTCCGGGTCCAGGGAAAAATAACGCATTGTCAAAAAGTAAGAACCACCAAGGGCAATAATTAACAACAACAGAAAGAATCCGACTTCTTTCAGGCTAAACTTAAACATTACTTATCCTTTTTCGCGCCTTTTACAATATAGCGAGGCCTTTTTTTGGTCTCGATATAAATCCTACCAATATACTCACCCAAAACCCCAATACCAATGAGTTGCACACCACCCAGGAACAGGATCGATACAAGTAACGACGGATAACCGGCCACCGCATTTCCCCATATCAGCTTATCGATAATCATCCATGTCCCATAAAGGAATGAGAGCGCGGCGACCAAAAAGCCAAGATAGGTCCAGACCCTGAGCGGTAAGGTAGAAAAGCTGGTAAAGCCTTCCAGCGCCAGGTTCCATAATTTCCAGCCGTTAAATTTCGACTCTCCGCGAACCCGTTTTGAGCGGGTATACTCGACCACCGCTACCTCGCCCTCAACCCAACTCAATAAGCCCTTCATGAACAAATTGCGTTCCTGTAGTAGCTTGATATTTTCGACCGTTTCACGCGACAACAGACGAAAATCCCCTACGTTCTCTTCAATCTTCGGTGAACTTATTTTGTTGTGGATCCGGTAAAACCAGCCGGCAGTTTTACGTTTGAAATGGCTGTCACTGCTTCTGTCGCTACGCTTGGCAAGGACCACGGACCAGCCTTCCTGCCATTTATTAATAAGCTCAGGAATAACCTCTAACGGGTCCTGAAGATCCACATCAATTGGGATAACCGCATCCCCCGTGGCATATTCGAGCCCTGCCAGCAATGCGGGCTCCTTACCAAAGTTACGGATGAAGTTAATCGCGTTAACGCCAGGATCTGCCTTCGCAAGCGCATTGATAATCTGCTCCGTGGCATCTGTACTGCCATCATTAATAAAGACAATTTCAAGATCGTATTCAGAAAGCGTCTCTTTCGCCGCCTGATAGAAAACAGGAATGGCGTCTTCTTCGTTAAAGACGGGAACAACCAAAGAAATCTTCACTTTTTCACCCTGAAGACAATGAATCTGGAGTAGATAAAACCGAAAACCAGACTGATAGCAGAAAACGCTACGAGTGTAATCACGGGGTTAATATGCGCGCGATCGGCCAGTTTACCGACGCCCGCCGCCATAGCCCCCATAAAAATGACATACAACACGTAGCGAACGGTCGTCGCCTGGGCTTTGAATGTCCAGCGGGCGTTGACGAAAAATGAAAACGTCACGGCGACACAAAAGGCAGCAAGATTGGCTATCGTCTGGCTGGCACCTGCAAAGAACAGAATGGCGAACACCAGCCAGTGGAGAAGCGTATTGATCACGCCCACGGAGGTGTATCGGACGAACAGTTTTAGCATAAGAATAGCCAGGGTTACCCTGGGCCAGGTCAGGTCGCTGTTTGGGCAGGGATTTTAGCAGTTGCCGCCATAGAGTGAAAGCCAGGATCAGGTAGCACGCAGTATGACGAGGCGAGGAAATTCGTCGGGGATGGATGGTTTTGTGGGGTATCGAGGGTTCACAAAATGCTGCACTGTGTTATTCGCGATGGTCGATCATAACAGCGCTTAGATACGCCGGATTAATTTCAAGAGTCCCTCACAAATTTGCCGCTTACCTACATCTTTCAAACAAATGTAAATCCAGGCTTAAACCGGTATTTCTTTTAAAAAGCGCTTTTTTTTAATAAGTTATAAACTTACAAACATTTACACAAAACCGTTTTCACACAATTTTTGTGTGTGTAATAGTCAGCGGACACAAGATGCTGAAGCCAAACAAGAGGGATTTTATGTTAAGCATCAGAGGATTAACTTTTTTTGAAATAGCTCAGGTGAGTGGTGGTGGCAATGCGGCTGTATCAAACATTGGTGCGACCTGTGATTTCGATTCTCATTCCAGCTCACGCTCAGGTGTGCCGTTTAGGTGATGAGCAAAATGAATTTTAATTTAACTGACTCGCTTACTTATCTGGCAAAAATCATTCTGGTTTTGCTGTTGAGTTACACTGTTTATAATCAGCTTAATAATGGATTGCAATGCAGTAACAGTCACAACATTGCAAATATACTAATTTATATGTGCCTGGTTAGCGGTATTATTTCGGTATCAAATACAGTAATTAATACAGTAGCAATGCTATTCAACAAAAAATCGATCAAAGCACCTCCTCAGTAACAGACTCACCATAACATACGAAAAGCGCCCATATCATACGGATAAGCTCCCGCCGCTCCCTGATAGTCCCTTTATCTGCACCGGGCCACTCTAAAGCAGAACCCGCCACATAAACAGCAAAACCCGCATTACCACGTACTACTCACAACATTCCAGCTTTTATCTCAAAGGCGACGGGTTGAAAGAGGCGGGATTTGAGACCGGGCGCAGCGTAACCGTGAAGATCTCACAGGGACGTATTGTGCTGATGGCAGAGGGTAACGAGGTGCAGGAGCTGCGTGAGCAGCTTTACCAGGTTAAAGAGGGGGTGAAAGAAATGAAAGGCGGAAAATCGGGCGTAATATGTGATATATAAAATAAAGGCAGCAAAGTGCTTGAGATATTTCCAGGCGTTTATTTAATGTAGGATTATTTTTCCTTTATATGGTACATATCTTTATCACTCTATATATAATACTTATATTTATCAAAGTTAATGTCTACGATAGCTAACAGGGGAAGTAACCTTCCCCTGATGATCACATATTGGTCAGAACATTGTCGACAAGCTCAAATCCGGAAACCCCCATCGTTGTGTAATTAGGGTATTCAGCAACAGACAACCGCCTGATTTCCTCCTCACCATCATATAAACCACCAGCATAATTAAATATTTTTAATTGTTTTTTTTCTTCTGTGAGATCAGCGTGACCAATAATTTTCCAAACACCTTTACTAATATTTTGATTACCAGTAAAAATAACCTTCATCTCTTTGCCAAATTTTTCAAAAGATAATGGTGTTAGTGAACCGCTATCCTTAAGTTCTTCGGTATTCTGTATTGATAAAATGCAGAACCCTATCGCTTGTTTGAACTTTTGCTTTGGAGCAAAGACAATCTGACAAAGCGCATATTTGCCATTACTCATAAGAATGACGAATATGTCACCCTCTTTATATTTTACTTTCATAAACCATTACCTTTTAGAATTGATAATGCATCTTCCAATACTTTCCCACCCCAATCACTGCTATGACCCGCAATATCATATGTACTAGCGTTTGGGTTATTAGGGATATGATCTAATTTTATTGAGGAGATTTGTTAAGGAATTCGTTGATTTAGCTCTACCATTAAGAACCATAATCCTTTGTTCTAAGTATTTAGCTTCCGCTTTGGTGCATCGCCACGTCCTACATAGATAATATTCTTTCCATCCTGTTGCATATACAACCCTGTCCATTTATAGGATCATAATGTTTGCCTGTACCTCCAGCCTGGTTGGTTAAACCAGGGTATTGCTGGCCCAGTATCAGCATGGATAGGGACGAGAACTTCATTGACTTTATATGGTTTATTCAGCGTATCCAATGGTAATGTACGTCTCTCAAAATACAAGAACTGTGCGAGCAGCTTTATCTGGCTAAAGAGGTGCTTAAGGGAATTAAGAACGTCATTGTTTAGTGAATTAAACCAAAGCCAGGTAATTAAAGAACCGAGTAGGTTTTATAATCCTCCCGGCTTTGGTTACTTATGGCATCAGTTTTTTAATATCTTCAATAGTCAAACTAAAACTATCCATAGTATTTTCATTTAATCCCAAACAAAATTCATTATCTATTTTTTTCAACCAATAATAAAACCCAATAAATATACTCTCATTTTCCTCTGTCAACTCCATAAAACCATAATCAGTATATGACAACTCTAATGACCTTATTATGCATTTAAAAACATCTTTGTTTTCGATTAAGTCATCTGATTCAACGGTCATTAAAAAACTAATTATCAATAGCTCATCCGATATATCCATTACCGTAGGAAGAGATGAGACTTTATCCTTTATTTCTCGTAATTTCATATTAATATCTTAATAAGATGAACCATCAAGAGGGATATGGGCACCATTGGATCTAATTTGAACGTTCCCAATGTACCATCAGTTCTAAAGACCTCTCCAGTCGAAGTATTTTTCATACTTACTGTTGGGCCATTTGCAGCATTGGAGTTAGGGAATTTGGCTGCCGCTAATGGATTAGCGCCACGACCATGTACGGTATAACTACCTGCATCATATTTGAATCCACCTCCAGGGAATTTTACTGGATCATGTCCCCATGTATTAGGAATACCGCCTTGACTTGCCCAGGCATCAATATCGGTTTTATTAATTCTACCATTATTTACTAATTCAGAAGGATCGTTTGGTCGTTTAGTAAAACGTCCAGTCTCATAATTTCGCTAACGATTTGATTTACTGTCAAAAGAACAACTTAACCCCAGCGGTTCGATCCAACTAAGCGGATTAGGCGCATCCGGCGCATACCGGTAAAGGTTTATCCCCCGTCGGCCCGGTCGGATCAAGGCGACGAATCTACCCTCCCGTCAATTGATACTACCAGTTTCGTTCGTACCATTCTGGGACTACTACGTCATAGTACATCCGCAATCGACATATTCAGATAACTTAGATTATTTTATTTTTAATCAGTGTGTTAGCAAGTAAAAATAAATTCAAAAACATAATAGAATTATAAAGTTGGCTATATCAGAATCTGTTACGCAAACCGTATAACCATGTACTATTCATGCCGCCCTAACAACGTAGTATCTTAAGAAATGCTGACCGGAAGAAGACCTTATCGCCACGCAGTGGATCTTCGACGGATATATGAGTAGACAATAATGGTAATACAAGAGTCGCACAAACAGCTTTATCATGCGCAGCATGTGATTATGGAGCATTAATAAACCAATTGCTTACCTATACTTATTTGCATTATTTTTAATAAACAATCCTTTGCCACCATTGCTTACCTAAAATATATTTAGAAATAATTCTTCTGGCCCATTTATCATATTTTTTTAGAAAGAAAATCATATCGGCATCAGATTTCTCTGTAATTTCAGCAGATACATTCAGGCCTAAAAAAGACAATGTATTTATTGAGTCAAATAAATGTAACACTTTCAAAAATTCCTCATGCAGTAAATTATCACCAGAATAAATCAACCTATTCATATAATTATATGTAATTTCAACAATATCCTTGTATTTAGACGTCACAACGCTATTAATAAATTCATTAATCACATCGTCACTCGTTAATTCTTTGTGCTGTAATGCTGAGTATATCTCCCCAGCCACGACTTCAATATCATGGGGTAGCCGATACCCTTTGTTTATTAACTGAACAATATTGCTCATTTTATCTGGCATGGATCAACCTCGCTAATTCGGCACTGAAAAACCAGGTGATTTTCTCAGATTATCCCAGCTTTCAGGAAAGTGAGTAAGTATAGTAGGTGTTTTACCTGTTTGACTTGTTGCTGTAAATAAACCAGTATTGGGGTCGTAATAACCGACTCTCGGTTTATTAGTATATCTATCTCTATAAGTAAATTTCCTACAATCTTGGATAGTAGTTCTGGCACTGAAATCATATTCTCTAACTGAACCAGCTCCAACTTGATCACCATGCTTAGCATAATGATCTCTCAATCCAGGTCCTTCAACTCCCTGCCTAGACTTATTCCATTTAGCATTTTTGGCTACACCGCAAAACAGTCCAAGTGGATCGATCCAGCTTAATGGGTTAGGCGCGTAACCATAAAGGTTGATACCTCCATTTAGCCCTATCGGGTCATCGGAACAATTCTATCCCTTGCGCCAATCGTACCGCCAGTTTTCACCGTAACATGCTAAAAACACCTGCATCATACAGACACGCTACCACCACACCCTGATAGTCCCTTATCTGCACTAGGCTATTTTAAGCCAGAAGTCACCATTTCCAAAACACAGCGCCGCTACAAAGTCAGCTATGTCAGAGTCCGCCACGAAAACCGCCGGAATATTACTAAAACCTACTATTCATCCCACCCCAGCCGGACCCTCAAAGGCGACTGGTTAAAAGAGGCGGGATTTGAGATCGGACGCGGCGTGACGGTGAAGATTTTGGAGGGGTGCCTGACCATCATCGCTGACAATAACGAAGTGCAGGAACTGCGTGAGCAGCTTTATCAGGCTAAACAGGTGGTTAAGGAAATTAAAGAAGCGCTTGTTTAGTGAATTGAACGACATTTAAGTAATAAAAAAGCCGGGAAGATTTGATTTCTTACCCGGCTTTATATTTTATTTGCTTTTCAGTATATTCAAACCATCATTTAATATTTTTGTATTACTTACATCCCCACCACGATCTATATATGCAGACCATTTAGGATAGTATTCTTTAAATAAAAGATTACCCAAATCAGTTAGATCAGAACTGTATAACACTAGGTCGTCCTTTACTTCCCCGTCATCCTTAAATGGTTCTAAATAAATCAAGTTATTTTCCTTAAGAAAAGTCATCAATACTTTAGTTATCTTAGTTATTTGTTCACGATAAGATAAGCTCTTATTTCTTTTCAACAAGGTTGAATAGTTAAACCTTAATACACTCATATTCATCTCCACTAATCAAGGCGTATTATTCGAGATATATCATCAGAAAGTTCAATTAACTCTTTAGTCACAGGATGGCGAACAAAATTACCACCAGAGGCCCGAATAATTTCTTCTTTTGCAGATTGAACTATTTTGGGAGCTGTTTTACTTGTTACTTCTATCCCTTTCCAGCCATCTTTCGTTTTAACTACAAAATCAAGAATACGAGAACCTTTTCTACCTTCCTGAACTATATCATCAACAAGGCCAACCATTTTCCCGTCAGCATTACGTAAATGTCGCTGACTAATAACATTTTCTTTGCCAAACATATTTTGCAATCGTTTTAACAGCTTCGCTTCTCGGGCATCCCCACTTACTTTATTTGGTATACACGTGAGACCTAACGGATCGATCCAACCTAACGGATTCGGAGCATATTGGTAGAGGTTTAATCCCCCCGCCAGCCCTATCGGGTCCTGCTGGGTAAACCTGGCGCTATCCGGGTCGTAATAACGGAACAAATTGTAGTGCAACCCGGTCTCACGATCCAGGTATTGCCCCTGCATACGCAGGTTCTGCGCATAGCCCGTCTCCTGCGGTATCGACTCGTGCAGCAGTTTCCCCCACGCGCTGTTCTGCCCTTCCCAGCGGATATGTCCTTCACGGTCCGTCATCCGTTCCGGCGTACCGTTTGGCTGACAGTGGAACCAGAAGATATCCGGATCCTTCGTGCCATCGATACGCGCCAGCGGTTCATAACTTTCCGCGTCGCTATAAACATAAGTCAGGGGCACATCGTCGTGAATTTCCTGCAACAGGCGAAAACCTTCCCACAGGAAACGTGTCGTCACCTGCTTTCCTACAGGCCTGCTACCACATCGGTTAACCAGTGCTCGCCGTCGTAACGATAGTGCCAGCGCGTCAGACCATTATTCTTCTACACGGTGCGGTTGTGAATGTCGTAACGCCAGCGAATGCCGCTCCGGTTCACCAAGCGTTTATTGGCATAACCTCCGACGCCGGGCATCAACGAAAGGTCACATGGCACTTTGGTTAAGCGAAAGATCCGCACGATTAATACAGGCATCCATTCATGCTCTGCATGAGTTTTTTTCAATATTGAATACCGTAAAGTTCTTTATTAATCATGCCTTCCCCTTTGAACAGCAAGGCCTCTTCACCTGCTTCAACGTTGAAATGATGTCACCCCTTATTGCTGTCGAATATTAATATATTAAAGCGAGTATGTTAAATCGAATAGATTAAATTAAAAAACATTCCTTCATCTCTTTTAGGAATAACCCTATATTCCTCACCAATTAATTTAAATATTTCATCCTCATCAACAAAAAAACCTCTATATATTATGGCCGAAATAATTTTTTGGAACACTTCCGAAGGAACGTTTTGTCTTAAAAACTTAAGATCGGCAGGATTATCCCTAATGATGTAATATGAGTAGTTCATCAGTATAAAATTTGATATTAATAAATTCCCTGTAGACTGATATTTATCAAAGCACTGCCCCAGGGCTTTATATATGGTTTTCTGAGATTTTTTATAAGTATATACAAAGCCATTAGGGTCGCTAAGATAGCAATTTGTATCATTGAAATGTAGATAATTATCCCGACCATCCTCAATGAACAAGAAATTCAATACCGATATTTGATAATTCTTTATTAATTTAATATCGCCGTAGTTTTTCTCTTTTGCAACCAATTCATAAAAGTGCTCTATCAAAGGCAATACTGGTACATTATCATTGCGAGTAGTATTTATACAGAACCCGTCACTGGTAACGCATAGTTTGTCATAAGCATCATAATCCATCCCCATTTCAAAACATAAAAATCTCAAAAAGAAATTTTTTGCTTTTATTGCGTAATCTTCATTGTTATTTTTTAAAGAAACGAGTTGGTATATATAAAAAAAGATAAAAATATCTTTATCTATACGCTGTCGGTTATCAATTTGAAACAGATAACCTAGTCGCGAGAGGAAAACTTCGAACGCGTAGCTTTCATCTTCACTTAAACCTAATCCCTTCAACGCACGCAGGGGCATTCCTTTGGGAAAACAAGTTTGCCAATGGCTCAATTCTGCGAGTTTTCCATTTTCTTTTTTTAAAAAAACAGGAAACAAATTTGGCTCGTCCTGTACATAAACATACTCGCCAAAGCTTTTCATCTCGGCTCTCGCATTGATAAAATGTTCAATCTTATGCAAATACATTTCAAAATTCATTAAATAATCCTCTTACCGCATTTCTTCCAATTTCCTTTAGCATCTTTGCTTTCAATCTGGAATGAAGTAATTTTATCATTAAATTTGGCAAGAATATTTTTACCAATACCCTTTGCTCCAGGTTCATTTCTCTTCGAGAGAACGCCGTCTTTTAATCCTGTTTCTTTATAATCAACTTTAGATATATCACTATGCTGATTAAGAAGTTCTACTCCAGAGTCATTAACCGTTATAACTGCTCGATATTTTACATTTCCGGGGTTAAATCCAGGTCGACTATCATGGTTAACCCATATGGCTTTATCACCACGATTATTAGGAACTAATCCACCTTTACCACCGCGTTCCGAGGCTGATGCAATAGCTTCGTCTTTACTCATATAACGTATAACTTCTTCTTGTTTTAATCCGAGGGGGTCTCTTCTAGAGAGCCCATTTACGCCATACTGATAAAGATTTATCCCCCCGCCAGCCCTATCGGGTCATGCCGGGTAAGCCTGGCGCTATCCGGGTCGTAATAACGGAACAAATTGTAGTGCAACCCGGTCTCCCGATCCAGGTATTGCCCTTGCATACACAGGTTCTGCGCATAGCCCGTCTCCTGCGGTATCGACTCGTGCAGCAGTTTACCCCACGCACTGTTCTGCCCTTCCCAGCGGATATGCCCTCCACGTTCCGTCATCCGTTCTGGCGTACCGTTCGGCCGATAGTGGAATCAGAAAATATCGGATCCTCTAACAGTTACCCAATCATTTTTATAGATACAGAAAATGTACACTTTTCTTTAAAGAATTATTTTTCGATCGCATAGCCTAATAAGATTATTTTAAACCTGGATGGTTGGCTTTCACCTGCAGCGACAATAATATTTACAGCACAACCATCAATGTTATCACTATATACATACATATCTAAGTTCATATATTTATATGAAGGCATATTATCATTTTCATAAGAAATTGTTTTAACACCGCTGATTTCATCGGAAATTTGTTTTTGGAAGACTGAATCATATTCCCATATAGGCCTCGCCATTATATTATTAAATATTATATACTTGCCAATTTTGGGAATGATTATTCCCATGTTAAATTTATAAAATCTCTCCTCCGTCCCATCATATAAAATTTTTTTTGGTTTAAAATTATAAAACTCTCTCATCATTTCAACCTTATTTCTCTTTTAACTTACCTTCGGCAAGAAGCTGATTAATCGATTTAGAAAGCTCTAACTGTGTTCCCTTACCTGGTTGGTTAACCCAAGGTATTGCTGACCTCGCATCAGCATGGATAGGAGCGAGAACTTCATAGACTTTATATAATTTATTCAATGTATCCAATGATAGTGCACGG
Organism: Citrobacter sp. UYEF32; assembly: GCF_040546205.1. Classification (NCBI taxonomy): domain Bacteria; kingdom Pseudomonadati; phylum Pseudomonadota; class Gammaproteobacteria; order Enterobacterales; family Enterobacteriaceae; genus Citrobacter; species Citrobacter sp. UYEF32. Next base: position 650,570 of record NZ_JBEPNI010000002.1, on the reverse strand, counting down.
CTCTCAAAATACAAGAACTGCGCGAGCAGCTTTATCAGGATAAACAGGTGGTTAAGGGAATTAAGGATGTGCTTGTTTAGTGTACAAAACGGGTGTTAGATAATAAAAAAACCGGGAAGAATTTATTTCTTTCCCGGCTTTCGTTTTAAATAGTTTCGAACTTGACAACATCAGGAGGGAAGCTATCGGGAAATGATTTATATTTAACCCTATTTGCTAATAAACTTTCTAAAAAAGTAGTCAGCCCATTGTCAGAATACTCAACTTCAGGTGATCTTGATGAAATAATAGCGGTCCCCCATAAATCACTATTCCCTTTAGAATTTACAACCCAAAAAATATAATCACCATTATCAGTAACTCCCACTGGAATCAATCCATTATCTTTTGGATATAATTGATATTTATAATAATCGCTATCTGACTCGTTCAGATAATTAAGATCCTCTAAAATAAATTTATATTGTTCGAAAAAATTCACATCTTCATTTTCGCTAAATGGGTTAAATATAACAATAAATTCTGCAATACGACCCGAGCCATATGTATTTATAAAATCAACATAATCAGACGGAAAAGATAAATTATCCTCAATCAAAGGCCATTTCATCACCTTGCCCGATTCTGAAGGGGAAACTGGTGGTGTTAGTATCGAAATTAGATTATTTATTGGCATATTTACATTCCCGGTGGATTAAGTACTGTAACGTGTTCGAAGAATCCTCCTGATCCTTCTGCTTTTATTGTAATACCAGCCGGTATTCTGGAAGGGCCATGATAAATAGGAGTTATGTTTAGATCAACAACTTCCCCTTGTTCCAAAGCCTTCCTTATTCGACCTTCTATTCCACTCATCACTGGTGTATTGGCCGGTCGTTGTTGAATAGTAATTAGATTGCGAACATCATCACCAGAGCCACCTAATTGACGACCAAGCAAGTGCCCTCTTGCCCGATTACAACCAGCTCCGGTAATAAATCCGGGAGGTTGAATATTGGTATTTGCGTGCGTTTCAGTATTTATATGGCTTACATTTAATCGAGCCTTCACACCTGTTGGCCGACTAAGCTATCCAGTTCACCATATTTGATACCACAATTCATTAACCCCAGCGGATCTATCCAACGAAGAAGGTTAGGCGCAACTGATAAAGGTTTATCCCCCCGCCAACCCTATTGGATCATGCTGCGTAAACCGTCCGCTGTTCGGGTCGTAGGACCTGAACAGGTTATAATGTTACTCCATTTCACAGTCAAGATACCCCCCATGAAAATACTAAATAGCTGCGTCTAATACCGTTACACTTGCCATTTATTAACATGTGGCAGCTACGCAAGAGCAAAACATAGCAAGCCCGGCGTAGCTCCTCTTAGCGGAGAGAAAAGCTCTAATGCCTTGTCCTGCAAGGGCTTGCAAAAAGTGTAGCCCTATTCCGCGCAGTTATTTAGAGTTAGTGTTTTCTAATTGTCTATATTCCTTAAGGATTTAATTTTACAAATAGATAATCATATAATGCCTCAGCAATAAATTCAGCATGCTCACTCTTTACTATCAAATTAAAAAAATAATATTGTTCATATAAATCATCAATAATTTGATGTTCGCACATAAAGAATTTGGCATAACTTATATATATACCGCTAATATCCTCGGATAGTTTTTCCAAATTAACTTGGGAGGTTGTGACATCATAAAATATATTCGTATACTCCCGATCAACTTGACTAATCTCTATAAAAGGAGCATTCAATTTCTCGCACTGCTTCCAGTGATAAGTTTTTTGATTACTATCTTTATAGATGAATTTCATGTTTAATCCTTAATCTTATAATCAGTCACATGAGTCATTCTTCCATGCTTATCAAATTTCGCCATATAATGAACAATTACGCCATTCATTTTTTGCTCCACTTTAGACCATCCTTTACCTTTAAAGTAAGTTTCTCCAATTTGATCCGCTTTAATAATCACCGTACCGTTTTCAGGATGTTTTATTACATGATCTAAAGCAAATTCTTCATTTTTGTTCCTGGGCCTCGTTCTGCCTGTCGCTTTTGATTTTACCTTTTCAGGTGTACGTGATGATGAACATTTTCTCAATCCAAGAGGATCGATCCACCCCAACGGATTCGGCGCATGCGCATAAAGGATTATCCCCCCCGCCAGCCCTATCGGGTCATGCCGGGTAAACCTGCCGCTATCCGGGTCGTAATAACGGAACAAATTGTGGTGCAACCCGGTCTCCCGATCCAGGTATTGCCCCTGCATACGCAGGTTCTGCGCATAGCCCGTCTCCTGCGGTATCGACTCGTGCAGCAGTTTCCCCCACGCGCTGTTCTGCCCTTCCCAGCGGATATGTCCTTCACGGTCCGTCATCCGTTCCGGCGTACCGTTTGGCTGACAGTGGAACCAGAAGATATCCGGATCCTTCGTGCCACCGATACGCGCCAGCGGTTCATAACTTTCCGCGTCGCTATAGACATAAGTCAGGGGCACATCGTCGTGAATTTCCTGCAACAGGCGAAAACCTTCCCACAGGAAACGTGTCGTCACCTGCTTTCCTACCGGCCTGCCCCCCAGCGTCTGCTGGCGTGTTTTGCTGATACGCCGGCCGAGCGGGTCATAGCGGAAACTGACCTGCGTTTGTGGTTTGTTGCGATCCCTAGGGACGGCCACCACATCGGTTAACCGGTGCTCGCCGTCGTAACGATAATGCCAGCGCGTCTGACCGTTGTCTTTTTCGGTGGTCCGCCCATGAATGTCATAGCTCCACTGAATGCCATTTAAACAGGTGAGACGGTTATGACGAACAGACTGCTGCAGGCTGTTATCCAGCGGGTTACCCGCCGCATCCCAGCGCCATTGCTCTTTTCCGGGGGACGTGCCGTCCTGTTCCAGCAGACGCCCGGCGCTGTCATATTTCCAGTTACACCAGTTGAACGGATCATTATCACGCTCTTCGCGCACCGGGTTGTTGCGGTAGTCGTAATCCCAGCGGCGTGACCAGCGTCAGGGCGAAGTGGGCTGAGCGTTACTGGTGAAGACATCCCGGCAATTAAGGTAATTTATTACGCTTTCTCTTACGATTGGAATCTATCTCGTAGAAATAATCCTCACAGAACGCGTCTAAAGCATTTTCCAGTCGCACAAATTTCAATCCCCGGAACCTTTTTTTTTCAATTGCTTCTTTAACCTCTTGCTTAATAATAATAAAGCCGCCTAGTAGTGTGTCGCTGAACGAGAGGATATCATATGCCAGTGCATCATTCTTAAATTCAATTTTAAAAGGTATAATATCCCCGAACTTATCTTCTTCAAGAATAGATTTTTCTTCATCTATAACATTATCGCCCGGAAAATATACATATTTGAAATCATCACGAAGAATCTGGCCATTTCCAATCGATACTGGTGTTATATCTCTATCAAAAAAAATATTGTGATTATAGTTTTCAAAAATTGAAAACAGAGACTTGTCAATCAAATGCCCAAAGTCTTTTTTATAATAATCAAATTTTAAAGCCCCAACATCTTTATTGCATAACAAAAAAATATGTTCTGGGCATGCATCATCTTTGATTCTATAAGGAAACGAAAAATCAGAACCTTCTACTTCCCAATTTACATCGATTTTTAATTTCTCATCAACAATGCCTTGTAAGTTTCTTGGCATAAGTGTTGATTTAAAGTCATTCATTATCACATAATAGCACATTAATTCATTCTCCTGCATTTTGTTGTGGGAATATGTCCCATCCAAACTTTATTTTTCATGTCAATCTGGATCCGCCTTATAGCTATTCCCGCCCCTTTGGCATCCAATCTTCCGGAATTATATTGTTGTTCAACACGAGCAATGCGCTGACGGACAGTGTCACTATAATTATGATGATTGCTGCTGTGGAAAACATCCATACCTTTCCCTGCATCTTGTTTCATCGCTGATGCGCTACCTGGAACATGAATACCATTAAATGCAGAGTTCATGTCTTTTCCAAAGCCAATATTATTGAAGAATGATTTGTTCTCTTTCCACACCTCAACGGGTATGACATGGTGGGCAGATAGTCGGTCTCCGACTTTACCAGCCATAGCTTTATCTAATATACCACTATTAGATAACCCCCATGGACCCACCCAACTCAACGCATCCGGCGCATACCGGTAAAGGTTTATCCCCCGCCAGCTCTATCGGGTACTACTGGGTAAACAGGTAGTTAAGGAGATTAAGTATGTACTGGTTTAGTGAGCTGAACGGGAATAAATAATAAAAAGTCGGAAAGGTACAATATTTCTCCGGCTTATTTTTATTTAATAATATCTAAAGCAATTATTGCTGCCTCAGAGATATCACCATCATCTGATGCTAATGATATATTCAATCCATTAATTAGCCTTTTATCAGGATATGAAGCTGCAAGTTGAGTTACCCAATATCTGACGCCTTTAGCTGTAAGAGGGTTTTCAAGTATATTTGAAATAGATATTACAACATCGTTAATATCACATTCATAAAAAACATCCTCAACTACTTGATATACTCCCCTACCATCCCCATCTCCATATGATTGCATAAATAGCGGTATAGCTTCTTTAGCAGGATTTTCAATAAAATATTTCCTAACATCATCATATTTATTAATAAGCTCCTGTGTCAGGAGTTGTTCCGATGGCATTGGCTGATGTTCTAGCAAAAATTGTAACGCTTCATCTTTAGTCATCTTTAAGTCTCCAGCCTTTTCCATAACTTTTTATTCGGACGAATTAACTCATGAAGATCTTTCCGTAAGTTAATAGTAATGCCTCTACTATATGTTGTAGGGGCTGGCAGCATTTGGAACTGCATGATGAGGAGTATGTGTTGGATTAAGACCAGATCTAAGGTTGCCTCCTCGTACCTGACCATATGTACCAACATATAAATCTTCGCCTTGTTTGGCTAAACCACATTAAAGACCAAGCGGGTCGGTCCATGACAGAGGATTCGGCGCATAATGATAAAGGTTTATCCCCCCGCCAGCCCTACCGGGTCATCGGAACAGTTCTTTCCCCTGCGCCAATCGTACCGTCAGTTTTCACCGTAACATGCTAAAAAGGCCTGCATCCTACAGACACGCTACCGCCACACCCTGATATTCCCTTATCTGCACCGAGCTATTCTAAGCCAGAAGTCACCCTTTCCAAGACACAGCGTCGCTACAAAGTCAGCGATGTCAGAGTCCGCCACGAAAACCGACGGAACATTACCAAACCTACTATTCATCCCACCCCAGCCTGACCCTCAAGGGCAACTGGTTAAAAGAGGCGGGATTTGAGACCGGGCGGAGCGTGACGGTCAGGATCTCGGAGGGGTGTATTGTGCTGATGGCGGAGAGTAACGAGGTGCAGGATCTGCGCGAGTAGCTTTACCTGGCTAAACAGGTGGTTAATGGAATTAAGTACGGGATGTTTAGTGTACTGAACGGGGATTGAATAATAAAAAAGCCGGGAAGATTTAATTTTCTACCCGGTTTTTATTATGTTATTACCTCCATCTTGATAGAGGAGAGTTATTACAGTATTTCTCCAGTAACTTATCATCAAGAATATTTTTTTTCAAATAATGGTGAAATTATTTCATCCAATATTTCAAAATCTTCCTGACAACCTGTGTTATCAAAAAGGAGAAGCAACGCATTCTGCACAAGTAAAAACTCACTTGAGTCATTTGATTTTATAATAAACTCAATAAGTTCAGATTTTATCTCTTTATTTGCAAGATATTCATCCTCTTCAGATAGATATTCTTCACTATAAAAATCATTCAGTTTTTTTGATAAGTTTTTTAATTGAGAAAATAATTCTTCGTTCATTTAATAATCTCATACGAACCAGATGGGATACCGTTAGTCAGGATTACTTCTTTATCTTTCCTGGCATATCGAGAAGCCTTACCAGATAATCCTTGTCCATTACTAACATCAATAATTTCATTATCTGATATTTTTGATAAATCTATTTTTACTTTACTGTCATTTTAATTATAAAAATCTGCGGTGCTTTCTTTTTTCGTAGTAGATATCAGTTGAGTTGATAGCTTTCCATTTTCAATATGCTCCTGTACAGAATAGTCGGCATGAGGATCTTTTGGCGGAATCTTCCCCCCTCCCTGCGCACATTTTTTCTGTCCTTTAGTCAACGCACGAAAAACATATCCAATATGAATTTTGCTAAGACCTAGCGGATCGATCCACGATAACGGATTCGGTGCATACTGATATAAGTTTATCCCCCCCGCCAGCCCTGTCGGGTCCTGCCGGGTAAACCTGGCGCTATCCGGGTCGTAATAACGGAACAAATTGTAGTGCAACCCGGTCTCACGATCCAGGTATTGCCCCTGCATACGCAGGTCCTGCGCATAGCCCGTCTCCTGCGGTATCGACTCGTGCAGCAGTTTACCCCACGCGCTGTTCTGCCCTTCCCAGCGGATATGTCCTTCGCGGTCCGTCATCCGTTCCGGCGTACCGTTTGGCTGACAGTGGAACCAGAAGATATCCGGATCCTTCGTGCCATCGATACGCGCCAGCGGTTCATAACTTTCCGCGTCGCTATAGACATAAGTCAGGGGCACATCGTCGTGAATTTCCTGCAACAGGCGAAAACCTTCCCACAGGAAACGTGTCGTCACCTGCTTTCCTACCGGCCTGCCCCCCAGCGTCTGCTGGCGTGTTTTGCTGATACGCCGGCCGAGCGGGTCATAGCGGAAACTGACCTGCGTTTGTGGTTTGTTGCGATCCCTCGGGACGGCCACCACATCGGTTAACCGGTGCTCGCCGTCGTAACGATAGTGCCAGCGCGTCTGACCCTTATTCTTCTACACGGTGCGGCCGTGAATGTCGTAACGCCAGCAAATGGTTTATCCTCCTTTCCGACTCTATCGGGTCAGGGCTATGAATCCCCCTTGTTGGCAGATCAGGCTATGAATTTCGTTCGTACATTCAAGTTGAAAATTTTAATTTCTTATCCGGCTTTTATTATAAATATTCTTGAAAGATTTTTTATTAAATTCCAATTTAATATCCTTATCACTATTAAACCCTAATGTTTTTTCGCTGAATAATACATCACCATCTATATCATTTTTAGATATATTATTTCTCTTAATTGCTAGCAATATGAGTAAGAATGGATATGAATAATATTTAGGATGGCTAATTATATCCCACACCAAATCTTCATTCACATCCAATAAATTAAAAACAGCCGGAAGCTGAGCGTTTTTTAATCTATCAAGTAATAATCTACAGGTTTTTTCAATCCCATCTTCTGTCGATGGCAATAATGGACAACCATCTTTTTCACCCATTGTAGATATACAGTAAATATATTCATCATTCGGTAAATTTGATTTGTATGGTGGATGAAATGTATCGAGTTCTGATTTTAAAGTCGGTGATTTAACTACAATTATAGCTCCATAAGCATGTAAATTATTAAGAAAAACAAAATCAATATGAGCAGTAGATTTACCCTTTTTTATTGTGACCTTATTTTTCCCAAGCTTAACGCCTTCTTGTCCATCAAACATACTTTTCAGATAAAAATCAAGTCGACTCTCAAATTCATATCTTAACTCTTTCAATGACATGGGTTACCTTTATTTTAATATCGGAGAAGCCAGAACGTTGCATCGACAATATTTACCTTTCCATCTACAGGTATACCATTAGGCCCATTTGTAGAGACTTCAAATTGCTCTTTAGTGCCTTTTGATGGACTGATTCCACCACCACCTAAACCATCATTCGTATTCGCAGCCCCTTTATCGTATACACCTGAACCTTTCTGCCCCCTCGTCAACCTACCTTTACCATTTTTTACTTCAAAGACATGATAATTACCATTTGCATCTTTCGCCACAATATCAGCTCTTATCCTCTTACCATTCACTTTCATTGTGACTTCTTCAGTAATTACAGTAAAACCATTTTTTTCAAATCTGCCTTAGCTTTAATTACGCCTCGTCTTCCGCTATATGCGGACTTACATAATAACCCCCAGGGATCCACCCAACTCAACGCATTCGGCGCATACCGGTATAGGTTTATCCCCCCTGCCAGCCCGGGTCCTGCTGTGTAAACCTGACACTATACGGGTCGTAATAACGGAGCCCCCGTCGGTTATTCATTCAGCCACAGCCAGCTTCTCAAACAAACTGGCCAGAAGCGGCAGGACTTGAGACCGGGTGGACCGTCATCATAGTAGTTTCTGAGAAATGTACTATCCCCCGGAGGATAACAGCAAGATACAAGAACTGAGCGAGGAGTTTAGTGTTTTGCTTGAGGGTTAAATAATAAAAAGCCGGGAAGATTCAAAATCTGTCCCAGCTTTTCGTGTTAATTTAATACATACTCTATAGACTTTATAATACTTCTATGGAATTGAATTGACTCTTCATCTACGGGTATTCCATCAATTAACAAGTTAGTTACTGTACCATGATGATCATAAATCTTATTTCTTATCGGGTTTTTGAAATAATGTTCAGGATAGATATCCATACTATTTGGATCTATATTTTTTAATGTTACAAAATATCCATTCTTCCAGCATGAAGCATCAGTAATAATTGGCGGCAATAACAATCTTTCTTTATTCAATACAATATCTTCACCGAGAGATGATGTGAAATTATCATATATATATATGACAATAGCATTCTTAAATGGGCCGACATCTATTTTCCCTAAAGCGACCATGCCATAACCAAACCGACCATCGCTCAATTGAAAATAAAAAACATCACCTGCCTCTGGCCATTTTTTTTGCTTTTTATTTCCTGACATTACAGTTAACTTGTCGGCCATTTTATAGTAACTCCGTTGTTATTAAGCCAATTTTCGCCCCACGAAACAGCATCTGAATATAACTTCCTCGTCGGGCTAATACAATTGATGGAATTTTCAAAGCGTTGATTATTATGAATAATTTACTGTTCTATACTCCGAGCATGCCCTCGATTCAGTGATTCTTCGGTAATTCGAACTAATTTATCGAATCTATCACTATGTTATCCAGCACGAATATCCACATCATTACTTATACCCACATCCACGGGTTTACCGTCTTTATACCCCATATACACATGGGTATTATTCATACTTTTTGCTTTCGCTTTAATCCAGTCCACAAAAGACATATTTCTCGCGGACTGTTTAGCGCTTCCGGCACCACAGGCCGTTAACCCCATGGTGATCCCCACAACTCAACGCATTTGGCACATACCGGTAAAGGCTTATCCCCCGTCGGCCCGGTCGGATCCTGCCGGGTAAACCTGACGCTATCCGGGTCATAATAACGCAACAGATGGAAGGCTGCCTGATCCTACTTGCGGATAACAACGAAGCACAGGAACTGCGCAGGTAACTTTTTTCAGTTTAAACAATTATTTAAGAGGATGTGGAACGAAACGTTTAGTGTGCCGAACGAGAGTTAAAAAAATAAAATCCGGGAGGTTTAATTTATTTCCCGGCTTTTATTTTAATATTATTTGTTTTATCCATGAATTAAATTCCTTTACTAAATAAGGATCTTGCTTTTCTAATAATATTTCTTGCAGATATAGACACGTATCTTTATTTCCCATCTCAATCACGTATAAAGCAATAGAGTCAACAATGTCGTTGTCAAAAGAATCAATAGCCACACAATATATTTTTATTAAATCTCTCAAACCATCATTAACATCAGCTTCTAGCTTATTTAAAGCTTCATTATATTCATGTCTGATATTCATAAAATCTCACATTAATTATACGGGAGGTATCCCAAAAATCTTGGAATGTGAGCATCCGCGTTATGTATTGATTACCTTGAATTAAAAGGCCTGCAGTTTACCATAGAACTTTACAAGCAAATAAGTTTCGCAACAATCATACCCCATTAGATAATGGGGTGAAATGTTTTTCAAAAATCTTTTAAGTAATATCCACTTCCTTTACCAATCCATTAATAAAGTTTCCAAATGAATTTGTCAGAAACCTTTGAAGGTTTATGTGATTCTCTTGCACAGTCAAATCTTCATCAAAAGAATCGGTTGCATAATATATGATAGAGTAATTATCCAAATCTAAACAGAAGAAATTCCCACCCCAGTCATTTGCGAAAGGAAATAGATTTTTAGGGATGACATTTCTTTCCAACATAGTGATGTAGCAACCATCGATTAAAGATTTTGGATCTTCATTTGTGTAATTATTATAAACAAACGGTTTAAAACTTGCCACTTCTATTGGCTCAAAGTCATCATCACTGTCCCACCAATTTTTATCTGGAACGCCACCATTAAATTGTAAATAATGTAAAACAAAATCTTCAGGAAGGATGATAGATAGTTTCTCCTCAACTTTACCAATATCCGCGCGTCCGATTTTTTTTTCACATTTACTGAAATGATTCATAATTCTACACCTCAATTGTGGCAGCTTGTTCGTAATTTTTCGGAACACGTTCTTTCAACCGGCTCTTGGAATGAGAGACAGCAATAGCTTCCTGGGAACCATATTTAACACCAAAATGTTTTTCGAATTGTGAGACTGAAGCCTTATGTGGGAAGTAGCTTCATGTGCAAATGTTTTCACTATTTGCATGGTTGTCTTTCGTGTGACTGGATCAAAATCATCGACATGATGCTATATATATCCGGTCGCTTCACTTTTAGAAATACCAGCCAACTTGAAAGCTTCGGTGAAATCTCTAGCTCCAGTTACTTGCATTGCAATAGTTACAATATTCTGTTTTGTTTCATTAATTGGGAAGAGATCTGGGCTCCCTGTAAAGTCGCCCCCTTTAATGCCAACCCCCACGGATCGATCCAGCTCAACGCATTCGGCGCATACCGGTAAAGGTTTATCCCCCCCGCCAGCCCTATCGGGTCAGAACATACAATCTAACTAAGGTTTGGATCATACCGCCAGTTTCGGTCGTACATCCCTGAAATCACCACGTTATAGTTCATACGCTAACACCATACCCCGATAAATTGAACTATGTGAACAATGCTTATTTTACTATCTAATCAACATGTTAAATACAAAAATATCATACCCAAAACACAGCGCTGTCTTAAAGTCGGTTATGTCAGCATTTGCCGCACCAACCGTAAAACCAAAGTCCTTACCGGATATTCGCGCAGTCCCAGCCTGCACCTTAAAGGTGACTGGCTGAAAGAGGCGGGATTTGACACCGGGCGGGGCGTGACGGTGAAGATCTCGGAGGGATGTATTGTACTGATGGCAAAGGGTAACGAGGTGCAGGAGTTGAGGGAACAACTTTACCAGGCTGAACAGGTGGTTAAGGGAATTAAAGACGTGCTTGTTTAGTGGATTGAACAGGGATTAAATAATAAAAAAGCCGGGAAGATTTAATTTTCTACCCGGTTTTTTTGTTGTTACTTTTAAGACTTACAAAGCAGTAATAATATAGAGGCCTTCTCACCAAATAAAATACTTCTACTATTTACTTCTTGTATTGACAAGAGAAAATCGTGTTTAAGATTATCAGGCAACTGATTGATATTATTAACTTCAAGTAATATATATTCATTCTGCTTTATATTTATAGATGTCATTCCTTCTTCCGGGATTCTCAAGCTGGTAAGGCAATCAATAAACGCATGAAAATTGTTACCATAAAAATCAGGAAAACCAAACAGCTGCTTAAATTTATCATGAAATTCAGCAGCATTACTTATTTCTTTAAAATCAACAGATAAAGTAATTATTTTCATTACTTCCATCCTCCAAGATCTATCTCTATGAACGAGTTGTAATGATCATGACTATAGTATGCTTGACCTGTTTTTGTATCAACAACAATGCGCCTGGCCCCTCGGTTTCCAACACCAGGGGTTTTTACAGTCCATTCTCTATAGGGGCCACTTCCAGTATTAAGGCGTTGACTATCAGGTGATATCTTAAAATTATTCTCAAATGGTATGCCATCCCGAGAATAAGCAGGTCTATTTAATTTAATATTGTCAATTGTCTTTTGTACTTCTCTCATATCAGCGGGTGTCATTTTATGACCCCACTTATCATTTATAGCTGCGTGGAATTCCTTCGGATTCTTTGCTGAATGAGAACATTTAAGACCAAGAGGATCGATCCACCCCAGCGCATTCGGCGCATACGCATAAAGATTAATCCCCCCCGCCAGCCCTATCGGGTCCTGCTGGGTAAACCTGGCGCTATCCGGGTCGTAATAACGGAACAAATTGTAGTGCAACCCGGTCTCACGATCCAGGTATTGCCCCTGCATACGCAGGTTCTGCGCATAGCCCGTCTCCTGCGGTATCGACTCGTGCAGCAGTTTCCCCCACGCGCTGTTCTGCCCTTCCCAGCGGATATGTCCTTCACGGTCCGTCATCCGTTCCGGCGTACCGTTTGGCTGACAGTGGAACCAGAAGATAGCCGGATCCTTCGTGCCATCGATACGCGCCAGCGGTTCGTAACTTTCCGCGTCGCTATAGACATAAGTCAGGGGCACATCGTCGTGAATTTCCTGCAACAGGCGAAAACCTTCCCACAGAAAACGTGTCGTCACCTGCTTTCCTACCGGCCTGCCCCCCAGCGTCTGCTGGCGTGTTTTGCTGATACGCCGGCCGAGCGGGTCATAGCGGAAACTGACCTGCGTTTGTGGTTTGTTGCGATCCCTCGGTACGGCCACCACATCGGTTAACCGGTGCTCGCCGTCGTAACGATAGTGCCAGCGTGTCTGCCCGTTGTCTTTTTCGGTGGTCCGCCCATGAATGTCATAGCTCCACTGAATGCCATTTAAGCAGGTGAGACGGTTATGGCGAACAGACTGCTGCAGGCTGTTATCCAGCGGGTTACCCGCCGCATCCCAGCGCCACTGCTCTTTTCCGGGGGACGTGCCGTCCTGTTCCAGCAGACGCCCGGCGCTGTCATATTTCCAGTTACACCAGTTGAACGGATCATCATCACGCTCTTCGCGCACCGGATTGTTGCGGTAGTCGCAATCCCAGCGGCGTGACCAGCGTGCGGGTGCCGGGCGCTGCGCATTGCCGGTGAACACATCCCGGCGATGGATGCGTCCGAGACGATCGTATTCATTGCGGCTTGTCAGCAATCCCTGCGTACGGCCGACTTCCCGGTGTAACTCATCGCGGGTAAAGTCGCTTATCGGCAGATTATCGAGAGCCAGGCTCAGCAGATGCCCGCTTCCGTAATAGAAATATTTCAGATGACGCCCGTCGGGTAACTCCACCGATGTACGGTTGTTCAGCGCATCATAAGTCCAGCCCAACCTGCCGTTTTCACCCTCTTCACTGATAACACGTCCTAGCGCGTCATAGGTAAAGATCAGCTCCTGTTCAGCTTCCTGACTCCATACGTCATCACCCAGTGGGGGATGTAACGCCACTCGCGTAACCTGCCCATTCGCAGAGTAGTGATAACGGGTCTGCCCTTCCGGCGTGCTGCGGGCAAGCAATTGGCCCGCCTTGCCCCAGCGAAATGCATGCGTTAAAGCCTGTGAATGCCCGGCGGCGAAAGTACGACGCACAGTGCGTCGGCAGGCATCATATTCATACTGTGTTGCGACACCGTCCAGCCCTGTTTCAGCAAGCAGCAGCGAATCCGCACCCCACTCAAAGTGATACGCTTCCCCGTTTTCATTTTGCAATGCCGTTAATCTGTCGCGGCTGTCCCAGCGACGGCGCACCTCTTCCCCTAGCGCGTTACGGGTTGCCACCAGCCGGCCTGCGTCATCCCAGCTAAACTCGTGGCGCTTACCGTCCGGGGTAATATGGTATTCCGGTAGTCCACGTGAGTTCCAGCCGATAGACTCCTGCCAGCCCTCCGCCCGCTCCAGTTGCAGTGGGCGACCTGCGGCATCATAGTGATAGCGGGTTTCTTCACCGTCCGGCGCTTTCACCGACTGCAGCCAACCGAGCGGGTAAAAGCGATAACGGGTGATACGCCCCGAACAGTCCGTCTCGCGGATAATCTGTCCGGCCTCGTTATACTCCTGGCGACGCGTATTGCCTGCCGCATCCACCTCTTCCACCACCTGGCCAAAAGCGTCGCGCTTTAGCAATGTGCTCTGCCCCAATGGATCGACGATGCGCGCCAGCCCGTGGTGCTCATCATAATAAAAACGGGTGGTGGCGCCATCGGCCATGGTGATAGCCGTCGGCAGCGCGCGCTGCACCAGCCACTGGGTCGTCTGAATATTGCCGTCCGGATCGATTTCCTGGATACGGTTGCCCATGTCATCGTAGACAAAGGTCGTGGCATGGCCTAGGGGATCAACGCGCCGGGTCAGTTGCTCGTCGTCATTCCACTCGAATTCCCAGCGTTCACCACGTTCATCGACAAATGCGGTGATTAAAGCCTGCGCATTCCAGTAGTGTTGACGCTTGTGTCCGTCATACTGTTCAACGGTGGTTAATCCCGCGGCCAGATCGTAGGTGAAGCGGCAGCCATCTCCGCTACTGGTACGGTTTTCCACGACTCGCCAGTGGTCAAATTTCTGCCAGCGATACTCACTCTCCAGCCCGCCAGGCATACGGTGCCAGACCATGAGTCCGTCATCGTTATAACGAAATTCACGCGTCACCACGCCCGTCGCATCTTCGACAGCAGCCAGTTGACCACGATGGTCATAGCGCCAGCGTGTCAGCAGCCAGGATTGCTGACCATCCGAATGGCGGGCCTCGGTAACCCGGGTCGGGAAACGTTCATCGCCATAAAACAGCGAGACATCAATGGCACAGGGGGCATCATGAATACGCACCAGCCGCCCATGCTCATCCCAGCCGGTTTCCAGCATGTTGCCGTACTCATCGCTGAGCGATGCCAGTCGCAATATTGATGGGTCAGAGCGTGTTGGCTTGAACAGTCGCCACACAGCACCATCGTCATCGGCAATAGCAACATCACCCTGCTCGTTACGGCGGATGATTAACCCTTCACTGATGCTGTAAAGCGCTTCGTTAATGGCAGGCAGCGTAAAGGTGAGCTCACGCCCGGTGTCGTCAAACCAGGTGGCGTTATCGCCTTCCCGTTGTAAGTAGCCGTCGAAAGCGGTGGCCCAGCCCAGGCCAAAAAGGCCTTCGCGGCGGGTAAGGCTGTTGTAACTACGTTGCCAGACCAGTGGAAAGCGCCCTGGCAAGCTAAAGTCCTGTTCTGTCTCATCGTTCAGGACTTTCACACCAGTTGCAGCATGAACCGGATGTGATGACCCAAAGACGGCGTTAATCGCCATATCCGTCAGCATGCCCCCGGCGGCGGAAGCCAGCGCACAAGGCATTGATTTGAGGATGGTACCGAAACGTCCTCGGAAAAGGGCTGTCGCCGCCATAATGACCGTCAGGCCCGGAAACTTGCCGCTTTTAATATCCCGGACGGTGAGTGTTTCACCGCCAATGATGACATTGGGTGAGACCTCTTCTGAGATGGTGGCTTCACAAGTGGTTCGGTCTTTGGCGCGTGCGGCGGGTTGGTTATTGATGAAGACGCTTTTTGACCCCTCCGCCAGATACTGCTGTGGTGAGTGTTTCTCGCACTTCACCTTGTCCTCTTCCAGCGCCGTGGTGCCTTCGGCAGCGGATGCAACCGGCGGTTGCCACATGTTGCTGCCAAACTGTGCGGCCATCGACAGCAGCATGCCGCCATAATCGGCAAAACTTTCCGGTGGCTGCGGTTCCGGTGGCGGTGGCGTACCGGCAGGCGTGAGCATACCGGCGGCGCGCGCAGCGGGCAGCTTATTGGTCAGGACGTTGTGCGAACCGTTGTCAATTTTTCCGGCGGGAGAAGGAGGGAAAATCCAGTCCCCCAGTTTATTGGCCGCATTGGAGATATCATCCGCCTTACCCAGCACGTTGGTGAGGATCCCCCCGATAATGCCGCCAAGCACGCAACTGGAACCGACGGCAGCCAGCCCTGCCGCCGCCAGACCCGCCCCGGCAAAGGGTGCCGCAACCGCCGCGATCCCGGCTACCGCCGACCCAATCGCAGCATAAGCGACCCCTTCGGCCACAATACTGGTGATATCCGCGAAGATACTTGAATGGATGATATCGTCACCCTTACGGGCTGCGTGCTTGTCACTCATCGCTTATACATTCCGATTGTTATTCAGCGTCAGACTTTGTTTGAGGGCATTCCAGTGTTCTGCATCCTGTTCGGTAAATGGACGCAATGCAGAGAAGGTAAAAATAAGCAGCATGGGTTTATCAACCGCCTGCATCGCCAGTTGCTTCTGCCAGATGCGGGTGTCAGCGCGTAAGAAGGCGGTTTCAACCTCAACGGCACGAATATTTTGTTGTGGGCCGACAAGCACGCGGGTAAACGCGCTCTGCTGCACTTCGCCCATTTGTGCGCGCAGTTGATCCCACTGGCGATGAAATTCTTTCTCGGCATCGCTGCCTTCGGGAATGGGGCCACGGCTGACAACAACCGATAACCCACTTTCGTCATCGCGCAGAAGCGTCATGCTGGTGTCCTGCCATGCAGCCGGGAAAAGCTGAAAGGAACCTTCCTGGAGGTGATATTTCATCATTTGCCTTTTAATGAAAATAATTCGCCTGCAATCGCTGAGATGAATGCAAAGGGCATTCACTTAAAAACAGCAATCCAGATAAAAAGAGGGATGTTAAACGTGCATAAACAACAAAAAGATTTCAGGCTGCGCAGATGTCAGCCTGAATCACACGTTATTTCTCGCGGGTAATCACCACACTGCTTAAACAGTCCGGATTCGTTTCGGCGAAACTAAAGGTGACTTCCTGGCCGTCGCCAATTGCAGCGGTATGACTGGTGACTTCATGGACCGAATGTCCACGCGGCGTATCGGTAATGTCCATTTTCGCATAGTGCTGACGTACCTCGCCCAGCGAGACACATTGCCCTGCATAATCGAACGCAAACAACACTTTACTGTTTGGTTTTTTATTCACCCGCAGGTCGAATGCCGACAGCGTTGCACCGCTGGCCAGTTTTACTGCATCACTGGTATAGAAGACAAAATTATCGTTTTGTGACACCTCAGTAACCGGCAAGGCGAAGCGGTTAATGGTATTCACGTTAACGGTTTTAACAGATGTGCTGAGATGAGAAATAAATTGCCAGAGATCTTCGTTTTGCATTTTTGCCTCGACAACTCCTGTCATGAGTAAATTAGCGAATATGATGGCACAGGCTTTATTTAGCCGGGTAATTTTTGTCATACCATCCTCCATAATAATCTTCGTAGTCCTGGCCGGTCACCGATGTCTGTTCGCCTCGTCCGAAGATTCGGCCGATTTTCGACTGCGCTTCCGTTTCTGTCATCTTTCCGCTCTTAACTGAATCGTAAATCGAATTATAGCTTTTTTGGTTGGCCGGATTGCCCGAAATGCCGATATCCGGCCCCCCGTTGGCGAGGATTTCTCGCTGAACTTTAATATTGTTCAGTGTAGCCGCCCCCTCATCACTTAATTTACTGTTGAGGTAAGCATCACGGGAAGAGAAATCATCTTTGGGCGTATACATTGCGTGGCCGCTCTCATGCGATAGCAGTTGTACAGTTCGTGCCGGGTCGTTCAACGCGCCCTTATCTACCGTGATCGTTTGGGTCTTACGGTTAGCCATCGTCCCCCATCCCTCATTACCCTCTTTTAGGGTCCAGCCATCGTCCTTCAGTTTTTTCAGATCATTCGTTAGCGTCGGGGATTTTGATGCCAGTTGGTCAACATCATCACCGAACCCCGTCGTTACGGCGGGTTTGGAGACCGGTTTAGCACTGTTTTTGGGGGCGCCAGCCGCCGCACCGGGAACCGCCCCTCCCGCTTTATTTTCCTTTCCTGGCGTGAAATACTCCTCAACCGCCTTATCGATATCTCCTTTCAGGCGTTCACCCGGCGCGTCGACCCCGGCTTTGCCGTCATCCGCATTCAGGTACAACTTCCCTTTGGTCGTGATATGCCCGTCGCCTTTTACAAAAAAGTTAAAGTCATTACCAATCAGGTTGATCGTACCGTTAGCCAGCAGTTCGATAGCGCTTTCGCCGGATGCCAATAGTAGCCGTGTACCCGAACTGACCACATACTGTTCAGATACCGCCTCCAGCTTATCTTTGCCCGTTAATACCAGAGACTTCCCTTTGGTGACCAGTGTCTGGTTGGTCTCCACACGTAATAGCTCGTTTTTACGGACATAGTGGCTGTTATTGCCGTTGATGGTGCTCGTGGCGTCATTCTTAACGTTGGTGTCCATATTCCGTTCGGCCTGGATCCACACCTGCTCCTCCCCCGCTTTATCTTCAAAACGCAGGGCGTTGGCGGTGTCAGAAGAACCATCTTTCGAACGGCTGAGGAACCCCATCTGGGTGGCGGCGGCGGGGAGCGCCCACGGCGGCATGCTGGCTTCGTTATAGACGCGCCCGGTGATGATCGGCCTGTCCGGGTCACCGTTAATAAAATCGACCACCACTTCATCACCGACGCGTGGCACCTGTACGCCGCCGAAACCCTGCCCCGCCCAGGCGCTGGAGACACGCACCCAACAGGAGCTGGTATCGTCGCCCTTCGCCAGTCTGTCCCAGTGGAACTTCACCTTCACCCGGCCATAGCGATCGGTCCAGATGCTCTCCCCCTGCGGGCCGACGACTCTTGCGGTCTGTGGCCCATAGGTACGCGGCCAGGCTGATTTTTGCGCCGGGCGGTATGTAACGGTGGAGGGGATCACCGTGAAATCAATGCGGTGCATCGTTTGCGAGCCACTACCGCTGGCATAATTGTTCTCTTCCAGCCAGTAGTTGGCCTCGGTGGTCAGGTATTCCGCGTTATCGCTGAAAAAGGGGGCGTTGTAGAGGGTAAACGTGTTACCCGGCGCGATGCCGAGTGCCGTGGCGCTACCATGAATCTGTTGATGCTCCACCTGCCAGCGCTCCTGGCGGATGCGGGCATAGAAATCCGCATGATCATGTTCGACAAAGCGCCCCGGCCAGTCGTACACATCAATACTGCCCGGTTGTGGTGAGACCGGGTTCTGCCGGGCCTGAAACAGCCAGGCATTCGGCTTGCGGAAATCATAATCGTCCAGGCTGTAGATCCCCGGCGTCACGCTGTCGGTCAGCGCCCACTGGCTGATCCCCTCTTCATCCGTACTGCCACCGGACGGTGTCACGTGATAAGGAATGGTTTCGTAACCGACAAACGGCTGATGCTGGGTCGCCGCATCGGTTAGCACCAGAACATGCCGCTCCGCCTCGTGGCGGAAGAAGTAGCTGATGCCCTCCAGTTCCATCAGGCGGCTGATAAAGTCGAAGCTGCTCTCCTGATACTGTACGCAGTAGTCCCAGACGCGATAGCTGCCGGTCAGCTTGTCTTCGACATTGACCTGGTTTTCAGAAAGCAGCGTTTTGACGATTTGCGGTACCGTCTGCCCCTGGAAAATACGCAGGTTACGGTCACGCTGCATTGGCCATAAGTCGGATTCAACGCTGAGTTGATAGACCGCGTAGCGGGTGCCGGACAGCTCCACGGCGCTCACCGCAACGCGGGTCACTTTGCCATTAAAGTAGCGCGGCGATGTTATATCCTGCGTCGGGACAGTCACAGTGACGGCCTTTCCCAGTAGCTGGCTGCGATCCATGCGCGCATCGGTGCCCAGCAGCGTCAGGCCAAGTGCATAAGGTTCTGACAGCGCTTCACGCCCTGACAGTTTCCAGAACAGCAGCCCTTCGACCGGAAGCTGCACGGTAATACGGTTGAGCATAAGGTTCATTCCGTTAAAAGTAGCAACGCGCTGAAATCGTCAGCGCAAATGCCATTCGATAGAGAAAATCCACCCGCTAAGATTGCGGTATTTTTACTAAATTTTGATGTCTGGTGAGGTAAATTGTATTTGCCACTCTGTACTGGCCGTTATATTTATCGCTCTGTATCGGGCACAATATAAGACCGTGTTCCTGGCTATCTGCCGAGGTTATTATCAACCTCAGTCATGCCACTATTTTATTCCGTCGGCGTATCCTCATCCGGCGCCTGGTCAAATAACGCCGCGGCCATTGAGGCAATGCGGTCATGCTGAACCAGCTTCTCTTTCCATTCCTGCGGAATCCCCGACCAGCCATATAAAGCACCGGCAAGTTGTCCGGCCGTCGCCGCCACGCTGTCGGCATCATCGGCAAGGTTCGCCGCCAGCAAGATGGCATCACGGAAACTGTCGGTGTGCCATACCGCCCACATGGCCGCTTCCAGCGTATCGATAACATAGCCACTGGAGCGGATCTGGTCGCGGCTTTTTTCTTTATATTCACCGGCGTTGATGATCAGCACCCGCGGCTCTAACGGCATCATTTGCGGGGAAAATACACGTTCTTTGTTGTACCCATTAATCAGCAGAAGCAGTAAGCAACTCAGATAATGTGCGGAACTTACAGCCTCGGTCGCACAATGGGTGGCCTGACTTTGAATTTTCGCGTTATAGAATGTCTGAGCGAAATTGCGACGAAAATAGATCGGTACAGGCGCTAATCGAATAATGGATGCATTTCCCGCTGTTTCCGGGGCCGTATTACCAAACCAGTCCGCTCCGTTAATCTCATATTGTTCCAGGGCATAACGGGTCGCATTGCCAATATCAAAACAGACACCGTTAACGCTGTTATAGCCCTCGCGATACCACTTCACCAGCTTGTCCCTGAAACATTGCCTGCTGGCATATTTGCACTCCAGCATTGTTTCAGCCAGACACAGGGCCATAGAGGTGTCGTCGGTCCACTCGCCGGGTTTCAGGCGAAATGGCCCACCACCCACCATATCCGTCACGGCGCGATGGTCACGAGGCATAAATTCCAGCGAGGTGCCCACGGCATCGCCCACGGCGAGCCCGACAAGCGCGCCTATGGCCCTGTCGCGACAGATATTCAGCGGCTTGACCTGATCAGGCGTGTCATACCATTTTGTCGACGCGGCTTCTTGCGGGTCATCTACCAGTGGATGTGCAATGTAGTCATACAGCATGCGGTGCTGCGTCCGCGCGTTAGTAAACGGAATATAGTGCTCATACTGTTTTGCATAACGCTCTATTTCCCGAATATCAGAATGTAAATCGATCACGATTGTCCCTTTCCTGTCTTTCTTTACTGCTGTATCGCAGGCAGCGGTTTGCCGCTACCGTCTTTTACAAAGACCAGGCTCTTGTCATTTTGCCCTAGCTTACCCTGATAAACATTCCCCACCTGATAAGCTGCAACGGCGATTAACCACGCCGTTTCATTATGCTTTTCGACCAGCCAGCTTTTATTAAACTGCGGTTGTTCTACCCGTAATGACATTTCAATCACCGGGTTGTTATTAATAAACAACCCACTTTGCTTCATGGATAAAATGGTGATATTGACATCGCTGCCATTAGTCAGAATGTCCTGCTCTTTGCGCTCAAGGTTACGCGCTACTCTTTTTGCCAGCCCGAAAAAGAGACATATCAGCACTATCGTTACAACAACATTCACAATTTCAAATGTCGAGATATTCATCCCTTAATACCATCCTGTCCCGTTATTACGGCGCCAGCATCAGCACTTTGAACTGGCTCGGCACGATACGCATACCAATCGCATTGGTGGAGTTTTGCAGGCTCACGCTGGTCAATCGCGTGGCGGGAGTGCCTTTTAGCAGCACGGTAAACGCACCGGTTAAATGCCGGGACGGTCCCATCACGGTCCCAGAGGCCACGCCTGTTGCCACGCCGGGGTTATCGCCGTTGGTCAGTGGCGTGATGGTCGCCATATTGTGGGCAGGCATCCCCATAAACAGGATATTAAAAGCATTGGGGATTGCCGTCGGCCCCAGCGCAATATCCGGATAGGGAATGGGCGTAGGGGCGGGCATGGGCGTCAGGCAGACATCCGGAAAGGCCAAATCAACCCCGAAAAGCTGGCAGTTCGCAAACATGGCGGTTCCTTATCCCATATGAATCTGTTCAGAATCGACTTTGGTGATCGCTTTGGACGTGATCACCGTGTTGTGGGCATGCAGGCGCGCATAATCCTCAGCCTTCATGTCCAGTTGCCCCGCGCGAACCTGCTCGGTCTGTCTGGTCGTGCGAAACAGGCTGTGGCTGATTTGGGTGACGGTCTGCCAGACAGATTCTGCCCGCTTGCCAACAACGCGCGACAGGCTGACCCACGCCGAGAGTTTCTCGCCGCTGTATTTCATCTCGTCGATATGGCAGTCACCCTGCCCGGCGGTGACACGGAGCGCCTCGCTACTCAGGCTTAGCTCCCCTGCGCTACGAATATGCAGATCGCCCGGCACGCTGAGCTCCGCAACTTGCGGGTTGGCCCGTTCCAGTACCGCCAGCAGCCAGATTTGGCGCTCTACGCTGGCAATCAACACCGTATCGCCGGTCTGCGGTGCGATAACACAACTCGCGGCACGGCGACAATGCCAGCCACGCCCTTCGCTTTCTACCGTCAGGCTGCCGTCAGCAAAGCAGTGGGTCACCACCGCCGATGCCTGTACGGGCGGCAGTATGGGTTGGGCCATCAGATGGTTGACTTTACTCATTATCTCTCCTCAACGGCGGCTCTGGCGCTGCAGGCTCCAGGCCTCAGCAGCCAATAATTCTTCGTCATATTCGAGAATGCCCTGACGCCCGGTGAACTGGGCATTCTCCTGATTTGCCCGATGCATCCGGGTGCGGGAAAAGGTCGCGCCGCGCAGGTCGGCCAGACGCAGGTCGGCACCGGTAAAATCGCTGTAGGTCAAGTCACAAAGGGTAAAACGCACACCGACAGCATTCACCTGCTGCAGGATACTTTGAAACAGGCGGCTCTCGCTGAAATCGGCTTGCTCAAGCGTGGCGCCGACAAAAATAGCCTGATCAAAAACGCTGCCACGACACTGCGCGCCGCGCAGATTCGCTTCCATAAACAGCGCCTGGGTTGCATTGACCTGGTTTAACCGCGCGGTCTGTAACGACGCCCCCTTAAAATTGCACTGGGTAAGCTGCGCGCCGCTAAAATCCGCGCCGTCTAACTGGTTGTCGGTAAACTGGCAGCCGGTAAAGCCGTGCCGGGCGTAATCTTTCCCGCGCTGATCGCAGTCGAAAAAGACCACCCGTTCAAACTGACTGCCCTCCAGCACCGTTGTACGCAAATCAATGCCATAAAAGGTGGTCAGCAGAAAACGACACCCGGCAAAGCGGGCATGAGCCAGCGGTGATTCAAAAAAGACGCTGCGTTCAGGTATTGCCCGATCAAAGTGACTGTCTGCCAGCGCGCAGTGCATAAATTGCACGGTCTGTAGCGAGCAGCCCGTAAAATGGCTACCCGTCAGCGTGCAGTCGTTGAAGATACATCCATCAAGTGGCGTTTCCTCCACCCGCAGGTTCGCCATTTCGCACTGATTAAACACCGTCTGGGTTAACCGGGCTCCCCGCAGGTTTACTCCGTTTAACGCACATTCGGTGAACGCCGTTTCCTGCAAATTGGCCCCTTGCAGGTTCACGCCCTCCAGCGAGACCTCCTGAAAAATACCGCCGGAGAGATCGCAGCCCTGCAAATCCAGCCCGTCGAGGGAGACTTCGCTGACCGGCTCGCCGCCTTTCACCCGCTGTTGCAATTGTGCTGCGGTGAGCATCGTCATATCACTTCTCCATCGCGCTTCGGCAGCGTTTTGATGCGTTTCGTCCATGCCCCATCAAGGCGGGTGGTATCGCTGATGAACGCCTGCGAGAGATCGGCGCGAAAAAGATTCGCCCCGCTAAAATTGGCCCCGCCAAGCTGACTTTTTTGCAGCAACGCCCCCATCAGGTTGGCATCGGTGAAATCGGTATCGCGAAAATCAGTGCGCACAAACAGGCTCCCCATCAGGTTTGCCTGACCAAAGTGGCTGGCGCGGCAATCCGCTTCGCTGAGGTCGCAATTCTCCAGCTTCGCCAGGGTGAATTGCGCGCCGGCGAGCGGCGTCTGACGCAGGTTGCACTGGATGAGCGAAGCCTGGCGGAAGTCGGCGCCCGCTAAAGTACTTTCGGCCGCTATCGCGGTAGCGATTAAAGTGGCCCCGGCAAAACTTGCCTGTTCCGCCTGAGTCTGGACAAAGGAGCAGCTATCCAGCCGCGCTTCGCTAAACACTGCGGCCACCAGCACCGATTGCATAAACGCGCATTTATGCAGCCGCGCACCGTGAAAATCGGGTTCGGCCAGGGTGAGTTCCATAAAAATGCAGCCGTCCAGCAAGGCGTGGTGGAAACGACAGCGGCTCAGCCCGGTTTCGCGTAACAGCAATCCATCCAGGCTGGCGTTATCGAAGATGCACGCCTCGAATAAGGCATTTTGTGTCTGCGTCTCTTTAAAGCGTGCACCGCTAAAATCGCTATCCTGACACTGAGCAAGCGCCAGGCTTGCCCCGGTAAAATCACATCGTTGTAATGAGGCGCGCCCAAATTGCGTACGGGCAAGCATCGCCCCGGCAAAACAGGCGTCATCCAGTTTGCTGTTGCGGAAATCAGCACATTCCAGCAGCGCCTTTGTGAAATTCGCACCACTGAGATCCATACCGGAAAAGTCCGCGCCGGTGAGATCCATACCGCTAAAATCGCCCCCTTGCGCGAATGTACGTCCGGCACGCTGGCGGATGATCTGTGCAAGGTCACCTGTCAGGCGTACGGCGGGGGGCTGTTGGGCCACAGCCGCCAGATACATCTGATGCAGCGCCTCGCTCGCCTGCTCGCGCTTTTTCTCACTCATCAGGTCGCTGTTGCGGTGGAGCATTTCCTGCATGCGATGCAGTGATTCCGGCCCGCGCGGCATTTGGTCATCCCTGTGCGGATATTTCGCTTCCATTTCGCGTTTGCGCTGCTCCGCATCGGCCTGTATCTGCTGCGCCTGACGCTCCATTTTTTCCATAAACTCAGGCAATTCATCGAGGGCAGGCATCTCAGGCTCTTCGATGTTGCCGAGCAGGTCGCCAATGTCGCGCCCGTTTGCTTCCAGCCTTTCCCGGTACTGTTCACGCAGCAGCTTTTCGCGATTCTTTATGTTGTCGCGCATCGGGCTCGGCGTCTGCTGCACCTCACTGTCCAGCCACGGGCCGATTAGCGATTCCGGCAGCAGATCCTTTTCGCGAAACGCGAACAACGCCCCTTTTTCTTTATCCAGGCGCTGGCTGAGGACTTTGCGATAGTGGTTGAGCGAACGCCCGGCACCGTTTTTTTCGAGCGCGGGCATTAAGTGCAAAACATCCGCCGCGTCGTCTTCATTAATGCGGATATGCCCCTGCCAGATAAGTACCATCTGCTCCAGATGCGGGAAAAACCAGACGGTGGTTGCGCGCAGGGTTATCTCTTCAAACAGGATCTCCTCCTGGCGCAACCGGCTGATAAAGCAGCGCGCATGCCAGGGCGGCAAGGTGCCTTCCTGCACAGGTTTTTGCGGGTGCATATTCCAGATACGCCACGACGCCTGTTCAGGCAGGGTGTCTCTGTCCCACCACTGATCGGGGCTGGCGGCATTAAATACCGTCCAGTCGATGTCGCGGGCAAAGCCGGGAAAATCGTTCTGCAACCAACCGGCGTCATAGTTTTTGCCCATCCGGCGAAAGCGACGCGGCCAGGAGAGATCAAGCGGCCCAAAGCTCGCAGGCTCCGGCCTCTGTTTTGGCGAGGTCATGCGCCCGTGGAGGGGCTCAATGTTCGGCAGGCGGTGGAGGCTTTGTCCCTGATGATTTTCCGGGCAAAACCCCACCCCATGCGGGTTTTCTTCACAGCCTGCACCACCCCAGGCGCGCGTCCAGTCCAGACGCATGTCGCCAAAAGGCTGCGGTGGGGTCATTTTGCTGCCCGACCAGAAACGGTCGCCAAACACCACCAGTGATTTACTGAGATTGTCGATATCCACCCGCGCCATCACCGCCGTTTTTTCCTGCTGGTGGTGAGTATAGGCATAGCCGGTGGCCAGGAATTCTGCACGGGTTTTCGGCATCGCCATATCAATAACGCCGCCGCTGGTTTGCAGTTCACTGGCGGCAAGCTGCCAGAGCTCCATCTCCGGACGCAGTGTTGGGGCCTCCCCCATATCGGTCAGCGCCATCACCGACACGCCAAGATGATTTTTACCCTGCCAGCGGAAAGGGCGATGGAGCACGCTCAGGCGCAAAGGTTTAATAATCTTCATCCGTAATACCTTATTCGCCTAATATGAGTGGCCGATCGTATAACGCAATTCTTTTCGGGTCTTTGGGGTCATATTTGATGGTGGTGCCATTACCGGCTTTAAAGCGTTCTCTCTCTTCAAAGTTCATAGATGTATAGAAGCTTGCCTGTACTTCCTGCCCCTCACGGGTTTTAAAGTTCACCGTCAGTAAATAGACAGGGTTTTCTGCATCCCACATCCCCGTTTGCCTGGCAACAATAATATCCGCATTGGCACCAATACCGGTTTTAAGCACTGATGCTTGCCTAAAGGAGTCTTTAATATAAACAATAAGGTTATCGCGCAAGCTAAGGTAGATAATATAAAAGACGGCTGAAAATATCCCAATGGGCAGCAGATACCAGTAAGTGTCAAAAAATTCCATTAATTTGGACCTTTCGTGTATACGCAGAGTTATTTCCAGAATAAACGCAGCCAGAAAAGCTTAGTCAAACACGTTCATTACTGCAATCCGTGGCAGTTTGTCATCACTGTATTTTACCGTCAGGGTTAACCCTTTTTTCAGTTTATGAATATCATTGGGTTTAACAGCGGCCCTGGCACGGTATTTCTTTCTCTTTTTAGCGAAATCCGCAAAGAAATAGCATTCGTAAAGATAATACTCGCCACGCTTCGTACCGGTACGCTGCCAGGACTCCAGAGGAACATGAATGGTTTTCCCGGCCCATTCTTCGCGTGATACCCAGTCTCGCAATAACCGCGCTTGTACCCCATACTGCTTAAAAAAAGCAACGGCAGACCACAGTCCCGCAAGGGTGATAATCAATCCAGAAATAAAGAAAGGGTCACTCATAACATTGATAAGAATGTTCATATGAATTTTATTTTAATGGCCAACCAATTTACCATTTTATTGATTTACAATCGCATGCAGCCAGATGTTTTCTTTATTTTCATCTCAAGGGCCAGGCTGTACGCCAGGAACCCTTTCAGTGCCTTTGCAACCAATAATTTTATTAAAATCATCGCCGCCGACGTTTTAAAGATGCATTCTCTATTTCCATAACAACTTGAGACGGATTATCTTTATTGTACGTAACATCAAAAAACTTCCCTATTTGATATTGTCTTAAATCAGAAGTATAAATAACCGCACTTCCTGTTCCAACGATATCAACACCCTCATCAGTGGTAAACTTATAATGTAGTTTAATATTTGTATAATCTGAAATTTTTCCAGTGTAGGCTTCAACATTCAAAATTTCAGCCTGTGCAAGCACACCATTCTTGCGGATATGCGATTTTAATTTTGCATTCCTGATATCCCTGATAAGCAAAGACACAATAACATAGGCAAAAAAAGCCAGGACGGCGAATACGATGACATCTGTAACATATCTCATATTTATCATCAATGCTCAGCTTGCATGCTCAGTACTGCTATTTTCTGTGGCGGAACACCCTGATATTTAATCACAATGGGCATCCCTTTTTTAAGCTGGGAGATTTCAGATACTTTTAGCGCGGCAGCCGCTTTATATTGTTTCACCCCACCCTCCAGATTTGCATCAAAGGTAACAATAAAGAAATAATCAAAATTATGCGTAGTGGAAGTCTGTTTCCACTCGCGCAATGTTGCCGTCGTCACCTCGCCCTGCCATTTATCTCTCGATAACCAGTATCTTATTTCTGTAACATCTTCTTTTTGCCCCTTCAATCCCTTAAGGCAGATAAAAATAAAAACCAGTATCACGCCCAACGCTATTAAATTTGAATGTTCTGAAAAAGTAGTCATCATCTGGACTCGATAAGCATTGGCTATCTATGCCAATTTGTTTTATTCATTGAATATATAGACCATGTAAATGCATAAAGAAATATACAAAATTAAAAGCAGAAATTCAAAATATCACTGTCGCGCTAGTTATCACCCAAAATCAATGGCCTGTCATAGATGGCGATGCGTTTCGGATTTTTTGGATCGTATTTTATGGTCGTGCCATTTCCTGCCTTAAAACGATCAATCTCTTCAAAAGTAAGCGGTCTCAAGATACTGGCTTCAAACTCATCCCCTTCCCGAGTTTTGAATTTAACCGTTATCCGATAGACAGGCTTCCCACCATCCCACATGGAAGTTTGTTGGGCCGCAACAATATCCGCATTAACTGCGATTCCTTTTTTCATTACCGAGTCTTGCATTGCCCCATTCTTTATGAGTGGTATAAAACTCTCTCGCAAGTCACGAACAACGACAATAATCACAAATATGCAAGCGGCAAATAAAACATAAAACCACTTTGAACTAAATTCCACTTCAATCTCCCGATCTTAAACAAACATGGTTAATAATTTGGAACTCCAGTGTAACGCACCTGATGTAACCAATGCTTTTATTTGTGTAACCTCCATCGGAGAGTTTTTACTTTCAAATGTTTTGTGACTAAAAGAAATAACGTTGCGACTTACTGCTGTATGGGTCCAACCAACAGAAGCGGTTTTAATATCCATTGCAAACCCAGTCAAGCTTTCCGATGCACCAGTGACGCTCGCACTATTTCCTGTTAGCGTTTCTTTAAAGCCGGCTATCGTATAAGACGACTTTGGTGCATCAAGATTAATATTAGTCGCACTTTTTAACGTAATATCATGTGGGCTAGTAATGGTAATCGTACCAGAATTAACGTTCTGCTCCCAATTACCGGAGTTCACATTGATGATCACCCCACCGGTAATGGTCTCCGTTTGCCCTCCCTGAATAACCGTTTCAAGGCCATTATCAATTCGCTGCATGAATTTCCCTGTCACATGCTGCAATTCATCACCAGTAATCTCAGTGGTACGTCCACCTTTCACCGTTACTGCATCACCGCCGCTGGTGATATCAAGTTTGCGCCCTTTCTGTATTGTCGTGGTCTCACCACCATTAAACGTACTGGTCACAGCGTTGGTCACTGTTGTATTCCAGATATCCTGATACGTAAGGCTTACAGCCCCTGTAACAGTGTCCGTCTGTGTCTTTTTGATCGTCGTCGTCCGGTTACCGTCGATATTGACCGTTTGATCATTCTCGACCGACACCATCATGTCTTTCTCGGAATGCATCTGCACCGATTCATTACCCGGACTGTCTTCAAAAAACAGGAAGCTGGCATTATCGACGCTGCCATCTTTACTACGGGTCATAAAGCCCATCCGGGTGGCATCACCAGGCAGGTCCCACGGCGGCATACTGGCTTCGTTATAAACACGCCCGGTGATAATCGGCCTGTCGGGGTCACCGTTAATAAAGTCAACCACCACTTCATCACCAACACGCGGGATCTGCACACCGCCAAAACCTTGCCCTGCCCAGGCGCTGGAAACACGCACCCAGCAAGAGCTGGTATCGTCGCCTTTTGCCTGCCTGTCCCAGTGAAACTTCACTTTCACTCGGCCATAGCGATCGGTCCAGATACTTTCTCCCTGCGGACCGACGACTTTCGCGGTCTGTGGCCCATAGGTACGCGGCCAGGCCGTTTTTTGCGCCGGACGGTATGTGACCGAAGAAGGAATGACGGTGAAATCAATGCGGTGCATTGTTTGCGAGCTCCCGCCGCTGGCGTAGGCATTCTCTTCCAGCCAGTAGTTAGCTTCGGTGGTCAGGTATTCCGCGTTATCGCTGAAAAAGGGGGCGTTATAGAGAGTAAAAGTATGCCCAGGGGTGATGCCCAGCGCGGTGGCGCTGCCCTGTATCTGCTGGTGCTCAACCTGCCAGCGTTCCTGATGAATGCGGGCATAAAATTCACCGTGTCCATGATCAACAAAGCGCCCCGGCCAGTCATAAACGTTAATGCTGCCGGGCTCCGGCGAATTTGGATTCTGGCGCGCCTGAAACAGCCAGGCATTCGGCTTACGGAAATCATAATCGTCCAGGCTGTAGATCCCCGGCGTCACGCTGTCCGTTAACGCCCACTGGCTGATCCCCTCTTCGTCGGTACTGCCGCCGGACGGTGTCACGTGATAAGGAATGGTTTCGTAACCGGCAAACGGCTGATGCTGGCTGGCGGCATCGGTCAGCACCATGACGTGGCGCCCGGATTCGTGGCGGAAGAAGTAGCTGATACCCTCCAGTTCCATCAGGCGGCTGATAAAGTCGAAGCTGCTCTCCTGATACTGTACGCAGTAATCCCAGACGCGGTAACTCTCGCTCAGCTTGTCTTCAACGTTAACCTTGCTTTCAGAAAGTAGCGTTTTGACGATTTGCGGTACCGTCTGCCCCTGGAAAATACGCAGGTTACGGTCGCGCTGCATTGGCCATAAGTCGGATTCAACACTGAGCTGATAGACCGCGTAGCGAGTGCCGGACAGTTCCACGGCGCTCACCGCCACACGGGTCACTTTGCCGTTAAAGTAGCGCGGCGATGTCATATCCTGCGTCGGGACAGTCACAGTGACGGATTTGCCCAGCAACTGGCTGCGGTCTATGCGCGCATCGGTGCCCAGCAACGTCAGGCCAAGTGCATAAGGTTCTGACAGCGCTTCACGCCCTGACAGTTTCCAGAACAATAGCCCGTCTACGGGGAGCTGTACGGTAATACGATTGAGCATAAGGTTAATTCCGTTACAAAAATCATGAAGAACCAGGTGCAATCATTAAATTATCGTGCCCGAACGACAAATATAATCAACCAGCAGTCAGTGAGGATATTACAAAAACGGGCAATGGCGTCCGTTTTATCTATTCATTGATATCGAGGAAGGGTGCCAGCCATTTCTTTTCAGAAAATTCCTGGCAATATGCAGTTTAGCGAAACAGCAATTAAACGAAACGGATCACCCTATGTGAACCTGCTGTTTTTGCCATCGCCTCATCGATATACTTCTTTTTTATTTCATCCGTGAGCGGTGTTTTTTCTTGCGGCGGTTCAAACTGCTGCATGCTTTTCATCACAGCGTAAAAACCGCCGATAACCCTCTCACCTTGTGCTTTAATTTTCCAGCCATCAATATCCAAAATAATATAAGCGCTCGTGCCGGTAATTTTCATTATCAGGTTACTTTGCCGTTCAAATATTCTGGCTAAGCCACACCCCGTGTTCCCCTGCTTTAGCGCAAAAAAGCACGGTAAAGTGCAGCATGATCTACTTCCCACGATGAAACTTAATACTCTGAATAATTTCCTGATATTGCTGCTGATGACGTTCGTTAAATTCCCCCGGACAGGTCGCCACATAGCTCACCAGTTTTTTTCCGGCTGGCGCTGCGTCCAGTAAAATAATGGTCTGACGCTGGAAGATAACGCGATTATCATTTTTGAACTGATAGAAAAGCTCAACGGCCGGGTAGCCATCAACCGTCAACATTTGCGTCGACTCAAGATAAAAATCGGTCAGCGTATCTTTTAGTTCGCGAAGCGTTCTGGCGGCGACAGCATGTACTTTATCGTCGGCATTTGCACTGGCGCGAGACACGACAAACGTAAATTCATTGCCACCATCAACAGTGTGTGTAAATGCATTCATAGTTCGGTCTTTGGCTGTATAGGGCATTGCCACATTTATTTTTATGCAACCGATAGACTGCCGGAGCGATATTGCGCACCGGCAGCGAAGAGATTACGGTTGCGGATTTACCAGCCAGGTACCGGCACTGGTGATATTTAACGTCTGGTGACGGGTCTGACCGTTACCCTGCAACACCAGCGCATACTGGCCCGGTTGCAGTTTCAGGGTCGCGAAACCATTGCTGGCCGGTGTTATCGACTGCGATTCCCCGTTGAGGGTCAGTTTTTCTCCCTCATTCATGCGCACATAGACCTGTGCAATCGCCGCAGGCGGCGTGGTTGCAGCGGGTTTATCCGCCGCCACAGGTGCGGTTTGTGCCGGAGCAGTCGGCGCCGTATCACGTGCTGGCGCTGCGGTGGTGGACGTAGCTGCTGGCGGCGTCGAAACCGGCGCACTGTTTTGCGCAGGCGGAGCGGCCGGTGTGGCTGGCGCGACGGGGGTATCGGCAGGACCGGTGCTTGCCGTCTGATTCGCATTCTCCTGCGGCGCATTGCCCTGATGGAACAGCACGCCGCCGGCGATCAGGCCAACCAGCACCCCGGCCGCCACCAGGCCTGGCACTTTGTAACGCCGCCAGTCCAGGACGCCAGGTTTGGTTTCAACCTCTTCAATGGGAACCAGCATGGTGCCCGGCTTTTTCACGTTCAGCACATCGTCGAGTCCGGCGACCGGCATTTCGATCAGCGCCGCAAATTCATCGATAGTTTGCGGACGGTCTTCCATTTTCAGCGCCAGCGCCTTGTCCACCGCCTGTAACAAGGACGGGGAGTAACCGGGCAGATGGCGATGGGCCAGCGGCTGATAACCATCCTGAATGCTGCGCACCACACTCACCGGCGGCGGTGAGCCCACGATCAGCGTATGGAGTACGGCACCCAGAGCGTAGATATCTGTCCACGGTCCCTGCTCGCTTTCATTATCGTCAGTGTATTGCTCAATCGGCGCATAGCCTGGGCGCAGCATGGTTTCGGTCTCGTCGGAGACCGAGCCAATACTGCGGCGGGCAGAGCCGAAATCCAGCAGGACGGGCAGGCCGTTATCCTGTATCTGGATGTTATCCAGCGAGATATCGCGGTGCAGATAGCCTTCGTCGTGGATGGTTTTAATTGCCCCAAGCAGCATCGGCAGCGTGCGGCGGATCCACGCTTCGTTGATCATCTGCGGGTTCTTTTCGCGCAAACGGGAGAGCGTAGTGCCGCTGTAAAAGACCGTCCCCATATAGGCGGTGTCGTTTTGCACCCAGAAACGCAACACGTGTAGCAGGTTCGGGTGATTAAAACGCGCCAGCAGACGCGCTTCCTGAATAAAGCTGTTCAGTCCGGCGGAAAAGGCCTTACCAAAGCGCTCGCTACGCAACACCAGCGTCATGTCGTCATTGCGTACCGCAAGCGTTGAGGGCATGAACTCTTTAATGGCTATAGTGCGTTCGAGCTGATGATCCCAGGCACGGTAGACAATGCCGAAACCGCCACCGCCAATCACCTCTTTGATTTCGAACTCATTAAAGCGGTATCCCGTCGGCAGTGCGTTCGGTACAGTCCGGTTGTTTTCGTGATCCGTCATAATGGAAAACTCTCTTGATAATGGCATTACGCCGCAAACTGACAGTGAAACTCGCCCTGTGCAAAGGTAACGTGTAAACGTCGGTACTTCTCGTCGCGCGCGCTGGCGTCAAGCAAAAGCTGACTCATTTGAGGCAACAGCGTATTGGTCAGAATCGCATCGACCATTCGGCCGCCCGATTCCACCTCCGTACAGCGCTGGACGATTTGCGTGATGACGCTTTCATCCACCTCAGAGACAATGCCATGGTTCTCCTCAAGACGACGCTGAATGCGCTTGATTTGCAGACGCACGATCAACGCGAGCATCGCTTCGCTTAAGGGGTAATACGGCACCACCAGCAGACGGCCCAATAGCGCAGGGGGAAAAACTTTAAGTAACGGAGGACGCAGCGCATCACGCAGCGCATCGGGATCCGGCAACAGTTCCGGGTCGGCGCACATACCGCTGATCAGTTCAGTCCCCACATTCGACGTCAGGATAATAATAGTGTTACGGAAATCGATATGTCGCCCTTCGCCATCTTCCATCCAGCCTTTATCAAATACCTGGAAGAAGATTTCATGGACATCCGGGTGCGCTTTTTCGATTTCATCAAGCAGCACCACGCTATACGGACGACGGCGCACCGCTTCGGTTAGCACGCCCCCTTCACCGTAACCCACATAGCCCGGAGGCGCGCCTTTCAGGGTGGAGACGGTATGCGCCTCCTGGAATTCACTCATATTAATGGTGATGACATTCTGTTCACCACCGTAAAGCGACTCCGCCAGCGCCAGAGCGGTTTCGGTTTTCCCGACACCAGAGGGACCGCACAACATAAACACGCCAACCGGTTTATTCGGATCATCCAGCCGCGCGCGGGAGGTGCGCACCCGGCGGGCTATGGCCTCCAGACCGTGGCGTTGACCAATGACCCGCTCATTGAGGGTATCCGCCAGTTTCAGTACCGCATCGATTTCATTTTTCACCATCCGGCCCAGCGGGATGCCGGTCCAGTCGGAGACCACCGCCGCAACGATATTGGCATCAACAGCGGCAAACAACAGCGGCGCATCCCCCTGAACCTCGCGCAGCGCCTGCTGCTGCTGTTCCAGTTCATTGCGCAGCGCCGGGTGTTCCTCCTCCGCCGCCTGGCTGAGCGCACGACGCAGGCGGATAATTTCATCCACGTGCCCCTGCTCCTGCTGCCAGCGCCGGATCAGGGCATCACGCATCTCACCAAGACGCTCGCGTTCGGCCTGTAGCGTTGCCACGCGGCTTTCGTCACCGGCCGCCATTCGCGCCTCGCGCCCGGCGATCTCTATCTCCACATCCAGCCCGGCAATGCGGTGCAGGCAATCTTCCAGTTGCGGCGGCGGCGCGCTGAGGCTCACCGCGACACGCGCACAGGCGGTATCGAGCAGCGCCACGGCTTTATCGGGCAACTGGCGCGCCGGAATATAACGATGGGAGAGCTTAACCGCCGCGACCACCGCTTCATCTAACAGCAGCACCCGATGGTGTGTTTCCAGCGCTGAGACGGTGCTGCGCAGCATCAGTACCGCTTTTTCTTCATCCGGCTCGGCCACTTGTACCGTCTGGAAGCGACGGGTCAGCGCCGGGTCTTTTTCGATGTATTTTTTGTACTCAGCCCAGGTCGTTGCGCCAATGGTACGCAACTGGCCGCGCGCCAGCGCCGGTTTGAGCAGGTTAGCGGCATCGCCCGTTCCTTGCTGACCACCCGCGCCAATCAGGGTGTGGATCTCATCAATAAACAGTATGATCGGCACCGGGCTGGACTGCACTTCGTTGATCAAAGCCTGCAGACGGGCCTCAAACTCCCCTTTCATGCTCGCGCCGGCCTGCAACATGCCGATATCCAGCAACCACAACTGCACATCACGCAGCGGTTCCGGCACATCGCCTGCGGCAATGCGCAGCGCCAGCCCTTCCACCACCGCCGTTTTACCAACCCCGGCTTCACCGGTGAGCAGCGGGTTGTTCTGGCGGCGGCGCATCAGGATATCCACCATCTGGCGGATCTCCTCATCACGCCCGACCACCGGGTCGATTTTGCCGTCACGCGCCCGTGCGGTGAGATCCTGCCCGTACTGCGCCAGGCTCCCCTGACGTGCGGGTGCGGCGGCTGCGTTTTCCGGCACAGCAACAGACTGCGCGGCTTCTTTGCTGTCGGCAAATATGGCGTCAAAATCATCGAGCAACGCGTCAACGCGCACCCGTTCAAACTGCGACGAGATACCTTTTAAGACCGTTGCCAGGCTCCAGGTTTTTAATAAGCCAATCAGCAGGTGGCCGCCGCGAATGCGGTTGACGCCAAATTTCAGCGAACCGTAGACCCAGGCGCGTTCGACCGCGTTATCAATATGCTCAGACAGATCGGAGACGGAGCTTGCACCGCGCGGCAGACTATCCAGCGCGTGGACGATATCCTTCGTTAAGGCTTCCTCGCTCAATGAAAAATGACGAATCACCTGCTGAAGATCGCCCTGGTCTTGTTGCATTAACGCATGCAGCCAGTGAACCAGTTCCACATACGGATTACCGCGCAGTTTGCAAAAGGCGGTGGCGCTTTCCAGCGAGGAAAATAACAGCGTATCCAGTTTGCCGAAGAGCACGGCACGGCTAATTTCTGACATGATCGATTCCGTGAATGTAAGAGATAACGCCTGGGAGACGGTGAGGGATCACCGCTCCGGACTGAAAACCAAATCACCGCGAGCAAGCGGCTGCGGCTGCATACCCAGCCAGGCGCTGTAGCCCAGGCGCCCTGAACCGCCCAACGCCGCGCCGTTCACATCCTGACTCTGTAACAACACGCGCAGGGACCATTGATACTCAATGCCGAGATACTGACGAACCCAGTCGCGAAGCCGGGTTACCCAGGCCTCTCCGGGCAGAAAATGGCGGTAGGTTTCAGCATCCAGCGGCCCCAGCTCGATGCGAAAGTTATGGGCGACATCGCGTACCGCCGCCCCCAGAAAGGCCGATTCCCCCAGACGCGGCGCACGACGCCCGCCCTGTAACCGCGCCCTTTCTCGCTCACCCAGAGGCATCCATTGTGGAACATTCGCCACCACCTTCACCGGCACGTTGAAGTAGGCACGCAGGATCTTCTCCAGCCCTTCCGGGTCACGGCCATTTCGCGTTAAATGTCCGGCCAGGGCGAAACGGGCATGCGGGCTAAGAGACCCCTTTTCCAGTTGCCCCGGCTGCCCCATGCCGATAAGCGAAGCGATATACCGCTCGAAGCGTTTGTTGTCCGGGCGATCCAGTGAAACCGTCGGTTGCGCATCGGCCCAGGCGCGATAAAACAACAGCGTCAGGCGGTGATGAAACAGGTCGGCAAACGCCGTCAGGCTCTCATCCTGATGGTGATCCAGCCGCTCGCGCGCATACTCTGTCAGGTGCAGCGGCAGTGGCCCGTTCGGCCCGAACAGACCAAAACTTAAAATCGACACATCATACAGAGATGACTGATCGCGCTGACGCACCTCTGCCAGGGTCGAAGGGGCAAAACCGAGCGACGGTTTCTGACCAATACGCAGAGGTTCAAAGCGCGGCAGCGGCGCGCGCCCCAGCGGATAACGCTCGCCGCCCTGGGCATCAACACGGCGCAACAGGGTGAACAGATCGTAACGCCAGGGCGCCGCCATCACGTTCTGCCAGAACGACGGCGGCATGGCGGTTGCCCGCGTCACGGGCGAAAGACGGGTCAGCGTTTCGCTCATATCAGCGCCCTTTTGCCCATCCGAGGTGGCCAGTAGCCCACCTCGCCGCGCTGCTGGCTGTAGAGCGTGAACTCGGTAAAGCTGTTCATCGCCACCAGCCGGGCAAAGACACGCTCCAGTACGCTACCGAACAGCCACGGGCTAAAACCGGAAAACGCCTGTTCGTCCACCGTCAGCGAGATACTCACGCCACGGGCAAAGACAATCGGCCCCGGCTCCGGTACCCGGCGGTGTACCGGCTGCAACACGCATTTGCGCACGCCGTCAATCTGTCTGGCCACCGGAGCTTCCGCCAGCCGGGTGTAGAGGCCCAGCAATTGGCGAAGCGCCGCCGCCCCTTGCCCTTCTTCGCCGTCCATCAGGCTCAGGTAATTCATCTGTAGCTGGCTCACCAGTTGCCAGGTACTGAACCCTTCCGCCAGCGCCGGACGCGGCGGCGTTGGCCCTTTGCGCAGATGCGGATTTTTAACCGGCAGTGAGTCCGGCAGCACAAATTTGCCCATCTCCTGCTGGAGCATCAGCGGCAGGTCGCGACTGGTACAGAGCACTTCGGCGGTGATGTAACGCAGATCATCGCGCCAGGGCGCGTGCTGTTCATCCACCAGCGAGGCAAATACCTCCGAGCCGATATACCCGGTACGCGTACCGTAGCGCTGGGCATGTTCGGACAGGCCGCGCTGTTCGCGGCGCAGTGAAAAGTAGGCGCCGTAGTTGCCGTTATCCTGGCTCTGGCTGCGCCAGAACGGACGAAACTCTTGATCATCACGTTGCCCGTCAACGCTGGCATGAATACGGGTAACGGCGTAAATCTCGTAATCCATCGGACGAATGTTATCGACCACCAGATGGTATTCGTGCTGGCTGTCGCTCAGTTTTTGCCGTTCCGCCACTTTGGCGAACAGGTTCACTACCGGGGTACAGTGCAGCGCCAGATGGTTTTTATCCACCACGCGCTCAAGCTGATCATCGGCTTTATCCAGCAGGATGATGATGTCAAAGGTGGTGGCATCACCGCTCTGCGCCAGCAGTGGACGCAGCCCTTTCAGGCTGAAAAAGAGGAAGCGCGACGGAAAAGCAAAATACTCTTGTAGCAGACGGTAACCGTCAAAGTTACGCAAGTCGTCCGGCAACAGTGCCTGATCGGACTCGAACCCTTCC
This sequence comes from Citrobacter sp. UYEF32, assembly GCF_040546205.1. NCBI lineage: Bacteria > Pseudomonadati > Pseudomonadota > Gammaproteobacteria > Enterobacterales > Enterobacteriaceae > Citrobacter > Citrobacter sp. UYEF32. The sequence goes on along the minus strand of NZ_JBEPNI010000002.1, from coordinate 612,430 downwards.
TGGCGTAGTGCGTCTTCCGGCAGAACCAGCGGCGCGGTTGAGGTACCGGGAATCAGCGCCAGCGCCCCGACCTGATGCGCCATCAGCAGCTCCAGCAGTTGCAATGCCTGCATATCCGGGCCGCTTAAAAAGAACTCCACGCGGTCAAAATCAAGGTGTGAGAGTTTCACCGGACCGTCACAGCGCAGCCGGATCCGCAGTGCGCTGACCGCCCCGCTCTGGCCGAGGCCGATACGCAGCAGCGGCAGGTCGGCGGGTACGCCGCCCAGTTCGACGGCGCTAATGCTCAGCGGCAGTAACGTCACATCATGTGCGGTGGTGTAACTGCAGGTGACGCCATTTTTCTTGAGCGTCTGGCTGTCCATCATGGTGCCGCGCGGCACCACAAAGCCTTTACTTAAATCGCCTTTTGCCGGGTCAGGCTGCAGTTCGGCAATCGCCATTGACGGGGTGGGCGCAAGGTAGTTTGGCGCGATCATCTCCAGCAGACGCTGAGAGAACCGGGGAAATTCGGCGTCCATCTTGAGCTGCACGCGGGAGGTCAGAAAGGCGAACCCTTCCATCAGACGCTCGACATACGGGTCGGCGACGTCCATGCCCTGCATTCCCAGCCGCCCCGCTACTTTCGGATAGCGGCCCGCAAACTCCTGACCCATTTCCCGCAGCCAGGCCAGTTCGCGGTTGTAATACTCGAGTAATTTACTCTCCACGCTTACCCCACATCTTTTAACTCGAAATGGCCATTTTCCAGGTCGACATCGGTGCGAAACAAAAAGGATAACGGATACGGCACGCACCACAGGCGGCCTTTGATTTCAATCGATAAGACGTTATGCAGATCCAGCGACTTTGTATCGGAGATGCAGCGCACCATCAGCCCCTGAGGCAAAATACGCGGTTCGAAATGCAAAATCGCGTCGGTAAGCTTGCGCTGGATATCCTGCCATTCAATGTCGGACATGCGCTGACCGGCCAGTGGCGCCACGCCAAAATTGGCGACCGAGCGGCGCACGTGACTCAATTTTGAGAGATCGTTTTGCGCCTCGTTATTGATGGTGTTGAACAGCCACTGCAGGTCACGCAGTACGTGGCGACGCAGCGCATTGTGCGAGACCAGATTGCTGTTGAGCGGCTCCTGCTTTTTGTCCGGCGCGTCATCGGTCAGGCGGTCCAGCAATGACGGCTGCATTTTGTCGCGCGCCCCCGGCGACTCTTTGCCGGTTCTGGCGCGCCAGCCGCTACGCAGCAGATCGCGGTCGTCCTGAGGCTGACTACTCATGCGCATCGCCTTTGGCAAAACGCAGGCTGGCTAAATCGAGCAGTGGAAATTCCGCCGTATCGTTAAGCCACACTTTTTGGCCGCGCCCCAGGTAATGGGGCTCCTCGCCCGGCAGCGGCTGCCACTCGGTGGTACGTGAGAGCAAGAAGCGGTCTTCAACCTGATTGTCCAGCGGATAGCGCGCCGGGATCTGGCACACCTGCTCGCTACCGTCATGCAGACGAATGCGGGTGTGTCGCCAGACCAGATCGATGACACTCGCCGGGGCTTGAAACTCCATCTCTTCAATCGCGCTGAACGGCAGCCAGAAGTAGCGTCCGTTGACGATGGCCTCGCAGACCGGGCCAAAGCGGCAGTCGCCATCCATCAGCCAGTCGAAGCTGTGGGTGGTGCCATCCTGTAAGGTCAGTTCGCCGGGAATGGCCTCGGCCTGTTCCAGCGCCCCAATGCGATGTGAGCAGGCTTCGGTAGCGGAAAGATCGAGGGCGGCAACCATTGCCGCCAGCCACGGCCATTGTTTGTCCGGCATCGCAGGACGCGCCCGTCCGGCCATCACTTCTGCGCGCTGACGTTCACCATTGATGGTCTGTTCAAGCAGGGTGATGGTCGGCTGCGCCTGTGGCGTCAGCGCCAGCCAGCTTTTGAGCTGTGCCAGGGCGCGTGGCCAGTTGCCCTCAAGGCAGAGCATTTGCGTAAAGGCCGCACGCAGGTCGGCATCGGTGGGCTGCGTGCGAATGCGGTTTTCCAGTTGCCCCAGACTCTCCCGGAGGGATTCTCCCGCGAGTTGTTGCTCTAGTGTGTTCATCACCGCTCCTCTGTGTAAAACGAATGAAATTGTGTTTTTTTGCGCTCAGCGCATACCTTCGTACCGTAGCCCCGGTAAGTATCGCGCCACCGGGGGCCGTCCCGGATGGCGGCACAAGCGCCTTATCCGGGCTATGCGGTCAGGTGCTCGCTCGGTCCCCTCTTGAGGGTAAGGGAGAAAACTAGTGCACAGCCTTATACGTACCGACCGCCGGGTCGCGCAGTTGCGGACGCAGGGAGTCAATCAGCAAAATGTTGAGGGTCGTACCGGGAGCGAACCACGGGGTCCAGACCTTACGCACCTCGTCAAGCCGTGCCTGCAGCCGGGCCTGATCGTTGACCAGCTCGCGAGAAACTTCGACGGCGACGGTGCCGTTCGCCTGCCAGCCGCTCAGAGAAGGCACATAAGGCAGGATCATCCAGCTCTGCCCGAGACTGCCTTCGCTGGCCACCATTCGCTCGTTGTTCACTGTGGTTATCAACAGACGGTCGGCGTCCGCACTCTCACTCAGACCGCTTACCGGGAAACCGTGGACAAAGGTCATGGTGGTTTTACGCTCAATGCCGTTGGTGATTTGGCTAACATCACTGCGACCATTGAGCCAGCCGCCCTTCTCACATTTACCGTCGTCTTTGGCCGGGATAAACAGCGCCGGGCTGCTGCTATCACCCTGCCAGAATGTCCGCAGATGGCAGCCATCCTGGAGAGTAAACTCCTGCCACGGCGTGCGGTTCGCCGCCGGGGAGTTATCTTCCGGGCGTCCTTCCGGCAGTTGTAAGCCACTGGCGGTATTGGTCGCAGGCGGCGTACTTGTCGCCGCAGCCGCCGGAGTGACAACCGGCGCCCAGCCTTTCGCTTTGCTTGCGGTCCCCTGAGCCAGCGTGTTGTTTTGCGCATCGGTCAATTTCCAGCGCACCAGCGCCAGCGTGCCGCACTGGTTTTCGAGCAGCGCGCCCAGACGCGGCATAAAACTGTCGAGCACGGTGACTTTTTTATCGCCATTCGCCACGATACGCAGCGGTAATTCCCGCGCACACCAGCTTTTCGGCGAGTTATCCGCGATGTCGTCGATCCAGATATCCAGTTTTTGTGTAGGAGACTGCACGATACGGTAGTTTTCAGCCTGAGCGCCAAAACAGACCGCGAACAGCGCCAGCCCCGGAAGCCAAAGTTTCATAAAATTCCTTGTAAGCCTGTATCAATCACGAAGAGGGAAAAACTGCGACGCTTGCGCCAGCGAGTGCAGAAGCGTGGTGTCCTGTGGAGCACCGACCCATACCGCTACGGCGCTGTAATTGTCCTGCTGATCATGACTTTCCACGTTGGTGCGCAGCAGTATCTGATTCATTAATGTCAGCCATTCATGGGGGGTATTGACCATATGCAGGGACTGTTTCATCTGCTCTTCGCTCACCCCGTGCCAGAAACCGTCGGTACAGAGCAAAAACACATCGCCATCTTCAATCGGTACCACATCGCTGTAGCTGGCTTCGCGCTCATCGTCACCCAGCCCTAACGCGAAATAGAGCAAGTTGCTGTTAATACCCTCGGTCTGGTGTCCGGCGTCTTTCATCTGCTGTACCAGGCTGTGATCGGTGGTGACGTGGTACAGCCACCCGCGGCGAAACAGGTAAAGTCGGCTGTCTCCCGCATGTACCCAGTAGGCAAGATGGTAATCACGGTCAATAAACAGACTCACCATGGTGGTGCCCATACGCTGAAACTGCTCAGCCGCTTTTTGTTCGGTGCGAATGGCGTTGTTGGCTTCGTTGATATACTCGCGAATGTATTGCGCATTCAGATGCTGGTCGCCATCGAAGCGGGTGATGATGGCATTGCGGGCGAGCTCGGCCGCCACATCGCCGCCGGGAAGCCCGGCAATACCGTCGCATACCACGAAACATGCGGCGCGCTCGCCAATGCTTTCACCGGTTTGATCCTGGTTACTCGCACGCGCGCCCTGTCGGGACATTGAGGCGGTGCTGATATTCATTGTTGTTCTTCCGATGCGCTTTGTGAATCTTTGTACTGGTTTACTTCCATGTCGTAGGCATGCAGGAACGCCTCGCCAAACAGCGTGTGGAAGTCGTCATCGATTTCACCAGCCGTTTCAGCGTAAGAACGCACAAAATAGTCCCACAGCGCCGCTTTGCGATTGGAGAGCATGCCAAGACGCGCAGTGGCGCCGTCGCGTTTGGCGTCCTCTTCCAGCAGTTCCGGGTTAAAGGATTGCAGCATGGCGGCGATAATGGCGCGAATGCCGGAGATCATCCCTAACTGGTGGGCCTGTAAGTCGATCAACGCATCGCGCACCGACTTTTTCGGCGGCATAAAGCCGGGCATACGGGTACCGAACATCTGCATCAACACGGTTTTGCCGGAAGGCAGCAATTTAAACGGGTTGTTGGCGTCATCAAGCACCATCGTCATGTCCGCTTTTACCCCACGTTTAAGGATTGAGCGTGATGACAACAGCGCCACTGTCCCTTGCGAAAACATGCTCAACATCTGTCCGAGCTGACGCATGTTTTCCCGATCAAACTGCGGCGTGGGCTGCATATCACTGAGCCCCATCCCTTCCAGCAGCGCATCCAGCAGTTCGCCTTTAAGGACATCACCGCTGCTCTCACCGCTGCTGGTCGTTGCAGATTGCGCGCTTTCGCTCTGTACCGGGTCAATACGCAAGCGGCCTTTTGGCGTCTGGGCGGCGGCACGCTGTACGGTTTGCGGCGTGGGTAACGTGATGGGGACATATTCCGGCATCTCGCTGTTGGCTTCCGGCGCCACGGGTTCCGGCGCAACAAACAGCGGCTGCACATCCTCTGGCTCGGTGTGCGGCACGATATCGTCATGCGGCACCACCGGTTCAGGCTGCGGCGGGACAGGTGCCTGCCAGGACGGTTCCGCTTTCTTCGGCTCAGACGGGGCAACATCATCTACATGACTTAGCGGCACGGCGCCACTGAGTAGCCCCAGCGGGTCGTCATCTCGTGCCTGCTGCGTGCTCGCCCCGGCACCGCCAAAGAGAGCTAACGGATCCAGTTCATCCGGCGCGGGTGCGTCCTGTTTAGCCGTGGGTTCTACGGGCGGCACCAGCGTTGACGGCGTGACATCGGCGAAAATGCTGTCGTTTTTGAACAGCGGTTCGTCGTTAAACAGTTTGTCCGTGTCGATGGTACGCGGCGCGGCAGCGGATTCGTTTTTACTCAATAAGGCCAGCGGGTCTTCCGGGTTGCGTTCCGGCTCTTTCGGCGCGGCAAACGGATTGAGCGCCTGGGGCTCTGGTTTCGCACGGTTACTGGAGATGCTGTCGGAGATGGAAAACTCCTGCATCAGACTGTCCCAGATCTCCGTTGGCACGGCGGTGGTGGCGTTCTCTTTTTTCTCCACCGGGGCCGGATCGGGCGTAAGTCCTGCCTGCACATTCGCCGCCATACGGCTGACTGGCTGGGTGTCCAGGATCAAATCGGTCACTTCAATGCGGTATTCGTCAATATCCAGGATATCGCCATCCTGCAGTTCAACCTGGCGGCCCCGCTCCAGCGGAATGTCGTTGAGTACGACTCGGGTCACATTGCCACGGTTAGTAATGCGGCATTCACCGTTCCCGGCGATATGTACGATCGCCTGCAGGCGCGAAATGGCGCGCTCATTGTCCGGCAGCACCAGGTTATTGTCCGTTCCGCGTCCAATGGTGCCTCCCGGCGGATAGAAATCGCAGCGGCTTTGCGGAGGTTGATGGCCGGGTTTATTGGTAACTATTGTGAATCGCATAGCGTATTCCTGCTGGAGTTATTAGCGTTCCGAAAAGGGTCAGTTCTGATAACGCTGGTGCTGGAAAATAAAAATGCCAGTGAAGCCTCAGTGGCTTAATTAATGGGTTGTAAATCATTAAGTTTAATATATCCCCGCGCTTCGCCCAGCAGACCGGGTTTATTTTCATCACGTACCGCAACCTGAATCCAGTTAGCGTTGATTGTTTTTATTTTTACCAGTGGCGTTCCGGGAGTGACAGGCTGTAAATCTTTCGCCCCGTCATCGGGTTGTTGCTTGAAGTGCTTATTCTCTACCCCTGATTTTAGGGTATAGGTCATCATCCAGGGGAAGGCTTCACAACCCGCGTTTTTTTCAATTATATTGGTATCAACAGCGTTTTTAACCGCAGGTGTGAAATGCTTCAACTCGCCAGTAAAGTAACGATGATCGCACTCTGTTGATCCGGTAAGTTTATCGACCGTAACAGCACCAGCACGCTCAATGTGCCCCTCTTTCCAGGTCAAAAACTCAGATGGAAGATGGGGAAAGTAACGCTTGAGTTGCTCAGGTTCAGCGTCTTTTTTGTCAACATTAAGGTTGATGACCTTCTCGACATTGTCGCCATCTTTAGTGACGAAATAACGGTATTTCAGTTCTGGCGTATTTCGCTGACCATCGTCGCTCCATACGGGCAGCCAGTAGACCTGAAGAATACCCTGGTGCAGGGTCTGTTCTGCGGCGGTGGAGAGTGAAGCAAAAAACAACGTGCTGATAACAATAAATGTCTTGAGCATGACCCATCCCTTTCTAATTACTGCAATTTACATAACATGATGTAATCGTTACTGTAAAATTCTCAATACCTTCTTGCGTCAGGAAATTTTTCAGCTCATTCAATTTCGTTACGCTGTTGCCGACAAAGTTATCACCTTTTGATGCGCCAATAAGCAGGCAGCCATCTGTGTTGTCAGGGTAATTCCCATTATGAATTAAGATATAACGTGAGACTGGAACGGATGAGTTATAAAGCAAAGGAACAGGATTATGTGATTGCACAGTGGGAATATTACTATTATGCCACTGCAATCTATAAGATCCTTCCGGAATCCTTTTTCTTAGCCCGGATTCCGTCGTATCAGGTCCGGGGCGTTCAAGAATATAACCATTTATCGTACTGCCGGAAATATCATACGTACTGATCGTTGAACTGTCAGTTTGCCAGAGACGCTTTATGGAGATGAGATAATTTGCCATACACTCCCCTTAACGCTTTCAGCGATCCCTTTCGGGATCGCTGCAAAAGACCTTACGCTTCTTTGTTTTCTTTGATATTCCAGCCGGCACTGGTTTCAGCGCCTTTACCGCCAGAAGAAGACTGCTCCCAGTACTGCTGTTTCACTTTCGCAGCCTGGAATGCGTAAGTTACGCCAACGGTGTCGCCATTATCCGCACCGGTGTACTGCACGGAAGTTACTAACACTTCTTCCAGCGTAATGCGCGCATATTCAACCTGCTGACCGCCCGCTTTGCAGACAGAAAGCTCTACTTTGGTTAAGTGCTTGCCGCTGGCGCAGTGTTTCAGGATTGCCGTTGTGGATTTGTCAATTAATGCGTTTACATGCAGGTCATTGAAATTAACTTTACCGGCACCACCGCCGCCGCCGACGCTCATATTCCCTGGCTGTGAAGCGCCCCAGGAAAAAGAAGTAATATCAGTCCAGCCGGTGTGGTTAGAATCTTTCGACTCACCCGTAACGCCATCGACCTTCAGAAACATATCAATAGCCATAATATTTACTCTTCGTTAATGATGATTATTGCTTTCGAAAAAGCGTGTATATACCAGTCATCGCTGATGGTATAGAACTAATGGGTAAATATGGGGCCAGCTAAAACCGTCCATATTTTACCTCTCCCTCATATCCGCCATCATGACCCTGACGGATATGCTTTGCACCCTCTGAACAACAAGGGTCGCGAAGATTAACGCTGTGAATTGTCTAATAAAATAATTCTAAAAATAGATTATATTGTGTTCCCGAAACCCGTTTTCCGGGTAGCCTGAGAATAGTTTAATTTACATATCATTATTGTGATGGGCAGTTCCAGATATATCACTACATATATCGCTACGCGGGCTTTCTTTACGCCGCGCCAAAGAATAATAATGCTGTTTTAACGTTTTATAAAACAAGCTCATTTTTCCTTCTCTTTTTTGCAGGGAAAAACGTCAGATAGTGATTCAACAATAAGGGTTGATGCCCGGGTTTTACGCTCCTGCGGTGTTAAATTCGCAAAACGGGAAAAGAGATTTTCATGGGCTGAGGAGGGAAGTAGCCGTTGATAACTGCACCAGGTTTTTCCTTCCGTCGCATCCATCACGCCAAGAAAATACATTTCAGCCTTGATCCGCTCCCGTTCGTTGGTTTTCGAGAACCAGGCTTGCGCAAAACGCTCACTGCTCATATTGACGTCAAACCCTGTCAATAACCCGGTATCTCGCAGAAAATTCGCGGTGTCATCCTGGGGTAGCGGCTCTGCTCGCGGGTATTCATAGGTCTCAGCGTTTGCCAGTCCCGTCGCGAAACAACACAGCAGGCTAAGTGCGATGTAACGTTTTTTCATATCCAGCTCCCTGTTCCCGGATGCGGCAAACACCACCGAACCTGTTCCTTACGTAGCCCCGGTAAGCGCAGCGCAACCGGGGGAAATATGACCGTCGTCCTTAAAAAACATATCAATAACCATACTGTCTGTTTTTCGTTAATGATGATTATTGTTTTTGAAAAGTACTTCTATGGCAACAGCATCGCATGAGTCCGAATAACACTTTTCATATTGTACACTGGTTTTTACTACATCGAATGACATGCTATTATTCTTTCACTCCCTGCCCTTTCAAATTTAAGGATTGAAAATGAAAAAATTCCTCGCGCTGACTGCAATGTTTATTTTACTGCTTGCCGGAGTGTATACCCTTGTGGATATCATTCAATCGCTCTGGTTAGTTCTTAAATATGAATCGCTCAATCCCTACTCCACCGGCGCATTAACAGGAAAAGTGCTGTTTCTCCTGGTTGTCTGCGGTTTGTTTTTTCTTGTTCGCAGGATTTATAAGAATAAACTCACTCATCGTTAAGGGCCAACCACCCTGTTCCTGCGGTGCCTGAGGCATAAGGATGAAAATACCGTTTGCTGTATTCTTCACGCCTTTGGCGCCCTGGCAACAAAATGGTCAATGATCTGCTCGGTGAACATTCTGTTGGTACTGAGATAATTAATCGCCTCAATCCACGGTTCCAGTACGTCCTCTACCATAAAATAAAGCAAATCCAGATCGCCCGCCTCGCGCAAGGCATAGTAAATAGATTCATTAAGCTCTTTTAGATCCCGTGAGCTATAAATGGACCGTGAAATCATGGCCCCGACACCCAGCACACCGGTTATTTTGGCAGAAAGTAAAAAGCGCGGGATGATGTATGTGCCGAACCAGGAGGCCAGTTCACTGGCAAAAACCGTTTTAAAGGCCAACTTACCTAATTGAGAGCCAGCCACTTTTAGCATTATTTTTTCCAACTGCTCGTGATTTAAGCCGTGGACATAGCGATTGATGACAATATAGATAAGTTGCCAGAAGTCTTTGGACGTCACCCCACGTTTCGTTAGCTCGCCCAGGCGAATGCGCTCCCTCTCATTGAGGCCACTGTTCTCGGTATCAAACATGTCCTTTGCCAGGGTCCACATATCCTGTGGTAAAGAGACAAAGCTATCGATGGCCGCCTGCAAGACGATATCCGCTGCGCTTTGCTTCTCGGGATTTAAAATCTTTAACATCCCCTCCGCTATCTGAACGGGTGAACCAGACATAATGGTGTGCTCCTTGCTAACCAATGGATGAAACAGTATGTATGATGCACGGTGCCGCAGGCATGTTCACGGCCAGCCTGCGGCGTCTCCGCTCTTATGCCTCTTTGGTTTTCAGCGACGGCAGTTTTGATACCAGACGCAGTGAGACAGTCAGTCCTTCCAGTTGATAATGCGGACGCAGGAAGAATTTCGCGGTGTAGTAACCGGGGTTATCTTCAATCTCCTGCACCTGCACTTCGGCGGCGGCCAGCGGTTTGCGCGCTTTGGTCTCCTGAGAGGAGTTTGCCGGGTCGCCATCGACATAGTTCATTACCCAGTCGTTCAGCCAGCGCTCCATTTCATCACGCTCGCGGAAAGAGCCGATTTTGTCGCGCACAATACACTTGAGATAGTGCGCAAAACGGCAGCAGGCGAAGAGGTACGGCAAACGGGAGGCCAGACGCGCGTTTGCGGTCGCATCGGCGTCATGGTATTCCGTCGGTTTTTGCAGCGACTGGGCACCGATAAAGGCGGCAAAGTCAGAGTTTTTGCGGTGAATCAGCGGCATAAAGCCATTTTTCGCCAGCTCGGCTTCACGACGGTCGCTGATGGCGATTTCAGTCGGGCACTTCATGTCCACGCCGCCGTCATCGCTCGGGAAGGTGTGGCATGGCAGGTTTTCCACCGCCCCGCCGGATTCGACACCGCGAATCGAAGTACACCAGCCATACTCTTTGAAGGAGCGGTTGATGTTCGTCGCCATCGCATACGCCGCGTTCGCCCAGGAGTAGTTGCTGTGGTTAGCGCCATCGGTCTCTTCTTCAAAGTCGAAGCTATCAACCGGGTTAGTGCGAATACCGTACGGCAGGCGTGACAGGAAGCGCGGCATCACCAGCCCCAGGTAGCGGGAGTCTTCCGATTCACGCAGCGAACGCCAGGCGGCGTACTCGGTGTTCTGGAAAATTTTGGTCAGGTCGCGCGGGTTCGCCAGCTCCTGCCAGGATTCCATCTGCATCACACTCGGTGCGGTACCGGTAATAAACGGACAGTGCGCCGCCGCGCCGATACGCGCCATCTCGCCCAGCAGTTCCACATCCTGCGGACTGTGATCGAAATAGTAGTCGCCAACCAGGCAGCCAAAGGGTTCGCCACCGAACTGACCGTACTCTTCTTCGTAGATTTTTTTGAAGATAGGGCTCTGGTCCCAGCCGACACCTTTGTAGCGTTTCAGAACGCGGCCCAGTTCCGGTTTCGAAATGCTCATAAAGCGGATTTTCAGCATTTCGTCGGTTTCAGTGTTGTTGACCAGATAGCTCAGCCCACGCCAGGCGCTTTCCAGTTTCTGAAACTCTTCGTGGTGAATGATCTCATTGACCTGTTGAGAGAGTTTTTCATCAATCCCGGCAATCAGATTCTGAATCGTGCGATAAGTGTCCGAGGAGAAGGTGACGGTGTTAGCCAGCGCCTGCTGGGCCAGCGTCTGTACCGCAGACTCGACCGCAGAACGCGCCTGTTCCGTTTTCGGGCGAAACTCTTTGCTGAGCAGCGCGCTAAACTCGTCCTGGCTGAATGTTTCGCCCTGCGGCAAGTCTTGCTGTTGGGTTACATTGCTCATGATTTACTCCTCTTTACCTGACGTGCTATCGCGGTTGTCCGGCATCTGGCTCAGCGATTTCAGCAGTGTCGGATCTTTCAGGATTTTAGCAATCAACTCTTCCGCGCCGTTTTTACCGTCCATATAGGTCAGCAGGTTGGAGAGCTGAGTACGGGCTTCGAGCAGGGAATTCAGCGGCTCGACTTTGCGTGCCACCGCATCCGGCAGGAAATCTTCCATGCTGTCGAAGGTCAGATCGACGTTCAATTTGCCCTCCCCGGTCAGCGTGTTGTCCACCTGGAAAGCCACGCGCGGTTTCAGCGCTTTCATGCGTTCATCGAAGTTGTCGATATCGATATCAAGGAACTTACGTTCGTCAACAGAAGGCAGATTCTCAACCGGTTTACCCACCAGGTCGGCCATCACCCCCATCACAAACGGAAGCTGAATTTTGCGCTCCGCGCCATACACTTCCACGTCGTATTCAATCTGAACGCGTGGCGCGCGGTTACGCGCGATAAATTTTTGTCCACTGTTACTCGTTGCCATGATGTTCTCCATCGAAGATGCGCGGTGACGCTATCGGGATTGTTTCACCCTGTCGTCAAAGGTTATGGGTGACGCCCAAATATGTTTTCCAGTTGCTGCACGCCATCCGGCGCCAGATCGCGAACGATCGCCATAAAATCCAGTTCGATCAGCCGCTGTACGCGGTCAATCATCAGCGGGGCGGGATGGCTTGGCTCATGCTGAGCAAAATAGAGCTTCACTTTTTCCAGCATCAGTTGCGCATCGGCGCGACTGTTAAGCTGCACGCTCCGCCAGTCCGTATGATTGACAGGCGCTGCGGCGGGTGTCGTCGCCGACGCCTGAGGAATTGAAGTTGACGCTGTCTCGTCGGGCTGCGCCTCGTCGCCTGCGCGACCTGCGCGGTTAATCAAGGTTGCGGTCTTAATGAGTTGTTCCATTTCCGGCGCACCACTCTCCCCAAGACGTTCCACCAGCCAGCTACGGATGGTGAGCAACCGCCCTTCGATTTGCATCATGACGCTGGTGGCCTCTTTTCCGGCGCGGGCCAGTTCGTCAACCAGCCGTACGCGTCCGCCCGGAAAATTGGGGCACTCTGTTTTGCTGCCGTCCAGTAGCGCCTGAGCGTCGCGGACTGTCAGCTCATCGCCATTGCTACGCAGTAAAATCGACTGGCGCAGCGTGGCGGTGAGTGTGGATTTATCACTGAGTTCTGCCAGCGCGTTAATACGGTAAAACGGATCTTCTTCACCGTTTTCTGTCAACGCGGGCCACAGATCATCCCAATAGAGGGCCAGTGCCTGGCCAATAAGTGAAAGCCCGTCTGCATACCCTTCCAGACCACGGCGACGCGTCCAGGCATGGGTCAGCGCCAGCATGACGCGCAGATCTTTAGTGCGTGACAGCAGCGCGGTGGCCAGCTTTTCAACACGCGTCCAGTCTGCTGGCTCTGCGGGAATAATGGTGTCACCAAATTGCTGTTCCGCTTTGCCCTGGCTTGCCTGTTCCAGCGCCTGAAACTCAGCGTCATACTCCAGGTTTTCACCACAGGGCTGCGTCGGGCTGATGGGTTCAAGTAAGGTTTCAAGAGTCATACACAGATTCGCTTAATCAAACATCGGAGGATAAAGACCATGGCGCCCCGGTCGTGCACCGCCTGCCGGATCGAACAGCATGGTAAAAAGCTGCCCGGTAAAATTGCCGCTGTGCACATGCGTATAGAGCGGATAGCCATCGCTACGGTTGGTCCACCAGAAACTGGTCTGGCGCAGCGGGTCAAAACATTCCGCGGCCTGACGCCAGCTCAACGTCGGCGCCGCGTCGCCTTCGTAACCGATAACATCGAGGATTTCCGAGCGGTTTTCTTCTACCACGGGCTGCGGCGTGGGAATCGACAGCAGCGCCTGATCAAGTTGTTCTGCGGAGTAACTGTTGCGGATCGCATGCAGCAGGGTTCGCCCCAGTTGCTCATACCAGTCCCCCGACTGCGCCAGTTGGCGTGGAGACCACTCCAGCGGGTTTATCGCCAGCAGTGCGCACAGCGGATATTGCCGCCCGACGCTGTCGCGACCGGGTAACAGACAGCCCATCTGCACCTGCTGACCACCTAACATTGGCGGCACGACAAAATTCCATATCGGCGCATTGCCGAATTGCCTGTCCGCCGCACGCTCTTGCTCTTTTTGCCAGTTCAGTAGCCCCACCTGAAACCAGTGGGACCATTGACGCTGGAGCGCGTCCGGGAAACGTCGCTGTAAGAAGTCGCCGGCACTGGGCAATTTTCCATACCAGCTAATTGCACTCGTCGTAGTCATTCGACTTTCCTTGCGGTTAAGGGCATGCGAAACGGGGAAGCTGAAACGGGTTGCGAATGCTGCCAGGGATGAACTCAAGCGTGACCTGGTGTCCATCAACGTTGTAGGTTGCCTGGCGGCTCAGACTGCTGCTGCCCGGTGTCACACGCGCCTTGTCAACAAAGCGGTTCAGCGCCCATGCTCCATTGGTCACCAGCGTCGAGGTGGTGCCGTTCGTCAGCCCAAGCTGCATCCGTACCTGGTTGGTTCCGCCCGGCCCTGGCCAGTTCACCAGTTGCACCGCCTGTGGACCGTGGCTGTAACGGAGAATCTGCCCATCCACATCCAGCGTGAGGTTCAAAATCGCGTTGTCCATGCTCACGGTACGCACCGTCACACGATAAGAGGGCGTCGTGCTTCCTCCGGCAAAAAACGCATCACGAATAGATTGCGCCTGTTGAAACGGCGCCAGTAATCCTTCGCTACCTGGCAAGGTCTTACCATCAATGCCCGGCATAAAGCGCCAGGGTGACTGGGTGGTATCCACTTTGCTGGTCAGGTTGTCACGAAAGAAACTGTCCATCAGGCCGGTGCCAGGGGCAAACATGCGCGCCAGATCGTCTGGCGTCACTTCACTGCTGGCGTTACGAACCAGCGGGTAACGACCGGCGATGGCCTGGCGGCAAAAACCGCCCACTTCGACACTGATACGCTTGCGGACATTTTCCAGCTCGCGGCTTTGCGTATCGCTGCTGGCGCCCACCGCCATATTGCTGAACATGGACTGCAACCCGCCGGGCAGACGCCCTGCGCTGGCCTGCAGGCGACTGATGGCTTCACCGCCGGGGGCAGGCATGCCGCTGTTGGCCGCATCCTGTACCGCTGTCAGATAGCGATAAAGTTCATCAACCTGCTTTAAAAAATCATCAAACACGATGGTTTTGCCGCCTTTTTCCAGCGGCTGAGCCAGTTCGATAATTGGCGCGTAGTGTTCCGTTACCCGCTGTTCCGGCGTCTGCGCCGTCGCGGCGGCAGGCGCAGCGTTCGCGTTATCACGATTGCCAAACAACACGTTGAGTGTGCGGCTGGTGCTGTTGCCCTCCTCCGACTTTTTTTCGCCCTCTTCCGGGGTGTCACGGGTCAGCGTCAATACCTGGCTTAAGTTGACTACCAACTGGCGCAGCGGCGAACTGTTGCCCGAGAGCAGCCGTGCCGTATTAATACGCTGTGAAAGATTGGCACTGTTGTTGAGCGCGATATCACTCAGGAAGCTGTCCCACTGGCTGATAAAATCCCGCGCGTAAAGCTGGCGTACCGCGTTATCCGTCTGCTGCTGATCTTCTTGTTTGACGGTGGAACCAAGTACCCAGGCATCATCGGTATGCAGCGCGTTGGTCACCGTGCCAATCTGCTTATCGAAATGCTGCCAGTAACCGTCCGGGGTATATAAACCGGGGATACCGTCATTGAGCGACTTACCGCTCTTGCGCGAGAACACCAGCTCGCTTTGCGGGCCACCCAGCGAGGCCAGCGAAACCGGCTTGAGGTTTTCATCCGCCGCGAGCAGACGTTTCAGGCGTCCGTAGACGCGCGCCGCGAGCGGTTGCTGGTTGATTAACGCCTGCTCCCTGGCAATCAGTGCTTCATCTTTGGCAAACGGCGAGGACTGAATTTGCGGCTCCAGCAGTTGGGTCAAATGCCATTCCAGACGACGAAGCTGGGCCTGCGTCATGTTCTGCGGCAGATTACGCTCCAGGTTGAGCATGACCCACTGATGCAGGAACTTGCCGTCATAATGTTTCGGCTGGTAGAGCATCTGATACGCTTTTAACGCTTCGTAGCTGTATTCCACATCGCTGCCGTTATCATTTCGCAGCCAGGTGGTGATGCGTGACGCCACATCCGGTAACAGCAACTCCTGCAACGCTTTTTGGTACAACGCCTGCGATGCGTCAGAGACGTCATAGCCACGATACAGCCCCATACGACGGGTCAGTGGCGGGCTGTTAACATCGAAGTCCTCACTTTGCGGCAGCGCCGCGAGGCTGTTTAGCAGCGGCAGTAAGGCAAAGACATCGCCTTGCGGACGCTCGCGCAGCGCTTTAATCTCCTGGCTGATACCAGGCACTTTGGCTTCAACTTCCTGCAGATAGGTTTTGTTGTTGCTGTAACTTGTCAGCCACAGACCGCTAATCACCACCAGCAGAACCAGCAGCGCGGCATAACCGGCCCACATGACCGCCCGGTTGCGCATTTCCCACCAGCGATTCTGCCCGGCAATACCGGCTTCCTGAAAAATAACGTTTTGCAGCAGGTTTTTGATAAAGAAGCTTTGTCCTTTACCGCCGGGTACCGGCTCCTCTTTGCTGACGCTATCCCAACTGTCACCGGTATTACCGCGAGGAAGCGAGAGCGAACGTCCCAGTTCTCCCATCACCCGGTCAAACGGCAACCCTTCCTGAGTACCGCTCGCCAGATAGATACCGCGCGGTGAAAATTCGGTTTCAAAGTTCGAGCGGGCAAACAGCGTTTGCAGATAATCGGCCAGTAGCGGACGCAGCGCGGCAAATTCCTGAGGGAACAGGTAGCTTTCGGCTCTCGCTTTCGGATCGCTCTCGTGCAGTAAAATATCCGGTAAGGCCGCATCAAGGCGCTGTTGCAGTAACGCGTACTCCTGGGTAAAACGCCCCATCAGGTCAAAATCGGCCTGCTTGCCCTCCTGCCAGGGGAAGGTAAAACCCCAGATCTGGTCACGCTGGGCTTTATCGAACCCGGCAAAATAGGCACGAAAGCCTTTCAGGAGATCCGCTTTCGTCACCAGCACATAGACCGGAAAACGGATGCCCAGTTGTTCATGCAGTTCGGTCAGGCGTTTGCGTAAATTAAGCGCCTGTTCGCGTGAGGCATCGCCTGACTGGGTGAGCAGGTCGGCAACGCTCACGGTGACAATCACCCCGTTGATGGGCTGACGGCGACGGTATTTTTGCAGAAGGCCGAGGAATTTCAGCCATTCGCTGGCATCCTGCGCCTGCTCGCTCTCCTGGGTGCTGTAACGCCCGGCTGTGTCCAGCAGAACGGCTTCATTGGTAAACCACCAGTCACAGTTGCGCGTACCGCCAATCCCACGCAGCGCCGTTTTGCCAAATTTGTCGGCCAGCGGAAATTGCAGCCCGGAGTTGACCAGCGCGGTGGTTTTCCCGGCGCCCGGCGCACCAATGACGACATACCAGGGCAACTGATACAGGTACTGCGTGCTGAAACGCTGGGTCCATTGCCCGCCACGCTGACCCGGCTGGTTGAAATGCGCTTTTTTCAGCACCTGAGACGCTTCTTCAAAACGGTCAGCGAGGATTTGCTCTTCGCTGTTCAACCGTTTGTGATCCGCCGTCTCTTTCGGCGCATTGTCACTTTTCAGGTTGTCCATCAGTTTGCGGTTCAGCCACGCGTTGTAAAGACGCGGAATAATGTGGCTTTGCACCCAGATGAAATACATCACCGCGATGGTGATAATTCGGTTTTGTTCAGATTCCAGCGGGCGTGAATCAACGACAGAGAGCAGCGGACCTATCATCCATATCACCGCTGCCAGCGCTGTCATCCCAAGAAAACCCCACAATATGCGGTTCGTCAGAATTGAAAGCAGACTATTCATCCTTAGTTTCCTTGTGGCAATCCGTTCAGTTCGGCAGCCGTATTACCCGGCGAAACCAGTAACGTTATCTCCACGCGGCGGTTGCGGGCGCGGTTTTCCGCCGTATTGTTCGGCGCGATGGGGTTCATTTCACCCCGCCCTTCCGCTTTCACGCGATCCGGCTGACTTAAATGTTTTTGCAACAGCGACTGTACAGAGCGCGCACGTTCGAGGGACAGTTCATAGTTGGAAGCAAAGCGTGCGCTGCGGATCGGTACGTTATCGCTGTAGCCCACCACCAGAATTTTGCCGCTGACGTTGTTCATGGCCTGCGCGACGCGGTCAATCACCGGCGCGTAGTTTTCACGTGCCACCGTTGACCCCGACGCAAACAGCCCGTCGCCTTTTAGGGTGACAACGCTGCGATCCGTTTCATCGCGCACCGCGACTAGCCCGGCGTCGATCTCCGGTTTCAGGAAGCCGCGCAGGTTAAGCACAGGCGGCAACGATGGCGCAGGTTGGGCAATGGACGCTTCTGGCAATGTGGTCTGGTAAATTTTTGCCAGTACCGGGTTCGTGTTATCGCCAAGTCGCCAGTTAAGAACGATATAAAACAGGCAGGCAAGAAACCCGGCCAGCGCCACACAGGCCCACAGCGGGATCATTGGGCGCCAGAGTTTGCGCAGCACCGGCTGATCTTCCGGATGCGGCGACAACGGCGGCGGATAATTTCCCCGTACGCCGCGAATCATCTGCCACAAACGCTGCTTGATGGTTTCAAGCTGGGTTCGGCCATTGTCCATGACCCGATAGCGACCTTCGAAGCCCAGCAACAGGCAAAAATTAATCAGCTCCAGCAGGACGATATGCTCACGCGGGTTTTGCGACAGGCGCGCCAGCAACTGGAAAAATTTCTCGCCACCCCAGGTTTCGTTGTGAAAGGTCACCAGCAGGCCGCTGCCGGACCAGACGCCACGGCTTCCCCAGGGTGTCAGCGCCGCCGCTTCATCCAGCGCGGTACACAGGCAATAACGCGCCCCGACAATCACTTCATACGCAAGACCCGATTGCTGGCAGCGCACTTCAAAACGGCGAATTTCATCAATCAGTTGCTGGCGCAGACCGGCCTGATCGTCGTGTGAAACAGAGTGGCGAATCTGCGGTATCGCGTTAAGCAGCGGGTTAGCGGCGGTCACCAGAGGGTTGTTACCCCCCGCGCCCGCAACATCGGCATCACGGCCGTTAGCGTATTGTTCCTGCATATCTTGCGCTCGCTATTAATCTTTCGGGCTACGGACGGCCCAAAATTCCATGTCCAGTCCTGGAAATTCACCTGCCAGATGCAGCGCAAAGGCGCCGGATTTCTCCATTTCGCTCCACAGCTCGCCCCCTTTTTCCAGTTCGAAGTAGTTGTAGCCCGCATGCCAGGGAATTTGCGGCGGCGCGACAGGCATTGCCCGCAGCTTCATACCGGGAAGCTGGAGTTGCACCAGATCGCGGATTTTGGTGACCGGGGCGACTTTCATCTGCGCCGGGAAATGGGTTTGCAGCATCTCGCCTGGCACATTGGCTTTCACCGCCAGGACAAAACCAAACTCCCGCGCCATGCTGGTGGACGGCAGCGTCGCGACATTGAGGCCGTGGGTGCGTTCGGTAAGCGGCAGTTGAATGGCATGCTCTTCCAGCACCAGCGACAGCCCCTGACGTAACATCAGCACCAGACGGCTAAAGCAGCCAGCGAGGTTGTCGTGGTCATAAACCGGTAGTACCTCTTCCGGCGCACGCGCGGATGTCCAGGTGGTTAATTCGGTGGCAAAGGCCAGCCATTCGCGCCACAGCTCTTCCGGGTGCAGCAGCGGCAAGGTTTTCAGATGCGAAATCAAGCCGACGTGGTGATTGATCAACGCCAGCAGAGAGAATTCGACCATCTCCGTGGTATTGAAGCGGCCAGGCTGGCGCAGACGCTGGGCAAACTGCTGGCTACGCTGGGAGAGCAGGCTTTGCAGGTCGTTGATCATCGCGTACAGCGGCGCGCTGTTGGTGGCGTTGAGCATCGGCGGAATATAGGCCGAATCATGACGAATGTGATTATCGTTTCGCTTTTCCAGTATCTGAACCACACCCATCGCCGTCCACTCGGCGGTCAGATCTTTTTCCAGCATCAGTTTCAGGCGTAAACGACCAAACTGCACGGCCGCCGGGCCAACGGAAATGGCGTTGTCATCATCCACTTCGGCTTCCCAGGCCACGTAGCGCGCCAGTGACTCTTTATCTTCGCTGAAGATAACTTCTTCACGCCCACCCCGGCGGGCAGGTAAGGCCAGCACGACACGCTCATTGGTCACGTTATCCCCAATGGCTAATGGCGCGGGCGCATGGCGCGGATCGTGAAAGGAAAAAAAGGTGCCATCCGGTAGCAGACCGCTGGCATAACTCAGCGCGATACAGCCCTGGCGCAACATTGCGTCATCCAGTTCAAGGTCCAGAAAGCCCCATAGCCAGGGCCGTTGTAACGCCCCCCATTCGCGAATGTGGCTATGCAGGTGGCTTTCCGCACGTTGAAAATGATGAGGACGCAGAAACATACCCTCGGTCCAGACGACCTTTTCTGCTTTGTTCATGCTGTTTTCCTGTTAAGACTGGGCGCTATCTGGAAACGACGCGGATCCCGTTCACGTCGAGAAAAACGCTGGCTTCAAGTGAGTCAGACGACCATTTCCAGAATTCATAAAAGCGACTTTCACCCTGCACGGGAAGCGGAATGGAGATCCGCCATTTTTTGCCATCCAGCGCCTGATACTCCGCCATCACGCCGATATAGCGTGCTTCCGGGGTAGCCTGGCCGGTGAGTGTTTTTGTCAGTTGACCGGGCAGTAAGAAGAACTCATCGCTGTTGAGCAGGTTACCCCCAAGGGTATTTCCCGCATTGTTTTGTAGCGACCAGAAATCGGCGGACATAAATGTCGCGTCGGATTTCAACAGCAAAACCCTGACTTTGAGCGGCGCGGATGCATTGACCTGCGGGTGCGCCTGGAACTGAAGGGTGTAACTGGCAGGTACGCTATGTGAAGTCGATCCACAACCGCTGACCAGGGTGGTCAGCGTAAGGAAAAACGCCAGGATGAGCTGGCGTACCACGAAGTTAGTTTTCATATCCATCGCTCATGATGGCGAATTAGTTGAGAATCCAGGTACCTGAGTTGCTGTTTTTACACGCTTTGCTGCTACCATCAACCGACACGCAGGTCTGTTTCTGGCGGGTTCTCAGGCGCGGGGTTTGCTTGCGTACCGTTTCGTCGTACAACTCGCTTTTCACCACAGCACGCATCGGGACATAACCAATCAACTCTTCCTGACCTTCATCGGCCAGAGCCATCCAGAAGTGTTCAACCTGGCCCAGTACAACGTAGGTTTTACCGGTTTGCAGTTGACGGATCATTTTACCGCCGTAATCCGGCGTGCTCATCAGCGACGCAGGATAGAGTGCACGGTAGTTCTCTTTGATGGGTTGAAACTCTTTCGGTGGTTTTACCGCATAGCGGTGGGTAAGCGTGGTGCCATTCACCTCGCTGGTCACAATCGTGTCGTCTGTGGGCGTCGCCGGCGGTGGTGCTTTACATGCGGAGAGTGCAAAAACAAACAGAAGGGCTAATACATTTCGCATTTTCATAACGGTGATTTCCATTGCAAATATATTACTGTGTGGAACTGGAACGTTTAGGAAAGAACTTTTTCATTCTTTCAAAATAAGTCTCTCCCTTACCCTGCAAACCGATCAAATAATGAATTAAAGCCATAGCTACCGCACGAGCCGTTGCACCAGCAAGGCAGCGAAATATGACTTCATTAATGATAATCGTGTCTAAATTTTACAGACGAGACGATACAATTCAATATCATCTCAGCCTTAATGAAAAATGAATATTTAAAATTTATCTAAATTAAGATAATTCTCAAGAAATAATTTCACTTAGGTATTCTGATAGTAGAAATCATAGCCAGGCAGAGCTTAGACCCCCTTCAAATGAAGATCAACCCACTGTATTTAATGATTTTATCCATCAAAGCGCAGTGAGAACATATCACACCCGCCCTGTTATCAGATAAATCCTAAAAAGCTAATTTTGCATATTTAACCCCTCATTATTAGTAGCCAAAAAGCCACATTCACTGTGCGGAATATTGAATAACGCCTGGTAAGTCAAGACCCGTCAGGTCGATAAAGTGAAATATCAAAACCGTGCAAAGTGAATATTATTCACCTGGTCTGACCATAGCGAAATAATCAACTGCGAAAATATTTTACCCCCGCTAAATAAATTGTTTTCAGTGCGACACTATTTAGCATCGCTAACTCAATGTGAACGGCCAGTAAATGAATCAATTCAGCTTATTTGATGCAAAACAAATATGACAATTCGTTTTCAATAAGAAAAACTGATCAATCACCGTTATTTTATTTGACGGAAATCTTATTTATTTGCGGAAATACCTGTTTTCTACCTAATTTGAGTTAAAGAAATGATCAAAATGCGTGCAAAGAGCTATTAAGGCATAATTTTTACTTATAGGGATGGGCAACAAGGTAAATTGTCTGGAAGGGCGGAAAATGCCACACAGGGCACGCCGTTCGGCTGATATTCGACTAAGGTTTTCACAAGGTTGGCTACTGCGGCCTCGCTTTTCACCCGCTAAGGAGAACATTTAATGACAAGACCAGATTTGCGCCGTCAGCGCACCTTGTATCTTGCTATGCATATCGCACTGGGTGGCGCCCTGCTTTCACTTATCCCGTCGGCTCTGGCGGCAGATGCGCCCAACACCCCACAGTCGCCGGATATCCTGCTCGGCCCTTTGTTTAGCGATGTGCAAAGCGCCAAACTCTTTCCCGATCAAAAAACCTTCGCCGATGCCGTTCCCAAGGGTGACCCCTTGATGATCCTTGCGGATTACCGTATGCAGCGAAACCAGACCAGCTTTGATCTTCGCCACTTTGTTAACGTCAACTTTGATCTGCCAAAAGAAGGGGAAAAGTATGTTCCCCCGGAAGGGCAAAACCTGCGTGAGCATATTGATGGCCTGTGGCCCGTGCTGACGCGCACGACGGACAAAGCCGGTAAGTGGGACTCTCTCCTCCCCCTGCCGAAACCTTATGTGGTGCCGGGAGGCCGTTTTCGCGAGGTCTACTACTGGGACAGTTATTTCACCATGCTGGGCCTGGCGGAGAGCGGACACTGGGACAAAATTGAAGATATGGTGGCTAACTTCGCCTATGAAATTGATACCTGGGGCCACATTCCCAACGGCAACCGTAGTTACTATCTGAGCCGCTCCCAACCGCCTTTCTTTGCATTTATGGTTGAATTACTGGCATCCCATGACGGTGATGACGTGCTCAAGACCTACCTGCCAGAGATGGAAAAAGAGTACCACTACTGGATGGACGGGCTGGAGGGGCTGCAAAACGGTCAGGCCAGCAAGCGGGTCGTTAAGCTTGATGACGGTTCGGTGCTGAACCGCTACTGGGATGATAAAGACACTCCGCGCCCGGAATCCTGGCTGGATGACGTTACCACCGCGAAGAACAACCCCAATCGTCCGGCAACAGAGATCTACCGGGATCTGCGCTCCGCTGCGGCATCGGGCTGGGATTTCAGCTCACGGTGGATGGATAACCCCGAACAACTGGGGACTATCCGCACCACCAGCATCGTACCGGTGGATTTGAATGCGCTGATGTTCAAGCTGGAAAAAATGATCGCCCGCGCCAGCCAGGCATCCGGCGACAGCGCCAAAGCGAGCCAGTATGAAGCGCTGGCCTCGGCCCGCCAGAAAGCCATAGAAGCCAACCTGTGGAATGATAAAGAGGGCTGGTATGCCGATTACGATCTGAAAACCAAAAAGGTTCGTAATCAGTTGACGGCGGCCGCCCTCTTCCCACTGTATGTGAATGCGGCGGCGAAAGATCGCGCGACGAAAGTAGCGGCAGCCACGCAGTCGCGGCTGTTGAAACCAGGCGGGATCTCCACAACCACCGTCAACAGTGGTCAACAATGGGATGCACCAAATGGCTGGGCGCCCCTGCAATGGGTCGCGGTCGCCGGTTTGCAAAACTACGACCAGAAAAAACTGTCGATGGATGTCACATGGCGCTTCCTGTCAAACGTGCAACATACCTATGACCGCGAGAAAAAGCTGGTTGAGAAGTATGATGTCAGCAGCACCGGGACAGGTGGCGGCGGCGGAGAATACCCGTTGCAGGATGGTTTCGGCTGGACAAACGGCGTGACGCTGAAAATGCTCGATCTGGTTTGTCCGAAAGAACAGCCTTGTGACAGTCTGCCTGCCAGTCAGTCGGTTACCCAGACGGCAGCCGAACCGCAAAAAGCTGCGGCACAGTAACACAATAAAAGCATAATAAAAGAAAAGGCCGGTGAACAAACTCACCGGCCTTATTCATTTACGGAAACAATTAACCCCGCCGTAACAGCCTAAAGACAGCCAGTACAATGATGGCACCCACCACCGCAACCAGGAAGCTATGAAGGTTGAAACCCGTTACATCGCCGCCAAAATTAAAGCGGGTCGCCAGCCAACCACCGACTACCGCCCCCACTATCCCAAGTAGACAGGTCAAAATGAATCCGCCGCCATCCCGGCCAGGCATGATTAATTTTGCGATAACCCCTGCAATCAGACCAAAAACAATCCACGCGATGATGCCCATTTACTTTTCTCCTGCTACAACGTCATATGTACGTATCGTGCATAATTCCCGCACGTTGACTAGAGTATAGGCGATAGTGTGAAAAGCATTTTCATCTCACGGACTTAATTGCAATTCCTCAGAATATTTTTATGAATTTGTATTAAGAATTCTCCGGAATTGCCGATAGTGCATCAAGACTGTCTGTCAGTGATCAAGGAGCCTTTCGGCGTGAGTAAGTACAGTGAGCAGTTCCTGAAAAATAGTCCATTAGCCGTACTCGGCGTCTTGCGTGATTTGCAAAAGAGCCAGGTACCTGTGTGCATTGCGTGGTCGAGCGGGCAATTCATCAGTAAGATCCTCGAAGTGAACCCCGAAGAACTGATCATGGACTTTGGTAGTCAGGAGTTTGATAACACAGCAGTGCAGCGCGCCACAAAAGTGACCATCACCGCCGAAACCCAGGGTGCCAAAGTCGAATTTACCCTTCCCACACTGCACAGCGGCGATTATCAGGCTTTGCCCGCTTTTATTTCTGAACTGCCAGAAAGCCTCTATTTCATTCAGCGTCGCGAATACTTTCGCATCAACGCCCCGCTACACCCCGCCTATTTCTGTAAAGCCAAAATGCCGGACAAGAAGACGGAGCTGCGTTTCCGCCTGTTCGACCTTTCACTCGGCGGTATGGGCGCGTTACTGGATGGCACTGTTCCGGAAGGATTGCAGGCAGGTATGCGCTTTTCCCAGATAGAGCTCGATATGGCCTCATGGGGACAGTTCTATTTTGACGCACAGCTTATCGCCATCGGTGAGCGAAAAGTGGTAGACGGCAAAAACGAAACCATTACCACGCCGCGTCTGAGTTTTCGCTTTCTTAACGTCAGCCCCGGCGTTGAGCGTGAACTCCAGCGTATTATTTTTGCGCTCGAACGCGAGGCCCGCGAACGCGCCAGCCGCGTACGCTAAAAAAAAGACCCGCTTATCCAGGCGGGTCTTTTCATATTGATATGGCGTTTACATGGCGTTCATTGCTTTCTGTACTTTCCAGATGTAGCGCGGCGCCTGTGGTGCCGGGTGGTTTTCTACCACGTGTTCAAAAAAGCCGTCAGCGCTCAGGTCGTTAATCTTGTCGATCGCTTTTTTCCGGTCGGATGAGAATGTCCGCAGCAGCGCGCCTGCGCCGTTCACATAGGAGACCACCAGCGCATATTGCATCACTTGCGGATCTTTTATTCCCGCCAGTACACCGTGCTCCATAATGCTCAAATACGCAGCCCCCATGGAGATATTGCGCTCCGGGTTTTTCAGCTCGCTGGTTGTAGGTTCACCGCTCCAGCCCATATAGCGATACACTTCGCGCCCGGAGGTGGAAGCTTTTAACTGCATCAGCCCAACGGCGTTTGATTTACTGACAAGGTTGGGGTTGCCGCCTGACTCAACCGCAATCATCGCGGTAATCAGACGCGGACTGACGCCCCACGCCGCCCCCGCTTTTTCACTGACTGGCATCCACTGCATGGCCCGTTTTACCGGGACCTCCGGGTTCCAGTCCGGGTTACGGTAGTCCGTGCGTTTCGAGCTACAACCCGCCAGAAGCACAATTAAAAAAGCAAACCATCTCAATTTCACACGCAATCCTTCTTTGGTGAACGCATCACTATGGATGACAACAAACAGGGTTAGCGGCATGATAACCGTTTCCAATTAGATGTCAGCAAGGAATTGCCATGTCGAGGTTTCATTTGATTGCGCCCTCCGGTTACTGCATTAATCAGCAGGCGGCAGCGCTTGGGGTTCAACGGCTGGAGTTACAGGGACATCAGGTGGATAACCGTGGTGTCATTACCCGCCGCGACCAACGCTTTGCGGGTCAGGAGAGCGAACGTCTCCATGATCTCAACAGCCTGGTCGCGCTCGAAGGTGCGGATATTATCGTTCTCCCCGTTCGCGGCGGCTATGGCGCAAGCCGCCTGCTGGAAGCTATCGACTGGCAGGGCCTTATTCGCCGGCAACAATCCCAGCCGTTACTTATCTGTGGACACAGCGATTTTACGGTGGTGCAGATGGGCTTATTAGCCCGTGGCGGCGTGATCACCTTTAGCGGCCCGATGTTGGCCGGCAATTTCGGCGCACCAACACTGAATGAATTTACCGGGCGCCATTTCTGGCAGGCGCTGCGCCAGCCTGAACTGACCGTCGAGTGGCGCGGCGAAGGCCCACGTTGTCACACCCAGGGCACGTTATGGGGTGGGAATCTGGCGATGCTGGTTTCGCTTATTGGCACCCCGTGGCTTCCGGCCATTGAGGGAGGTATTCTGGTGGTTGAGGATATCAATGAGCATCCTTTCCGCGTGGAACGTATGCTGTTGCAGTTGCTGCATTGCGGCATTCTCGCGCGTCAGAAGGCGCTCGTACTGGGCAGTTTCACCAGCGCCGATCCCAATGAATACGATGCGGGCTACAATCTTAATACGATGGTGGAATACCTGCGAAGCAGGCTCTCGATCCCGGTGATAACGGGGCTTGCATTTGGTCACGAGCAAGAGACCGTCACGCTGCCTCTCGGCGCGCATGCGGTATTAGAGCATGATGAGCGCTCACGACTGACTATTTCCGGTCATCCCGTATTGGGCGCATAAAAAAACGTTTAACCGACTGATTAAATCTGTATTTCTGCCGTTAATATATATCGGGTTTTTAAACTATAACTGCTCAGCGTATTCAGGCACTGAGCGGTTATGGGTTTCACCATTTTCCGGGTAAGAGGAGACGCACGACATTGGATGCAGCGGCGGTAATTAGTCTGTTTATTTTGGGTTCAGTACTTGTAACCTGCAGTATTTTATTAAGTTCTTTCTCCTCCCGTCTTGGTATCCCGATCCTCGTTATCTTTCTCGCCATTGGCATGCTGGCAGGCATTGACGGTATTGGCGGCATTCCGTTCGACAATTATCCGTTCGCCTATATGGTCAGTAACCTCGCGCTGGCGGTGATTTTGCTTGATGGCGGGATGCGAACCCAGGCGAGTTCCTTTCGCGTGGCGCTGTGGCCCGCCCTCTCTCTGGCGACGGTGGGAGTGCTTATCACATCCGGGCTGACCGGGATGATGGCGGCCTGGTTGTTCCACCTTGATATCATGGAAGGGTTGCTGATCGGCGCGATTGTTGGCTCGACGGACGCGGCTGCGGTGTTCTCACTGCTTGGCGGGAAAGGGCTGAACGAGCGTGTCGGTTCAACGCTGGAAATTGAGTCCGGCAGCAACGACCCGATGGCGGTCTTTTTGACCATCACACTGATTGAGATGATTCAGCAGCATCATGCGGGCTTGAGCTGGATGTTTGTCGTGCACATTATTCAGCAGTTTGGGCTGGGTATCGTGTTAGGTCTCGCGGGCGGCTATTTGCTGCAACAGATGATCAATCGCATCTCCCTGCCCGCCGGGCTCTATCCTCTGCTGGCGCTGAGCGGCGGCATTCTGGTGTTCGCGGTGACCACCGCCATTGAAGGCAGCGGAATACTGGCGGTCTATCTGTGTGGTTTTGTGCTGGGCAATCGTCCGATACGCAATCGTTACGCCATTCAGCAAAACTTCGATGGTCTGGCCTGGCTGGCGCAAATCGGCATGTTCCTTGTCCTGGGGCTGCTGGTAACGCCATCTGATTTGCTGCCGATTGCCATTCCGGCGCTAATCCTCTCGGCGTGGATGATCTTTTTCGCCCGTCCGCTGTCAGTATTCGCCGGGCTGCTGCCGTTTCGCGGTTTCAATCTGCGCGAGCGCATTTTCATCAGTTGGGTGGGGCTTCGGGGCGCGGTGCCGATCATTCTTGCCGTCTTCCCGATGATGGCCGGTCTGGACAATGCGCGGCTGTTTTTTAATGTCGCCTTCTTTGTGGTGCTGATTTCGCTGCTATTCCAGGGGACATCGCTGTCGTGGGCGGCTAAAAAAGCCAGAGTCGTGGTCCCACCCGTAGGCTGGCCGGTTTCCCGCGTCGGACTGGATATCCATCCGGAAAATCCGTGGGAGCAGTTTGTCTACCAGTTGAGCGCCGATAAATGGTGCGTGGGCGCCGCCCTTCGCGACCTGCACATGCCTTCCGAAACGCGTATTGCCGCCCTGTTTCGCGATAATTCGCTGCTGCATCCTACCGGCAGTACGCGGCTGCGTGAAGGTGACGTGCTGTGCGTGATTGGTCGTGAACGCGACCTGCCCGCGTTGGGTAAGCTGTTTAGCCAGTCTCCTCCCGTCTCGCTAGATCAGCGTTTCTTTGGCGATTTTATTCTCGAAGCCGATGCGAAGTTTGCCGATGTGGCGCTGATTTATGGTCTGGAAGAGGGACTGGAGTACCGTGATAAACAACAAACACTCGGTGAGATTGTTCAGCAACTGCTCGGGGCAGCGCCCGTGGTAGGCGATCAGGTCGAGTTTGCCGGCATGATCTGGACGGTTGCAGAGAAAGAAGAGGACGCGGTGCGTAAGGTTGGTGTCCGGGTCGCGGATGACGAGGCGGAGTGACCGCCTCACCATTGTTACACTGTCACAACGGGGACGCGCGGTGCGAGTGCGCACATTAATTCATAGCCAACCGTCCCTGCGCATGCGGCCACTTCATCAATTTTGATCTCGTTACCCCAAAGTTCAACTGGCGTACCGATGCCCGCTTGCGGGCACGGCGTCAGGTCAACCGTCAGCATGTCCATCGAAATGGCGCCTACCGTACCGGTGCGAATACCGTCCACCAGCACGGGTGTACCGGTTCGGGCGAGACGCGGGTAACCGTCCGCATAACCGCAGGCTACGATGCCGATACGCTGCTCCTGTGAGGCACGATAGCGGCTGCCATAGCCCACACAGTCCCCCGCACGCAACGTTTGCACGGCAATAATCTGGCTTGTCAGGCTCATGACCGGTTTGATGCCACTGCCAGCCACATCCTGCCACTCCCCGGACGGGGACGCGCCATACAGCACGATGCCGGGGCGCACCCAGTCGCCGTGAGCTTCCGGGTGCCAGAGCGTGGCGGCGGAGTTGGACAGCGAACGCGGGCAATCAAGCCCCTCCGACGCATGGTTAATGCGTGTCATCGCCCCGGCAATCCCGTCCGGTTTTTCCGCATCGGCAAAATGGGCCATCAGAGTGATATCACCCACATTGCTCAACTCCCGCAGTTGCCGCCAGAGGGTTTGCACACGCTCAGGCTGAAAGCCCAGCCGGTTCATGCCACTGTTCATTTTCAGGTAAACATCCAGCGGCGCATGAAGCCGGGCATCCTGGAGGGCTTTAACCTGCCAGTTGCTGTGCACGCTGGTGGTCAGGCGATATTTATCAAACAGCGGCAGCTCGTCGGCGTGGAAAAAGCCTTCCAGCATCAGAATCGGCCCTTTCCAGCCGCGCTCGCGCAGGAGGATCGCCTCCTCCAGATTAAGCAGCGCGAAACCGTCGGTGCCTTCCAGCGCACGCCAGACACGATCGATTCCATGACCGTAGGCGTTAGCCTTCACCACTGACCAGACGCGGCTGTGTGGTGCGGCACGCCTGACTACCTGCAGGTTCTGCCGAAGTGCGTGTAAGTCGACAGTCGCCTGGACAGGACGAGACATACGTTCTCCTTGTTTTTAGGTGGACGGTTTAGTTGTGAGCACCGTGCAAATGTTGCGGCCGCGATGGGGTAAAACCCGGCTGGTAGCGCGCCACACTCAAATCCTCAAAGGGAATGGCTGGCGTGCGGCCGGAAATCAGGTCGCTCAACAGTTGCCCTGACCCACAGGCCATCGTCCAGCCCAGCGTGCCATGCCCGGTATTCAGCCATAAGTTTTTAAACGGAGCACGCCCCACCACCGGCGTACCGTCTGGCGTCATCGGACGCAGCCCGGTCCAGAAGGTTGCCTGCTCCACATGTCCGCCGCGCGGAAAGAGATCTTTGACCACCATCTCCAGCGTGGCGCGGCGTGGTTTAAGGAGCTCGGTATTAAAGCCGACGATCTCCGCCATTCCACCGACACGAATACGGTTATCAAAACGGGTAATCGCAATCTTGTAGGTTTCATCGAGGATAGTCGAAACCGGCGCGCCCGCCTCCTCCGCAATGGGTATAGTCAGCGAATAACCTTTCAGGGGATAGACCGGGATATCGACAATTCCTTTTAGCATCGCCGTGGAATAGGAACCAAACGCCATGACGTAAGCATCGGCTTTCACCACTTCATCACCACATTTGACGCCGTAAATTTGCTCGCCCTCGTACAGGAGCCTGTCGACCGGGGTGTTGAAGCGGAATGTGACGCCCGCCTGCGCCGCCATCTGCGCCAGTTGCTGAGTAAAGAGCTGGCAGTCGCCGGTTTCATCGTTTGGCAAACGCAGACCACCACTGAGCTTGTGTGCAACCTGCGCCAGTGCCGGTTCCACGTCTGCCAGCCGGGCCGACTCCAGCAGTTGATAAGGCACCCCGGCGTCTTCCAGTACGGCAATATCCCGGGTGGCGTTTTCGTACTGCTCTGGGGTACGGAACAGTTGTAGCGTCCCGCCCTGACGCCCTTCGTACTGAATTTGGGTAGTTTCACGCAACAGCTTTAAACAGTCGCGGCTGTACTCTGCAAGCCGCACCATGCGGCCTTTGTTTTCCATATAATGGCGGGTGTCGCAGTTACGCAGCATCTGCCACATCCATTTGAGTTGAGTTGAGGTGCCATCGAGACTAATTGCCAGCGGCGCATGGCGCTGGAACATCCATTTAATCGCTTTCAACGGTACGCCTGGTGCCGCCCAGGGCGCTGCGTAGCCAGGCGAGATTTGCCCTGCGTTCGCCGCACTGGTCTCCAGCGCCGGGCCAGATTCCCTGTCAATGACCGTCACCTCATGTCCCGCCTGACTCAGATACCAGGCACTGGTAACCCCCACCACGCCACTTCCCAGTACAACGACTCGCATAACCTGCTCCCATGTGTAAAGCACAATCATCTGATTACAAATTGATAACTCAGATGAAAATGTTATTCAACATATGGCTTTTTTATGGTGACACCCCTCACACCTTTCCGTAAATAAAGGCGTCAGGATATTTAGAATCTCCTGCTGCGCGACATTTCGCCGCAGAATAAAATTCTGCCAAAGAAGCTTTTTACCCCTCTCTTGCAAGGTGTTATCGCGAAGAAAAAAAGCGACGTCACGTACAGTTTTTATTGTGTGTTCTATGCTTGAAATGAGACTCTCCATACAGAGAGAGTTGCTAACAACGAGGGCGCGCTAATGGCTACGATTGATTCCATGAATAAGGACACCATACGTCTCAGTGATGGACCTGACTGGACCTTCGATCTACTGGATGTGTATCTCGCAGAGATCGACCGGGTGGCGAAACTTTACCGCCTGGATACCTACCCGCACCAAATCGAAGTCATCACCTCCGAACAGATGATGGACGCCTACTCAAGTGTCGGGATGCCCATTAACTACCCCCACTGGTCATTCGGTAAAAAATTTATTGAAACCGAGCGACTTTATAAGCATGGACAGCAAGGTCTGGCCTACGAGATTGTCATTAACTCCAATCCTTGTATCGCCTATCTGATGGAAGAGAACACCATCACCATGCAAGCGCTGGTCATGGCGCATGCCTGCTATGGGCATAACTCTTTCTTTAAGAATAACTATTTGTTCCGTAGCTGGACGGATGCCAGCTCGATTGTCGATTACCTGATTTTCGCCCGTAACTACATCACCGATTGTGAAGAGCGCTACGGTGTGGAAGAGGTGGAAAAACTGCTCGATTCCTGCCACGCGCTGATGAATTACGGCGTTGACCGTTATAAACGTCCGCAAAAGATCTCCCTGCAGGAGGAGAAAGCCCGCCAGAAAAGCCGTGAGGAGTACCTGCAAAGCCAGGTCAACACGCTATGGCGTACCCTGCCTAAACGTGAAGAAGAGAAAGCCGTTGTCGAAGCGCGCCGTTACCCTTCTGAGCCGCAGGAAAACCTGCTCTATTTTATGGAGAAAAACGCCCCGCTGCTGGAGCCATGGCAGCGTGAGATTTTGCGCATCGTGCGTAAAGTCAGCCAGTATTTTTATCCGCAGAAACAGACCCAGGTGATGAATGAAGGCTGGGCCACTTTCTGGCACTACACCATTCTCAATCATCTGTACGACGAAGGGAAAGTGACAGACCGCTTTATGCTGGAATTCCTGCACAGCCACACTAACGTGGTGTTCCAGCCGCCTTACAACAGTCCGTGGTATAGCGGCATTAACCCGTATGCCCTTGGGTTTGCGATGTTCCAGGATATTAAACGGATTTGTCAGTCTCCGACGGAGGAAGACAAATACTGGTTCCCGGACATTGCCGGTTCCGACTGGCTGGAAACGCTGCACTTCGCCATGCGCGATTTTAAAGATGAAAGCTTTATCAGCCAGTTTATGTCGCCAAAAATCATGCGTGATTTCCGCTTCTTTACCGTGCTGGATGACGATCGCAATAATTATCTGGAGATTGCGGCGATTCATAACGAAGAGGGCTATCGTGAGATCCGCTCGAAACTGTCATCTCAATATAACCTGAGCAACCTGGAGCCCAATATCCAGGTGTGGAATGTGGATTTGCGCGGCGATCGTTCTCTGACGCTGCGTTATATTCCGCACAATCGCGCCCCGCTGGACAAAGGCCGCCGGGAAGTGCTCAAACATGTGCATCGGCTGTGGGGGTTTGATGTACTGCTGGAACAGCAAAACGAAGATGGCAGTGTAGAACTGCTGGACCGCTGCCCTGCCCGCAGCAATACCCTCTGATAGCAAAAAGCCCCTCCGCCGGAGGGGCTTCGCTTTGCTTAACGCCCGCTGATGGACAAATCCCCAGGCAGTGTTTTATGCATGCGCTGCCAGATCTCACCACTGTCATGCCCATAACGACGCACGGTTTCGTACACCTGGTCATGCAAACCTTGCTCACAGATTTCTGCCAGACGGTGATAAAAACCGAGCGCCAGGCTGCGTGCTTCCGGGCTTGCGAAGTAATGACGCCCGATGCGGGTATACAACCCTTTCATACCGTTGAGGATCAGGCCGTAAATCGGGTTGCCGGAGGCAAAAGCCAGTCCACGGAAAATGTTGTAATCCAGTTCAGCAAACGCATCGCCGTGATCTTCCACTTCGCGCGCGCTGGCCAGCACGGCTAACGCGTCTTCTGGATGCTGGCGGAATGCGGTACGGATGAAAATGGTCGCGATATTGGTACGCACCGACAGGAGGTTATCGATGAGTTGTGGAACGCTCTCATGGTCCAGACGCGCCAGTGTTTCCAGAATATTGAGCCCGGACGTTTCCCAAAAGTTGTTTACTTTTGTGGGTTTACCGTGCTGAATAGTAAGCCAGCCATCGCGGGCCAGACGCTGTAACACTTCACGCAATGTAGTACGAGTGACGCCAATCAGTTCGGAGAGTTCGCGCTCTGCTGGAAGTATCGACCCCGGAGGGAAACGGTTATTCCAGATACTTTCAATGATGTATTCTTCCGCGAAACCCGCCGGGCTCTGCGCCTTTATAACCATAGTGAGATTTCCATTATACAACTAAGCAAAGATCACTCATCATACCAGACCACTTCGGGGGCAGATAGCAGGCGAAATGAAGAAAAAGGGGATCGCCGATCCAATTTGAAAGATTCACCCGATGTACGGTTTACTCCCCATTTTATTCACGACAATTCCCTCTTTACTGAAAGTCATTTACCACATTTATCATAAATGCTTTTCCTGTTAGCGCTTTGCTTACATTCCTGACAGCAAGATTTGACTTTTCGCATGATAAACATCCGATTACGTATTATTTTCTTATGCAATAGTGGCTTGCTAAGTGATTTCGTTTACACTGCTGTGTCTACGCATGTCCCAGGGAAATGATTATGTTGCGATATTTAAACAAGTGCTCTCGCGGGCGCGGCGCCTGGCTATTAATGGCGTTCACCGCACTGGCACTTGAATTAGTGGCGTTGTGGTTCCAGCACGTCATGCTGCTGAAACCCTGTGTCCTGTGTATTTATGAGCGTTCTGCCCTTTTTGGTGTGATGGGTGCGGGTATCGTCGGTGCGATTGCGCCGAAGACGCCGTTGCGCTACGTCGCCATCTTAATTTGGTTGTACAGCGCCTGGCGCGGTATCCAACTGACGTATGAACACACCATGATCCAGCTTCACCCTTCTCCTTTTATGACCTGCGACTTTGCTGCGCGTTTCCCTTCGTGGCTGCCACTGGATAAGTGGCTTCCGCAGGTCTTTGTTGCTTCGGGCGATTGTGCTGAAAAACAGTGGCAGTTCCTGTCGCTGGAAATGCCGCAATGGCTGTTAGGTATCTTTGTCGCTTACTTTGTTGTGGCGGCGCTGGTGCTCATCGCACAGCCCTTCAAACCGAAAAAACGCGACCTCTTCGGTCGTTAACAGAACGCTCCTTCGGGAGCGTTTTTTTATTGCCGCAAAATTGCATACGCTTCCCGTAGGTGTTACTTCACCGAGCGGCGCGATACACCCTTGATAAGACTGGCCTAATACACCCCGTTATAGCCATCCAGATACGTTGCCGATAATTCATTGCCTATCGAGTCGGCATCTTTCGAATCCGCCTGTACCCTATCGCCAGATCTGTCATATGTTTCGGTGAGATGACGGCTGGCCTGCTCTCTGAGTATTCCGGCATACTTAATGGCGTAATGCACATCATGACCCACTATGCGGTCCAATTTTCCTTTATCGTACGCTTCTTCAAAGGCGGGAATGATGTTGCGATATGTACCACTTGCCGAGAACCGGACACCACCGTCCGTTGAGCTGTGATTTTCCGTAAAGGCGATAGCGTGCCGCTGTGGAGAGGGTTTAGACGCCGTACATCCTGCGAGCAGAGCACCTGCCGCTACCAGCACAATGAATTTATTCATGACAGACCCCATTGATGTTTTAGCTTATTTAAGACATGAAAACATTTTAGGGCCTTGTTTTAAATGACTTTTTAATCATCTCAGGCAGGTCGCGGTATAACAAAAGAGATTATTGCGCCCAATCGGGTTTATTTAAAATATGATCCTGCCAGTCGCGGACTTCGGACTCTTTTACCGCAATATGGCGAACCGTGATGCGCTGTTTGTGCATCATCTCCTTCGAACCGGTACGCAACGGATGCCACACCGGCAGCGCCTTCCCTTCGGCCAGCAGACGATAGGCGCAGGTGGGCGGCAACCATTCAAAGGTGGGTAAATTATCGCGCGTCAGCTTGATGCAGTCCGGCTCATACTCAAAGCGACGCTCGTAGTTACGACACTGGCAGGTTTTGATGTTCAACTGGCGGCAGGCCACATTGGTGAAATAGATCTCGTCGGAATCTTCATCCATTAGCTTATGCAGGCAGCACTGACCGCAGCCGTCACACAGCGATTCCCACTCCGCGTCCGTCATTTGTTCAAGAGTTTTGCTTTGCCAGAAAGGTGTGTCGCTCATAAATCAGTTCGCCATTTAAAACCAGGGAGCACCTTATAACCAGTCTGGCATGGGTATGCAAGTTTTGCCGCCGTTCAGGCGGCAAATCGACTTATAATACGCGGGTCTTTAACGAGAGGCCGTTGAAACTCACTTCCAGTTCGTCCCCGCCGTGCAGCGGACCAACACCTTCCGGCGTACCGGTCAGAATGACATCCCCGGCTTTGAGCGTGAAGAAGCGGCTCATATAAGCAATCAGCGGCACAATTTTGTGGATCATATCGGCAGTGGTTCCCTGCTGGCGGACTTCACCGTTGATGCTGAGCCCAAGCGTCGTGTTCTGCGGATCGCTGGTAAACTCTGCC
The DNA here is from genome assembly GCF_040546205.1 of Citrobacter sp. UYEF32. Classification (NCBI taxonomy): domain Bacteria; kingdom Pseudomonadati; phylum Pseudomonadota; class Gammaproteobacteria; order Enterobacterales; family Enterobacteriaceae; genus Citrobacter; species Citrobacter sp. UYEF32. Next base: position 576,680 of record NZ_JBEPNI010000002.1, on the reverse strand, counting down.
GCCGGAATAAAACCGGAGATCGGGCAGGAATTATCAAAGCCTTTCGCTTTTTCCCACGGCTGACCCGCCTTTTTCATTTTGGCCTGCAGATCGCGAAGCGTGAGATCCAGCGCCACACCATAACCGGCAATGGCTTTTCGTACATGCTCTTCGGTCGCCTGACGCAGCGTTGCCCCAATGAGCACGGCCAGTTCAACTTCGTGATGTACGGAACCGAAATCCTGTGGCAGCGCCAGCGGCTGGCGAATATCGCACAATGCGGTTTCCGGTTTAATAAACAGCACCGGCTCTTCCGGCGTGGCGCTGCCCATTTCTTTAATATGTTTCGCATAGTTACTGCCAACGCACACGACTTTACTCACCGGGTAATCCAGGAGTGCGCCCTGCCAGTTATGATGTTGGTACATGTCTTTCCCCTAAGTAACGCATTGAACAAGTGCGAAAAATGACTATCCGCGCCACATGGCGGTTTGTCAAATAGCAAACTTTGTCATTCAATGCGTATGCAAGAGGAAAGCAAATGGCGGAATCGATCCGCCACTTTGCCTGGCGGGGATGGCTATCTTTCGCTGTCTAAATGTTGTTTCAGCAAATTTTCTGGCGGCGGTGGAATCTGTAAATAATATCCCTGCGTACGTAACGCCTCTTTTACTTTTTCCAGATCCGCACTGGCCAGTTTTTTACGTCCGTCGAGGGGCAATAACATGGCTAACTGAGGCTGGCCAAAGCTTTTCATTAATTCTTCCGGCACGCGTGAAAAATCGTCTTTTTTTTCGACATACAGATAAGTCTGTTCACGTCGGGAACTTCGGTAGATCACACAAAACATACTTTTGCTCTGAATTAAGGGGTGGTTACTTGCCTGAATATAATAGTGACTATAACATGCTTGATAGTCTTCGGAATATCGCTCACTCATGAGTGATAATAGCAAAATGAGTAAGGTCAGGATGTCAAACACGCCCATCGAGCTAAAAGGCAGTAGTTTTACCTTATCTGTGGTTCACTTGCATGATGCAAAACCCGAGGTTATTCGCCAGGCGTTAGAAGACAAAATCGCTCAGGCTCCCGCTTTTTTAAAACATGCTCCTGTTGTTATTAATGTTTCTGACCTTGAGGGCCCGGTCAACTGGTCGCCGATTCAACAGACTATTCTGGCGACGGGGTTACGGGTTGTCGGTATCAGCGGCTGTAAAGACAGCGAACTGAAAGCCGACATTGAACGTGCCGGGTTGCCGCTTCTGACCGAAGGCAAAGAAAAGCCGCAACGTCAGGTTGCTGTTCCTGTCCCCGAGGCCCCCATTGTTACTCCGGTCACAAAAACACGCTTGATTGATCTTCCTGTTCGTTCCGGGCAGCGTGTTTATGCGCCAAACTGTGATCTGATTGTCACCAGTCACGTAAGCGCAGGCGCAGAGTTGATTGCCGACGGCAATATCCATGTTTACGGCATGATGCGTGGCCGCGCGCTGGCTGGCGCAAGCGGCGACAAGGATGCGCAAATATTTTGTACTCACCTCACGGCGGAGCTGGTATCCATCGCAGGGGAATACTGGCTGAGCGATCGAATCCCGGCCGATTTTTATGGCAAAGCGGCGCGCTTACGTTTAGCGAATAACGCTTTGACTATTCAACCGTTAGATTAAGCCCTTTTAACAAGGAACTCCTATGGCACGCATTATTGTTGTTACTTCGGGTAAAGGGGGCGTGGGTAAGACCACCTCCAGCGCGGCCATCGCAACCGGTTTGGCCCAGAAGGGAAAGAAAACCGTCGTTATTGATTTTGATATCGGACTGCGTAACCTCGACCTCATCATGGGCTGTGAACGTCGCGTCGTGTACGACTTCGTGAACGTCATTCAGGGCGATGCGACGCTGAATCAGGCGCTGATTAAAGATAAACGCACGGAAAATCTTTATATTCTCCCGGCTTCGCAGACGCGCGACAAAGACGCGTTAACGCGTGAAGGCGTTGAGAAGGTGCTTGATGAGCTGCAGAAAATGGAGTTCGACTTTGTTATTTGCGACTCACCGGCGGGGATTGAAACCGGCGCGCTGATGGCACTCTATTTCGCGGATGAAGCGATCATCACCACCAACCCGGAAGTCTCTTCCGTCCGTGACTCTGACCGTATCCTCGGCATCCTGGCGTCCAAATCACGCCGCGCCGAAAACGGCCAGGAACCGATTAAAGAACACCTGTTGTTGACCCGTTACAACCCGGGGCGCGTTAATAAAGGTGATATGCTCAGCATGGAAGACGTGCTGGAGATCCTGCGCATTAAGCTGGTTGGCGTGATCCCCGAAGATCAGTCAGTCCTTCGCGCATCCAACCAGGGGGAACCGGTTATTCTGGATACCACTGCCGATGCAGGCAAAGCGTACGCAGATACCGTTGAACGTCTACTGGGAGAAGATCGTCCTTTCCGCTTCATTGATGAAGAGAAGAAAGGTTTCCTCAAACGCCTGTTCGGAGGATAAGTTATGGCATTACTCGACTTTTTTCTCTCCAGAAAAAAGAACACCGCCAGCATCGCCAAAGAGCGTCTGCAAATTATTGTTGCGGAACGCCGTCGCAGTGACGCTGAACCACATTATTTACCGCAGCTAAAGCGGGATATTCTGGAGGTGATTTGTAAATATGTTCAAATCGATCCGGAAATGGTTTCAGTCCAACTGGAACAACGTGGTGACGATATTTCCATTCTGGAACTCAACGTTACCTTGCCAGAACCAGAAGAGACGAAATAATCCGGCAGTTGATCGCTGCGTCAGGAGTAATAAAAAAGGCAGAAACCCTCTGCCTTTTTCTTTTATTAACACTTAACCCCTGTTTTTATATACAGGGATTAACGCGGATATTCCGTTAATAATGCGTTGAGCCGCTCAGCCATCAATTCCGCACGCCAGCCACTGATTAATTCCGGTAAATTTGTCTGCGGTTTTAATTGCCAGTGCCAGTTAAGTAATTGATTAATTTGCCGACGAGAAGCAATTAATTCTGCGCTCAGTCCTTTGCTTTCGCTAACGTCCTGCACCAGTGCCTTGATAGCTTTAAAGGCTTTGCGATAGCCGGGCATATCCACCAGGTTCAACAGCGGCTCCGGCAGCGCGTCTTCCGGCAGTGCCTGCGCCTGTGCAACCAGAGACAGCAGCGTTTTACCGTGAAAACGGATTTCGCTACCGGAAAGGCCAATGCTGTCGAGCTCACCCATGCTGCCTGGCATATAACGCGCCACGGCCCACAGATTCTCTTCACGAACAACGAAATTGACCGCCAGGTCACGCTCGCGGGCTTTACGCAGACGCCAGTCCGCCAGCAAACGCAGGCATGCCAGTTGGCGGGTACGTAACTGCCAGGCGTTGCTGATGTCACGCCATGCCTCTTCCGGCGCCAGAATTTCGCCACGCCGTTGCATCATCAGGCGGCATTCGTCCAGCGCGGCATTAAGCCACCCTGCTTCTTCGGTTTCAGCCAGCAATTTTCGCGCGATAGGCAGCAGATACCAGACATCGGCCGCCGCATAATCGCACTGACGTGTCGTTAACGGACGCGCCAGCCAGTCAGTGCGCGACTCGCTTTTATCCAGCGCCACACCAGTGTACTGCTCCACCATTGCCGCAAAACCCCAGGAGAGCGCACGCCCGGAGAAGGCCGCGAGAATTTGAGTATCGATCATCGGCTGCGGCATGGCGCCGAAAGCGTTGAGGAAGACTTCGAGGTCTTCACTACCGGCGTGGAGGAATTTTGTTACCTGAGTATTGGTAATCAGATCGCGGAACGGTGCCCAGTCAGTGATGGTTAACGGGTCGATTAACGCCACATTCTCCCCGTCATAAAGCTGGATTAAACCAAGCTGGGGATAATAGGTACGAGTGCGGACAAATTCAGTATCAAGCGCAATAGCATCGGTGCCAGCCGCAGCTTCACACAGCGCTGCCAGCGCCTCGTTCGTCGTGATCATCTGGTAATTCAAATCGTCTTCTCTTTAGTTTGCGCCCACAAAAAACGCCGGATTAACCGGCGTTCTGGCGACTAACGCATAGCTCAGGCTTTATTGTCTACTTTGCCGCGCGCTTCGTCACGCAATTCTCGTCGTAAAATTTTACCGACGTTCGATTTCGGTAGCTCAGCGCGGAATTCCACCCTTTTCGGCACTTTGTAACCCGTTAACTGGCGGCGACAAAACGCGATAAGCGCTTCTTCGGTCAGCGAGTCGTCTTTTTTCACCACGAAAATTTTAACCGCTTCGCCGCTGGCATCGGAAGGCACGCCTACGGCCGCCACTTCCTTAACGCCTTCATGCTGCATTACGACATCTTCAATTTCGTTCGGATAGACGTTAAAGCCGGAGACCAGGATCATGTCTTTTTTGCGATCGACAATACGCATAAAGCCTTCGCCATCCATCACCGCGATATCGCCGGTGTACAACCAGCCATCTTTGATGATTTCATCGGTCGCCGCCGGGCGCTGCCAGTAACCCAGCATGACCTGCGGGCCTTTCACGCACAATTCACCCGGTTCACCCGGTGGAACTTCATTGCCGGCATCGTCCACCAGCTTCACTTCTGTCGACGGGACCGGCAAGCCGATACTGCCACTGTGGTAGTCAATATCATGCGGGTTGACGCTCACCAACGGCGAGCATTCTGTCAGACCGTAGCCTTCCAGCAGGTATTCGCCGGTAAGTTTCACCCAGCGCTCGGCAACGGCCTGCTGTACGGGCATGCCGCCGCCCGCAGAAAGGTGCAGCGAGGAAAAATCGAGTTTGTGGAAATCGTCGTTGTTGAGCAATGCGTTAAACAGGGTGTTTACCCCGGTCATGGCGGTGAAAGGGTATTTCGCCAGCTCTTTCACCAGCCCCGGAATATCGCGCGGGTTGGTAATGAGCAGGTTCTGTCCGCCCAGTTCGATAAACAACAGGCAGTTCATAGTCAGGGCGAAAATGTGGTAGAGCGGCAACGCGGTGACCACCAACTCTTTACCGCGATGCAGCAACGGACCGTAGGTTGCATTCACCTGTTCCAGGTTGGCCAGCATATTGCGGTGCGTCAGCATCGCCCCTTTGGCTACCCCGGTCGTCCCGCCGGTATATTGCAGAAACGCCAGATCGTCGGTCGTGACTTCCGGCTTGATATACTGCAAACGGTAGCCCGCCTGCAGCGCACGGCGAAACGAGATAGCATCCGGGAGATGGTATTTCGGCACCAGGCGCTTCACATATTTAACGACAAAGTTAACCAGCGTGCCCTTCGCCGGAGAGAGCTGATCCCCCATGCGGGTCAGGATCACATGGCGAACCTGCGTCTTGTCGACCACTTTTTCCAGCGTGTGGGCGAAGTTGGAGACAATCACAATGGCGGATGCGCCGCTGTCGTTAAGCTGATGTTCCAGTTCGCGCGGTGTGTACAGCGGGTTGACGTTCACGACTATCATGCCCGCGCGCAGAATACCGAACAGCGCCACCGGATATTGCAGAAGATTCGGCATCATCAGCGCCACACGATCGCCCTTTTGCAACCCTAAGCCCTGTTGCAGGTATGCGGCAAAAGCGCGGCTACGCTCTTCCAGCTTGCGGAAGGTCATCACCTCCCCCATGTTGACGAACGCAGGTTGGTCGGCGTATCGCGCCGTCGCGTGTTCAAAGAGTTCAACCAGGGATTGATAACGATCGGGATTAATATCCGCAGGCACATCGGCGGGATAACGGTTTAGCCAAACCTTCTTCAATGCATCACCTCTAAACTGTGTATTTGTCGTCATCACAACCCCTGTTAATAAACAAGTCGTTAACATTATATTAACTCAGCGTACCAGTTTATTAATTGTTCGAATTGAAGGTTGCGAAGCGCATCACTAATTATTTTTGTTATGGTTTTCAAATAAAGAAACAGCGGACCAGCCGCTGTTTCATTTTTCATGCAGAACAGAGCGTTACTCTGTTACAACACTCTGTTCATAGGCGGGGCCGGGATTATACCAGCCCCAACCGCCGTACCCGCGATGCCACGGGTGTGGCCCCATCATCCACGGATCCATCGGTTGCGGCGGCAGTACGACCTGCTTTGTGATATGCCAGCGTTTATAGCCATCAGCACGGATCACCGCGAATTTATAGGCAGCGCCGCCCACCTGGCCGTCATAGATGCCGGTAATCGGTCCGACGACGGTCACCAGTTGGTTCTGGAAGTCCACCGGGTCGAGGAAACCGTTCACGTCGGCCATAATACGCCCGACAGAGGTTGCGCCCAGGATCGGTCTCGCCCCGTCATCTAACGGCACGGTGGCTATCTCAAGGCGAGTTTTCCCTTGCTGATTCTCGATTTTCACCACTTTGCCGCCGAAACGGGCTTCCTGACCGATATAGAGATTTGGCGCATTCATCACGCGCACCAGATCATCCTGCGGCGTCGGACTGGTTCCTTTGATCGCGTCAGGCACAGAAACACACCCACTTAACGCTGCGGCGACCACACCCACCAGTAACCAGCGCATACCTCTTTTTTGACTCGCCATGATGCGACTCCTTCACTCAGCCTTGTAATTACTGAGATTCATTCCCGGCCTGGAAGTTTCTTCCAGGCCACTTCGTTACGCAAATAAACCGGCTCGGCATGCTCAACGGCAACGGTATGCCCCAGCGAAAGCTGATGGTGCGCGATAGGCAGCATATCTTGTGCTTCCGGCAACGATACGCCGCCGTCTGTCAGCGTCAGGCCGGTATCTTTTGCCATATCCGGCCACGCTTGCCAGCCGGTGCCGACGGTTGCCCACTCGCCGGAGAGCGCGCTGAGGCGCGCGGTCACCGCGTCCGGTTTGAGGACCGCTTCGGTCTCTTCGCCGTGCCAGACGCCGTCGGCATCACGCTGATATTCCGCCCAGTAGACTTCGCCCATACGGGCATCAATGGCTGCCAGCACACGGGTGGCCCCAGATTTACGCCAGGCGCCTTCTGCCATCGTCGCAAGCGTAGAGACGCCAATCATCGGCAACTCCGCGCCCAGCGCCAGCCCTTGTGCAATACCAATACCAATGCGCACGCCGGTAAAGCTCCCCGGACCACGGCCAAAGGCCAGCGCATCCAGTTCAGACAGAGCAACGCCGCCCTCGGTGAGAACATCCTTCACCAGCGGCAGAATACGTTGCGTGTGTTCACGTGGGCAGAGTTCGAAATGAGCAAAGAGGGTTCCGTCGTTGTTCAGCGCGACGGAACAGGCTTCTGTGGCGGTATCAATGGCCAGAATTCGCATGGGTAATCGCAGTCCCGGTAAAACAAAATGGCGCGCATATTAACACAGTCTGCGCCAAATTACTCCGTCACAGAGGCCGCAAGAAAGGCAACCGCGCGGCGAATATCCCGCGTACGCGGTGCGGGCGGCAGGCTTGCGAGGAACACCGCGCCGTAAGGGCGCATCACCAGACGGTTATCGCAAATGACCAGCACGCCCCGGTCATCAACGTCACGAATCAGGCGCCCCACCCCCTGTTTGAGGGTAATCACCGCATCCGGAAGCTGGACTTCATCAAATGGATCGCCACCGCGCAGGCGGCAATCTTCCATCCGGGCTTTGAGCAGCGGATCGTCCGGCGAGGTAAACGGCAGTTTGTCGATAATGACCAGCGACAGCGTGTCGCCACGCACATCCACCCCTTCCCAGAAACTGCTGGTCGCCACCAGCAAGGCATTTCCCGCGGTGATGAATTGCTGCAACAACTGCCCTTTGCTGGTCTCTCCCTGCAGCAAAACGGGCAACGTCATGGTGGCGCGGAACTGCTCAGCGAGATCACGCATCATGGCGTGGGAAGTACAGAGCATAAAGCAGCGACCATTGTTCGCTTCAATGATCGGTTTGAGCATTGCCGCCAGTTGGCGGGCCGCTCCTGGCTGATTCGCCTGCGGCAGGTTTCGTGGCACACAAAGCAGTGTCTGGCGGGCGTAATCGAACGGGCTTGGCAACAGCAGCGTTTGCGCTTCTTCGATGCCGAGCCGCGCAGTAAAGTGGTGCAGATCATCGTTCACCGAGAGCGTTGCCGAGGTAAAAATCCAGCTACCGCTTTTCTGCGCCATCACCTCTTTGAATTTGTCCGCCACGGTGAGCGGCGTCAGCGCCAGGGTAAAATGGCGCGAGGTGCACTCATACCAGTAACTAAAACCGGGCTGATTGATCTCTTTCAGCCGTTTGAGCCGTGCGCGGTACAACGTTGCGCGCTCAAACGCCGCGTCGAGGAGGGCCGAACGTCCAAGCGACAGTTTTGCCACGTCATAACAGAGTTCCAGCGCGTCATCGAGTAGCAGCAACGCCCGCTGGATATGGGCATCGGCCAGCAGTTCTCGCAGGTTGCCGCGATACCCCGGTTCACCCAATTGCAGGCGAAAATCCTGTGCGCTCTGCGCCAGCCTGTCGGCGCATTTTTGCAACTGCTGGGTATCACGTAACTCGGTGCGGTAGGCAATGGTGAAATCTTTGGCTAAATCCAGTAACTGGCGGCTGGAGATAGACTGGCCGAAATACTGGCTGGCGATATCCGGAAGCTGATGCGCTTCATCGAAGATCATCACTTCGGCTTGCGGGATAAGCTCGCCAAAACCGCTCTCTTTCACCACCATGTCTGCCAGGAACAGGTGATGGTTGACCACCACCACATCGGCATCCATCGCTTTTTTGCGCGCTTTTACCACGAAGCAGTCTTTGTACATCGGACAGTCGCTGCCCAGACAGTTGTCATTGGTGCTGGTCACCAGCGGCCAGACGGCAGAATCTTCCGCCACGCTGACACAGGTGCTGATGTCGCCATCTTTGGTCTGATTTGACCAGGAGCGTAATAAAATGACGTCACTGAGGGTTTGCACCGGCAGATCGCCCCCCGCCAGCGCCTGCTGTTCCAGTCGCTCAATGCAGAGGTAGTTTGAACGTCCTTTAAGCAACGCGGTATGGCCGGTGAATTTGAGCGCGTTTGCCACCGTCGGTAAATCACGGCTGTAAAGCTGATCCTGTAGGGCTTTCGATCCCGTTGAGATGATCACTTTTTTGCCGGCGCGCAACGCCGGAGCCAGATAGGCATAAGTTTTCCCGGTCCCGGTGCCCGCCTCTACCACCAGCGGCTGTGTGCGGGCAATTGCGTCACTGACGGCATGGGCCATCTGACGTTGTGGTTCACGGGGTTTAAAACCCGGTATCGCTTTGGCCAACTGACCGTCTGTTGCAAAATCGTCCGTCACACTGCCCCCACACTGGATAAATCGCCAGCGATTATGTCAGGGCATTGGGTTTTGCGCCAGTCTGTGGCAGTCTTGCCCGCAATCATAAGGAAAACCATGAGGAATAAAATATGACCATTACCCGCATTGATGCCGACGCCCGCTGGTCAGACGCGGTTATCCATAACCAGACGCTCTACTACACGGGTGTGCCGGAAAACCTTGATGCCGACGCCTTTGAACAAACCGCCAACACCCTGGCGCAGATTGACGCCGTGCTGGCCAGGCAGGGCAGCGATAAGACGCGCATTCTGGATGCGACAATCTTTCTGGTGGATAAAAGTGATTTCGCGGCGATGAACAAAGCCTGGGACGCGTGGGTTGTCGCCGGTCATGCGCCTGTACGCTGCACCGTTCAGGCCGGGTTGATGAACCCGAAGTACAAAGTCGAAATTAAAATTGTTGCCGCCGTCTGACAGGACGCAATCCGGCGCGCATCCCGCGCCGGAATTTATTCCATATCCAAAAAGTCGTCGTACTCCAGGTAATAGTTGAGTGCGCGGATAATTTCACTGTCGCGGGCGTCAGGCTTTTGCTGGATCGCCAGTTCCACAACGGACTGAAAATGTTCGCCCATACAGGCAAAGTGGTGGTATCGCCCCGTTGCTGCCGCGGCTTCGGCGTCATCGCTGGCAACCACATAAAGCGCATCGCCCGCCTGAAAAGCCCCGTCGTGTGTTGAATACACATCATAGTAGAGCGATTTACCCTGCCCGGCCTTCACGCAGGCAATCAGCGCGTCGATGCCAAGCGCCATATTTAACCGCAGAGTTTCCAGCACCGGGCCCGCAGGCGCAAAGGTAACGCGTGCGCCAGTGGCCTGTAACTCGCGCTCCAGTGGGCGCAAGCGCAGGCGAAAATCCTCACCCACACAAATCGGCGGGCTGGCGACAAAACTCAGCGCATCAGCCAGCGGTAAATTCAGCGCTTTTCTGAGGACCTGAACCACTTTGAGTTTCTGCGGGCCAATATCGGTAATGAGCAGACGCCCCGCCTGCCAGTCCTGCGGATCTACGTCAGGGACGTTATCGTCGTCGCCATCGCCTGCCTGGCGCGCTTCCCGAAGCTCAAGCCAGAATGGACTGTCCGCTTCGGTATGCGCGTCAAGTAACGCCAGCGTGGTCGCCTCATCGGCATGGCATAGTTGACGTAAAAGGAACTGAAAGGCGTGCAAACCGGGTGCGATGCGTTCTGCCTGCCAGCGACCCGCGCCGTGTGCGGCATAATAGACCGGGTAGCCGTCTGCCGCTTCGTTCAAATCGATAAAGAACGGATCGTCCAGGCCATTAAGGGCTATCAAATACCAGCCGGGTTGCCACATCCCGGCGGTGTCAGCCACCAGGCTTTCCCCGGTGACGCCGTGCCAGCGAAAACCGCAATGCCACGCGTGCCATTGCTCTGGCTGTGGGTAGTGAAAAGGAAGCGTGAGATCGCCGGGGATAACGGCCTCGGTGATAAACGCAAGGATCGCATCCGGTACTGTCTCAGGCATCACGTTTTCCATTCACCGCCTCCGCACTCAGGGTTTACTCGTCTTCATCTTCGTCTTCAAAGCGCGCCACAATACGTTCGCCTTTATGGGTGGCGCGTAATTCATCCGCCACCTGCGAGATGGCCTGACCGCTGCTCATGCCCTGTGACATTAATTCCTGAATACGCTCGACGGCTTTTTGCTGCTGTTCGTGGCTGAGGGAAGGTAAACCTGCAAACATCGTGAACTCCTGCTAAATTATTCGCGCTAATTATTTCATGCGCCGTGGCTATGCGCCAGCGATCGCGTAAAGAGCCAGGACTGATGAAGACGTTTTCCCCCGCTGTTATACCGTTACCGTGGCATCCCGATGCCGCAGAGCACTATTTTTCTCTGATACATCATCTGCCGTGGGCGATGATGCTGCACTCTGGTCACGCGGACCATGCCTGCAACCGTTTTGATATTCTGGTCGCCGATCCTCTCTCAACACTTGTCACCCGGGGTGAACAGACTACCATCGCCGATGCGGATGGCGCGCGCGAGTCCACAGAGGATCCGTTTAGTTTGGTGAAGCAGGCCATGGACAAGGCCGGGATCCGCCCACAGGCTAACGACGATCTACCGTTTCAGGGCGGGGCGCTCGGACTGTTCGGTTACGATTTAGGGCGTCGCTTTGAAAAACTGCCCGCATTCGCGCAAAAAGACATTTTGCTGCCGGATATGGCGACAGGAATTTATGACTGGGCCGTGGTGGTGGATCACCATAAACAGCACGTCACGCTGCTGAGCTACCGGGAGCCGCAGACACGTCTGGCCTGGCTTAACGCCCAAACGCCGCCGTCCGTCGTCCCGTTTAGCCTGACCTCCCCCTGGCAGGCAAACATGACGCGCTCTGAATATGGTGAGAAATTTCGTCAGGTACAGGCCTGGCTGCACAGCGGCGATTGTTATCAGGTTAATCTTGCACAGCGTTTTCAGGCGCATTATGTCGGTGATGAATGGCAGGCTTTTTGCCGCCTGAACCGCTCGAATCGCGCTCCGTTCAGTGCTTTTTTACGCCTGGAAGAAGGCGCGATTTTAAGCCTGTCGCCGGAGCGGTTTATTCAGCTTCAGGATGATGTTATCGAGACGCGTCCCATTAAAGGCACGCTCCCGCGCCTGCCTGACCCCCGGGACGATGCGCAACAGGCGCAAAAACTGGCCGCATCAACGAAAGACCGGGCCGAGAATCTGATGATTGTCGACCTGATGCGCAATGATATTGGTCGGGTGGCCGTGCCCGGCTCCGTGCGCGTGCCGACGCTGTTTGCCGTAGAGCCCTTTCCGGCGGTTCACCATCTGGTCAGTACCGTGACAGCAAAGCTGCCTGCCACATTGCATGCCAGTGATGTGCTACGCGCCGCGTTTCCAGGTGGGTCGATTACCGGTGCGCCCAAAATTCGCGCCATGGCGATTATCGATGAACTGGAACCGCAACGGCGTAATGCCTGGTGCGGCAGCATTGGGTACATCAGTTTTTGCGGCGCCATGGATACCAGCATCACCATTCGTACCCTGACGGCGTGGGCGGGGCAAATCTTCTGCTCAGCGGGGGGCGGCATCGTGGCGGACAGCAACGAGGAGGCTGAATATCAGGAAACATTTGATAAAGTTAACCGTATCTTGCAGCAACTGGAGAGCTAAACCGTGGCGCAGCCAAACTTAACCCTCGATGATTTTCTCTCGCGTTTTCAGCTTTTACGCCCCCAGCTACACCCCACCGCCGCAAATGCGCGGCAGGCGGCAGTGCTGGTGCCGGTAGTGCGGCGCGAGCAGCCAGGGTTACTGTTGACACAGCGCTCGCCGCGATTACGAAAACACGCCGGGCAGGTCGCCTTTCCCGGCGGGGCCGTTGATGATACCGATACCTCGCTGATTGCCGCGGCACTGCGCGAAGCGCAAGAAGAGGTCGCCATCCCGCCCGACTCCGTCGAGGTTATCGGTGTGCTACCGCCGGTTGACAGCGTCACCGGGTTTCGCGTGACGCCCGTTGTGGGGATCATTCCCCCTGACCTGCACTACCATGCCAGCGAAGATGAGGTGGCTTCGGTGTTTGAAATGCCGCTTGCCGAGGCGTTACGCCTGGGGCGCTATCACCCGCTGGACATTCATCGTCAGGGCAACGCGCACCGGGTTTGGCTCTCCTGGTATCAGCATTATTTTGTCTGGGGCATGACCGCAGGCATAATTCGTGAGCTGGCGCTGCAGGTGGGGCTTCGCCCTTGACTATACTTAGCACGAAGCATTTTTAAGACAGCGGAATGTGGCCGCGCGCTATTAGTAAAATCGAGGTCAGGCATTAGTTTAATTCATGTGAATAATTAAGCTGCCTGCACGCTTCCCTCTTACACTATGCGCAGTTATTACATCGTTACTGGAACCCCCGGTAACCCTGTCAGGAGTGTTAATGTGATTAGTATATTCGACATGTTTAAGGTGGGTATTGGTCCCTCTTCCTCCCACACTGTTGGCCCGATGAAAGCCGGGAAACAGTTCGTCGATGACCTGGTCGAAAAAGGATTACTGGAAAGCGTTACCCGCGTCGCGGTGGACGTTTATGGCTCACTGTCGCTGACAGGTAAAGGCCACCATACCGATATCGCCATTATTATGGGTCTGGCTGGCAATGAGCCGGCCACGGTAGACATTGATTCCATCCCTGCGTTTATTCGCGATGTGGAAAACCGGGGCCGCCTGTTGCTGGCGCAGGGCCGCCGGGAAGTCGATTTCCCGCAGGATAACGGCATGCGTTTTCACAGCGACAACCTGCCGCTGCACGAAAATGCCATGAGCATCCACGCGTGGAATGGTGAGCGCGAAGTCTACAGCAAGACCTATTACTCCATCGGTGGCGGTTTTATTGTCGATGAAGAGCATTTTGGTAAAGAAGTGCTCAACGAAGTGACCGTTCCCTACCCGTTCAAATCCGCCAGCGATATGCTGAATTATTGCAAAGAGACCGGCCTGTCACTCTCTGGCATGGTGATGCAAAACGAACTCGCGCTGCATAGCAAGCAGGAGATCGAAGCGTACTTTGGTCATGTCTGGGCGACCATGCGTGCCTGTATCGATCGCGGGATGAATACAGAAGGCGTGCTGCCTGGCCCACTGCGCGTCCCGCGTCGCGCCTCGGCGCTGCGCCGTATGCTGGTCGCCAGCGATAAATTATCCAGTGATCCAATGAATGTTATCGATTGGGTCAATATGTTCGCGCTGGCAGTGAATGAAGAGAACGCTGCCGGTGGGCGTGTGGTGACAGCGCCGACAAACGGTGCCTGTGGTATTGTCCCGGCAGTGCTGGCTTACTATGACCACTTTATCGAATCCGTCAGCCCGGACATTTATATCCGCTATTTCCTTGCCGCTGGCGCGATTGGCGCACTGTACAAAATGAACGCATCGATTTCCGGTGCCGAAGTGGGTTGCCAGGGTGAAGTGGGTGTCGCCTGCTCAATGGCGGCGGCGGGCCTTGCGGAGTTACTGGGCGCCAGCCCGGAACAGGTGTGCGTGGCGGCGGAAATCGGCATGGAGCATAACCTTGGCCTCACCTGCGATCCGGTAGCCGGTCAGGTACAGGTGCCCTGCATTGAGCGTAATGCTATCGCCTCCGTCAAAGCCATTAATGCCTCCCGTATGGCCATGCGCCGTACCAGCGCCCCCCGAGTCTCACTGGATAAGGTTATCGAAACCATGTACGAGACCGGCAAAGATATGAACGCTAAGTATCGTGAAACCTCTCGTGGCGGCCTCGCCATTAAGGTTCAGTGCGACTAATACTCTTTTCCAGCCCTTCTACGACGGAAGGGCTAAATTCCGTGCCTTTTCTCATCGCATTCCCGCTTTCCCAACTACACTTTCTTTGTTCTGGCGGAAATTCCAGGCCAGTGGCTTTTAAGGCGGTCACGGCATGCAAACAGCACAGAGAATTATTAAAAGCTATCTGCGCAAGCGCTTAGCAATTTGCGTAGCCCTGGCAATGGTGACGCTCATTTCCACTCTCGCCATTCTCTTTATTTCGGAGCGCAATATTAATCAGCAGAAAATTGTCGCTTTCACCGCACATGCTGTTGAATCATTCGATAAATTACTCTTACCTCTTGAACACAAACGTGACGTGATTCTGCCCCTCGTCGGGACATCTTGCGCCAATGCTCACCTGCAATTGCGCACTCAGGCCGCCAGTTTGCAGACCGTGCGTGACATCGGGCTTATAAAAGACGGGATTCTGTACTGCTCGAGCATTTTTGGTTATCGGGATGTGCCCATTAAGCAACTGCAACCCGCGTTACCGTCGACGAAACCAGTCATGATGCTTTCCACCGATCAGTCGCTTTTAAAAAACAGCCCGGTGATGATCATGTGGTATCCCGCCGCCACCGACGGTCAGAGCGGCATTATCGAGGTTGTTAATATCGATTTGCTGACCAATTTAATGCTGGAACCTGATGAGCCCTTGATTACGTCCGCCAGCCTGAGCATGAATGACCGTCATCTGACCTATGGTAGCGGCGTCAGTAATCGTCTGCCGGAGCTGAATAATGAAGAGCGTTATCAACAGGAATCAGAACATTTTCCCTTTATCGTCAGCGTGACCGGGCCGGGAGCAGGCGCACTGGCATGGCGTCATTTGCCGTCGCAATTACCGCTGGGGCTGCTGCTGAGTTTACTGATTGGTTATATTGCCTGGTTGGCCACGGCCAGCCGTATGAGCTTTTCCGGCGAGATCAATCTGGGCCTTGCCGCACGGGAATTTGAGCTATTTTGCCAGCCGCTTCTGGAGGCGAACAATAACACCTGTATTGGCGTCGAAATACTGCTGCGCTGGAACAACCCTCGTCAGGGCTGGATCCCTCCCGATGTTTTTATTCCCATCGCTGAACAGCACAATTTAATCGCCCCACTGACACGCTATGTGATGGCGGAAACCCAGCGCCAGCTTGGGCTTTTTCCGGCGGACAGTACATTTCAGATTGGTATCAATGTCGCGCCGAGCCACTTGCGCCATGGCATGTTGCTCCAGGATCTTAATCGCCTCTGGTATCACGCGAACCCGGTGCAACAATTAACCATAGAGCTTACCGAGCGCGATGCGCTGCATGACGTGGATTACCGTATGGTGCGCGAGCTTCATCGCAGGGGAGCTAAAATCGCTATTGACGATTTCGGTACGGGCAACAGTTCACTGTCATGGCTGGAGAGACTGCGCCCGGATGTCTTAAAAATTGATAAGTCCTTCACCATGGCTATTGGTACGGATGCGGTGAACTCGACGGTGACAGATATGATTATCGCCCTGGGGCAACGTCTGAATATTGAACTGGTGGCGGAAGGGGTAGAAAACCCCCGTCAGGCGCAGCATCTGCGGCAACGGGGGGTGCATATATTGCAAGGATTTCTGTACGCGAAGCCTATGCCAATTAAAGAGTTTCCGCGTTGGCTGGCAGGGTGGACTTCCCCGCCAGCACGGCGTAAAGGGCTAATGATGCCGCTTATGCCATAGGGAAATTACTCTTCTTCGTCGTGAAGCGGTCGCTCTTTAACAACACGTACCAGGTCGACGCGATAGTCATTGGCTTCGATAACGCTGATATGCAGAGGCGCAAGCTCCAGCGTGTCACCCGGACGGGGGATCTGACCATTAATGGCGATCACCAGGCCCGCAACGGTGGCGATATCCTCGTTTTCGTTAACCAAAGTGTCCAGGCCCAGAGTATGCTGCAGAGCATGCAAATCGGTGGCGCCTTTAACCAGCCAGCCATCGCCGTCAGCGACGATTTCCGGCGTTTCGTCAGCATCCGGGAACTCACCAGCAATCGCCTCCAGCACATCCAGCGGTGTTACCAGCCCCTGTACCACGCCAAATTCGTTGGTGACGATAACGAAGCTGCCACGGGCACGGCGCAATACGGCCAGCAGTTTTATCGGGTCCAGCGTTTCCGGCACGACGATCGCGGGCGAGGCCGACGCCATTGCTGCAACGTCCGTTCCCTCTTCCAGCGCCACCAGCATCTCTTTCGCGCGAACAATACCCAGCACCTCATCCAGTTCCCCACGACAGACCGGGAACAGGCTGTGCGGTGAGGAAAGAAGCTGCTGGCGGATCTCTTCCACACTCAGGTTAGCGTCGACCCAACTGATTTCACCGCGCGGCGTCATGATGCTACGCAACGAGCGGGAAGCCAGCGTTAATACGCCATTGATCATGTAACGTTCTTCTTCGGCAAACGCGCCTTCCGGCACCGATACCGGCGACTGACTGTCTGTATCCTGCGTCTGACTGGCCTGACGTTTGCCGCCCATCAGCCGCAAAATCGCATCGGCGGTACGCGCACGCAGCGGCAGCGTTGACTGATGACGAAGAAAGTTGCGACGGGCAATCTGGTTGAACAGCTCGATAATGATTGAAAAACCAATCGCCGCGTACAGGTAGCCTTTCGGAATATGGAAACCAAAACCTTCCGCGACCAGGCTCAGACCAATCATCAGCAGGAAGCTCAGACAGAGCACCACCACCGTGGGATGCTGGTTGACGAAGCGGGTCAGCGGTTTGGATGCCAGCAGCATCACCGCCATGGCAATGATCACGGCTGCCATCATGACCGGCAGATGGTTCACCATCCCGACCGCTGTGATCACCGCATCAAGCGAGAAGACAGCATCAAGAATAACAATCTGTACTACTACCACCCAGAAACTGGCATATCCTTTACCCTGTCCTTCGTCGTGTTGACGATTCTCCAGCCTTTCATGTAGCTCGGTCGTCGCTTTAAAGAGCAGGAATATCCCCCCGAGCAGCATGATCAAATCACGGCCAGAGAAGGTGAAATCCATGACGGAGAAGAGCGGTTTTGTCAGCGTGACCATCCAGGAGATCAGAGACAACAGGCCTAAACGCATCACCAGCGCCAGAGAGAGGCCAATCAGGCGCGCTTTATCTCGTTGCTTTGGCGGCAATTTATCGGCGAGGATGGCGATAAATACCAGGTTATCAATACCAAGAACAATTTCCAGAACAACAAGTGTCAACAACCCCGCCCATATTGAGGGGTCCATTAAGAATTCCATGGCAAGCTCCTGCTAAAGGCATGATGAGTCCGCGCGTAGGGGGGCGCAGGCATGATGACAACAAGGGGGTTCAAGGTTAAAGAATGGCTGGCGCAAACAGGCCAAAGGGGGAACTGGCGTCGGTGACGGTCCATACGGCGGGCTGATGCCCTGTACTCCTGATAATGTAAACGGATGTTAAACATATCAGAGAGACTTTGGGTTTTGCAAAGATTTACCTGAATTTGCATTTTGAGAGATATTTTTCGCTCCGAAATTTCCCGTACGCTAAAGCTAAATTACGGATGTTCATCACATAAATTATTTTTTCACTATCTAAAATAATTCCCGGAAGTCTTAGTTTTTTCTTTCTAAGCCCTGTCTGAATCGATTCGGGCTGTCAGAGAGATTCAGAACGCATCAGTTAATGATGTGTTAACGACAAAAACGAAGGAGGTAGCAAGTGACCATTGCTATTGTGATAGGCACACATGGTTGGGCTGCGGAACAGTTACTCAAAACCGCCGAAATGCTATTGGGCGAGCAAGAGAACGTCGGCTGGATCGATTTCGTTCCCGGTGAAAACGCCGAGACGTTAATCGAGAAATACAACGCGCAGTTGGAAAAGCTCGATACACATCAGGGCGTGCTATTTCTCGTTGATACATGGGGTGGTAGCCCGTTCAATGCTGCCAGCCGCATTGTCGTCGATAAAGAGCATTATGAAGTGGTGGCTGGCGTCAATATTCCTATGCTCGTGGAAACACTGATGGCGCGAGACGACAACCCAACCTTTGATGAACTGGTAGCTGTCGCGGTGGAAACAGGACGCGAAGGCGTGAAAGCGCTGAAAGCCAAACCTGTGGAAAAACCGACGCCCGTTGCGCCCCCTAAACCTGCGGCTCCAGTAAAACCGATGGGACCGAATGACTATATGGTCATTGGTCTTGCCCGTATTGATGACCGCTTGATCCATGGTCAGGTCGCAACACGCTGGACCAAAGAAACAAACGTGACGCGCATTATCGTCGTCAGTGATGAAGTTGCAGCCGATAACGTACGTAAGACGCTGCTCACACAGGTTGCGCCTCCCGGGGTGACGGCGCACGTGGTGGACGTTGCCAAGATGATCCGTGTTTACAACAACCCGAAATACGCGGGTGAGCGGGTGATGCTGTTGTTTACCAACCCAACTGACGTACTGCGCATTGTTGAAGAGGGTGTGAAAATCACCACCGTCAATATCGGCGGTATGGCCTATCGGCAGGGGAAAACTCAGGTGAACAACGCGGTTTCGGTGGATGAAAAAGACATTGCGGCCTTCAAAAAGCTCAACGAACGCAATATCGAGCTGGAAGTTCGCAAAGTTTCTAACGACCCGAAACTGAAAATGATGGATTTGATCAATAAGGTCGCGAAGTAACCGCGCCGGGTTGGTTGACTCAGTTTCACACTTACGTTTGTTTAGCATAGGAGAAGTACAATGGAGATTACCACTCTTCAGATTGTGCTGGTGTTCGTCGTCGCGTGTATTGCCGGTATGGAATCGGTACTCGATGAATTTCAGTTTCACCGTCCGTTAGTGGCCTGTACGCTGGTGGGTATCGTCCTGGGGGATATGAAAACCGGTATTATCATCGGCGGTACCCTGGAGATGATTGCGCTGGGCTGGATGAACATCGGTGCGGCGGTCGCGCCCGATGCCGCGCTCGCCTCTATTATCTCAACCGTCCTGGTTATCGCGGGTCATCAAAGTATCGGCGCCGGTATCGCGCTGGCTATCCCACTGGCAGCAGCAGGCCAGGTACTGACCATTATTGTGCGTACCATCACCGTGGCCTTCCAGCACGCGGCGGATAAGGCGGCAAACAACGGCAACCTCACGGCGTTGTCCTGGATCCATGTCTCGTCCCTGTTCCTTCAGGCCATGCGTATCGCTATCCCGGCCGTTATCGTTGCTATCTCCGTCGGGACCAGTGAAGTTCAGGGTATGCTGAACGCCATTCCGGAAGTCGTAACCAGTGGTCTGAACATCGCTGGCGGCATGATCGTGGTGGTTGGTTATGCGATGGTTATCAATATGATGCGCGCAGGCTACCTGATGCCGTTCTTCTACCTTGGTTTCGTGACGGCGGCGTTTACTAACTTCAACCTCGTTGCGCTGGGTGTGATTGGTGCCGTGATGGCCATCCTTTATATCCAACTGAGCCCGAAATATAACCGCTCTGCTGGCGGGCCTGCACAGGCTGCTGGTAATAACGATCTCGATAACGAACTGGACTAACAGGTGAGCGAAATGGTTGATATGACGACTAAAACTACCACTGAGAAAAAACTCACTCCGGGTGATATTCGTGGCGTGTTCATCCGTTCTAACCTGTTTCAGGGTTCATGGAACTTCGAACGTATGCAGGCGCTGGGTTTCTGCTTCTCGATGGTACCGGCTATCAGACGCCTGTATCCGGAGAACAACGACGCGCGTAAACAAGCTATCAAGCGTCACCTGGAATTCTTTAACACCCATCCTTATGTTGCAGCGCCGGTACTGGGTGTAACGCTGGCGATGGAAGAACAGCGTGCGAACGGGGCTGAGATTGACGATGGTGCCATCAACGGTATCAAAGTGGGTCTGATGGGGCCGCTGGCGGGCGTGGGTGACCCCATTTTCTGGGGTACCGTACGTCCGGTATTCGCAGCGCTTGGCGCGGGTATTGCCATGAGCGGCAGCCTGCTTGGGCCACTGTTGTTCTTCTTCCTGTTTAACCTGGTGCGCCTGGCAACCCGCTATTACGGTGTAGCCTATGGTTATCGTAAGGGTATTGATATTGTTCAGGATATGGGCGGCGGCTTCCTGCAGAAACTGACAGAAGGGGCATCCATTCTCGGCCTCTTTGTTATGGGGGCACTGGTTAATAAATGGACACACGTTAACATTCCGCTGGTGGTCTCGCGTATTACCGACCAGACAGGTAAACAAAACGTCACGACAGTGCAAACCATCCTTGATCAGTTGATGCCAGGTCTGGTTCCGCTACTGCTGACTTTCGCCTGTATGTGGCTGTTACGTAAGAAAGTGAACCCGCTGTGGATCATCGTTGGCTTCTTCGTCATCGGGATCGTTGGGTATGCGGTTGGCCTGTTAGGTCTGTAATCCGTTGTGTTATAACCGGGGCCTTGCCCCGGTTTTTTATTATCAGGAGGAACCATGACGCTCACGGACAGCATACTGATGTTGTTTATCGCCGCCCTGCTGGCATTTGCCATTTACGATGAACTTATCCTGCCCCGCCGTCACGGCGATACCCTGCTTGCCCTCCCCTTGCTGCGTCGCAGCCGTGTTGATGCGGCTATTTTTGTTGGCCTGTTGGTTATCCTTATTTACAACAATGTCACAAATAACGGTACGCCATTAACCACATGGTTATTATCCGCGCTGGCATTATTAGCCATTTATCTTTTTTGGATTCGTACACCGAAGATCATCTTCAAATCGCGGGGGTTTTTCTTTTCCAGCGTATGGATAGAATATAACCGAATTAAGGAGATGAACTTATCCGAGGATGGCGTGCTGGTGATGCAATTAGAACAAAGGCGCTTGCTTATTCGGGTAAAAAATATTGATGACCTGGAAAGGATATATAACTTAATGATTAAAATTCAATAAGTTAAATGTAATCACCTACATCCACAATGTATATTAAATAAGCACACTTATAGCCTTTGCTATATTTCCCACGGGAAAGTGCTTAATCTTTTTAACGTTATATTCACCTATAAATCTAAATGTTAATCGTTATCAATTGGTAAATGGATTAATAATTCTCTGTTGTTGTTTTATATTCTCAAAATATGTTAATGTTGCGCCCGTCGTTGGGGAGTAGCCGATTTCCATTTGCTGGAAATGTACGTGTCAACATACTCGTTGCAAAACGTGGCACGTACGGACTGAGAGTTATCCAGTCAGGCGAGACCATTGACACATCAACTGCTGTTTACTGGGGGCAGTGGTGTGTTATATGGAACTCCCGGTCAGGACGCTTGCATGAATTTATCCGCCACAATTCTTCTCGCCTTTGGCATGTCGATGGATGCCTTCGCTGCATCAATCGGTAAAGGGGCGACCCTGCATAAACCCAAATTCTCCGAAGCCCTCCGCACTGGCCTGATTTTTGGCGTTATTGAAACGCTGACGCCGCTTATTGGCTGGGGTCTGGGGATGCTTGCCAGCCAGTTTGTTCTGGAGTGGAATCACTGGATTGCCTTCATCTTACTGATGTTCCTTGGCGGCAGAATGGTGCTGGAAGGTTTTCGCGCAGAGACGGATGACGCAGGGGAAGCGCCGCATCGCCACGGTTTCTGGTTGTTGGTCACTACCGCGATTGCGACCAGTCTTGATGCGATGGCCGTAGGGGTGGGTCTGGCATTCTTGCAGGTGAATATTCTGACGACCGCGCTGGCGATTGGTTGCGCCACACTGGTGATGTCCACACTCGGCATGATGATTGGTCGGTATATTGGCCCGCTGCTGGGCAAGCGGGCAGAAATTCTTGGCGGTATCGTTCTTATCGGGATCGGTATTGAGATCCTCTGGTCACACTTCGCGCCTTAATCGACGCGCTGCAGACAATGCAGGGTAAAATCGGTCTGACAGTTAAAGCGCGCTTTCGCTGCCAGTGTCTCCCGGACATCCGGTTTTGCCCGCCACGCAAAGGGAGTCATTTGCAGTAACGCGACGGCCTCGGCACCGGTTAATTCCATCTGATAGCTCAGTGATTGCTGCTCTACGACGCGAAACCCTTCTATCTCGCCATTATCAGGCGCATGTAACTGCACTTCGCGGTAAATTAACTCTTTCAGCTCCATCAAGTGGCGTGGCCCAGGCGCTGCGGTAATGACCCATCCCCCCGGTTTTACCACACGTACCAGTTCTTCTGCTTTGCAGGGTGCGTAAATGCGTACGACAGCGTCAATGCTGTCATTCTGGAAAGGCAGGCGATGGCTGGAGGCAACGCAAAACATCACCTCAGGGTAACGTTTCGCGGCTGCCCGAATGGCGGCTTTTGAAACATCGAGGCCAAACGTCCGGGCCTCTTTACGCTGCGCGACCTCAGCAAAGGACTGAGTGTAGTACCCTTCCCCACAGCCAATATCCAGTATCGCCTCTGCCTGCGCAGGGAGGCGCGTCTGTAACTGTAAAGCGATCGCATCGCGCAGCGGCTGGTAGTGTCCGGCATCAAGAAACGCACGGCGCGCCTGCATCATTTCCGCACTGTCACCCGGATCCCGCGAACGCTTATGCTGCACGGGCAGTAAGTTGACGTACCCTTCTTTCGCGATGTCGAACTGATGACGTTGTGGACAGGAAAAGCTATGTTCGGAACGCGTCAAGGGGGCGTGACAAAGTGGGCAACTGAAGGGCATGGCAACTCCGGGACTCTTTAAAGGACGCAAGTTTACCGCCATTCGGCGCATCGGGGAATGCGAAGCCAGAAATTAAAAAGCCCCGCACGGTGGCGAGGCTTTTCGCTGACATTGATACGCCAGTGGCGTCTCAAGTACCAGTGGTTTTGAAATTAGATAGCAGTTACGTTAACAGCTGCCGGGCCTTTCTGGCCGTCCTGAATTTCAAACTCAACGTTCTGGCCTTCGGCCAGAGTTTTGAAGCCGTTACCCTGGATTGCAGAGAAGTGTACGAACACATCTTTGCTGCCATCAGCAGGAGTAATGAAACCAAAACCTTTGGACTCGTTGAACCACTTAACTTGACCTTTAATCTTTGCCATTTGCAATATTCCTTAATGTATATACTTCGCCCGTAGGCATTAACTGAGATAAAACTGAGACATTACTGCTTGAGGCACTAATATAAGGTTCGGCAGAGAAGCGGTATTCAACGATAACGTGTTTACTCAGGACTTCTTTACTGAAAATGCCACACATAAACAGAACTGTACCTCGTTTGACCCAAAACGTGTTATCACACACAACGTAAATTATGGCAAGCCATTTTTAAAAAGGCCTGGATCCGTCGCACAAATTCTAAGGTTATCAATACAACCGATGCACATTTATGCATACAAGATAACCTCGTAACGACAGGCAGCCCGCCTTCTGGCTCCGTTTGATAACCCATCTTTTTTACCATAGCTCAATGAGTTCCATTCGTCCACGTGGGGGGATAAAAATATTCCGGCATACCTTATATCAGTAACAGCATTAACGCATACCTATGCCAATTTTCGCTAATCAGGAAGGTCTGAAATGCGCCCCTCTTGTAACTAATCAAATGTGTTGGTTTACCATCGAATATTTGTTGTGCAATTAAGCAGGAGTGTGCACCAAAATAATGAAAGTCTGATGACAGTGCCTCATTAAAAGGCAATAAAAACGTTTCGATAAAAATAAAAAATATTTAACTTCTTCTAAATAATAAATTAGTACCAGTGCTACTCGTCCGTATTTTGCAAAGAAAAAGACTGACCAATTTTCAGCGTCATGAAGTTCGTAATGTCATCTGCCGTTTCGCTTAATGCGTTATGCAACTCGCGCAGCGGCTCATCCAGTGATTCATCCGCCAGTTCAAAAACACCCCAGTGAATTGGAAACGTTAGCGGTTTGCCCAACTGCTGCCATAACGTTACCGCCTGTTGCGGATCCATATGGTTGTAGGCCATGAACCAACGAGGAGCGTATGCACCAATAGGGAGCGCTGCCAGGCTGAGCGGTCCTAACCGTTGAGGAATAGTCAATAACGCCTCGCAGTAACCCGTGTCTCCCGGAAACCAGAAACGATGTGCACTATTTTCCACAACCCAACCACACCATAAGGCGTTATTGCGATCCCAGGGGGTGCGCATGCTCCAGTGCTGAGCTGGCACAGCCGTATACACAAGCCCCTGGAATACCACGCTTTGCCACCAGTCCAGTTCCGTCACATTGCTCGCCCCCAAACGACGGCACCAGTTTCCCAGCCCGAGGGGGACAAAAACCGTCACATGTGGAAAACGTTGGATAAGCGCGCGCATCGTTCTGGCATCAAGGTGATCATAGTGATTGTGCGAGATAACGATAGTGTCGAGCGAAGGGAGTTCGGAAATGGTCAGTGCAGGCGGTGTTCGTCGCTGCGGTCCGGCAAAACGTAGTGGCGATGCCCGATCTGAGAATACCGGATCGGTCAAAATATACTGTCCCATCAGGCGCAACAGAATTGACGAGTGACCTAACCACCAGACCCTGTCATCGTCGCCCTGAATTTCTGCATGCTGCCACCACTGAGCAGTAAAACTGGCATAGCCCTCTGCGGGTGGACGGGGTAATCCTTCGGCTTTGCGCTCCTGCCGCCAACGCTTTACATCGCCAGGCGCATGACCACCTGGCGTGAGATTAGTAAATCCGTCGGGACGATGGTGAGGAAGTGCGGCATTAAACCAGAGATTTTTACGCGCCATACAGCCCCTCACCCTACGAAATTAACGCTCGGCAACCAGACGAATAAATTCGTCGTCTTTGCCTTCTTCCTCAACAACCGGTGCCGGAGCAGCGACTTCTTTTTCCGGTTCGTTCGATTCGCACAAACGACGCAACAGTGCGGTCTGACGCTTTTGCTGATCTAACACTGCTTCGAGCAATTCGATTTGCTCATTCGTCCGCGAGCTTGCACGATTGATAAAGAACCACAGCACCAGCCCGACCAGCAACACCACCACCGAAACGACAAAAGACGCGATATTAAGCGCGCCTGAATTCATTAATTCGTTCATTTTACCACCTCAACCAAAGAGGTACATTTTACCACTGGCAAGACGGAAGGACATCATTAACGACAAAAAAGCCCCTACCAGGGGATATATTTATTGATGACGCAAATGCCGCTGAAAAACTGAACATCCTGGTCGCACATCACATTTAGCATTTGAGTCCAGAGCAACAGGCAGACCACCAGTACGGCGATCAGTATTAGCCATCTAAACTTTTTCACTCCACTCTCCGATACTCCACTCTATGTTACCAGGTTAGCATTAGTTCCTTAAACCGCGACTAACTGTATCTCTAATCGGAGTTTTTAGGAATGCTCGGGTGTGCGGTATACCGCCAAAACGGTAGCCTGAAAACAGTATCCAAACGCAAGGAATGAAAATGCGCACTCTTATTAGGACAATTATTGTCGTGGCACTGGTCTGGGTTGGTATTTTGCTAAGTGGATATGGCGTGCTGATTGGCAGCCATGAAAATGCCGCAGGTCTGGGATTACAGTGTAAATACCTGACGGCCCGGGGCGTCAGCACAGCACAATATGTTCACTCAAGCAGCGGTATTATCGGGCTCACGCAATGTCCGGTACTGCGCAAAAGCGAAACCGTCGTCGATAATGGATAAACAAACGCCGCCATCAAGGCGGCGTTTTCACACTCAGAACGGGTAATCGTTATAACCCATCTGTTCAGAAATCTTACGCGCAGCATGGTGGAGCATACTGACATACTCATGCAGGCGTTCCTCGGAGAAACGCAGCGTCGGGAAGGAGATACTCAGCCCGGCAATGACGACGCCGAAACGGTCAAAGACTGGCACACCAATGCAACGTAACCCTTCTTCCTGCTCTTCATTATCTTCGCCATAACCCTGCTGGCGGACGATATCGAGCATCGGTAATAAATCCTCGGTACTGGTAATGGTGCGCTCAGTGCTGCGTTTGTACTCTACGCCTTCAAGGATCTGCACAACCTCTTCCTTGTCACGCCACGCCAGCAATACTTTACCAATCGCGGTGCTATACAGCGGGTTGCGGCGACCAATGCGTGAATACATGCGCAGGTTATACATAGAGTCGATTTTATGGATGTAGACAATGCTGTCTTCATCCAGCGCACCCAAGTGGATAGTCTCTTTGGTCAGGCGAGAGAGTTCACGCATCTGAATATCAGCACTGCGGATCAGGTCTACGTTTTGCAGCGCCCGTGCACCGAGTTCGAACAGTTTGAGGGTGAGAGAGTATTTCTCTGACTCCCCTTCCTGAGCAACATAGCCCAGTGATTTCATCGTCTGCAAAAAGCGATATACGGTGCTTTTTGACATCATGACGCGCTGCGAAAGTTCGGTGATCCCGATCTCACGTTCTTCGCCAAGCGCCTGCAGAATGCCAAATACCTTCAGTACAGAAGACACAGAGTCTGGCTGTTTATCCAAATCTGCAATAGCCATTAGTCACCTCATCGCCCGTGTTTTATAAAAATCAGAATAGTTTTTTATTATAAATTTCTCGCCTGCCCGTCGCAATCCGAGTTTGGTCACTTCGTTACAAATCTGCGATATAAAACCGAAATGCGGGTGATAGAATCATTATACAAATCATTGAACAAGCAAAACCCAGCTTTTCCCATGAATAAATCCACACCAGACGGCTTACCGGTCCCACAACGCTACGGGGCAATTTTAACGATTGTTATTGGCATTACCATGGCCGTACTCGACGGCGCTATTGCGAATGTTGCACTGCCTACAATTGCGCGGGATCTGCACGCCTCACCAGCCAGCTCAATATGGGTCGTTAACGCCTATCAGATAGCGATTGTCATCTCCCTGCTGACGTTGTCCTTCCTCGGCGACATGTTCGGCTACCGTCGCGTCTACCAGTGCGGGCTGGTGCTTTTTACGCTGACGTCCCTGTTATGCGCGCTGTCAGATTCATTACTCACGCTGACGCTTGCTCGTGTCGCGCAAGGTTTCGGTGGCGCGGCGCTAATGAGTGTGAATACTGCATTAATTCGCCTGATTTACCCCCAGCGTCAACTGGGACGCGGGATGGGAATCAACTCATTCGTGGTTGCTGTCTCCTCGGCGGCAGGCCCGACGATTGCCGCGGCTATTCTCTCTGTCGCCTCCTGGCAGTGGCTGTTTTTGATTAATGTGCCACTGGGTATACTCTCGCTGGTCCTGGCGCTGCGCTATTTGCCCGCCAATGGCTCACGTAGTGCAATGCCGAAATTCGATCTCCCAAGCGCAGTGATGAACGCGCTAACGTTTGGTTTACTGATAACCGCGATGAGTGGCTTCGCCCAGGGGCAATCCACCACACTGGTGCTCGCTGAAATCGCTGCCATGCTGGTGATCGGCACCTTCTTTGTACGTCGGCAACTGCGTTTGCCGGTGCCTCTGTTACCCGTCGACCTGTTGCGTATCCCGCTGTTCTCATTATCGATCTGTACATCAATCTGCTCTTTTTGCGCACAAATGCTGGCTCTCGTTTCCCTCCCCTTCTTTATGCAATCGGTGCTTGGGCGCAGCGAAGTGGAAACCGGTCTGTTGTTAACCCCGTGGCCGTTAGCGACCATGGTGATGGCACCGTTAGCGGGTTATCTGATTGAACGTGTCCATGCCGGATTATTGGGCGCGTTTGGGCTGGCCATGATGGCGTGCGGCTTGTTTGCGCTTGCGATGCTGCCCACAGCCCCTACGGATGCGGATATTATCTGGCGAATGGCCCTTTGTGGGGCGGGATTTGGTCTGTTCCAGTCGCCCAATAACCATACGATTATCAGTTCCGCGCCGCGTCAACGTAGCGGTGGCGCCAGCGGTATGCTCGGTACCGCGCGCCTCTTAGGGCAGAGTTCGGGGGCGGCACTGGTGGCGTTACTCTTCAACATGTTTGATAAGAGCGGGACGCATACATCACTCCTGCTGGCAGGCATACTGGCGACCGTCGCCGCTATTGTCAGCGGTTTGCGGATCACACAGCCGCGTACGGTATAAAAAAAGCGCGTCATATGACGCGCTTTTTCATTTCAGGCGTACGCCTTATTTGAGATAAGCCCCGCTACGCAGCGCTTCGATACGTTTGTCCAGCGGCGGGTGAGTCATAAACAGCTCGCTTAACGACTTGCCTTTACCGTTGATGCAAAATGCCATCATGCTGCTGGCTTCCTGCGGCTCGTAGCTGGTTTTCAGACGCTGGAGAGCGGCAATCATTTTTTCACGACCAACGAGTTTTGCAGAACCCGCATCGGCATGGAATTCACGGTGACGCGAGAACCACATCGTGATGATGCTGGCCAGAATACCAAAGACCAGCTCCAGCACGGTCGCTACCGCAAAGTAAATCAACGGGTTACCGTTGCTCTCTTCGCCATCATCACGGTTGCCGCTAAGAAAGCCTGATGCAATCTGCGCGAGAATACGCGAGATGAAGATAACGAAGGTGTTCACCACCCCCTGAATCAGGGTCATCGTGACCATGTCGCCGTTTGCAATATGGCTAATTTCGTGGGCAATAACCGCTTCGGCTTCATCACGGCTCATATTCTGCAAAAGCCCGGTACTGACAGCAACCAGCGATGCATCACGGCGGGCACCTGTCGCAAATGCGTTGATATCCGGCGCATGGTAGATAGCCACCTGCGGCATAGCGATACCCGCCTGGCGAGCCTGAGTAGCAACGGTATTCATCAGCCAGCGTTCCATGTCGTTACGCGGCTGTTCAATAACCTCACCGCCTACGGACTTCAGTGCCATCCATTTCGACATCAGCAGTGAAACAAAAGAGCCGCCAAAACCAAACAGCAGCGCCATAATCAATAATCCCTGCACGCTGCTCGACTGAATGCCCGTCAGGCTAAGCACCAGGCCGAAGACAAGCATGACGGCAAGGTTAGTCAACAGGAAGAGCGCGATACGCATCATAATTTTCTTTTAACCTCTAATTAACAAAACGCACTATGCGATTACCCACATCGTATGGTTAATCCGGCTATTTTCAAGCATCACAGAGCCGTAAGTGACCAGAAAGACACAACTTTACATTTTGTAGCACAATGCTTACGCCATGTGGAGCTTGTTAAAAAAACAGGCACAATTTCTTGTGCCTGTTGGAGGGTTATTTTGCGGGAGCGGGGTCAGCCGCCGGGGAATCTTTTTCAAGATGGGCAAGGTCCAGCGCGATATGGACGGTCTCATCCAGATAGGGATCCGGCTCCTGGTAATCTTTCGGCAGATCTTCCAGTTTCTTCAGCTGCGGTTTGCCTTCACGTTTGAAGCGATCGTTGAGGCGACTGAGACGAATAGCATCGTCTTCGGTGTTCTCTTTTTCACGCTGCGCATAGTTTAGCGACACGATATTCTTTTTATCTTTCAGGGCATTGAAGCGAGCAATGTCCTTCATGATGTACTGGAATTCCGGGTCTTTCGCAATACGCTCATCATGTTCCTGCAGCAACTGCGGACCAAACGGTTTCATGTCGCCATACTTCGTAAAGTTAGCCGCATTGATGCTATCCCACGGCAGGGCGTTATCTTCAAACTTCTCGCCCGTTTCCGTCACCTGCGTACCCGTCGGCATGATGATGTCCGGTGTAACGCCTTTACGCTGTGTACTGCCGCCATTGACACGGTAGAACTTCTGGATCGTGTACTGCACTGAACCCAGCGCAGGCCATTCCGGACGCAACATCTGGTCGTAAATACGGTTCAGCGAACGATACTGCTGAACGGTACCTTTACCGAAGGTGGGCTCACCCACGATCAACGCACGGCCATAATCCTGCATCGCCGCAGCAAATATTTCAGATGCCGAGGCACTGAAGCGGTCAACCAGCACCACCAGCGGGCCTTTATAATAGACTACGCCATCGGTATCGCTGTCTTCACGGACTTTGCCATTATTGTCGCGAACCTGAACCACAGGACCTGACGGAATAAACAGACCGGAAAGGGAAACCGCTTCCGTTAATGCTCCGCCACCGTTGGTGCGCAGATCAATCACGACGCTGCTAACGTTCTGTTTTTCGAGCTTCTGCAACTGAACCTTGACGTCATCCGTCAGACCCACATAGAAACCAGGAATATCCAGTACGCCAACTTTTTCTTTGCCGACCGTTTTCACCGACATTTTCACTGCACGGTCTTCAAGACGAATACGTTCACGCGTCAGCGTTACAATCCGCGTCTTCGTTCCCTTACCCGCAGGCAGAATTTCGAGGCGAACTTTGCTGCCTTTAGGACCTTTGATCAGCGCAACTACGTCATCGAGACGCCAGCCAATGACATCGACCATATTCTGGCCCGTCTGACCAACGCCAACGATACGATCGCCCACGCTGATGGCTTTGCTCTTCGACGCCGGACCGCCCGCTACCATCGAATTGATAACTGTGTAGTCGTCATCCATTTGCAGAACGGCACCGATACCTTCCAGCGAAAGGCTCATCTCAGTGTTGAACTGTTCCGTATTGCGTGGCGACAGATAGTTAGTATGCGGATCAATTTCGCGGGCAAACGAGGTCATCGCCA
Source organism: Citrobacter sp. UYEF32 (assembly GCF_040546205.1). NCBI lineage: Bacteria > Pseudomonadati > Pseudomonadota > Gammaproteobacteria > Enterobacterales > Enterobacteriaceae > Citrobacter > Citrobacter sp. UYEF32. Next base: position 545,579 of record NZ_JBEPNI010000002.1, on the reverse strand, counting down.
GCGAGAACACATCTTCACTATTGGTTTGCACCAGGCGGCGAATGGCAAACTTATAACGACGCGTCAGAGTATCGCGGATCTCTTTATCATCTTTACCAGTGAGTTTGAGACTCAACTCGTCATATTTGACCTTGCCGTCCCACAGAGCATTAAGCTCAGACTCATCCTTCGGCCATGGCGCTTTACTGCGGTCAAGGTTGAAAGTGTCGTTGCCAGAGAAATCCATCGGGCGCTCCAGCACTTTCAGTGCGTACTGGTAGCGTTCGAAACGGCGTTTTTGCGCGAGATTGTAGAGATCGTAGAAAACATCGAGTTTGCCGGTGCGGAGTTCATCACCTAACTGCGTTTTTTTCTGCGCGAATTGTGCAACATCGCTGGCCAGAAGCACGTTATGGCTGTAGTCCAGCAAATTGAGGTAACGATCGAAGATCTTTGCCGAAAAGGCTTGATCCAAATCGAATTGACGGTAGTGAGAACGGGTAAACCGCGAGGTCACGCGTTCACTCACCGTCGCGTGCTGAGCCTCTTCCTTTAACACCGGAATTTGATCGGCACGGGTAATATCTTCCACTGCGAAAACCTGGCCTGTTACTAATAACAGACCAGCCAACGCTGTGCGCTTAAACAAAGTGTTCATGCCAGGCCAGGCCTCCGTTTCAGAACATCAAATGTTCTGCGCGTACAATCATCGACATACCCGAAGTAAGCTGTACGCGAACGCCATCTTTGGTGATTTCCAGGACGGTGGCGTCCATCGCATTATTACCCGCTTTAACCTTGAGGTTTTGACCTACGGTCAGTGCAGATAAATCTGAAACTGGCGTATGACGTTCTTCTCGTGGCGCACGCTGGGGTTTTGCGGCAGGTTTGTCAGTACGAGGTTTACGCTCGCTATTTTCCTTACGGCGCGGTGCCGGACGAGGTTTACGCTCACGACGCGGAGCCTCTTCCGTCTCACCTGCTGCAATGGCGGCTTCGCGTTTTTTCGCTTGTTGTTCAGCGCGTTGTGCCTGAACGCGAGCTTTGGCTTCTTCAAGCTGTTTACGGGCGTGCTCAACGTGTTGCTCATCCAGAACGCCACACGGGTTACCGTCGAGATCGACACGGGTCGCACCAGCTTTAATACCGTACAGGTAACGCCAGCTTGAAGTGTAAAGACGTAAAGCGGAACGAAGCTGAGTTTTGCTGAGATTCATCTCGCCCTCAACTCGTGCTACTAAATCCTGAAAAATACCGATTTTCAGGGGACGCGCTTCGCCTTCTGCACTGAAACAGTGAGGAAAACGTTCGGACAAAAAGGCGATAACTTCTTTACTGCTATTCAACTTAGGTTGATTTTCCATGAAATTTCCTGATTACAACGGACGTTGCCAACAAGCCGCAGGCATGAACAGGCGTCATTATAATGACGCTATCCGTAAATGCTACGTTATCCGTTGATTATCCTGCGACGCTCGCAAAGAATTTTTTATAATCGGTCTGTACAAGCGTGTTTTCCAGGTGCGAAACCAGCTCACGCAACCCTTGTTCATCCTCTGCAGTAAAGCGCGAGAACGCGACGCTATCGATATCAAGTACGCCAATAATCTGATTATTCAGTGTAATGGGCAGTACGATTTCGGCATTACTGGCAGCATCACAGGCAATATGCCCGGAGAACTGATGAACATCTTCCACGCGTTGCACGCTATTTTGTGCCACAGCAGTACCGCAAACGCCGCGTCCAACCGGAATACGCACGCAGGCAATCTTGCCCTGGAACGGCCCCAATACCAGCGTATCCCCTTCAAGGAGATAGAAACCGGCCCAGTTCACGTCGCTCAGTCGCTCAAAAAGCAGCGCGCTGGTGTTAGCGAGTGTCGCTAAGAAACTGGTTTCACCTGCCATTAACGCCTGAAAATCACGGTTTAAATCCGCGTAAAATTCTATTTTGTTCATTATCCAATCACTTTATGTCTTACTTCGGTCATGCAGTTTAGCCTATTAAAATAAGCATTAAATGCATTGATGCTCAAGAAGTTCCCATCATGAGTTAAGATAGATTTATTCCTGATTTATTCATATGCATGCAATGGCCCTGAAAAACCGACAGATAACGCCTGCTAAAAAAATGGCCGTCCACGCCATCGGCGACGCCTTGCCCCGCGCACATTATCAGCGATGTCCGCAATGCGATACGCTTTTCGCCCTTCCGGTCATGAAATCGCACCAAAGTGCATTCTGCCCCTGTTGTGATGCGAAAATTCGCGACGGTCGAGACTGGTCATTAACCCGCCTGGCCGCAATGGCCGTGACGATGATACTGCTCATGCCATTCGCATGGAGCGAGCCGTTGCTGCACTTCTACCTGCTGGGAACACGCATCGACGCTAACCTGCTCCAGGGGATCTGGCAGATGACCGCACAGGGCGATCCGCTCACGGCCGCGATGGTACTGTTTTGTACCGTGGGAGCCCCGCTGGTGCTGGTCGCCGCGATCGCCTACTTATGGTTCGGTAACATACTGGGAATGAATCTCCGCCCGGTTCTGCTGATGCTGGAAAAGCTAAAAGAATGGGTCATGCTGGATATTTATCTGGTGGGCATCGGTGTTGCCTCGATCAAAGTGCAGGACTATGCTTTTCTGCAACCAGGTGTTGGCCTTATCGCTTTTGTTGCTCTGGTGATTTTAAGCATTCTGACGCTGATTCACTTGAACGTGGAGCAGCTCTGGGAGCGTTTCTACCCGCAACGACCGGCAAATCGTCCTGATGAAAAGTTGCGCATCTGCCTGGGATGTCACTTCACCGGCTTCCCGGATCCGCGAGGTCGCTGCCCGCGTTGCCATATCCCTTTGCGCTATCGCCGCCGTCAGAGCGTACAAAAATGCTGGGCTGCGCTTATCGCGTCGTTAATTTTTCTGTTTCCGGCTAATCTTCTTCCCATCTCGGTGGTTTACGTCAATGGGGCACGGCAGGAAGACACGATTTTGTCCGGCATTATGTCACTGGCAAACAGTAATGTTGCCGTTGCAGGCGTCGTGTTTATCGCCAGTATTCTGGTGCCGTTTACCAAAGTTATCGTGCTGTTTACACTGCTTCTTAGCATCCACTTCAAATTTGAACAGGGGTTACGTACACGCATCCTGCTTCTGCGCTTTGTGACCTGGATTGGGCGTTGGTCCATGCTCGATCTGTTTGTCATCTCACTGACAATGTCACTGATTAACCGCGACCAGTTACTTGCTTTTACCATGGGACCGGCTGCGTTTTATTTCGGCGCAGCCGTAATATTGACTATTCTTGCTGTGGAATGGCTGGACAGCCGCTTACTTTGGGATGCACATGAGTCAGGAAACCCCCGCTTCGCCGACTGAAGCGCGTATAAAAACAAAACGCCGCATTTCACCTTTCTGGCTGCTGCCGGTCATTGCGCTGCTGATTGCAGGCTGGCTGGTTTGGGGAAGCTATAAAGATCGCGGTAATACCATCACCATCGATTTTATGTCTGCCGACGGTATCGTCGCAGGCAGAACGCCGATTCGTTATCAGGGTGTTGAAGTGGGCACCGTTCAGGATATTCGCCTGAGCGATGACCTGAAAAAAATCGAAGTGCGCGCCAGCATCAAAGCCAATATGAAAGATGCCTTACGCAGTGAGACGCAATTCTGGCTGGTCACGCCAAAAGCCTCGCTGGCGGGCGTTTCCGGGCTGGATGCATTGGTCGGGGGTAACTATATCGGTATGATGCCCGGTAAAGGGGAGCCGCAAGAGCATTTCACCGCCCTCGACACGCAGCCTAAATATCGCCTGAATAATGGCGAACTGATGATTCATCTTCATGCCCCGGATCTGGGCTCGCTTAACAGCGGGTCACTGGTCTATTTCCGAAAAATTCCGGTCGGGCGCGTTTACGATTACTCCATCAATAACAACAAACAAGGCGTCACTATTGATGTGCTGATAGAGCGACGGTTTACCAATCTGGTGAAAAAAGGCAGCCGCTTCTGGAATATTTCCGGTGTCAAAGCGGATGTGAGCCTGAGTGGCGCAAAAGTCGAGCTTGAAAGCCTCGCCGCGCTGGTTAATGGCGCGATTGCATTCGACTCTCCGGACTCATCACAGCCAGCGGCCCAGGATGATGAGTACGGTCTTTACGAAGATCTCGCCCATAGCCAACGCGGCGTGTTGATCAAGCTTGATCTCCCAGGCGGAGATGGGCTGAAAGCGGGCTCGACTGCCCTGATGTATCAGGGGTTGCAGGTGGGGCAGTTAACCAAACTCAATCTCAACCCTGGTGGCGCAGTGACCGGTGAGATGACGGTGGATCCGGGCGTCGTTAATTTACTGCGCGACAATACGCGTATCGAAATGCGCAGCCCCAAAATTTCACTTGATAACCCCAATGTCAGTTCGCTGTTGACAGGCACTACGCTGGAGCTGGTTCCTGGCGAAGGTGAACCTCGCAATCACTTTGTGGTGCTTCCAGCGACAAAAAATCTGTTGCAGCAACCCGGGGTCATCACCCTGACGCTCACCGCACCGGAAAGCTATGGCATTGACGCGGGACAACCGCTGATTTTACATGGCGTGCAAGTCGGCCAGGTGCTGGAGCGAAATTTAACCAATAAAGGCGTTTCGTTTGCGCTGGCTATCGATCCGCAGTACCGCGAACTGGTGCACGGTGATAGCAAGTTTGTGGTTAACAGCCGTATTGACGTCAAGATGGGACTGGATGGCGTGGAGTTTCTCGCCGCCAGCGCCAACGAATGGCTCAGCGGCGGTATTCGTATTCTGCCCGGCAGCAAAGGCGAGATGAAGTCCAGCTATCCCTTGTTCGCTAATCTCGATAAAGCCCTGGAAAACAGCCTGAGCGACCTGCCGACAACCACCCTGACGCTCACCGCAGATACTCTGCCGGATGTGCAGGCAGGCTCGGTGGTGCTCTACCGTAAATTTGAAGTCGGTGAGATCATTACCGTGCGCCCCCGCGCCGATGCGTTTGATATCGAAGTACATATCAAGCCGGAATATCGTTCGCTGCTGACCAGCAATAGCGTTTTTTGGGCCGAAGGCGGGGCGAAAGTACAGTTGAACGGTAGCGGCCTGACGGTGCAGGCGTCGCCCTTGTCCCGTGCTCTGAAAGGAGCTATCAGTTTCGATAATCTCAGCGGCGCCAGTGCCAGCGCCCGTAAAGGCGACAAACGTATTCTGTACGCCTCAGAGACCGCCGCACGCGCCGTGGGAAGTCAGATAACCCTGCACGCCTATGATGCCGGGAAACTGGCTACGGGTATGCCGATTCGCTATCTGGGCATTGATATCGGACAGATTTCGAATCTCCAGCTCATTGCCGACAGAAGCGAAGTCCAGGCAACCGGGGTGCTTTACCCTGAATATGTACAGACTTTTGCCCGTGGCGGCACCCGTTTTTCTGTTGTCACACCGCAAATCTCTGCGGCGGGTGTTGAGCATCTTGATACGATCCTGCAACCCTATATCAATGTTGAACCTGGTCACGGCGAGGCGCGTCGCGATTTTGAAATTCAGGAAACCACGATCACCGACTCCCGCTATCTGGACGGTTTAAACGTGGTGGTTGAAGCACCGGAGGCCGGTTCGCTGAATATTGGCACGCCTGTGCTGTTCCGTGGGATCGAAGTGGGTACTGTCACAGGCCTGATGCTCGGTTCCCTGTCAGATCGTGTAATGGTTGGGTTGCGGATCAGTAAACGTTATCAGCACCTTGTGCGAAATAATTCCGTCTTCTGGCTGGCTTCCGGCTATTCGCTGGACTTTGGCCTGACCGGCGGCGTGGTGAAAACCGGTACCTTTAACCAGTTTATTCGTGGTGGGGTGGCCTTTGCCACGCCGCCGGGGATCCCGCTGGCACCACAAGCGCAACCAGGCAAACATTTCCTGTTGCAGGAAAGCGAGCCTAAAGAGTGGCGTCAATGGGGTACCGCCCTGCCACGCTAATGCCCTACCGCTCCGGCGTGCTCGCGCCGGAGCGAGTATGTTACACTGCGCACCTCTCTGCTTTCCTTGGTATAACCTGTGGCTCAAAACGCTGTTTATCTTCCTGACGAATTTCTGGCACAAATGCGTGATTTGCTGCCAGCCCATCTCTCCTTCGACGCATTTATCGCGGCCTGCCAGCGGCCTTTACGACGCAGTATAAGAATTAATACGCTCAAGATTGCCGTTGAGGATTTTCTGACGCTGATTGCGCCTTATGGCTGGCAACTGACGCCAATTCCGTGGTGTGCCGAAGGGTTCTGGATTGAGCGGGATGATGAAGAGGCGTTGCCGCTCGGTAGCACCGCAGAACATTTAAGCGGCCTGTTTTATATCCAGGAAGCCAGTTCCATGCTACCGGTTAGCGCCCTGTTTGCCGATGGCGAAATGCCGGAACGAGTCATGGATGTTGCGGCGGCCCCGGGTTCAAAAACCACCCAAATTGCCGCGCGTATGGGCAATCGCGGCGCCATCCTCGCCAATGAGTATTCAGCCAGCCGCGTAAAAGTACTGCACGCCAATATCAGCCGCTGCGGTGTATCTAATGTCGCGTTAACCCATTTCGATGGCCGCGTCTTCGGCCCCGCGTTGCCAGAGATGTTTGATGCCATTTTGCTTGATGCCCCCTGTTCTGGCGAAGGTGTGGTGCGCAAGGATCCGGATGCATTAAAGAACTGGTCGCATGACAGCAATCTTGAGATTGCCGCAACCCAACGCGAATTGATCGATAGCGCTTTTCATGCTCTGCGTCCGGGCGGATCGCTGGTCTATTCAACCTGCACGCTAAATCGCGACGAGAACGAAGCCATATGTCACTGGCTAAAAGCGCAATATCCTGACGCAGTGGAGTTTTTGCCTCTTGATACGCTGTTTACGGGCGCGCAACAAGCGCTAACGGAGGAAGGTTTTTTACATGTCTTCCCACAAATTTATGACTGCGAAGGGTTCTTTGTCGCACGGTTGCGTAAAACCGCGGCTATCGCACCGCTCCCCTCCCCTGGCTACAAAGTGGGTAACTTCCCGTTTGCTCGTATGAAGCCTAAGGAAGAGGCTCAGTTAGTTAATGCAGCGGCCGCTGTTGGCCTGCACTGGCACGAAGAACTGGTACTGTGGCAACGGGATAAAGAGATTTGGCTATTCCCGGCATACATAGAGCCGCTTATTGGCAAAGTGCGCTTCTCACGGCCTGGTATAAAGCTTGCTGAAAGCCATAATAAAGGTTATCGCTGGCAGCATGAGGCCGTCATCGCCCTGGCGGGGGTGGATAACCCCCTCGCCTTTGAACTCACGCATCAGGAGGCGGAAGAGTGGTATCGCGGGCGCGATGTTTATCCGGAAACCCCTCCGGCAAAAGACGATGTTATCGTGACTTATCAGCGCCAACCGCTGGGTCTGGCGAAAAAAGTGGGCAGCAGACTTAAAAATAGCTATCCACGCGAACTGGTAAGGGATGGCCGTTTGTTCGCCAGCAATACGTGACGGCGAGCAAAAAAACAGCATTTTCTGACTGGCATCTTGCTCTGTGTTGTACCAGGCTGAATGTTGGGCGGCTGCACTGGTCGTACCACATGACTACCATCAACGGAGAGCATTATGACGAAAGCCAACGTGCGCATTGGCGCATTCGAAATCGATGATGCCGAGCTGCAAGGAGAAAAACAGGGTGAGCGAACGTTGCGTATCCCTTGTAAATCCGATCCGGATTTATGTATGCAGCTTGACGCCTGGGACGCGGAAACCAGCATTCCGGCGATCCTTGACGGCGAACATTCAGTTTTATACCGCGAGCATTACGATCAGAAATCTGATACCTGGGTCATGCGTCTTGCCTGATTCAATGGGAACCCGTCCATGAGACGGGTTATTTACCTGCCTGATTTCCCCTGCCTCCAATCATCCCCTACAATTACATCATGCTGTAATGAACCGAGGATGGAATGTTCGCTCTGGTCTTGTTTGTTTGCTACCTGGACGGTGGGTGTGAGGACATCGTTGTGGATGTCTTTAATACCGAACAACAGTGTCTTGTCGCTATGGAAGTACAACGTCTGCGCTATGGCGGATGCTATCCGGTGGAAGATTTTATTGACGGCTTCTGGCGCCCTGCCCAGGAGTACAGTGATTTTTAACTACTGTACCTGCACTAACGTCATTTCGCCGCCGAAGACGGCGCCGGTATCAATGTAATGCTGATTGCTGGCATCTACGCGATGTTTAAGCGGAGTATGGCCAAACCAAAAGTGGTCTGCACCGGCAATGGCTACCCCCTTCCCCGCCAGATGTTCACTCAAACGCTCACGACGCCAGAGTACCGATTCTTTGTCTACGGGTTTTTGCCATGCGTAATGATCGGACGGGTAATCGGCATGGGCGATAATATTGACCCCGCTGGCGCAGTGGAGCTCAATAATGTAAGGCAATTGCTCGCATTCCCGTAGCGCATCGTAAGCCCTGTGCTGTTCCTTTTCGCTGAGGTTACTGAACCAGGCGCCGCCATTGAATGACCAGAGAGTCATCTCCCCCGCGTTAAGCGCGTCGATAGCCATCTGCTCATGGTTTCCCCTGACCGTTTTAAACCACGGTCGTTTAAGCAATTGCAGGCACTGCAGACTGTCAGGGCCACGATCAATTAAGTCGCCAACGCATATGAGTAAATCCTTATAGGGATCAAAGTGGCGCTCGCGCAGTTCATTCAACAGACGCTGATGGCAGCCGTGCAGATCACCTACGATCCAGATATGCCGCCAGGTATTCCCATCGATACGTTGATACATAACTCCCCCTTATTTTTAGTATAGAAAGGAGACTTGACTCTGTGTAATCATGTTCAAATTCGGTGCAACTTAAATCCTCGTTAAACGAACCCGAAATAAACCACAGTGTTCAGGTTAATTTGCCACGGCGTAATCCCTAGAATAGCTATTGAACATTCAGAGGGTCCTACCGTGTCTAATATCAGTCTGCAAGAAAAACACCTGCAAAATCACCATCAGCATATTATTCGCGAGCTGGTCTCCGGACGTCTGGTTCCTGGCCCTATCTGGACTAAACGAAATTATCGCCTTAAATTCCTGCTCCGTTCGCTGTTGTTCTGGTCTTCAACGGTAAAAATGCTGAGCGCATTATCGCAACGTCCGGGATTTGAGCGTTTACTGAATGCCCAGGTGACACTGCCGAGTAAATCGCATCGTCAATATCTGACGCTGGGGCTCAATGCGGCAAAGCGTGCCGATGCGATTGTTAGCCACTATCAGTGGGTTGACAGTTGCCTGTCAGCCAGGGCTGCCGATGCAATGACCGCCGTCAACCATCAGCACATCTTGCAGTGCAAAGGTAAAGATGATACCGAATTTAACGTTTTTGCCTCCTGCGCCCATAAAGCAGAGCGTGAAGGCGAAAGCACCCTGTGGCTGTATGACGGCAACAATGTCCTGCTGGCGAGCGCCACATTCAGCGTGATCGAGGAAAAAGGCCGGCGTGCCTTAGTGATTGGCGGTCTGCAGGGTCCCCGCAGAAACATCTCCCATGAAGTCATCAAAGTGGCAACACGTGCCTGCTACGGTATTTTCCCTAAACGTTTGCTGATAGAAGTGCTGTGGCAGATGTGCGCGCGCACCGGCATTAGCGCGGTTTATGGCGTTAGCGATGATGGTCATGTCTTTCGCGCGTTGCGTTACCGCTTTAGCAAAGGCCGCCATTTCCATGCCAGCTATGATGAGTTCTGGGCCTCTATTGATGGTGAGAAAGATAATGCCTGGCGCTGGCGTTTACCATTAATGCTGGAACGGAAACCGCTTGAGAGTATCCCAAGTAAGAAACGTGCCGAATATCGCCGCCGCTTCCAGTTACTCGACGATATGAATAGCAGTCTGGCCGATTTTTTCCGCTAAATATTGAGAGCAGTGGCATCACCACTGCTCTTTGTTATTACTGTTGGTATCAATACCTTATTTATTCTCATTTTCATTGCCAGTAATTATTATTTTATTCCTATTATTTACTAAATATCCCCACACCAACATTCAACCAATAACGTGATCTTGTCTGGCGCGCATCGTGGTTCTGCTGGCCAGCACACAAATTGATGCAGCGCATTCATATAGTAAAAAACGAGATGATACGGCTAAAACGTAACGATATATCTTTCAAGGCTTTTTTTTCATGCTACTGTGGTTTTTCCATTTAACGGCCCGGAGGGGCTATTCCAACCTTAAAATTCGTTTGTCCTGTCTGCAAAGGAAATTCGTTTTTTTTCACGCAATTTTGCCCGGATAAAAATTACCCTCACGGTGCAATTTGTTCAGGGTGTGGTTCACGTCTTACGGCAAAAGCCTGTATTCCAGTCAGACGGAGATGGCCTAAAAAAGCCTCCTGATGTGAGGCCTCGACGTGAGGCCTTTCTAACACGTGCAAAATATTTTATGCGCCATCTGCAGAACACGGGAAAATCATTTTCCCGTACAGACCACGGTTTAATCCAGTTGTTGGTGGCAGGTTAATAAAACTGACGAATGGCCTGTTCAGTTTCACGCGTAGTGACTAATTCAGAAAACTTGGCTATCAGGAACTCTTTGCCATCCAGCACATACGTTTCGATCGGCATATCAAGGAAGGAGCGCTGATCATTTCTGTAGCTGACCTTCTTTAGGTCGTCCGCCACCGAGATGTGATCGACCTTTCCACCGGGGAGTATTACCACAACATCTTTGCTCATGTCGTTATCCTCAGTTGTTTAAATTGCATACGACATTAGCACAGCCTTTCGGTCATCGTCTCTTGTTATGTTCAGGCATCATGACAAGGTTGAAGGAGAAAGCGGCGGCACCATTATGGAAACCCACTCACCGCTCACCCATTTCTCTTCGAGACTTTGCCAGCCAGGTCTGCTGTCTAACGCGTGATCAGGCAAAAAAAAACCGCTCGGACAGAGCGGTGAATGAAGCTTACCAGGGAATAATAATGAAGCATGGATGCAATGACTATAGCTGGCTAATAGTTGCTTAATGAAAACCAGGACGATTCTCAAAGCATATATTCTTTATAATTAGCAAACTAAGGGTCGTAACGAAGAATTTATTAGCTTTCAAGCAATTGCTTCCCTCAGGAGAAGAGCGGATTTCCCTCTCCTGAGGGATTTTTATTTACAAATTTCGCTGTTGAGCTTATTGAAGGTCTCGATCTGTCGATGATATTCATCAATCGTGAACTGGTCGTTACCGCTATATGCAATGGGCCGGCGTGAGTATTTAAAGCCAATAACCAGATGATAGGGTTCTGCAGTAATGAATCGTACGCCTATTTTTCGTCCAGGGTTCGTCTCCCCAGAGATAACACCACAGACATAAGGTTGCCCCTCAGATACATGTTTCGACATCTCAGACGCCGCGCAAATGAATTTTCTGATGCACTGCCTTTCCACAGCAGCACGACTTACCAGATTTCGAATCATCATCACAACATCGAGGCCGCGCTTATCATGCCAGACGGCCGGGGCGAGCCCCATAGCAGAACGTCTCAACCTACAGGAATGGCGCTGTTGACCTATCGTTAAGGAGCGAGACGAGAATTTCGCGCAACGTCTTCTGGCTATAAGAACTTAAAATGCCCAAAAATACCTGGACGCCCGCGGTGCAGAGTATGTTATGGTTTAGCTCGTATGCAGGAAATTTTGACTGTTTTCTGTATGTCCTGATTTGGCTCTTTTGGGAAACTAAGAGCCAAAAAAAGACCGAATACGATTCCTTTTCTCGCCCAGACATATCACAACCCTTTATTTTCAATAAGTTAATAGGCAATCTGCGCATTAATTAACCAATCAAGCATGTGTTTGTGCCCTTTTAAAATCAGCAAGTTGCTAAGTAATTCGGACATATTCGGACAAAAATCGGACAAACTAAGTGTGGTTTTTGCGATGAAATAGTCGATTTTCAACCCGTGGTCATTTCCTAAAGCTTGACACGACTGCTTATTGATTAAAGCCAAAAAATTACATTCCGAACTACTTTCAAATCTTAATCCGCTTACGGGTGCGCGCCGCTTTTTTCTCTTTCTCTATACTTTTAGTCTGACTGGTAGGAGGTGCTTATGTGCGGACGATTTGCCCAGGCGCAAACGCGTGAAGAATATCTGGTATACCTAGCGGAAGAAGCCGAACGCGACATAGCTTATGACCCCGAGCCGATTGGACGGTATAACGTCGCTCCCGGGACGAAAGTTCTCTTACTCAGTGAACGTGATGAGCAACTGCATCTTGATCCTGTAATCTGGGGTTACGCACCCGGGTGGTGGGATAAAACACCATTGATTAATGCTCGCGTCGAGACAGCAGCCACCAGCAGAATGTTTAAACCACTATGGTTGCATGGCAGGGCTATCTGTTTCGCTGACGGCTGGTTCGAATGGAAAAAGGAAGGTGACAAGAAACAGCCCTACTTCATTCACCGCGCCGACGGTCAACCGATTTTCATGGCAGCGATCGGCAGCACCCCGTTCGAACGTGGCGACGAGGCTGAGGGGTTTCTCATTGTGACTTCCGCTGCAGATAAAGGCATGGTCGATATTCACGACAGGAGACCGTTGGTATTGACGCCGGAAGCAGCCCGGGAATGGATGCGACAGGGCATTGGAGGGAAGGAAGCGGGAGAAATTGCAGCCGACGGTGCAGTACCGGCTGATAACTTTATCTGGCACGCTGTTACGCGTGCCGTAGGTAATGTTAAAAATCAAGGATGGGAGTTAATCGAACCGGTTCGTTAATACTTACAAGACATACTACGTAGTCTGCTATGAGCGAAAAGCGGACGCCTGCATAGCGTATACAGGCGTCAGATATTTTGAAGTGGGCAAATTACTTAACCCGCTTCCCCGTTTCGTCAATGACCTTCTCGCCATCCTCTTTAGTAAACGCTCCTTTCTGACCTTCCGGTAGAATATCCAGCACTATTTCTGAAGGGCGGCAAATACGAGTACCAAGCGGCGTAACGACTATCGGCCGATTAATCAGGATCGGATGTTGAAGCATGAAATCAATCAACTGCTCATCACTAAATTTCTCTTCATCAAGACCCAGGCGTTCATAAGGCTCAACATTCTTACGCAGTATTGCACGCACCGTAATTCCCATATCTGAAATAAGATTAATCAGATCATCACGTGTCGGTGGCGTATCGAGATAATAAATTATCGTCGGTTCGTTGCCGCTGTTACGTATCATCTCCAGCGTGTTGCGTGAAGTGCCGCAGGCAGGGTTGTGATAGATGGTAATGTTGCTCATATCTGTATCTCATTACAAAGTGATGGAGAGCCGCAACGCCAGCGCGGCCAGAGTGACAAACAGCACGGGCAGAGTCATGATAATGCCGGTGCGGAAGTAATAACCCCAGGTAATCGTTATATTTTTCCGGGCAAGAACATGCAGCCAAAGCAGGGTTGCCAGACTGCCAATCGGGGTGATTTTCGGGCCTAAATCGCAGCCAATCACGTTGGCATAAATCATTGCCTCTTTGACGACGCCAGTCGCCGTACTCCCGTCAATCGACAGCGCGCCAATCAGCACCGTCGGCATATTATTCATTACCGACGACAGGAACGCGGTCAGGAAGCCGGTGCCAAACGTTGCAGCCCATAACCCCTTTTCTGCCAGCAGGTTCAGCACGCCAGACAGATACTCCGTGAGCCCTGCATTGCGCAGGCCATAGACCACCAGGTACATGCCCAGTGAAAAAATAACTATCTGCCATGGCGCACCGCGCAGGACTTTTCCGGTGTTGATGGCGTGACCTCTTTTCGCCACTATAAACAGTACTGCTGCGCCAGTAGCGGCTATCGCACTGACCGGGATCCCCAGAGGCTCCAGAATAAAGAAGCCGACAAGCAGCAATAACAGGACAATCCAACCCGCCCTGAACGTTGCTGGATCCTTTATCACACTGGCAGGCGTCTTCAGCAGCGAAACGTCATACGTGGCAGGAATGTCCCTGTGGAAGAAGAGATGCAGCATGACCAGCGTGGCCGCAATCGCTGCAACATCTACGGGGATCATAACGGAGGCATACTGCGTAAACCCCAGACTGAAAAAGTCCGCCGAGACGATATTCACCAGGTTAGAAACAATGAGAGGCAGGCTGGCCGTATCTGCTATAAACCCTGCGGCCATCACAAAAGCCAGCGTTGTGCCCTTGCTGAATCCCATTGCAAGCAGCATCGCAATTACAATTGGCGTCAGGATCAGCGCGGCGCCGTCATTGGCGAACAAAGCAGCAACAGTGGCACCGAGCAATACTATCCAGGTAAACAGCAGGCGGCCACGTCCGTTACCCCAGTGGGAGACGTGCAGTGCAGCCCACTCAAAGAAACCGGACTCATCGAGCAGCAGGCTGATGATAATGACCGCAATAAAAGCCGCTGTCGCGTTCCAGACGATATTCCAGACGACGGGAATATCAGCGATATGGATGACACCGGTTACCAGCGCCAGCACAGCCCCAATACTCGCGCTCCAGCCAATACTCAGGCCTCTGGGTTGCCAAATCACCAGTACCAGCGTCAGTAAAAAAATACTCCCTGCCAAAAGCATCTCAGACTCCATTATATATGATTATTCGAATGTGTTTTTCTTTCTTAGCAGGAGGTGCAGGCTGATTTATCCAGCCATCCACGCACATCCTCCCACATACACTGCCAGGACGTCGTGATTGTTTCAGCGGCCCATGCTGGTATGTGGGGTGACAGACGATAGTGGATCCATTTGCCTTCACGACGGTCCAGAACCAGCCCGGCCTCGCGAAGGACAGCCATATGTCGCGAGATTTTGGGCTGAGATTCGGAAATGGCCGCGCAGATATCGCAGACACAAAGTTCTCCTGACTCCCGGAGAAGCATGACGATGGCGAACCGTGTTTCATCCGACAGGATTTTGAAAAGCTGAACAGGTTGTAGCATTTTTCACTCCGTTCCCTTTAGAACATACATATGATAAATCATATATGTTAACTTTGAAATCACCTGCTCTCTCCGGAGAAGAATAATGGAACAATTTCCTGCCCTGAATACTGAATGCTTTGATCAACACATCGCTGAACGCCTGCACCTGGAGGAGCCGCCACGGATTCTTATCCTGTATGGCTCAGTAAGAGAGCGCTCCTACAGCCGCTTTGCCGCGGAAGAAGCTGGTCGCCTGCTGACGGCGATGGGCGCGGAGGTAAAACTGTTTAACCCCTCCGGTTTACCCCTGCCGGATGATGCGCCGGACACGCATCCTAAAGTCACCGAACTGCGCGGTCTGGTCAGATGGTGTGACGGGATGGTGTGGAGTTCTCCTGAACGGCACGGGGCTATGAGCGCAGTTATGAAGGCGCAGATTGACTGGATACCATTAAGTGAAGGCGCGGTTCGTCCTTCGCAGGGCAAAACACTTGCGGTAATGCAGGTCTGCGGCGGTTCACAGTCCTTCAATGCAGTGAACCAGATGCGTATTCTGGGCCGCTGGATGCGGATGTTTACGATCCCCAACCAGTCCTCAGTAGCCAGGGCATGGCAAGAGTTCGACGAAAACGGACGAATGAAACCTTCGTCATGGTATGACCGCATCGTCGATGTAGCCGAGGAGCTGTTTAAAATCACACTGCTGCTTAAGGGACAAACCGGTTATCTTGCTGATCGTTACAGCGAGCGAAAAGAGAGCCATCAGGAGCTTTCATCCCGTGTCAATCAGGACAAAATATAACGTCTGCTCTTCGTTAATCCATACTGCATGAGCTTAACAACGTCCGCTCCTGGCACAAAGCGGACGTGTTTCCTTTTTTGTTTTGGCTTGAAATATTCAACCAACAGAAGCATATCGCCTATTGTTTCACCTGACGACAGGCAAATCAGAAAATCTCGTCGTATAACGCGGCGAGAGCATCTCCCTCTTCATCTGCCATTGCTGCTGTATTCCTTGTCCTGCGAAATACAGCGTGCCTTTTCCTTCTTTGGTATTTAGCTGATCTAACAGTGTCATCAGTTGTTCGCTGTCACGACGCGGCGCGTTGTCGTCGAACAGATTCAACTGTGCTACGCCCTGACTGAAAAAATCTCCGAGCATTACGCCCGCCTTTTGATAGCGGTGACCATCACGCCAAATTTTGTCCAGACAGCGCGTTGCCGCGCCGATTATGTCCCTGCTGTCCTGTGTTGGCGTCAGCAGCTTCACTGAGGCGCTGTTACCGTAATAGGGTTCGTTAAGCGCGAACGGGCTCGTTTTCACGAAGGCGGAAATAAACCGGCAGTACTGGTGCTCACTGCGTAACTTCTCAGAAGCGCGCGCCGCGTAGCTGCATATTGCCTGCCTCATTTCGTCATAGTCGGTGATACGACCGCCAAAAGAGCGTGAGCAAACGATCTCCTGTTTGGCCGGGGCAAACTCCTCCAGTTCGAGACATGGCTCGCCGCGCAATTCTCTTACTGTACGTTCGAGGACAACATTAAAATGTTTGCGGATAATCCAGGTGCTTTGCTCTGAGAGTTCAAGGGCGGTCTTTATCCCCATACTATTGAGCTTTTTACTGATGCGTCGGCCAACTCCCCATACATCCTCAACCGGAACCAGGGCCATCAGCCGCCGCTGGCGATCGATGTTCGACAGGTCCACAACCCCGCCAGTCTGCTTTTGCCATTTTTTGGCGGCGTGATTCGCTAGTTTCGCCAGTGTTTTTGTGGGTGCGATTCCAACACCAACGGTCAGGTGAGTGCGCTGCAGAACGGTGGCGCGAATCTCCCGCCCGAATTCCTCCAGCACCCGGCAGTTACGGACACCAGTCAGGTCGCAAAAGGCCTCGTCGATGCTATAAATTTCCACGCGAGGACTCATTTCTTCCAGCGTCGTCATCACCCGGTTGCTCATATCAGCGTAGAGCTCGTAATTGCTGGAGAACGCCACAATGCCGTGACGCCGGAATGCGTCCTTTTGTTTGAAGTATGGCTCTCCCATTGTGACAAAAGGTTTTGCCTCAGCACTCCTGGCGATCACGCAGCCGTCGTTATTCGAAAGAACGACAACCGGACGCCCCTTCAAATCGGGACGGAATACGGTTTCGCACGAAGCGTAAAAGCTATTCACATCGCAGAGCGCAAACATGGTTAACTCACCGCTTTCACGATGAACGTCACCACTCCAAAAATGTCGAGCGTGTCCTCGCTTGTCACTCGAATCGGTTGATATGAGCTGTTCATTGGATTGAGTTGAATCGTTGGCCGGAGTTGCAGTCGTTTCACTGTAAATTCACCGTCTACCGCAGCGATGACGATATCGCCATGCTGAGCAGTACGAGAGCTATCCACCACCAGCAAATCTCCTTCGCTGATTCCAGCTTCGATCATCGAGTCACCACTGGCTTTGACGAAATACGTCGCGCTGGGGTGATGAATGAGGAGTTCGTTCAGATCAATTCGCTGCTCAACGTAATCCGCTGCGGGACTCGGAAATCCGCACGGAACAAGGTCACTGAACATCGGTAGCGCGACAACTGCGCGCGGAAAATCGGCTGGTTTGATGAATTGCATACGACACACCCACTTATACTGTTTTTATATACAGTAGTTTTTTAAGCGCAAATGATCAAGATAGCGCTTCGTTTGTGGGTGAATGAAGATTGAGCAGTTTGCGATAAAGCACCCTTTGAATGAAGTACTTAGATGGAGTGTAAATTTTCAGGCCTCTGGTTACTCTGCCGCTGGTTCCTCAGATTTTTTCGGTTCCAGTGCAGCAATACGAGCAGTCAAATCGTTGATTAGTTTCTGCTGGGCCTGTAATGCCTGAGTCAGCTTGGCTATCATCGGCACTTCTTTCAGGTAATACGCATCTGCGGGATTCTCTTCGTCGTACCCCTCAACCAGACCAGAACCACCGACGCACTCAGGGGAGATCGTCACCAGGTCGTTTGCGATAAAACCGAGCATATCCTCACTTTCAGGAATAACCCCGCGTGCTTTCATTCTGAAATATGCTGGCATCCACCCCATAACCTCAGCAAGAGATTCTGCTGCATTATTAGCGTATCTAATGTTCTTTTTCAGTTCCCTATCTGACGACGTTGTGAACGTAATGCGCCCCAGATTTGTCACACCGGCAAACCCGCTCAGTCCGATGTTTCCACCGTAGTTCCAGTAAAAATTCCACGGGACGTTAATATCTGTTGTACCATTTATCCCACTACGTGACGTGAATCCTGCCGTAGCGTCCATCTGCCCCATAAGCTGTAACACACCGCTTGAGCTGTTTATCAGCCTGACGTTGTAGTCAGCAGCGCTTTTATCAAAATGAAAATCGATAAATGGCGTTGCATCCGTCAACTCTATTCCTGCAAAGTACGGGTAATTAGAGGAACCCAGACCAAGCGCAGCACGCGCATCTGCTGCCGTTTTTGCCCCGGTACCGCCCTGACTAATTGACAGCGCAGTGGTTAACCCTGACAGACTGGTGATATCGGAGTTAGCCCCTTTTTTAGCCAGAGCTTTCTGGCCGGGAACCGTGACGGCCACACCGTTAATCGTGATAGTGACGTCACCCGCCCCGTTCATCACGTCGGCGAAGCCGCTCATATTCCGCTGATACAGCGTCAGCGTCTCAGCGATATTCTGCGCCAGTCCGTCCACGCTCAGCGAATCACTCAGGAGGATGGCGTAAGCGCTACCGGCTGCAATTGCCGGGTTTGCCGCTGGCGTTACGGTGAGCTGGGTTGCGCTGTTGATTGCCGTTATCTGGAATACCTGTGGCGGTGTAGTCAGGGAAATCAACGAGCACCCAACGCGGATAAGTGAGCCTGCTGCTGTAAAGTTCGTGCCAGTACCCGTCAGGGTATTACCGTTGACCGCAATAGAG
Organism: Citrobacter sp. UYEF32; assembly: GCF_040546205.1. Lineage (NCBI taxonomy): Bacteria > Pseudomonadati > Pseudomonadota > Gammaproteobacteria > Enterobacterales > Enterobacteriaceae > Citrobacter > Citrobacter sp. UYEF32. The sequence goes on along the minus strand of NZ_JBEPNI010000002.1, from coordinate 526,724 downwards.
CCAGTTGTGTAAATCATGTTTTCTCCAGGCATAAAAAAACCCGCCGGAGCGGGTTGAAATCAGGATTGAGTGAACGAACCGGAACCCCTGGATACGTGTATTGTCGGGGAATAAATACCAACGTTCGCGTGATATGTCGCATTATCACTGCGCATCTGAATCGAACAATTCACCACCTGTCCGGTAACGCGGGCGCTGTGCATAACCGTGACGTACGTAGGACGCGATCTGTCAGTATTGGGTGGGGTATAAACGTCAATGGTTCTGCTCGACCCACCAATGGTGAGAATCGCGGTCCCTTTTGTCTGAGTAATCCCTGCACCGGCCTCTGTCGCAGAAATCTGGACCTTAACCAGCGCCATTATCACTACATGCTTTTCACCAGGCAGGTTACCGGAATCGGTGTATACAAAATTTCGGGTGACATTATCCCCCTCAATATCACTAAACGTCTGCCCCACAGCCACATCACCGATAAATGATTCAGCCTGGACTGTGCCTTTAAACGTCCCACTCGTCGCTATTATTTTCCCGGTGAATTCTCCGTTACCACGCACCGTTACGTTGTTGAGTTCAGCATTGCCACTTTTTGGCAGATTCCACCCGGCGCCACCAGGACCAGAAACGAAATTATCAGACTTCAATGAATCGGTGATTTTCCCGAACTGAATGCTGGCATCACGGAAAAACGCATCGTTAATGAAAGTCTGGCCGTTCTGAATAACAAACGGCAGTGTGACGGCGGCTCCTGCCTGAGACATAACAGCGAAGCGGTCAGCAAGGAAAATAACCTGTGACTGCATGCCACCAGGCGTGTTTTGTACACCCAGCCCCATCCCTGCCGCGTACTGCACGCCGTTGACATCCACACCGACTTTAATCGAGTACATCGCGTTCAGGTTGCCGTTGATATCCGCAACTGCCTGGGCGTTAGTGGTAATTGCCGCAGTCTGGCCGTTTACCGTGACGCTCAGTGAGTTGATCCGCGTTGCAGATGTCTGCGTAAAATCAGACAGCGTTTTCGCAAAATCAGTGATATTGGCATTACCGCCAGCGGTCGCATCCAGGGTTTTCAGCGACTCAGCGACAGCTTTGCTCGCGTCCACCATCACGTTATCAACGCGCTGGATACCGGCACTGTTTGCGCCATACTGAGCACTGAGCGTCATCCGGGTGTTAACCTGTGCCAGCGTCTCCTGAATCAGCGCCACCGCCGTGTTTTGCACCCCGCCAGCCGCGTTAGCCGTTTTCCCTGACAGTTCGTCGAAACGGGATGCAGTAGAACTGTCGAGGGTGGACACCGCCTGTGTGAGCTGGGTTACGTTAGCGGCATTGTCCTCCGTTTGCGCCGTCAGTGTATCAACCGCCGTGGCGCGGGCCTGCGTCTCATCGGCGAGCGCCTGCGTGAGCTGCGTTACCTGTGCCGCGTTCTGGTCGGTTTTCGCCTCCAGGCGCGTCACGTCCGTAACGCGGGCCTCGGTTTCAGTGGCGATCACCTCCCGTAGCTGGGTGAACGTTGCTGAGTTTGCACCGTTCTGCGCCGACTGCCTCACCACCACATCAGCGATGGCCAGGGCATTACCAATGATGGCCTCTGCCGTCTGCCGGTTCGCGCCCACTGCCGCCGCCAGTTGGTCGGCGTTTTGGGTAATTGCCGTGGCGAGGTCAGCAACAGTTTTGCTGGTTTCAACTGCGTTTTCGATGATTTCTTTAAATACCGCGGTGTCCTTCATCTGCTCAAGAATCTCAGCAGAAATGGCACTGACATCAACCGATGACTGCCCCATTACCCAGGCGGTCCACTCGCCGACATTGCCAATTCTGTCCACCAGCCGTGCACGGTACCATTGCCGCACACCCGCCAGCATTGGCCCGTGCTGATAGCTGGCCGCCGGATAAGGCACCAGTGTCAGCAGTTCGGGATTTGCCTTATCGTCCGTGGTGGCGCGCTGTAGTTCGGTATAAGCAGTATCACCGGATCCGTCAGGAAACGCCCAGGTAATATCGATAGCCCAGACCACATCATTAGAAGCAAGGAGTGACTGCGGCGTGCCCGGTGTACCATTTTTTCCCGTCAGGTGGGTCGTATCGGCATACCCCCAGGGCGACGACGAATCCTGCGCATTCAGGGCACGCACACGCACATCATAATTGCCGGAATAAATGCCCTGAACGGAAAAACCCTGGGCACTGGCAACCGGAACGTTAATCCAGTCGCCATTGTCCTTGCGCCATTGCGCCTGGTACCGGACAGCACCATCAACCTTGTCCCAGGTACTGTTCAGGCTGGCGACCGTCAGCCCCTGATCGATAAAATCAGTCTGGCTGATAAGTATATTTTTCGGCGAAGGCAGGACAGATATCGGCGTTACCGTAATCGGTGCAGGCGTGATCCGCACACCATCATCAATAAACCGGTATTTATTGGGGTCGTGCTGAATGCCGGAAACGTTAAATGTCCCGTCGTCATTTGCAGCAACGGACGTCACACGAAATTGCTGAATAGCCAGCCTGTCACTGTCAATGGCCCACACTGCGCCAGCTACGGGAACCATCCGGTAATCGGTGCTGACCGTGACGGTCTTTTTATCGCTGCTGATCGTGCTGATGGTGCGTGTCTGCGTTGTTCCGTCGGGAAGATTCAGCGCCAGCCTGTCACCGGGCGCATATTCAACAGCGCGATCCAGCGTAATGTTCCGACCGTTTACCGCACTGATTCGCCCTCCATTCTGCATTCCGGCGCGGAACGGGTCCGCAACACCAATAACGGATGCAGGCAGCGGAATATGTCCGTCGAGCCCGACGTTAAACGAGATTGTGCCGTCTTTTGCGTTTGACAGTAATACCCAGCGCCCCCTGCGGTGCGCCTCACTTTGCGAGGTGCAGCCAATAGCAGTCAGTTGCGTCTGATTAATGTCGTAACGTGCCACCAGATCGCTGTCATAAACGCCCTCGATAGTGTCGCTGTAATGGTTCTGCGGATCAGACCATGACACCAGGCAGGAACTGTAGCGGTTTTTATAGGAGCCACCCGCGTAGTTAAACAGCCCGTCCACCACGTTTGAGGCGGTATAAACAAAATCCAGATCTGCCACCGGAACATCAGCGTTTACGTAAATCTGTTCATTACCCCAGAACGTAATGCCCCGGAATATTGCAGCCAGATCTTTCAGAACCGCGTATGCATCCTGCTGGCTCTGGATGTAAACGTTGCAGGTAAAACGCGGTTCAGTACCGCCCGCACCGTCAGATACCCTTTCATCGCAATACTGGGCAATGGCGTAAACTTCCCATTTATCAATCATGGAAGCATCCACACGGTTGCCCATGCCGAAAATTTTATCCAGCACCAGATCGTAAAAAATCCATGCCGGATTGTTGCTGTATGCCCATTTGAAGTCGCCTGCCCACGCGCCGGGACTTTCGCGGGTAACAGGATCATAGTTTGACGGCACACGGATCCGGCGGCCCAAAGGGACGCAGGTCACTTTAGGGGCGCTCCCATTAAAGTGGCTCGCATCAACTTCGATATAGAGCAATGCGGTATTCGGATAACGGAGTTTACTGTCGATAACTTCTGCGAACGAGAATACTTTAAACGCGTTGGCTAACTTTGAGTTGCCAGTCGAATCCGCTGTGATCCGTCGGACACGAACAGTCCATCCGGTGGTGGCTTCTGGCAGATTAATACGGTGATCGCGCTGGTATTCGGAGGTGGTTTTACCGTCAAACGTCGCATCAACCACGGTCTGATAGGCGCCACCGTCAGTGGACAAATCAATTGCGTAAGCCGTCACGGTTCCGACCATGTCGCCATTGTCTTTGTACTGGTACTGGACGGGGAGAGACAATTTGATGCGAACTGCGTCCAGTGTCAGGTTTGTAAACTGGCGAGTCCAGGGTACTGACTGCGTGACCGTAACACCTACGGCCAGTTCATTATCTATTTCCGGCATCCCCGGAATGTACGTCTGATCCTGTGTGCCGCGTCGCCAGTCCCAGACAACGCCAGTGAAATTGTAACTGCCGTCAGCGTTAGCCAGCGCCGTATCATTGAGAAAAATTTGTTGTGCCGTCAGTTCGCCCTGAATTTCGCCTTCGGCAATAGCCAGCAGCATTTTTAATTTTGCGGTAGACAGTAAATCGTCAGGCGCTTCAACTGGCGTATGCGCGCTACCGCCCCCACCTTTCCTGCCCTGAATATGCATAATTCACCCATAAAAAAACCGCCCGGAGGCGGCTGTACCTGAATAAACGTGCCTATTGCTGATCGCTGGAGAACAACCCGGCACTGATGACGGCCCCGCCAATTTCACGTTGCCCATAGAGCAGTGGAACCGGGTAACCCATAGCCACCGTATTAACGGGTGCACCGAAGGCGTAATTGGGTTTATTGTCTGCGCTACTGCTGGCACCGATATTAATTTTGGGTTGAGGCGTCAGCATCTGCACAACACCGCCCAGCATCATAGATATTCCAAGTCCGGTTAATGCTGTTGTCGTTCCTGCGATAGCGGCTGCACTCATTCCAGCCGCGCCAGCCCATGCAGCAAAGGAAGCACCTGCAGTGAAAAAAGCCGCGACCAGCGCCACCGCACCAATAACAATCTGGAGAACACCGCCCTGCTTGGCACCTTCAATAACAGGCATCATGGTAAATTCGCTGGCCGTGGACGTGAGTTCAAACTCTTCCACCCCAATATTTTCACCATCCCGAAAAAAGGCGAAGCGCACGCCGCTGTGATGCGCATTGGACATGTATTTTTTGAATCCCGGCACCTGTGAACACATGGCCCGAAGCATTTCGCGAATATCAGCAACGTGAAAGCGATGAATCCTGCCAAATTTCTTTGCGGCCACACCTTTCAGCGTCAGCGTTTTCAGCATTTCATGAGTTCCTTATGCCTGACAATTCTGACTGTACGCTCACGATAATACTGACCGTAGGGAACGCGGGCAGAAAGATTGCCGGAAGAATGATGAAGAATAATATTGTTACCTAACCAGATGGCGGCATGGTTGGTTACGGGTGCGCTGAGCTGCATCATAATAATGTCGCCGGGTTGCATCTGATTTAATTCAACCTGAATAAATCCCTCTGACTGCCAGTTATCATCGTACAGGTTTTCGCCGTTATTCCACCACTCACGAGGGACAGAGTAATCACCGAGAGAAAGATCAAACTCGCGACGATAGTATTCACGGATTAGCGCCCAGCAATCCGCGTGACCGAGTACCCAGGATCGTCCGGTGTAGTCACGATTTTCGCGCGGTGAAAATGTACACCAGTCACCGTCCGGCCATGAAATAATGCCCCATTCCAGCCCCGAGTGATCACACTGAATACGGTCAGTCTCTGAGGGGATTAACTGAGCCACATCCGGGTGCGAATGAACAACCATAATAATCTCACCCTCCTTTTCGGCATTTAAATAATCGGCTGGCGAGAGGGTGAAATGTTCTTCTGGTTTATCAGAGATATTTTCACAACGAAGATAAAGTTGTTTTCGTCCTGCCTGAACGACGACGCCGCAGCATTCACGGGGATATTCCGCAGCGGCATGTTCGCGAATAGCCGCCATCAGTTTTTCGCGCATATTATTTACCCTGCAGGTTTGCCGCCGGAAACCCGCCAAACGGCAGAGGATTTCCGGGGCCAAAACGCGCCTCACAGTCAGGGAGTCGTCCTCCACAGACATCCAGCGCGGGATTGGTTGTCGGGGTGCCATCTTTCAGAAAATACAGCGTTCCGGCGTAATCACACCCCGTACCACTCCGGTACAGCCCACGGAGGCACCAGGTACAGACAGGGGTTATCTGTCTGGACGGTAATTGCAGGCTCTGAATATCGAAAGGTGAGCAGAGTTCAAAATCAACCTGCGCTCTGTTCTCGGCTTTTTTGGCATTAACATAAAACACCTGCACCCGCTCTTCGTTCGGGTTAGCGGCGGGGTTCCCGGAAATCCAGTTAGCCGCATCGAGGTATTTAACCAGCGTGGTGTGGATCTTTACCTTTGCCTTGACCAGATCGTCATATTCAAGGCATAGCGCGGTTACGTAGTTACCAATATTACCGACAGAGAGCGTCGGCGTAGGCTGAGAACCGGTACTTGAAAGCTCCACCCCTTTCAGCGCATAAGGATAAGGATCGTACTGATTCCCCTGCCAGATTATTGCTGGCAGATTTTCACCAGCAAAGGCATTCCAGTTATTATCTGAAATATTAAAGGCATGAAATCGTAACACAGTTTCCATACCAAATGCCGTACCGTCGATTTCAATTAACTGAACTATATTTCCGGGTTCCAGTTGTTGAATATCCTGAGTAAAACTCATTAATAACTCCAGTTACGTTATCTGTTGGCAGAAAAATACCGTTAAGGTGCATAAGCCTGTTCAAATACAAAACTTATTTCCGCAAAATCTCCATTCGTAAAAACAGGTTTTATTGAATCCCGTTTTACTCTGTAAAGTTTTTTCTCTCCCCACGGATTAGACCACCAGAATGATTTAGCGACATGGAATTTTAGAAATGCGCGAATAACTGCCATATCAGATAATTTTCCGTTACAGCTAAGTTCCCATGTCGCGTTATCCTCGTTTATTCCAACACCAGCAATCTGCTTATAACCATCCCCGAACTGAATTTCCTGCGTTGCAATATTTATGCTTTCAGTGGCCCCCGTACGCACAGGCCAGATAAATGTTTCAATTGCCATAGAGATACCCTACCCGTCGTTCGCGAGGGCTTTAGCTTCGGTACAGAATCCCGCCAGGCGTAATTTCTTTTCTTAACCTGTCGGTAATGGTGAGTTGAATAATAGACTGTAACTGACTGGAAATAGCGCTTGTATCAGAGGCGTTACCCCGACCTCCTGCTGAATCCTGATAAATACTCACTGGAGCCTCGACATGAATATTCGTAGCGTTGCCACTGGTACTGTTCACACCAGAGCTGACAGCACGCACCCCCAGTGAACCATCAGACGCGCGCGTCAGTGGCATAATGGCTTCCGGTCCCGCTTCGGCGAAGATGCCAGCTCCCTGCGCAAATGCAAACATTTGAGGCGTATTGTAAACGCCGTTACTGTATGCGCTCAGGGACGGCGAATCCTGGACACCGCCCTGGGCGAAAAACTGGACTTTGTCAGCATAACCCTGCAGCGCCGCTACATTGACCGAGCCACCACTTGAAGCCGCCGAACCTCCGAAATAGCTACTGACGCCACTGACAACGGTCCCAAGCAAGCCACCAAATGATGACGATGAGCCACCGCTCAGCGCACTTACGGCCGCCATTTGCAGGGAGACTTTGGCGATCATTTCCAGCGCCGACAGCCCCCATGACCTCCAGTCCGCTTTACCACGAACCAGCATAGATGCCACATTATCCATGGCGCTATCCATTGTGGTGGTAACTCCCTGTGAAACGGTCCCGGCGATGTCCATCGTGTTCTGTAGCCAGTTTTCATAACCACGTGACACACCATTACGCCAGTCGGCTTCTGATGCTGCGATAGCTCTGTACTTGTTATCAAGCTCAGTCAGCGCAGCATTATAAGCCTTAACCGCTTCGGTAGAATTTCTACCCCCTGCTTTGTCGAATGTTCGTTCTATCTGCTGGCGTTCTTCAAATCGTTGCCGCTCTCTGTCGCTCAGCCCTGTGGTATCCGTCGCCGACGTGGCCTCGTCACGGAATTTACGTGTAGCTTCGGTAAGCTGTTTCAGTGCCTCCGCCTGATCACGCTGTTTTTTAACGTTATCATCAGCCCGTGAAGTCCAGCGGGCCAGTTCTGAGGCCTGCTTACGAATTTCCTCAGTTTGTTCGGCTGTCCATTTAATGCCGCTCTGGTGCGCTGCAGCGTAAAGGTCAGCCGCTTTCTCACCCTCACTGGCGCGGACCTGCTGCACCTGAATGGCTATCGACAGGTCTTCGATTTTGCTGGCGTATCGCTGTGCCTGAGCCTCTGCCTCCCGCTCTGCTTTGTTTTGCGCATTCGTTGCTGCAGTCGCATCCTTTTTAGCCTGCGCTGCAGCAGCGTCTTTCTTCGCGGCCTCGTCTTTCCGGTAAATGTAAGTGGTATACAAATCCCCGGTCAGTTTCAGATCTTGCGCTTCGTAAACAAACTGCTGATGCTGCTTTGCCAGCCCGTCCAGTCCGGAAAGAACAACGTCGCGGGATGCTTTATCAAGTGCTGTCTGTTGTGCCGGGGTTGCTTTAGCCAGAGACACAACAGGGCCGGCATACTGTGGAGGTGTTGCGCCTGCCGTAGCCGTCATGGAACGGTTAAGGAGATCGTAAGCCCCCTTAAGAATGGAAACTGCACCAGCCTGTTCAACCGCTTTTTGTGTCGCCAGATCACTGGCGGTGTTGACCAGTTTTTGTGTCGCTTCGACTTTTGAGGCAGCCTGCTCACGCTGATATTCCAGCCGGTTCAGTTGCCCGGTTAACTCAATGTTTTTGGCAGTGATATCGGCCTGGTCCATGAACGTATTCAGGTAAGTCAGGCGCGGCGACTGGTTGTAATCCTGCTGAATTTTAGCCAGTGCAGACTGGCTGTCTTTAACCTTTCTGATCTGCTCATCAAGATCGGCCAGATCTTTTTTCTGTGCCGCCAGTGATGTGCTGGCGTCAACGGCAGTGGAACGCAGGCCAGCAGGCGACATCTTATTGAGTTTTTTATTGATATCGTCGAGGTTGTCAGCGAAAGCAACGGCTTCTTTATGCACCTGCTGCGTGTGTTCATACAGCCCATACATAGCAGCACCAGCACCGATAATCAGCCCCGGCCAGCCACCCAGCACACTCAGTACACCTGAACCCAGACGGCTGGTTAAAGAGGCTGTGCTGTTGAGATTATTCAGCGCTGAGCTACGCCCGACAAGGGCATTATTCAGTCCTGCCTGCGCGGCGATCAGTTGCCGTTCCGCTGCAATCTGGGTCTCAATGGACGTCGCTGCGGCCACTGCTTTTTGTGCGCGATAAACGGTTTCCCGCGATATGGCAACACTGACCTGAGAGCCGCGAACCTGAGCCTGAGCAAGCGCAATCTCGGCTGCTGTATTACGGATAACAGCAGTGGTCGCGCCCCCAATATTGCCGACCATATTGCCAAAATAACGGGCAAGGCCAATTCCTACCAGAATCCCGGCTGTATTTGCCACCGTGTTGATATTGTTAGCAACGCTGTCCAGTACCCCGGCGAGTGATGCAGAAGCACCGACGGCATCATTGGCGCCACCAACCCAGGCCATAAAGCTGTTCTGGACTTTCTGCGCTGAGCCACTGATGGAGGCCGGGAGCGTCTCAAATTCTTTGCGCAGCAACCCGACATTGGTCAGGAGGGGAACAATTTTATCTGTGGTGAGTTCACCGTTCTGCGCCATATTGCGCAGCCCGCCCACCGTTGTTTTCATGCCATCGGCCAGCAGTTTGGCCAGGCGGCCGCCGTTCTCCATAATTGCATTGAATTCTTCGCCGCGCAGAACACCGGAGCCAAGCGCCTGGCTCAGTTGCGTGATAACGGAACTGGCTTCTTCGGTGCTTGCGCCGGACAATTTCAGTGACGTGGCGACAGTTTCAGTGACTTTTGCCACATCGGCTGACGCGTAGCCAGCATCACGCAGGGAAGACGCAATACGGGAGTAAAGGGTTGCGTTAGCCTCAAACGAGGTGCCTGTGCGCTGGCTGATGTCCATTAATGACCGCTGCGCGGCTGTAAAATCTTCCGCGCCCGTGGATGCCAGGCGCAGGCGTCCGCTTAACTGGTTCCACGTATCGGCATACTGGATAAGCTGATGCGTGGCAAACGCACCTGCAAACGCGCCTGCCAGGCCCGTGGCAGTAGATTTAACGCTGACCAGCTCGGCATTCAGCGCAGCAATAGAGCGTTGTGTTTCACGGGTGACGGCTGCCGCCTGCTTACCGCCCTGCTCCATTGTTTTGTAATAGTCCTGCCCCAGCCGCGAGGCGCGGGCAATTTCCCGCTGGAACGAGCCGGAGTCAGCGGAGACTTTAATGATCAGTTCGCGCAAAGTAGCCATACTTACCCCAAAAAAAAGCCTCGCTAGGAGGCTTTAGTTATTTATTGGCATATGCTTTTGAAATTACCAGAACCTTTAACATCATCTTCATTTATTATTTTAACGGGACTATTTTCAACAATCTTATTATTTTCAACAGTCAGATGAACATAGTAATTCCTATCACCAACATATCCGCCATAAGAATTTTTAGCATTAACGGTTCCACATATATACCCCACTCCATCACCGAATGAGCGGTAGTAAGAATTAAACTTAGCGCTATCTGGATCCTTTAGTGATTGCTTAACTAAAGATTCGCCAAGCTTAATCATCTCACTATCGCTGGGCTTGCAAGCTGATAAAAAAATGGTAGATAAAATAATCAATGAATATTTTAGCATTTCTCTTCCCTATGATTTGTAACTATCTCATAGAGTACAACATGAAAATGGTACCGTTTGCTATAAGTTTGACATCCACTCTTCTATATCACTGATTTCATCTTGTTGTCCGAATTTAAGGAGAAGATCACTGATTTCATATTTACCACCCTGAGCATTGAATACCGCCGCCGATATCTGTGCCGCCTGGACATCACCACGCCAGTCGCCAATGGGGCTCATCCGGTCATAGGCAATCCACATTTTCAACTCACTGGCCGTCAGGGTGCTGCGAAGTTCGTGAAGTGTGCGCCCCAGCCGGAGCGCCAGAGACATAAGAAAGAAAGTCAGCGGTTCTTTTACTTTTTTTCGGCCTGGTCCTGATCAACGCCAAGAGCAAGTGCGGCACTCAGCAGGCGCTTGTGTACCGGCCCATAAATTTCGCGAACAATCTGTGAATCGTCGTCAGAAAAAACGCGGTTACCATCTTCATCCAGCAGAACATCAATAAAGAGGATCACATCCGCATCTTTGTTACGCATAAATTCCTGCGCTGAGGTTAATTTAACGGGTTCTTCTCCTTCCGGTAGTTCAGGAGGCGTCAGGAATTCGCGGAATTTAACCCATGCATTGCCGGAAGGTTCACGCACGGTGACTTTTGTTTTCCATTCGGGAACCGTGATGGTTCTGGTACGAAATGCCAGCGACGGGGCCAGCGCCATATCGCGTAATGAAGGTTTCGGGTTTGCCATTAAACGTGTCTCTGTGAATTAAATGGAGGGGGAAAAAGCGCCCGCAGGCGCTTAAGAACCGGAGGCTACAATGCGTTTCGGCTTACCTTTCACGCGAAGCGAATAGGTGGCGCCAACGACCTGGGATGTCGCTGCAGACCAGCTACTCTGACGGACCTCAACGAGCACATAAAAACCGTTACCGGAGGGGAAAACGACTTTCAGCGCCCGCAGCTCGTCATTTTCATAGGCCGTCTGCAGCGCCAGTTGCGCGGCTTCATCACCCACCCAGTTACGGGAAATGGACATTTCTGCCGGAGCCGCGAGGCCGTTGGTCTGCTCCTGCTCGGTAGAGCAAAGCGTGGTGACATCGATGTCACTTTTCTGGCCGCCTGTGTAGCTGATCTCCTTCGTGGCACATTCAGCTTCAAGGAACGTCACGCCTGCCGTAGGGAAACCTGCAGCCTTAAAATCGTCTTCTGTGACGGGGGCGTTCGAGATACCGATCTGCGTGCCCTTTGTTTTTTCATACTTACTGGTCATGTTTGCTCCAGATGTAAAAAAACCGCCAGGTGGCGGTTATGTTTATGACGGATTTTTACTTACTGCTGAACCGAAATTTCCAGCGTTGCCCGCCGCAATTTTGTATCAGGTTCGTAGCCGCCCGTTTTAGACATGCGGGTAAACTGCAACGGTGTAAGAGCGATGACAACCTGCTCCCGGAGTTCCCATGACTCTTCAACACTCCTTGAGTACACATCAACCTGTACAAAGGTTGTTTCCTCTGCCGGTGAACAAAAGGTGTCGCCGTAACTCTGAGACACAAATGTGAAAGTGATCCACGGAGGCGCAACTGCAGGTTTCCCGGCATCATTCAACGGAACGATATCCATATATACCTGACCGTTCGCCAGTGAACCGATAAGGTGAAATACATCAGATTCCTTCATTTTGACAGCACCTCATCAATCGCTGTATTCATCCTGGCGATCACAGCGCGGGTCGCCTCTTCCTGCCGGGTATCAAAGGCAGGACGCACAAAGGGGTGAGCGGGCATGTTCGATGTGCCTAACTCTACAAAACGCCAGTAAAACGCGTTCCGTCGGTTGCTGGCCTTCATGGTGTTGTCACTGTTACCCGTTGCCGGATTAACACCGCGGATATGCACACCCGAAGCGATTACATTACGCTTACCGCGCATTGTCACAACAACGACATTCTTTTTCAGTTTCCCGGTACGTTCTGGCGCGCGCTGGATGACCTCCTGCTTCAGTACTTCCGCCCCTGCGCGCGTACCATCCCGCAGAACCTTTTTATTTTCCGCTTTGCTGAGCCGCTCAAGATCGTGAGAAATATCCAACAGCCCGGAAAAATCCAGTGTATGGTCAATCACGACACCACCCCCTGCTTACACAAAATTTCGAGTCTGGTACCGCGACTGTCAGGAATCGGCGGCCCTGACACTTCAAGGATCTGACCGCGAAAAGGGCCAGAAAGCACTTTTAATCGGGAAGCTGCTGTAATACCTGCCCTGAACCGCACCCAGACACGAACCGTTGCCTCAGCTTTTTCAGCACCGGAAGTAATGAGTTCCCTCCCGCTTATCGCCCTGATATCTGCCCTGATCTGTTCACCATCGACCCATTCCTGAGTAAGTTCGCCAAAGGGAGATCTGCTTGTGACAGCATTCTGAATGGTGACAACATGAATAAGACGTCCTGCCGCAATTGACATGCTCACCTCACATAATGGTTGGCCGGCGAAGGCTATAAATGAAAGCCGTCACAGAGAAAGGCAACTCACCGGGCTGCAGATCTTCCTTTTCCGCAAGGTCCGGGTTGCGGTACAGCATGCCAACCAGTCGCATAGTGGATGCCTTCATGCGCGAAAGTGATTCGCCTTCAATCAGGTTTCCGCTGCTGTCCACCACCTTATCCCTGCTCCCCTGGATATAATCCAGAAGTACGGCGCTGGCCTCCTGGATTTTTTCTTTCAGTTCAGTGTCATCAATATCATGGTCAATTTTGAGGTGCGCCTTAATTTCCGCCAGAGTGATCAATTCAATCATGGCCTGTCCCTCGCATCGCGCCCGCGTTTGGCCGCCAGTGTCCAGCCAGTCGAGCCGGGTTCACCAGGCTTGCCCTGAGTTTTCTCATCGCAGTGCCAGAGCGAACCACCCCATGTGACCGTATCACCAGGCAGATATTCATCACCGGATTTGAAAACGCCACGGTAAAGCATGACCGGCACGTCAAAGGATTTGGTTTCACTGCCACCGCTCGAACGGTTTACCGTTAAGGTGAAATGCCGCTGGTCAGTGCGATCAATCTCGACGCCTGCAACACCATCAACCACACATTCCCAGCCGCGCATGTTATGTGTTTTCTCGTATGCGCGCCACAGACCGCCTTTATGGGTTGCATAAGACCCACGCGGATAGCTCTTACCTTCATCAATAAATGGGAGTATCTCGAGCGCCAGCGCATCGCGACCATCTTCTCCATCCCTTGCGGGTTCAGCGGGTGGCATGGCGGCCACAGCATCAGCGATCAGCGATTTGATATCGGGAAGCACCGGCATAGATGCTGTAACCAGTTCCTCCAGCATAGGCTTAACATCGTCCGGCGTAATACTTTTCCCGTCCTGTGGTACCGGGATGGCGTCCACCACCTCGCCTACTGCGTCGGCCACGGCCTGTTTCAGCACCACCGGATCATAATCTTTTCCGTTTTCCGGAACCGGTAGCTCGCGAAAGGCTTTATCCACCATCTCCTGCAGCATTGGTTGCATATCTTGCGGTGTGACGCTTTTACCGTCCTGCGGAACCGGGATAGCAGCCACCGCCTCATCCACCGCGTCTGACACTGCCTGTTTCAGCACCACCGGATCATAATCTTTTCCATTTTCCGGAACCGGTAGCTCGCTAAAGGCTTTATCCACCATCGCCTGCAGCATTGGCTTAATATCTTCCGGCGTGACACTTTTACAGTCCTGTGGCAGGGGCAACGCGGCGACCGCTTCACTTATCATCAGGGCAATGTCGGGTAGCTGAGGTTCTGGCGGTGATGGCAGGGCAGCCACCGCATCCGCAAGCATGGCAGCAAGATCAGGAGATGGTGTGCCTTTAATTTCATCAATGGACGTTGAAATGCGGGACAATTTTTCTTCAAATTCCAGGCGCTGTGCTTCGAGGTTTTTACTGAATACCTCGCGCATTTCAGAAAGAACGAGGCCAAACTCTTCGCCTAACGCCTTTATCAGAGATAATTCGCGTTCATTCATTTGGTAAGTAACCCCCGGAGCATCGCTTTTACCGCTGATTGCTGTGCATCAGATAACGACTTTCCTTCACTTTTATCTGGTTGCTGTTGCGGTGCCTGGCTGCCTTTACCGAATGGATCCTCTGATGCATCGCGGCGGGCCAGTGCGCCAAGACTGTAATTCTGCTGCTGCAGGTACAATTCATCGCCTCCTGTTACAGGTGGCAGATTTTCACTTCGCCGCGCTTCGTTCGGTGTCATGATGGTGTTTTTTACCCCCTCACCCAGCGTTTTTATGCGGCGTTCGCTGTCCATCCTCAGAAGTGCATTTACGTCAAACTCGGTCCCGGAATCGTTTTCCAGTTCAAACGCCTCATCCAGTAATAACTCGATAGACTCAATGAGCGTCTGCAGGCACTGGGAATAGTACTGTTGCTCAAGAGCCTCAATATTGTCGTACGAAGGGAGTTCGCCGACTCCGGCCTTATAGGTGGGGACATGGAACGCTGAACAGACGATTTTCGCGGACATCTGGAGCTGCTCAACCACCTTTGCATCATCCGCTGAAATTGAGACAGGGTTATATTTGGCACCATTGCTGAGAAGCCCTGTTTTCCCGGCGTTTTCTCCCGTATACCCGGTTTCCCAGTTGGATTTAAGGATTCTGGCGTTTTCCTCCGTTATATTGCCTGGCACCTCTATCACGCCGCTTGGCTTACTACCATTGCGGAAAAAGAACGCTGAATTTTCCTGGATATGGTGCCCCTGCATCGCGGCAAGGCCCGCTGCGTAAATCGGGGAGAGACCGATAAGCGGATGGAACAGGCAGTTAAAACGGTCGTGAATAACCTCACGTGCCGGAACAGTGACTGACTTTTCGATACCCGTCATGTTGTCAGGGTTTATCTGGTAAAAGACTGATCCATCATCTGCAACCAGCGGGGTAACTTTGTTCCAGTCAATAATACGGAGTTCTGTAATTTGTCCCCGGGTGTTGCGGATTTTTAACACCACGGTATTCCCGTGGCATAACTTCGAGTTAAGCCAGCATTCGAAAAACTGGATCCTGTTCTGAAAGGCATTAGGCCGACGATAAAGCGCGGCAACAGGCCCGGCACTGTTTTCTTTCCAGATGCCGTCAGAATCACGGCGCATCATACGTAGTGGCATCTTTGAAATATCACTGGCTATCAGCGATATACATGAAAAAACAGCATGAAAGGAAAGAACAGTTTGCTGATTTATTTCAAGGTTACGCTGCCATGCACCCGCAAAGGGTTCACGAACATAACTGAGGAGTGAGGTCCAGATCCCGCGAATGGCAGGCTGTTGCAAGGCCTTCTCTTTTTTCCTGAAAGGGTTCCACATCAGCCATTCCCCGCGTTATTTTTCTTTTTGCTACCACCAGCACGTTTGTTGCTGATGTATTCCGCTTTACCCAACAGAACCAGCACCCTGGCGCACCGGGCGTTCACGTTCTTTTCATCGCCCGGAACCGAATCGTGAGTGCGTTGCAGATACCTGATTTTTGCCATGTATTACGGCGGGGTCTCCCCCGCCCTCCGTTAGCACATTAGCTGCCCTGGGTGGTGCCGTAGTTAACGCCGGAAATAACAGCAACGGCAGCAGTACGGCGGCGTTTCCAGTTGATCCAGCGCTCAGCACGGATGGCCACACTGTTCGTCTGGAACATGGAAACCAGCTCGGTACCTGTCGGCGTGATGCTGTCGCCAGTCGGATCGCTCTCCATTTCCAGAGACGCCTCGCGGGACATATCGACAGCAACACCGCCATCGTCAGCAAGGTACACATCCGGTGCATTAACCAGCACAAGCAGATTGCCAACGTACTGGGAGACAATCACCGGAAGGCCCTGGAAGGTCCCCCCAAGCAATGTCATTTCCGGGTACTCTTTCTGACCCAGCGCGTTTTTACGCATCGACAGAGCAAGTGCGGTAGTACTGGACATCAGCCACACCGCACCATTTGGTTGCAGGCTGGCGGCAACGAACACCCCAAATGCAGCCGCCGCATCATCATCAGGGTTACCTGTTGACGGAATGGCGGCGATGCCGTTGGTGATGGATGCCGGGGAAATACCGGCAACCTCTGCTTTCGACGGGCTGATAAAGTCCGTGTCCAGGCGCGCGATAACCGCCTCAGCCAGGGCGTTGCGCACCAGCGCGTCTGCAGCCGGGTTGGAAAAGCGGATCAGTTCATCAGTGAGCACAGCAATTGCGGCTACTTTCGCAAAGCTGAACGTAATCGACGCAAAGTCAAACTTCGTCAGTGGTTTGGCCTTACCCTGGCCAACCCAGTTTGCGGAACCCCCGGAGGTCTGCGCCGGGATGCGGATGTTGAACGGTACCTGACGCAGTGCCGGGATATTACCCTGACCAAAACGGCCGATGATCGTCTGTGGTCGCAGGAATTCCACAAAATCCTGTGCATAGTCCTGATACTCCACCAGCGCCCCGGCCCATGTCGGGTCAGTCGTGGTCCCGGCTCCTACAGCAGCCTTGAGAACATGATGGAGCTTCGCATCATCCGGATACTGCTTGCGGGCGATCTCCAGCGCTTCCGAACGGCTGCCATTCGCGGCGGCCAGAGCTTTGGCGAAACGGGCAAACGCAATGCCTTTTTCCAGCTTCTGTTCAACGCGGATGATACCTGGTGCGCTGGTTGTGACGGTGGTTACATCGCCGTTTGCGGCTTTGCTGACCGGCTTCGCTGTGATCGCAAGATTTGCCTCCATATCACGCAGGCGCTTAAGGTGCGCATCCACGGCCTTGATTTCAGCGGACGTGTTGTCGTAGCTCTCTTCTTCCTCAGCATCCAGGGTACGGCCATCATCCGCCGCCTTCGCCATGATGTCAGAGAGGGAAGCTGCCAGCGCTGCACGTTTAGCTTCAAAGCTTTTGATTTGTTCTGCGATATTCATCGACGTGTTTCCTTTATAAATATTGATTTTCGGTGCTGTGGCGCCAGCGGGCTTATGTGCTTTAACCACGGGTTTCTCATTGCCTGACGCGGCGAGTAACTGGCGGTCAAAAGATTTAACGGTCTGGATAGAGCATTCGGCGTTCGCCGGAATGGTCACTGCGGAGACTTCAAGCAGATCCCAGGACAGAAAGCGGATGCCACCTTCATCGAGGAACGAATATTCGATGGGGCGAAATCCGATAGACAGCCCGCGAACCAGCCCTGCCTTAATAGAAGCCCAGGCCTCATCAAGACGGGCTGCAAGCTGCGATGGCATGTCAGGCGTTGGTTTCACCAGCTTTGCGGTAATTTCCAGCCCCTCTTTCACCATCTTTGGCGTGCAAGTGCCGACAGGCTGGGAGCGGTCATGCTGCCAGAGGAATGGGGTATCGCTGCGGAACTTCGCGCCCCCCGGCTCCATGATGTCACCATCACGGTCAGGTGAAGGCGTGGAGGCGATGCCGGTGATTATCCGTTCGTCCTCATTTACCGCCTTTACCGTCATGATGGTACATGCGCGGTTAAGGGTCATTTGATGCCTCCTGAAACGAAAAAACCCGCCGGAGCGGGTCGTTTACTGACGTTAAAAGTCATATGAAAATTACCTGATAATCCTGTTTCTTCGCCTCAGGATTCAGCGCCATAAGCGAAACCGCGTTGAACAGCGCCATAAGCGGGTCGATTTTCCCCTTACCGCTGGCCTGTTTGGTAATGAGGATGGCATTACCTTTAGGCTCAACCCTGGCATTGCCGACACACCAGGACATCATCGGCTGTCCGGCATGAATCAGCACCCCCTCGGCAAGCTTGCGTTCCGTGGTTTTTATCGCCCCGCCAAGACGCCAGCCCTGACTGACACCCACGACGGAATCAGCCGGGATTTCCGCTTCGATCAGGGCATCAAGAATTTGCCCCACGCCCGACGGGTCAATGCCAATTTTGTCGAGTAACTCAGCAGTGTGGATACGGCTGACATACTCAGCCACTTCCTCCGTGTCCTGTCCGACGCGTTTAACGATGGTCAAATCACCGGCTTTCACGAAATCACTGAACCGGGACTCTTCGCTTTTACGTCGTCTGATGGCTATCTCATGCGCCCAGGCGTGGCACCAGCAAAGCCATTCACGGGTTTCACCATCACGGCCAACGGCGGAAAAGCCCAGCAAATCGTCAAGACCGCCGCCATCGATCCCGACAGTGACCACCTCGGCGCGCCGGAGCAATTCATCAAACGTCACCCTTCTGGCCTGCTGCTCCCAGAAATCCACTCCCGCCCAGCGGTCAGTACGCAGATTCAGGCCGATCTCAATGTTGAGGTGTTTGGCAAGAAACTGCTGCAGGGTTCCGTCAGTCTTCGCCTGATTTTTGCGAAGGTTGTCGGCTATCCATTCAGAACTGACGGACAACCCGATGTTAGGATTGGTGATGTAAAAATTTTCTGGCTCGAGATATGCCTTGCTTTCAACCATGCTTTCCGGGAATTCGTAAAGAATCCCCAGTGTCTTAGGATCATGTAGTTTGCCATCACGCACATCACGCCAGTAATCCAGCCGTTCCTTAAACACCCCTGTAGGGGGCTCATCGCTTTGCGTGGTCAGGTAAATCACCCAACCTTCATTTCGCGATACCTGCCCGCCCAGTGCCTCCATAAACATCGCTTCTGCGTTAGCACGCTTGCCAAACAACCAGAGCTCATCCACCAGGACGCGGCCCGATTTTTTGCCGGAAACGGTGTCGGTATCAGCAGCGACAACTTTCAACGTGTTACGCGTGACCCGGTGTGTGATGGTGCGAATGTGATCCTGAATCTGGAACATATCCGACAACTCCTCGTCTGCACGTATCATCCCGGCGGCAGGCTTGAAACTGTTGTCGGCTACCTCTTTCGTCGGTGCCAGAATCAAATGCTCTTCGTCCTCACGCCAGCAAAGGATCAGCGCCGTCAGCATGATCCCGGCCGCGATGGTCGATTTTGTGTTTTTCTTCGATATCAACAGCCCGTATTCACGAATCAACTGATTGCCGGTATCAGCCTCATAACCACCAAAGATGGCTTTAACAAAATCAAACACCCACTCCTCGGAGCATTCACCGAACGTTGGCTTGCCAGGCAGGTCAGAAACACGCAGTTCACGAAAGATACCCAGCGCCTGCATCGCCTGGTCAGGAAAAATCGGGGGTGGAATGATTGACTGCCTGCTAACCAGAAGACTTTCCCAGTCAGGGCAGGCCGTGGACCATTGCGCCATGAATTACCCTCCCTTGTTATTGACGACCAGTTTTGGCGGAGCCATAGAGCCAAACTTTCCCGCACCAGCGGCCACTTTCGCCGCCGCGTTTTTGGCATCTTTTTTCCCGGTCTCCCCTTTTTTGGGGTGAATATAGGGAAGCATTGCCTTTGCAGCATCTTTCCGTACGTCAA
Source organism: Citrobacter sp. UYEF32 (assembly GCF_040546205.1). Classification (NCBI taxonomy): domain Bacteria; kingdom Pseudomonadati; phylum Pseudomonadota; class Gammaproteobacteria; order Enterobacterales; family Enterobacteriaceae; genus Citrobacter; species Citrobacter sp. UYEF32. The sequence continues at coordinate 506,923 of NZ_JBEPNI010000002.1, read as the reverse complement.
TGTCTTCGCCTGTATTGTTCATCACCGCCATAAGGAACTGGAGCGGATCGTCATAAGTCACCGCCACCGACGGTGAGGTCGGCGGTGATTCCGGTGGGGATGTTTTTTCGGGGTTGTTTACCGCTGGGGTATAAACATTTTTTCGGTAGGCCGGAACCTCATCAACCTCGACAGTTTCCTTGTTTTTACGCCCAATAAACGCGATGACTTCCGGGTCTTTAGCCAGTTGCGAACCCTTAGACCGTGCGGATTTCTCAGAATACCCCGCCTTTATTGCCGCATCTTTTTTAGACATACCGGACATCAGCGCGACCGCGAATTTTCGCTTTTGCGCTGTTAACATGTTTACACCCTCCAGAGGGGAATTTTTTCTGTGCGTGAGGGAGGCGGCGGTGTCCGGCGCGATCGACGTTTACACCCAAACCTACCCCCCCCGGTGTTGATAATGGGTATCATTCCAAGTGGAATGGTTGCAATTGAAACTATCCCTGTATCAAATCACCACGATATGCTGAAACTCCTCAGCCGCGGGCACCGCATGCTTTAATGCTTCCTCATCAGGCTGCCTGGTTGCCGCTTCCCGCGCCGATTTCCCGGCATGGCATCCTTTGCACAGAGTCCAGAGATTACGCTCTGAGTTGTCGCCGCCGAACTGCAGCGCGATGCGGTGGTCAAGCTCGCTCTCGTGCAGCTCAATAACGCGGGCGCACATGCAGCAATGACCGCCGTCGCGTACCCAGATGCGACGTTTAAGACTGACGCGGGCGCTGCCGCTGATGCGGCGCTGCTCTCCGTATACAGGCTTGATGCGACGGGTATCGATAACCTTAAGTCGGGGCTTTAATGTCGGCAGCTTAGTCATACAACCTCCATGCCCGGCGGCGCTCAGTTCGCGCTATGCCGTCAGGGTGACGCTCTACCGGTTCCCCGTCGGCATGATCAACCAGTGACCAGCATGGATAAACCACCGGGCCACCATATGCATTGCCCACGGCATAATCAGCGGCGGCGCTGTGATCCCATCGGGCCAGTACATCCGCAACCTTTGCAACCGGCACGCTGTAGCAAACGCCATGAATCAACTGAGGCAGGGTAATGAAGTCAGCCCGCGTCTTATCAGCAGCAATCAGGCGCTCAGCAATAGCCGCCTGATACTGAGGCGGGCGGCCAGTGCCGAGGTAGAAGCTGATGAGATCGTCAGGCTTATCATTGAGCCAGGCACTAACCTTCCCGACGAAGCCATGTACAGGCAGTGCGTCATCCTCCACGACTACGACCCGACAGTTCTGTCCTGCGGCCCATTCAAGCGCACGACGATGATTCCAGTTTGCCCCGTGGTCCCCGGCATCAATCAACAGTATGGCGCCAAGAGTTTCAGCCAGACTATGAGCCTGCTTGTGTCGGGAATGGTGACCGACAACAACAAACTTCACTTGTGTTGCCACCATGCAAACTCCTTACCGATACCGTTTGTTTTGAATACCGTATGTACTCGGGGGCCAGTGACCAGCCGATCGCTAAACCGATAAGCCACAATACCGAATGCCAGCATGTCGCCTACTGCTGCGGCAGGCTGCTCCTTCTTCCAGAACCGGTTGCTTTCCGTCAGGTAGTAAAGGCGCACGATACCGTGAGCAATCGCCATGACATCCTCACGAGTGCCACCCAGCAGGCCAGCATTCAGCATCACATCATTGCGGTGCTGCTCAATGAATTGCTGGTAGATGCTTTCGGGATGGTTGCTGGCTGCCCACGGGTCAGAATAGGTTTTCGGTTCAGAGCCAACGTAAATCTGGCCAGGTACCATTTCATCCCACGGGGCATGCAGCATTTCGACATCGGTCCCATCCGTGCACCAGACGAACCGGTATTCAGGATGATCCCGAAGGTGCTGCCAGATGTGCAGCCAGCGGCGGAAGTAGACATTCATCTTCACATCAGGCACGCGCCACAGTTCAACGTCTGACGGTGCGGTGGTCAGCTCATCCACCAGCGCGATACGCCCACACTGTCTAAGCGATGCCGCCCATGTAGTCAGCATGTCTGGCGAGGCCGCCATTTTCGATCCGCGCTGCGTATCAGGCTGACTGGTGAGCAGCGTTGTGATAACCACGTCGCGCTGATTCCGGTATTCAACGTATCCTGTGAATCCTGTATCCCGCCGTTCGTTGTGGACCTTCACGTTACGTCCCACCAGCGCCTGTCGGTCCGGTTTCGGTACCGAACGTTCCACTGCTTCATGTTCATCAAGGGAATGGATCAGCTTTTCGGAGCCAGTCACATCGGCATAAGCCCACGATGTCATACCTGCGTTATGGATGCGCAATGCGAGATCGCTGTGTTCGTACATCCCGCGCCCGTAAACCGGATCAAATCCGCCCACCTTCTCTATCGCGCTGCGGTGGTAATACAGCATCACGCCACGCTGCCCGGTATAAGCAATGTGCTTATCGTCACGATAAAGAACAGCTATATCATTGAGCTTGTTAGGCCCAGCCAGATCAAGGAACTGATAAGCCAGATGCGGCTCTGGTGATTCGATATAGGGAAGATGCCAGGCGGGGGAAATAGGCCATGCATCATCGTCAAACAAAAACAGGTGTTCGCACCCGGCATCCATCAAGGCTGTCAGGCTGGCGTTCTTAGCCGCCACAATGCCCTGTGACGTTTCCAGACGAACAAGTTCAATGCCTTCCGGCACAGTGGCGGCAGGCTGTGAGCCATCATCAATAACCACCAGCAAAGAACCTGCCGGGAGATAGTTAAGATGTTGCTCAATAGCCCTGGCTAAAACTGCTGGTCTGTTGTGTGTAGTTATCGCTATGCCGATCCGTACTGATACGCTACTGGCGGGAACATACGGGACACCATCTATAGTGACCTGCATAGTCACTTCCTCGCATACAGTAAGCCACCCGGTTTGATCGCATTAGCAATAGCATCATTCACAGCCTGGTTAATGATTTCTGTAATAGCAGCCTGAGCAGAGGCCAGATCCGCCATCATCGCTTCTTGTCTGGCGTGTGTTGCTTTCATCGCTTCAACAATAGCGTCAACATTCGCCTCTATTTTGAAACGGTCAGCCTTGAATACCAACTCGCTTACAGAACGTGGTGGCCGCTTGCCAAATTTGCTATCCACCAGATAGCTGATGGCGAACTCTTGCCCGGTAGGTGTGAGGAAGTTGTAATGATTTTCCCCGGCGAACGGCGTCACCGTATCTTTCGTCACCACATAACCCAGTTCACGCAGTTCAGCAGCGCCAGCCTTTGATGGCAAATCGCCATCCACCAGCGCGCCACGGAAGAAAAGCGCATGCAGGACATCGCCAGCAGCGCCGGAAAGTTCTTTGCTCATGGTTGTTTCCTTTTAGATGTGAGCCTGTCGCACGGGAAGACCGCCCGATAACGCGGAATGCCCCAGGCTCACTACTGAAAGATATCATTAGGCTGTGAGTGCGAGGCGCATAAAAAAGCCCCGCGTTCGCGAGGCTTTTTTATTATTGGATGATTATTTGATTAAATTTTCACGTTTCGCCATTGTCAGATAAGATATTTTTTTGTCGCCACCTTTTTTAACGCTTTGTAATTTCACTTGTATTTTTAGTAAACCCATAAGCATTGGAATGGCAGCGCCTCTAATAACTTCAACAGGGTGAGTACTTTGTAAAGCATTAAGTAAGGTTAGACCTCCCGCAAATAATTGACCCGCGTCAAACTCAATGGTACGTCCAATACTCATTTTTATGGGGCTTTGCCATGTTTCTTGATTTAATTTTTCTAACCCATCAATGGCTTTCTTTAATTTTGCTATAGACTTAGCCTTTTGAAGATGTATATCCCCAGAATTCATGATTTCCAGATAAAGCTCATCCAAATACTCATGGAACTCCAAGAGCGCATCAGACCTTCTTTCTTTGAATTCAAGCACATCATGCAATGGCACATCAATCTGTGGAACAGGGAGCTCATCAAGGAGATCAAATCGTATGGTTTCTTTTAATTCTGCTCGCCCTGGCGCAACATTTATATCCTCGTTAAGGAAATGTAAACACCAGTCTGTATCGCCGTTTTTAGCTCTTAACTCTTCCAGTGCCTGGAGTTGGATGTCGGCATAAAACTGAGGGATGTCCCCTGCTGATATTGCGCCCGCTTTTAAAAAAGATGGTCTATCAAGAACACCACAGTTGATTAACTCATCTTCATTCTGAAAACCAATATGAATCATGCTTGTTGGAGCAACAAGTCGGTCCCAGTATAAAACTAAATAGTTCAAGTCCTGAGGGGAAACATGTCTACCCGATGCAAAACCGGTGCCTTCCTGATTTCGAATAAACTCTACTGGTGAAAAAACCACTCCACGTTTCATAATCAGCTCTCCTGTGATGAGGACAAGCTATATTAACGCTCCGTAAAGTTTAAATGTAGCATTATCACAGGCACTCAGTGAATGCCTGCTGTAATGCCTTAGCAATCAGCATCGGGGCGCGCAACAGCGCGGCAAGCCCACATGCAAGCTTCCTGCATTTTGGTTCGGGCAATCGCCAGACAACGCAGCGCTTCTGCACGCTCTGTTTCAGCATGGCTGCCACTCTCTACAACCTCCAGAGATAGGTGCGTGCGTTCAAGGTCGAGAGTTTCGCAAAAATTACGGCTAATCTCTTTCAGCTCATTCATTTGCGCGATATCGTCGGCGTCCAGGGTTCTATACCCCTTAACAGTACTGCCGTCCTGCGGTTTTGCTTCGCTCATTGCGTTACCTTTCTCGGGATGGGTTATGCCATGTCATAAGGAATGGCGAACTTTTATCATTTATAATGGGCGATGATGTTCCATAAACACACGGTATTAATACTTAATAGCTTTCAATGAGAGGTATTCATGGGGTTTATTACTTGGGAAGAAGCAAAGGAAATCACTGAAAGTTACTTTTCTCCATACAAATGCGTAGTGGATGCTAAAGAGAGTGATTACAAAAACCAAATCCCCTTCGTCATCTATTACAATCATGAAGAAAATGCCGATCGCTATGGGCCACATATGATTGTTGGATTCAATAAAAAAGATCGGCTTGAGCTTGAGTTAGCTGCGCATAAGGAGTCTTTTATGGAAACTCTTAAAGGCAGGTAAATTCATTACTTTAAACACTACTCACGCACATACGCCTGCAGGCCAGTTAATTGGCTGGGCTGATGTCGATGTAATACTCTTTACCCTGCTCAAACTGGCTGAACGCAACAGGGTTAGAGATGTGCATTTGCAGCAAACCGCCGGGTGTGTACTTCGACCAGGTTTTATTTTCTGGCGTATCGTCGGTTACAGGACTCATGTGAACAGTACAATTAGAATTGTCGTCAGCTTTCTGGATAAAGTGGCAGCGGAATTTTGCTCGTACAGTCATAATCAACTCTCTTTGTTGGTTTTTAATTAAGGATATTACGATGAAGTGGATGCCAAGAGGTAGTCGGGGTCAACGGGCCGTTCAGACGGTGGCGAGAAACTCACGCCGTCGCTCAGGCAGAAGCACCGAGACCTCAAGTTCAGACTCAAACCCGCCGGCTCACTCATTTAACTGGGTTATGTGGGGCATAGTTGCGTTCATAATGTACAAGATGTTTTTTGGATAACTATAAAGCCATTATCTTAAACACTGCTCACGCACATACGCCTGCAGGCCCGTCAGTTGTTTGGTGACTGTTTCGATTCGCTCTCTGGGAGGGGATAACCCCGTTCAGCGGATTCTGACGGTCGAGGCGAAACCATAATCCATGCTCAACACATTCATTCAGTGTTTGCTGAGTCTGGTTTTGTCATGGACATCCCTTGTTTTATAGTTGTCATAATAAGCACTAAGGAAAACTGTTATGAACGTTAAAGTATTCAGAAGTGACTGCCAATCAGATAGTGAATCTGCCTATCGGGATTGGCTGCGAGAAAATCCAGATGGTTTTGTGGTTAACGCACTAAAGTGCACCAACGGAAAGGGCAACAGGAGTGATCAACGTTTTACTCGCGTTCACCGGACCAACTGCAAAACAATTAACCCACTGCTTAGCCAGATAGAGAAGGCTGGCTTCACGACGGGACGTTATCAAAAGCTATGCGCGAATATCCTTTCCGTGGCAGAGATCGAAGCCCGAAGGATTACTGGCCTCGAAACCGTTAAACCGTGCCCCTGCATCGGACGCAGTCACGCCCTCACGACGGATCTCTCAGTGGTCATGACATAACAAATCGCCCGATAAGGAGGAAAACCCCAGGCTCACGACTGAAAGTTATCGTTAGGCTGCGCGTGCGAGGCGCATAAAAAAGCCCCGCTATTGCGAGGCTGACTTACTTCGTGTATTGCTTATTTCGGGCTATCTTCGAAAATAAAATCGTCAGAGCCAAGACGATGAGATCCATATGCCGATTCATAGTCTCTGCCCAACATACCGGCTTTTGTATCAGCCATGTCCTTTGAGGTATACACGCCGACCAAATGCCAGGGCTACGACAAACAACAGCCCATCCCATAACCCATCCCTGATTATCAGGGTTTCTTTTCAATCCTTCTGCTACAAACATAGTCTTCTCCTTTGGGTACCCGGAGAACATGCTATGAAATTGAGCAGCAGAAAGAAACGATCCTAAACAAAAGCGGCAGTGATAGACAGGTGAGCTAAGTCAGGTCGGTTATGCTCGACAACCACATCCGTATCTGACCCGACCACTTCATACTTTTTCAAGTAAGGGCTGGTTACTTTGCCAGATAGCGTCTCTTCAATTAATACCTTTCCGGCCTGGATTACTTTAAACGTTACGTTTGCACCCTGGACAATACCATCAGCAAACTCCATCAGGTTGTTAATGGTAACTTTGAGATTTTTCATTTCTAACTCGTTAGTGTTTGCGCGAAAGCGCAATAAAAAAGCCACCAGCGGATGCCAGTGGCTTGGATGTGGTAATCAGGAAGGGATTCGAACCCTTGAGCCAATGGGTACAGGTCGTCAGCACCACCCACGCAGCTTGTAGCTGCGTCGCGCTTAGTCCGGAACGGTTTTACCCGCTATCTCGCGCACCTGATTGATATGCTCAAACATTATCACTGGCACTCAGTGAATGCCTGCTGTAATGCCAACAAAAAAAGCCCGCCTAAGCAGCCCTTTGTACTTTACATAAGCTTTATTTTTACTTGATAACCCTCAAGGCCAGACATGGTCTCATTCGGTATAAACTCGATCTCAGAAACCTCTTTGCCTGTTTTCTTGCGCAGCTCAGCAATTTTTTTAGTAATAAGAGCAGAAATCTCTTCCTCAGCTTTACGCTCCAGTTCTTCGTGTTTCATGCACGATCTCCTTTTTCACATAACCTTTTATAAATCATAGGTTATCTTCCCAGAACGCGCTCAGGAATCATCATCCTGGATATTTCCTAAAGAAGCCTGTTAGCTGCACTAACTATCTCTTCTGACGAGAGTTCTCTGTCAGAAGCAACATAAATTTCAGTTTGATCGCCTGTAATCGAGTAACTCCCTACACGCATAATCTTGAGATGGATTTCTTCACCATTTGGATAATTTCGCAGGATAGTTGTCACAGCTTTAATGGTTTCTACCACAATAACTGGCTGAGCATTGAAGAACACCAATACCTTTCTCATTTTATACCTTGCTACAGGTCTGCTGCATGTAATTGAGCATCTGATAAATATCATCAGAAAAGGCCGCACAAACTCAGTGCGGCCTTGCTTAGTGTTAACCGGGCAAGATGCATCCTGTATCCCTGGAGCCACCCAAAAGGAGACAGGAAATCTGGCCGGGGTAACAGGCTCTGTCATTTGGTGTTGGCTTTGCTGACAGAACCATCATTGAGACTATGGCATTAATAGGAATTAGCAAATTTTATTTATCAAACCAATCGGCAAAATTTATCAATGCCTTGATTTTATTTGTGTTTGTCAAGAAAAATAATAAAATCAATAAGTTATTGACTTTCAGTTTATCCTGGTAAAGGAACTGCTCACATACATACGCTTGCAGGCCTTACGATAATTGGTCATAGTTTTGATTCGCTCTCTGAGGGTGAAGTAATCCCGTTCAGCGAATGCCTTTTGCGCGGGAGATGAGATGCAAAACTTAAGAAAAATCCGAATAAAGCGGATATCTAGAACGTATCCCGCGCTTACGCTTGTTAAATATGGGTTTCTAACAAAACTTAAGTCGACTCATAAGGCAAGAGCGCCTCGCCAGGGCTCATCTCAAGGATGAGGTTTAACTCCTCTTATCAGTTCTGGCTGGCCCGCTTAAAGCCCATAAAAACTGATCTGCATTATTGAGCCCTACCACGATGGGGCTTCTTTTTTATTTCTGGCGCTGTTGCTCTATTTCACGAATTCCCGCGAAATTGTTATTTCCCTGCTCAATAGTGGCTAGTAGAGGCTGAATCCACAAAACTGCCTGGCAGTATGTCAGCCCGCCGGAGGGAGAGGAACCACCATCGGCTGAGTCAGGCCCGGTGGAATCGGAGTGCATTGCCCCGGCACGTAAACGGTTCGTGTATTCGAGCAGCCCACCAGCAATATCATCAGGAACAGGCAGATCGCAGGTTTTATCACGGCGTAATATCTCCCGGTATTTGATTACCGTTGTTTCGCTGTTCCCGACCACAATTGCGTTTGCCCGCGCGGCGGTCTCAGCGGTTTTATTGAAGCGGTTTATGTTGAATGCCTGAGTGGCTATTACCTGACCCTGCAGAGCATTGTCTGACTTGAGTACGCGGTTTTCACTCTCAGCAGTTGCGGCTTTGTCGCTGTAGTGAAATGCTGACCATGCCAGACCGCCGAAGATGCTCAGGATAAAAACGCCGATCACAGCGAAATAACGAATCTTCATCAGGCACCATCCAGGCAGAGAGCCTTTTCTTTTCCGGCACGATCCACCAATCCCGGCAATATCTGGCCGCCTCCCCATACCCAACGGGTAAACTGGTTACAGGCTGCGGTGATGTTGCCACTACGGAATAGGGCAAACATCTGAGAGGTTCGCAGATTTCCGCACCCGGCACGGAACGTAACTGAAACAGCAGCACTGAATGCGTTATTGGACAGGTTGCGTCCGTTGCCGTAGCGATTTACGCATGACTCAGCATCAAGAATGTTTGCCTGCCAGTCAGCAGCAATTTGCGTATTAGTTTTACGCGTTCCGGCTTTTACGCCGTGAGTGTTGCCTATACCGTCCGTCAGAACACCAGCGGGACAAACGTAAGGATCACGGCGGCAGGATTCAGCATTACCGATAAGCTCAAGTCCGCGCTGATTGGTTCGCACCTGCCCGTTGCTTACGACGATAGCGATGATTGCCATCACTGAGCAGACAACACCACCAGCGACTTTAGCTTTACCCATCACTCACCCCTGGCGGCTTTGCGCCGATCCTCTTTGATTTTGAAATAAAGATTGGTCAGATACGTCAGCAGACCAAAAAGAATACTTGCGAGAACACCTAACGCTGCCCACTGCGAGGGCGAGACTTTATCCAGTAGCTGGAGCACCCAGAACCCTCCGTTTGCTCCGGCAAAACCGTAGCTCACACCAGTTGTGATTTTGTCCATTCGATACATACTCCACCTCCACGTTTGGGAAGTGCTGTGCGTGATTGATGAAAGGAGGGATCCAGCCTTCGGGCGATTTCGTAAAAGTGAAGGTTATGTGTGATTCCCGAGGCCAGAAATGAAAAAACCCCGCAGGAGCGAGGTTTTAAATTTGGTTTAAGTCCGTGTACAAGTGACAACTCTTAACACCTTATAGTAAAAAATGCGGACCGCGCTAATGATTTTATGATAATTTTTTACTTTCTTATAAGGAGGTAACTATGCATACGAAATTGGTACCTGTTGCATCACATAATGGTTTTAAATTAAGTGAACCCATCGAATTTGAAGATTACCTTTGCCTAATAACAGGAGTAAATGGCATTGGGAAAAGTCGATTGCTAAATAGCATAGCAAATGGGAAAACAAAACTATACCTAGACAATAACGAAATCCCAACCAATGAAATACGACTCATTGATATTAATGAATTAAATCATACCATCCTTTACCCCTCCGGTGGGATTGATAAAACAACACTACTCGCTCGAAATATTATGACATTAATTGAACAAAGCGAGGGAATTGAAACGTTACCAGACACGTTCCCCATGCAACTAGAGCAAATGCAAAGAGCGTACTCCGGAGTGGAAATAAAAGTAAAAGATATCGTTAAACGTGCTTGTCATTTATTTGATACTGAACCTCAACACTTACAAAAAAGACAACTTGAATTATCTATTTACGCCAACAATGAATTATCAAATGGTTCATTAAATGAAATTTTTAGTGATACTCACTTATCATTAAGTCAATTAACCGTAAACTATTACCAAGCAAAAGAATGTAATGACCTTCTGGAGTACTTCAATAAGAAAGATCCACACATCAAATTCATTGATGAACATGTTCTTCTAGAAAAAATAGGAAAAAAAAGTCCTTCCGTTATTTTCAATGAAATAATCCATGATTTATTTAAAGGTAAATTCAAAATATCAGAGCCGAACTTAAAGAAAACACCATTAGAATCGTATGAGCCGAAGTTATTAGATTTATACGACAATGAACTTAATCCAAAAGACTTATCTTCTGGGGAAGTAACAATATTCTGGCTTGTAACAAAAATTTTTCAAACATTCTACTCAGCCATTGGCATAAATTTTACCAAAGCCAAAGTAATACTTATGGATGAACCTGATGTTCATCTTCATCCAATGATGATTGTTGATTTCTACAGATGTCTAAAAAAACTTCATGATGAACTACATATAATATTCATATTTAATAGCCACTCGCCGACAACTGTTGCACTTGCAGATTTTGACAATATTTTTAAATTAACATCTGTAAACAACATTGATTTTTCATTAGAAAAGATAACTAAAGATGGGGGTATCTCTATTTTATTGGAAGGGGTAACACAGATAACAATTAACCCTGAGAACCGAAGAGAGGTATACGTTGAAAACGTTAACGATGCTAATATTTACGAATTAATTTATAGAAAAATAAAAAACAAGACTAAGCTAACCCCTGATATTACTTTATCATTTACAACACCAGCATCTAAAATCGTCGATAGCCAATTACATCAGCATATAACCTCAATATATGAAAATGACGAAAGAGTAAAGCGTTTAATTGAAAAGATTAATGGCCAGGGCAATTGCGAGCAGGTCATAGGTACAATTGAGAATCTAAAAAAAATAGGAAATAGGACAGCGGTTGGTCTAATTGATTGGGATGGAAAAGATAGGAAAACTGATAGCGCAGTAGTAGCCCTTGGCAAAGGGTATTGTTATGCCATTGAAAATGCAGTATATGACCCAATAAGCATCTTTGTATTTGTTTCTAAATTTAAAGATCCATCCTACTTTTGCAGTTGCAATGCAGGCTCAAATAAAAATGAAATATTACCTAACAACCAGCTCCTGCAAGAAATATTTGATAGAATCATGAGTGATATATTAGGTCACGAAAATCGACGCGATCACCAAGTAACTTACATGAATAAAATCACTCTATTAGCGGACAAAGAATATTATAGCACCAAAGGAAAAGATATTGAGAAAAGGGTTTTGACTACCTATCCAGAGTTAAAAAAAATACAATCTTTCAATAACCATATGACTGAAATGTACAACCTTCTCAAGTATATAACGATTGACGAATTAGACTGTCAGTTTATAAATATTGTGTTTGAAGAAGCATTTATCAAACTTCAAGCCGCAAAATAGTTGTATTTATGTGCAGCATGGCAAACATAAGTTTGCCATGCATTTTTTAACACTCTAGTTCAAGTCTTACATTTAGCATCGACAAACACCCCTCAATGAATCCTTCTGCTAACATGATTTCAATGCGGATCTGTTTTTCGCTTTTCTTCCTGCTCTTTGCCATTTGCCTTTTAGAAACCATATAGACGTAATGGGTAACCAGTAAGTTGTAATCGTACGGACGCTTTTGTTTCAGACGTGCCATGCATCCCTCAAGCGTTAAGCCGTCATCATCGGAACACATGGGTCGGGTTTTGCTCGTTTGTGGCAGTAGCCCCTTAAATCCTGCTGCTATCGGGGAATAGTCGACACCGCAAGAATCACTGGCCGCCCAAGCCCCCCATAACTCCAGAACTTTTTGAATGTCGCGCATAGTTTTCTCCAGATGTCAGGCCAGAACGCCGAGCGCAAAGGCACGGTCCAGCAATTTGATAATGAGTTCAGGTTGCGTGCCGTACTGGCGCTCGAACGCCGCCGGGCTGTTGTGAAGCTCGGTATGGTGTTTTCTACAGAGCGGAATGGTGAACGCGTCGTGAGCTTTGGTCGCGATGCCACCCTGCCCCCAGCCAATCAGATGATGGGCATCATCGGCGGGGTTGCCGCAGCACGTACACGGTTGAGTCTTAACCCAAGACAAGAACTTTGGATTTTCCCAGCGGGTGCGTTTTGGTCGCGCATAAAGTGTCTGCGGCGCCACGGGATCAACCGTGACTGAAACCACGGGCTTTACGGCTGGTGGCTGAGGTAATGTCACCTTTTTCACTTTCTCCGCCAGTATGCTGGTGGCTGGCAGAGACGGGACAATATCGGATTCGCGCATAACAGACGGCATTGTTTCAACGGGCAAACCAAGCACCCGGCGGGAAACTTCTTCCGGTATGGCATCAGTAACACCCCGGAGAATGGCCCACCAGCACAGCTCCGGGAGGGTTACTTCGTGGTCGTCGGTAAATCGCAGCTCACCGCGAATGGCGCGCAAAATCCAGGTGGCGGCATTTTTGGCTACGATTTGATCCAGTTCCTGGCTGGGGGCTTCACGCAACTGGTTATCGCAGTGCCAGCAAAGCAGTGCGGCGCCACCGGCATGGCGATGCGTAACCAGCTCTTTGTGGTGATAAGTTGAGTGCGGCCACTGGCACTGTTTACCGCGGTGCCGTAACCAGGCCTCAAGCCCATTAATACCACCAGCCGCATTAATAACCTTTTGATGAGTGAAGAACGGGCATAATGCCGGATCATCAATAAGCATCTGCCGGGCAGGCGGTACGGCGCCCGAAGGAAGGTCAGCCATATTTTCTGGCTGACGCTCTACCAGTACGCGACCAGAAGTGAAAATATGCATTAACTCGCGACCGGGACGCAGAAGCACAATCCCCATATCCCGGGCGATATCCGGTTTCAGCAAGGCGCGCATGCCGCCTCCCGAATTATGATTTGCCCGATCTCGCCCCACACTTTAGTTATGCGGCAATCCCAGATGTGTGCATCATCAGCAAAAATGGCGTCCATTAACGCTTTCAGCATATTGTCGCAGTCAGGCTTAGCCTGGTGTGGCTGGCCGTTATGTTGCTGGCGTTTCTTTTTGCTCCAACTGGCGGGCATAGGAAGAACAAACGTGACATGAGCACCAGACTCAGGCAGGGCTACACCACGCAGCCGCACCTCATCGCAGAACGCCCGGTAACGCATAACCTCAGGGCGCTTTTTCCATTTGTCGGCGCGAGTCATACGGGGCTTGCCCATCGGCACGATTGGATAAATTTGCATACTCACTCCCAGTGCCTCCACTGGTAAGTTTTATCTGGACGCGGGGGGGTTTCTGACTCAGGTAATCTGGCACTGACAATCCAGCTCTTATAGTCAGGAGCAAGGCTTTTTTCGGTTTCGACGTGCTTTGCCGTGTAGCGGGCCACCAACTCGGTGGCTTGTTCGGCGGTGAGGTCGGTATGGGTGAACCAGCCTTTTTTCATGCAGCACCTCGCCCGGCGGCAAGATGTGCGAAAACGCTGGCGTCAATAAGCGTCAGATAAATGAGGTAATTCGGTGTTTTTAGCGCCATGGTATTCCTCCGTGGCGCAGCAGATGCCAGTTGTTCAGGCTGGCTAAGTGACTATATCAGAATGTGGGGCAACCTGGTAACCGGCGCGCTGGAGCATTTGCATAAACAAGTTAGGAGTACCGACAATCTCCCCCGGCAGCATGGGCCGAAAGCTGAATTTATCTCCCTGCCTGTACAGCAACGCCTTGCAGCGGGCGGGCATGTCGAACGTCAGTACCACTACGCCATCTTCATGGCGAACCAGATCATACCTGGTCAAATCATCACTATCCACACTATCCACTAACCCCCCTTTGCGCCCCAGACGACGCGTCCACTCTTATTTTTTTCTGGCTAAAGCCAACAGATCAAACACTGTTGATATATACAGTATTTTAAAGGATGGCATTAATCAACACAAAATAAATGAATGATATTTATGATTATTTTATTTTTGCTTTGGCTGACAATTTCGTTTGAAAGAAAGCGTTTTTGAGATTAAATGGTTGATTTTGCGTAATTCAGAGGGGGTAAAGCGGAAGGGTGCGATCAGTAATTAATCACTTATGCAGATCAATTTTATCATATCGATCGAAATTATCGATCATGATAGGAAGTAAAAAGCCGCTGGAGCAGCGGCTTGAATAATCAATCACACATAGTGTTGATTTACGGTTTTGCAATATCGTCTTGCAGTGCTTGATCATGCACAGACATTGAGTGATCAACATCACGCAGATATTTTGCAATTTCCTTACTGCGCAAAGCCGCAAGCGCATCTTCAATTTCTTTTATTTCTGAACTGCTAAGCCCCGGCTGCTTTTTTAGAGCCTCAAGATTTTTACGCGCTTTACGTAAATCAACCCGAAACCGCAAATCTTCTCCACTAGGGACATTTATAAGGGTAAGAAGCAAAAGAAAGAAGTGCGCAACAACAACCGCGACTCCAGGAATGAAAGAGTTGAAATCGGATGACAGGCCAACAAAAGCAGCAGTTTTGATTAGAATCATGTTGGCCCATGGAGTACACCAGGCCTGACAGGCAAGATATTTCTTGTGCTGAATCATCCCTGAGCATCCTTTTGGTGCTTAGACTCTCTCTTAATTTCATTCAAGATGGAGGCTAAATCCCGGGCATTTTTTGCATCTAGCGACGCCTCACGGAAATGCTTAACACCATTGCTATCAATGTAAGTGAGCCTGAGTGTCTTGCTAGGCTTCCACCATACAAGAAAACGATAAACTGCATATCGGGCAGCCAAGCAAGTGACCACCCCTACAGTAATTATCGACATGACACTTAGAATGGACATTAAGTTACCTATAAGATGATTCTGCGCTCATCTGCCGCACGATGCCTTACAACGCGTGTGATAGTGTACGTGGGATTACCAAAATTACCATTGGTCTCTTTAACACTTTTCGTCACACTCACTACAAAAAGGTCATCTTTGCTGAAGCTCAGAGTATTTTGATTGACCCGTTCCAAAAAAGCTTCATCGCTCATTTTAACGCTAACATCCTCTCCATTAGGTAGGATCATTCTCCATCCTGCATTTGAAGTAAAACTCAGTTTGGAGAACTTAACGTTAATCTCGAGTTCTTCAACATGAGTGATTTGCTCTAAAGTAAATTTTACAGGTTTAAAAGCTTCTGAATCATCCTTCGGGATTAACACGACCTCACGATCCGCATTCTTTATCTTGAAGCTCGACGAACCGTCTGTTTGAAGCGGGTCATAAACCAATCTTGAAATCTCATTACGGATCACAGGGCTAGTTACAAGTTTTTGTACGTTGATGGGGCATTCGATGCTTTCATCGTCTACAACCAATCTAGCGGTATTGTTCGATTCATCAATCAATACTTCTTGTGGTTTTCGACCGCGCAACCATTCGATAACACCAAGAGCTGTACCTACGCCAGCACCAGTAGCCCCTGCAAAACCGATAAGCTGTAAAGTTGATAAACTTCCTAAAACTGAAACAAGCAGGACAAATGAACCTTCCTGTGTTGCCTTAATATTTACCTTAGGGGCAGATGCCTCACCATGGATTATCTTTTCAGCATTCTCAATCAATCCACCCAGCGCTGTTAATGCCGCACCAAGTGTTTGGGCATCAATTTCGTTATCAGCGTAGGCATCTCCGCCATAAGATATTTCAAAATCAGTAAGTTGCTGCGCAGTCATTAATAATCCTTTGTTTATGATTTTTCTTAAACTGTACGATACCCGAAATAAGGATAAAAACATCATGGTTTTTCTTTAATGTTAATATATAAGCAAGCTATTTCTAATTAAAAAAAACCTCTCAAAACTGAGGGGTGGTGTTTATGCAGCCTGATGTCCAACCGAGCACAATTCAGGCAAATTAGCCCTTACAAGCGCTTCGGCGAACGGTGGCGGTACCGCGTTGCCGCACCGGGCCACCTGCTTGTCTTTTGCGTACTTCACGCCGCGATAGTCGCGGTCAATGATGTACCACTCCGGGAACCCCTGGGCCCGGTAAAGCTCACGAGGTTGCAGCATGCGCATGCCAATATCAACGATGCGGTACACCACCCCCTCAATCGTTACAAACTCGCTGATGCCGTACTCATGCAGGAACGCAGTCACCTGGTCCGCCCGGTGTTCGTCATAGTTGTTCTCAGCCAGCATCGTGCGCACTTCGCCAAAGTGCAGGCCACCAGCCGTTACGGTTTGCAGCGGAGTGTCGGTTGGTTGCCCAATGTTGGTACCGCGCATTTTTATCACGCTTGAAGTGATCAGGGCGTGATGATTTCCAGTCGTAACAGTGTGCGCTGGCGCGTCAACCAATCCACCTGAATGCCCGGTATTGTTCACCATGAGGTTAGCAGTAACCAAAGCATGGTGGTCTGTAGTGGTGACCGTGTGCGTAGGTTCGTCCAACCCGATGCCAGCACCTGAGTAGTTGCCCCCAAAGTGTTTGACCAGATTCGCCGCCACCAGCGCAAATTTATTGCCCCCGGCGGTGACAGTACCCAGTGGTTTCTCAATCTGGAGAATACGCGGTGCCTGTCCCACTCGCTCCCCGTATCCCATCTGAATCATGGTCGCTGATACCAGTTGCGATTTTCCGCCACCACCAGCGGTTACGGTAGCGCTCGGCTCGTCAGCGCGGTGACCGACGCTGTTACCGAACTGTCTGGCAATTACAGGGGCGATAACGCAGGAGTGGTTAGTGTTGCACAGTGTATGCATCGGGTTTTCAACGCTGCGCGGCTTAGCTGAATATTTCGGGCCGCCAGCGCCAGCGATAAACGGTGAAATAGCCGCTTCGACAATACCGAGCGCGTGACCGTTCCCGCCAGGGCGTTTTGATGTGCCGGCTGTCACCGTCGGTACCGGTTCAGTTACCTCATGCCCTGTTGCTCCGGTGCGGAATTTCGTCAGGTGCGGAACGGCCAGCGCGAAACCGTGTTTCTTGGTAATGGTCTGGGTGGGTTCGTCCAGCGACTGCCCACGGAAACAGTCATAATTCGTTTTTGTACTGGTGTGATTGCATTTCACGATAAACGGCGTGGCGCTGTTCACCACAAAACGCTCAATGCCTCTCGCGATACGGCGCATTGTATTGGCTGCAAGTGGCTTTTTACGGTCAAAAATTGACGGACACGGAATTGACCAGTCGATACACTCCGCCGCCGTTCTCCAGGGTTTAAGCTCACCTGATTTAACCGCGGCTGTTTTCGGATCCCCGTGGGTTTGCTCCGGCCAGCAGATTGCGGCTCCGTCGCAGCGCATCACCATGAAGAATCTTTTTCTAATCGTCGGCGCGCCGTAATCACATGCGCGCAGTTCACGATGTTCGACCGCATAACCCAGCCCGGCAACCAGCTTTTTCGCCTGTTTGCTGTTTGGCTCGATATTCAGGAACTCACAGCACTCGGCCAGCGCCGGATGATCGGCGATGATGCCATCGGAGAGCATGCAGACAAACGCGTTAAACGTCTCGCCTATGCGCTCCGGGTCTGGCCGCATTTCCGCCGCCAGCAGCGGTCCCCAGGTGCGAAATTCCTCGACGTTCTCCAGCATCATCACGCGGGGGCGCACCGTCAGCGCCCATCGAACCACAATCCAGGCTAAGCCCCGAATGGCTTTTTCCACCGGGGTACCACCTTTCGCTTTGGAAAAATGGCGGCAATCCGGGCTAAACCATGCCAGCCCCACTGGCATACCTGCGGTGACAACCGGCGGATTTACGTCAAAAACACTCTCGCAATAGTGCAGCGTGCCGGGGTGGTTTGTGGTGTGCATCGCCACAGCATTCTCGTCGTGATTGATAGCGATATCCACGCTGCGGCCAAGTGCCATTTCAATCCCGGTAGATGCTCCACCGCCACCAGCAAAATTATCAACGATGATTTCAGATTGTCTCACGAGTATTTCTCCATAACGATGGCCAGCGATTTGGCGGCGTCCACGATTGACGGTACGGGCATTTTTTCCAACCACATGCGGTTTATGTGATGTTTGAGGCGGCGCTGGTGGTGCGCCGGGAGATCCCCGGCGCGTTCAACTTGTGAGTAAACCAGCGCTACCTCTGCAGGCCAGACAGTCTCGGGAACATCCAGCAGCAACAAGGATTCCAGTTCGCTGATGCGACTGCAGGCATAGGAGATAAGCGAATCTGTCATGCGACATGCCTCCCTTCGTCAACGCCATTTCTCCCGCATGCCGTGCTGTAGCTGCGCGGGTCACTATCTATGCCAATGAAATTTCGCCCGGTCAGTTGGCATGCAACACCCGCCGTGCCACTTCCCATGGTGAAATCCAGCACCAAATCGCCAGGGTTGCTGTATGTCTCAATCAGGTACCGAACCAAATCCAGCGGCTTTTGCGTGTCGTGGTATTTTCTTTTCTGCTTATCGCTTGAGAAAAACTGAACATCGCGCGGGTACCGACTGGTTGAGTCGTACTCAGTCAGGGATAATGCCTTGCCGTATACGTTGGAATTCACCGTTTTTCGCTTCGATTTTTTCCGCGTATGACCGTGAGTGATCTGCGGGTTGTAAGTCGGTTGGCGACGGTAAAACACCTGGACGTTTTCATGCGCCCTCAATGGCTGAATTGCGACATTGAAAAAACCAGTCGCGTTACCCTTCTCCCAGATCCATTCGGTTCGCCAGTCGCGCAAATTGCTGTTGACCAATACACTGGTGAACGGCTGCGCCGAAAACAGCACGATAGCCGCCGAAGGCTTAGCCACACGATATAGCTCGAGCCACATCCGGGGCAAATCCAACGGGGTATCCCAACTGCACTGAGTCGTGCCGTAGGGAATGTCAGCGCAAACCATATCGATACTGCCGCTGGCTAATGTCGGGAAAACATCGAAACAGTCACCGAAAAATAATTCAATGCTCACTCAATACCTCCCTTCGCAAAATGACCCCATTGGGTTAGCTCAGTCATTCCAGGCATCAAGTTCGTCCTCAATCTCTTCGTCGATTTGATTCGTGGTTGCTTCTTTGTCCAGTTGGGCACATGCCGCTTCCTGGTACTGCTCCCGACGTTCGTCGTACCAGTTCGAAAACTCTGGCGTCCAGCCCCGCCCGTCATCCCCCGCCCAATCTTTCCATGCCATTTCGTCTGCAACGCGCTCGATCATGCAATCAGCGGTTGTCAGCGCTGTTTCGCGGAAATACTTTTTGTGTCGTTTTCTCCAGTAAAAACTCCATTTAGAATCGCACCAATTGCGGACTCGAACTTCCCAGCGGCGAATGCACCGTGCTTTAAGTGATTTGCTCATCCCTGCGCTCCTTTGCTCTCGCGAAGCTGGCGGGCCATCGAGTCGAACTCATTTGCCAGGCACGCCATTTCTTTCAACGTCGGTGAGCGCTCTTTGAGGCAGATTATTTCGTGGCGCACCGAATCTGCTGCATAGCTGAATGCATCAGCTCGTGCTTCTTCTCGCAGGGCTGCGATTGCTGCGGATGTGGCGAGGGATTGCATGCAAGCTATGATTGACTTCATTCCAGCCAACAACGCCTCGTCCTCCGAAGCTCCATTACCTTCTGCAATTGCGGACGCTGCTGCACCTTCCTCGCTATGTTTTAACCAGTTTTCGGGAGTAAGAAGAATGGTGTTCTCCATCGCCAACTGCTCGGTCAGTTCGCTTTGTTTATCGAGGGCGCTAGCCAGACGAGACACCATTTTGGCGATCTCGATAATCGGTGTGTCAGCCGTCATTGCGGCTGCAAATTCGTGCCCCACGCGGGCTACATGTTTGTTTGCAACGATGGTCATTTTTGTGCACTCCCGAAAATTCTGTGAATCTGGTAGCCCTGCCATTTTTCGCGGCAAATCTGCGCTACAGTTTGCGGCGCTGGTGGACAGGCAACGGGTGCCACTCGCGAGCGCCACCGATGTGTAAGCCGGTATTCAGGGTGATGAGGTTTACCAACGTTTTTCACGATGCCTGCCAGCGTCAGACGTTTCAGGCGATCGTAGGCCTCTTTGATATCGCAGCCCAGCAGACTGCGAACCTGCCGGGTAGAAATGGATTTTTCCCGTAACAGAAATTCAACGATGGCGCGTTGCTCAGGTTTCAGCATGCTTCTGCCCTCCTCGCACGGGCATTGCGAATGCAGCGGTTACGCAATCGGGAAATGTCCTGAATCTCCTGACTGCTTTTTGCCAGTCGCATAATCTCGCTGTATTTCGTAGCAGCGCGCAGCCAGTGCCCCCGTGATTCAATCAGGGCTGCTTCTTCAAGCGCCATGCGGAGAACTTCCGGATCGGCTTTTTGACCGAGTTCCGGTAACTCGATATCGGGGATATCGCTGCCGGGCACAACGGTATACTCCCAGTGGGTACCGTTGTGGCTGCGGGTCATGACACCGCGCTGTACTAACGCAGCAAGTTGCTGTCCCGTCGAACCGGAGTCAGAGTTAAACGCGTCGCACACTTCCGGGGTGGTAATGCCCGGGTGATGGCTGACATACACAACCAGTCGGTCAGCCTGGGTAATTCGTTTTTGTTTGGTCATTGGTCAATACTCGTTTTGGTTATTTAACAATCCGCAAATGGGTTACATTTTTGCGGTAACTCCCCCAGGTAAAATTCACCCAGATGCCGTTATCCATGGTCAGACGGTCCATAGCCCGTTCACCCAGGATTTTTGATAACTCGTCAAAATTCAGGTTGGTCAGTACCCCCACAGGTTTCATTGCCGCCAGGCGGCGATCGATAATTTGATTCAGCAATACCCATTCATTTCGGGTGTCGCGCTGCACGCCGACCTCATCCAGCACCAACAGGTCAACCCTGCACAGGTCATCGAGCAATACTGATTCGGACTGCCCTTCGTCATAGCATTTGCGGGCTCGCAGCATCAGGTCAGGAACAGTCACAACCAGCACTGTGTGGTTATGCTGCAGCAGGTAGTTACCGATGGCGGCAGCCAGATGATTTTTCCCGGTACCGCAGCCACCACTGAAAACGAAGCTGGCAAAACCGCTGCCGAAGTTATGGGCATAACTTTTTGCCAGCGTCAGCGCGTGTTTTTGTCCATCGTTACTCACCTGGTAATTTGCGAAGGTACAATTCCGGTGCAAATCGCAGATACCAGACCGGCCAAAAATTTTCTCAGAACGAGCGCGCTGGTTTTCTTTTTCCAGTTCCGCAGCTCGTTTACGTCCCTCCTCCTGTTGCCAGGCCATTAACTCGGCAGCGCTGGTAAATTTCGGCTGAACACCTGCCGGGATCAGTCGCTGCAGACGACCAAGAATGTCACTCGTCGATTTCATGGTTACCCCCTGAATCCCGGCGGGATCACTGTGTCGGGTGTCGAAACGCCAAAGGCAGGCTGACGACGCGAGACTTGCGCCGGGGCTGCAGTTTTGGCTCGTGATGTTTTCAGGCTGGTTGCGAAAGTCTGTTCCCACTGAATGTGGTGCTTAACCTTCCCTTCGCATTTCCAGTAGTCGCGGAATTGCTGCAATTCAACGTCGGTGTAACCCGGCTCTTCACCGAGATTAATACCCCAGAGCGCCGCCTGGCCGACAAAATCAACGCCTGGCGCCCAGTCCTCGGTGATCGGGAATTTACCTATGGGTGGGAAAAAATTGTCTTGCGCGCGTATATCTCTCTCTGGGTTTTCTTTTAGATCTGTATCTTTATCTGGATCTGTATTTGTAGTTCCCGTAGCTACTACAGTAGCTTGGCTACCGTAGCTGTCGTAGTTGCTAACGTAGTTGGCTACGAACTGAGAAATAGCTTCTACAGTAGTGATTTCTCCAGATTTGACGCCAGAAATTAACAATTCAATGCATTTAGTTTTAACAAACCAGTCACCTTCCGATTTGAACTCGGAAAGCACCGTAGCTACGGAAATTTTCGGCTTGGCTACGACGCGAATCGTAGCTACTACGGTTAGTGAGCTACCGTAGCTACTACGTAGCTCACTAAGTCGTGACCATGGATTTTTTGAATACCCGATTTTCACAACATCCAGATCAGGGCCAGTGATGAAGTACAGATGACCCTTGTAGGAGGTTCCCCCCTCAATAGCCGGTCTGCTTTTTGAAGATGACGTGACCGTTTCGATGTCACGCTCAATGCGCAAATGAACCCAGTTTTCTCCGTCGTCTTCAAAGAACTCTTTCAGGGCAGTTTGAAGCTCAGCCCAGCGCGAATCTGAAACGCGAGCGATCTTAGCGAGACGGTTTTTGGGTATAGCCCTCCCCGTTTGCCAGTAATTGAACATGAGAAGCAAATACGCTCCATGCTCCTCCGTGGACAGATGCATGGTGTCCGCCAGGTAATCAGCAATGTAAAGTTGCATGTAAGGCAGCGCGGCCATGGTTACTCCTGATGCCCGGTTGCCCGGACGTTATGGTCATTGGTCAAAGCTCGTTTAAAAACACTGCGGCGCCAGAGTGCTGAGCAGCGCCAGCGCTGGCTCTGATACCTCCTTCGGGAGCATCGCGTATAGCGACGTGGCCGCTTCCCAAATTTCCTTTTCCAGGCGCTGCAGTGGTGCGCCCAACAGCTTTGCCTGGTGTGCTTCTGCGCATTCCTTGATGGCGCTCGCCACCAGCTCTGCTTCGGTCTTGCCGGAACGGAGACCGTAAGTGCGTGCTATCTCGATTGGCATCACTGCTGAAATCGCCGGGGCCAGTTGCATGACATAGCGGTTGTATTTTTCGGATCCGTTTTCGTTGCGCAGGTAGCGGAATAAGTTCAGCTTGTTGACTGTGATCCCCTTGCCGCCAGTGCGTTTCCATTCTTCCGCCACCAGCCTCGCTATTTGTTCCTGAGCCTGACCCGGCAACGTTTTTTCCCATTCGCTGACGGCGGTATTGATCGCCATGCGTTTCATGTTGTCGCGGCGGCGAGGTTCAATCTGATTTTTAGATTTCAGCAAAGCAGTTAACCGCTTCGTATCATCAGTAACCAATGAGGCATGCATGACTAATTCTCCTCTTGGGGTAGGCCATCGGTAGGGTTTGGATAAATGTCTGGGCGCAATTCATGCGGTGTAACGCCAGTTACTCGGAAGATTTGAATAACCCGCGCAGCGGGGACAACTCCCGAGTAGTTATTTTTCCAACGACTAATGGCCATGCTCGTTACACCAATTGCATCACCTAACTTTCTGGCAGAGCCTGCGGCTCGGATTGCAGTTTCTAAAGCAGTCATAGGACCTCCTGTTTGAATTAAAAGTAAACCATAGATTTATACAACAAGCAAATTCTGGACTTATTGTGACAGTAAACCATTTGTTTACAATGTGGATATGAACAGAGAAAACACACCTGAAAGCAGCCTGAAGAGTCGACTCGAAGAAATCACATCTCGCGGGATTTCAAAGGCAGACATGGCAAGAATTGCTGGCGTCACACCGCAGGCGGTAAACGGCTGGTTTAAAAAAGGTGTCATTAGTAAGAAATCAGCAGTGCAAATAGCAACAGCGGCTGGAGTTTCTGTTGCATGGCTGCTTGGTGAAGATGTTGATGAACACTCTGGACTTGAACCGGAAGAAAGGCAGATGCTTAAACTTTTCCGACAGCTACCCGAGTCCGAGCGCCGAAAGATGGTGGATCTCTTTGAAGTGCGTTTAAAAGAAATTGATGATTACGTAGAAAAGTATCTTAAAGGTCGCTTCAAACCTGATAATTAACGTCCCTCCCCTTCCTTAAAAAACCGGCTAATAGCCGGTTTTTTTTCTGCTTTTTTTCAACCTCCAATAAACCAAAATGCAAACATAAACCCATGGTTTACATTTTTTGTAATCCATTAATTGACACAAAAATAAACCAGTGATTTAATTAAAACCGTTATCAGCACACCCATTCAGGCAGGACGCCCACGAAGTAGCTGCCGGCGGCATACGAAACACCGGATGAGATGGCGACGTTGATTTTACGATTTCAGTTTTAACGCGCAGCAGACCAACGTTCCGCCAGCCGGGCGCAAACGGCAAAGCAAAACAGACATCATCGTGAGGATTTTTCTATGACAGATTTCGCACGTGTGGCAACAGGGCAACAAGCTGTCCGCCTTAACTGGTTCACCGCCTTAACACGTAAGTTCTGCTATTTCCTGGCGCAGAAAGGCAACCCGGAGATTAAGGCGTGAGCACGTTTTTTTATTTAGTCATCACCGTTTGTGCGCTGACTGGCGAGTGTTCTGATACCCCGCTGGGTGTGTATCAAACCGAAGATGACTGTAATGCCGCCGCAGCGGAGCAAAGCGTTAAAGGCGAATGCTACCCGGTAAGTATTCTGGCTGCCGACCAACAGCCTGCAGTTCATTTTTAAACGAGTTTTGACCAATGACTTACGGCTGTAGCCAGCCTGATGCCCAGTGCACGGGGCATCGTGATGGCAATACCGCCATCATAACCAAACAGGAGGCGATGACCTGTTCTGGTTAAATTGGATAAATCTTCTTTGCCCGCCTCGCGGCGGGCCTTTTTAGGAGGAGATATGTCAGCAAACGAATTAGCGCTGCGTTTCAGCACCGCACCCGCTGAGCAGCTCATCGGCAAACTACCGGTGCTGGAAGTGAAGGAAGCTCTTTGGCAGGAAGTTGAGGATGAAGTTCTCACTGAGGTTTATCAGGAGCATGAGTTTGAAATGGAAGCGGTATCGGAACAGACAGATGCAGCGAACCGCCTGGCCAGCAAATTCGAACTCGTCGCCGAGACCTTCGGCACCGCCATCAGGCTGGCATTGACGCTACCACCAGCAGAAGCGAAGCAAATTTTGCAAGATGCTATCGACGATAACCCCGGTTACGGCCGGGAGCCGGATAAGGGATAAGTTATGGAATTTGGAATGAAACGTATCATTGCCTCAGTGCGCGTCGTCGCTGTAATGAAAAAGCTTTATACCGGCGCACCTGTCACTGTTGTGACCATCAGCAGCGAACTGAAGCTTTCCCAATCGTACGTTGAACAGATCGTATCAAAGCTGGGAAAGGCCAAAATCGTGCGCGGTCAAAAAGGACCGGGAGGCGGTTACCACCTCTGCAAGCCTGAGTCAGAAACCAGCGTCGCCGAAGTGATCCGCGCTGTAACCATAATTCCGCATAGCAGCATTTTCGACTCGGTACTGGTTGCGCTCGACAGTGTTCTCGTCTCGCAACTGTCCGACGCAAAGATCAGTTCCCCATAAAGCACAAAACCCGCCGAAGCGGGTTAGTGCCCGGTTAGCCGACCAAAGCTTTCCGGAACGAGTTTTGACCAATGACCAACCGCAGGCGGCTAACCATTAGCTGCCGGGAATCTTACAACCTTTAGGAGCCCGAACGCAATGCAGACATACGCGTTTTTGATTAAAGCGAAAGCCAAAGCGACTGACGCTAAACACCTTTTTTGCTGGCTATCTGCAAAATCCGATTCCCGCGCTGAACGCGAAATTGCCAATATTCTTGAAGATGCAGAAATCGAAACCGGGCGCGGCGCGCCTTATTTGCAGCCGGTTCGGACAGACTGGCCTGTTGTTGATGACCTGCCGGAAGAAGGCAAGCTGGACAATACCTGGTGCGACCGCTACGAACTCAACGAAGATGGACGTTCGTGGAAGCTGATTTCCCGGCCAGCGCCGGAACCGGAAATAACCACCAGCGAGGTTACGACCTCATTAGTACCAGTTGCGAAAGAAGAACTCTCGACCACCTCTGATGACGCAAATATTCCTCTGGAAAATCGCGGGCTGGCTGTTCGCATTGCCATTCACCTGCTGAATGATAAATACCAGACCCATATCACGAAGGCGCAGCAGATTACCGCCACCGAGCTGTCACTGGATGAAAGCAACTCCTACGTGCAGAACCTGATGCAGGCCATCAGTGACGTTGCTGAATTTTCCGACCTGTCCTTGCACGTCGAGTGGAAACTGGTGCAGGCAGTTAAAGCTGTATTCCCTCAGAATGGCGAGCACGCCCCGACGCTGCTGGCCGAATTTGTGACGAACTGGATCGCTACTGAACCGGATTCCCGCAATCAGTTGGTGGAAGACTGGCAAAGCGGCAAATTCCCGAACAAAGAACCGGCAACCCGGAATGAGGATGTTACCGATACAATGGAGCATCCGGCGGCACAATTGGGATTCCGCCAGCAGTTCCTTGCCGCTTACATTTGCGATGAGTTTGCCCATCACGTCACCGCTGACCAGCGGATCATGATCTCCGATCTCATGCTTGACGTAGATAACCATTATGTTCAAAACCTGATGCTGGCCGCCGAGAATGTGGCGGAGGCAAAAAAATATTCCTGGCAAGAGATCTGGAAGCTCACTGACGCTGTAAAAAAAGTATTTGCCCCTTCGGCACGTCATGAACTCGGCGTGGTTTTGCGGTTCATGCAGGCATGGGCAGCAACTCATCATATTGACCGCGGCTTACTGGTTAAGGAGTGGCAGGCTGGCAAACGCGTGGCCGCTATTCAGCGAACTGATTCAGGAACAACTGCTGGCGGTGGAATTCCAACAGACCGCAATCCAGACTACATCCACACGCTGGATACGCTGGATGAAGAAATTGCCGCGGCAACCCTGCCTATGGATTTCGACATCTACAACATCCCTGGGGGGATCAATCGCAGGGCGAAAGAAATTATTTCCGGCAAAGAGAGCCCCTGGAAAGAGTGGTCAGATGTACTCCGCAAAACGCCTGGTATTTTAGATTATTCCCGGGCAGCAATTTTTGCAGTCATCAGAAGCGCTCATCCCGAGTTTTATAAATCCCCAGGTCGTCTGAGCGGTTACATAAATGCCTACCTGACCGAAACCGATCATGCCAACCCAACGCAGGAAACATTAGTTGCCGCTCGCCAGTTGAATAGTGCAGCAGTAGTTGCCGGGGTCATTCAGGGAACAGAACCGGTAGAAAGTCTGGATAAGCTCTCTACCGAATTCGTTGTCGTAGGCAAGCAGGTAGCAGAGGCAGCAGGAAAACCTGCCGCGGATTCAAAAACAACAACGGAAGTTGCCAATCTCGGTAATGGCGTTTTCTCGATCGACAATCTGATGAGTGAACACCCCACCAGCACAACCACACAACAGAACGAGGCTGCCAACAATGTGCCGATGGAAGAAGTTGTCAGTGATGAAACCCAGACTTGTAATGCGGTACCGTCGGGCGAAGCAACAACTGTGTCAACTGAAAGCGGTGCTGCAGCTGGTCCACAAACAACTGCCGTAGATAATAATATTGATACCGGACATCAAATTAACGATGACGAATCATTCCCCCTGATGACGCATGTGATGGTTGACCTGGAAACGATGGGGAACAATCCGGAAGCCCCCATTATCGCCATCTGCGCGGTGTTTTTCGACCCGAGAACAGGCAAAACAGGTCCTGAGTTCTATCAGATAGTCAGCCTCGAGTCTGCTATGGAGTTTGGGGCAAAACCCGACGCCGCAACAATAATCTGGTGGATGAAACAGTCGGCAGAAGCGCGCGCAGCGATAACCGGTGGCGATGCTATTTCGCTGATGGACGCCATCGACAACCTCGACGAATTTATTCACACGAATTCAGCCAACGGCATCAAGTATGTGCAGCTCTGGGGCAATGGCAGCTCATTCGACAATGTGATTTTGCGCCGCGCATATGAGCAGGTTGGCGCTGAATTGTCCGTGCCGTTCTGGAATGACCGTGACGTGCGCACCATTGTCGAGTTGGGGAAAGTTGTCGGTATCAACCCGCGCTATCAGATCCCTTTTGAAGGCGACATGCATAACGCACTGGCCGATGCCCGGCACCAGGTCAAATACGTTTCAGCTATCTGGCAAAAACTGACCCAGAACTGATTTTCAAAAATCACCTTTTACCTGGCTGGGGGATTACTCTTCTGGCCAGGGCTAAGGAGACGTTATGTCAAAACTTATGCCTCTCGAAGAATGGGCCAAAGAGACGTATGTAAAACCCCCAACGCTGAACACATTAAGGCGGTGGGCTCGGATGGGGAACATCTACCCTGCTCCGGAAAAACACGGGACGAGTTACCAGGTTTGCCCCAACGCCATCTATATACGCCCAAACAAATTATGTTCAGTCGCCCCGGTTAACGGAATGGATACAAGACACCCCAGAAAAGGGTCATTACTGGAGAAGTTGCAACATGACAAAAAGGCGGGAAAATTATGATCAGAATCTCCCCAGAAACCTGACATACCGCCAGTCACGCAAAACGTACGCCTGGCGCAACCCGCTCACTGGCAAAGAAATCTCTCTCGGTAAGATTTCCAAACGTGAAGCGGTTGCCCAGGCTATCGAGGCTAATCACTATCTTGAGCAAAATTACACCCCGGTCACGCTGCTCGAGCAGTTGAAAGGCGAGCATGAATACACTGTTGCTGAATGGCTTAAAGAATACTGGGAAATTTTGGGCAAAAGAGAGCTTTCGGCGATCACGCTCAAATCCCGTAAAGGACATCTTGAGGTAATCCGCCAATCGCTGGGGGAAATGATCCTCGCAAAAGTTTCTACTCTGCATATTGCAGACTTTCTTAAGCGATGGACAGATGAGGACAAAATGACGATGGCTACCACTTACCGTTCGGTCCTGTCAGATGTGTTCCGTGAGGCCATCGTGAATGGCCGGGTGGTAGCCAATCCGGTTGAGCCCACAAGAACGCCAACAATCAAAGTTAAGCGGGAACGCCTGGAACTAGAAACCTTTATCTCGATAAGGCATGAAGCGGAAGTTCTTCCCGTCTGGTTTCGCAACGGAATGGACCTTGCACTGGTCACCGGCCAACGCCGCGAAGACATAGTGGAAATGCGTTTTTCAGAGATCAGAGATAATCGGCTTCACGTAGTCCACATAAAAACGGGAATGATGATCGCCATCTCTCTGGATCTGGAATTGCGTTGCGCCGGTCTGGTCCTGGGGGATGTCATTGAGCGCTGCCGGAAAGGTAATTCTACGGATTTTTTGATTTCTGCTGGTGTCAGAAAAAACAGTCTGGCCGGGTCGATTCACCCGGACGGGTTAACCAAATATTTCGTGAAGGCAAGAAAACTATCTCAGATCGCTTTCAGCGAATCCCCTCCTACGTTTCATGAAATCAGGAGTCTGGCCGGGCGCCTGCATGAGGCTGAATATTCAGAAATTCACGGCAAAAAAGAAGGCAAAGCATTCGCACAACGGCTGCTGGGGCACTCCTCAGAAGCGACTACGAAAAAGTATTTAGATCCGCGCAAAAAGGAATTTATTCTGGTATAAGGGTTAGGTCGCCGAATATGGGAATTCGGACGATTTTCGGACATTTTCGGACGAAGCCACATAAGTGCTTGTCTGGAAAGGGTTCCAAAAAAAGACCGAATACGATTCCTGTATTCGGTCCAGGGAAATGGCTCTTGGGAGAGAGCCGTGCGCTAAAAGTTGGCATTAATGCAGGCTAAGTCGCCATGCACTTTAAGAATAGATGACGACGCCAGGTTTTCCAGTTTGCGGCAAATCCGGTCTGAAAAATTCGGTTATCGTCACGCTTAAAAATGTTAAAACCGCAAGTTCTGAGGAATCAGGCTTGCGGTTTTTTATGGAAAATCAGTCAGATACTTTCGTTTATTAACAGAGCTTTTCCGCTCGGGCAATAAAGGGCTCAAGACTCATCTTTTCACCGGGTCTGGCCGGGTCGTCAATTTGGATAACGCTGACAGGCTGCGCAGTTGTTTTACCGCTTGCCACCTGCTTTTGCGCCTCTTCATTCAGTGGGTATTGCACCAGTGTGCTGGGATTGATGGCATAAAGCGCATGGTCAGGTCGGCAGGTGAGCATCACCTCTTCGCGATTAAATGCCCATTTGTCCTTACCCACTTCAAAGCGGCTTACGGTAATCACCGACGGCGCGGCAAAGGCGCCAGCGGAACATGCCAGTAAAAGCATCGTCAGAATGGTTTTTTTCATCATTTTCGCCCGGTTAATCAGAAGGGTTCCCAGGTTGCGAACAGGCTGACCGCCGCCAGCACTAGCGCGCCCAGGACAACTTCGGTCCATGTCATCCAAATCAGGAAATGTCGTGCCTGCGAGTTTTTCAGGCCTAAGCGTGGCACCAGAACATACCTGTTCGCTAACGCTATTGCCACCATTAGCGCCACCAGCGCACATTTGATCAAGAGCATGCGACCATAGTTTGTCTGTGTGGACCACATGCTGCCCTGAATCAACAGGGTATTGATAATACCTGTGGCAAGCACACCTGCGACAGCGACATGGCCATAGCGTGAAAAACGCATCATCGCCATAACGGCATGATCTCGCCTGCGGGCCTGGCTCAATCGCATACAAAATATCACTGGCAATAATCCGCCAAACCAGGCCGCGGCACACAGCAAATGAAAAGCGTGGTTTGTACGTTGTAATATGCCCGCCATGCCATCGTGCATGGCGGCATGACCAACGCCCGCCATCAGGATCAGTTGCGCGCCCGCCAGCAACATCAACCGTCCCTGCTGTTGTGGTTGCAGGTAACCGACAAGCATCGTCATAACGGCAATGATAATCTGCCATAGCCAGATACTGCCAAACTGTGTGCCGGTAAGCAGCAGCCAGATTTGCGGACTGAAAACATCTGTCCAGCCATCACCCATGATCCCGCCCTGTAGGGCAAACATGAAGACAGCACTCAACATGCTCATGCCAAGGCAGATACGCGTTAATAGTGTAAAACGCGTTACCATAACAGGTTGCAGATGGCGAGGCGCCAGCCGACTAATAAAGAGCGCGCAGCCGAAAAGCAGCATCACGGCGGCAAAATGGATGCCGCGCAACCCAATATAGCCAGCCGTTAGCATCTTATTTCACTGAAAAAGTATAGGTACCGTGGGTTTTGTGGCCATCGACCGAGACGACGTGCCAGTCAACGGTATAATTGCCCGGTTGCAGCGCCTGCGCCAGCGGAACGATCATTTGGGTTTTGTCCTGTTCGTTACGTTTGACCGCACCTGTCTTGATGCTCTGTTGCTGCGCCCCCGTCAGGGTGACACCGCTAAATTTGGGTTCAATGCCCTCTGAGAAATTGAGGGTTAATGCCTGCGGGGCGGCCGTTACCTCGGCATTTGCTGCCGGGTACTGGTTTTTCAGATGAGCATGTGCGAAAACGGCAGGCGTAGTGGCGAGAGCCGCAGCAAAAACCAACGCGCGTGTCAGGTGGGATGCGGTGAATAACATGTCTGGCATTCCTTTTTGTTATGTTTAAAGCGACGAGAATAACTCTGTATAATGGTCTCGTCGAGTATCATCATCGGCAGACTTGTCTTTCTGCAACAGGCTTAGTAACTTTTGCGGCATAAACCCAGGAGAAACGCATGAATACCAATCTGGCCCGTCTTTCACAGGAAGAGATGGACAAAGTCAACGTCGATTTGGCGGCGGCCGGTGTAGCTTTTAAAGAGCGCTATAACATGCCAGTTGTCGCTGAGGTGGTGGAACGCGAACAGCCAGAACACCTGCGCAACTGGTTTCGTGAACGGCTTATTGCTCACCGCCTGGCGTCCGTCAATCTGTCTCGTCTGCCTTACGAGCCGAAAAGCAAATGACCGCCGAAACCGTACTGCGCGTCATCGATACCGAAACCTGCGATTTGCAGGGTGGGATTGTCGAGATTGCGTCCGTGGATGTGGTGAACGGGCAGATTATTAATCCAATGAGCCATCTCGTGCGCCCGGATCGCCCTATCAGTCCGCAGGCGATGGCTATCCATCGGATAACCGAATCCATGGTGGCGAATCAACCGTGGATTGAAGAGATTATTCCCCACTACTACGGCAGTCACTGGTATGTCGCCCATAATGCGAGCTTCGACAGGCGCGTCTTACCCGAAATGCCCGGTGAATGGATTTGTACCATGAAGCTGGCGCGTCGACTCTGGCCCGGCATTAAATACAGCAATATGGCTTTGTATAAATCACGCAAACTTAGCGTGCAGACACCTGCCGGATTGCATCATCACCGTGCGCTTTATGATTGCTATATCACCGCGGCCTTGCTGATTGACATTATCAACACATCAGGCTGGACCCCGGACCAAATGGCAACGGTTACCGGCAGACCCGCTCTGCTGACAACCTTCACCTTCGGTAAATATCGGGGTAAAGCCGTTGCCGAAGTCGCAGAGCGCGACCCTGGTTACCTGCGCTGGTTGTTCAACAATCTGGACCGAATGAGTCCGGAACTACGGCTGACGTTAAAGCATTATCTCGACGATAATTAATCCGCTTTTTTGCCCGGGAGCGTGCCTTGCGCCAGCGCGACCAGGAAAGCGAACTCCAGCGCCACGCCCTCGTAGGATTTGAAACGGCCTGATTTGCCGCCGTGACCGGAATCCATATCGGTACAAAGCAGCAGCAGATTATTGTCCGTTTTAAATTCTCGCAGTTTCGCGACCCATTTGGCAGGTTCCCAGTATTGCACCTGAGAGTCATGCAGCCCCGTGGTAACCAGCATATGGGGATAGTCATGGGCGCCGACATTATCGTACGGACTATAGCGTTTGATGTAGTGATAGTAGGTTTCATCCTGCGGATTCCCCCACTCTTCAAACTCACCGGTGGTCAGAGGGATGGATTCATCCAGCATCGTAGTGAGCGTATCCACAAACGGTACCTGAGCGATGACGCCGTGAAACAGTGACGGACGCTCATTGATGACGGCCCCCATCAACAACCCCCCTGCACTGCCGCCCATGGCGTAGCAGAAAAGCGGAGAGCCGTACTCCAGTGCTAACAGCCCATCCGTGACATCGATAAAATCGTTGAAAGTATTTCTTTTGTTCAGGAATTTACCGTCCTCATACCACTGCTGCCCCAGTTCCCCGCCGCCACGAATGTGGGCAATGGCATAGACAAAACCACGATCGAGCAAACTTAACCGGCTACTGCTGAAATCGGCATCCATGCTGGCGCCGTAGGATCCGTAGCCATAGACCAATAACGGATTTTCTCCTTTGCGGAAGTGTTTGTGGTTGTAGACCAGCGATACCGGCACTTCCACGCCATCCCGCGCGCGGATCCACAAATGCTCGCTACGATAGTCACTGGCATCAAACCCGGCCACTTCCGTCTGTTTGATCACCCGGCGCTCGCCGGTATCCATGTCGAGTTCAAACAAGGTATCGGGCGTCGTCATGGAGGAATAGCCATAGCGCAGCCGCGAGGTCTCCGGCTCCGGATTATAAGCAAGCCAGGTAACATATGCCGGATCGTCAAACGCGATTCCGGTGACTTCTCGCGTCTTGCGGTTGATCTGCCGCAGACTGGTGAGACCACGCTGTCTTTCCTCAACCACCAGCCAGTCGGTAAACAGGGTAAACCCCTCCAGCATGACATTATCCCTGGCAGGAATCAGTACCTCCCAGCGTCTTTCATCGCGCACTTTGGTGCGATACAAGCCGAAATTTTTGCCATCGCGGTTTGAACGCAAATAGAACGAGTGCTGAAAATGATCGAGGCTGTAATCGTGATCCTTACGACGCGGTAAAAAACAGAGCGGCTGTGCATCCGGCAATTCAGCATCCAGCAGCAATACCTCACTGGTCGTCGCACTCGCAAGATGAATAATGATGTAGTGTTGGGAGCTGGTTTTGCTCAGGCTGACGTAAAAAGTGTCGTCCGCCTCTTCGTAAATCAGTTCATCTTGCGTTGAGGGCGTTCCGACGGTGTGACGCCAGACCTGGTAAGGCAACAGGGTCGTGGCATGCTTACGCACATAATAAAGGGTCTCTGAATCGTTAACCCAGACACACCCCGGTGAGACATTGTCGAGCATCTCCGGATACCAGTTGCCGGTTTCCAGATTACGAAAGCGTACTCCGTACTGGCGGCGCGACAGGTAATCCTCGGAAATGGCCATAAGCGTATTATCCGGCGAGATGGCAATCCCACCGAGGGTATAAAATTCGCTATGCGAAGCGCGCTGATTCGCGTCCAGCAGCACTTGCCACTCATCCCATTCAGCAGACAGCGCAGACTGGCGTTGGTATATGGGATACTCACACCCCGGCTCAAAGATGTGGCGATAGCGATAGCCATTCTTAACATAGGGCGCTGAAACCTCGCGCTGCGGAATACGCGAAATGATCTCTTCCAGCAGACTATCCTGTAGCGCCTGCTGGGAAGCCATAATGCAGCGGCCGTACTCATTTTCAGCTTGCAGGTACTCGAGTACATCTGGCTGCGAACGGGTGTCGTCGCGCAGCCAGTAATAGTTGTCCAGACGTGTATCGCCATGAACTGTCATGGCGTGGGGGATTTGTTTAGCTTTCGGCGGCATAGCTCTGTTCTTATTTGTTTAACACACTATAAGGTTGGCAAAAGCCGCGCGTGATGCAAGCGAAACGAGAAAGTAGCGTTAGTCGATGAGCCCCTTTTTTTGTTGTCGAAGGTCTTCTTCGATACCGTCCCGAACCTCCTGCGGGATCTTAAGCGCATCACCTAAAGCGGCCAGATAGCTGCGCTCCATAAAGTGGTCGATATCTATCGCAGCACAGCTCAGGAAGTACACTTCCAGCGCCTCTTCCTCATTTTTGATGCCGGATGCAAGACGGTGCGGATCCAATGGTAGTTCGATCGCTTTCGCAATCAGCGCTCTCCCCTGTTCTTCAATACCGACCTCGTTCAGTTGTTGTTCGATAGCGGCACGTTCTCTGTCATCAATATGTCCGTCGCTCTTCGCGGCAAACACCAGGGCCAGAATAAGGCGTTCCGTGCGCGCATCAATAGACGAACTCTGTTGACCAAACTGCGCTTCCCCCTGATGGGCAGCACGCACTTTGTCTTTGTATTTATTCCACAGCACGCTGCCCGCCACGGCCCCACCACCAACAAGCAGCGCACTGGTACCGTATTTGGTCAGTAATTTGCGAGAGGATTTGCTGGCGACCAGCAAACCAGCAAGCCCGCCTAAGGCACCGGGCACGAGTAATTTGCCGAGATCCTGCCCGCCGGAGGATGACGATGACTGGCCTTGTTGGCCAAGAAGAGACTGTAATTGGTTTAACCAGTTTGCCATGATTCCCCTCACTTAATCGTTTTGTAAACGAGAAGCCTAAGCGAGGGGGTGTCAGGAAATGTCTAAAACAGCAAAAGATGAGAAAAGGTCGCAGCCTTAACGAGGCTGATACTCCGCTTTTCCTGCTTTACAATCGACTTTGACGAGATAGTGAATGTCAGTACTCTTGCCGCGAACCGTCAAGGGAACATCCCATTGATCGTTCTTACCCCGTATGTCTTTCGGAGTAACCCAGGCAACGGGATCCGCCTGTCCAAGTTTTTTTTGGTCATCAGCCCAGCGTACGATGCGGTTTTGCAAATAATCGCGTTTGACGCTCGCAGCAATCCCCTCGGCGTTCATGCCTTCGCAAGAGGGAAATTTCACCGATTTGGCAGTAGCAGCCGACGCGACTACGCTGCCCGCCAGTAATATTGTACCCAGCAACACTCCTGCTATTTTCATGCTTTTCTCCTGTGCATAGAGCCCAATCAAAGCATGGTACAAATTACTGGCAGTGCAAGCCGGGATCAGGCGGCAGAACGTTTCGCTTTTGACTTAATATCAACCGCGTCTGATGACTCAATTTCTGCGTCATCCTGAGCCACTGCTGGTGCACTCTCCTGGGTATCCGCACCCGGTAACTTACCGGACTTGAGGATATGGCTGAGCACATCTTTTTGTTCAGCCAGCCAGAGCGCCATTTGATCGCGCTGGCCTTCTTCAAGCGTCACTGGCGCTTCGCCCAGCCAGCCTTCAAGTACCTCGGCCAGGTCGAGCATTTTATCGTAAGCGTCAGCTTCCTTTTTGCTGGCAAAAGACATTTTTTCCTCACCTTCACGAATCACAACATACTTGACTTCAACCGCCATGATGCAGCCCCTTTTAACTGTATTTATATACAGTATATTACTGCGTCATTTATCAGAGCGCAAGTCGTAAAAGACAGACGCAAACGTTTTCGTATATACTGCCGCCAGATTTTTTTAAGAAGGTCGACTTGCTATGACTCTATTAGGTACTGCGCTGCGTCCGGCGGCGACTCGCGTAATGTTATTGGGTTCAGGGGAATTAGGCAAAGAAGTGGCGATTGAATGCCAGCGTCTGGGCATTGAAGTCATTGCCGTAGATCGTTATGCCGACGCGCCCGCAATGCATGTGGCCCACCGCTCGCATGTTATTAATATGCTTGATGGTGAGGCGTTAAAAGCGCTGGTCGCGCAGGAAAAACCGCATTTTATCGTGCCGGAAATCGAAGCGATTGCCACCGACACACTGCTGGAGCTGGAAGCTCAGGGGCAGCATGTCGTGCCCTGTGCACGGGCAACCAAATTGACCATGAACCGTGAAGGTATCCGTCGTCTGGCAGCCGAAGAACTTGCCCTTCCTACATCAAGCTACCGCTTTGCCGACAGTGAAGAGGCGTTCCGTCAGGCCGTTGATGAGATCGGCCTGCCCTGTATCGTCAAACCCGTCATGAGTTCTTCCGGTAAGGGCCAGAGTTTCATTCGCAGCGCCGGGCAACTGGCGAAAGCCTGGGCATATGCGCAACAAGGCGGGCGCGCGGGTGCCGGTCGCGTTATCGTTGAAGGTGTGGTGAATTTTGATTTTGAAATCACCCTGTTGACCATTAGCGCCTCAGATGGCGTGCATTTCTGTGCGCCAGTCGGTCATCGTCAGGAAGATGGCGACTATCGTGAATCCTGGCAGCCACAATCAATGACCGACCTTGCGCTGGAACGTGCAAAAGAGATCGCCAGTAAAGTAGTGCTGGCGCTCGGGGGCTATGGGCTGTTTGGTGTCGAATTGTTCGTCTGCGGCGATGAGGTGGTCTTTAGCGAAGTCTCTCCACGCCCGCACGATACAGGCATGGTCACGCTGATTTCTCAGGATGTTTCAGAATTCGCCCTGCATGTTCGCGCCTTCCTTGGTCTGCCCATTGGGCAAATCCGCCAGTACGGGCCATCGGCATCGGCGGTGATCTTACCGGAACTGAAAAGCCAGAACGTCACGTTTAATAACGTGCAAAATGCCGTTGGTGCCGGCCTGCAGGTCCGTCTGTTTGGCAAGCCCGAAATCGACGGCACGCGTCGTTTAGGCGTTGCGCTGGCAACGGCTGATAGCGTTGAAGAAGCGGTTGAACGCGCAAAAGCCGCGGCAGCAGCGGTGAAAGTTACGGGTTAAACCCGACGGCAGTCCCCGGTATTGCTTCGCTTACCGGGGCTATGGTGTTCATTTATATTCGATCAGATAGGTCAGTTTCCCATCGGCCCGGCCTGGCGTCACGGCTGCTCCGGTTTTGATATAGCGGGCATACAGTGGAATGGTCATGGTGGCATCGGTGCCTGATACCAGGGTTCCGGTTGTCGGCTGCGAGAACGTCATTGGCTGCAGCGTCGTGTTTGAACTCGAAAGCTGAATCCCTATACCCGTGGCACTGTTTGAGTCACTGCTGATTGCCATAATCCCGTTTGCGTCATCAATGACGCTGGTGGCGGGGGTAAGGCTCAGGCTCCAGATGGCGTTAGCTGTGATGGGGCCCCTGATTGTTTTACTGCCACTGCTACTGTTATTCTCTATGAAATGACCGTAAGACTGTGCCCCACCGTAATTGCAGTTGAGCAGATCAATAGATGCTTTCACCCACGGGGTTGCCGTATTCGCAGCAGTAAATTCTGACGCTTTATATTTGCCGAGATCCACCGTTTTACTGGCTTCTGCAAGTGTGCATGTCGCTTGGGTAAAGGTAAGCCTGCCGGTTAGGCTGGGGCGGAAAACCGGAACGTCGCTGCCAGG
Source organism: Citrobacter sp. UYEF32 (assembly GCF_040546205.1). Taxonomy (NCBI): domain Bacteria; kingdom Pseudomonadati; phylum Pseudomonadota; class Gammaproteobacteria; order Enterobacterales; family Enterobacteriaceae; genus Citrobacter; species Citrobacter sp. UYEF32. Next base: position 468,775 of record NZ_JBEPNI010000002.1, on the reverse strand, counting down.
TGAATTATTCCCTCCCACCACGGCTTCCACTTTAGGCAAGGTGGACAGGTCAATAAAACTGTCCGTGATGTCGCCCGTTTTGATGAGTATAAATCTGAGATTACCGTTTGATGTATAGGTATTGCAGGAATAGTCGGACTTGGTATAGCAAGTCCCAAAACTATATCTTTTATCTCCCATTGCCCGACTATTGTTCAGAACTACCATACCAATACCCGCAATACCGGTCTGATAGACTGTTCCCAGACTACTCCCCTGCCATGATGACAGCGCAGGCGTGATGCCGCCGACAAATCGTCCCATCACATAATAATTAGCGTCTGTAGAATTATTATTACAATTGGCTCTGTAATAGATATAGGTGTCATTCCGCGCGTGGACTCTGTAAAGCTCGGTCCCCACTGCAATATCTTTCGGCATCCGCAGTGTTGAGCTTAATTTTATATTGCTGGTGATAACCTTGCCGGCTGGCTGATCGCCCGGTGAATAAGAGACTAATGTACACCATGCCTGCGCAGAGAATGAAAATAACAGCGCGCTTAATATAACTATTATTGAAAGCAGACGTTCCCTGATCATTATATACTCCTTCAATTATTTAATAACGACGTCATATATCTTCGTCATGCCATTATCATCTATCCATGTCACCTGTGCTGGCGTACCGCTCTTCACCGGCAATGGAAAATTACGCGATTCACCGGGCGCAACCATATCAACCGGCCAGTTTCCGCTTTTGGTTGCCACTGACACCAGCGACACATACCGGGCGCCGGAGTTGCTAACCGTCACACCCTGCTTCGAGCTGTGCCAGCTCAACGCCTGCACCGCCGTTTCCGGGTTGCCGCGCAATCCCTCCGGGCGATAGAACAATTTCACCCGCGTGTGTAACGCCACCTGCAGGCGGTTTACCCCCTCACCTGCCGGGAGTTTCATGGGTACATCCAGCACGTTGAGCCAGAAAAGAGATTCACGATCGCGCGGTAGCGCCGAGCTGTTAACCACATGAAGGCGCAAAGTCTGGTGACTTTCAGCATCGACACGAGTAATAGGAGGAATGATGATGAAGGGCGTGTCATTAGATGCGGGAGAGCTGGCCTTATTACCCGTATCAAGCCAGCTTTGTACCAGGACCGGTTTATTACTGCGGTTGGTAATGGGGATGGTGACTTCACGCATCCCTGCGTTATAAATCACTCGCGTAATATCCATGACAATACTTGCAGATACGTTGGTCGACAGCATCATCAATATGCTGATACAAAAAATATTCCGAAACATTCCTTTGCTCCTGATAAAATGCAAACGTCTTTGATCACGTAAAACCCGTAAAACGGCTGACGATGCACAGAAGCGGAGTTTAAAGCTGCAATTTTGATAATTAAATATCTTATTGAAGAGACGCTTTTACACTGGTGAAAAAAGAATATAAAAAAGCCCGGTCGCAGTAACGCTTACCGGGCTTTTCAATTTTATGAGCAGTCAATAATACGCCGCCCACTGAAACAGATTACTTCGCGCCTTCTACCGCTTCGCGAGCCAGTTTCGTAATGCGATCATAATCGCCTGCTTCCAGCGCGTCGGCCGGAACCAACCAGGAGCCACCGATACACAGCACGCTTTTCAGCGCCAGGTAGTCGCGGTAGTTCGCCGGAGAGATACCGCCAGTCGGGCAGAAACGCACCTGAGAGAACGGACCTGCAATGGCCTGCAGCGCTTTGGTGCCGCCGTTTGCTTCCGCCGGGAAGAATTTGAACTCTTTCAGACCGTAGTCCATGCCCAGCATCAGTTCTGAAACTGTGCTGATGCCCGGAATCAACGGGATGGTGCCTTCGGTGGCGGCTTTCAGCAACGGCTCAGTCAGACCCGGGCTAATCGCGAACTGCGCACCCGCTTCTGTCACTTCTTTCAGTTGCTGCGGGTTAAGGACGGTACCAGCACCGATGATGGCGTCCGGCACTTCTTTTGCAATCGCGCGAATCGCATCGATGGCACAGGCAGTACGCAGTGTCACTTCAAGAACGCGCACGCCGCCTGCAACCAGAGCTTTCGCCATTGGGACAGCGTGCTCCAGTTTGTTGACAACGATAACCGGCACTACCGGGCCAGTTTTCAGGATTGCTTCTGCACTCGTTTTCCAATTTTTCATCAGAATTATTCTCTCGCCTGAACTAAAAATCTTGTCGTTTTAAAAAGTAATGCAGGTCGCGCCCTGCTCGGCACCGGAAAGTTTTTCTCGCAGTGCGCCAAACAGCTCGCGTCCCGTGCCAACGCGCGCAGCGCTCAGGTCAGGAATATGCGGCTGACGTGCAGCAAGCTCGTTATCATCGACCAGCAACGTCAATTCGCCGGTCTGTCCGTTTACACGGATGATGTCGCCATCACGTACTTTCGCCAGCAATCCACCGTCATACGCTTCGGGTGTCACATGAATCGCTGACGGCACTTTACCTGATGCGCCGGAGAGTCGTCCATCTGTAACCAACGCAATTTTGAAACAGCGGTCCAATAATACACCAAGTGGCGGCATAAGTTTATGTAATTCTGGCATGCCGTTCGCTTTTGGCCCCTGGTGACGCACCACCACGACGCAGTCTTTGTTCAATAGCCCCGCATCAAAGGCCGGTAACACATCATGCTGACTCTCAAATACCACCGCCGGCGCTTCAATGACCTGATATTCAACCGGTACGGCAGAGGTTTTCATCACCGCGCGGCCAAGGTTGCCACTCAGCACTTTGGTACCGCCATGACGAGAGAAGGGTTTCTCAATTGTGGCGATAACGTCCGCATCCAGCGACGCTGCCGCCCCTTCGCGCCAGTCCAGTTCACCGTTATTGAGCCACGGTTCCATGGTGTAACGGGAGAGGCCAAAACCGGCCACCGTGTTGACATCCTCATGCAGCAAACCGCCCTTAAGCAGTTCCCGCATTAACACAGGTACGCCACCCGCCGCCTGGAAGTGGTTAATATCCGCCGGACCGTTCGGATAGAGTCGCGCCAGCAGCGGCACCACGTCCGACAATTCAGAGAAGTCATCCCAGTTAATAATGATGCCCGCAGCGCGCGCCATCGCCACCAGATGCATCGTGTGGTTGGTGGAGCCACCGGTTGCCAGCAGTGAAACGATACCGTTTACCACCACTTTTTCATCAACCATTTTGCCTATCGGCATCCATTCGCTGCCGTTGCCGGTTAAGCGTGTCACCTGGCGTGCGGCAGCCGAAGTTAGCGCTTCACGCAGTGGTGCATCCGGATGCACGAAGGAAGAACCTGGCAGTTGCATGCCCATGAATTCAACGACCATCTGGTTGGTATTGGCCGTACCGTAGAAAGTGCACGTACCCGGCGCGTGGTAAGAGGCCGCTTCGGATTCCAGCAGCGCCATACGATCGACTTTGCCTTCTGCATAAAGCTGACGAATGCGTACCTTTTCTTTATTTGCCAGACCGCTGGCCATGGGACCTGACGGGATAAACACGGCGGGCAGATGACCAAACGAAAACGCGGCCATCGCGAGGCCGGGGACGATTTTGTCGCAGACGCCAAGGAACAACGCCCCGTCAAACATATTATGCGACAGACCAACTGCCGCCGACATGGCGATCACTTCACGGCTGAGCAGTGAAAGTTCCATCCCGTCCTGACCCTGCGTAACCCCGTCACACATGGCCGGAACACCGCCTGCTACCTGGCCGACCGCGTTAACTGAGTGCAGCGCTTTGCGGATGATATTGGGATAGGTTTCGTAAGGTTGATGTGCTGAAAGCATATCGTTATAGGAGGTGATGATGCCGATATTGTTACGCAGCATACTTTTGAGCGAAGCTTTGTCATCAGGCTGGCAGGCGGCAAAGCCGTGGGCCAGGTTTCCACACGCCAGCGAGGAGCGGTGTACGGTTTCACTCTTCGCCTGATTGATGCGTTTTAAGTAGGCAGTTCGGCTTTCGCGCGAGCGTTCAGCAATGCGATTTGTTACGCGTAACAATACTGGATTCATAAAGGCTCCTGAAATTTATCTGTCCGGGACAACGGTATGCAGGAGGTTTTCAGCATTTTAATTCCAGCAGAAACGCCGCCACACCGCGCCCAAAGGCAAAATTACTGTAGCCAGTGTAATAAAAAAAGCTCCGCTGGTGAATCCAGTCGGAGCCTGAAAGTTGAAATATTGGCCTGATTTCTGAGTTAGATCATGTTACCGGTAAAACTCCGTAACATTGGCAACAACCTGATTACTCAAATTCGTTCCACGAACGGCCATCACGGGTGATCATCGCCACAGAGGCAACCGGTCCCCAGGTCCCGGCCTGATACGGTTTCGGCGAGTCGTTATCCATCGCCCAGGCTTCGGTGATGGAGTCAACCCACTTCCACGCTTCTTCAACTTCATCACGGCGCACGAACAGCGCCTGAATGCCACGCATGGTTTCCAGCAACAGGCGCTCGTAAGCGTCCGCCAGATGCGTTTCGTTGAAAGTTTCGGAATAGCTCAGGTCCAGCTTCGTGGTCTGCAGATTGTGCTTGTGATCCAGCCCTGGCACTTTATTCAGTACCTGGATATCCACACCTTCATCTGGTTGCAGACGGATGGTGAGTTTGTTCTGGGGCAGATCCTGCCACGACTCTTTAAACAGGTTCAGCTCCGGCGTTTTGAAATAGACCACGACTTCAGAGCATTTCGTCGGCAGGCGTTTACCCGTGCGCAGGTAGAACGGCACGCCCGCCCAGCGCCAGTTGTCGATATCTACGCGAATAGAGACGAAGGTTTCGGTGTTACTGGATTTGTTCGCGCCCTCTTCTTCCAGATAGCCCGGGACTTTTTTGCCCTGCGCAAAGCCGGTGGTGTACTGACCACGAACGGTTTTCTCGCGCACGTTCGAGCGATCGATGCGACGCAAGGATTTCAGCACTTTCACTTTTTCGTCACGAATGCTGTCTGCGGTGAGATCGGACGGCGGAGACATAGCGATCATGCAAAGGATTTGCAGCAGGTGGTTCTGGATCATGTCGCGCATTTGACCTGCCTGGTCAAAGTAACCCCAGCGACCTTCAATACCCACCTCTTCCGCCACCGTGATTTCCACGTGATCAATCGTACGGTTATCCCAGTTGTTCACAAACAGGGAGTTGGCAAAGCGCAGCGCCAGCAGGTTCAGTACCGTCTCTTTACCCAGATAGTGGTCGATACGGTAGACCTGGCACTCTTCGAAATATTCGCCAACCTGATCGTTAATTTCGCGGGAGGTGGCAAGCGAGGTACCCAACGGTTTTTCCATAACCACACGGGCAGGTTTCGCATTCAGCTTCGCCTCGCCCAGGCCTTTGCAAATTGCGCCAAAGGTGCTTGGCGGCATCGCAAAGTAGTTAATAGTGGTGCGATTCTTCTGGTCAAGCATGGCGCCAAGGCGTTTAAACGCTTTGGTGTCATTAACGTCCAGGTTGCAGAAATCCAGGCGGCCGCTCAGCGTGTCCCATAAGCTTTCATCGATTTTTTCCTTCATGAAAGTTTCGAGCGCTTCACGCACCACTTTTATATAGGCTTCTTTATCCCAGTCGGCGCGTCCGACACCCAGGATACGCGTATCCGGATGGATCTGACCCGCTTTTTCCAGTTGATACAGGGAAGGCAGCAATTTCCGGCGTGCGAGGTCGCCTTTCGCGCCGAAAATGACCAGGTCACATGCCTGGGCTGTTTGCGTTACCGCCATGTCATTCTCCTCAGTTGGCTATCCTGGTGCTTATGCCAGGTTTTAGTTGTAATTTTATTACACTGCACTGTACTGCTTTTACGTAATTCCCGAAACTGCTAACGCTTGGCTACGTGTGCGTTCTTCTTCTCTTCGGCGAAAATCTGGGTTTTCGCCTTGAAAATGCTGGATGTTTGCCCGATACGCGGCGAATAAAATCCGACTGCGATCATGTAATGAAAAAAAACAACAACATTTAACGTTGTCGCTTACCTTTCTTTGCGGCAGAAAGGTATATTCTTGCTAAAACGCATCACGATTTCACCTTTCTGTGGAATCGTTTCACTGATGAGCGATTCGTTAAAAATGAATATGCTGGAAAAAATCCAGTCTCAACTGGAACACCTTAGCAAATCCGAGCGCAAAGTGGCGGAAGTGATCCTCGCCTTCCCCGATCAAGCCATTCATTCCAGTATCGCCGCCCTTGCCCAGCAAGCGGGTGTCAGCGAACCAACGGTGAACCGATTTTGCCGCAGTCTGGATACCCGCGGGTTTCCGGATTTTAAATTGCATCTGGCGCAAAGTCTGGCAAACGGCACTCCCTATGTTAATCGCAACGTCGATGAAGATGACAGTGTCGAAGCCTATACTGGCAAAATTTTCGAGTCAGCGATGGCAAGCCTGGACCATGTACGCCAGTCGCTCGATATGACGGCGGTCAACCGCGCCGTAGATCTGCTAACGCAGGCAAAGAAAATCGCCTTTTTCGGTCTTGGCTCGTCCGCGGCCGTCGCGCACGATGCGATGAACAAATTTTTCCGCTTCAACGTACCGGTTATTTATACCGACGACATTGTGCTGCAACGCATGAGTTGTATGAATTGTAGTGATGATGACGTGGTTGTGCTGATTTCTCATACCGGACGCACAAAGAGTCTGGTTGAACTGGCACAGTTGGCGCGGGAAAACGACGCCATGGTCATTGCGCTGACATCAGCCGATACACCGCTTGCGCGGGAAGCGACACTGGCCATTACCCTCGACGTTCCGGAAGATACTGACATTTACATGCCCATGGTGTCGCGTCTGGCACAGCTCACGGTTATTGACGTTCTCGCCACCGGTTTCACATTGCGACGTGGCGCAAAATTCCGGGATAACTTGAAGCGTGTCAAAGAAGCACTGAAAGAATCGCGCTTTGATAAGGAGTTGCTCATCCGGAGCGACAAACATTAATAGACCGATAGTAATAACAAAGTTGTAACATCTTACGCTGTTCGGTTAAATTCTCATTTTGATAACTTAACTGAATCCATGTTCACGCAACACCTGGTTGTTTTAGACAACGGAGTATTACATGTCCAGAAGGCTTCGCAGAACCAAAATTGTTACCACTTTAGGCCCGGCCACCGACCGCGATAATAATCTTGAGAAGATTATCGCCGCAGGCGCCAACGTGGTACGCATGAACTTCTCACACGGCACACCGGAAGATCATAAATTACGTGCGGATAAAGTGCGTGAAATTGCGGCAAAACTGGGACGTCATGTTGCTATTCTTGGCGATTTACAAGGACCGAAAATTCGCGTGTCCACGTTCAAGGAAGGCAAAGTATTCCTTAACATTGGCGATAAATTCCTGCTTGATGCCAACCTCGGCAAAGGCGAAGGCGATAAAGAAAAAGTCGGCATCGACTATAAAGGCCTGCCCGCTGACGTGGTGCCTGGCGATATCCTGTTGCTCGATGATGGCCGCGTTCAGTTAAAAGTACTGGAAGTCCAGGGCATGAAAGTGTTCACCGAAGTCACGGTGGGCGGCCCGCTGTCTAACAATAAAGGCATTAACAAACTGGGCGGTGGCCTCTCTGCAGAAGCACTGACCGATAAAGACAAAGCAGATATTGTAACTGCGGCGCTGATTGGCGTGGATTACCTCGCCGTCTCCTTCCCGCGCTGTGGCGAAGACCTGAACTATGCACGCCGCCTGGCGCGCGACGCTGGTTGTGACGCCAAAATTGTCGCCAAGGTTGAGCGCGCAGAAGCGGTCTGCAGCCAGGAAGCGATGGATGATGTGATCCTCGCCTCCGACGTGGTGATGGTTGCCCGTGGCGACCTCGGCGTAGAAATTGGCGACCCGGAACTGGTGGGTATCCAGAAAGCGCTGATCCGTCGTGCGCGTCAGCTTAACCGTGCGGTCATCACCGCCACGCAGATGATGGAATCGATGATCACCAACCCAATGCCCACTCGCGCAGAAGTGATGGACGTGGCAAACGCCGTGCTGGATGGTACCGATGCGGTTATGCTCTCTGCGGAAACAGCCGCAGGCCAGTACCCGGCAGAAACCGTTGCCGCGATGGCGCGCGTGTGCCTGGGTGCGGAAAAGATCCCCAGCATCAACGTGTCGAAACACCGCCTGGATATTCAGTTTGATAACGTGGAAGAAGCCATCGCCATGTCGGCAATGTATGCCGCTAACCACCTGAAAGGGGTAACGGCGATTATCTCCATGACGGAGTCCGGGCGTACGGCGTTAATGACGTCACGTATCAGTTCCGGCCTGCCGATTTTCGCGCTCTCCCGCCATGAGCGTACGCTGAACCTGACCGCGCTGTACCGTGGCGTAACGCCGGTCCATTTTGACAGCGCGAGCGAAGGTGTTGCCGCTGCCAACGATGCGGTCAATCTGCTGCGTGACAAAGGTTACCTGATTTCTGGCGATCTGGTGATCGTCACCCAGGGCGACGTGATGAGCACCGTGGGCACCACTAACACCACGCGCATTCTGACCGTGGAATAAGCAGTATCCAAAAAGCAAAAACCCCGCCTGGCGGGGTTTTTTTATTTCTTCGGGAATAACTCTTTGCGTCTGTACGGTTCAGTCTCGCCCGGCTTGCGTGTTTTCAGCAGTTTTAAAATCCAGGTGTACTGCTCAGGGTGCGGGCCGACGAACACTTCAACCTCTTCGTTCATTCGGCGCGCAATGGTGACGTCATCCGCCGTTAACAGATCGTCCATCGGTGGGCGAACCTGAATGATCAGCCTGTGCGTCGTCGCATCATACACCGGAAAAAGCGGCACAATGCGTGCACGGCACACCTTCATTAAACGGCCAATCGCCGGTAGCGTGGCTTTATAGGTGGCAAAGAAATCAACAAATTCGCTGTGCTCAGCACCGTGATCCTGATCGGGCAGATAGTAGCCCCAGTACCCCTGGCGTACGGACTGAATAAACGGTTTGATACCGTCGTTACGTGCATGCAGACGTCCGCCAAAGCGGCGGCGTACCGTATTCCAGACATAATCGAACACTTTATTGCCCTGATTATGGAACATCGCCGCCATTTTCTGCCCCTGGGATGCCATCAACATTGCCGGGATATCAACGCCCCAGCCGTGCGGGACCAGAAAAATGACGTTTTCGTTGTTGTCGCGCAGCCCATCAATAATCTCACGACCCTGCCACTCAACGCGCGGCAGGATCTTCTCTGGCCCACGCAGCGCCAGTTCCGCCATCAGTACCATTGCCTGCGGTGCAGTGGCAAACATCTCATCAATGATCGCTTCGCGTTCCGCTTCTGATTTTTCCGGAAAGCAGTACAGCAGGTTGATCTGCGCACGCCGACGCGCACTCTTACCGAATTTACCGGCAAGTCGCCCCAGCGTCCCCAACAACGGATCGCGTAACGACGCAGGGAGCAGCGCTACACCGGCAAACGCAAAAACACCCATCCACGCGCCCCAGTAGCGCCGGTGGCGAAAGCCTTCTTCAAATTCGGGAATGTATTCAGAATTATTTTTCTTCGTTTCCATGCATGTTCCGCAGGCAAGTATTCAAGTAAGCAAAGTAAGAATAGTGTAACGAGGTGCGTTAATTCCTACAAAAGAAAAAGCCGGCGTATGTCGACGCCGGCTTGTATGCTGTAAGGCGTTAATCGAATTTCAATTGCGGAACGATGTCCTTCACCTGCGCCAGATAATCACGACGATCGGTACCGCTCAGACCTTCGGTCCTTGGCAGTTTCGCCGTTAAGGGGTTCACCGCCTGCTGGTTGATCCACACTTCATAATGCAAATGCGGGCCTGTTGAACGACCAGTGTTACCGGAGAGCGCGATGCGATCGCCACGTTTCACTTTCTGCCCTTCTTTCACCAGCAATTTGCGCAAGTGCATATAGCGCGTGGTGTAGGTGCGGCCATGACGCACCGCGACATAATACCCCGCCGCACCACTGCGTTTGGCAACCACCACTTCGCCGTCACCCACAGAGAGAACCGGCGTCCCCTGCGGCATGGCGAAATCGACGCCCTTATGCGGCGCAACGCGACCCGTGACCGGGTTCAGGCGACGCGGATTAAAGTTGGAGGAGACGCGGAACTGTTTCGACGTGGGGAAACGCATAAAGCCTTTCGCCAGCCCGGTACCGTTGCGGTCGTAAAATTTACCGTCGTCGGCGCGAATCGCAAAATAATCTTTACCATCAGAGCGCAGACGAACACCCAGCAGTTGGCTCTGTTCCTGTTTCCCTTCCAGCATTTCGCGGGACATCAGCACAGAGAACTCATCGCCTTTTTTGAGTTTACGGAAATCCATTTGCCACTGCATCGCTTTGATGACGGCGCTGATTTCGACATTGGTTAAGCCGGCTTCTTTCGCACTGCTGACAAAACTGCCGCCAACCGTGCCTTTCAGCACGGAGTTGACCCAATCGCCTTCCTGAATCGCACTGGTCATTTTAAAGCCGCCATCAACGCGGTCATAAGTGCGGGTTTCACGGCGGGAAACTTCCCAGGTCATGCGCTGCAGATCGCCGTCTGCGGTCAACGTCCAGGAGATCTGCTGACCAATTTTCATGTTACGCAGGTCTTTATCTGCCGCGGCGAGCTGGCTGATATCACCCATATCAATGCCGTACTGATTCAGGATACTGCTCAGCGTATCGCCGGTCGACACGACATATTCGTGCACGCCCTCTTCACCGGCAGTTTTATCGTCAAGTTCATCCTGGGGAATGTCTTCAACTTCGTCGGGCATAGACTGATCGATAGGCTCACTGGCCTCAGGCAGCAGCGAACGAATCTCTTTCTTTTCCAGCTCGATGGTTTTGACAATGGGTGTCGGCGTGGATTCGGGGTGGTAGACATACGGTCGCCAGACGGCAACCGTTAAAGTGAGAACTGTAAGTGACCCCAGCATAACGCGGTGGGGTCGGGGCAGATTATTAAATGCCAGGGCGACAGAGCGGGCTATCTGTTGCACGTATCCACTTCCTCGTTAATCTCCTTTCAGGCAGCTCGCATACTGGTTAGACAACTGGGCAAGGAACTGCGAATAGCTCTCTTTGCCAAGCTTGATACTGGTACCAAGGGGATCCAACGTTCCCATTCGAACGGATGTCCCTCTGGCAACAGCTTCAACGACCGCTGGCCTGAACTGTGGCTCAGCAAAAACGCAGGCTGCTTTTTGCTCAACCAACTGTGTTCTGATTTGATGTAAACGCTGCGCACCAGGTTGAATTTCAGGGTTGACGGTAAAGTGACCTAACGGAGTCAGCCCGTAATGCCTCTCAAAATAGCCATAGGCATCATGAAAAACGAAATAACCTTTACCCTTCACTGGCGCCAGCTCGCTGCCAACCTCTTTGTCGGTTTGTGCCAGAGTGGCCTCAAACGCTTGCAGGTTGGCGTCCAGCCGTGCTCGGCTTTGGGGCATAACTTCTACTAATTTATCGTGGATTGCAACCGCCGACAGCCGTGCAATCTCTGGTGAAAGCCACAGATGCATGTTGTAATCACCATGATGGTGATGTTCATCACTATTTTCGTCGCCGTGATGGCCTGCGTCATGGTCGTGGTCGTCATCATCGCTGCCCTTGATGAGTAACGGTTTCACGCCAGGCAGTTCCTGCATGAGCACCTGCTTTGCCGTCGGAATCTGCTGGGCGGACTTATCCATGAACGCTTCCATGTCCGGGCCTACCCAGAAGACTAAGTCCGCGTTCTGCAAGCGTTTTACATCAGACGGGCGCAGGGCATAATCGTGCTCAGAAGCCCCATCGGGGAGTAGTACTTCTGTTGTCGTTACCCCATCCGCAATCGCGGAAGCGATGAAGCCCAGAGGCTTGAGCGACGCGACAACAGCGGCGTTTGCGGTGCTCATTACTCCACCGGATAAGGCGGTGAAAAGCGCTGCGCAAAGAAGCGTATTTTTATGTAACATAATGCGACTAATTATCGTAATGAATATGTGGAATGTGATATTATAACATTCGACAACTTGTGCAACCCTTTAAATGCTATGACTAATCTGGTAACGCTGGAAAATGTCTCCGTCAGTTTCGGCCAAAGACGCGTACTGTCTGACATTTCGCTCACTCTACAACCCGGTAAAATTCTTACCCTGCTCGGTCCCAATGGCGCGGGGAAATCGACGCTGGTGCGCGTGGTACTGGGGCTTGTAGCACCCGATACCGGGACGATCAAGCGTGGCAATGCCCTGCGTATTGGTTATGTGCCGCAAAAACTGCATCTCGATACCACGCTGCCGTTGACCGTGGGTCGCTTTATGCGTCTGCGGCCCGGCACCCGTAAAGATGATATTGTTCCGGCGCTAAAACGTGTGAATGCCGCGCACCTTGTCGATGCCCCGATGCAAAAACTATCCGGCGGTGAAACGCAACGCGTGCTGCTGGCCCGTGCCCTACTCAATCAGCCACAGTTGCTGGTACTGGATGAGCCAACGCAAGGGGTCGATGTTAACGGTCAGGTGGCACTCTACGATCTTATTGATCAATTACGTCGCGAGCTTGATTGCGCCGTACTGATGGTCTCCCATGACCTGCATCTGGTGATGGCAAAAACGGATGAAGTCCTCTGCCTGAATCACCATATTTGCTGCTCCGGCGCACCGGAAGTGGTCTCCATGCACCCTGAGTTTATCTCAATGTTCGGCCCACGCGGCGCAGAGCAGTTGGGTATTTATCGCCACCGCCATAATCATCGTCATGATTTGCAGGGGCGCATTATATTACGTCAGGGAAATGGACACGGATGATTGAATTACTGTTGCCCGGCTGGTTAGCCGGGATGATGCTCGCCTGCGCCGCTGGCCCGTTGGGTTCATTTGTGGTCTGGCGTCGCATGTCTTATTTTGGCGATACCCTCGCCCACGCTTCATTGCTCGGTGTCGCTTTCGGTTTGCTGCTCGACGTTAACCCCTTTTATGCGGTGATTGCCGTCACGCTGCTGCTTGCCGCCGGGCTGGTCTGGCTGGAAAAACGCCCTCACCTTGCTATCGATACATTGCTGGGGATTATGGCTCACAGTGCGTTATCCCTCGGCATGGTGGTTGTCAGCCTGATGTCGAATATTCGCGTCGATCTGATGGCCTACCTATTTGGCGACCTGCTGGCAGTCACGCCCACGGATTTAATCTCCATTGCTGTTGGTGTTGTACTGGTTATCGGGATCCTGTTCTGGCAGTGGCGTAACCTGCTGTCGATGACCATCAGTCCGGAGCTGGCGTTTGTCGATGGCGTGAAGTTGCAGCGTGTGAAGTTGCTGTTAATGCTGGTTACCGCGCTGACCATTGGGGTGGCGATGAAGTTTGTCGGGGCGCTGATTATCACGTCCTTGCTGATAATTCCCGCGGCCACCGCGCGCCGCTTTGCCCGGACGCCAGAGCAAATGGCGGGAGTGGCAGTAGGTGTCGGCATGATTGCCGTCACCGGTGGGCTAACCTTCTCTGCCTTTTACGACACGCCAGCAGGACCGTCTGTCGTGCTGTGCGCCGCGCTGTTGTTCATTTTCAGTATGATGAAAAAAAGCGCTACCTGACCTTCTTATCTGGCCGAAACCCGTTGTTTCGGCCTTTCTGCCATTCAGAATAGCGACAATGGCTGATGCGGGAAAATCTCAGGGCATCTCCGGCGGCGTAATCCCGAAATGGTTCCATGCCCTGACCGTCGCCATGCGGCCACGTGGGGTACGCTGCAGGAAGCCTTGCTGAATTAAAAAGGGCTCCAGCACATCTTCAATGGTTTCGCGCTCTTCCCCGATTGCGGCGGCAAGGTTATCCAACCCTACCGGCCCACCAAAGAATTTATCGATGACCGCCAGCAGCAGCTTGCGGTCCATGTAATCAAACCCTTCCGCGTCAACGTTCAGCATATCAAGCGCCTGAGAGGCGATATCAAGCGTAATCGCGCCATCATGCTTCACTTCGGCAAAATCACGCACCCGGCGCAGCAGACGGTTAGCGATACGCGGCGTGCCGCGCGAACGCCTTGCGACTTCCAGCGCGCCCTCTTCGCTCATCTCAAGCCCCATGTAGCGGGCGCTGCGCCCCACAATGTGCTGTAAATCCGCCACCTGATAAAACTCCAGCCGCTGCACAATACCGAAACGGTCACGCAGCGGTGAGGTCAATGAACCTGCACGCGTCGTTGCGCCAATCAGCGTAAAGGGAGGCAAATCAATTTTGATTGAGCGTGCCGCCGGGCCTTCGCCGATCATAATATCGAGCTGATAATCTTCCATTGCCGGGTAGAGGACCTCCTCTACCACCGGCGAGAGACGGTGAATTTCATCGATAAACAATACGTCATGCGGCTCAAGGTTGGTGAGCATTGCCGCCAGGTCGCCCGCTTTTTCCAGTACTGGACCCGAGGTGGTACGCAGGTTGACGCCCATCTCGTTAGCGACGATATTCGCCAGGGTAGTTTTCCCAAGTCCTGGAGGGCCGAATATCAGCAAGTGATCCAGCGCGTCACCACGCAGCTTCGCCGCCTGGATAAAAATTTCCATTTGCGAGCGCACCTGCGGCTGACCCACATACTCCGCCAGCAATTTAGGGCGGATCGCGCGATCCGCGACCTCTTCCGCATTAATAACGCTGTCGGGGGAGACCAGACGGTCTGCTTCAATCATCCTTTACCTCACAACGCGGCGCGTAATGCTTCGCGGATCAGAGTTTCACTGTTGGCGCCCGGTTTGGCGATTTTGCTAACCATCCGGCTGGCTTCCTGAGGTTTATAGCCCAACGCCACCAGTGCGGCAACCGCTTCCTGCTCTGCATCATCCGCAGCCGGGCTGGCGGGTGATGTCAGCACCAGATCGGCGGCTGGCGTGAACAGGTCGCCATGTAACCCTTTAAAGCGATCTTTCATTTCGACAATCAGTCGCTCTGCCGTTTTCTTGCCGATACCCGGCAGTTTAATCAGTGCCGCAGGGTCTTCGCGTTCGACGGCATTCACAAATTGTTGCGCGTTCATGCCGGAAAGAATGGCTAGCGCCAGTTTTGGCCCCACGCCATTGGTTTTTATCAGTTCGCGAAACAGCCTGCGCTCTTGCTTGTTGTTAAAACCAAACAGCAGATGCGCATCTTCACGCACCACAAAATGGGTGAAGACCACGGCCTCTTTCCCCGCCTCCGGCAGTTCATAGAAACAGGTCATCGGCATATGCACTTCGTAGCCCACGCCTCCGACTTCCATCAGGACTAAAGGGGGCTGTTTTTCCAGAATAATGCCTCTGAGTCTGCCTATCACATGACGCTCCTGCGTTAATGGCCGAAGTAAGAATGCTGTATCATAAAAAAAGGCTGGATAGATATCCAGCCGCTTATTGATGAAAAGCGAAGTGTATTAATTTACTGGCCTAATATTGCGCCTGCGCGAGGTCAGCAAGTAGCGTTGGATGCGTCGGGTTCCAGCCCAGTACCGCGCGCGTCTGTTCACTGCTTGCGGCCATATTGAGAGATGCAAAATCAGCAAACCAGCCAAAATGCTCCCTCGCCCGCGGCTCGGCGGGTACCCCAAGATGTTTACCGATGGCCTGCGCGATATCGCGAAACAGGATGCCCTCTTCCGCCACCGCGTGATAAACCGCCTGAGTCATCCCCGTCTCCAGTGCTAACCGATAAAGCGTGGCAGCATCCCGACGATGCACCGCCGCCCAGCGGTTTTCTGCGTCCTCAGGCCAGGCAGACACACCCGTTTGCTTCGCAAGGTCCATCAGGATGGGAATAAATCCATGATCGCCCACGCCGTGGACTGTCGGCGACAGGCGTATCGTTGCGGCCCGCACGCCCTTGTCTGCCAACTCACGTGCCGCAGCCTCAGAACGGCGTGGATACGCTGGCGCGACAAACGGCAGGTCGTTCTCTGTCGCCAGACGTCCTGGGGCAATCATCGCCACCCCGGAGGTCACCAACAGAGGGTGGTCGCTACCATGTAGCACCTCCCCCAGAATCTGGATGGCGCGCTCATCCTGCGCGCAATTCTCACTAAAACGTGAAAAATCGTGATTGAAGGCAGTATGGATAACCGCATCGGCACGGCTTGCGCCATCATGCAGCAATTGATGATCGTCCAGCGTTCCCGTGACCACCTGCATTCCCAGGGCCACCAGCGCCTGTGCTTTTTGCGCATTGCGCACCAGCCCGGTAACCTGATGCCCGGCCGCCAGTAGATCTTCAGCAACGGCTGAACCAACCCAGCCAGACGCCCCCGTCAGAAAAACATGCATAGCTCACTCCCCTTGTGTTGACTCATCATGTGATAGTGATGAATATCCTCAGAGGTGAAAAGTAGTGACATTATCGTGGTAAGCACAGCTAATCTACAGTTTTATTTTTATATTAATTAACAATAACTTAGAGAAGCATATTTACAACATACAGTATTATCCATGATCCTTATGAATCAACATCATAAAATCGGTTTAGTGAGTACTGTAATGCACTTTCTCTAATCTATACTGACTATTGTTGTACCCTCTTTCCAATCATCATGTACTCAATTAAGTTTAACATAGGTATTATATATTGGTTTGTTCCTTAATTACTTGTCGTAGCAATATTATTCCTCCTGTAGTTGTTGGACATGAACTCTTTGTAATTATGTGTTAATTGCTTATCTGAATGAATAAAACTATCAATTTACTGTGCTTAATGGATTCCCTTTTAATGATTCTTGGCATAAAATATCCATTTTAAAAATAAGGCGGGGGATTTATGAAAAGAAGCAAATTTAAAAATATTCCATTTGTTTCCACTGTAATATTGTCATTTATTTTTTTTGTACTTTATCTTTTTGCTGCAAATCAATTCAATGTAAACATAGCATTAACAGTAATAGCTTTCATACTAACCGGTCTTTCCGGATTTGATTTTTTTAAAAACCTCACATCAATTGATCGTGAAAATAAGCCACCTGTGGATCTATTAGTAGTATTCAGTGTTGCCGTGGCAATAACATCTATTATATCAATAGCATGTAAAATAGATGAAAGCAGTTTAAAACCACGAGAACAAGTAACCATCATTTCGACGTTAGTTTTACTAATCATAGGAATGGTTGCATCTGCTTACTTAAAGCACAAGCATATAATAAAACCAAAAATTAGGGTTTTGGAGAAAGAAAGCTTTTCAATATTAAGAGAAAATGATGACGCCATTACTATTATTACAACCATAAAAAAAGCCCCTTAAGGGGCTTTTTAACTACCACCAACCATAATCAATAGTACTTGCAACAACTGCCCTAATGGTACTTGTATCACTACAATCCCAAATGCATCCAGTACTGGAACTATGATCCAGTTATAGAGGATTATCAAACTCAATACGAAACCTAAAAAGTTTCGCCAGTGAAATGAACTTTTCTCAATTTCTTCTTTGTTTACTTCTATCTGCCCTTCTGCATTAGTTTTTGTAACTTCCTGTTCAACCGTTTTCTTCTTGATGAAGAAATCAATTCCAGCTTTAATCATATCAATTAATACATTTATCATTCTATAATCCCCACGCAATACACCCAAAAGTGTTTACCTTTTACAAATAACTTTTTCTCTTCTATCAAGTACACTGATGTTTCATCAGTTCTTAATTTCCATTTCAGTACTGAACCTTCCTGAAATTGTTGTGGTTTCTCATATGCCACATTCATGTAACTACCACATTTGATATCGTTAGCAGTTAGTACCTTCTTAAACTTCTTTCCAAGAAAACAAATATCAATTGGAGTACTGTTAGCGAAGGGTTCAATACCATTCATTGTTATATATGCAGTTTGTTCACCATAATGTTTATCAAATATCATGTACTTTTTACCCTTAATGTCCCTTTAATACCACTAATTACTAAACGTGCCCCCTTATTGGCTTCTTTATAGAAGTCATAAATTATTTTACGTCTCTTATCTTCACGTAGACCAATTACACGTTTTTTATTATTCTTTTTGTTCTTAACGTTCGTATCTATGAGACGTTCTTTATTACCCTGCCTGACGATTTTATAACGGCCTTTCTTGAGGTTTGTATACAGACCAGAAATGTTACCCTGTTTGGTTAATCGTGCTGAACTGGTCGGTACAAACTTACGTACAGCTTCCTCTTTTACGAGAACGTTATATAAATACTTCGCCTGTACTTTCTTAACGAAAATTTCACAGGTGACACCAGTACTGGTTTTTTGATATGTAAACATAACAGCACGATTAGTAAATGGAACAGCACCACGATCAACCGAGTTGGTAATACCAGTCTGTAAATTCTTTGACAATATCCGAGTACGGTTAATGATTTCCTTCTGAAAATTACGGCCTAAATCCTGTCCCGTACTGTTTATGTATCGCTGTACATTACGTATGCCACTTATACTACTCATCTCTTTTCCTTAATTTAAACAGGATAATAATTCCTGCAATATCCCATGAAGTCGTTTTTTATCTTTGCCTACGGGCAAACGAGCCTTATGCATCAGTGATAAATTCAGACACTGTGGTTTCAATCCCTCATAAATAATCAATGCGGCCTCAATCAATAGAGTCTCCCGCATTGTTGGAAAAGCCCACAGGATAGTTTTTCTGTACTGTTCACCATCAGCAATTTTTTGATTAACTATTTTTGAACTTGATGTGTACTCACGCCATCCATTTTCTATTGAATCGATCTTTAATTTTTTAACATCTTTCACTCTTTTGTACATCTGTTTACTACCGATATACGTAGAGCCGTCTGCGAATTGAAAAAGATAAACAAATCCACAATAGCTACCATTTGTTAATTCTTCTTCACTCCAGTCGGTTGTGTAGTTCCATTCCATAAATATTCCATTATAACAATTACTATAGGAATATTTATGGATTTAAAAGCCAGATTATGGATATACGAAGGTACAAAGCAAAATCAAACTAAAATGAACTATTTCAGGAATGGGAAGTTTTACCCGTATAAGGATTCACTTGGAAAACTAACGATTGGCTGCGGTCATTTAGTACTGAAAAATGAAAATTTTAGTGAGGGCATAACAGAAAAAGAAACGGAGATTCTGTTATCACGTGATCTCGCGAATGTTATTTTGGAGGTACAGTCATTGGGATTGAGTGTGCCCGATGACTGGAATGATTTTTTGATCATTATGACATTTCAGTTAGGCATTAATGGTGTGAAGAAATTCAAAAAAATGATTAATGCATTACATGTAAAGAATTTTAGGGAAGCAGTAGTACAGGCGAAAGACAGTCTCTGGTACAGGCAAACACCCAATCGTGTAGATGATATGATTCGACAATTAACCAACAAATAACAAAGGGGCATTATGCCCCTTTACCATTTTCCAGAATCGTTAAGATACGTTCAATTTTCAAATCGAGTTGATGAATTTGATCTTCCAGATTCTTCAAGGATATCTTCATCTCATCCTGTTCATTCGAGAGACGAATAATACTACTCTCCTGTAGAGCAATCTTAGTTTCAACACTTCCCATTCGATCCAGCAAATCATTTGTATCAGTACTGTTATCCCGATAGATCGTCCACAAAAGCGTACAAACAGCAACTATACAGGCTGCAATTGTTCCAAAGTCCATTTTTTAACACCTTATTATTGTAATATTATTATTTATATTTAATATCCAGTAAAACTGGCTAAGGCAATACGGATTCCATTACCACCCATCGCCTGTTGATATGTTTTTTGTAACCTGTTGATGTACTGAATCGAGAATGATGTACTGCTGTTGCGTCTAATCACAATACCTGAATATCCAGACGTAGTACCATCAGTACTGTAATTACCAGGGCATTGACTGATGCAAATCCACGGATTAGCAATTACTGTATTCACAGTTAGAGCGTTTTTCAAATCATGTGATGGTGGCACAGTAATGAAATCAGATATACGGGGCATGGTTCCGGCACTTGCCGCAGACCATATGAGATTACCCGCAGCATCAAATACATCAAGATACCCAGACTGAATAGGCGTGGTATTACTGCATATCATAAAGCGTCCTGTCCCCTGTTCATACATACTCGCTCCAGGAAAACAATAACTCCCGTCCGTTAATAGCTGAAACCACTTTAACCCACTTTCGGGGAAAAACGGATATGGTAAATTACCCAACGTACTACCATTACCAAAATCACTAACAATTCTTGAAAAACCAATATCAGACAATGTACCCATCGCTTTTACAGTACTCATCACAACGGATTTATTCTCAGAGTCAATAGTTAACGCCCCCGCTGAATTATAAAGTTGAAAACCTGCCATCATTCCACCTTAAACATCGAATTTATATACATCAAAATAGAGCGTAGCTGGATAAGCACCACTGGTTGGTAAGTACTGAACTGTAAAAGTATCATTACCGGGAATGCAGTAATAATCATTCCACGGCATATTAGTTCGTAGTACTGCCAACCATCCATTGGGACGCATTGATGGAAATGGTATGCTCCATGTTGTAATTCCTGCTGATACTGCCAGACTGACAGTACCCATAAAACGCATATTGTAATCATTGAGATCGACGGTTAAAGTTCCCGTTGCATCCCAACATTGTAAACCCTGTGCCATTTTTATTCCTTATTACCATAATCCCATTCGAACACGTAACGTTCCATTGTTATCAAATATCTGAATGAGGTTATTACTGATTGTCATTCGTCCAGTACCGCCAGCACCATTAATATATAAATTACCAGCTTTATCCATTAACCATCCGGTACTGTTAGGTACATAATTATTGCTCTGAATGTACTGACCTATTTTTGCGTTAGTAATTTCACCATCAATAATTTTCGCCGAATTAATACTCGCATTGGCAATCTTACCATTGGTAATAGCACCATCAGCAATGTATGCAGTGCCTATCGAACCAGACTGTATAATGGCATTATTGAGGTATGTTGTATTTCCAACAATAGCAAACGGAGCTACCGCACCAACTGTTGCACCCGCTGATGGAGCAACTAATAATTTATCAGCAACAAAATAGATAGCACTATTATTTACAGTACCCTGGCTTGCGACAAGTCGAATACCCGATACAACGCCATTAGCATTTGCAGAAAGTGTGTAAGACGCATCAACCGTACTCTTATCTGCTTTTGCAGTCATTTGTTGGTTAACACCCGCAATCTGATTATCAGTACTTGCCTTGAGTTGTGTAATTGCCTGTGTTTGTGCGGAATTATTATCTACAACTGTCTGGTTCAATGTAGTGATTTTGGCAGTATTACCATCAACTGTATTTTTCAGTGTATCCACGCGAGTATTGGTATATGCCGTACTCTGATTTACTGCACTGGATAATGTAGCATCAAGTTTATTCTGTAAATTTATAACGTTTTCAATCTGTACCGCATCATCCGCAGTGAATTGATAACGTGAATTAATTTGAATCGTCTGTTCAGTACTGTACTGAATACCATCCGTACCGAACATATCAAAAAGACCCATTTTAACTTTATATGTACCATCAACGATATTGGGTACAGAATCAAATGCGGGCTTATTTGAAATGAATGTACGAACCGTATTGCCTGATGTGATCACAAACTCAGCACCTGCATAATCCGGTAGTTCATTTGGAGTCCATGATACAAACAGATTACCAAATCCACCTGATATAGTAACACCCTGCACCAATGGCATTTGTTTATTCTCAACCGTTATTTTCACTTCCTGGCTATATGTAGAGGCAAGATATCCCTGTGCAATAATGCCAATTATAGGTTTGCGAATTTTCCGACTATTGAGAACAAATGTATAATTAAAACTACTGTCCTGAGTATAGAATGTATCAACGAGGGTATTACCATTATAGATATTAACGATATAGTACTTAAAATATTCAGTAAATGAACGACCGTTTACCAATAATGCTTTCTGATTATCCCAACGCAGATTGAAATCTGTCTGATCAGTGATATATGCAGATTCAGTACTGTTAATAAGTTTAAGACCTGTGATTGCAGGCAGAAGAAAATTATAACCTGGTATAATACCATTAAGGGTTAATCGCTGACTGATTAATCCGATATTGTTGAATGCGACAACTGAGAAATCATAAGTTTCAGTATCGCTTAGACCGAATATCTCATAATCTGTTTTTAATTTATTTGTACTCCCTGCATAACTCCAGATATTAGATGTGCTCAATTTATAATACACATAGTAACCTCGAAGGTTTGGATCAACACTTCCAGTCCATGACATAGTGACTACTGAACCAGTACTGATATTTCCCTTGCGTGAAACCTGTAAATTCGTTGGAGGTAACACAGTTAATGCCGGAAACTGCATTGAACCCGATGGCGACCATACACCGGGATCAATTCCATCAAATATCGCATCTGGATATTCAACAGCAGTGATTGTTACATAGCCGACGCTGTCTTGTTTAGTAGCAACATCCTTTGAGAGTACCTTAAATTTTCCGTTAATTGCCAGTTCTTCATTGCTGACATTTATTGCATCCCATACCTTCAAGTCCCATCCTTCGCTTGTTGTAAAAGTAATAGTACGCAGACTGTATTTCGCCTTGAGTACTTCATTGTTGACCATGCGTGATAATGTATCGGCATCATAGACCCATGTATAATCCCGACTGAGTGTGATAACCTGTCCATCTGTCCTTATAGCTTCGTCAGTACTGATATCTGATGGAATACGCAATACATCAGTAGTGTACATTGATAATGGATTGGTATATTTCGCATCGATGGTATTAAAATAGTCAGTACTCCCTGATGTACTAATCTGTACCTGACCAAACATGTTTGATTCATCAAATGATGCAACTGACAGTGTTTTACGGTCTGTAGTCATGCAAATCTGACCCGCATGTACATACATAATCCCACCGAAGGATTGCAGTACATCCTCAATGTTTTGTTTATATGTATTGGAATAACTCATTGAACCATTTGCATAATATTCCATCTGATTACAATATGCGGCTGTTTCATAAAATGTATCAGTATTAATTAATGCAGGTTCAATCCCCATCCCATATTCTGTATTTGTTAGGTAATCATAAATGATTGATGGGGGATTACTGGTAGCGAATTTAGTACCCGTACTGAAATCATAGATTTCCATGCCTTTCATTTCAGTTGTTAATGTGAACTGATCATTAACGAGAAGATTATTTTCCAGAGAATCCTGGGTTTTCTTGATAACTACTGAAATACTGACAACACCCTTGCCAAGAAATTTATCTGTCCATTTCGGCCCGGCATACTGTTTTGCCAGTGTTTTTGTCGTAGTGTAATCACCACCAAAACGTACTTCGAGCTGTAGTATGTCCCGATACTTACTGGCAATGCTCGCCTTTGGTACTACTCCATCTGATGTGATCGGTACTGCAATGACAGGTTCATTATCAATATAGATTTGTTCAATATGTCTCTGAACACCTGCCATACACACAGCCTGTTCACTGAACAGGTACTGTGAACTGCCATCCGGGATGTTGTACCAGGCAACAATAGAACCGACCAGTATGAATGCTCCCCCACTGATACCGTTCTTATGTGGTAACTGACCACCGTACAGTACTGGTAGTCCGGTCGTGGGAGACGTCGATCTACTCAGACTGTCTGCCACATCCCCATAGTTCTGTACTCCTAACTGGCTCAACATTGATGTCGCAACCAGACTTACGGCGGCACTGGCAGCCCCCCATCCAATAGCCGCTAATGCTGTGCCACCAGAGAAGTACACCGCCGCTGCTACTATTACGCCCGTTATTACTGCGGAGAAAAAACCGCCTATACTCTTACCCATTGTGTTTCCTTACTCTGTAATATTTCCCATCCGTGGGTTTTTGTATTAACTGAAAGTGTTCATGTTTATCATCGATACCTAACAGGCGACCCGATACAACCACACCCATAATCAGGGGATTATCTGGATCTAACCAGATATCGCCATCAATGGTATGCATAACCTCATCACAATAGGTCTGTACTATTTGACCAGTATGTTCCCAACCCTCATCATTTAAACCCTTAATACCCGCTTTGATAGTTTTGTATTTTCTGTCTGAGAATGTAGTACCAGCGAATAGGTCAATTACTTTCAGTACTGTCATATTACAGTCGTTATCACAAAGTTTATAGGGGTTATCTATTGCATACTGAATAATATCTATTAATTGATTATGTAAATTCATTATTTGTATTTCCATGTCTGATTTTGATTCACTTGTCCTAACAGACTAAAGTACGCATCTGATGGATAATATGACTGATATACTGAATTTGCGGCAATCATTGGAGGCTGTCTGTCCAGTTTTTTATAGACTGAGTTTATATAGACAGTCATTTCATTTTTCATATCATTAGGATCTGCCGCTGCCTGAATGTAATCGATGAAACCACTAAACATGAGCATTGAATACAGTACGGTACTGTCAAACGGATTCAGAATAGCTAACGTAATATTCATCTGTGCATCCTTGAGAAAACCACCAAGTGCGAGTTGTCGTACTGATGTATTAACATTACTGATTTTCATATTGATAGCGTCATTGCTGATGCCTTTCTGTTCACTGAATGATGGTAATGAATCAGTCACAACATCTGGAAAACTAATATAATTATTTCCATTCAATACAATATCTATGAGTCCATCTGTCCAGTGAAATGCACTATATCCTTTTGGAAGTACATCAAAGCAGATCACATGAACACCCAGTGACATAAGTTCCGTTATCGTCAATTTTGTCTTATTACCACCGCGAACGAGATTCCAGTACTTTAATAGTTGTGCATTCGTCAGTATATTTTCATTCATTATGTAATATTCTCCGTCGCCTTAAATTGAAGATTCATGACATTAGTGATACCCATCGTGTAATCATTATCAGGATCGAGTACTGCCTCAATCATTAAATTGTTATACGTAATGGGTTCATTAATCTGTACGGTATTTTGTAATGCGGGGAACAGCGTTAATGAGGTATCAGTACGTTCAATGATTCGATAAATTTTATTATGATTCTGAAACTGAATCAGTTCACCCACAGCCATCGAATTGGCGTTTGTACTGACAATCCGAGTACCTTTTGTTGCTATTGACTGGCTTTCTAATGCACCTGTCTGTGTTCCCTGATAGACTCCCATATGACCTAAAGAGAGTGTGAAGGGTTTCCCCTGTGAATGCTCTGCAATAAATCTCATGACTTCATTTCGATCTTTAACATTAAACGTTAATTGAAATAAAACTTGATAATATTGAATACCAGTACTGCGAATAATCCGTTGACCTGTCCATGATTTGTTGGAGTACATCGGTTCAGTACTCTTTAACTGGACATTATTGATTTTTATTTTATTTGAAAACGTTGTCATAAAAAATACCCTTTGTTTTAGGGTATTTATCATTATGTATTACGTCTCTGTGCTGTACGTACTGCCTGATTAACGCTATTGGCGTGTTTCTTTAGCATTTCATTAAATTTGGCATCACTACCAGATATATCACCCTGTACGATAAGGGGAGCATTGATTGTGATATCACCACCAGTACTGTTACTCTTCTCCTGATTATCAAGGAAAGACGTCAGCCTCTTGTTCGCATCGGGCTGGACAATTCGCTCCCCTGCTTTCAGTACAAATGACTTGTTATCATAGCTTGCGGGGAGTTCATCAACACCGCCATGAAACTGACCTGATGAAGCACCCTTTGCAGTACTGATGATACTCATACCGAGTGAAAGTACTTTCGCGTAACTCGCTAATGATGCCGGAAACGGCTGGGCCAGTGCCTGTGCCAGTGCTGACTGAATTGACAGTACTGTCTGTGCGATTGTGATCCCGCGACTGACCATGAATGCGGCTTTGGCTGCACCTGAACTCTCACCAAATGCGGCAACCATCGCACCAGAAAGACTTTTTGCGGCATCACTAAAAATACTCAGTTCAGCCTGTGAATGCTGGTAACTGATATCGATCGCCTTAGCATTGTATTTTGCAGTAATTTCCGCTTTGCGTTTCTCATAGTCTTCATGACCTTTCAGTAACATATCATTCTGAGCAAGTTCGAGATTCATCGCATCAGTGTTTTCTTTCTGTAATTGTGCCGTGTTGTCATAGGCAAAGGGATTATCACCATTAGTACGTTCATTCTGTTGATCAGCGAGAAACGTTTTTTGCTGGTCATTGAGATTGCCGCTCTCAATAAGATTATTTGTATCTCTCAATGATTTATTAGGATCTTGATAACCAATCATCTGATTAACCATTTCAGTACGTTTTGCGGCTGCACTGACCTTTTGATTATTCAGGTACTGTTCCAGTTCATTCTTGGACAGTCCAAGCGTTTTAGCACTGGCATTAATTGATTTAACTAATTCATCCTGTTGCCTGTCGAATTCTGCTAACTGGCGTGCATTACTATCAATGGTCATATCTGAAATGGCCTTGTTTAGAACCTTACGTGCCGCAATCTCTTTATCCGCACGTGCCTTAGCTTCTGCCGCTGCTTTTTTCGCTGCTTCTTCCGCTTTCTTCCTGGCATCCTCAGCATCTTTGTTGAGTTGTTTGTTCAGATTTTCACGTTTTTCCTTTACACCTGCATTCCATTGCTCTAATGCAGTATTCATTTCAGAAGTACTGCCATGATAAGCTGAGTATAAAGATTTCTTAATTGCATCCTTCATTTGTGCATCTTGTGTTTTTAAATCACTAAGCTGATCCAGGATCTTCTGTCGTGAAGTTTGCAGCGGCTTCATTGCATTTTTTAATGTATTCGCATCACTACCATCAGTTGCTGGCTTAAATGCCTTTGACATATTGTCATTAACATCACTGGTATATTGTTTTAGTTCTTCGCTCTTCTTTTTGGCTGCATCAATTGCCTGTTGTTGATCTGCTGCTAACTGAGCACCATAAATTGATGAATTTCTCAGTAGTTCGTTCTGAAAACCCTTTTGGTACTCTTCTACCTGCTTAATACCTTCCTGACTGGTCACATAGGCAGAATTGGAAACCGGAGCACTATTAATAATACTGGTCATCAGGTCAAGGATATCAGCTAATCTGTCTGCTATTGGGGCCAGTACTGCATAATTCCATTTTTCCCATGCATTTGATAAGTTATTAGTAGAATTGCGATACTTTTCAAATGATGCACTTTGTTCATCCGTTAATTGTACGGTCTGTTTGCTTAATGCAATCTGGTATTCCTGTTCTGAATTGTACTGGCTCAGTACTGGTAATCTTTTTGTCATGTCATTACCGATTGTCTCAGACATGTTCACCATTTGTTGAGCACTGTAACCCTGTGCCTTTGCAGCAAAGTAAATTTTTGCGAATACATCATCACCTGCTGCCGCCATTTTTAGTAATTCTACAATATTCAGACTCAACGGTTTAATGACATCGGTATACATACTACCGCCAGCATTGAATAATCCATCCTGCAATTTATCTTTCAGATCTTTTTGCTGGCCTGCTACGTTCTCCATAGTAAGACCTACTTTGGCATACATATTAGCCATTTGCTGAATCTGGCTCAGACTTGTAAGACTCAGACTCGCTGCCTGGAAAACTTCAAAAGACTTTTCAGCACTGTCCATTACACGTGAGAATGTTAATGCAATACCCGCTCCCGCTACAGCTACTGTACCAGCGAGACCAGTAAACGCTAATCCGGCTTTACCCATGCCACCGCTTAGTGTACTGGTAAATTCCTCTACAATACCGCCACTCTGAGAACCAAATTCATCAAGTGACTGAGTACCTTTTCTCAATGCTCTTTGTAATGGAGTAATATCACCATCAAGTGTAACTCTAATATCATTATTATTTGCCATTATTTTTCCCTAAAGCAATTTTCCTTATTTGCTCTCCAAGTGATGTAATATCATTGGCTTGTTTCTCTTTTATCTTCTCTAAATGACGTTCATGACGTTCTTTAGTCGTGAGGTTTTCACCATCTATAATCTGTAGAAAATCGAAATCAGTAATTTTCAAACCTTTTCGAAATGACTCTGTGAGATTTGGATTTGATACTGCCTCTGAATAACATCGGTGAGCATGAAATAACATATCAATTTTAGTACCGGAAGGTTCAATATATGCGTCATATACCATTAATGCTTCAAGCACATCAGGATCTAAACTATTAAATTCATCAGGACTCAGACCCCGTTTATTCACCATCTTACAAAAGTAGTTCAGGTACTGATCACTTCTTACTTTTTTTCAATTTCATCAACTTTATCAGCAGAAACAAGATCCATAATTCCCATATAGATTTTATTTGCCATTTTAAAATCAATACCATTAACGTTAATACGCCCCTCCACATCTTCTGTACTGAAAACAGGATCACCATTTTCATCTTTAACGCATAATACCAATGTACTTTCAAGAGATTTACATTCCGGTAGATCGCGTTGTGTCGGACGATGAATCTGTACGGTAATACCCTTTTCAATTTCAAAAGTATGTAGGGTTGGTTTTAATTTTTGTTTTAACTGTTCAATATTCATATTATTATTTCCATAAAAAAAGGTAAGGACTATTCCTTACCTTATTTATTAATTCACTATTATGCAGTTGGTAGAATACCTGCCTGAATCGCCGCACCATCAACCGCGAGGTTGAATGCTTTGGTCACGACTGCATCTTTATCACCTGCGAGGGTAGTACTTGACACAAAGCATGTATAAATTACATAGAAACCATCGGTATGTGTTGAGTCATTAAAGTACTCTATCTTTACCTGACAGCGTTTCTGCTCATCTGCAAGCGTTTCAAGCAATTTATGTACTGTATTGTCAGGTAAGTAGTTGACCGTCAATTCAATATCGGGAATTGATTTAGTACCTAACAGTTTACGATTATATGCACTATTAAAAGTGACCACATCGATTACAGTACTTTCAAAGCCTGATGTAGTGAATACACCAACTTCCGGTACAACCTGAAAATCAGTTGCAACTGTAGGCCCAGCCGTACCAATACTAACAGCGAGGTTAGCACCAGAAAAAATATCCATTGCCATTTTATATCCTTATATAATTTTATTGGGAATTCCTTTCCCTTATTTATTAATTTTTAGTTCTGAAATTTCACTTTCAAGATTGTCTATCTTATCTAACAGGTATTGCAGTACTGGAGGAACATTAGCCATTAACATTCCAAGTTGATCAACCTGCAATACATTATCAATATCGTCAATTGTGAGTTTTGTTTCAGTAACGTATTTTGGGTTTACCTCATCAGCAATAATACCGCGTCCATCTTTACCATATGAAAATTTATAATCATACGTTTTCCATGATTTCACTTCGCTGATTGCATCTTCAACTGTAATAGGTACGATATCTGTTTTAATACGGCGATCTGAAATTGGGGCATAGGATTTTGCAAGGAAAGTTACTAAATCGGATGTGCCTGAATGATTCCATGTTGGCCCTGCAATATTTGCTGTGGTATAGAACGTTGACGTACCTGATACTAAATTTCCATTAGCAACAATATCACCATTTTTTGTGATTGTAACACGTCCGGTTTCAGCACCATTTTGTGCAACATTAGCAAAAATAAATCCACCAGGATTACCTAACCCCTGATTGTTAATTAAATATGACGTACCACTACCAGCCACACTATTCCAGTTAAGATGCAAACCCTGTGGAGTTACACTATTATCACTAAGAAAAACACTCCCGGCTGTAACTGAACCATTAAGTGTTGATCGCCCATAAACAGTTAATGTATCAGAAGATTCAAGTTTTGGAGACATGAATCTACCATCACTAAGAAATCTAAAGAATTGTGCTGTAGTACCAGGAACAAGAGCAAGATATGCATATGAACCAAAATTGCTATCATAACGGTGAGTTAGATAGGTATAGTGTGGAGTTAAAAAACCACTATAAGCAGATATAAGCTTTCCAGCATCAATGTTAGTTGCAGATGTACCAGAATCAATTGTTGCTTTGATATCACCGATAACAGTACCGCCAGTTTTACCATTAATTGTATTCAACCGTTCGTCATTACCTGATGCAACTGTATTAGCAACTGTACCAATATTCAATACTGCTGAGTTACCAAGTCCTAAGTGTATTCGTGCTCCTGCTGATGTATTTGCACCAGTACCACCACTGATGATTGAAAGCGGAGTTGTTAAATTTAATACTGGAATATTAACTTCACTCGCAGAAAACCCAATAACGCCATTACCTACGGATGTATTCCCACCAAAGGAATATATTCGTGAATCGTAATCAATATTATTGCCAGAGGTATGAAAATCGATAATTTGCGTAGTTGACTTATCCAAAAATCCAACTTCAAATCCTGAATTTGCATATAGTACGCTTTCAAAAACCTGAGTTGATTTCCATGTATTGCTATTACCCAATACGGGTACAGTATTACCACTGTTACCAACGTTAAATTGAGCGGCTGTACCAAGACCTAAATTAGCTCTTGCAGTACTGACATTTGCCACATCCGCAAGATTACTTGCAATTTTTAACTGAGCATCATTGGTTACATTACCCAGGCCTAAGTTACTTCTGGCAGTACTGGCGTTTGCCACATCTGAGAGATTCGCAGCGATCTTCAACTGTGGATCATTGGTTACAGTACTCAAGCCAACATCGGCCTTAGTGATTACGACATTACCCGATAATGGATGATCATTAACTGTAGTAGTTTTATCGACATACTTAGCAGTTGTTTCAGCCTTACTGTATACGTCAAGATTAGTTCTGGCAGTACTGGCATTAGCCACATCTGCGAGATTCGCTGAGATCTTTAACTGTGGATCATTGGTCACAGTACCCAATCCTACATCGGCCTTAGATAACGACACGTCAGTACTGAGCGAATAGCCATTGATAGTTCTGCTCATCGGCACATACTGCCCTGCGATCTGTGTTGCTGTCAGTATGCGTGACCAGGCAGTAGAGGCATTCTTCGCATAAATCGCGAGTGCTCCACTTTTACTGACTGCCAGTGAACATACTGAGTTTACATCCACCAGACCAATACCGAGCATATCAGCTCCTACTGGATTACCATCCTGATTAGCCGTAACCTTGATAAAACTGTTACCTGCGGGTACGTCTGCTATGTACTGTGGTACATCTACACCATTTGATCCTATACCGTAGTCACCCTGGAAAACGGCGACTAAGGCATTAATCGTTGTTGAACGTGCAATGACATCTTCTGGTGTAAATGTATAGGTTTTCGTCAGTACTGAATCCTTATCACCATTCACCATTGACGCCGTAATGGAACCATTCACGATTGCATAATCAATAGTACCCTCACTCTGTCGGTAATTGAGTACTACCTGAAATTCCTGTCCAGATCCGGACATTTGATCAAGGTACTGGTGTGATTCATCATCCGGTATGTAATTCACAACAATGCTAAAGGGATCTATTCCCTGCTCTGCCATGAGTTTTGTTGAATATTCACTATCATATGTTTCAATAGACTGTGTACTGGAATTGATTTTCAGTACTGGAAATGCGGCAATTTCATTAATAAGAAGATTACCCGCCCCCTGTGGGGATGTATTACCCGTGTCACCATTGACATATAATTTAAAATTTAAACCTGCATATATGTCTGTCATAGTAGATCCTTGTTATTGTTTTTCGATTACTATGATATTTATTGTAAAAGCCAGACTGACTGAACCCGTTGTAGGATCGGTAACTATGTCACCCTGCTCATATGAATAACCTATCAAAACTAAATTATTATCCCGAAAAGCCTGCCCTTTCTGTTCATCAAATACTGTAATAATTTCATCATATGTGAGTGAAGGGGCAGTACTGCCATTTGTCGGATTCGGTGAAACCAGATACTGAACAGTAATGTTTGCCTGATAGCGTTGATTAGTACCAAAACTGATACTCTGTTTACTAAAGTTAAATGCAATTTCTTCGAAAATATCACTGTCACGTGACGTTTTGAGATTTTTTGTACTGTTAATTAGTGACTTCATTGTTTTACGTACATTGACGATTAGCTTTGACATCAATAGTCCTCCGCGAAGTGTTGCCCTTCCTCAGTGCGGTAATAGATATCCACTAAACCGGATAAGTCATCGACAATGTTATAGACTGTGTAATTTACGCCCCGAATAATCAGTACTGAACCTATGGTGACGGTACTGATATCAGTTTTTTTTGCCGTGCAATATGTTTCATTTGATTCGATGAAAGCACCACTACCGCTGGATATAGTTACGGGAACCATTTCAAGAATGGCCCTGAAAGTGGTTCCCTTTTCTGTTTGTACTGTTTCACCGAAAGCATTTATGAACACATCACACTGTGATGGTTTAAATGCTCGCATATGTTATGCACTAACTTTAATTACACGGAATGCTTCTGGATTGGTGAGTGCAAAATCGATATCAGCCCACACACGAGCAATAACAGAACCACGATTACGATTGGTAGTATCATCCATATCGAGTTCCAAACTGTCACCCCATTGAGCAATCGCCAGTTTTGAGAAGTCACCGAGAATTACGAAATCCCCAGCACCAGCCAGTACTTTACTGTCATAGGCTGGTACACCACAGAGATCACCGTCATCAAACAAATAGACTGCGGCGGTATTCGTACCACGTAATGTAGTACGTAGTGTTGCTTTAGTAGATGGGGACATAACAGCACTGATATTACCGAAGTTTACTCCCTCATCACCTAGTTCACCCTGAGCCTCTACGATACTGTCATAATCATAGGCAGTGACGGTTTTAACATGACCTGCTGCAATTGCTGCATCCACGACTGCTTTCATAATGATTGTTTCAAGGCGTTCAGCGGAACCCGCAACAATCGCCTGAGAAACAATTTGTTCAATCTGAGGACAGGATTTCACGACTGTGCGTGATAACGGTACTGAACCCGTGAAGGTACGTGGTTTCATCAGTACTGATTCGAAATTCGCGTCAACTTCTGGTGATACGCCATTCTCCGCAATGAAATCGAAGGTTTTGGTGAAATCACCGGATAGTTTTGGCAATGCGATTTCTGAGGTTAAACCAGTGTACATCTGTACCGGAAAGTTTTTTAAGACACTGTTTGCACGTAGTACATCAATAAATGAACCGTACAGTACATCAGTATGAATAACATCTTTCGCTGTCGCAGTTGTCACACCAGCACGAATGAAATCAGCATTACTGATGATGACACCATTTTTACCGTACTGTGCATCAGTATTTTTTCCATCGAGCATATTACGCATCAATGCGTTTAGAGAAAATTCCATTTTTTTATCTTCCTTGATAGTTGTATTTTTATTCATGACCTGGCGTTTAAATCCATCTATGGATAAACCAGATTTAATTGCCTCATCACGAATGGAATCGGCTGTATTAAACGCACGTGAAATGGCGTTTATTTCATTTATACGTTCGTCTTCCTGAACAT
This sequence comes from Citrobacter sp. UYEF32, assembly GCF_040546205.1. Classification (NCBI taxonomy): domain Bacteria; kingdom Pseudomonadati; phylum Pseudomonadota; class Gammaproteobacteria; order Enterobacterales; family Enterobacteriaceae; genus Citrobacter; species Citrobacter sp. UYEF32. The sequence continues at coordinate 435,366 of NZ_JBEPNI010000002.1, read as the reverse complement.
CCTGTTCTGGTTCAGACTCTGTATTTATTGTTTCTTCTGTTTCAGTACTGGATTCCTGCTCAGTATTTGTTTCTGCTAGTTCAGTACTGGATTCCTGCTCAGCATTTGCTTCTGTTATTTCAGTACTGGATTCCTGTTCAGCATTTGTTTCTTCTAGTTCAGCACTTGATTCTTGTTCATCATCCGTATTAGTTTCTAATGCACGACCGATACCGACTTCATTATCTGCGGGTACTGTAACCATGCTGATTTCATAAGGTTCCCATTGAGTAATAAGTAAATCATTACCTTCAATTTTATAATCCAGAATTGAGTACCCTACTGAAACTTTCTGTAATGTACGCTCCTGCACCATCGCATATTTTTCTGCACCCAAACCCACAGCACTGAAACGAACTAATGCACGTCCCACACGGTCTGAATCAATCGTTGCTGATTCAATGGTTCCGATATGAGCATCCATATTATGATTGAATAATAAGGCCGCACCGGAATTTAAACGGTCCAGTAAAACATTCTCAGTACCGTGAAGAAGAATTTCATTGTATTCCTGACCACCAATATTACGAGTCACTGGCGTTTCAGAACTGAATGCTAACAGGACAGTAGTACTGTCATTATCTGAGAGACTATTTTCACTCGTTAGTGTCATCTCCCGTTTCTGTGTTTTGTTTATTTCCATCTGAACTTCCCTGTTCATTATTTGTTGTATTTATTCCCTTTTCCATTCCCAGTTCTTCAAATACGTGTTGTGGCTCCATGCCTAAATCACGGATTATCTGAGAACGAGATTTAACACCCATGTTTAATAGTATCTGCTCGTACTGAGCATCTTTTACTGGATCAAGACTGACGGGTTTAACTGTGATAAAGGTACAATTCACAATGTTTTCAAAATCCACAAATGACAGATTATTCAGTTCTGTCACCATCAGTCGTTTAATAAACTCGCGGTAGATCGGTCTCAGTACTTTACTGATGAGTAAATTACTGCGGGTTTTAAAACCTTCCCGTGATATCCGATCTGCCATTTTTGCAGCACTGAATGATGCATTTTGGGTGTCACCAGTAAGCATAGATTTGGGTACACCCAGACCTGTACTGATAGTGGTGAGTACTGCATCACTGAATTCTGTGATCTTGTCTGTGCCTGCTGTGGGATTCAGTGTCTGAATGTTCTGACCAGGCTGTAGCTCTTTTATGGTTCCAGGTTCAAAGTACTCAATGTGTTCACGTGGTTCAGATTCAGTATCGAGTAGTTCATCCTGCGTGGTATCACTGTTAGTGACAAAACCCATAGCCGAACTGGCTATTTTCTTCTGAATGACTGCCGCTTCGTTATAACTGTTGAAGTCCTCAAGCGTTTTAAACACGCTTATACAGTCAGGGAATCCGCGTTCCTGTCCTGCGTACTCTGGTACGAAGTAATGAAGGATTTCATCTGCCGGAACACGTTCAGTACTGGAAGCGTTAACCGTGTAATTCAGTGGATTGATATCTGCTACATGGTAAGCCAGTACTTTTCCGTTACGATCCCGTTCAATACCGTTACTGATATAGGAACCGTTATTGAGTAGTTCATTTTTGGTACTTGGAATACGGGCTGCATCTATGACTGATATCTGTAGTTCCCGTCCCGGATGGATACGAATAAAACATTCACCATCGGTTGCTCGTGTACGTTCTGCCAGTGCCTGGAAGATATCGAATGAAAGAGTACCGTCCAGTGAAAAACGTGAAGCATCAGAAGCCCACTCATAGAACATTTTCTCCAGACGATCCGACAGTTCCTGATTTGTCTGTTCACCCATTATCGGGGCTGGCCTGACAGTGATCCCATCAGCACCGGCTACAGCATTTGAACTCATCTGTACGTAACGGCGGGCATATGGATTCTGTAGCGTCAGAGAACGGGATGCATCACGTAATGCTGTCAGTGACTGTCGCAGCACTGCATTGATATTAACGTTCTGAACACCTGTACCGTATGTACCAAGAATGCGTGTAGGCAATCCTGTTAAAGAACGGGTTTCACTTTTGAATTCCGAAGTACTGTTATGCGTTCTTTTCTTTCTGGCTGGTTTTGATTGTGGCAGTTCCGGTTGTGGATGAGTCTGCCGTGTATTAAAAGGCCACATTCCATGTGCTCCTGTTTTATCGGCAATGTATTGTTGATTTAAAAAATCCAGTACTGCCATTTTTCATTTTACGTTTTAATTCATTTACCTGACTGGTGATTGAATTTTTCAGATTCATGAGTGTATTTAAATCCTCATGAATTAATGTTTTGTTATTAATTGTCAGTTGTGAATTATCATTATTTATACGTGCACTGATGATGACATTGATATCATCAAGTTGTTTTTGTAGTTCTGACAATCTGTTGGTTTGTGCCATCGGATCAATAACTGTTATATTACTGATACGCATGTTCCCGTCTGTATTTATTACTACGGTATAGTACCCTGCTGTAAAATTTTTCGTATCGATTAATGCCGTTACATCATCGGCATTTTCATTTTTATATTCATATAGCGTTTGGGTACTGTTCCCGATTTTAATAACTGTATTGGCCGGAAGTACTTCATATAGCACCTCGCCAATATAAATCGTTTCTTTCATTTATCCTCCGAACCATAATTTTCCGAGAGTTGTATTAGTTCTGGAGTATTTATTCGTTTTAATCTCTGATGGTGGCTGTACTGGCAGTTCAGTTTCTTCACGTGTTGTTTGTTTATATTCACGTAATGTTTTGAACGGTTGAGTACCCAATTTTGAAAGTGCAAGTTTCATCATCGCCAGTGAGTACACAAGCGTGTCCAGGGCTTCATTACGTCTGCCTGGAGTACACTTCCAGCGAAAACCCGTACCGGAACGTTCCAGGGTTTCCGATGTTAACTGATCGAAATAGTCGTCAGGGAGATCATGAGCGAATCGTATTTTGAGCGGTGCGTCGTTTTTTTCTGACAAGGCATTATTCAGTAATGAACGTACCCAGTTCTTACCCTCATGTACATTGAGCATGTAGAACTGACGTCCCTCAGATGTACTTGATTTGAAGAGTGGGCCATTGGTACTACTACTCCCCTTGATTGCCTCGAATCGTTTATACGCCTGACAGAATGAATGTACTGTCTGTGTCGCTCTGCCGTTTCCACTGTCAACCGCAACTTTGAGTACAGGCACTGTACGACCGGATACCGTTCTGAACTTCTGCTGACAGAATACAGCGAGATCGCTGTATGCCTTCGCCCCTTTAATCTCACAGTTGGGTGAGTAGAAGTACCGATAACCGAGGACAAATAGCTCTGATTCATTGAATCCCATTACCTGAGCTTCTAACCTGTCTAGTTGTTGGTCGCAACCAATGACAATTCCTAGTACTGAATCAGGTATATGGGTTAAATCAAATGATTCATCCCTTAATGCTTCGAGCTGGAGATCATCAAGTTCATCCTGGAATTCTGAATAATGCAGGCCGAGTACTGTGTTATAGAATGACTGGTAATTATATTCATACCATGCCATTTCAAATTCTTTTGCGATGGCCTGAATGGTACTGTTCGGTGAGTACAGACGGTTGATATAGAATCCGGCGGTATCAGTAACCTGGGGATTGGTGGCAACCCAACGACCACATGCAACCATGCGTACACGCTGTGCCTCTGTGATTTCAGTATGACATTCAGGGCAATGCAATCTGGCAGTACTGCTATCAGGGAGATCACGCCGTCCGACCTTTCGCCAATCAAACTTTACGTTTTCCCACTTTAAGGTATGTTCATGCTCGCAGTGCGGGCATCTACAGAAATACTCCCGTTGATCACTGTTCTGGTACTCAACATCGATTGCATCCCCGGAGAAAGTAGGAGTACTTGAAATGAGTATCTTTGCTTCCTGTCCGAAATCGGTAGCACGTTGTTCCGCTAATCGAATTGGATTCCCCTCATCGGTATTCTGATCAATGGCTGATATTTCATCCAGAATAATTCGTTTTAATGTTTTCCCCCTGAGTGCTTTTGCACTACCGAGCGTCATGAAGTACAGAAAATTTCCATCACGCAATTCAATCTGGTTCTGATTATTTGCTTTTGTTTTATCATTCTTATCTGTTACAAGATCTTTTAGTACTGGAACAGCATCAATGGTTTTATCTATTTTCCCAGATTTCCATTGTTTCAGTTCTGCGAGAGATGATTGAGCAATACCGATATTAGAACTGTCAGTACTCATCCAGTAGAATAATGCCGAATTCAATATTGTCGTTTTTGCGATTTGAGCACTCGTTTTATAAACGATTTTCTTGTATCGGTTATCTTCAATGATATCCAGCATCTCACGCTGAAATGAGTGCAGTTTGATTTTCTGTCCGGCGGCTGCACCATCGGGAAGTACTAAATTCTTTTCTGCCCATTCAGAGGGTTTATATTTTATCGGTGGGATCAGGTTTCGTACTGTTCGTTTCAGTACTGTCGATATGTTCATCCGTGAACGTTCCTTCCATTGTCATTGTTCCTATTTCATTAAGAATTTCATCAATGCGTTGCAGTAAAATCCGTTTTACTGCCAGTGCATCAGCTTGCTCGTGTATCTCGTGGTGTACTCTGTTTGGTAAAGTACGTAGATAATCACGCATCGTTTTGAAGTACTGCGAGAGTTCACGCTCTACAGTACTGGATTCCAGTAGTTCACCCTTTTTGACCCGTACCTCTGCCTCTGCGAGGTCTGCCTCAGCCTGGAGCTTTCTCAGGCGTTCACGCTGTATCTGTTCATTTAGATCGGTTTCACGCAGAGGCATAAGAATATTTTGTACTATCCATTCACGTGTCTCATTTTCAATTACATCAGCACCAAAAGGCATACCTTTATCACGCCACTGGCGAACCGTTGATTCATCGTATCCGTACTGTTTCGCTAAAGACCTCAGACTAATCATCATTTATACACTCCATTTTTCATTAAAGTATTTATGTTTTTTGCCGATAAAATATTTCTAAAATAGAGGGAGTTATTATGACTGAAAGAGCTGATGCAAATACTGTTAAAACCATCATGGATGAATTTTTAAAAGATGAGGGAGTAAGATCTAGACTACGAATGATTCTCAAACGAGAACGAAATGATTGGGAGAAATGGCTACAAGTAGAACTTGAGTACTTTATGACCCAATTACCTGGTGTGTTCGTCGAGAGAGAAATACTGGCACTTCCTGATAACAGGAAATTACGTGACAAATATAATATGTTCATCGATATTGCATTCAGGAAAAAACGGACACGTATCAATTCCTATATATTCATTGAATTGAAGTGTTCGAAAAAACCACAAACTTTAATTAATGGATTTAAAAAAGACGTTAAAAAACTACTTGCCATTAAAAAATGCTTATTAGGAACCAGATCGTTTTGGTGTGTAGGTTTCCACCTCAACTGTGAACCTAAAAACATCGATACAATGAATAAGTTCGTAAAAGAATGGTACTACGGATACAGTAAAGTAATTAAACTTTGTGATTGTGGCGATGAAATAGAATGTCAGTGTACTGATAATAAAATTGGGTTTGCAGTAATCTAATTTGCGGTGCGGGAGTGTTATTAAATTTTATATATATAAAAAATAACGGGCTGCCGAAACCTCGCTTGCTTTAGGATGTATGGTAGAACCTATAGGAGTTAATTAGATAATGAAATTATAAACCTATGTTTTCATTTTAAAAAATTTTTCGATAAAACCCTGTCTCGGCATAAATTCTGCCTGAACTATGCCGATAATACTACTTCAAACTGCGAGATACTCTTATGGTAAAGGTATTAAAAAAAATTTTACATGTTGATCCTGATAAGTTACTAGACATTTTACACCCAAACATTCAACTTATCGGCAATATATTTGACGTTGAATGCTCTACACTTTCCGATAATTACATTAACGTTGTTCACCAAGCATTTTCTTTTACTATAACGCGTAATGATGTTAATGATATAATTAATATCACGGGAATTAAACCTGTTGCAGGGCGGATGTTAATTGGTAGCATTAGTAACCCAAACAACAATACGCTTCGTGACTTATGCTCATCACAATTAGATATTACAATATACCATTCCTACTGTGATAAGATCTCAACTCCTGAAAACGGTAGGATCTTATTGAGCTAATTATGATTGCTTAACCAGAAGTGGTTAAGCAATCGCAATATAATGCTACTATTCACTTTTCATGTCCAATTAAAATTGGCTTTGTACTGTTACCATCATATGTAACTTTTATATTCAAACAGTGTTTTGTGGTTCAGTACTGAGCGATGTATGGATCACTGAAAACATTCTTTCAAAACTACCGAATATGTACATATTCGGTACGATAGAACGTGACTGTTTCGTACTGATCTCTGATGTGCCGTTACAGAGAGTACAGGATGGAATTGATTTGATTAGGTCAGAGGAAGAGGTGATGCGTGAACATGCATCAGGTTGGTTCGTTGATCAGGGAGAACTACCGTTTTGAAATCTAATTCACGCCACACCCACACCATTAACAAACCTACCCATTGTGAGTGGGCGTGATATGCGAAGTTTACCGAATAACGTTGAATCGAATCAATATTCTTTAGTCGTATAACCAACGTCCGGCTTTTGCCGATTCAATTAACATCCCGATAGTATAATCCGGTACTGGTACTGGCTCTCTTTTTTTAAATGGATTCCATGAAACTTGAGTATCAGGGAAATATGTTTTTATATTAAAATTCCCTCTTTCTACATGTAGTTCATTGAAGTACTGCTCCATGAGATCCTCAGCCTCTAATTCATCGATCGACAGATCACTATCAAGGTCTGTATCTGGAGTTAATGGAACTGGTGTACCAGACAATACATATGCCCCTGCATATGGGCGAATGAGTTCATATACTCGTTCCTCTATGTTGTTTACCATATTTTATCATTCCCCCTAGCAATGGCGTTGTAATCGCTGATGGTATTGTAAACAATAAGAGAAACATCAACCGAGAGGATTACTACACCGATTAACGGTATAGTACGTCCAACAAATGGAGCGATGTTGCGTACCATTTGCTTTCGTGCGGTCCAAGGTGTATAGCCGCCCAGCCATGTTGGAAGTGATAAACCATATGGAAACTTCGCCTTTTTGAACACAGCTCTGGCTGCTTTTGAGGCATATGATGTACCTCGAACTGCTCCGTTAGGTTTTGCTCGTGTCGCCAAATCATTTCGACCTGAAACTATTGCGATTACTGCACTGAAATCCACAATCCCTAAACCAAACTGATCAATTGTTTTCTCACAAAACACCATGAAGAATAGTTCAGCAGCAGTTAAATTTGATTTACCAGCATAGTAGTATGTACCATTCAATTCCTCAACTGTATCCATAATCGCCTCTGAAAAGTCGGATTTCGTATAATCATATGACTGAACACAGAGTACGCAAACAGAAATGACATTAAGAACTTTCCTAAACTCCATTTAATATTATATAGTGTGTACAACGAGACAAGAGACAACACAGGTTATAGAAATGGATAATAAAAATATTACAGACTGGATTTCTGCTGCTAGTAATTTTGCGATGGCCCTTGCAGCGATATATGCAGCATTTAACGCGAATCGTTGGTTTTCTCAGAGATCACATACTAAAGGTTTTGATAAAGCAGAAGAAATTTTATCTCAAATCGATTCTAATTTCCGTATAACTGCCGAAGGGATCAAAGAATTACATGCAACCCTTGAGTTATTAACTGCTGTTGCAAATGGAATGACAAGAGTGGATAGTACTCATATGGATAAGTATGATGAATTAATTAACTATCACAATGGTATCATTAAATCCATTGATAGATTATCGGAGGAAGTTCAATTAATAGAACGTTGGTCTATTGAAATTAAAAACGACCATCTTATACAAACAACAATTAAGCATTTGCGTAATTGCCATGTTTCTGCATCTCATGCATATAACTCAGCAAGAAGTGCGGTTTATAATGTGAATTATATTGGCATCGATGAATTTCGGACTATGTACGGTCATTTCAAAACAATTTATGCTGAATTATTAAGTGAAATTGCTGAATCTGAATCTCACTATGATGATTTTAAAAGACAAAAATTTACAAATTTCTTTAAAGTGAAATGAAAGTGTTTTATTTTCATGCATATCGATAAGGTAAATTATCTTGGAATATAGAAAAATCAATCTCACACTTATAATAACAGTTTTGGCACTTATATTTCTCATAGCTTGTGTATTATTAAAAATATTATTCTTTGGTGATGAAAAAATCGAATGGGGGTCTATAACTGATTGGATCAGTTCTCTGTCTACATTTCTTACTTTTGTTGTTGCCTGGAAAGCATACAAAGCAGCTCCTCAGTGGATAAAGTCAAAACAAAATGAAGAGGGCTTTAACCATGTTAAAAAATTAATGTCAGAATATGATGAAATTGTTTTTGGTATCGAACAACTTCATTTCGACATTTTGACTGTAAAACGTAATGATAAAAGGTATGATTTCATAGCGAATAAAATTACTCACGAAATATTACGAGCATATGATTTAAACGCAAAACTAGAGTCATGTTCCCGTTGGAATATAAAATATCCTAGCGACGTTAAAAGAGCATATTTACGACTTACAGAATATTATAGAACTTCAATGACCGTTATAACTCTAAGTAACATAATGACACCTGATCAGCCGGATGTTCTCTTGGAAAATCTTGAAAACATCAAGAACAATTTAGCGAATGATATTGAATATTTTAATGCTAATATTGAGGATATTTTTATTTTTCCTAAATAGCCTAGTGTATGCATGTGAGTCTGTAATAAATAATCAATTTGATTCTAACATCAACAGGTAGTATGTGCCTCCCCTATTACATTGTAAGGTTTACCATCACTGTGAAGTTGTGGAATGTGTAAAAGACTAGCCGCAGTACTACCATTTTTTGTAGTATGGTGATTCATTATCTATTCACTTCAAGCCAGCCAAACCGATCACCCAAACCCATAGTTAGTCATTATTACAGTTCACGTTCTTTTTCTTTGAAGCCAGATTTCATAACTTAAGTTAAACTCAAAGTATATTGAAAAAGTAGGTTGAAAATTCCTACATAAAATTTAATATATTAATACACATAGCACATTCTAAAGGATTGAAAATGGGATTTTTTTCTCAAGCAGGTAAATTTGTATCCACAATAGCTGATGAAACTCATAAAAACATAGACAATACAAATTCGAAGTCTGAAAGCACCAGCGAGCAAAGTACTAAGAACACTAAAATACTCGACGATATCCTTTCCTCACTGCCGCCAGATATATCAAGATATACAAAGAAAAAATTGACAGAAGTCATTGACTATGAACCACGCATTGGCGTTATGGGAAAGACTGGTGTCGGGAAATCATCACTCTGCAATGCAATCTTTCAACAGGATGTGTGTAAAGTTAGCCACGTAGAAGCTTGCACCAGAACTCTTGAGGAATTGAAAATTGATGTTGGTGGTCGAAAACTGACCATTATAGATCTTCCAGGTGTCGGTGAGAGTAGTGAGCGTGATGCTGAATACAAAACACTCTATGAAGAACAAATCCCTAATCTCGATTTGATATTATGGGTTATCAAGGCAGATGATAGAGCACTAGCCCCAGATGAATATTTTTATAAAAATGTAATAAAACCTCTAAATGCAGAAGAGAAAATTCTTTTCGTAATAAATCAGGCCGACAAAATAGAGCCTTCTTATGAATGGAATCAATCAGATAAAAAACCATCAAGCAATCAAATTAATAACCTTGAAGCAAAGGAAATAGATATTTATAGCCGCTTGTTTGAAACTAGTAATGGTTGTATCGCTGTTTCCGCTCCATTGAAATATAACATTGACAAGCTAGTGAAAAAAATGATTCTCAGGCTACCCAAAAAATCTAAAGCGGCAGTCTACAGTACTCTTAGAGAAGAGAATAAAACCAAAGAGGCAAAAGATGAGTCAAAAAAGGGTTTCACCGAAACCGTAAAAAACGTTTTAGACGACGTAATTGATTATGCACCTTTACCCAAAGTGGTTAAAGAACCATTAAAAAAGGTGAAAGATTATATTTGCGATAAAATATCAAGTTTCTTTGATTCATGGTTTTGAATTCCTAGATAGCATTAAAAAAGCTCAGTTAAATAAAAATGACTGAGCTTTGTATTATTTTTATAAATTACTATCCATTCATTATAGTATCCAGTACTGTAACTACCCTGCATATATCAGCCACATAATCAGTTACAGTACTTAACTGAAATCGCATCTCGTCTGATGGATTCAAATAGTGCCACATATTACGTATTTTTTTAATATCGTAATCGCGATTTTCAATAGTCATCTCAGTACCATCAGTACAGATGCGTATATCATTGGTTATATAGTGGTAGTAGTAACTGCCATCATCATATTGTTTAAATTCAATTATCATTTTGTAAACCCATAGCAATGTTTTATGGTATTTACTATAATACATCTGAGTTGTGCATTGCCTTTGGCTCATACTATTCAAAGGCAATAATATAACTTAATCTTTTGTTATGTTTTTCTCATCAACATCTTCGGTTTTTATTACATGAAAATCAGAATCAAAAAATATTATATTAGCCCCCCCAACTTTATCACCATACATTTTAATACCCAGTGATCGCTCCCCACATCTTTTAACTTTCTGACATTTTGAATTATAGTAACCAACAGATGTATATGGGCGACCATAATTATCAACCTGGTCAGTAGAGGTCATATCCCTAACAAACCTCTCCGCTCCAGTTTTAGGATTAATGTATACAGCAATCGATAAGTCATTGCTGACAGTCACTTTATTCCCTTCATTAGTTATTAAATAAAACGCAGCATTTGCGTTAGTACTCGCTATTAATAATACCGCGACTGTTAATAACTTCTTCATCTTATCCCCCAACATTTCAAGTAATCTTTTCATTTTTCTTAATGATTTCTTTTAAAGTGTCTAAAGTTAGTACCTTACTGTCCCTATGTATCATTGCATGACAATTTGGGCATAAGGGAATCAAATCACTTATAGGATCGACATTATAGTTATCACCTAGTGTATGTATTGGTTTGATATGGTGTACATGAATGAATCCTTTACCATGTTCACCATAGAACTTCTCAAAATTAAAACCACAACATTTACAGGATGTTCCATGATGGTCAATACATTCTTGCCTTGCTTGAGGATCACGCTCATATGAGTTTACTATTACTTGCGTTTTAGCTCCCTCAATGTATGTTTCCGCTGATGGGATTTCATTTGGAAAATAGCTTTCAGTGAAATCCGCATACCATATACCATTTTCTTTACGCAAATATCTTTTATTCAACTTCCGTTCGAAGTCTTCAATCACTGCAACATCCGGGTTATCTTCTCTCTCTGAAAAAACCATATAAAAGGTAAAAAGTTCATAGCCCCTTTCGATATATGATATATGTTCCAAGGCTTGGGTGTATCCTGGTTGCTTTTTGTTCTTGGCACTAAGTTCCCAATCTTCCTTTAAGATTACGTCCCGCTCTTTATCACTCTCAACATCCCATGCACCGAAAATCACCATCTTCTTTTCGTGATTTACAAATGACCAACTCCAAGTCCAGTTATTGCAAGTCGCACCGTGACTGAGGATGAATTGTTTCCTGTTCATTTTAGTATCCTTTTAAGTACTTCAATCTGAACATCGCCCTACACATTTTCACATAGTCTAATGCTCATTACATAGACAAACAATATGCCGGATCAATGGATTCGTTTCATGTCTTGATTGAAAATTTCACCATCATGCCGGGAAATGATCAGATGGGATATCGCTTCGCTCTTGGATGTACTGACTGAGTACATATTAGGAGGCTTAAACAGCCGACGACACGCCTTTGTACAGCGAAATACTTTAGGCCGTAAGGCCGACCCCGTATTACTATTTGTACTTATTAGTACATAAAGAGAAAATATTATGATGTACTGAATCTGGCGAGGTACGAGCGAGTTCAGTACATCATAATATAGCCGCGAATGAGCGGAGCGAATTCGTGTGCTATCTTAATTATATAAAGGGATATAATCTCGATAAGGCGGTACATACCGCCTTATGTCGTAACACTGCGTACATCAAACGGGCTTGCCCGTTTTCCTGTACTTGTTTTACGCCCTTCGGTCTTAATTTGTCTCCTTTTATTACCTAACAATATTAGATAGTTTTTAGAGACATATTTATGATCAACGTAGTGAATTATACTTAGATACAAAATGCAATCGTTGCTGTTCATTCAGTTGTAATTGTGCTTTTTTATTCATCCACTTATTGAATGACTCAATTGTTGGAAATTGCTCTTTAGTAATTCGTTGATATGCTTTTTTCTGTGAAGTACTTAAGTTCAATGGCAAGAATGTACTAACTGGCTTAGCACTATTCGTTACCTCAATAGCTAAATCAATAAAGATTGGTGTATCAGCCAATGATAGTGCCTGTTGCTTATCGAACACATAGATATCTACTACTACATCGCTCTCGTAGTCACGTAGTTTTGTACGTTGTATAAATTGATATAGTTCTTCATTCTCTCTTGCTTGTACTATCTGCTTGTATGTTAGGCCAAACATTAATTCACATTGTTTTACTTCTACATTAGAAGGTTTGAGTGAACTTAACCAAACGGCTTTTGTGTAGTTCTTGTAATCATTAATACCCCGGCTTTTAGGTGGTACATACTTACCGTTAAGTACTTTTTCGTTTTGGTCACTATTCACGGTAAATATGTAATCAGTTAAATTACTTCTTATCCACTCTAAAACCTTCTCAAACTGCTCAGGTGAGTTTGAACGTAGTGAGGCAGTTAATGGTACATCACTAAAGTAATGTACTCTCATACGCTGCTGTAGGGGTACTGAACGCTCTCTCAGTTTTATGGTAGTACGTTCAAAACTTTCAGGTGATGATAAGTACACAAGTGTGTTCTCAAAATCGTTAGCCATAAACGTAATATCAAGCCCAATGAAACGTTTCAAGTTCACCCAAGACATTACTTGAAGCTGATCTTTCTCTTGTTTGTACTGATTAGTACCGCCTACTTTCTCAAAGAAACGTGCATTGAAAAGAAAGTGATCGTACTGCTTAACGAAAGAAAATGCTTTGGCCGCATTTTCAAGTACTACATCATTGAATTCCGTAACTGGTTTAGCCGTAACATGATTATCACCAATTGCTTCAAAGCTATGAAACAATTCATTCTCAATTAGTGATTTCTGGTTGGTGTTTGGTGTTGCGAAGTCATGGAATGATACAACATCATCTAGATATATCTTCCACTGTCGAAGTAATGATAAATCAGTTATACGCAAAAATGATTTATCAGTGATAAGTAACACTCTACAAGTTGGATTTAATAAAAATTCATATAATTCTTTTTCCACACTTTCGGTACAGCTTTTGGACGTAATGATCTTTGATACAGTACCTAAGTCGTTATGTGTCTGTTCGACTAATTGTAATGTACCTTGTACGATGATATACCGATCATAAGTACGCAATATCTGTTGTATTAGTGTATGTGTCTTACCACTGCCGCAATCTGAACTAATGTACTTTAATTTTTTATAAATAGTCATGTAATATCTCCATTTGTATTAAAATAGCCAGCCTTCCCGCTGGCTTTTTTATTATTTTGAATAGTTGTAAAGTACTGAACTTAACTTTGTGTAATTTGAGTATTGGTTAGATAAAGCTAAACACCTTTCTTTTCGTGCAAGTACATATTCGTCATGTGCTTCTTGTACTGTAGGATATGTACCTAATTTTATTATTACCCCATTGATAGAAATTTGGGCCTGATACCCTTTATGATTTTGTACAACTCCCTTCATTAATGATGTGCTGAATGTTCGAAACAACTGATTTACTTCATTAGGTACGAACAAGCAGGTGTCTGGACTGTATATAGTACCTGATAGAAGGTCTTTATCTAATTGCCATCCGTTTTCATAGTTCGGTTCGAACCAAGCATAAAAATTACTAAATGCATACCAGTCGTCACGAATATTCACATTAGTGTAATTTTTGCTATGTTCAACTCTGTAATGCATATTCTGCCAATACCTGTATGCCTCTTTATATAGTTGGTATTGATTACGTGTTTCTTTCAAATCATTTATCTTTGTCATTGTATATATTCCTTTATATTAAAGCACTTCAATCCTTGAAGTACTGATTACTTACTATCTAATATTATATGTTGGTTAATTAAGTACTGAATGGCTCCTGAAATGCTGTTTGCTTTCCCATCATTAATTATTTTTTGTAGTGCTTCATGTTGAGTATTGTTAAGGCGTACTCCTACGCCTAGAGTTTTTTGCTCTTTCATATATTTTCCTTGTTCACATTTTTTTGTATTTTTCCGACAAAAAACACCCTAACATTGCGTTAGGGTTATAAGCGGAGATTTATCTTGCGATATGAGTATAAGACATAAATCAGTTTTGTTTCAGGAATGATTTACTTCTTATTATCTTTATTAATTATTTTTGTCACGCATGGGCTTATAATTCGAAATATTAATACTAAGATAAAAAAACTATTATTAATGGATACAGTATTAAAATATATAACAAACCAGCAATAAACTCTTTTAATAAACACAACATATATTAATCTCCAATTGAATTACATTGTATTTATCATCAAGTATAAAAAAGCCCCCTTAATGGAGGCTAATTGACTGCTACAATTAGGACATAGATTAAGCTTCAAGTACTTTGAATATGAATGAATAGGTTCTAATGATTTTTGAGTGATGCTTGAAGCTAATACTAGATTCTTTAATCTAAAGATTCCCCACGTTCGAATGCCTCATCAGTCATTCTTTTAATTTCCTCTTCGGTATATTCATCATTTTTGGTTGGATCAACAGTATCCCCACTTTCTACATCATAAAATGCTACTGCCTCTTTGAATATTGTGACTCCCTTTTCATCTTTATACATAACAGGTATTTTTCGTGCTTTCATTTCATGTACTTTCGGTTTCATATTTTATTCCTCATCATTTGTTAACTTAGATTTTAATGCATTTAACCGTTAAAACTTTTACCCATACTTATCCTCACTTAATTAAAACAGCTTCTTTAAATTGCTTAATCAAGTCATCCGATTTCTTCAATCCGTTCTCATTGCAATACTTCTCAAACACAACCTGAGAAATAGAATTAAGAGTGCCATTTGCATTCAAGTAAAATTCTGAATCTTTATATTTAGCATTCAATGGGTAGGCTTCACAATATTGTGTACTGTAAGCTCGCATGAAAGTATCAAGTACATTCATTTCTGGTTTCTCGAGAATCAGTTGTTGGTAAGCATCACTATCCGTTAGCTTCTTAATTAACTTCTTATGGGAAGTACTGTATTCAATACCATCAAAATGAACCACAAACTTATCTTTATTAGTAGATGGTACACCACCGAGATAACGAATAAACTCTTCAACATTGATACCTTTATTAATAAGTTCATTCTTGCATTCATTATATAAACTATCTTGTTCTTTAATTTTATTAATCTGCTCTTGAATAGCTTCTTGTTTTTTCAAGAGATCATTAATAGTTACCTTTTTATTTTTACTCATGACTGCCTCGCTTAATTATAAAATGACAATGAGCGGCCCGTCGATTAATTAATAATCTAATTGACGTTCAATTTAATTTTATCGCGTGTCGGGCTGATGGAAATATATTACCTCCCTGAACGGCTGGCAGCAACAAATAAATGAGAAAATCATAAAATAATTGTTGACAAAACTCAAAATTAAAATGTACTTTAAATTCCTTCTTAATAACTCTTTCCGTACGTTCTAATAGTTATTTTATTAGTACATTTAATTACTAGTATTTTTCCATTCAAATAATATTCCAGTACTTGATTTTAATATTATTGCTCTATTCTTGACGCTGGCGTTATCGCGGTAAATCGGCCCAAGAATCATCAAATAGACATAGAAAGTTCATTTATTGTACAGACAGGTTAATACTCATGCACATTAATTCAATATTCATGCATCTAATGTGCATCAAAATGCAATAATGGGGTGTAATTATTCATGGATCGTCTAAAACGCTCTGTATCGCATTTTAAGGCCACCAGGCTAAAGACGAAGAATTACATTGGCAGGCGTAAAAAAACCTCACACAACGCTTCCTGTGAGGTTGAATTTTTAAGAAGTACCGCGTTTTTATATATCAAAATTACAAAGTATCTTTGGGTAAAAGGTTAAGTACTTCATCTTTACTGATAATGTTTTCGCCTTGTATATATGTGTTGTTTTTTTGGTTATAAATTACAGTACCTTGTTTTGTTAAAAAGGTTACTTCATCTTCGCTGATATATACATTACCTATTACCTGACCATCTTTGGCATCAACGTTGAGCCATTGCAATTCCTTCCCAGAATAGTATTCAATTGATATTAGAATAGTATCAGAGTTAGTTCTAAAAGCTGCTATTCTCTTGATAACCTTTCGAAGATGAACATTGAACTCTTGCCTCATTGCAACATTCTTTCGGTCTAATAAACCATCAGTAATGTTCTGAGCAATAGCATTAACTTCATCTTTTATATTACTATTCTTCTTCAAATCATCAAGTCTATTTTCAAGTTCTCTAATCTTAATTTGCAGATTTTTTAATATGCGTCTATCGCTTGGATCGGGTATATCCTCTTGATCAATATCACTCCTAACTTCATCTCGGTACTTTATAGTGTAAATTAGTTCATCATTGATCTTGTCAAATTCTTCATTTTGCACTGGTGCTATGATTACATCATTTAATTTTCGCAAATGATTTAGAAGTGCCACTTCGAGAAATTCATATTTAAAACCTCTTGCACTACATCTTTTATTTCCTGCTACAACATGTGAGCAACGGCAGTACCTATTTTTGTAATCTATCATAACGAATAGATGTGCCTCATTGCATATGCCACACATTAGCATGCCAGAAAAAAGATTATTAGCACTTCTCAATATAGTTTTACTGCGTCCTTTACTTTTTAATTTTTGCTCGGCAGTTTTGAATTCACTTTGTGAAATGATTTCAGGGTATATAATCATTCCATCATATTCTTGTCGTATTTTCGACTGAGATCTATATTTCCCCGTTACTCGTACATCCGTAAGAACGCGATGAATATTCCACCCTCCCCAAGTCTTACCATTGTATAGCCAACCCCTGGTATTCAGTTCATCACGTATAAACGCTTGTCCATAACCTTTATTGTACAATTCAAAGATTAATCGTATTGCTCTAGCATGTTCTTCAATAATATTGTACTCACCATTTGTAACTTTCAGCCAGCCAGGGCAACGAGCAGTA
The DNA here is from genome assembly GCF_040546205.1 of Citrobacter sp. UYEF32. Taxonomy (NCBI): domain Bacteria; kingdom Pseudomonadati; phylum Pseudomonadota; class Gammaproteobacteria; order Enterobacterales; family Enterobacteriaceae; genus Citrobacter; species Citrobacter sp. UYEF32. The sequence continues at coordinate 417,939 of NZ_JBEPNI010000002.1, read as the reverse complement.
TGAGCTTCTTTATTCTTTATGAGACTATCAAATCTCTTATCCCAATTTTTCGTAGATAGCTTTTGTTTACGTAATGATTCTTTATGGCTACGTGTTAATCCTGCACTTATTAAATTCGTATCAGATAACTGATGATGTACTGTTTCCTGTTCTGCTTCGTGTATATCGCAACCGTTATTAATTAATTTCAAAAACAATTCAGTTGCAGTGTTTGGATTTACACGCGAAAATCTATCAATATTTTCAAGAACCAATACCGCATTTTTTATTCTTCCTTTTACGATATCATCTATGAATCCGTACAGTACTGAACCTGGTGCAATGTTCTTTCCTGAGAAACCAGAAACCCCCTCGGCGTTAAGAAAAACAACATCACTGGTATCAAGTGTATATCCAAGTTTTGGTTCATCGTCATAGTTATTAATGTACTGCATTAGTAAGTTTTGTTGGCGGCTCATACCAAAACCACCCATTTCTGATTTCTGGCGACCTGAACTTACGCGACAGTAGCAATACACTTTTTTCGTTTTCATGTACCGGATCCTAAGTAAACTCATACTGTATAGTAGCATGATACATGGTGGTATAAGGACTAACAGGATGCAGCGCGATACCCGTCCCACAGAGTTAGGCGATTACCTCAAACACCGCCGTGCGCGGCTCGACCCGGATGCGCTTGGTTTTCATACCGGGCGTCGTCGTACACCCGGATTACGCCGTGAAGAGGTGGCGCATCTGGCCTGTATTAGCGCTACCTGGTATACCTGGCTGGAGCAAGGGCGCGGCGGCACCCCGTCAGCAGAAGTGCTGGAGCGCTTATGCCACGCTTTACAACTTAGCCCACCCGAACGTGAGCATGTCTTCCATCTGGCGCTCGGACGCGCCCCTGAGGTGCGTTATACCCCGTCTCTGGCCGTCACGGCGCGGCTGCAAAAGGTGCTGGATTGTATGACGCTCAGCCCGGCAATGATCCGCACCGCGACCTGGTGTGTACTGGCATGGAATCAGCCCGCTGCCGTCGTGCTGACCGATTATGCAAAGCTGCCCCATACCGAGCGCAATATTCTGCGGCGTATCTTTCTCGACCCACGGGTGCGTGAGGTCCAGGCAGACTGGGAAGGCCTGGCGCAGTCGCTGGTCGCCGCTTTTCGCGCGGATGCTACCCGCTCAGGCGCAACAGCAGAAGTGAAACCGCTTATTGATGAATTGATGGCCGCTTCGCCGCTGTTTGCCGAACTGTGGCGCAGCAATACCATCGACACGATGGGCGAAGGCACGAAAGTGCTGATTCATCGCGAAGCGGGGAGATTATCGCTGGAGTATTCGAGTTTTGCCGTTGAAGGGCAGCCAGATCTGACGATGATTGTCTATAACCCGTCAACGCCTGAGGATGCCCAAAAAATCAGCGCGTTACTTAGCGCAGCCGCCCACGCGCCAGATTAAGCCGGGTATCGCTCATTTGCATTGCATTCTGGCTGACATGGCAATGGGTGATAGCAATCGCCAGCGCATCGGCGGCGTCCGCTTGCGGGTTCGCCGGAAGTTTCAGCAAGGTGCGTACCATATGCTGAACCTGGCTTTTCTCGGCGCTGCCAATACCGACGACGGTCTGTTTGACCTGACGGGCCGCATATTCAAACACGGGCAGATCCTGGTTTACAGCAGCCACAATGGCCACACCGCGCGCCTGCCCAAGCTTGAGCGCAGAATCGGCGTTTTTTGCCATAAAGACTTGTTCAATCGCGAAGTAATCAGGCTGGAACTGGGTGATGATTTCCGTCACACCGGCATAAATTAATTTCAGGCGCGACGGTAAATCATCAACTTTGGTACGGATGCATCCGCTGCCCAGGTAGGTCAGTTGCCTGCCTACCTGGCGAATCACACCGTAACCGGTTACGCGTGAACCCGGGTCGATACCGAGAATGACAGACATCACGCGTCTCCGGTTATTGCGATAAGTTGCCTCATCACAGAGTAGCCGCAACCTCGTCAGAAATTTCACCGTTATGGTAAACTTCCTGCACATCGTCGCAATCTTCGAGCATGTCGATCAAACGCAGCAGTTTCGGTGCGGTTTCCGCATCCATATCCGCTTTGGTTGACGGGATCATGGAGACTTCGGCGTTGTCGGCTTTCAGGCCTGCCGCTTCCAGTGCATCGCGCACTGCGCCCATCTCTTCCCATGCGGTGTAGACGTCAATGGCACCGTCGTCGAAGGTCACAACATCTTCCGCGCCCGCTTCCAGCGCCGCTTCCATGATGGTGTCTTCGTCGCCTTTCTCGAAAGAGATCACGCCTTTCTTGCTGAACAGGTAAGAAACGGAACCGTCAGTGCCCAGGTTACCACCGGTTTTGGTGAAGGCATGGCGCACTTCGGCAACGGTACGGTTGCGGTTGTCAGACAGACATTCCACCATCACCGCTGTGCCGCCAGGACCGTAACCTTCATAAATGATGGTTTCCATGTTCGCGTCTTCATCACCGCCCACGCCACGTGCGATAGCACGGTTCAGGGTGTCACGGGTCATGTTGTTCGACAGCGCTTTATCCACTGCCGCACGCAGACGCGGGTTGGAACCGATATCGCCGCCGCCAAGGCGCGCTGCGGTAACCAGCTCACGAATAATTTTGGTAAAGATTTTACCGCGCTTGGCATCCTGTGCCGCTTTGCGGTGTTTGGTGTTGGCCCATTTACTGTGACCTGCCATAAGAAACTCTCCACTTAACCGTTGATTTATACGGCATGAATTACAAATTCTTCAATCGCCTGCCGGTTGCTCCATGACTTGGTTAACGCGGCCGCTTGCGGCGCATCAACCCAGCGGTAAGCCAGATGTTCAGTGAACACGACCGACCGTTCATGGGGTAGCGCAAGACAGAACCAGGATTCGGTATTGCGCACCACGCCAGGGGCGTAGCGATGACGTAAATGTTCAAAAATTTCAAACTCCACCGTGCGCTGACAGTCAATTAAGGCCAGTTGCTCAGTCGCAATGTCAATGGCGACCTCTTCCTTTACTTCGCGCGCGGCGGCTTGCGATGCGGACTCTCCCTCTTCCAGGCTGCCGGTAACCGACTGCCAGAAATCGGGATCGTCGCGTCGCTGCAACATCAGCACCCGCTTCGTGTCCTGGGCATAAATAACAACTAAGACAGAAACGGGATACTTAAATTGCATATTATTCGTTCTCCGAAATCTCTTTTGACGCTTTCGGAAGCACCTGAATACCCAGTTCCGCCAGGGAAGCCGGGTTAGCAAAGCTCGGTGCTTCGGTCATCAGACAAGCAGCCGCAGTGGTTTTCGGGAAAGCGATAACGTCACGAATGTTGTCGGTGCCGGTCAGCAGCATGGTCAGACGATCCAGACCAAATGCCAGGCCTGCGTGCGGCGGGGTACCGAATTTCAGCGCATCCAGCAGGAAGCCGAACTTCTCGCGCTGTTCCTGTTCAGTAATGCCCAGAATGCCGAACACGGTCTGCTGCATGTCACCACGGTGAATACGCACAGAACCACCGCCCACTTCGTAGCCATTGATAACCATATCGTAAGCGTTCGCAACCGCCTCTTCCGGCGCGGCTTTCAGTTCATCCGCCGTCATGTCTTTCGGTGAGGTGAACGGATGGTGCATTGCGGTCAGGCCGCCTTCACCGTCGTCTTCAAACATCGGGAAGTCGATAACCCACAGCGGCGCCCATTTGTTTTCGTCGGTCAGGCTCAGGTCTTTACCGAGTTTCAGACGCAGCGCGCCCAGCGCATCAGCTACCACTTTCTTGTTGTCAGCGCCGAAGAAAATCATGTCGCCGTCTTGTGCGCCAGTACGATCCAGGAGAGCTTCAACGATGTCCGCGGTCAGGAATTTCGCCACCGGGCTGTTGATGCCTTCCATGCCTTTCGCACGTTCGGTCACTTTAATGTAAGCCAGGCCTTTCGCGCCGTAGATCTTCACAAAGTTGCCGTATTCATCAATCAGCTTGCGGGTCAGAGAGGCGCCGCCAGGAACGCGCAGCGCGGCAACGCGGCCTTTCGGATCGTTGGCCGGGCCAGAGAAGACCGCAAACTCAACGTCTTTCAGCAGATCCGCTACATCCACCAGCTCCATCGGGTTACGCAGGTCCGGTTTATCGGAACCGTAACGGCGCTCCGCTTCGGCGAAAGTCATGATCGGGAACTGGCCCAGATCGACGCCTTTAATGTCCAGCCACAGGTTGCGGATCAGCTCTTCCATCACTTCACGCACCTGCGGTGCGGTCATGAAGGAGGTTTCCACGTCGATCTGGGTGAATTCTGGCTGACGGTCAGCGCGCAGGTCCTCGTCACGGAAGCATTTCACAATCTGGTAGTAACGATCGAAGCCGGACATCATCAGAAGCTGTTTGAATAGCTGTGGAGACTGCGGCAGCGCGTAGAATTTGCCTTTATGTACGCGTGAAGGCACCAGATAGTCGCGCGCGCCTTCCGGCGTCGCTTTGGTCAGCATCGGGGTTTCGATATCGAGGAAACCGTGGTCATCCATAAAACGACGCACGAAGCTGGTAATTTTGGCGCGGGTTTTCAGGCGCTGGGCCATTTCCGGACGACGCAGGTCCAGATAGCGGTATTTCAGACGCGCTTCTTCGGTATTAACCTGATTGGAATCCAGCGGCAGCGGCTCAGAGCGGTTGATAATGGTCAGTTCGCTGGCAAACACTTCCACTTCGCCGGTCGCCATATCGCTGTTGACGTTTCTTTCGTCACGAGCACGCACGGTGCCGGTCACCACGATGCAGAACTCATTACGCAGTTCGGAAGCCAGTTTGAAGGCTTCGGCGTCCGGGTCGAAGAACACCTGAACGATGCCTTCACGATCACGCATATCAATAAAAATGAGGCTGCCGAGATCACGACGACGATTGACCCAACCACACAGAGTCACCTGCTGCCCCACGTGGGACTTACGCAACTGTCCGCAATATTCTGTACGCATGAGATATCCCTTAACTTTGCCGCAGGCTGATTGTTGCCTGCCGTGCAGGCGACGATGTCGCAGCTTTAGCTGAATGTCACAACTGGATGAAAAAAGGCGGCTATTATACTGGAAATAATGGCACACGATAAGCCCGATACCGCCTGTACGCGCGTTTGCTGCGCACGCTTAGTGCGTATTCTCACAAAAATTAACAAAATTTGTAAACCGGGTGCAGCAGGATACCGCGTAAGGTAAGTGCGACCTCATTCTTTTTTCAGGAGTTATCATGCTTGAACTTAATGCTGCCAACACCGCCCTGGTGGTTATCGATTTACAGGAAGGTATTCTGCCGTTTGCCGGTGGTCCGCACAGCGCTGAGGATGTGGTGAAACGGGCCGCGACGCTGGCTGAGGCGTTTCGCGCTAACAGTGCGCCGGTCATTCTGGTCCGCGTTGGCTGGTCTGCCGATTTTGCCGAAGCGTTAAAACAGCCGGTCGATGCGCAAACTGGCGGTCACGCGTTGCCGGAAAACTGGTGGACGTATCCGCTGAAGCTTGGCAAGAAAGAGAGCGACATTGAGGTCACTAAACGCCAGTGGGGCGCATTCTACGGTACCGACCTGGAGTTGCAGTTGCGCCGCCGCGGTATCGACACCATCGTGTTGTGCGGTATTTCCACCAACATCGGCGTCGAATCCACCGCCCGCAACGCCTGGGAGCTGGGCTTTAACCTGGTGGTTGCGGAAGATGCCTGCTCCGCCGCCAGCAGCGAACAGCATCAGGGCAGCATGAAAAATATCTTTCCGCGAATTGGTCGCGTGCGCAGCACCGGGGAGATTCTGGCCGCGTTATGATTTACCTTGGCCTGCCGCAATGGTCGCACCCGAAATGGGTGCGCCTTGGCATCACCAGTCTTGAAGAGTATGCCCGCCACTTTAACTGCGTGGAGGGCAACACCACGCTCTATGCCCTACCGAAAGCCGAAATTGTCCAGCGCTGGTACGATCAAACCCACGATGATTTTCGCTTTTGCTTTAAGTTTCCGGCGACCATTTCCCATCAGGCCTCGCTGCGCCAGTGCAGCGATTTGACGCAGGAATTTTTCACCCGTCTTGCGCCGCTGGAAACGCGTATCGGCCAGTACTGGCTACAACTGCCCGCCACGTTTGGTCCGCGCGATCTTCCGGCACTGTGGGCTTTCCTGGATGCGCTTCCGGCGGATTTCACCTACGGTGTTGAAGTGCGCCACCCGGAATTTTTTGCCAAAGGCGAGACGGAGTTGTCACTTAACCGCGGTCTGCATCAGCGCGGCGTCAACCGGGTGATTCTGGATAGCCGCCCTATTCACAGCGCCATCCCCCACAGCGAAGCGGTGAGGGATGCGCAGCGCAAGAAGCCTAAGCTGCCGGTTCATGCCCTGGTGACCGCACAAAACCCATTGATCCGCTTTATCGGTAGTGACGATATGGAACAGAACCGTCAATTATTCAGCGTCTGGCTGGAGAAGCTGCCGCAATGGGAGAAGCAGAGCACGCCATATCTGTTTTTGCACACCCCTGATAACGGCCAGTCGCCGGAACTCGTGGATGTATTATGGAAAGATCTTCAGCAGGCGCTGCCCTCTATTGGTACTCCTCCGTCCATTCCTCAGCAATCTTCTCTTTTCTGAATGGATTACCTATCATTGTAAAGCCATCCGCGTATAAAGGGAGTTTGTATGGTAAGCGCGCTGTATGCCGTGCTGGGTGCGTTACTGCTCATTAAGTTTTCATTTGATGTTGTGCGTCTGCGCATGCAATACCGCGTCAGCTATGGCGACGGTGGGTTCAGCGAGTTGCAAAGCGCCATCCGTATTCACGGCAACGCGGTGGAATACATTCCGCTGGCGTTGGTGCTGTTGTTATTTATGGAGATGAACGGCGCTGAAACCTGGATGGTTCACGTGTGCGGCATCCTGCTTATTGCCGGACGTTTAATGCATTACTACGGGCTTCATCACCGACAGCTAAGCTGGCGTCGTTCCGGAATGAGCGCGACCTGGAGTTCGCTACTACTGATGGTGGTCGCAAACCTGTGGTATATGCCGTGGGAGTTGGTTTTCTCCCTGCGTTAGCGCACAATACGCCACTTTGTTTTCCCGGATGTTTACATTATGTCTAACCGCGACATGCTTTTTTCCGCGCCTATCGCCAGCCTGGGCGACTGGACCTTTGATGAACGGGTTGCCGAAGTCTTCCCGGATATGATCCAGCGCTCCGTCCCGGGTTACTCCAATATTATCTCGATGATCGGCATGCTGGCGGAGCGTTTCGTTCAGCCACAGACGCAGATTTACGACCTGGGCTGCTCTTTAGGCGCCGCGACGCTTTCCGTGCGCCGTAATATTCATCACGACGGCTGCAAAATCATTGCCGTTGATAACTCGCCGGCAATGGTTGAACGCTGCCGCCGTCATATTGATGCGTATAAAGCGCCTACGCCGGTCGAGGTTATTGAAGGCGATATTCGCGATATCGCCATTGAAAACGCCTCAATGGTGGTGCTGAATTTTACCCTGCAGTTCCTTGTGCCAGAAGAACGTCAGGCGCTGCTGGATAAGATTTATCAGGGGTTGAATCCCGGCGGCGCGCTGGTGCTGTCCGAGAAATTCAGTTTTGAAGATGCCAACGTCGGCGAGTTGTTATTCAACATGCATCACGACTTTAAACGTGCCAATGGCTACAGCGAGCTGGAAATCAGCCAGAAACGCAGCATGCTGGAAAATGTGATGCTGACGGATTCGGTCGAAAAGCATAAATCCCGCCTGCAACAGGCCGGGTTTGAACATAGCGAAGTCTGGTTCCAGTGTTTTAACTTTGGTTCGCTGATTGCCCTGAAAGAGGGTGACCAGGCATGATCACCTTCGAGCGTTTTTATCAGCAAATCGCCGTCAGCCCCCTGTCTCACTGGTTAGAAACCCTGCCGGCGCAGATTGCCGCCTGGCAACGTGACCAGCTTCATGGTCAGTTCAAACAGTGGACCAATGCGGTGAATTTCTTACCCGAACTGACGCCTTCGCATCTCGACTTGCTTAATAGCGTCACCGCCGAAAGCGAAACACCATTAAGCGCAGGGCAACTGACGCGCATGGAGACCCTGCTGCGCAATCTGATGCCGTGGCGTAAAGGGCCTTACTCTCTGTATGGCATCAATATCGACACGGAATGGCGTTCCGACTGGAAATGGGATCGCGTGCTGCCGCACCTGTCTGACTTGCAGGGCCGGACTATTCTCGATGTAGGTTGTGGCAGTGGTTATCATATGTGGCGCATGATTGGCGCGGGGGCAAAGCTGGCCGTGGGCATCGACCCGACGCAACTGTTCCTGTGTCAGTTTGAAGCAGTGCGTAAGCTGTTGGGGGATGATCGTCGCGCCCATTTATTGCCGCTGGGTATTGAGCAGCTTCCGGCGCTGAATGCCTTCGATACCGTCTTTTCAATGGGCGTGCTGTATCACCGTCGCTCACCGCTGGAGCACCTGTGGCAGTTGAAAGATCAACTGGTAAAAGACGGTGAACTGGTACTGGAAACGCTGGTTGTCGACGGTGATGAGCATACCGTTCTGGTGCCGGGTGATCGCTACGCCCAGATGCGTAACGTCTATTTTATTCCCTCGGCGGCGGCGCTGAAAAACTGGCTTGAGAAGTGCGGCTTTGTTGATGTCCGTATCGCCGATGTCTGTGCGACCACCACCGGGGAGCAGCGCGGTACGTCATGGATGGTGACGGAATCACTGGCTGACTTCCTTGATCCGAATGACCATACCAGGACCATTGAAGGCTACCCGGCCCCGGTGCGCGCCGTGTTAATTGCACGTAAACCGTGATGAGTGACGAAGCCCTTTCGCCAGAATAGTTCGGTTTGCAACAAGGCGGCGACGCGGCGCATCCCCGGGAGCGTAGATAACCAGGTGACCGGAGTGAGCGAGGAAAGCCAACGCCGTTGCAGGCCGGAATAGGCAGGCGAAAGATAAAAAAAGGCCCCTGTTAAATGCAGGGGCCTGGTACGAGCAAGCATCATATTGGGCGACATGATGCGCGGTAAAAACCGGTTATGGGCGATGCTGAACAATCATTGTCTTCATCACCGCCACTGCCTCGCCGTCCACACCATAGCGCGAATACTCATCCGCGGCGGCGTCCGACGACATGGACAATCCTGTATTGCGATAACGCATGGGCGATGGTGTCCAGATACCCGCTGAGCTGTGAACTTCTTTCACGCCTGCGTCAAGAAAACGCATCAGGTTCGCTGCACGGACACCCGCGCCAGCCATAATGATTGGAACACCTGAATGGGTATTTAGTTCCATAATTAATGAAAGACCTTTTTCTGCGCTCGCCTGTTGGCCTGACGTCAGGATGCGGGCAACCCCTAAATCTCTCAATTTTTCAGCGGCTTCACGCGGTTTTGCACACATATCAAAAGCGCGATGAAAAGTGACCGCCATCCCCCCTGCGGCCTCAATAATTTGTTGCATACGCGGCATATCGACATTGCCGTCCTCATCCAGCACGCCGGTTACCATTCCCGGAAAACCCAGTTCGCGAATGGCCTGGATATCCTCCAGCATGGCGGCGAATTCATCGTCGCTGTAGCAAAAATCGCCCCCGCGCGGGCGCACTATCGGGTGCACAGGGATGGTGACCCGCTGACGGGCGGCTTTAAGCGTCCCGAGTGAGGGGGTCAGCCCGCCTTCTTTCGGCGCGGCGCACAGCTCAATGCGGTCCGCCCCGTTTTGCTGCGCGATCTCCGCACAGGTTGCGCTATAGCAACATATTTCCAGTAACGTCATCTCTTCTTCCTTTAAGATGCAGCGTGCTCAGCATGGCATTATTTGACAACCTGCGTGCTGAGCGCCCTCACACAGTGAGATTCTATTGCTCGCTGGCGACTATCTCTTCTATCGACCAGGGGTGAAATTTGATGGTGACTTTACCATCGGTCACGGCAAGCGTGGGGTTCGGCAGACGCTCTCGTTCACCTTTTGGCGAACTGGTCTTCACAAAAATGCCTGGCTGGCTCAACCCCTCATCCGAAAGCAGCGCCAGCGCGCGGGCATTGAGGGTTTCCGGCTCACCCGGCAGTACAATTTCGATATGCTCCCACCCCTCGTGCGGGTAACGTTTTTCCCCCGGCCACGGCAGTTCGACCACGCTAAATGCCCAGTGCGCGACCTGCACCGGTTGCGATAACCTGAACAGACAGATAGGTCGGCCATTAATAAGGTTTTCTGAGAGCAGCTCACCGCACTGTTCAAAGCCGCGACGCCAGCGTTCGGCCGTCGCGTTCTGGTGACAGCGCAAGGAGATATGGTCAGCATTGAGGTCACGGATATCCAGCCCCAGGCGGGTGACAAGGTGTGTCAGATCCTCAATGAAACGCGGGAGATCTGCAGCGATATCCTGCAGTTCGTCAATATGTTGCCAACCAGCCATTGTTTATTCCCATGCGATGAATTCGGGCGATACTTTACCCTGTTCTGCGCACGTCACCAACTCAGGTTATGCAGTGATGTCGCCCGCGTCTGACATCACTGCCACCCGGTTATTTGAGGTTCAGGCGAAGCCCCAGATCGTTGGGATAGGGATTGAAATAGTTTTGTGCCAGCAGATAGTGGTCAGGGTATTCGCCAAGGTAATGTTTGAGCAACGTTAAGGGGGCAAGTATCGGCAGCAGCCCGGCGCGATAGTGAAGAATCACCTCCCGAAGCTCACCGCGCTGACGAGGCGTAAGTTTGCCGTGAAAATACCCCTGAATGTGCATCAATACGTTAGTGTGATTCTTGCGGGAGGCCGGGTGTTTGAGGATCGCCATCAGCTTTTCCCGGTAAGCCTCGAAAAACGCCTCCAGGTTGTCCCACTGGGAAAGTGACGCGACAAACGGCCCGATCTCCCGGTATCCCGCCTGATGATGTGCCAGCAACTGGAGTTTGTAGCGGCTGTGAAAATCGAGCAGGCTATGACGGGTCAGACCGCGTGCCCGCAGGGTATTGAGCTCATATAACGCGAATACGCGCTCCACAAAGTTCTCGCGCAATACCGGGTCGTGCAGGCGACCATCTTCTTCCACCGGCAGCCACGGGTACGCCGAGAGTAACGCGCCGGTGAAACGCCCCACCCCCTCTTTCCGCCCTCTCCCGCCTTTTTCATCATACAGTCGCACGCGTTCCATTCCGCAACTCGGTGATTTCGCACAGACGATAAAACCGGCCAGTTCGGCAACGCGGGGCAGATACGCCGTGGTGAAGTCATCTATTTTCTGAGTGACATCCTCATTCGGCGCCTGGCTAAAGCGCATCCGGGTCTCGCCACTGGCGGTCTGAACCAGACGCAACGCCGGGCGGGGAACGGGCAGCCCCATAGCCATCTCCGGGCAGACAGGGCTAAAGGTCACCCACTGGGCAAGTTCGTCCATCACAAAACCCATGCGCTTATGTCCGCCATCGAAACGCACGGCCGAGCCGGTCAAACAGCCGCTGATACCAATCGTCGGTTGAGTTTTCATACCCCTCTCCTTTTATTGTGTTTTTCGGGTGAAAAAGAGCGTGACCGTTGCAACGGTAATGCCGAATTTCTTCATGGCGGTTTTGTTGAAAAGGTGTGTATCGTCCTGCAGATACAGCCAGTCATCAAAGTGTAGCAGCCAGGTTTTTCCGTCAGCCGTCACGTTCATGCTGTAACGCCAGTTAAAGGCATTGCCTGCCGCCTGACCCCGTGCGACACCTTCGATATCGCCAGCAGTCCCTTCATAGCGGCCGTTACCGGTACGCCGGATATGCCACACTCGCTGCTGTTTTTCGCCATCGTCGTACACAAAATGTTCGTTGAGTGTCAGCGTGTCGCCCACCACATCGCCCTCTATCTCAACGTGGAAGCGGCGCAATTGTTTACCACTATAGTCCTGCACCATGCCCCAGGCTTCGGTCTTGCCCTGAAAATAGTGAAATATATCGAGTGGCGGCTGTTGGCGTTGATAGTCATTTATCTCGCTACTGCAGCCCGTCAGCATTAAGAGAAGTGTCAGTCCAAGTGCCAGAATGCGTTTCATTGTTCACCTCCAATGAGCTGCTGACGCAGCCTGGGGTATTGCGTATGGGGATCGAGCCAGATGGCCAGAAAGCTGATGCTGAACGCCAGGGATTGCGGTGGCCCCAGCGGGGTAAAGGCTTTTTGCGCCGCCGAAGCGCGATACCAGAACTGCCCTTGTTTATCGTGCAGAACAAACGCCAGTTGCGTGCCCGAACGGACATCCGGCCAGAGCGTTGCCAGGGTGCGTAGCCAGGCCTGACTCTGCGCTTCCCGCGTCAGAATGCCCAGCGCCTGCCACTGTTCGCGAGTCGCATCGACCAGTTCATCACGCGTGATGTCCCGCGCGTAGGTAATGATTAACGCCTGGTCCTGATCCGCTGCGATATAACGCCCCTGCGGCGTGCGCAGTTGCGAGGTATAAACGGTAAAGGGCCCCCAGGTTAATGTTGCGTCACCGGCTTTGCGCCAGTTTAGCCAGTCAGAGGCGCTCACTAAGGGAGCGGCGGCTATCAGTAATAGCAGCGCAAAGCGCAGAGCTTTCATTGCCGCCTCCCCATCAATAAATGGAAAAAAAGCGCCAGTACCAGCCATCCGAGTCCGAGCCAGCTCAGCACAATAAAGTTCGGTTGCAGGAATGTAATCGCCCCCAGCCGTTCACCGACATAGTAAGCAACTGGCCCGCCCAGCGTCGCCAGCAACGCCAGCGTCCAGCCCGGCAAGGCACTGGTGTGGGTGAGTCGGGTCCAGACGACGGCAAACATCAGCCACAGCGCCACCATCCACAATGGCAGCACGCCATCTCCGCTGAAACGGATCAATCCGGTAAGCGCCCAAAGGGCATCCAGCAAGCCGCCAGCCACGGCCAGCACCAGGGCATATATGCGCAGCGCTGGCGCAAGCATAACGCAGGCGAGCATCGCCAGTGCGAGCCAGACGATAATGCCGCGCTCACGAAACAGCACCACCAGCGTCCAGTAAAGATCGAACGCCACGGCCATGAAGAAAACCTGCAGATGGCGGTTCATACACGTTCCGCAGTCAGTTGCACCACGCTGATGGTGCGTGCATTGAAACCCGCTTCGCAGTAGCCAAAATAGTAAAGCCACATGCGGCGAAAACGCTCATCAAACCCCAGCTTTTCAATCTCTTGCCAGGCCTGAACGAAACGCTGACGCCAGTGCGCGAGGGTACGGGCATAATCGGGCCCCATATCGAACACATTGCGCACCACAAAATCGGTGTGGCGGGTCATCAGGTTGTTCATTGCCGTTATGCTCGGCAAGAAACCGCCGGGAAAGATGTAACGCTGGATAAAATCGACGCTTTTGCTGTAATCGCTGTAGCGCTGATCCTGAATGGTGATGGCCTGAATTGCCATTTTCCCACCCGCGCGCAGGCGCGCCTGACAGGTTCGAAAGAAGGTCGGGAGATAGCGTTTTCCTACCGCTTCAATCATCTCAATCGAAACCAGTTTGTCGAACTGTCCGGTCAGGTCGCGATAGTCGCACAGCAATACCTGAACCTTATCCTGCAAGCCTGCCTGGTGAATGCGTGCCTGAGCCCACGTGTACTGCTCGCGTGATAGCGTGGTGGTGGTCACCCGACAGCCATAATGACGTGCGGCATATTCCGCCATGGCCCCCCATCCGGTGCCGATCTCCAGCAGGTGATCGTCCGGCGTTAGCGCCAGTTGTTCGCACAATCGCGCCATTTTTGCCTGCTGCGCACTGGCGAGATCCTGATCGGGCGCGGTGAACAGCGCGCTGGAGTAGAGCAACTGTTCATCCAGGAATTGGGCGTAAAAAAGATTCCCCAGGTCATAGTGCGCGGCAATGTTTTCCCGCGCCTGCAGACGGTCGTTACGCCGTGTCCAGTGGCGTAGCCGCTCAATCGGACGCCCGAGCAGGCGAAAGCCGCTTTCCAGTTTTCCTAAAACCTGGCTGTTGAGCGCTAAAATCTGCAACAGCGGGGTAAGCTGATGCGTCTCCCACTCGCCATCCATCCAGGCTTCCGCCGCCGCAAGGCTACCGCCAGTCAGTAAACGCCAGTAAACGACCGGGGAAAGGATCTGCACCTCTGCGCGCAACGCGGCGGCAGTATCGCCAAAATGGTAAGTTTGCCCCCCCTCACGAAGCGTGAGAGACCCCACGCGTAAACCGTTCAGAAGGCGAAAGAGCAACCAGCGCGCGACGCGAGCATTACGCGGCATATCGGGTTCAAGCGCAAAGACGGGATCGGTCATGAGCGTTCACTCCTGCTGACGGGATGGTTATAAAGGGGTACGCGCTTAAGCCACAGACGCAGCGCCTGCCAATAAATGGCCATCACGGTCTTGAGCGTCATGAGCGGAATACGCAACAGCAAGGACGTGAGTGCAGCGCGCGTTAATGGACGCCGGGTCAGACGCAACGTGGCGTCGAAGACCTTCGCCTCCTGATGGTTTTCGATATGCATATGCAGCGTTTTTCCAGGACGGTTAAAGCGCCAGTGATAGACCATATTCATCGGATTAAACGGGGAAACGTGGAACGCTTTTTCCAGCGGGCGGGCATTCTGTCCGTCAACGGCATAGTAATGTCGTTCATTCCAGGGCGTATTGCGCACCTCGGCCAGCACCCAACACAGAACGTCTTGCTGGTCGTAGCAGTAATAGAAGTTGACCGGGTTAAAATGAAAGCCGAAATAGCGCAGTTGAGTGAGCAACATCACCCGCCCCTGCGGACGTTCGCCGGTCAGATTTTCCAGCCGTTCGAGAACTTTCGCCTTAAGCGGCGATCCCAGCGGATAATCCTCGTCATAAAAGGCAGCGGCAGCAAAACGGTTACGACGAATGCCTGACATCGGGAGTGCGTCCAGCTCATCCAGATCGAGCCAGGCCATAAATACGCGATAGTTGAAATGGTGCTCACGGGGCAGAAGACGCCGATGGCGTAAAACACCTTCATAAAGACAACTGTTCATGTTACTGGCCCTCCCCATGGGCGATGCCCTGCACCACATCGAGCGCGCTGCGAACACCATCCTCATGAAAGCCGTTGTACCAGTAAGCGCCGCAGAACCAGCTACGCTGACGGCCATTAATCTCACCGCGCCGCGCCTGTGCCTGCCAGCTTTGCGGGTTAAACAGCGGGTGCTCATAAACAAAGCGTTTCCAGACGTAGAGTTCATCAACGGGCGTGTCCGGGTTCAACGTTACGCAGAATAAAGGCGCTTCCTTTGGCAGCCCTTGCAGGATATTCATGTTGTAGGTCACGCACGCGCTGGCCTGATCCTGCTCACTCAGGCGGTAGTTCCAGCTTGCCCAGGCACGCTCACGTTGCGGGAGCCAGCGTCGGTCACTGTGCAAGACCACCTCGTTACGCTGCCAGCCGATACCGCCGAGAATCTCTGTTTCCGCAACCGTGGGATCGGCAAGCATCGCCAGCGCCTGTGCGGAGTGGCAGGCAAAAATAACGTGGTCAAACGTAGAGGTTGCATCGGCAAGTTGGATTTCCACCCCCTTATCGTGGCGGGTAACGCTCTGCACCGGCGTATTGAGATGCAGCGTCAGACGGTCGCCGAGTTTGGCGAGCATGGCGCGGATATACTCACGCGAACCGCCGGGTACCACATACCACTGCGGGCGATGGGTCACATCCAGCAGTCCATGATTCTCAAAGAAGCGCAAAAACAGCGGCAACGGGAAACGCCGCATCTCTTGCAGGGACGATGACCAGATGGCCGCCCCCATCGGCAGAATGTAATGGCGGGCAAAAAAGGCGCTGAACCGGTGCTCATCGAGAAAGCTTTGCAGTGTGGCTTTCTCATCTACCTTGCCCGCGAGAGCCTGTTTTGCCTGGCGGTTAAAACGCACGATGTCACTGAGCAGATGCCAGAAAGATGGGTTAACGAGATTTCGGCGCTGGGCAAACAGCGAAGCAAGGGTGTGACCGTTATACTCCAGCCCACTTTGCGGATTGTGGACGGAAAAACTCATTTGCGTCTTCTGCCCGGCGATACCCAGTTCGCTGAGCAGCCCCATAAAACGCGGGTAGGTGCGATCGTTGTAGACGATAAAACCGGTATCAATGGCCCATCTCCCCTGTGGGGTGGCGACATCCACTGTAGCCGTATGCCCGCCGGGCGTGGCTTGTGCTTCAAATAGTGTCACCTTGTGATGACCGGCCAGCCGCCATGCACAGGTCAGCCCGGCAATGCCGCTACCAATAATTGCAATGTTCATGGCCGTACCATCCTGCGTAAGAATACCCGCTGCACAACGGCGGGAAGAGAGGAGAGCGAGCGCAACAGCCACCCAAAAGCGCCCGGAAATACGATATGTTTTTTGCCCTTTGCGAGACCGCGACGAATCGCCGTTACCGCCTGCCCGACGCTCACCTGACCAGGCATAGAAAAGTCGTTTTTACGGGTCAGCGGGGTGTCGACAAAGCCCGGCGAAACCACGGTGACAGCGATCCCTTTCGGCTCCCAGTCCAGACGCAAACTGTCAGCAAACCAACTGAGCGCAGCTTTTGACGCGCCATAGGCTTCGGCACGGGGAAATGGCAGCCAGTGCGCCATCGAACTGACCAGCACAACGCGACTTCCGGGTTTAAGCTGTGTCTGGAGCGCGGCAAGACAGTTCACCGGGCCAAGAAAATTGGTGCTCATCACCCGTTCGACAAGAGCGGCATCCACCACCCCGTGATCCAGATATTCGCAGGTGCCCGCACAAAGAATAACCAGATCGGCAGAACACCCTTCCAGCGCCTGGCGACAGGCGTCCCTGTCTGTCATATCGAACAGGCGCAGACGAATGTTAGAGCTATGCTGCTGTAGCGCCTCCAGACGCGATGGATCGCGCCCGCAGGCAATGACGAGGTAGCCATCGGCGGCGAAGGATTTAGCAAGCCCCTCGCCAATACCCGAACTGGCACCCGTGATAAGCACCGTTTTCATGCGCGGACCCTCTTTTTCACACCGCGGACCGCCCAGCCCAGTACGGGAAGATGCTCATACAGCATCTCCCCGGCGTCGTAATAATCACGCTGATGTAAGACATGCTCCCCCTGCACTTCCACGACCGAGCAGCCTGGCAGCGTGAGGGGTTCGTTGCCACGGATATGCGGATGCGACCAGTGCATGGTCCAGGTCACCGCAAAACGCTGACCATCACAAAGCGGGGGATCAATAGCGAAACGGCACTGTTCAACGTTCGCCAGCAGATGGGTGAAGTAACGATGGATAGCAACGAATCCGTGATGCTCGCCAAACGGATCCAGCAACACAGCATCGGGATGATAGAGCGCGCTCAGCGCCGAAGGCGGCTGGCTGTCCAGTTCAGCGTAGTAATGAACAAACCGATCAATGACGGACTGCATGGTGCTCATGGGTCTTACCCTTTCCGTTGACAAAACGCGGCTATCGCCTGATCTAAAACTTACACAATTAATTATATTTGTCCAAGTTTTGTTGCGTAAATATTTTATAAACCTTAAATATCAATAGATTAAATGTGATTAATTTTTATGCTTAATTTGAGAAAAAGGCGTAAGCGTCCAGGTCGCTATGCAGCGACCATGAACACAAGCAGAAGAGAGGATCTAGAGGGTAATAACGTCGAGGGAATTGACCTGCGATTGCCACAGTTCAATCTGTTTTTTACGCGCGGCCGATAACTTACCGCTGGTGACCAGCAACCATTTTCTTGTCGGCAAAATCTCCGGCGCCAGCATGGCTGGCGGAACCGGAAGGATATCGATGCGATGCCCCTGCCCGGTCAGCCGAAGCGCTTCAAGCCAGATTTCACAAGGGTCGGTCAGATGCCAGCCGGTGATAAGATAATTATCGCCTGGCGCGCGCTTATCCCCTTCAAGGCAAAACGAGGTGTAGGAGATAATAATGCCGTCGAGGATTTCACGTAGCGTCATCATTGCCGCAATATTGGCGGACATTTTACTGCGCAACGGGCGCAACACTTCCGTGACCAGTTCCGGGCGAGGATATTCGCGTCCGGAGTCGTAAATAAGCTGCCGCAGAGAGTCAATCTTCCCCTCTTTCAGCCGTGAAAGCATGTTCTCTTGCAGGGTGACCCAGTTGTTCGTTCGCCGCATCTCTGGCCTTGCCAGCAGCGGTTTAACCTGGCTAACAGGCACCCCTTTTTTCACCCAGTCGAGAATTTTAAGCGCCTGTTGCACGTCGTCATCATTGTAAAGCCGGTGCCCACCTTCCGTGCGCATCGGTTTGAGCAGACCGTAGCGGCGCTGCCAGGCGCGTAGTGTGGTCGCCGTTATCCCGCAAAGCCGGGCAAATTCGCCAATGGAATAAGTCATAGTACGCTCAAAGAAATAAACTCTTCTTACTATACTACGGATAAATCCCCCTCGCAGGATAGCGAGTAAGATCAGGCGCCTGGCGTTTCGGATGAGGGGGATGAAAACACGTCCATGATCGAATGTGTTAAGCGTTCATCCGGGCGCTAACAGGCCACGCTTTTTGACGTGAACCACCGGGTTACGGTGCTGACGCCTGCGGGCATTTGCAGTATACTCCCGCCTTTCATAATCAACACCCGGACGCGGCCTGCCCTTATGTGCCGCGTCATCAATGTAAGGTATCCCGGTGAATATTCAGGCTCTACTCTCAGAAAAAGTCGGTCAGGCGCTCATTGCCGCAGGTGCGGATGCGGATTGCGAACCGCAGGTCCGCCAGTCTGCAAAAGTCCAGTTCGGCGATTATCAGGCTAATGGCGTGATGGCAATTGCCAAAAAATTGGGCATGGCACCGCGACAACTGGCCGAGAAGGTACTGACTCATCTCGATCTCAGCGGGATCGCCAGCAAAGTGGAAATCGCCGGGCCTGGTTTTATCAATATCTTCCTGGCCCCGGAGTTTCTGGCAGACCAGGTAAGCCTGGCGTTGCAGTCCGACCGTCTGGGCATCACGAAGCCGCAGGCACAAACCATCGTTGTCGATTATTCAGCGCCGAACGTGGCGAAAGAGATGCACGTTGGACACCTGCGTTCAACCATCATCGGGGATGCATCCGTGCGAACCCTGGAGTTCCTCGGTCATAACGTGATCCGCGCGAACCACGTGGGTGACTGGGGTACCCAGTTCGGTATGCTGATTGCCTGGCTGGAGCTGCAACAGCAGCAAAACGCGGGTGAAATGGCGCTGGCGGATCTTGAAGGTTTCTACCGCGAAGCCAAAAAGCATTACGACGAAGATGAAGCTTTCGCCGAGCGCGCCCGTAGCTACGTCGTGAAACTGCAAGGTGGCGATGAATATTTCCTGCAGATGTGGCGCAAACTGGTCGACATTACCATGACCCAGAACCAGATGACCTATGACCGCCTGAACGTTACCCTGACGCGTAAAGACGTGATGGGCGAAAGCCTCTATAACTCAATGCTGCCGGGGATCGTGGCCGATCTGAAAGCCAAAGGGCTGGCAGTGGAGAGCGAAGGCGCAACCGTGGTGTTCCTGGACGAGTTCAAGAACAAAGAAGGCGAGCCGATGGGTGTGATCATCCAGAAGAAAGATGGCGGCTACCTCTATACCACCACCGACATTGCCTGTGCCAAATACCGTTATGAAACGCTGCATGCAGACCGTGTGCTGTACTACATCGACTCCCGCCAGCATCAGCACCTGATGCAGGCCTGGACTATCGTGCGTAAGGCCGGTTATATACCGGAGTCTGTGTCTCTCGAACACCATATGTTCGGCATGATGCTGGGTAAAGACGGCAAGCCGTTCAAAACCCGTGCGGGCGGCACGGTGAAACTGGCTGATCTGCTTGATGAGGCGCTGGAGCGTGCCCGTCGTCTGGTGGCTGAGAAGAACCCGGATATGCCAGCAGACGAGCTGGAAAAACTGGCTAATGCCGTAGGTATCGGCGCGGTGAAATACGCGGATCTTTCCAAAAGCCGTACCACCGATTATGTCTTCGACTGGGACAATATGCTGGCGTTTGAAGGTAACACCGCACCGTATATGCAATACGCCTATACCCGCGTGCTGTCGGTGTTCCGTAAAGCAGAGGTCGACGAAAGCGCCCTTCTCGCCGCGAAGGTGGTGATCAGCGAAGATCGCGAAGCCCAGTTGGCCGCACGCCTGATGCAGTTTGAAGAGACGTTGAATGTGGTTGCCCGTGAAGGGACACCGCACGTGATGTGTGCCTATCTGTACGATCTGGCGGGCCTGTTCTCTGGCTTCTATGAACATTGTCCGATTCTGAGCGCCGGGAATGAAGAAGTCCGCAACAGCCGTCTGAAACTGGCGCTGCTGACCGCGAAGACCCTGAAACTGGGTCTGGATACGCTCGGGATCGAAACCATCGAACGTATGTAAATCGACGGTCTGTAAAAAAACCCGGCAAATGCCGGGTTTTGTTTTTATATCGCCATGCATGATAAAGATTCCCTAAGCCCCCAGGGCTGAGGAATCGCCACAAAAATTCGAGCACGAACGGTCCCCTCTCCTCTTTGGGGAGAGGGCCAGGGTGAGGGGAAAATGCGGCTCTGATGGTCATTCCGTTCACCTTATGTTCCTTGCTTTTCCGTCGCGACAGAACCCGTGAACGGATAAAGGGGAACACCGCGTTCCCCTTTACAATCCCCGCGGCCCCGCGAAGAAATCGGTGCTTCGCACTGCGTTCGCCTCCCTCCCCGCTGCCTGCGGTCGGGAAAAAGGGTCAGCCCTGGCTAAAAAGGTCGAAAACGTTCACAGCATCTACCGCCCGCACCAAAGGTAGCCCCGGCAAGCTTCGCGCCGCCGGGGAAGCTTAGAAATATTTACGCAGATACTCGGTCAGACACAGCATCGCCATGGCCTGACCATACGGCATAGAAGTCAGCGGGATCTGGCGGTAGAAATCGAGATTGCTGCCCATACCGGTACCGAATGAGACCTGCAGCAATTCGCCTTCAGGTGAGATATTCTTCACCACCGCTTTGATCGCTTTCTCAGCAACCTGCGCATATTCCTGGCCAACATAACGCTTACGTACCGCTTTCAGAATACCGTAGGCAAAACCGGCGGTTGCCGACGCCTCAAGATAGGATGTCGGATCGTCGAGCAGCGTATGCCACAGCCCGCTGTCGTCCTGGCATTTCGCCAGCGCAGCGATTTGTGCGTTCAACACCTGAACCAGATAACGGCGTACCGCATTGTTTGCCGGTAAATCCACCAGCTCCAGGAAATCCGGGATCACGATGGTCAGCCAGCTATTGCCGCGCGCCCAACGGGCATGCGCGAAGTTATGGCAACCTTCGTAGTTCCAGCCGTGGAACCACAGGCCGGTCTCCCTGTCCATCAGGTTCTGCACATGCAGCAGGAACTGATAGGTCGCCTCTTCCACATACTCAGGACGGTTAAGCAGTTTACCGATTTTCGCCAGCGGCAGAACAGTCATCATCAGGGTGTCATCCCACATCTGCTGATGGTTCTCTTCTGCCAGAGTGATGTGTTGCATACCGCCGTGATCCGTACGCGGCATCTCATTCATCGCCCACTCAGCCCAGGTCTCCAGCCATGGCAGGAAAGCTGGATTCCGGGTCTCTTCATAGCGATACGCCAGCGTCAGAAACGGTGCCATGGTGTTTACGTTCTTGGTCGTCGCGCCTTCGGCAAAACGGTCAGCGAACCAGCTATCAATCACGTCACGCACCGTCTGGTCACCCGTCTGCTGGTAATACTGATACATACCGTACAGACCGACGCCGTGGGTCCATTCCCAGCCCGCCCAACCTTTGGTGTCAATCACACGCCCGTCGTCAAGCCGCAGTAAAAACTCGCCGGTGGTGTCGTGAATATTGACCAGATTATGCGTGATCTTCTGAATCAATGATTTCAGCTCGTCGCGGGCGATAAAACGCTCTGGCTGACAAAGTAACGGGCTATGTTTGACAGGCCAAACCTTCATATTCTTAACCTCAGTTGTAAGTCGATTTCAGTGACGCGTTTTCTTTCAGGGAAGGCGCGGCAGGTTTATTACGATTCAGATAGCCGATATTGTTGTTGCCCCACAGGGACTCAAACGGCATGCCGGCCAGCATCTCAACGGTGGCGCGCGCTTGCGGCGTTGCGCTTTCCGGAATTACACGACCGGACTCACGCATTTTGGCCGTCTCTTCACGCAGAACGCTGTGGGTTTTCAGGTTCAGTTTGAAACGCAGAGAGACCAGGAAACCGCAGGCCAGCACCAGCAACGTACCGAAGCACATGATCATCAGGATGGTATGGCTCACTTCCGGCACCTGCGTTTTCTGGCCGGAAACAAACCCGGATGCCTGCATCACAATCCCCACCAGCATGACCGCACCGGCCTGAGAGGCTTTACGGGTCAGGGTCATGATGCCCGCGAAGATCCCTTCACGACGCTGGCCGGTAACCACTTCATCGATATCCGCGATATAGGTATAGGTGTTCCACGGTACGTAGTTGATACCCCCACGGCCCAGACCGGCAACGGCAGACACCAACAGCAACAAGGCATAGATGTCGCTCAGGCCCGCCCAGTAGAGGATGGCGAAAGATGCCGCGCTCAGACCAAACAGCACCACCACCATGCGATAAGACGGCGCCGGTCCAAAACGGATGCACAGCGGGATCATGGCAATAACGGCGATAAACTGGAAGATAGCCATGGTGCCCAGCAAGTTAGACGCGACAGACGCTTCCTGCATCAGAACGAAAACAACATAGTAGGTAAAGACGGCGTTAAAGACGTCCTGTGCGATATAGCCGCCCAGGTACATCCCCAGGTGCTGGCGGAAAATCTTGATGCGCAGCGTTGAGCTCAGTTCAACAAACAGGCGACGCAGGCTCTGCCCCAGCGTCAGGTGTTTTTTCTCAGCTTCGGCGCGCAGCGCGGCTTCGGTCCACGCTTCACGCGGACGCTCCCAGGTAAAGCACCAGACAAAAGTCAGCATCAGCGCGCACAGTACAGAGAACACCAGGCTTGCGTAGAAGAAAGAGATTGGGTTGTCTTTACCGAAGTGGGCCAGCAGCAGACCCGGCAGGAACGAGGCGAGGATAGCGGACATCTGCGCCATCGAGATACGCGCGCCGGAGAATTTGGTTTTCTGTTTGAAATCATCGGTCATTTCCGGCACCAGCGTTTCGTACGGCACCAGGATCATGGTATAGACCACATCAAACAGCAGGTATGTCAGCAGGTAATACCAGAAGCTCATGTCCCCTACCCACATAATGGAGTAGCTGAACACACAGGGGATACCTAACAGGATAAAGAACTTACGGCGACCAAAGCGTTTACCCAGCCAGGTCGAGCCGAAGTTATCGGTTAAAAAGCCCATCAATGGACTTACCACCGCATCCAGTACCCTGGCAGCCGCAAAAATAAACGTCGCTTCGATAGGCGTCAGGCCACAGAACGTGGTGTAGAAATAGAGTAGCCATGCGGCGGTAAGTGCTGTCGTGCCCGCCCCCAGGAAGTCGCCCGAACCATAGGCGAGGTAGTTAACCAATCCAATTTTACGTGTTTTCATTGCCGTTAACCCTGTTTATTAGTGAGGGACCTCTGGCAATCCGGCTTCGCCAAAGGTAATGCTTACACGGCTAAAGTAAGAGTATGTGCTTTGGGATACCTTTCTGTTTCTGCCACGACCGGGAGGCAAATGGCAAAAATACAAAGAGTGCCGCAACGCGCTTCACTGATTTATAAAACAGTGTTTCTTTTGGTTCAAAAGGCAGGGTCATAATTTGCGAGCCAGCCATCAGATTCCTGAGAGGAATGGCGATGGCTGGTGAAAAGACGAGCGGCTAGCGGTAGTTAACGATAACCTGGATACTGCTAACATTGAGGGCGGGAATCAATCTTCCGCCGCCGGGGACTTCCCAGATAAAGCGTAACGGCTCAATCGCGGGCACATCGGCGAAGGCGACAGTGGTTCCGCTCTGAGCGTCCAGTTGCACACAGCGTGTCTGGCTACACAAGCGTGTATTTAACCCCGCAGGCGTCGGGCCGATTAGCTCATAACGCCACGAAACTACTGTCATCAGGCCATTGACCGGCTGCGACGGGGCAAGAACACGCGATGACATGGCCTGGCCACGATTGCTGAGAATGACCCCGATATTGCTTGCCTGCCACGCGCCGTTTCCGGCGGCATGGACAAACAAAGGCAACGCGAGAAGTAACCCGGCAAGCTTACGCATTATTTGCCTCCGATGGTCGCCGTCATCCGAATCGGACGGTTATCTGACATTTCCATGTTCGACAACACCACCAGTTGCGGCAGGCTGCGACGCAAGAAGCGAGACAGCAACGGACGCAACGCATGGTTGACCAGCAGTACCGGCGGCGCGCCAAGCATCTCCTGACGCTGCAATGCTTCCTGGGTTTGCTCAAGTAAACGATCGGCAAGGCCCGGCTCCAGCCCACCGCCACCTTGCAATGCTTGCAACAGCAGGCGTTCGAGCGGCGTATCAAGGCCAATAACCTGCACTTCGCCACTGCCAGGGAACCATTGCTGGGTAATCGCACGGCCCAGCGCCACGCGAACAACTGTGGTCAGTTCGTAGGGATCGGTTTGCAGCGGAGCGTGTTCTGCCAGCGTCTCCAGAATGGTGCGCATATCGCGGATCGGCACTTTTTCTGCCAGCAGGTTTTGCAGCACTTTATGCAGCGTTGTCAGCGTAACAACTCCCGGCACCAGATCTTCGGTGAGTTTCGGCATTTCCTGAGTCACGCGGTCAAGCAGTTGTTGCGCTTCCTGACGCCCAAACAGCTCCGGCGCAAACTGGCCGATCACGTGGTTCAGGTGCGTTGCGACAACCGTACTGGCCTCCACCACGGTGAAGCCCTGGATCTGCGCCTGCTCTTTGAGGGCGCTCTCAATCCAGATAGCCGCCAGGCCAAAGGCCGGATCGACAGTCTGTTCCCCTGGTAACGAACCCGCTGCGGTCCCCGGGTTAATCGCCAGCCAGCGCCCCGGATAAGCATCACCGCTCCCCACTTCCACCCCTTTCATCAGGATGCGGTAACGGGCTGGGGGCAAGTCCATGTTGTCACGAATATGCACCACCGGCGGCAGGAACCCCATGTCCTGGGCGAATTTTTTACGAATACTGCGGATACGTCCCAACAGTTCGCCATCCTGCTGGAAATCCACCATCGGAATCAGGCGATAGCCCACTTCCATGCCCAGTGAATCTTCCAGTTGCACATCATTCCAGGTGGCTTCCACCGCCTGGTTATTTTCCGGCATCTTGATTGGCGTCGCTTCCGCCGGCGCCTTCTCTTCTTTACCGCGCAGCCACCAGGCCAGCGCCAGCAGACCCACGGTGAAAAGCAGGAAGACAAAGTTCGGCATACCTGGGACCAGGCCAAACAGACCCAGTACCGCGGCACTGAGCACCATTACGCGTGGGTTAGTAAACAACTGGCTAACCATCTGCTGGCCAACGTCTTCATCGTTTGCCACGCGGGTCACGATAACACCCGCTGCGGTAGAGATAACCAGCGCCGGGATCTGTGCCACCAGACCATCACCGATGGTCAACAGGGTGTAACTCTGCGCCGCATCGCCCATCGACAGGCCATGCTGCAACACGCCCACCAGCAGACCGCCGATGACGTTGATAACCATGATCAGGATGCCCGCGACGGCGTCACCGCGCACGAACTTACTCGCACCGTCCATAGAGCCGTAGAAGTCAGCTTCCTGGGTCACATCGGAACGACGACGTTTCGCCTCATCTTCACCGATAAGCCCGGCGTTAAGGTCGGCGTCGATCGCCATCTGTTTACCCGGCATCCCGTCCAGTACGAAACGTGCGCCCACTTCCGCGATACGCCCCGCACCTTTGGTGATAACCATAAAGTTGATGATAACGAGGATGATGAACACCACGATACCGATGGCAAAGTTACCGCCAACAAGGAAGTGACCAAAGGCTTCAACCACCCTACCCGCCGCCGCCGTGCCGGTATGGCCTTCCAACAGAATGATACGGGTAGAGGCAACGTTCAGCGCCAGGCGCAGCAACGTGGTAAACAGCAATACGGTGGGAAATGCCGCGAACTCGAGGGTTTTCTGGGTGAACATCGCCACCAGAAGCACCATAATCGAGAGCGCAATGTTGAAGGTAAAAAGCAGGTCGAGCACGAATGCCGGCAACGGCAAAACCATCATCGACAGAATCAACAAAATCAGCAGGGGCCCCGCCAGAATTTGCCATTGTGTTGATTTCAGGTTGCCAGGCAGACGCAACATTGCCACCAGATTAGCCATCAGTGTCCTTCTCGTTCATAAAATCCAGCGACTCTGGCACTGGGAGATTTTCAGGTCTGGCCGGGCGTTTGCCCCCGGCCAAATTCCAGCGTTTCAATTGCCATACCCAGGCTAAAACCTCAGCCACGGCCGAGTAAAGCTGGCCTGGGATCTGCTGACCGATTTCAGCATGGCGGTATAGGGCGCGCGCCAGCGGCGGCGCCTCAAGGATCGGAATACGGTTTTCGCTGCCAATTTCACGAATACGCAGCGCAATCAAACCAGAACCCTTCGCAATCACTTTTGGCGCACTCATTTTATTCTCGTCATATTGCAGTGCGACGGAGTAGTGCGTCGGGTTCGTTACAATCACATCGGCTTTCGGCACATCTGCCATCATACGACGGCGCGCCGCGGCACGTTGTAGCTGGCGGATACGCCCCTTAACATGCGGGTCACCCTCCTGCTGTTTAAATTCATCACGGATATCCTGTTTGGACATGCGCAATTTTTTCAGGTGGCTGTAGATCTGCCAGAAGACGTCGAATCCCACCATCGGGATTATCGACAACACGACCAACAGGCAACACATCCCGGCCAGATTCAGCGCGCTGGCCATCGCAGTGACCGGCGCTTCCATCATCAGGCGCATGATTTCCGGCCATTTATGCCACAGATAAAAGGCGGCCACGCTGCCCATCAGGGCCGTTTTCATGATGGCCTTGACCAGCTCTGCCACGACCTGCGCTGAAAACAGGCGCTTAATACCACTCAACGGGTTAATTTTGGAAAAATTAAACTGTACCGATTTTCCGCTTAATACCAGTCCACCCAGCACCGGGGGAGCAGCAAGCGCCACCAGCACCACACCAGTCACCAGCGGCAATAGCGCCAGCACGGCATTTTTGAGCAACTCGATGAGATGCCCAAGGATCATTTTTTGGTCATTGATAATGCCATGATCAAAACGTAATCCCGACGACATGATGCCCGACAGTTTGCGGGCAAACGCGTCCCCACCCATCCAGAGCACGCCCACCCCAACAAAGAGCATCAATATTGATGTCAGCTCTTTCGATCGGGGAACTTGCCCTTCCTCACGGGCCTTCTCTTTTCGGTGGGGTGTGGGGGCTTCTGTTTTGTCGTCGCTATCGTCTGCCACGGCTCAAATCCACGGGTAGATGTTTGATGACATAATGCCAGAGTCAAGTCGGTCTAATGGGCAGAGTAAGGCATAAAAACACGGGGTTTTCGCGATTTGAGAAAAGGAAAAGTGCATGTACTTATCCGCCAACGATATACTACCGCGTGGGTCAGAAAAGCTGCTTTTGCAGCGTATGCCTATAAAAAAGATATAAAACGTAATTAACACAGGGATGATAACCATGCTGTTCAATCAGGAGCAGAGACGTCATCACACAATGATGTGTCTCGCAGCAGTACTGATTTATCATTGTTTTTTCTTTATTGTGGCACTGCTGCCCAATTATGCCGCGCTCTATCATTCAGGTTTTGCTGCGCTATTTGTCGGCCTGGCCGTGAGCTTGCCGTGCACACTCCTGCTCTGGCGATACTACAACCATCACTACCCTTTTATGCCGTTGGGGCAATTTAACCCCGGTTATTTCGCATTGGGCTTACTGGCTATTATCGCACTCAATATTGTCTGGCAGTTTTTGGGGATCGAAGAAGAGTGGGTGGCATCGCTAAAGAGCTACTCGGTTTCTGCGCGTTGGGGTCTGGCGTTCGCCATTTGTTTTATTGCCCCGTTTTGTGAAGAGGTGATTTTTCGCGGCTTCTTACTCAACGCCTTTCTGCGCTGGGGACGCTTTGCCAGGCAGCAGAGCATCGTGGTGACTTCGGTAGCCTTTGCGCTTATGCATACGCAATACCACGCGCCAGCCACCTTTATCTGGCTGTTTACTTTTTCGGCTCTGCTTTGCGTGGTAAGAATGTCATCCGGTGGGCTACTGCTGCCAATGCTGCTACATATGCTCAATAACACCGCCTCATTTTCCTTGTCCACGATGAGCTAAAAAAACGGGAAGCATTGCTGCTTCCCGTTTTATCAGTATGGCTCAGTGCAAGAGCATCAGAAACCGAGACTGTCGAGCAGATCGTCAACCTGATCCTGGCTTGCCACCACGCCCGCTTTCGTCGCATCAAGCTGCGGCCCATTGAGCAGACTTTCGTTTTCACGTTTCGGACGCGCAGACTGATCGGGAATGTTTTCGATCAGCACCATCAGAAGCTGTCGTTCAATTTCCTGAATCACATCCATCATACGCTTGATAACCTGACCGGTAAGGTCCTGGAAATCCTGCGCCATCATGATGTCTAACAGTTGCGCGTTGGTGAAGCTGGTGTGGCCCGGCACATCCCCGAGGAATTTACGGGTGTCGGTCACCAGTTCACGGGCATCTTTCAGCTCGATAGGATTTTCAAACCACTCATCCCAACGCTTGGACAGGGATTTGGCCCCTTTTTCCATCGCATCCTGATGCGGTTGCGACGCCTCGACGCTATTGAGTGCGCGTTCAGCCGCCTGCGCGGTCATCTGCACCACGTAATCAAGACGATCACGGGCATCAGGAATGGCTTCCGCCGCTTCAGCAATCGCCTGATCCAATCCCAATTCACGTAAACTGTCACGCAGCATACGTGTCAGGCTACCGATACGGGCAATGATATCGCTGGCTGAATGTTCTTCCGTAGGTTTAATTGAAGGTTGAATCATCGTCCAGTCCTCACATGCCGAGTTTCTCGAAAATCTTACCGAGTTTCTCTTCCAGGGTTGCAGCAGTGAAAGGTTTCACTACATAGCCGCTCGCGCCAGCCTGAGCCGCCGCGATAATGTTTTCTTTTTTCGCTTCTGCCGTGACCATCAGTACCGGCAGCGAAGACATGTTGCCGTCAGCACGAATCGTCTTAAGCAGTTCCAGTCCGTCCATGTTCGGCATGTTCCAGTCGGAAATGACGAAACCAAAACCACCGGTCTGGAGTTTGTTCAGCGCGTCAACGCCGTCTTCGGCTTCCTCGACGTTGTTGAACCCCAGCTCTTTTAACAGGTTGCGCACGATACGACGCATCGTGGAAAAGTCGTCGACAACCAGAAATTTGAGCTCTTTATCCGCCATAAAACATCACTCCTCGTTAAATACGTATTGCCTGTCCGGCACTAATTTTTGCCAACATCTGCTGGCTTACCTGGCTAAGATCGACCACTTCGCTGACGCCACCCATATTGATAGCTTCGCGCGGCATGCCGAACACCACACAACTTGCCTCATTTTGTGCAATGGTCCAGGCTCCAGCCTGGTGCATCGCTAACATTCCGGCCGCACCGTCATTGCCCATACCGGTGAGGATAACCCCCACGGCATTGCGCCCGGCGTATTTCGCGACCGAATGAAACAGTACGTCCACAGCGGGACGGTGACGGTTCACCGGCGGCCCATCGTGGATCTTAATCTGATAGTTTGCCCCGCTACGCGCCAGCTCCATATGCTTGTCGCCCGGCGCAATATACGCATGTCCTGGCAGGACACGCTCACCATCTTCCGCCTCTTTCACGGTAATCTGGCACAGCTTATTCAGGCGTTCGGCAAACGAACGTGTGAACCCTGGCGGCATGTGCTGCGTAATAAGAATACCCGGACTTGACAGCGGCAATGGCTGGAGTACATGACGAATTGCCTCTGTTCCTCCGGTTGAAGCGCCAATGGCCAGTAATTTTTCCGAACTTAACAACGGACCAGACTTCAACGCTGCCGGGGCTGCCGACATGGGTTTATGTGCCGCAAGGCGCGCGCGCGAGGCGGTACGCACTTTTTCGGCGATCATTTCGCTGTAGGCCAGCATCCCTTCGCGAATACCGAGCTGGGGTTTAGTGACGAAATCAATCGCCCCTAACTCCAGCGCACGCAGCGTCACTTCTGAGCCTTTTCCCGTCAGGGAAGAAACCATCACGACTGGCATCGGACGCAGGCGCATCAGTTTTTCCAGGAAATCCAGACCGTCCATCCGCGGCATTTCCACATCAAGCGTCAGCACATCAGGGTTAAATTTTTTAATTAAATCCCGTGCAACCAACGGATCCGGCGCCGTCGCCACCATTTCCATATCGCTGTGGCTATTGATAATTTCGGTCATGATTTGGCGCATCAATGCAGAATCATCGACGGACATTACCCTGATTTTACTCATGCTTTATCCTTACTCAGCGCGTAAACGGTTTGACCACGCAGGCTAAACTCACGCACAAGGTTGCTGAAATTCTCCGAATGCCCGGCAAAAAGTAGTCCGTCAGGCTTAAGCAATGGTGCAAAACGATGCAAGATATCCTGCTGCGTCGTTTTATCAAAATAAATCATTACGTTACGGCAAAAAATCGCGTCAAACGGTCCAGGGACGTTATATTGTTTATCGAGCAAATTCACCGAAGTGAAATCAACATAATTCGACAGTTCCTGACGCACGCGCACCAGACCGGCATGGGGCCCGGTTCCGCGCATGAAGTAACGCTGTAGCTGTTGCGGCGACAGCGTTTTCAATTCATCCTGGCGATAGACACCGTTACGGGCTTTTTCCAGCACTTCGGTATCAATATCGCTGGCAATTACCTTGAAACGACCCGGCGCCATACCGAGTGCATCTGCCAACGTAATCGCAATGGAATATGGCTCTTCACCAGTCGACGCCGCGGCACTCCAGACGCGATACTCGCCGGTACGCTTACGGGCATGCTCCGCAAGGACCGGGAAGTGGTGAGCTTCCCGGAAAAATGCCGTGAGGTTAGTGGTCAGCGAGTTTATAAAAGCCTGCCACTCGGCGCTATTTTGGTTCGCTTCCAGCATGCTCAGGTAACGACCAAAATCATCCAGCCCAAGGGTGCGTAAACGACGAACAAGGCGGTTATAGACCATGTCCCGCTTGTGGTCGGCGAGCACGATCCCTGCGCGCTGATAAATCAACTGACATATTCGACGAAAATGCGCGTCAGACAGCGCAAGACGCTGAGTCATCTGTTGCATGAGTGATGACGTTTGCCCAGTAGGCATTGATGATGTCATAGCGCCTTCTCATTCTGATTTAGGATACAACCGGCACTCCTTTGGGGAGTACCGCGTCTGATGTAACGACATGTTCTTCTAACTTAAACACAGCCACCAGGGAGGTCAGATGATCTGCCTGATGCGCTAACTGATCGGTTCCCGCGGCGGCTTCTTCAACGAGCGCAGCATTCTGTTGGGTCACCTGATCCATCTGGCTTACTGCCAGTGCGACCTGCTCAATACCCCGGCGCTGTTCATCCGAAGCAGAGGCAATTTCGCCCATAATATCGTTCACCTGGGTGACAGAGTGGACGATCTCCATCATGGTTTTCGCAGAGGTATCCACCAGCACAGATCCCTGCTCAACACGTGAAACCGACTCTTCGATAAGGCCTTTGATCTCTTTGGCAGCCTGCGCGCTTCGGCTGGCGAGGTTACGCACCTCCCCGGCCACCACAGCGAAACCACGTCCCTGCTCACCTGCCCGCGCCGCTTCTACCGCCGCGTTCAAGGCCAGAATATTGGTCTGGAAAGCGATACCGTCAATCACGCTGATAATATCGCCAATCTTTTGCGAACTGGCGGCGATCTCATGCATAGTGCTTGCCACATTCGACGCCTGCTGCCCGCCTTTACGCGCCGTTTCCGCCGCGCTCTGTGCCAGACCAGATGCCTGACGGGCGTTATCGGCGTTTTGTCCCACGGTCGCTGTTAACTGTTCCATGCTGGCCGCCGTTTGCGCCAGCGACGCCGCCTGTTGTTCGGTGCGCGCCGACAGGTCGTTGTTGCCTTCGGCAATCTCCGAGATACCGGTATGCATCGCGTAGCTGCCGTGACGCACCTCGGTCACGGTAGAACGCAGCGCGGTCTGCATTTTTTTGAGGCTGGCAAAAATGGCCGAAATTTCATTTTTACCCACTACCGCAATCGGTCGGGCCAGATTGCCCTCGGAAATACTGTCAAAGTGACTACTGACAATGGCCAGCGGCTGAACAATCATCTTGCGCGACCACCACAGCGCCGCCGACGTCAGCAACGCCGCCAGAACGACCACCACGGCAAAAATGACCGCTGAGCGCTGGTAATTGCTTTGCCCCTCTGCCTTAGCGGTCTCCACAAAGTGGTTAATATGCTGTTGCCAGGCCGTAAAGTTTTTATCAAACACATCCTGCGACTGCTGAATCGGCGCCGACATAAAGTCGGATAGCTGGTTGCTTTCAAGCCACGCGGCCTGGTGTTCCAGATCGCCATGCCATGCCGTATAAGCCACTTTCGTTCCGTCCTGCAGACGCTTACCTTCATCGGTCAGCGCCGGGATACTCAGAAACTCATTAATACTGTTATCGGCATCTTTCAGATTATCTTTCGCCTGTTTCATTAGCGCTTTGATATCGTCCGGCGGATAACTCAGCGCCGTTAACGTACCGGCTTTATTCAATGATGTACTGGCTTGTAATAACCAGGCGCGGGTTTGCATCAATGCGTTGCGCTGGATGTTACTTTTTTCAACTTCTGATAAATGGGCGGTGCTTTGACGAAACGCCCAAAACGACAATCCGTTGCTCCCTACCTGCAAAATGCCACAAACGATCAAGATCAAAAAAAGTGTCGTAGAAATTCGAATACGGTTTAACATCAACGCTCCCATCAGGCGGCAAAGTGCCGCGGGTTAAAGCAGTTAAAAAGTTTCCCAGTTATCGTTTTGTCCGGTCGTTAGCTGACGGGCTCTGGAAGGAGCCGAAATAATGGCTGCCGCCGGATTAAGCGCTCCTTGCGCGGTTTTTGTAGGGACAGAAGAGAGACGGAAAGTAGAAACCGCTTGCGTCAACCTGCTGGCTTGTTCTTCTAATGCAGCCGCAGCGGCGGCAGATTGTTGTACCAGCGAGGCGTTTTGCTGCGTGACGCGATCCATTTCGGATACCGCCAGCGCAACCTGGTCGATGCCACGGCTCTGTTCATCAGAGGCCGAAGCAATCTCACCCATAATGTCGTTTACACGGGTTACTGCACTGACGATATCACCCATCGTCTCACCGGCGCTTTCAACCAGTACCGAACCGGTATCCACGCGAGAGACAGAGTCTTCAATCAGCGCTTTGATTTCTTTTGCCGCCTGGGCGCTGCGGCTGGCAAGGTTACGCACTTCGCCAGCAACCACCGCAAAGCCACGGCCCTGCTCACCGGCGCGGGCGGCTTCAACCGCCGCGTTGAGGGCAAGGATATTGGTCTGGAAGGCAATACCGTCGATGACGCCGGTAATATCGGCAATTTTTTGCGAACTGGCGGCAATGTCATGCATGGTTTTCACCACGCCATCCACCACTTTACCGCCGCGTTCAGCGGTTTCGGAGGCGCTTTTCGCCAGTAGCGATGCCTGACGGGCGTTTTCGGCGTTCTGTTTCACCGTTGCGGTCAGCTCTTCCATACTGGCCGCCGTCTCTTCCAGCGCCGAGGCTTGTTCTTCGGTACGGGATGACAGGTCATTGTTACCCGCGGCGATTTCGCTGGTGCCAGAATGAATAGCATCAGAACCGGCACGCACATTGGTTACCGTATCAATCAACGAGCGCTGCATATGGTCAACGCTTTGGGCCAGATCGGTAATCTCACTGCGCCCTTCAACCACCAGCGTATCGGTCAAATTGCCGCTGGCGATTTCACGAATGTGTTTAATGACCGCGGTCAACGGCGCCAGCAGAATGCGGCGAATGCCGTACCAGACCAACGCCAGCACAACGACCAGGGCCAGCGCGAGGGCCGCCATCTGCCATTTTGCAAAGTTATAATCACTCACGCTTTCGTCATAGGCTTTGCGATACAGCGATTCGCTTAACTGGGCATATTTGCCCATCGCATCACCGAGACCGTTTTGCATACCCTGCGTTGGCTGCGCAAAGTAGCCATCCATGTTGCCGCCTTCCAGAAACTGCACCAGCTCCGTCAGTCCGGCCGCATAGGTTTTATACTTTTCATCCAGCACCTGACGCGCCTCTTCCATCGCGGGTACCGATGGCATGGCACGGAAGGCATCGTAGTGTTTTGCCGCATCAGCCAGGCTGGATTTCGCGCTTTTTAATAAATCAGTTTTAGCGCTACTTTGTTGGTTGTTCGGGTCCATCATCATTCGGGCAGATGAACGGCTCAGGTTGATACGTGTTTGCAGCATCAGTTCCCAGGTTTTCGTCAGTTCGGTCTGTTGCATGCGCAGATCGTTGGAAACCGCAAAGCTTTGCTGATTTTGATTAAGAGAAGAGAATAAAAGCCCGCCCGAGAGCAACTGCAGCAGCGCAAACACTACCAGTACACTCATCAGCATTGTGACAACGCGAATACGGTTCAACATGCTACACCTTCCTGAAAACTTGTTAACGGTGTTATCGGCAAGGGGCTATAGAACTTTACATTTGCGAAAGGGAATTAAACCGTCTCAATATTAACCGTAGAAATCTCCTTCGTCTGGAATGTTAAAAAGCGATAACTCAACTAAAAAGCGAGATCGATAAGTAATGTGTCACTGTATGTTCCTCCCGGTGGGGTCGTCTGATTCGGCATGACCTGCGCCGTATAGTTATAGGTGCGTAACGTGCCATCGGTGCTGATCGATGAAGACGTCCCACTGGACCAGCGCTCCGCCCCCGCAGCCCCCCAACGGGATGATGTGCTGCCTTTATAGATTTCATAACTCAGCCGATTTGAACCGTTTGCCATCTGCCGTACCGTCCCATTGGCATTGTTGCCATTATTGATACCAATGGTATAGGCATACCCTTTAGTGCAGGTCACGCTAATCGATTGTGAAATGGCGGGGAACGCCTTCGCGATTGGCGCACTGCCGAAATTGACATTAGGTGCTGAAATCGCAGTGCAATCGTTGGTCACTGTCATGCTTACCGTAAGATTCAGCGCCAGGTTACCGCTTTGCAACTGCGTACAACCGGTTAAAATGGTCCCCACCGCGCATATGTTGTAGTAGAGACTCAGGTTTAACGTCCCCGCATAGGGGCCAGCCGAAACGCTTTGACCGGTCACAGTGCGTAAAAAGAGTGGCAGCGTATAGCGCTTCGATCCCAGTACCGTCAAAAGAAAAGTGCCATTCCAGGTATAGCCAGCCCCACCGTTCGTGACTTCGCCCGACGAACAGCCAGACACACCGCATAATTTCACCGGGATGGAATCCGTCACTGTTAAATCATCGGTACGCTTCATCGCCCCACGACTGGCAACCAGCGTTGAGGCACCTGTCATAGTGAGTGTTGCGTAGTCATTTGTCAGAAGCGACAGCGCGGAGTCGCAATCAAGATAGATATTGGTAGACACCGGTTGCTCGGCGCTATTGAGGGTAAAAGATGTCACTGACGTGCCAAATGACGGGCTGTTATTGGATAAACTGGCGGTACAGGCAGCCCAAACCTGTGCGCTCGTTCCCGACAGTAATAACAGCATTAACAGGATACGACGCATCAGTTGCTCCTCTTACACATAAGCGGGCCGTACGTTTCCAGCTTATGCTCTGGGTTGGCATTCAGGGTCAGGTTAGCGGTGCAGCGTGTGTCATCGGGTAACCGGACATTAAGCACACTGACTTCATCCAGATTTTCCAGCCAGGCAATACCGTCATAGCCCACAATCGCCGTCGGTTTGCCCTGGCGACTCACTTCACTGGTGAGCGGTAACGGATTGTTTTGCTCATCATGCAGGATCACACTCGCCACCCGCTCGCGCACCATCGGAAATTCCACCAGATAGCCTGAGTAACGACGCAGAGCAAGCCGCCGCTCGGTCTCAATGATCTGCGTGTCGGCGGGTAAATTCAGGGTGTCAATGCTGTAATTGGCCGGATAATACGAGGACACGCCGCTTATGAGCAGGTAGCCATTTTTATTCGTTTTTCCAATGAGTTGATTTTCATAATTTACCGGAATTTCCGGCTCTCCCCCCGTACTCACGACCACGAAGGCATCATTGATTCTTTTGGCGAAGAAGAATTCGTTATCCATCAGTACCAGCGATCCCATCGCCTCCCCCCACCATGTCCGCATGTCGCTGTAGCCGTACATGCCCCCCTGCAATTCAACGTTGTTATTGCGCCAGCCGAGCGTTCCTTGTTGATAACTGTCGCCTTTGGTCTGTCGCGCCAGCGCCATATTCCAGCTCAAACCACCGTAAGAGGGCATCGAATGACCGTAGTTAATCCGCTGCGCCGTGCCCGCATCTGCAGTGTTATCCACGCTCAGAGACACGCTGTCCCGATCGCCGAGCGGAATTTGTACCGAGACTGCGGCGTTCCAGTCACCGCGCCCATTGTCACGGCTTGCCGAAACATAAATATTGCTGTCTCCCCACAGATTGCGGCTCCATGAGAGGTTAAGCAATTCAGTCTTGCTGTTGTCAAAATTGCGAACGCCAATCCATGCCGCGCCAATATTGCCAAAATCGCCGAGATTAAAAGAGAGTGAGTATTGGTCCGTTTTACGACTCAAACTGGCTATTGGCGGCGTGTTATTGTCATTGGGATGGTCGTAATAGTAGTTTTGTTCATACAGCGCCAGGTTGCCGAAACCGCGATCGCGACGGATATGCTGCGTGGCAATGCTGAACATACCGGTACTGTACTGATATCCCCAGTTCAATTGACTACCACTGTCGCCCCGCATCTGACTTTGCGTCCATGACGTATTCACCACCCCAAGACGCCACAAT
This sequence comes from Citrobacter sp. UYEF32, assembly GCF_040546205.1. NCBI lineage: Bacteria > Pseudomonadati > Pseudomonadota > Gammaproteobacteria > Enterobacterales > Enterobacteriaceae > Citrobacter > Citrobacter sp. UYEF32. The sequence goes on along the minus strand of NZ_JBEPNI010000002.1, from coordinate 380,946 downwards.
TTCGCGACAGCGCCCACGCCGCCCAGCGCCAGTTTCTGCGCCCCTTCCCCATGAGCCTCCAGCGTCAAATAATCTGTCAGGCCGTAGCGATAAGACGCACTTCCCACCATGGAGCCATAGTCGAAACTGTCGATACCGTAATTACGCCGCAGCCCCCCCAACGTTGTCGCACCATCACTGAGCCCCTCTTTAAGCAACTCGCTGGCTACATAAAACGGCATGGTGGTACTGACCTTGCGCCCTAACGCATCGGTGGTGACCAGTACTGCATTCCCTGCACCGTTTATATAAGGCAAATTGGTCAGGGTAAAAGGGCCTGGCTCAATTTGTTTCGACCCGGCGCGGTAGCCATTAATGAATACATCAACCGAGGTCGGAACCGCCGCCTCGCCGGAAAATGACGGAATGGGCCAGGTCACCAGATCAGGACGCAGTGAAAAGTCACGCCCATAGCTGATCCCCCCTACGCGTACGCTGTTACTCCAACTTAACGAGTCGGAAATCACATCCCCCACACTCCACTGGATAGCATTGTCTTCATCAGTCAAATGAAGGGTGGTGTCATAACGGGTATAACCATCCTGTTGCGCAGGTTGACCCGAAAGGCGGGAGATGGCTGTCCCGGTCGAGGAAAACGTCATATTTCCGGAGAAATAGCGAAACTCATGCCAAAGAGAAGCACGCGTACCGATATTTTCCGTGTTATTGGTGTAGACATCATAATTTAGCAGCGCGCCACGTCCATTGGGTAAGGGGCTACGTTGCTGTCCGCCATTGAACGCGGTAAACCGCTCCGGCAACCACCCATCAGGAACAAACAGCAATAGCCGCTGACGTTCGCTATCGTAGTCAGTGCGCACGTTGGGTAACGCTGACACGTTTACCTCTCCCTGAGGAATATAATCTGCGGATATTCCGCAACGCTGCAGATCGGCGCTGGCGACAAAATAAGCACTGCCACGTCGCGTCACCGGTACAACCTGTTGCGTATCATAATGATTTATGACCAGGTTTAGATGAAACACCACCTGTTCATTCACTACTTGTGCATCCGGCGGCGGCGGAAGTGTGTCATCGCCCTGCTGTGCTCTGACATTAGCCGAATTGCCTAGCAGCATGATCATCGCCGGGAAAATTACCTGGCGGGAGACTGCCATTCACTTTCTCTGGCATTGATTGTCGCTTTAAGCTCTACAGGGGCAGGCACCCCGGCAGGGAGCGGCCAGGAACGCGTTTCCCCAGGCAGGACATACCCCAGCAGTCCGTCAGCAATGACCCGTGTTTGCCCACCTTGTCGGGCGGAGACAGCCGTCAATCGAACATGCACATCACCCTGGTTACGTATCTGCAGCGCAGGTTTTCCATTTTCTCGTACGACTTGCCAACTGAGTTCGCGCGGATCCACCAGCGCATGGTTTGCACTCTCAGGATAAGTAGTAATCCCCTTGCCATAAATAAAGAGCGGGATGGAGTAACGCATTTGCAATTTGATACCCATCTGTCCCTGAGATGAGCCGGCTGGAGGAATTTCATCAACAATGATTCGGTATGCCTGTTCTGTGCCTGCGGGTATCTCCGTCTGTTTTATCAGGCGGATAAGCTGCTTAGTCCCTTTTTGTATGGTGACAATAGGCGGGCTGGCGACCACATCCGTCTGCGGTTGATAGCGCTCATCGCCACGCTCCTGGCGCCAACGGACGATACGCACCTGCATGGTTGCTGGCGTGTTGCCCTGGTTCTGGATCCACAACTCGGTGGCTTTATTCTCTGATCCTAACCAGGGATCGATCGGCCAGAGTAAGATTGTGGCTGCCGCATTGGCGTCTCCCACCGCAGTACACAGCATCATCATTAAACCTGCCGCCCTTGCGGCGCCGGAGGTGACGCTCATTTCCCTTCTCCCTTTACCATGTCAATGTCACAGTCAATTGATCAGAATATGTCCCCGCGGTGCCGAACGGGGACAGTTGCGCGGTGCCAAAGATGCTGAGCGCGATATTATTGGCATCGCTATAGGTGACTGACACCGACTGATTAACACCAATTTCTGTGTTTGCCGCCAACGAGCTACTGCGGTAAATGCGATACGGAACCCGCTGTGTTCCACCGTTTAGCTGCATATTGCGTACCGTTGAGTAATACATCCCACCATTGATGCTCATGGTTAAGGCAACACCCGGCGTGCAGGCGAGTGACATTCCGGCATTCGGTACAAAGCTGGTGGAGATCTGGCCGCTCTCCACCCCCGTATGAGTACCAAAATCAAGTGTACCCAAAACCCCACCGACGCCTCTCGTTACAGAACATCCGGGTGTAATGGTCGCGCCAACGGTAAAAGTTTGTTGCGTCACCGTGACGGCAACCGCAGGCCCTGGCAGTACACTCATGCTCAGCGATAGCCCAAAAATGGCGCGCAACACCCCGTGACTTCTCGCGAGAGAAGCGCACTTTCCTTCTGGTTGCATCATATTGACGCTAGTAGGTCACGCTCACGTTTAGGGTGTCCGTATAGGTCCCGGGCAATACCGTTACGCTGTTACCCCCGCCAGTAATGCGCCCATACAACGTGTAAGAATCCACTCCACCGCTGGTGGTGGTTCGCGGGATGGCGGCACCGTTAACGATCTCATTACTGAACGCGCTGTCGCTAAAAACGCTGTACGCCACCCCTTGCGTGTTCGTTGGCGTTGCGGAACGCAAATACCGTGCCACTGTACCCGGCGTTCCCACTGTGGTGCCTGGTGTTGCAGTATTGGTGTTGCCGGTTATCTGGACGGTATAGCTGGCGGTCGTGCATTGGATAGTGAACGAACTGCCGCCAGCGCCCGTGTTAGAAAGTTGAGTGGTCAATTGAGAAAATGTGGCGGGATTTGTACCGAAGTCCAGTGTACCGAAGTTGATACCGCTTTGAGAGGGAGAACCATTAATTAAACATCCGTTTGATAATGTCAACGTCGCCCCAATAATACCGTTACTGGTAACCGCATCGGCATTATTTACCGACAGCGTCACCAATCCAGTTAACAGGATAAGGCGTATTTTCTTCATATTATATCTCCGGGAAAGGCGAGCGTTCATCCAATATAAAAGAGCAACGTCATTAAAAACGGATGTGCGTAACTCAATATGAGTAATAAGAAAAATTTAGTTGATGTCCAACGCTTCGACCACTGAATATGACCAACGCCCCTAAAGGGTGCGTTAGTATATATTTTGATTGTTTTTCAACAGGTTAATTATAATGAAGCGTAACAAGAAAGATATATGAAAAGGATATATTAGCAATAATGTGATGAATATCACAATATATGGTATAACGTAAATTCACCATTAGCATATTTAAAATGCTTATTCGCACTGGTGAAACCACTGAAATTAAGCAGCGCTTAAACTTTAAAAAATAAGTTTATTCTTTATTAACTTTATTATGATGATCGACCATTTTTTAAAATAAAAAACCCATAACAAATGCAGGCATTAAAAAATGACTTCAACCAGTTAAAGTTAATAATTCACACTGACATAAATAGTATCGGAATAGTTACCCGGTGTAATCGCAGTATTTTTACCACCGCCGCGAATGCGGCCATACAGCGTATAATAATCCACACCGTCAACTGTCGACAGACGAGGAAGCGCTGTGTTATTGGCAATCTCGTTATTAAAATTACTGTCACTATAGAGACTGTAGGCAACGCCCTGGGTGCTATTACTGGCGCTTCGCAGATAGCGTGCCGTAGTTCCGGGTATACCAACAAGCGACGTGGGCGCCGTGGTGTTGGTATTACCGGTTATCTGTACACTGTAGCTATTGGTGGTGCACTGGATCCCAAATGCATTCCCACCTGGCCCGCTGTTCGACAGTTGCGTGGAGAGTTCGGAAAAGGTGGCGGAATGGTCGCCAAAATTGAGCGTACCGAAGGAAATACCATTCTGGCTGGCGGAACCATTAACCAGGCAGCCGTTCGTCAGCGTCAGGGATACGCCAAGGGTGCCACTGCTGCTTGCCGAAACCTTAACCGGTAACGCCAGCGGCAATATGCAGGCCAACAGAAACAGATATTTTTTCATAGTACAGTTCCGGAAAAAGCGCAGTTTATTCATCACGCAGTAACAATTAAAAAATTGCACTTCCATCGCTGCATAACATCGGGCATTCCTAAAATTGCATGTCACTGACAAATAAAAAATTATAAATATCTATGCTATTCAACAAATTAATGAAAGTTTCTTACAATTTGACGTAAGTTAGAATTCAAATAATTCAGTTGCGTAACAGATTCTATAATATAGGAAGTTAAGCCGAAAGAAAACATTATTTACGCACACTAAAACAAATTCAACGCTATGCTGCCATCTGTCTCTTTTAAAGAAACCCCATATACGTAATGCGTCATTATTCAGTAAATACAATGTGCCGTGTGTATTAACACGTAACATAACGGACATTCACATCATTTATCGTCAGGTATTTCTTTGCGTCGCTATATTTACGGTGATAAATACAGGAATCAGGACAGATGAATAAAAAACAAAAAGCGCGAGTGAATGGCAGGAAAGGAAAGAAACCCCCACGCGATGGCGCAGGGGTTTAAGGACGCGCGATTAGGCGACGTGGGTAGCTGCGATATCCAGCAGTGCCATCTCGTCGCTGTTCAGCAGTTTTTCGATGTTGACCAGAATCAGCATACGCTCACCCAGCGCGCCAAGACCTGTCAGGTACTCGGTGGACAGGGTAACCGCGAATTCCGGTGCCGGGCGGATTTGATCCGCAGCCAGCGACAGCACGTCAGATACGCCATCGACAACAATCCCAACCACGCGCTGACCAAAGTTCAGGACGATGACCACCGTGTTATCGTTGTATTCAACATCAACCTGGCAGAACTTCACGCGCAGGTCGACGATGGGCACGATGACACCACGTAAGTTAGTGACACCCTTGATAAAGTCAGGCGTGTTGGCGATACGGGTGACCTGGTCATAGCCACGAATCTCCTGCACTTTCAGAATGTCGATACCGTATTCTTCATCGCCCAGGGTAAATACCAGGAATTCCTGGCCCGATGGCTCGCCAGCCAGTTTTGTTACATTGCTCATACCGGTCATGTTTTTACCTTCTTTTAACTCAGTCAGGCGGCAGTGTGCGCCACACGTTGTTCACGGTTTAATCCCTGTAGTGCCGAAACATCAACAATCAGCGCAACGCTACCATCACCAAGGATGGTTGCCGCAGAAATTCCCGGCACTTTGCGGTAATTGCTTTCAAGGTTTTTCACTACTACCTGATGCTGACCAATCAATTGATCAACCAGCAATGCATAGCGACGACCGGCACTTTGCAGGATAACGACAATCCCCTGCGTAGCTTCGGTTTTCGCGCCATTAACATCAAATACTTTCCACAACTCTACCAACGGCAGGTACTCGCCACGCACTTCGAGTACGCGCTCGCCACCGGCCAGTGGGTGCAAATCTTCTTCGCGCGGCTGCAGTGATTCCATCACCGCGTTCAGCGGCAGAATGAACACTTCATCGCTCACTTTAACGGACATGCCGTCAAGGATTGCCAGCGTCAACGGCAGCAGAATGCGGATTGTGGTACCTGCGCCCTGACGTGATTTGATCTCAACGTGGCCGCCCATCTCCTGGATATTACGTTTCACCACGTCCATGCCCACACCACGCCCGGAGACATCGGTCACCTGCTCAGCGGTAGAGAAGCCCGGTGCGAAGATCAGCATGCCGACTTCTTCGTCGCTCATGTTTTCGTGCACTGGCATACCCTGCGATATGGCTTTTGCCAGGATACGTTCACGGTTCAGGCCTGCACCATCGTCGGTGACTTCGATGCAGATATTGCCGCCCTGATGTTCTGCGGAAAGGGTCAGGTTGCCAATCGGTGATTTACCCGCTGCAACGCGTTTTTCCGGAACTTCAATCCCGTGGTCAAGGCTGTTACGCACCAGGTGCGTTAACGGGTCAATGATTCGCTCAATCAGGCTCTTATCCAGTTCTGTCGAGCTACCTTGCAGGGTCAGTTCAACCTGTTTATCCAACTTGCTCGCGAGGTCACGCACCAGACGCGGGAAGCGGCTGAATACATATTCCATCGGCATCATACGGATAGACATGACCGATTCTTGCAGATCGCGTGCGTTACGCTGCAACTGCGTCATGCTGGTAATCAGGTCGCCGTGGGTGACCGGGTCAAGTTCGTTCGAGCGCTGAGCCAGCATCGACTGCGTAATAACAAGCTCGCCGACGAGGTTAATCAACTGGTCAACTTTCTCTACCGCAACACGGATACTGGTTGACTCACTGGCGCGGGCCGGTTTTTCACGACCTGCGGGTTGCTCTTTGGCGACCGCTTTCAGCGCCGCGACAGGTGCAGCCTGGACAACCGGGGCCGGGGCTGAAACCGGGGCCGCTGCTGCTTCTGGTGCGGCCTCTTCAACGGCTTCAACCGTTGCAGCTTCCGCAGACGCGGTTTCCGCAGGTACGCTGGCGTTTTCAAAGGCGATCTGGTCTGCTTCTATAACGAAGCACAGCACCGCAATGATATCATCCTGGCTTACACCGCCATCCAGCGTGACGCGTAAGGTATCCGTCCCTTTTACAACGTCGGTGAGCGTACCGAGGTTACCCAACTCTTCTTCCAGAAGGCTGACTTCGTTTTCTTTTAGACGCGACAGCACAATACGCAGCTTTCCGTCATCGGCTGGGCTCGCCGGAGCGGCAGCCTCAGCGTCCTGTGCGGCGCTTTCAACAACGGACAATTTGGCGCTATTGGCTGCAGCCGGAACAGCTTGCCCTTTGGCTTCCAACGCTAATTGACGCAACGCATTGCAGATATATTCAAAGCTGGCGGCATCTGGCTCCGTAGAGCTTTTATAGGCATCGAGCTGTTCCTGCATAATATCTTTGGTTTCCAAAAACAGGTTAATGATGTCAGTGTTGAGCTGCATTTCCCCACGGCGGGCTTCATCAAGCAGGTTTTCCATCAGGTGCGTGGTTTCCTGCAAAATGGTGAAGCCAAACGTGCCCGCACCGCCTTTAATAGAGTGGGCGGCACGAAAGATGGCATTGAGTTGTTCAGAGTCCGGCGCTTCTGGCACCAGATCTAACAAATGCTGCTCCATGTCGGCCAACAACTCGTCAGCTTCATCAAAGAACGTCTGATAAAAATCGCTAATATCCATGCTCACGCAATCACCTCGACTCGGGTTGTGGCGATGTTGTAACTGCCGCCGCAGGCGCGGATGCTGGCGCTGGCGCCGCTTCTGCCTCCGGCTGTGTAATGACGCTTATTGGCACATTCTGGCTTTCGGCGTTCTCATGCAGAATGGCTTCTTCTGCTTGTTTGTTTAGCACCAACAGGCTGATACGGCGGTTGATCGCCTCATTCGGTCCGCGCTCTGCCAGCCTCATTGTGGCTGCCATGCCAATGACTCGAAGCATTTTTCCATCGTCGAGACCCCCAACAACCAGTTCTCGTCGCGAGGCGTTTGCACGATCCGCTGAAAGCTCCCAGTTGCTGTATCCTTTCTCACCGTTGGCGTAGGGATAGTCATCGGTGTGTCCGGAAATGCTAATTTTGTTCGGAATACCATTCAGTACCGGTGCTATAGCCCGCAAAATGTCACGCATATAGGGCTCCACTTCTGCCCGGCCGGTTTTAAACATCGGGCGGTTCTGGCTATCGATAATCTGAATACGCAAACCTTCCTGAACAAGATCGATCTTGAGGTGCGGGCGTAAAGCACGCAATTTCGGATCGGCTTCGATCAGTTGGTCCAGATCGCCGCGCAATTTTTTCAGCCTTGCTTGCTCCATGCGTTGCTTGAGATCATCAATGTTCGGCTGTTTTTTAACTTCACCCTGCTGCTGTGTGTAGTCATCGCCACCGCCCGGAATCGGACTGTCGCTATTCGAAATTCTTGGTCCACCCGTTACCGCTGTTGCAAGGGGTGTACGAAAGTATTCGGCAATCTGAATCAGTTCTTTAGGGCTAGAAATTGAGATAAGCCACATAACCAGGAAAAAAGCCATCATCGCCGTCATAAAGTCGGCATAGGCTATCTTCCAGGAGCCGTGCGCTCCCCCGCCATGTCCTTTATGTTTCTTGCGTCTTACGACGACGATAGGATGGGACTGATTTTTCATGCGTCCTCAGTCGTTGTCTGTTGGTTAGGGTTTCTTACCGCGCGCACGTGTTCATCGAGTTCGACAAACGACGGACGTTCAGTTGAGTACAGCGTTTTACGCCCAAACTCGACGGCAATTGGCGGCGCGTAGCCGTTCAGATTCGACAACAGTGTGATCTTGACGCACTGCATCATTTTGGTGGTTTCGGCGCTTTTCTGACGCAACACGCTGGCCAGCGGAGAAATAAAGCCGTACGCCAACAAAATACCAAGGAAGGTTCCCACCATCGCGTGAGCAATGAGCGCACCAAGCTCCGCCGCCGGACGGTCCGCCGAGGCCAGTGCGTGAACCACGCCCATAACCGCCGCAACGATACCAAATGCGGGCAACGAATCCCCTACCGCCGCCAGGGCGTTGGCCGGGACTTCCGCTTCACTTTCGTGGGTTTCGATCTCTTCGTCCATCAGCGCTTCAATTTCGAAGGTGTTCATATTGCCGCTGATGATAAGACGCAGATAATCAACAATAAATTCGAGCATGGTGGCATCGGCAAGGATGCGCGGATAGCTGGCAAAAATCTCGCTCTCTTTCGGGTTTTCGATATCCCGTTCAAGGGAGAACATCCCCTGCTGGCGAGACTTCGCCATCAGCCGATAGAGCAGCGCCAGCAAATCCATGTACATACTTTTTGTGTATTTGGAGCGGCGAAACAGCAAAGGTAACGCCTTGATGGTGCCCTTGATGGCTTTACCATTGTTGCCGACGATAAACGCACCGATGCCAGCGCCGCCAATGATGATAAGCTCGGACGGTTGATAAAGTGCGCCAAGGTGCCCGCCGGTCATCATATACCCGCCAAGGACAGCACCCACAACCACTATGTAACCTAATACGATAAGCACGACATCATCCTTCCGCTAATGACTATGGCAAGGAAGACAAATCGCAGGGTTTTCACGAAAGGCAGGGAAAAAAAAAGCAGCGGTATAACTTCACCGCTGCTGGAGTTTGTCCCACACCTTGTTCGGTCAAACAGCCTGATCGATCTGTTCTTCCAGCAGTTGTGGAATAATATCGGCAGCATCCCGGGAAAGTTTACGTCTTTTTACCGCACGAGAAGGCGGCTGGCATAAACTACAGGCGAAACTGCCAACAGGCTGATGCGCGTGGGTGATAAAGTTACCACCACAGCAGTTACAGCGAGACAACTCCAGCATTCCGCTTTCCACGAAACGTACCAAAGTCCAGGCACGGGTCAGAGCCAGCAGTGGCCCTTCCTCAGGCTGAGGGCATTGTTCGAGATAGAGTCGATAGGCTTTAATTACCGCATCAACGCCGCTGCATAACCCGGTTTTTAGTAAGAATTGCCAGGCATTACAGAACATTGAAGCATGAATATTTTGCTCCCACGTCATAAACCAGTCGGTGGAGAATGGCAGCATACCTTTCGGCGGCGGGCTACCACGCAGCTCTTTATAAAGCTTGATGAGACGACCACGGCTCAGTTGCGTCTCACTCTCCAACATTTGCAAACGTGCGCCCAGCGTGATCAGTTCCATTGCTAACTGAATGTCGCGGGCTTCTTGAACAATACTTTTCTCGCTCATGATTACGCCCTTTTCTTCCGGGCTGGTTCACCTGCTTGGGTAGATTCATTCAGCAGACGAGTAGAGAGCAGAATGCCGGTATGGATTTGCTGTAAATCATCCACACGGGATTCCTGAGTCAGACGCGTAATGGTCTGATGGTTGTCAAAGCGGAACTGACAAATAACTTGATTTGTTTCAGCGAGCTTAACCATCTGTGGAAGAGTTAACTCTCCCAGCGTATTCGCCATTTCTTCGTTAACACCTAAGCGGAACATGGCGGACGCTTTGTCCTGACTAATTAAACGCTGAGCAAGGAGCAGATATGACAGATTGATGTCATAAATGTGTTTCAGCAACTCGGATGTATGCATTTTTCCCATCCCGAATAACCAACTTGTATCTTATGCGGACAAACCGCACCCCGTGATGTCGCCGGGAAAAAACCCGGTATAAAAAGAAAGGCTAAATGCATAACAGACTTAGGATCTCGTGCGGCAGGTCTCTCGCTCAAATGTTTTTACCTTGCCACACTCTTAATCATTTCTTACAAAGAACTAAGATTTTTCCTAATTCGACGCAACTGTACTCGTAGGTGCTGAGACATACAATGTGACCAGAGTGAAATTTTGGAAAAAATGTGATCCATGTCACATAATTTACGCGTTTCCTGGTAAGAAATCTATCAGTCCTGCTTCTGAATTGATTATTTTTTGTTCTAACAATCCATTTTTCTATTCTTTTAATGCGAATACTCATTCATATGACATATCGAAATACGGCGCAGTGGTCAGATGTGTACTATCTTTAGGCGTTTAAAACACGCAATTCGTCTCTAATAAAGAAACAATAATAAATAGCTTTATAAAACAAGAAATTAGAAATACAGCCACGCTTATTAATTGCCGCGCGGGATCATTTTAAATTTGTTAATCAGGACGATTAATAATTTAGGGATTTAACTTTAAATTCTTAAAATTTCGCTTAAGCACCTAATTCTAATTAAGATGATTAAACTTCAAACTGTCCATTTCATAAGATTAATTAATGAATATTTATGAGTTTCTTCACAAGTTTGTCATATTGGTCTATTGCTACGTTGGCGCAAACGGAGTAATGGTGATATGTGAACCTCATAGATAAGGAGCCAGTCATGGGCTACACGCATCTGTTGGTTGCGGTATCGGCCTCTCCGGAAAGCCACGCCCTGGTGGCAAAAGCGGTGTCAATAGCACGTCCGTTTCACTCCCGCTTAACCCTCATCACACTAACGTCCGATCCCGAAATGTATAACCAGCTTGCGGCACCGATGATGGAGAATGTGCGCGAGATTCTGCAGGAAGAGACGCAACAGTTTATGAATGACCTGGTCAGCCGCGCTGATTACCCCATTGAACAGGTGATTATTACCTCTGGTGAGCTCAGTGAGCACGTGCTGCATATCTGTCGTACACAGGGCGTCGACCTGGTTATCTGTGGGAATCACAATCAGAGTTTTTTTGCGCGAGCAGCCTGCTCCGCTAAAGCGATAGTCGGTTCGTGTAAAGTGGATGTCTTGCTGGTGCCATTAAGCGAATAACCCCTCCCGCGTAACGGAAGGGGCTCTTGTCAGGCCATTTTCGGGAAGGTCGCCACTTTGTTTTGCAGGCTACTGTGAGCACTACGTGGCGTGATGCGCTTTAAATCGCTTATAAACCGTTCTTGCCAGTGGTTGATATCATTTTGCTCAATCACCTTAAGCATTTCAGCATGGCGCGCGATACGCTCAGCCAGCGGCATCGTCAGTGCCCTGTCCATCGCGGCAGCTACATCATCCCGGTCGTAAGGGTTAACAATCAGCGCCGAGGTTAGCTCGTTTGCCGCACCGGCAAATTGCGACAGCACCAGTACGCCCGGGTTCGCAGGATCCTGCGCGGCAACATACTCTTTCGCGACCAGGTTCATCCCGTCTCGCAGTGGTGTGACCAGCCCGACTTCCGCGTATCTAAAGACTTTCATTAGCACTTTGCGATCAAAGTGCTGGTTCAGATAATAGAGCGGCGTCCAGCCAAGCTGACCATATTTCCCGTTAATGCGCCCCGCTTCCGTTTCCAGTTGATGACGAATGTCCTGATAGGCCTGTACTTCGCCACGCGAGGTCGGTGCGATTTGCGTATAGCGAATCTTGCCGTGATGCTGCGGATACTTCTCCAGCAGCGTTTCATAGGCGAGAAAACGCTCCGGCAACCCCTTGGAGTAATCCAGACGCTCAACGGAGAAGATATTCTTGACGTTTTTCAGCTCGTTTTTCAGTTGCGCCAGTTTGGGTGGCAACGGCCCCGAAGCCTGCTGGGCAATCTCTTTCGGTTCGATACCGATAGGGTAAACCTCGGTCTGGAACGTTTTGCCCCATGCGGTATGGTGCGTACCGCCACGTGTTGTCAGACGTGTTTGGGTAGACAGACAGTCAAGGAACGCCAGACGATCGCTCTCGGTCTGGAAACCCAGCAGGTCATAGTCACACAACTGCTCAAGCAGTTCGGCATTCGGCGGCAGCGCGTTGAAGATTTCCGGGGTCGGGAAAGGAATATGCAGGAAGAAACCAATACGGTTATTCACCCCACGCTTGCGCAATTCACTGGCAAAAGGCAGCAGATGGTAATCGTGGATCCACAGATTGTCGTCATCTTCTACCAGCGGTAATAACTTATCCGCCAACAGGGAATTTACCCGCTGATAGCCCTCCCATGCCTCACGCTGGAACTTCACCAGGTCCAGGCGATAATGGAAAGCTGGCCATAACACGGCGTTGGAAAATTGAGAATAATATTGCTCGTAATTCTCTTCGCTGAGGTTAAAGGAAGCCCATGTGATATTTCCACGCGAGACCTTTTTCAGCGGTGCATCTTCATCACCAATTTCACCACTCCAGCCGAACCATAATCCGCCCGTGGCTTTTAAAGCTCCCAGAATCCCTACGGCCAGCCCACCTGCGCTGGACTTTTTATCGTCAGGCGGAGCAATGCGATTAGATACTACGACTAAGCGACTCATAGCCATCTCTCCTGTTTGTTAGCGCCTTTTTTTCTTGTTCTTGATGGTCAGTTATACGTTTAAGCCACTGATGGACGTCATTCACACAACCCAAACGCCATTGCGCGTGAGTTGCACCAGCCCCTACTTTCACCGAAATACCTGATTTCGCGTTCACGACCTCAAAGCCGTGCTCATCCGTCAGATCATCGCCGATAAATACCGGTTTTCTGCCCTTAAACGGCGACTCCTGTAAAAACGCGTCTATAGCGGCACCCTTGTTGATGCCAGACGGTTTAAGTTCGATCACACATTTGCCTGGCTGCATCGCCAGTTGGCCCCAGGTCTCAACCATTTTACGTGCCAGAGCGAAGATTGCCTCTTCATGCTCCGGTGCCTGCCGATAATGCAGAGCGAACGCCATCCCCTTGCTTTCAAGCTCGGCACCCTTAAGTGCGGCCATTCCCGTAGTCAGTGCCTGTTCCAGCGGCTGGATGATCTCATCTGGCAACGTGACCCGGTGAGTTTGACCGTTGATATCGCGGCGCTCTGCCCCATGAACCCCGGCAAGGGGAAAACGGTAAGGCCTGGCAAGCTTGTCCAACTCTGCCATTGAGCGCCCTGAGATCAATGCCACCGCGCCATCATTCATTTCAGCAAGGCGTGCGAGCCGCTTGAGAACATCCGGCGGAACAAAAACCTGGTCAGGGTGAGGTTTGATTTCAGCGAGGGTTCCGTCAAGATCGAAGAAAAAAGCAAAATTTCCGGAAAAGACAGGCGGTTCAGATAACAGGTCAGCCACCCTGGTTTCCTCCTTAATGGTCAACGGTGAAAGGTCTCATACGATAACCTTTCATTATCATTAGCCATGTAAGTATAGACAGTGTGACGCTGCTCGCCATTTTATGCATAACCCATCAACCATTCTGGCGGTTGATGGGTTACTGGAGGTATGCTTAAAGATCAATCATCATAGCGATGACAGGAGGATTACACAGTTCTTTTAGCCTTCTGTTTGTAGCGGTCAAAAATCACCGCAGCCAGCAAGATCAAACCACGCACCACATACTGGGCAAACGGCGAGATGTTCAGCAGGTTCATCGCATTCTCTACCGTCCCCAGAATCAGGATCCCGGCGACCACGTAAGAGATTTTACCGATACCGCCTTTCAGCGAAACCCCACCCAGCACGCAGGCCGAAATCACAATCAGCTCATAACCGATAGAGGTCATCGGCTGACCGCTTGTCATACGCGAGGCCAGGATAATCCCTGCCGCCGCGGATACCAGCCCGGACAGAACAAAGATAATGATTTTCGTGCGCACCACGGGTACGCCCGCCAGACGCGCCGCTTCTTCATTGCCGCCAATGGCCAGCGTGTTTCGACCGAACGTCGTTTTGTTTAGCAGGAAGCCAAACACGATAAGGCAGGCGACAGTCAGCCAGATTGGCGCAGGCAGCCCCAGCCAGTTGGCATAACCAAGCGTAAAGAAGCTCTCGTCTTCAATACCGACCGCTTTACCATCAGAAATGATATAAGCCAGCCCGCGCACAATTTGCATCGTGGCAAGGGTCGTGATCAGGGCGTTAATTTTCAGCCGGGCAATCACAAAACCGTTAATAAACCCGCTCACCACGCCCAGCATCAGGCCAGCAAATACGCCCAGCCACAGGCTACCTGACATGTTGATCACCACAGCGGTGGTAACACCAGCACAGGCGATGACGGATGCAACCGAAAGGTCGAAGTCACCGGAGGCCAGACAGAACAACATCCCGCAGGCCACCATACCGGACATGGAGATTGCAAGCCCCAGCCCTTTCATGTTCACAAACGAGGCGAAGTTCGGCACAAAAACGGCGCAGCCGATAAACAGTGCGGCAAACACCACCAGCATACCGAACTGATCCCAGATGCGGCCCAGGCTAAAGGCCGATGGCGACTTCGGTGCGCCAGAAGAAGTTACAGATGACATCATATTCTCCTTGCTCAGGCGACAGCCTGGCTAACTTTAGGCATCGCGAGGCTGAGCGCTCGCTGTTCATCGGCCTGACCATGAAGCAATTCACCGGCAATTTCGCCTTCGCGCATCACCACGATGCGGTCGGCGACGCCAAGGACTTCCGGCAGGTCGCTTGAGGCAAACAACACCGCTACACCACGGGCTGCCAGCGCATAGATAACGTTATAGATTTCATGCTTGGCCCCCACATCAATCCCGCGAGTGGGTTCATCGAGCAAAATGACCTTCATCTCTTCCGATAACCAACGTCCCAGAATGGCCTTCTGCTGATTACCACCGGAAAGATTCATAATTAACTGGTCGGCACTGGGCGTTTTGATATTCAGGCTACGAATATGATGCTCGGCGTTCTGCGCCTCCCAGCCGTTATTGATCAAACACCCTGCATGGATAAACTTACGCCGGGCGCTGATATTGATATTCTCCTGTACGGAGTGGACGGGAATAATCCCTTCTGCTTTACGGTCTTCCGGGCAGAGCATCATACCGGCGCGAATGGCATGGGATGGTTTCTGGATATTAACCTCAGCACCGTCAATAAAGACTTTCCCTTCGGTAATTCGCGTACCGCCGAACAAACCTTTCATTAACTCGCTGCGCCCTGCCCCTACCAGACCGAACAGACCAACAATCTCGCCGCTGCGTACCGTCAGGCTAATCGGTGTGCGAACACCGGGCGCTTTAACCTGATCGAGGCGTAGCCGTTCATCGCCATAGTCGCGCGGCTGCCAGCCGTAGATGTCGCCCAGGTCACGGCCAACCATCGCCTGTACTAGCTGGTCATGGTTAACCTGCTGCATGTCCGTGAACGTACGGACATAACGTCCATCTTTAAACACGGTAATGGCATCGCTGAGGGCGAAGATCTCTTCCATGCGGTGCGAAACATACAAAATGACGCGCCCTTCTTTGCGCAGCTCACGAATAACCCTGAACAGGTTTTCGATTTCGCGCGCCGACAGTGAGCTTGTCGGTTCATCAAAGGCAATAACTTTGGCGTTACGTGCCAGCGCCTTCGCGATTTCGACCATCTGCCACTGGCCGATGGAGAGATATTTGAGCGGCGTCTGTGGATCAATATCCAGCCCCAGATGCTTGAGTTGCAGACCCGCTTCATAATTAAGGAGTGAGCGGTTAACGATCCCGCTTTTATGGGGTAACTGGCCGAGATAGATATTCTCCGCCACCGTCATTTCCGGTACCAGATGCAGTTCCTGGTAGATGATAGCCACACCGGCATTGAGCGCCGCCGTGGTATCCGCGAAGCTAACTTCCTGTCCTTTAATTGCCAGCGTACCGGTCGTCGGTGCGTAATTACCGCTGAGAATTTTCAACAGGGTCGACTTACCCGCGCCATTCTCCCCCATCAACGCGTGGACCTGACCGGCATGACAGTCAAAGCTGATATCGCTCAGGGCCTTGACGCCGGGGAACGTCTTGCCGATGCCGCGGAAGGAAAGATAAGGAGTAGAGTCTTGCATAACGTCTCCGTGAATCAGTTCAGTGTACTTCTGGCCCTCCCTGATAAGGGAGGGCACAACCATCAGAGATTTACTTCACGCCTAACCCTTTTTTCGCCAGCTCTTCTTTGAAGTTATCGCGAGTGATCAGCACCACATCGGTAACCGCAGTGAATTTCGGCGGCTCAACACCTTTGGTCACCCAGTTGTAGAGCAGCTCGCTGGTTTTATAGCCATGCACATCCGGGCTTGGCAGCAGAGAACCGTAGAAGCCGGTCGCCTGCGCTTTCGACAGCTCGCTCACCGCGTCCACACCGTTAATACCAATGCCAATCACATCCGCAGCTTTAAAGCCCTGGCCTTCGGTTGCACGCACGCCGCCCAGGACGGTGTTATCGTTCATACCCAGCACCAGCCAGTGTTTCACTTCCGGATGTTGCACCAGCAGAGAGTTACCGGCATCAAACGCACCGGGGATATCGTTTGATTTTGTCGGTACCTGGTAAATTTGTTTTTCCGGGAAGCCCGCGGCTTTCAGCGCATCCATTGAACCGGTGGTACGGCGACGTGCGGTATCCAGTTCATTGGCCGTGATCGCCATAACGCCGGTCGTTTTCACATCCCAGCCGCGTTTTTGCATCTCTTTGTACAATTCCTGACCCTGACGCGCGCCGATTTCGCTGGCGGCCATCATGACCAGAGGAACGGAGGTCATCGGTTCGCCTTTGGCGTTAACGAACTGATCATCCACGGTAATGACTTTCATGTCATAACCGCGCGCTTTAGCAACAATCGCGGAACCCAATTTCGGGTCCGGCGTACAGATAACGAAGCCTTTTGCGCCGCTCGCTGCCAGACTGTCGATGGCGTTCAGTGTTTTTTCGCCATCCGGAACGGCGATTTTAATCACCTCAAACCCTAAATCCTTGCCCGCCTTATCGGCGAATTTCCATTCAGTCTGGAACCAGGGTTCTTCAGGTTGTTTTACCAAAAAACCCAGTTTCATTGTTTCAGCAATAGCGGATTGTGACATAACGGCGGCAAGGCCAATGGCTGCTAACGCTTTAGTGAATTTGTGCATGGTTAACTCCAGCTTTGACTTTCTTTTACGTAGGGAAAAATAACTACCGGTTAACTTAAAAGGTCATAAAACAAGGCATTAGGATCCGTGCTTCCCTGGATACCTGTGCTGGCAGTAGTTTTAGCGGGAAATTGATTCTCCATAGGAGAGCAATATCACACCGCAGAATTACAGTAATTCCGTACATAAATTCAGCGGATTAAGACATAAAAATGGGCGTATTTGTCGTACAAATCAGAAGGGTATTAGCAGGATAATCCATAGCTCCAGCTCGGTTATCCTTGTCCCCCGATACAAGGTGTATCGGGGTGTACAAGTTACCAATGGTAATAAATATGATCTGCGTGATCGCGCACGGGGGTTTCATCGCCCAGCAAGCGTGTCGACAGGGCAAACGCAAAATCAAACGCGTGGCCAAGACCTTTGCCGCTTAACAGATTGCGGTCTTCCACCACCGGGGCATCAACGTACTCGCCGTTTCGAACCCCTTGCCACAAATCGCCGGAGCAGACGTAGCGGCGGCCATCCAGCAGGTCATTGCCGCCGAGCACTCTTGCGGCCGCGGAGCAAATCGGGCAAATCAGCCTGTTCTGCGCATCGTGATGCTTAACAAATGCGATAACTTCTGTGTTCGCGGCAAGGTTAACACTGCCCTGTGGGCCACCCGGAAGCACCACGGCGTCGTAAAGTGTGTCAGCACGCTCGCTCAGCGTGCTGTCTGCCACCATCGGAATATTGTGATAGCTCACTACCGCACGTGATTGTGCGCAGGCCAGCGTTTCAACCTCGATATTCAGGCGACGCAGAATGTCGATGGTAATAATCGCCTCTGCCTCTTCAAACCCTGGCGCTAACAACACCGCCACTTTTTTCATTGCCTACTCCTTACCCTGTTGTTGTCATCAATTGTCCATACATTAAATCAAAACAGTGTTTCAAAATCATTCTTAAGTCACATTCTTGCCGCCAGGTGGGCGCAAGCCGTCACTTTTCAGGTAACCAGAGAAACTGCAGGCTTTTGAAAGATAGGTTTATTTGCCTGTCGGAATAAGTGCACCCTCTGTAAGAGAAAACGAATATTTATGACTGAATAAAACTATCATCCACATGTCATATGGGCGAAATGAACAATAACGTAATATAACTTAGGATACGCTTCTTCCTCTGTAATCCTTATGCAACTCACGTTGAGGCAGATGGATACCTGAATGGTTTGCCGTATTAATTTAACACGTGCAAAAACTTACTCTGTAATAAGGATATTATTATGATGACCTCTGTAATGACGCAGAAATTGAATACTCAGATGAATCTTGAGTTTCATGCGTCACATCTTTATATCTCTCTTGGCAACGGGTGTATGACGCGTAACCTTCCTGCTATGGGGGTGTTTCTGCGCATTCAGGCGCAAAAAAGTGTGACGCGAATGATGCAACTGTTCGAATATATTAAGGCATCAGGGACCTGGCCGGTTATTAAGGCGGTTGATATGGTGGACAATAATTTTGTCTCTGTTGAGGATGTTCTAAAGCAACTCATGGAAAACCAGGCTCTGCGTATCTGTGCACTGGAATGTCTGGCCGAAGAGATCGCCTTGGACAGTAATATGGCCACTCTCGAACTCATAAACAACATTCGC
Source organism: Citrobacter sp. UYEF32 (assembly GCF_040546205.1). NCBI lineage: Bacteria > Pseudomonadati > Pseudomonadota > Gammaproteobacteria > Enterobacterales > Enterobacteriaceae > Citrobacter > Citrobacter sp. UYEF32. The sequence continues at coordinate 361,995 of NZ_JBEPNI010000002.1, read as the reverse complement.
GCAGAATATCAAAACAATAACGAAGAATTAAAAAACATTCTCACTATTCAGTATTCCGCTTCCATTGCCTGTTAATTTTTCCGCGCTCCCCCTTCCTGTCGTCAGTCGATGTTTAATCCCCCCACCGACTGACCCATTACTTTGCCAGGGTATGAATTATTTGTTAATAAAAAGTATATAAGTTATTGCTTTTATTAATTTTGCTCAAATTGGATCTGGCTCTCATTGAGAGACGTTACAAAATGTAATGATCTATTCAATGTATTAATGTCCAGGACAAGGTGAGTCATGATTACCATTGAATTTATCATTATAATTCTCTGTTTATTAATAGGGACACGTTTTGGCGGGATGGGGCTGGGTTTAATCAGCGGTATTGGTCTTTTTCTCCTGAGTTTTGTATTTGGTCTGGAGCCGGGCAAGCCGCCGGTTGATGTTATGCTCACGATTCTTGCCGTTATTGGTTGCGCGGCTACGCTGCAAACCGCAGGCGGTCTGAACGTGATGATGCAATTTGCGGAGCGGTTATTACGTCGCCATCCCCAACATATTACGTTGCTGGCACCGTTCACCACATGGACATTGACGTTTCTCTGCGGTACCGGGCATGTGGTCTACACCATGTTTCCTATCATCGCCGACATTGCGCTTAAGAAAAATATCCGCCCGGAACGTCCGATGGCCGTGGCTTCTATTGCCTCGCAGATGGCGATTACCGCATCGCCGGTCTCCGTTGCCGTCGTGTCGCTGGTCTCCATTCTTGCCGCGCAGCACGGCATTGGTCACGCCTGGAGTATCCTTGAAATACTGGCCGTCTCTGTTCCGGCCTCGCTGTTCGGGGTCGCTATCGCCGCGCTGTGGAGCCTGCGCCGTGGTAAAGATCTGGCAGACGACAAAGAATTCCAGGAAAAATTAAAAGATCCGAAACAGCGTGAATTCATTTATGGCAGTAGCGAAACACTGATGAATCAGCGCTTCCCCAAAGAGGCCTACTGGTCAACGTGGATCTTTTTTGCCGGTATCCTGGTCGTGGTATTACTCGGCGCACTCCCGCAATTGCGCCCGGCTTTCGACGTAAAAGGTAAACTTTCCCCCCTCTCCATGAACCTGGTCATTCAGATGATGATGCTGATTGCCGGTGCCGTGATGCTGATGGTCTGTAAGGTCAACGCTTCTGCTATATCAGGCGGTGCGGTATTCAAAGCGGGAATGGTGGCTATTTTCTCGGTGTTTGGTGTTGCATGGATGAGTGATACTTTTTTCCAGGCACATCTGAACGAACTGAAAATGGCGCTGGAAGGGGTCGTGAAAAGCCATCCGTGGACCTACGCTATCGTGCTGTTCCTCGTCTCGAAACTGGTAAACAGCCAGGCCGCCGCACTGACCGCCGTTGCGCCAATGGGTCTGATGCTGGGCGTTGAACCCAAAATGTTGATCGCCTTCTTCCCGGCCTCGTACGGCTATTTTGTTCTGCCGACCTACCCGAGTGACCTGGCCTGTATCGGCTTTGACCGCTCAGGCACCACGCGTATCGGCAAATTTATCATTAACCACAGCTTTATCATTCCGGGTCTGATTGGCGTGAGTTGCGCCTGTGCTGCCAGCTACATGTTGGTCTCGGCTTTCTTCTGATAGCAAAAAGCGGCGAAGATCGCCGCTTTTATCACCCTTCCGCCTTTTGTTGCGGACATAAAAAAACCTGCCTCGGCAGGTTTTTTTATCATCAGAACATGGCACCCGGGGGGACATCTTTGAAGGTTTTGCAGTAGGTTTCAAAAATGCTTTTCAGGATTTTGCGCAGTTTCATGTTTTGCTCCGGCGATTTGTTATGCAGGTGTTATCGGTTGATGTGCATATAATATGACCTCCGTCACAAAAAGCAATATTTACGTGATAGAAATCACGTTTTATTTTTAAAGAAAAACAGTTTTTGTTAAAAATTCGTGTAAAATCTGCGACTTACAATCTAAAATTTTTTTGTATTTTTAAAAAATAATTGGATAAGTTAAGGAAACAGTGGCGGGTGAACACGGAAGGGAAAGCAGAGGCCAGCGTGTGCTGACCTCAGGGGTATCAGGCGAGGATCTCACGCACGAAAGCTTCGATGGCTTTATCCTGGCAGTTTTCAAAGAAGCACTGCTGGAAACGCGGGCCGGAAACGGCGGTTTTCACCAGTTCCGGATCGATGGCGCGTAAGGTATCAAGGTAGTTCTCTTTGACTACCGCCGCTTTTACCTGGTTGAGGATACCGGCATTACGCACCTGCGGCTCTTTACGTTCCGGCGGGTAGCCTTCACCTTTACGGCCCGTGAACGCTTTTTCAAAGATAAAGCGCACATTCAGCTCCGCGCCCCAGCCAAACCCTTTGGCGAACGGCAATGAGAGCGCGTTGCCGTTGTTAATCTGGGCAAACAGGAAAGCGTCGGCCGGATCAATACAGTAACCACAAATAACGCCAGGATGAATATTCAGGGACATCAGCGCCCCCTGCCCTGTACCGCAACCCGTCACTACAAAGTCGACCGCTTTAGCATTCAGCAGAATACTGGCCATAATACCAAGGTGGATATAGGTCAGGTGATGATCGTTCTCGTCACTCATACCCACATTGAAGACCGGAAAATCTTTTTCATCCGCAACCGCTTTCAGTTCTTTAAGGATGACGGCGTTTTTCCCTGCCTGGCTGTTTTCCATCATCAGTGCAATCTTCATCTTCATCTCCTGGTTAATGCATTAAGTTGCCAAATTGGATTAACCTTACTACCTGATAAACAGACTTTCAAATTTAATGAAAAATAGTTTTAAAAAAGCAAATTGCGTTCACAGTTTTGCCTGAAATCGACCTGATTGCCCCGTCGTTGCACGTAAAAAGGTCAGTTAAGCAGGCTATTCTGCCGATTGCCCGCGTAATAAGTCGGTAAGATGCAACAATGCCCATATGAATCAGAGCGCTTTCATGAACAAAATCCTTGTTGCCGCCTCGCTGCTACTGCTCGCCGGGTGCTCAATAACCAAAGAACCCAAAGTCAGCAATGTTGATACGACCAATGGTCTGATCCGTCTTAGCTTTAATCAGGCGATGATGCAAAACGCACACTATGACGAATACACCACGCAGGGAACCGCCAACAAGCAGTGTCAACAAATGGGCTATGCGACCGCAGTGGCCTATGGTCAGCCCATTTCGACCTGTAGCCTGATCAGTGGTTCCGTCTGTATGAACACGACCATCACCATTCAGTACCAGTGCCGTGGTATGGCGCTCAACAACGTGCCGGCCGCCAGAGCCTGGTAACAATTAATGCCAGTGCTCCACCGCTGGCATTACTCTTTATTTAAATAAAAGAATAATTATCATTTCCCCGCTTATTTTCCTGCAATGCGTGTTATTCCCATTCTCATTTTTAATAAAAATTATTTTTTATTTTACCTTTTGCAAATAATTAAATAACAAATTATAGTGGCCGCTCTTTACCTCTTTTATTATTTTTCGGAGTGGCGCCATGCTTAAAGCTGAAATGATTGAAAAACTCAATGAGCAGATGAACCTCGAACTTTTTTCGTCTCTGCTTTATCAACAAATGAGCGCCTGGTGCAGCTATAACAGCTTTGAAGGTGCCGCCGCATTTCTGCGCCGCCATGCGCAGGAAGAGATGACGCACATGCAGCGTCTGTTTGATTATCTGGCAGATACCGGCAGCTTACCGCGCATTAACACTATTCAGTCGCCGTTTGCCGAATACGCTTCGCTGGATGAATTGTTCCGTGCGACTTACGAACACGAGCAGTTGATCACCCAGAAAATTAACGAACTGGCGCACGTCGCAATGACCTCGCAGGATTATCCGACGTTTAATTTCCTGCAGTGGTATGTAGCGGAACAACATGAAGAAGAAAAACTGTTTAAATCCGTTATTGATAAACTGACGCTGGCGGGTAAAAGCGGCGAAGGTCTTTATTTTATCGATAAAGAACTGTCTACTCTCGACACCGCAAATTAAGCAAAATGCGGTAATGACTCTACATTACCGCATTATTTTTTAGTGCTGGCAGATTTTACTTTCGTGGGTAGAAAACCCGTCTTCAGCAGGAATAAATTTCCCACGCGATGCCAGAAACGCCACCAGCTCCGCCGCCGTCATATCCTCTGCTGAACAGGTATGAAAACGGGCATTCTTACCAAAGCGCATACAGATTGCCGCTTCCAGACTTTGCTCTGAATAACGCTCCCCTGACTCCAGCATCATATTAAGTACTTCATGACCATGAATTGACGCCATACACCCTCCGCTTAAAAGATGCATCATAGACACATCTTTATAAGGGTTTATTGCGCTGAGACAGGTTTACCTGCATTGCGCACCGCCTGTAGACCGCCAGCCAAACGACAAAGGCAAGCGCCTCTTTTCATGTAATTATTTATTTACACTGTTTGTAAGCCCGGTTTGACGCAGATCGGTTTTTCACATACTCTGCGCCGCATATTTGATAAAGAATGCGGTTTGAATCCAGAGGAAAGTGTGAAGAATCGAGCACTTGGCAGTGTTTTTATTGTGGCTGGTACCACTATTGGCGCAGGGATGCTGGCGATGCCGCTGGCCGCCGCCGGGGTCGGATTTAGTGTAACGCTGGTTTTACTCTTCGCCCTGTGGGGACTGATGTGTTATACCGCGCTGTTATTGCTCGAAGTCTATCAGCACGTGCCCGCCGACACAGGGCTCGGTAGCCTGGCGCGACGTTACCTGGGGCGTTACGGGCAGTGGATCACCGGTTTTAGCATGATGTTTTTGATGTATGCCCTGACGGCGGCTTATATCAGCGGCGCCGGTGAGCTGCTGGCGTCCAGCCTCAGCGTATGGACTGGCATCAATGTATCGTCATCAGGCGGGGTATTTTTGTTTACCTTTGTCGCCGGTGGCGTGGTCTGTATTGGCACATCATTGGTCGATTTATTCAACCGTTTCCTGTTTAGCGCCAAGATTATTTTCCTGGTGGTAATGCTCGCGCTGCTCCTGCCACATGTTCATCAGGTGAATTTACTCACCCTGCCGCTGGAAAAAGGGCTGGCCCTCTCCGCCATGCCGGTGATTTTTACCTCTTTTGGCTTTCATGGCAGCGTGCCGAGCATTGTCAGTTATATGGGCGGTAACGTTCGCAAGCTGCGCGGGATATTTATCACCGGCAGCGCGATCCCGCTGGTCGCCTATATTTTCTGGCAACTGGCGACCCTTGGCAGTATTGAGTCTTCAACCTTTATGGGGATGCTGGCTAACCATGCCGGGCTGAATGGACTTCTTGAGGCGCTGCGCGAAGTGGTTGCCTCCGCGCATGTGGAACTGGCTGTTCATCTGTTTGCCGACCTGGCGCTGGCGACCTCATTTTTAGGTGTGTCGCTTGGTCTATTTGATTACCTGGCCGACCTGTTCCAGCGCCGCAACACGGCTGTCGGGCGTCTGCAAACCGGCGCGATAACCTTTTTACCCCCGCTGGCCTTCGCCCTCTTCTATCCGCGCGGTTTTGTGATGGCGCTCGGTTATGCTGGCGTGGCGCTTGCGGTGCTGGCCCTGCTGATCCCCGCCCTGCTCGCATGGCAAAGCCGTAAGGCGCATGGACAAGCGCAATATCGTGTTCTGGGCGGGAGACCTATGCTCTGCCTGGTGATGGCCTGCGGCGTAACTATTATTGCCGTACAGTTTGCGATTTCAGCAGGCTTGCTGCCGGAAGTGGGATAATAAATCGGGCTCATCAGGAGCCCGGTTTTTTTAGTGCAGGCAGCAGCTTTTGAATTTCTTACCGCTGCCACACGGGCAAGGATCGTTACGCCCGACTTTTACACCATTCACCTGCGGTTTCTGAGCAACAGGCTCTTGTGGATTCGCCGACCAGTACTCATACAGACGCAGAGCGGCAGGCCTGATAGCCTCTACGCTTTCATTGAATTCCTCTTCGGTGAATTCATCCAGACGCTCAAAGTTTTCTTCCAGCCCGTGCAAGGCAATAATATCCAGATCGGCCTTACGCTCCTCCGGCAAGCCTGACCAGTCGGTTAGCGCCACGCCGCGCATATAGCCAAAACACCACTCTTCAACCACCGTGTAGCTCTTACCGTCCACTTCGTTGTAACCAAAGACGGGTTCAAACTGATCCGGGTAATCACTCAGGCGCTCGGCAATATCGTTCAAATGCTTAAAGCAGAGATCGATAAAACGATTCATTTCACGATCGTTTTTCCAGCGCGGAATGTTCTTTTCGCCGCCCCATACGGCCACCAGCCAGCGATCCGGCTCGACAACCACCGGGCCGGACAATACGGCGGTCAACATACCATCCAGCTCCGCCACATCGAGTACGGACTCATCGCTGTGGCCATAAGCGACCAATGTCTCTTCCAGCCACTGCAATTCATTTTCATTTAACGGGCCTTCGGTCATTTACGACTCTCCTGATGGCATAAGGGATAAAAAAGAAGGGTATCACAGAAACGATAAGCGTAAAAAAGCCGGGACAAGCCCGGCTATTTATAATCAGAATTCTGGCGTCAATTTTTCGTTGCGCTGAACAGTCTTTTAATTGATGACCGTATGCAAAATCACCGCTTTAGTGTCAGGGTCGATAAGCTGTACATCATCTTTTACCAGCGTTGCCTCAATGGTATTACGATCGCCATTAATGCTGTCGATATGGATGAAATATTTCGCTGAGGTGCTGACATTTTTGCCTTTGCCTTTGAAATCGGCGAACTTCGCAGAGATCTCACGGGCCTGATCGTCAGGAACCAGCACTGTGCAGCCACGGACGGTCTTATCGACAGATAACGATACACCCCGTTCGTTGACGGTGATGCCCCCGTTCATGTTGCAAAGGAAGTTATGATATTCATAGCCTTTCTTTGCAAAGTCATAGCTGCTATCGGTAAGGGTAAAGATCCCCATATCGTTAATTTTGATAGCGTTTTCACCCGACGCTGTTTTCAGCTTCAGGAAGTCCTCATCATGATAAGAACCATCGGTGGTGGAATAAATGACGATATTTTTGATGTCTTTATATTGCGCAATTTTTGCTTTAATTTGCGGCAGTTCTTCTTTTTTGATGTCTTCTTTCGCAAATGAATCACTGGTGTTGTTCCATTTGTTGCTAAAGAGTCCCATCAGCTCATCATCGTTAAACTGGCGCGGAGTCTGGGCAAAATAGATATAAAAGAGATCTTTTGTAGAAATCGGCTGGTATTCGCTGTCGGCAACGTTTTTCAGCGCCTGATCTTTTGCATTTAATTCTGCTTCATATTTATCACGCCACGCCTTTTGGCCCGCCGTCGGCTCGACTTTGCTTTGCTTCATGTCGGCCAGCGCGAATTTCCCTTCGGTGATAATTTTCTTGTCAGCCTTAGTGATGGTATAGGAGACCGGCGTTGAGAAGGCTTTACCGTAAATCTCATCACTGCTGAAATCAGCCTGGGCACTACAGGTCAGGCTGTCCTGGCCTGTTGCAGAAAGCGTCGGGTTACTTATTTTCAGAACGTCAGTCTGGCCAAAGCCTTTGTTAAAGGTATCAGCGGAATAGAGAAAACTGTCATCAATACGACTTTTTCTTCTCAGCTCCGAATCAGTAATGCTTTTGGTCGAGTCAACGTTACGATCGCTAAAAGGATAATAGTTAAAGGGATGTTGGGTTAAAAACTCACTGGTGCCCGCTTTGAAGTTGTTTGTTAATTGCTCAATTGCCTGCGGCGACTTACATAAAGTCTGAGCTTCTTCGCTTGTCAGTTCAGAAATCTTTTTATCTTCAACCGCTTTATCGCAGCCAACCAATACGACTGACAACCCTAAAATACATACAATCCCGCGCATAATTCCCTCTTAAATAATGACACTTTTACTTTATGTTCCGCATTTACCAGCATCACCTAAAAACAATCAGTGGCAGCGCCCGATCCGTAGAAGTTGTCACATACAGCTAAGGCGAAATAGCCAACGGCAATGTTGATAATTAAAAAGCGGCGCATAACACTAACAGGATTATCAGACGACATGTACCCACCTGTTTTAGTACATGAAAAACCTGTGAGTGATTTTATTTAAAGCAAAAAAAAGCCCGGTTTCCCGGGCTCTTATCATGCGCTAAAAAGCTTAGTAGTAGGCTTTCAGCGTTCTCTGGCAGAGTGCGGAGCGGACGCAATCGTCTGTGGTGAAACGCACCACCCCTACCATCTCATCTTCCTCAAAACGCGACAGCGCATCGCTCAGACCAGACTGCACCCCGCGGGGCAAATCACACTGAGTCACATCACCGTTGACGATTACCGTCACATTTTCCCCGAGGCGCGTTAAGAACATTTTCATTTGCGCAGCGGTCACATTCTGAGCCTCGTCAAGAATGACAACCGCATTTTCAAAGGTACGTCCGCGCATATAGGCGAACGGCGCGATCTCTACCTTACCAATCTCTGGTCGCAGGCAGTATTGCATGAAGGACGCACCCAGCCTTTTCACCAGCACATCATAGACGGGCCGGAAATAAGGGGCGAACTTCTCCGAAATATCACCAGGTAAGAAGCCGAGATCTTCGTCGGCCTGCAGAACCGGTCGGGTTACAATAATCCTGTCCACATCCTTATGAATCAGGGCTTCCGCCGCTTTCGCCGCGCTGATCCATGTTTTACCGCAGCCGGCTTCCCCGGTCGCGAATATCAGTTGTTTACTCTCGATAGCATTCAGGTACTGCGCCTGAGCTTCATTACGCGCAACAATCGGTGAATTATCACGGCTATCCCTTGCCATTCCAATTGCTTCAACGCCACTCATCTGCACAAGCGAGGTGACCGACTCTTCTTCACGCTGTTTGTGACTGCGCGAATCGCGTCTCAGCACACGTTTAGCTTCACGACGAGCTTTGATCACTGCTTTCTGTCTTCCCATGGATAGCACCTTGAGTTGTTGGTTTACATCACACGCACCAAAATCGGCACGATTATGCGCACGAACGTCTGAGGTTTGGCTTCCTTTTAAGCCATGTCTTGCCTTTGAAATTGACATAACAAAGCAGCCGTCATCAGCGCTTGCCATGTCGGTTAAATCAGAAACAGGAATGAAGGAGAGAAATTCAGAGGTGAAGCGTTTACTGCCGGAGTGTGCATCCCCGAGCCGGGTGTTGCGCTGTTTGTTGGTGTTACGTCCAGTTGTGGACTTTACCATCCGCGATCTCCAGGTGACGACATCACCGCAGGGCAGTAATTCTATGTAATAAGTACATCAGGAATTAGCATAAACGCAACATTATTTTCACCGAAAGGTAACGAGCGTTTACCCTGCGCTATGGAAAAGAGTGTCTACGAAGAATATTACAGAAAAATAACAGATACTTTCTCATACGAAAAATCGATAGTTTGATGGCAGAAAAAGTGTGAACGGATGCTACAGATAAGAGATTATCCTGCCTGGCTTCAGGCAGGATTCTTTTTTCAGGCTTCGAGCAGTGCTTGCCCGAGATACTGGTTTTGGTCTTTAACCCCTGGCAACACGAAGAAGTAGCCGCCGCCGATGGGCTTAATATACTCCTCCAGCGCTTCGCCATTGAGACGTTTTTGCACGGTCAGAAACCCCTTCTCCAGGTCGTGCTGATAGCAGACAAACAGGAGTCCCATATCAAGCTGCCCGGCATTGGTGACACCCAGGGAATAGCTATAACCCCGGCGCATCATCAGGCTCGACTGCGTCTCTGGCGTACGTGGATTTGCCAGACGAATATGGCTGTCCAGGGCAATCACATCGCCACCGGGGTCGCTGGCGTAATCGGGGACATCATGCTCGTTGTGCATCCCCAGCGGCGCGCCGGTTTGCTTATCGCGACCAAAAATAGTCTGCTGCTCTTTGAGTGGCGTACGATCCCAGAACTCCACGTGAAACTGAATGATACGCACGGCCTGATAGCTACCGCCCACGGCCCACGCAGGCTCCGCCTGATCGTTTGTTACCCACACAACCTTGTCCATCAGCGCGTTATCACTGCTGTCCGGGTTTGCCGTACCATCCTTAAAGCCCAGCAGGTTTACCGGCGTCTCCTTTCCTTTACTGCGCGCGGCGTGGTCGGAGATAAACCCTTCTCGCTTCCAGCGAACGCTCAGTAAATCAGGCGTGTGTTTAATCAAATCGCGCAGGGCATGAATCACCGTGTCCTGGGTATTGGCGCAGATTTGCACCAGCAGGTCACCATGGCTTAATGAAGAGACCAGCGCATCGTTGGGAAAGCGCTCCATCTTTTGCAATTTTTTCGGCTTTTGCGCACGCAGGCCAAAGCGGTCATCGAACAGAGAATCACCCAACGAAACCGTGATGGTCAGATTATCCGGTGCGATAAACGGCCCGAGAATACCGGAATCCATCGGCGGCAGGCGCGGATTAGGGGTTTCCGGTGCCGGCCCCCCTTCGGTCAGAAAAGCGATACGTTGCGTTAACAGACGAAACAGACGCTGCAAATCGGCTTTGTCGGACGCCAGCACATCAAACGCCACCAGCATCATCGACGCCTGTTGCGGCGTCAAAATCCCGGCCTGATGCTCACCATAAAAGGGCTGCTTTTCCATGCGCGCATTCGGGGAGAGTGTGCCTGGCGCACTTTGCGGTTTGGCCGCATGCGCCACCGGACATCCTCCGGCCAGGGCAAGGGCGCCTCCCAGCGCGCCCATACCTTTTAATAAACGGCGACGCGAAGGCTCGCTAACGCCGTACTCTTCTTTGTCATTCATGATAGTTAGTCCAGACCGAGCACACCGCGCAGTTGAGCGAGATCTTCCGCCAGCGTCGTGATCGGCCCTTTAAGCGCGTTACGGTCGGCATCCGTCAGCTTGTCATAGGTCTCATAGCCGTCTTTGGTACGGTATTTCGCCAGAATAGCGTCGACTTTCTTAAAGTTCGCATCCACTTTACCGAGCAGTTCGGCGTTGTTTTTCTGCAACTGCGGACGCAGCAGGTTGACAATTTTCTGCGCGCCATCGACGTTAGCCTGGAAATCCCAGAGATCGGTATGGCTGTAGCGGTCTTCTTCACCGCTGATTTTGGTCGCCGCGACCTCTTCAATCAGACCCGCAGCGCCCCCCACCACTTTTGACGGCGGGAACGCCAGCTCGCTGATGCGTTTTTGCAGCTCCTGCACGTCGGTGTAAAGCTGGTCAGCATAAGTGTCCATGCCTTTCACCGAGTTGTCGCCAAACAGGGCTTTTTCCAGACGGTGGAAACCGGTGAATTTCGGATCGTCTGCCTTCTTCTCGTAGTCATCTTCGCGGGCATCAATACTGCCGTCCAGGTCGGAGAACAGCTCAGCGATCGGTTCAATACGCTCATAGTGCTGGCGCGTCGGCGCATACAGCGATTTCGCTTTTTCGATATCGCCCGCTTTCACCGCATCGGTAAAGGCTTTTGTCCCTTTTACCAGTTCGGCTGTCTCGGCCGTCACGTAGGCTTTATAGTCGGTGATAGCAGTGCCAAGGCTCAGCAACGCTTCGCTTTTTGCCGCATCCGCCGTCGCCTGGCCTTTAACGATGAGTTTGCCTTTCGGGTTGGTAAGCAGGCCGCAGGTCATGTCATATTCACCCGGCTGCAGGTTAGCGGTCAGCTTCTGGCTAAAGCCCGGCGCAATGTTTTCGCGCTCTTCAACCACCAGCACCCCTTTGAGGATTTCCCACTCCAGCGCCTTCTGACTCTGGTTGACGATGAGGAACTGCGTTTTACCCGCGTTTACCGTCAGATTCATCGGCTCACACTGCTTGTCCGTGACGGTCACTTTTACCTGAGGGACATCCGCTGCATGGGCAGCAAACGCGCAAGAAAGCAGCGTTGCGATCCCTGCCTGTAACGCACTACGACGAAAATGAATTGCCATGACCCCTTCCCTTCTTAAAGTATGTTGTAACTATAATTCACCCGGTACAGCGATTATTGTGCAGCTCTGGAAGGCTGCGAGCCTGAGCGCGATGGCATGACATACAGCACCAGCGCAGGAATTAAGTAGAGGAACCAGACGCCAACTTCGCTGACGCTCGGTGTCTCCTGATAGCCGAAAATGCCTTCCAGCAGCGTGCCCGTCAGAGAGTGCGTAGTCAGCACGTTGCTCAGATCGAACGCCACATCCTGGAAGTGGTTCCACAGTCCGGCCTCATGAAAGGCGCGAATCGCCCCTGCCGCCAGACCTGCCGCAACCAGCAAAATAAACAGGCTGGTCCATTTGAAGAACGCACCGAGGTTCAGACGAATGCCGCCCCAGTAGAGCAGGAAGCCGAGTACCACGGCCGCAACCAGCCCAAGCACCGCGCCCACAGGCGGCCAGATCCCCACATCTTGCTGGAATGCCGCCAGCAGAAAGAAGACCGATTCCAGCCCTTCGCGCGCCACCGCGAAGAAGACCATCATGATCAGCGCCCAGCCATGGTTGTTTCGGCTGGCGAGGGCGTTATCTACCGCCTGCTCCAGTTGCACTTTGACGTTGCGGGAGACTTTGCGCATCCAGAAGACCATCCATGTCAGGATCACCACGGCAATCACCGCGACAATGCCTTCAAACAGCTCCTGCTCTTTCTGCGGGAACTCACCAGTGGTTTCGTTAATGATGATGCCGAGCGCCAGACATAGCGCCGCGGCGAGGAAGACACCAATCCACATCACGCCAATCCAGCGTCCGCGCTGAGTGCGCTTGAAGTAACTGGCAATCAAACTTACGATCAGTGCCGCTTCGAGGCCTTCACGTAACATAATGAGAAATGGAACAAACATGCGGACGCCTCTGCTGTCATCAATGGTCAATTGCTGAAAAGAAAAGTAAATTTCTTTGATAGTGATTATCATTACGGAAAAAAGAAACTCAAGCGAAAATTAATCTGAATAATGAAAGGATGTAACCGGGCGGCAAACTAAGACTGATCGAAACGGCTGTTATGCAGAATCAGAAGGTATATGGCAAAAAGTTAGCTTACAAATCATTAACTTTTTGTTTACTGAGTATACAGGCTGTGGCTAAATGAGCGCCCCAATTACCTGCACAATTTTCGACATGATCAACTTCCTACATTTTCTGCTGGCGCTGGTTGTCATTCTGGCTCTGGCATGGCTCACCAGCTTTGACCGCCGCAAAGTTCGCGTGCGCTTTATTCTGCAATTAGTGGTTATTGAACTGGCGCTGGCATGGTTCTTTTTGCATGCGCAAAGCGGACTGACGCTAATTAAATATGTCTCTGGCTTTTTTGAAACACTGCTCAAATTTGCAGGTGAAGGCACCAACTTTGTCTTTGGCGGGATGAATGAAAAAGGGCTGGCGTTTATTTTCCTCGGCGTTCTGTGCCCTATCGTCTTTATTTCCGCGCTGATCGGTATTTTGCAGCACTGGCGTATTCTGCCGATTTTTATTCGTCTTATCGGCACGCTGCTGTCAAAACTCAACGGCATGGGCAAGCTGGAGTCGTTTAACGCGGTCAGCTCGCTGATCCTTGGCCAGTCGGAAAACTTCATTGCTTACAAAGGGATTCTGGCCGACCTGTCCTCACGTCGTCTGTTCACCATGGCCGCAACCGCGATGTCGACGGTATCGCTGTCGATTGTCGGCGCCTATATGACGATGCTGGATGCCAAATATGTGGTGGCGGCGTTAATCCTTAATATGTTCAGCACCTTTATTATTCTGTCAGTCATTAACCCGACGCGCCCGGAAGCCGAACCGGAAATTAAGCTGGAAAAACTCCACGAATCACAAAGTTTCTTTGAGATGCTGGGGGAATATATTCTGGCCGGTTTCAAAGTGGCGATGATTATCCTGGCCATGCTGATTGGCTTTATTGCCCTGATTAGCGCGGTCAATGCCCTCTTCTCTGCCCTGTTTGGCATCAGCTTCCAGCAAATTCTTGGCTATGTGTTCTACCCGCTGGCGTGGCTGGTCGGCATTCCGCTTTCCGATGCCCTGCATGCGGGCAGCATTATGGCGACCAAACTGGTGGCTAACGAGTTTGTGGCGATGATCGAACTGCAGAAAGTTGCCGCTGAAATGACGCCGCGCGGGCTTGGGATCCTCTCCGTCTTCCTGGTGTCGTTCGCCAACTTCGCCTCTATCGGCATCGTGGCGGGCGCCATTAAAGGGCTTAACGAGCAGCAGGGGAATGTCGTCTCACGCTTTGGTTTGCGCCTGGTCTATGGTGCAACGCTGGTGAGTCTGCTTTCCGCCGCTTTTGCAGGCGTTGTGCTTTAATTCTCACGGCGGGCTTCACACCCGCCGTTTTTTTTATCAGAACTGTACGCAAACCGGCTGATCAACCCGCATCACAGACTCCTGCCCGAAACGGGTTTTGTAGAGCGTGCGCAGCGTTTCGATATTGTTTTCACTTCCGGCATCTTTCCCGTGGATCAGCATTAACGCTTTGCTCGCTTCCTTCGCCACTTTGCCGTCGTTACCCAGCCATTGTCCGCGCGCGTCAAACACCGTCAGGCCATCACGAAAGCGCGGCGTCACGTCCGTATCGACAAACTGCTGCCACTCCTGTGCGGTGACATCTTTCCCTGCCGGGCGGCTTAAGCCGAAATAGAGCGTGGTTTGTTGCATCTGATTGTCGGCTTTGCAGCTCTGGGCGGGCTGCTGCGCCTGTTTTGCCGGCTGTGCGACGCAGCCTGCCAGTAAACCCGCGAACGCCAGTGCAGTAACCCCTGTCTTTATCTTCATCTTGCTATCCTCATTGTTATAAGCAATGTGATAAGAGCGTAAATGCACTGTTATATCAAGAAAAAACCCGCCGAAGCGGGTTTAGCAAGAGGGATCAGTCGGCCTGCAAGCGTGTCGGTGGCGCAGAGTGATAATGTGCGTCTGCTTCGGCGAAGCGGTCTTGCATCGCGCGAGACGGTGCTTTACCCAGCAGGCTGAACACCACAATGCCAAGACTACCGAACACAAAGCCCGGAATGATTTCATACAGCCCCAGCCAGGCGAACTGCTTCCAGACGATAACGGTGACCGCACCGATAACCATCCCGGCCAGCGCGCCGTTGCGCGTCATTTTTGACCACATGACCGAGAACAGCACCACCGGGCCAAACGCCGCGCCAAAGCCTGCCCATGCGTAGCTGACCAGGCCCAGCACGCGGTTTTCCGGGTTCGCCGCCAGCGCAATGGATACCAGCGCCACCAGCAGCACCATCACGCGGCCAACCCAGACCAGTTCGGTCTGCCCGGCATTTTTACGCAGGAACGCTTTGTAGAAATCTTCTGTCAGTGCGCTGGAGCACACCAGCAACTGGCAGCTCAGGGTGGACATTACCGCCGCCAGAATCGCTGACAGCAGCACCCCGGCAATCCACGGATTAAACAGAATCTGTGCCAGTTCAATGAACACGCGTTCTGCGTTCTGATTGACCGCGCCAGCCTGTTCAGGGTGGTTATTAAAATAGGCAATCCCGAAGAAGCCCACGGCAACGGCCCCGGCAAGGCACAGGACCATCCAGGTCATGCTGATACGGCGGGCGTGGACGATGCTGTGGTGGGAATCCGCCGCCATAAAGCGCGCCAGGATATGCGGCTGACCGAAATATCCCAGTCCCCAGCCCATCAACGAAATAATGGCAACGAAGTTCAGCCCTTTCAGCATGTCGATATTTTCGATGCTTTTCTGCTTGATAACTTCCAGCGAGTCCGCAAGGCCACCTACGGAGAGGATCACAATCACCGGGGTCAGGATCAGGGCGAAAATCATCAGGCTCGCCTGTACGGTATCGGTCCAGCTTACCGCCAGGAAACCGCCGATAAAGGTATAGATGATGGTTGCCGCCGCACCCGCCCATAGCGCGTGCTCGTATGTCATGCCGAAGGTACTTTCAAACAGACGCGCGCCCGCCACGATGCCGGAGGCACAGTAAATAGTGAAGAACACCAGAATGACGACCGCCGAGATAATACGCAGCAGGCGGCTTTTATCTTCAAAACGGCCGGTAAAATAGTCCGGCAGCGTCAGGGCATTATTGTTGACCTCGGTATGCACGCGCAGACGGCCTGCGACCAGCTTCCAGTTGACCCACGCGCCAAGCGTCAGGCCAATGGCGATCCAGCTTTCTGAAATACCCGAGATAAAAATGGCGCCGGGCAGCCCCATCAGCAACCAGCCGCTCATATCCGATGCCCCTGCGGATAACGCAGTCACTAACGGGCCCAGACTACGACCACCTAAGATATAGTCATCAAAGTTTTTCGTTGAACGCCAGGCAAAGAACCCGATGAGAATCATGCCAAAGATATAAATGAAAAAGGTCACCAGCAGCGGTGTGCTAATTGCCATCAATAAAAGTCTCCAGGATTTACCCGTTATCTTCACCACCGGAACGGGGTAGCGATGTGATTGTTGTTATGAAGCGACCGTATCCTGCCGGAAGCCCCGGTTATTCACAAATGATTTAACACAGCATTTACATTAATTTCATCCCGAAACCGTCATTATTTTCCACCAGGTTGCACCATGTCACACTTTCAAAGGTTGCACCTTAAAAAAGTGTTATCTACCGCAAATTCACTCGCCTTTAACCGTAATTCAGTATGCCAATTCCAGTTACATACAATTAACTTATCGTTCAATATTGACCTTGTTAACCCAGTCACATTTAACAAGGTTGCACAAAGTTGCAACATGACGGATAGTCTGCACACAACAAAAATTGCAGGAGAAAAACATGGGTACCACCACCATGGGCGTTAAACTTGATGATGCGACGCGTGAGCGACTGAAAGCCGCTGCTGCATCGATTGACCGCACACCACACTGGCTGATTAAGCAGGCCATCTTTAGCTACCTGGAAAAGCTCGAAAATAACGAAATAATTCCAGAATTGCCTGCGACCCATGCGGGTCAGTACACCGAAAGCGATGAAGCCGATAGCAGCGCTGATGAAAGTGCCCAGCCTTTCCTCGAATTCGCCGAAAACATTTTGCCGCAGTCGGTTTCACGTGCCGCTATCACCGCCGCCTGGCGTCGCCCGGAAACGGATGCGGTTCCCATGCTGCTTGAGCAGGCGCGTCTTGCGCCGCCGATTGCCGAAAATACCCAGCAGTTAGCCAGCCAACTGGCGGCGAAACTGCGTAACCAAAAGACCGCGTCCGGCCGGGCGGGTATGGTACAGAGTTTGTTGCAAGAATTTTCACTTTCTTCGCAAGAAGGGGTGGCCCTGATGTGCCTGGCAGAGGCGCTGTTGCGCATTCCTGATAAGGCCACCCGCGATGCGCTGATCCGCGACAAAATCAGCAATGGTAACTGGCAATCGCATATTGGCCGCAGCGCCTCGCTGTTCGTCAATGCCGCCACCTGGGGCCTGCTCTTTACCGGCAAATTGGTCTCTACCCACAATGAAGCCAGCCTGTCGCACTCGCTTAACCGCATTATCGGCAAGAGCGGCGAACCGCTGATCCGCAAAGGGGTGGACATGGCGATGCGCCTGATGGGCGAGCAGTTCGTCACCGGGGAAACCATTGCCGAAGCGCTGGCTAACGCCCGCAAACTGGAAGAAAAAGGGTTCCGCTACTCCTACGATATGCTGGGTGAGGCCGCGCTGACCGCTGCCGATGCAGAGGCCTACATGGTCTCTTACCAGCAGGCGATCCACGCGATTGGGAAAGCCTCTAATGGCCGCGGCATTTATGAAGGGCCGGGGATCTCCATTAAGCTCTCTGCGCTGCACCCGCGTTACAACCGCGCCCAGTACGACAGAATGATGGACGAGCTCTACCCGCGCCTGAAATCACTGGCGCTGCTGGCCTGCCAGTATGACATCGGCATCAATATCGACGCCGAAGAGGCCGACCGGCTGGAAATCTCCCTCGATCTGCTGGAAAAGCTCTGTTTCGAACCAGAACTGGCGGGCTGGAACGGCATCGGTTTTGTCATTCAGGCCTACCAGAAACGCTGTCCGTTCGTCATTGATTACCTGACGGATCTGGCCTCACGTAGTCGCCGTCGTCTGATGATCCGTCTGGTGAAAGGCGCATACTGGGATAGCGAGATCAAACGCGCGCAGATGGAAGGGCTGGAGGGGTATCCGGTCTATACGCGCAAAGTCTATACCGACGTCTCCTACCTGGCCTGCGCGAAAAAATTGCTCGCCGTGCCGAATTTGATTTATCCGCAGTTCGCCACCCACAACGCCCATACTCTGGCCGCTATCTATCAACTGGCGGGGCAAAACTACTATCCGGGTCAATACGAGTTCCAGTGTCTGCACGGCATGGGCGAGCCGCTCTACGAGCAGGTGGTCGGTAAAATCTCTGACGGCAAGCTGAACCGCCCTTGCCGCATCTACGCTCCGGTGGGCACCCACGAAACCTTGCTGGCTTATCTGGTGCGTCGCCTGCTGGAAAACGGCGCCAATACCTCCTTTGTGAACCGTATTGCCGATACATCGCTGCCGCTCGATGAACTGGTGGCCGACCCGGTGCTGGCGGTAGAGAAACTGGCGACACAAGAAGGCCATGTTGGCCTGCCGCATCCGAAAATCCCGCTGCCACGCTGGCTGTACGGACAGGGGCGTATCAACTCAGCAGGGCTGGATCTGGCCAATGAACATCGACTGGCCTCCCTCTCCTCTTCCCTGCTCAACAGCACGACGCAGAAATGGCAGGCCAAACCGTTGCTGGAAACCCCGGTAGCGGAAGGTGAAATGGAGCCCGTGCTCAACCCGGCAGAGCCGAAAGATGTTGTTGGCTATGTTCGGGAAGCCTCCGGCAGTGAAGTGGCGCGCGCGCTGGAAAGTGCGGTGAATAACGCGCCTATCTGGTTTGCCACCCCGCCCCAGGAGCGCGCGGCGATCCTCGAACGTGCGGCGGTACTGATGGAAGATCAGATGCAGACACTGCTCGGCATCCTGGTACGCGAAGCAGGCAAAACATTCAGCAATGCGATTGCCGAAGTCCGTGAAGCGGTCGATTTCCTGCGCTATTACGCAGGCCAGGTACGGGAAGATTTTGCTAACGAAACCCACCGCCCGCTGGGTCCGGTGGTCTGTATCAGCCCGTGGAACTTCCCACTGGCGATTTTCACCGGGCAAATCGCGGCGGCGCTGGCGGCCGGTAACACCGTGCTGGCAAAACCGGCAGAACAGACACCGCTGATTGCCGCACAGGGCGTCGCTATTCTGCGAGAAGCGGGCGTCCCGTCGGGTGTGCTGCAACTGCTACCAGGCCGGGGCGAAACCGTAGGCGCGCAGTTGACGTCAGATAACCGCGTACGCGGCGTGATGTTCACCGGTTCTACGGAAGTGGCAAGCCTGTTACAGCGCAATATTGCCACAAGACTGGATGCACAAGGGCGTCCGACGCCGCTTATCGCCGAAACAGGCGGGCTGAATGCAATGATTGTCGACTCTTCTGCGTTGACCGAGCAGGTGGTGGTCGATGTGCTCGCCTCGGCCTTTGATAGCGCCGGACAGCGCTGTTCGGCACTGCGCGTACTCTGCCTGCAGGAAGAGATTGCCGAACATACCCTCACCATGCTGCGCGGCGCGATGGCGGAATGTCGCATGGGAAATCCAGGACGCCTGACAACGGATATCGGTCCGGTGATTGACCGCGAAGCCAAAGAGAATATTGAGAAACATATTCAGGCAATGCGCGAGAAAGGTCGCCCGGTGTTCCAGACGGCCCATGAAAACACCCTTGATGCCCGTGAATGGCGAACCGGCACCTTTGTAATGCCAACGCTGATTGAGCTGGAGAGTGTGGACGAGCTGAAAAAAGAGGTCTTTGGTCCGGTGCTGCACGTGGTGCGCTACCGCCGCAACGATCTCGACAAACTGGTAAGTCAGATTAATGCCGCAGGTTATGGCCTGACGCTGGGTGTTCACACCCGCATTGATGAGACTATCGCTCAGGTGACCGGCAGCGCGCATGTCGGCAACCTGTACGTAAACCGCAACATGGTCGGCGCGGTCGTGGGTGTACAGCCCTTCGGCGGCGAGGGGCTATCTGGCACCGGGCCTAAAGCTGGCGGACCGCTGTACCTTTATCGCCTGCTCGCCAGCCGCCCGGAAACGGCCATCAAGCAGACGCTGTCGCGTCACGATGCCCGCTTCCCGCTTGATGCACAGCTTAAACCGAGCCTGATCCAGCCGCTGGATGCGCTGACACAATGGGCAGAGGATAAACCGGCATTGCAGGCTATTTGCCAGCGGTTTGGCGAACTGGCCCAGACCGGGATCCAGCGCGTACTCCCCGGCCCTACCGGTGAACGCAATACCTGGACGCTGCTGCCCCGCGAGTCGGTTCTTTGCATGGCCGACAACGCAGAAGATAGCCTGACACAGCTTGCGGCAGCCCTCGCCAGCGGCTGTCGGGTATTGTGGCCAGATGATGAGCTTCACCGCACCCTGCATAACGCGTTACCAGAGAGTGTCAGCGCCAGGATCACGCTGGCCGCGCTCGATAACCTGCTTTCACAGCCATTTGATGCGGTTATCTATCACGGTGACTCCGATCAGCTACGCGAGCTGTGCGGACATATCGCGACGCGCGATGGCGCCATCATCTCGGTACAGGGTTTTGCCCGTGGTGAGAGCAACATTTTGCTGGAGCGTTTATGGCTGGAGCGTTCGCTGAGTATCAACACCGCGGCCGCAGGCGGCAATGCCAGCCTGATGACCATCGGCTAAGGGCGCAAAACTCGCTGATAATGTACTGAATGTCGGGGCTACAATTCAGCGCGAAGCCGTAGTACCGTATGCCGGATATGCACAATGCTATCCGGCATTTTTTTATACGGAGAAAATATGAAACGTTTATTGATTGCAGGGGTGGTTTTGCTGGTCAGCGCCAGCGCACTGGCGGAGGACTGCGACAACGCTATCTCGCAGACAGAAATGAACATGTGTAGCGCCGATCAATACGACAAGGCGGACAAAAAGCTCAACCAGACCTGGCAGACGGCACTCAAACGTGCCACGCCACAACAGCGTGACTTACTGAAAAAAGCGCAGAAAAACTGGATTGCCCTGCGCGATGCCGACTGTGCGTTTATCGGCTCCGGCTCCGAACAAGGCAGCGCGCAGCCTATGGTCATCAACCAGTGCATGACCGATAAAACGAACGAGCGCGAAGCCTGGCTTTCGTCTCTCCTGCAGTGCGGTGAGGGTGATCTGAGCTGCCCTTTCCCGACCGCCAACTAACGCACGCGGATGCCTTCGGTCACCATCCGCTGCACGTTTTCTACCGTGCGCTGAAAAAAGGCCTCATCCTGTAATGTTGTGCCGGTCACCGCCTCTACCTGAGTGGCGAAATCGGCATAATGCTGGGTTGAGGCCCAAATCATAAAAATAAGATGATGCGGGTCGACAGGTGCCAGTTTGCCGCTGGCTACCCAACTGGCAATAATGGCCGATTTCTCTTCCACCAGCGCTTTCAGCGATCCTTGCAGCTCTTCTTTCAGCACCGGCGCGCCTTGCAGCATCTCCATGCAGAACAACCGTGACGCCTGCGGATTATCACGCGAAACTTCAAGCTTTAAGCGAATGTACTCCCCAATCGCCACCAGCGGGGTCAGGTCCTCACGAAACGCTTTTAACGGCGCCAGCCAGATAGCAAGGATGTGGCGCAACACGGCAAGGTAGAGCGCCTCTTTGGAAGGGTAATAGTAGAGAAGATTGGTTTTTGACACCCCCGCTCGCTCCGCCACCTTTTCAATGCGCGTACCGTGAATGCCATACAGGGAAAAGGTCTCAAGCGCCGCAGCCAGAATGGCCTCTTTTTTCTCGTTCACCGCCTGCGTCCGCTTGCCCGCTTTTTTCGCCATATCCTGCGCCATCTTTTTCTCCTTATTGATTTTTCTCAGCATATCAAATGGCGCGAGCCGACTCGACCCCTGCACAGCCATGGCGCAAGAGCGCCTGTTTTTTGTGCACTGTTTTTGACCATTTAGTCCACTTTTTTAATCTGCATTTCGTCAACTTTTGTTTAACACACTAATAACAATGCAGTTTTCAAAACTGGCATCTCCTTTGCTAAATCGTTGATGCGAGGCTCACAGGAGAGTGCAGGATGCAACGCCACGCCCGACGTTCAACCGACAACGCGAGGTACGAGATGAAAATTGGTGTTTTCGTTCCGATTGGCAACAACGGCTGGCTGATTTCCACCCATGCGCCGCAATACAAACCGACCTTTGAACTCAATAAGGCGATTGTGCAAAAGGCCGAGCATTATCACTTCGACTTTGCTCTGTCGATGATCAAGCTGCGGGGTTTTGGCGGCAAAACAGAATTCTGGGATCACAATCTGGAATCCTTCACCCTGATGGCCGGACTGGCTGCGGTGACATCGCGGATTCAGATCTACGCCACCGCCGCTACCTTAACGCTGCCGCCCGCCATCGTGGCGCGCATGGCCTCCACCATCGACTCCATTTCCGGCGGTCGTTTCGGCGTCAACCTGGTCACCGGCTGGCAAAAGCCGGAATACGACCAGATGGGCATCTGGCCCGGCGATGAGTACTTTTCACGCCGTTATGACTACCTGACCGAATATGTCCAGGTACTGCGCGATTTATGGGGCACCGGGAAAAGCGATTTCAAAGGTGAGTTTTTCACCATGAATGACTGTCGCGTCAGCCCGCAGCCGTCGCAGCCCATGAAAGTGATCTGCGCCGGGCAAAGCGATGCCGGGATGGCGTTTTCAGCGCAATACGCTGATTACAACTTCTGCTTCGGCAAAGGGGTCAACACCCCAACGGCATTTGCGCCTACCGCTGAAAGGATGCGCGAGGCGGCACAAAAAACCGGGCGCGACGTGGGCTCGTACGTGCTGTTTATGGTTATCGCCGATGAAACCGATGAAGCCGCACGCGCTAAATGGGAACACTACAAGGCAGGCGCGGATGACGAAGCGCTGGCGTGGCTGACCGAGCAAAGCCAGAAAGATACCCGCTCCGGCAGCGATACCAACGTGCGCCAGATGGCTGACCCCACCTCCGCCGTCAATATCAATATGGGAACGCTGGTCGGCTCGTATGCCACCGTCGCGCGTCTGCTTGATGAGGTGGCTACTGTTCCCGGTACCGATGGCGTGCTGCTGACATTTGATGATTTTCTGACTGGCATTGAGGCCTTCGGTGAGCGTATCCAGCCACTGATGAACTGCCGCAGCCAGATCCCTGCCCCTACCCGTGAGGTCGCCTGATGATAACGCTTGACGCCCGTCCCGATTCGCTGCGCTTCGACCCGGCGCAGAGCGCGCTGATTGTGGTAGATATGCAAAACGCCTATGCCACAAAAGGAGGATACCTCGACCTGGCGGGGTTTGATGTCTCCGCCACCGCGCCGGTGATAGAGAAGATTCAGACCGCCGTTGCCGCCGCGCGCGAAGCGGGCATGCTCATTATCTGGTTCCAGAATGGCTGGGATGAGCAGTATGTGGAAGCCGGCGGTCCGGGCTCGCCGAACTGGCACAAGTCCAACGCGCTTAAGACCATGCGCAAACGTCCTGAGTTACAGGGCAAGCTGCTGGCGAAAGGCGGCTGGGATTACCAGTTAGTGGATGAGCTGGTGCCGCAGGACGGCGATATTGTGCTGCCGAAGCCCCGCTACAGCGGCTTTTTCAACACCCCGCTGGACAGCATTTTGCGCAGCCGTGGCATCCGCCATCTGGTGTTTACCGGTATAGCCACCAATGTTTGCGTGGAGTCGACACTGCGCGACGGCTTTTTCCTCGAATATTTCGGCGTGGTTCTGGAAGACGCCACCCATCAGGCTGGCCCGGCTTTCGCACAACAGGCCGCGCTTTTTAACATCGAAACGTTCTTTGGCTGGGTCAGCGATGTCGGGACATTCTGCAACGCCCTTTCCCCTCAGCCTCGGGTCAAAATTGCATAAGGAGAACACCATGCCAAAGCAGGTCATTATTCCACCCGGAACCACCACCCCGATTGCGCCGTTTGTGCCAGGTACGCTGGCAGATGGCGTGGTCTATGTCTCCGGGACGCTACCCTTTGATAAGCAAAATAATGTGGTCTACCCCGGCGACCCAAAGGCGCAAACCCGTCACGTGCTGGAGACGATCCGCACCGTTATCGAAACGGCGGGCGGCTCGATGGAGGACGTGACGTTCAACAGTATTTTTATCACCGACTGGAAAAATTACGCCGCGATTAATGAAGTTTATGCGGAGTTCTTCCCCGGCGATAAACCCGCCCGTTTTTGTATCCAGTGCGGGTTGGTCAAGCCGGAGGCACTGGTCGAAATCGCCACCGTCGCGCATATCGCAAAGTGAGGTTTGCATGAAACTGATCCTCAGTGAACCGCCCTTTGCGGGCGCACCCGTGGTGGTGTTGATTGCCGGACTTGGCGGCAATGCCAGCTACTGGCTGGCGCAAACGGCGGCCCTGCAAACCCGGTATCAGGTGGTCAGCTACGATCAATGCGGCACCGGCAATAACCCGGCGACACTGCCGGATGGCTACCGTATCGCCGATATGGCCGCAGAACTGCTGAGCGCCCTGCAACAGGCGGGCATTGACCGTTTTTGCGTGGTTGGCCACGCGCTGGGAGCACTGGTCGGGTTACAAATGGCGCAGGATTACCCGCATAGCATTAGCGCGCTGGTCCTGGTCAATGGCTGGCTGCAACTGAGTGATCACACCCGCCGCTGTTTTCACGTCCGCGAGCGCTTATTGCAGGCCGGCGGCGCACAGGCATGGATTGAGGCGCAGCCGCTGTTTCTCTACCCCGCTGACTGGCTGGAGGAGCACGCGCCGCGCATGGAGGCGGAGGAAGCCCTCGCCCTCGCCCATTTTCAGGGCGAGCATAACCTGCTGCGACGCCTGAACGCCCTGAAACGCGCCGATTTTAGCGCCACGGCAGCGCAGATCCGCTGCCCTGTATTGATTATCTGTTCACGGGACGATCTGCTGGTGCCCTGGACCTGTTCGCAAACGCTACACGACGCGTTACCCCATAGTGAAATCCGGCTGATGGAACGCGGTGGGCACGCCTGTAATGTCACCGACAGTGACGCCTTTAATACCCTGTTACTCAGCGGGCTGGAAACCTTACTGCCCATTGCCGAAAAGGAGTTGTTATGAGTGAAGCCGTGAGCCAAAGCGCGCTGAATACCCTGTTTTATGACGCCCGCACCCACAACGGCTGGCAGGACAGACCGGTAAGCGATGCGACACTCGCCGAAATTTATGAACTGGTCAAAATGGGACCGACGTCGGCCAACTGTAGCCCGGCGCGTTTTGTGTTTATCCGCAGCGAGGAAGGCAAAGAGCGGCTGCGTCCGGCATTATCGAGTGGAAATCTGGCCAAAACGCTCAGCGCGCCCGTAACCGCAATTGTCGCCTGGGACGCCGAATTCTATGAGCGACTGCCGGAACTCTTTCCTCATGGCGACGCGCGAAGCTGGTTTACGTCAAGCCCGCAACTGGCAGAAGAGACCGCGTTTCGTAACAGCAGCATGCAGGCCGCTTATCTTATCGCTGCCTGTCGGGCCTTAGGGCTGGATACCGGACCGATGTCCGGCTTCGACCGCGCGCTGGTGGATAAGACATTTTTCAGCGATACCCCCTGGCGCAGTAATCTGCTGGTCAATATTGGCTATGGCGATGCCAGCAAGCTGTATGGCCGCCTGCCGCGACTGGCGTTCAACGACGCTTGCCAGCTTATTTGAGAGGTGATGATGGCGATTAATCAACAGACATTCCGCGACGCCATGGCCTGTGTAGGGGCAGCGGTCAATATTATCACCACCGATGGCGAAGCCGGCCAGGCGGGGTTTACCGCCAGTGCCGTGTGCAGCGTCACCGATTCACCGCCTACGCTTCTGGTCTGCCTGAATCGCGCGGCATCGGTCTGGCCGGTGTTTAATCATAACCGGGCGTTGTGCGTAAATACGCTGGCAGCAGGTCAGGAGGGACTATCGAACTTATTTGGCGGGAAGACGGCGATGGCGGAGCGCTTTGCCGCAGCGCAATGGCAAACCGGTGAAACCGGCTGCCCACGGCTGGAGGGGGCGCTGGCCTCATTTGACTGCCATATCAATCAGGTGGTGAGTGTGGGGACGCACGATATTCTTTTTTGCGAGATTAAAGCTATCATCCACCACCCTGCCCCGGAGGGCCTGGTGTGGTTTAATCGTCATTACCATACGCTGATGCGCCCGGCCTGCTGATCAGGACTCCGATTCAGCCGTCGTTTCCGGCGCTTTCATCGGCGCCGTTTTCTTTTTTAATTTCAGCTCGCTGACTAACACGCCGACGACAATAAACACGCCCCCCAGAATAGCCAGCAGCGGCAAGCGTTCTCCCGCCATACGGCCAAATATACCCGCCCACACCGGTTCCCCGGTATAAATAACCGTAGCGCGGGTTGGCGAGACGCTGCGCTGTGCCCAGTTCATGGTGACCTGAATAATCGCGCTGAAAATGCCCAGCCCCGCTGCCAGCCCCAGTAGCGCAGGCGAGATATCCGGAAGGGATTCTCCGGCCGGCGCCATGGCCGCGAACGCCACCAGCGAAGCTGTCAGCAGTTGCACAACGGTGACGCGACGCACATCCACTTTCCCGGCCCAGGCGCTAATCAAAATGATCTCAGCGGCAATCGCCACCGCGCCCACCAGCGTAATGATTTCGCCTTTCCCCAACGCCAGCATGTTGCCGTCCGGCCCGGCCAACAAAATCAGACCAATAAAAGCGAGCAGAATGCCAATGCAGGACATCAGCCCCGGTATACGTCCCAGACATAACCACTGCAACAACGGCACCAGCGGGACGTACATGGCGGTAATAAACGCCGATTTACTGCTGGGAATAGACTGTAGCCCCCAGGTTTGCAGGCTGTAGCCCAGCGCAATCGCCACACCGATGGCGACACCGGCCTTAACTTCAAGCCAGGTGATACCTTTGAGGACATTAAAGGAGAGTAACGCCACCGCCAGCGCGGCCGTCGCGAAACGCAGGCCGACAAAAAAGAACGGGCCGCTCATTGTGACTGCATATTGCACAGCAAGGAATGTCCCACCCCAGAACATGGTGATGAGGATCAGGAGCGCTTCCTGAGGTTTAACGGAGAACTGGAATCGCGAGGTACGCATGTTACAAACCGGTTAACGGAAACCGCCTAGTTTGCGACCTGCGGCCAGTTTCTTCAACTCAAAAAAAAACCGCCGGGCAAAACCCGGCGGCGAGCAGACGGCAACAGTCAAAAGGATTAACCGTTACCACAACACCTGAGTACTAGCTGCTGCGGCTACCGTGACTGCTTTTGCCCCCTTTCTTACCAGCTTCCGAGGCACGTTGTGGGTCATTTTTAAAATTACCCCCACTATGCTGGCCACCTTTACGACCTGCTTCTGATGCTCTTTCACGGTCTTCAGCGAAATTACCTGAACCACCACGATGGTTTGCCATTTCTGACCTCCGGTTGTGTGAAACATTAGACATCATACTGCATTCAGTAAAAGAGGATTCTTTCACCGCGCGGCGACACCATTGTACCGATGTCTTCGCCACGTGAAACTAAGCTTAGTAGAGCAAGGTTAATCAGCCAGTGAATCGTAATATCCTGCAACAGGAAATCGGGCAAATCGTTGATTTTTTAAGCAGCACAATGATAAGCCGCTCTTATGCTTTAAAAAAACGGCTGCGTTTAAAATGTGTCAAATTGCAACAGGCAAAGTATCTTTAATTAATGTGATAATAATCAAGGATATACATCCCCTCCACTGTCTCCCGCAGATATAAACGCAATGCCACGCCAACCGATACTGTTCAGCTATCCAGAGCGTGGTAAAGACAGCAAACGTTCCGGTGATACCGCAGATTAAGCACACCCTTTCAACCTAATGACTTAATCAAGACTTTAAATGACAACAAAAATAAGCAGTAAAAAGACTTGACCAAATAAAAGACAAGTCTAAAATGCACGACATAAAAAGACATATTAATGACTTTAAAAACGTAAAACTGTTTTCTCATGAACAAACATTCAACTGCCGATAAGCGCCATTTCGCTGACTTTCTTCGCGGCGCCAGTACTGAACGTTGCGCATGCTGAACGATTACAGGCGCAGGCACTCCGTAATAGTGCTGCGACAAAACCCTGGCGGATATCGCAACACAAAAATGAACACCGCCACCCTTTAATATGATTAGCAAGGCTATTGATTATAATGAATAAAAAGTTACTTTTACTTGTTCCGGTGGCTTTGCTGGCAGGATGCACAAGCGCTGCGCAACGTATGAATGATTGCGAGGCCCAGGGCATTTCACGCGATGCATGCTATGTCGCTGAACAGAACCGTCAAAACGGCATCAACGCCCAGGCGCAAGCGCAGGCGATGCGTAATGCTCAGGCGCTCTACCCTGTCGAACCGGCGGCGGGATATAAACATCATCGTGATTCAACGCAATTCGCCCAGGCGGCACATAAAAACCGGGACACTATTTCCTGCGACGATCTGCGGCGTTTTATCGACGCAGGCATAGCCCTCACCCCCGGTCAGCAAAAACAGATCCCCAACTGCCATATCAATACCGCACCTGCGACTCGGACCGTTAAAGGATATGGGGTCACCGTCAGGATCGATGGTCAGCAAGTTTATATTGATGATAAACCCGCAGCGCGGGATGAACATGGCGAAACAAGTGATGTTTATTCTCAGGGGTTTTATCAGGTGGTGTTGTACAAATCGGGTAAGGTTGCCCTTCTGAAAAATCGTGTGGTTCAGGGATATTTGCATTAAATCGTTCCCTGTACCTGGAGGCTGCTTTTTTGCAGCCTTTTTATTTGTCGGAATGCGCAAAAAAATAACCGGCATTTATCCATTCAGAGTATTGAAGAATGCGCGGCAAAACCAGAACCACAGTGACGAATCCCGCTTACGCCGAGTCATGTAAGACATTTAAAGCCTTTTGCGTCATCATCACCATATTGGTTGTTCTGAGCTGGTTATCCTGACTTTATAGATGTCTGCTAACAGAGATGAATGTGTGAAACAGAAAATCGCGAATGAGATTGCAGCCTTCATTAAACTCAAACCGCTAATCCGATACGATGCTGAACAAGGCCGCGTATTTTGGGCCGTCAGCCCGGGTAAACGCGTAAAAATCGGCGATGAAATAGGCGTATTGGTACATAACGGCTATCGACGCTTTCGATTCCAGAAGAACCTATATCGCACGCATCGCCTGATATGGTGGCTGGAGAAAGGCGTATTACCTGATTTGATTGACCACTGTTGTGCAATATTAAATGAGCGTGGCGAAAGAGATAACCGGATAGCCAATCTGCGCGAGTCTACTGGCGCAGCCAGTCAGGCTTACCGCCAGCATCGAAAAAGAAACAAATTAGGTGTGAAAGGGGTAACTCAGCGAGGTTCTCGTTTTCGGGCGCATATTCAGGTTAATGGCAAATTAAAAGCGCTGGGCACCTTTGACACCATTGAGGAAGCAGCCAGCGCTTACAACGAAGCTGCCAGCCAAAAGTGGCAGTAAAAATGTGTAATGAAAAGACGTTTGTTTGAGTTCCATTGTGGTGACTTTCTTTAATCTTGGCTCATCACTTTTTTGTGGAAAACGAGACGTAATCTTTTTTCACAATTTCCAGGCTTACCCTTCACTGGTCGAAAAGTAACATCTTTGTTATAGTGGCCTGGTAAACCTACAAGGAACTTATAAAATGGCACACATCTTTCTTGAAATTTCGGGTATTGACCCAGGCTTAAAAACGCCAGCCGATCTTAGTCATGTTTTGCGTGATTCAAAAGAGACAACCTACTCAATCACCCCTGAGTTGGTTCACTGGATTAAAGGCGCCATTGCTTTTCGCGATGGTCAGTTAATGCCCGATTTCAAAAACTGCTGTTTTGCGTTTGGTGATGGTAAAGAGTTCATCGAATTTGATGGCAAAGGCAAGATTAAGCCTCCTCTCACGAAGACACCTGACTGGTACCCGGAGCCAGGTGAGTTTATGCGTGAAACATGGCTTAAAAACAAAGAAATGCACGACCAGACGATTGTGCAGTTTATTAAAGAGTTCCTCGAAAGATTTACCGATGTCAACGAGCGAAGAGTTCACTGTGATCTGCTGTTTAATCTCCAACTGGATACCATTAACACCACAACGCCGGCCGTTAACACTCACCCCCCCGCAAGTAGAATCGGCAATAAAAACAGGTTATCGACTCAGCCAAAAGTGCATGACCTTAATTCTTTTGAAATGTTCAGCCAGTTCTTTTCACATCTCTCGGATGCCGTCCTCGCTAATCAATTCCCGACCATGCAAGTGTTAATCGGCCAGGATGACATCAGTAAAGCACCGACGCCGCTCAAAGGCGCAACAAGAACCTGGTTTAAAGCGATTACGGGTGAGTTACCGCCGAACAATAAAAAAGTTGCGGCTGGTCACGCTGACGTTTTTTGCGCACCCATTCAAACCACCTTATTGCAAATCAAAGAGTACGGTCTCGAAAAATTCTATGCCGAGCTTTCACAAGCCATTCAGAAAGCAGGCGATCTCACCTTAGACAAGTTCGAATTTCAAATGCCTAAGCAGTAGAAAAGTCATCAAAAAGACTCTATTGATGACTTAACAATGACAAATCAATGATAGCAAATTGACTTCATAAACACTTTAAGTAGAATTAACACATCGAAACCGCAAAGGTGGGAAACCTGCGCGGTGGCGGTAAGTAAACTAACTTGACATTGTGTTCGCCCCTTCATCCCCCGGTGTTGGGGCTTTTTTATTTCCGGGAGCAGCATCGGCAACGAAAGAGTGCGGCGTTTTAAATGCCGTTAACCGCAACCGCTACCCGCCCATGGGCAAATTGTTATCAATCAAGGAAATGACGTTCAAATTTGCACTCTGCCCACCAGGGCATACGCTTAAGTGAACGCGGCAAAATGCCGTCTGGTAACATCGAAACGAGGAGTGATGAAAATGGCTAAAGTGCTGGTGCTTTATTATTCCATGTATGGACACATCGAAACCATGGCCCATGCAATAGCAGAAGGTGCAGAGAAAGTGTCAGGCGCAGAGGTGGTTATCAAGCGTGTACCCGAAACCATGCCCGCAGAACTGTTTTTGAAAGCCGGCGGGAAAACACAGAATGCGCCAGTCGCCACACCGCAGGAGCTGGCCGAGTACGACGCCATTATCTTTGGTACCCCGACCCGCTTTGGCAATATGTCCGGCCAGATGCGCACTTTCCTTGACCAGACGGGCGGGCTGTGGGCCTCCGGCGCGCTTTACGGCAAACTGGCTAGCGTCTTTAGCTCTACCGGAACCGGCGGCGGCCAGGAGCACACCATTTCCTCCACATGGACTACGCTTGCACATCATGGCATGGTCATTGTGCCCATCGGTTACGCTGCGCAAGAGCTATTTGATGTTTCTCAGGTACACGGTGGCACTCCCTACGGCGCAACGACCATCGCCGGGGGCGACGGTTCGCGTCAGCCAAGCCCCGAAGAACTGGCGATTGCCCGTTACCAGGGTGAATATGTTGCCGGTCTGGCAGTCAAACTGAACGGCTAAACTTCCACAGGAGGAGATGAATGCCTAATCAAGATACAAAAGCCCATCACGTTGGGGAATGGGCCAGCTTACGCAACACCTCACCGGAAATTGCCGAAGCGATCTTCGAGGTTGCAGGTTACGACGAGGCGCTGGCCGAAAAAATTTGGGAAGAAGGCAGCGATGAGGTTCTGATTCGCGCCTTCGAAAAAACCGACAAAGATTCGCTCTTCTGGGGTGAACAAACGATTGAGCGTCAAAACGTTTGATAAGACTCTCCCCCGCCTGCGCGGGGGATTCTTTTATTTCGCCGCCGCGCTCACAACCGCATTGAATTTCTCCAGCGGACAAAATCCCTCACGGTCAATCGGACAGCCTTTCAGCGATAGCGTCACGCGTTGCGCCGGGGCTTTCAGGCTCAGCACCTCCGCATTACGCAACTGGATGCTGCTCTGGTAGACATACTCGATTTTCATCAACTCGCGTTTGCGCTCGCTGTCATACCAGCGCTGGAAGACGATCTTGCCGCCAATCGGTGTGCGTTCATACTGGTCATGAAGCTGATATGGCGCAAAATCAAGCGCGGTCAGCAGCGATGCGATGTTGGAATCATGGCCTACCAGCACGGTCACTTTCGGCGTGTTTGCCGCATCGGTCACTAGCGCTTTATCGATGTATTTCACCAGTGGTTTCGCCACATTGCGCGCCACATCAGGTGACGTAAACAGGGCATCCTGATAGCTATTTTTGATCTTCGAGAGCAAACGCCATTGCTGCTCGGTTTTGATCTCGCCCCACGCGACCTGATCCAACGGAAAGCCTTCGTAATACTGCAACGTGAAAGCATCTACCAGTGAATTGCCGATTTTCAGCGGCCCGGAAACCCCAGGCTCCTGTTGTACCGACGCGCTAAAGGTATCGGTGGCCGTCGCCAGTGAACAGTTCTGCTTATCTTTACAAGAAGGTGACTGGTCATAGCGGACAATTTTTTCCAGCAATTTATAGCTTTCACCCAGCGCATCGTGCTGATGTTGCGCCTCCATCGCTTTAATCGCCTGCTCGCCAAACTCGGCGGATCCATCCGTTATAACCGGGTTAAATGTCGGGTCCATCGCCCCCATTTTTTCCTGATGGTGAACAGGAATATCGCACCCTGGAAACGCGCCGGTGATAAAGAATTGCGCGGTCGCGACCGTACGTTGCAGGCTGTTTGCATAGGCATAAACGGTTCCCGGTGCCGGGCATTCGCCAGAGGTCACCAGTTTTTGCCCGGCCAGCCACTCACGCATGTAGTGGCCCATATAGACCTCAAGCACGCCACCTTTGGTAGTCAATTGCCCGCCCGGAACTTCCCATTCCGGCCACTTGTTGGGGGTGGATTGTTCCAACACGCTACCGTTGTTCGCCAACGGCGCACGTAAGTTATGGCGGCTCATAATCAGCACTTGTTCAAGCTGATAACCCTGCGGAACAGTGTCTGCCTGCGCGGTTGTGGTGAACGGTAGCAGCGCGGCAAGCGCGAGTGTCCATAGAGACTGTTTCATCCTGACTTCCTCATCCTGATAGTGGTGAACAGAAAGTGTGACACATTTGTAACGCTTTGCAGTGAATTAGGGCACAGAAGTGGCCTGCCACAACATCGCTTTCCCACGGGGCTCAGTAGTTTTATAATAAAACCATTAACCGGAGAGTGAATATGAAACGTACCCGTCTTGAAGCCAGCACCTGCCCCGTCGCCCGTTCCCTGGATGTGGTTGGGGACTGGTGGTCGTTATTGATCGTGCGTGATGCGCTGCGTGGCATGACACGCTTCGGTGAATTTCAAAAAAGTCTGGGTATCGCCAAAAATATGCTCACCACGCGCCTTAAGTTGCTGGTCGATGAAGATATCCTGCAATTGCAGCCCGCCTCCGATGGCAGCGCGTGGCAGGAATATGTGTTGACCGCAAAAGGCCGCGCTCTGCAAACCGTGCTGGTTGCCCTGTCGCAATGGGGCAATGAGCATCTTTTTGCCGGGGATGAGCAGGGTACGGTGCTCGTTGATGCCCGGCACCGCCAGCCGTTGCAAAAATTACAACTGCTGGCAGAAGATGGCCGCGTCCTGCAACCAGACGAGATCGCGCCCCGCTATCCTGATATCGATAAATCAACGCGTTAATAACCCACGTCGCCGGATCGCACATTTTGCCATGCTAAATGGTTGCATTATAAAACCAAATATCTCATGCTGGATTTGGTTTCATTATAAAACCTTTTATTCCCCTTTCGTTTTAACGAGGTATGAGAATGGCTACGCAACGCATTAGCGCGCTTATCACTGGCGCATCATCAGGCATTGGTGCGGTTTATGCCGACAGACTGGCGGCCCGCAATTACGATTTGGTGCTGGTGGCACGACGCGCTGACCGCCTGGAGGCGCTGTCCAGTGCGCTGGAAAAACGCTACGGCGTCAACGTGACGACACTGGTTGCCGACCTCAGCAAAACAGAGGGCATTGAGCGTATTGAAGAGACGTTACGGCAAAACAGTGCCATCGAGCTGCTGGTGAACAATGCCGGGGCCGCCAATCTCGCGCCGTTTCTCTCCTCAGATGCCGATTCACATGAAGCGCTCAATACACTCAACACCACGGCGCTGATGCGCCTGACGCTGGCGGCCCTGCCACGCTTTGTTGAACAAAACCGCGGGACCATCATCAACATCGCGTCTGTACTGGCCTTTCACGCCCGGGCAGGTAGCGCCGTATACAGCGCCACCAAAGCCTGGGTGCTGAATTTCACCCGTGGCTTGCAGGAGGAGTTTGCCGAAAGCGCAGTGCGTATTCAGGCAGTTTTGCCTGCCGCGACGGCGACAGAAATTTGGGGACACTCCGGCGTGACGCTGGACTCATTGCCCGCGGGGTCGGTAATGACCACCGAAAATCTGGTGGACGCGGCGCTGGCAGGCCTGGATCAGGGGGAACTAGTGACCATTCCACCCGTAGAAGACCTTGAGTTGTGGCAGCGTTGGGAAGAGGCGCGTCTGGCGCTGTTCAGCGCATCACGTAACGGTACGCCCGCCTCTCGCTACCCGATAGTTTGATATCCGGATCGCCAGTTGCAACCGCCACTGGCGAACGCTTCACGCTACTTCACGCCGTTGTATCCAGCGATACCCTCAGCACAGAACGGTGGGAATGGCGGCACCTGGATTTTATAAATCTGAGCGGAGCAGAACCTCTTTCGCTTCGCATCAAAAAAGCAGCGGCAGGAACAGATTAATGCCTGCACTTACCCCGACAAACAGCGCGGCCCATATGGCAGACGAAAAGAGGCAGATGCCATAAACTTTGCCCGGATTCAGGCGCAGCATTCCTGCCGCAAGCGGAACGAGATAGCGCAGCAAGGCGATAAAACGGGACGTAAACAGCACCACGGCGCTATTGCGCTGTAACTTGCTGCGAACGCGCAGCAATGTCTCCTCATGCCGGGATGTCACGCGATGAAAACGGTCGCTATGGGTCATCAGTAAGCCCAGATGGTAACTCACCAACGAACCGAGCGTTGCCCCTGCGGTGACCGCCAGCCACGCCATGATCGGCGGCAGGCTTAAGTGACTTGCGGAGAGCGCCGCGACCAGCATCACCGACGCCGGGGGAAGCACGGTGGAGATGAGCACCGTGGATTTGCTAAACGCCACCATAAACAGCAGCGCGAACATCTGCATCGGGTGCGATGCAAAATGGGCAAGCAGGCTGTTCAACCACTCCATATTCATTCCGGCGTCCGTGAGCATTTCGGGCATTCCCTTTTAGCGTATTGAACAGGGGATGTCTTAAATATTACCTCAACAAATCGGGTGAGGCGGAACAGGGCTCTGGCGATTTAAAGAGACCGCTAAGCGTAAAACAGGCAATCTCGCATCATGACTTTGTCAGTGATAATTCCCATTTTAGCGATGCCCTCGCGCAATACAGGGGGCTCGATTTTATTACGCTTAACGCAATGTGTTGTGTAGTAAAAGCGCGGGAATGAGTTCTCGCAAAATGAGACGGTGACGATATTCCGCATATGTATGTGTTGAAGATAACGACTGCCTGGCAGGAAGGGTATTGCGACAACCTAAGGCTGAGGGTTCAGACGCGACAGACTCGCCTGAACCAACTGCATTCACCTTAAAGGCTCAGACGCGCTGGCTGCGCAACATGGTGCAGAACGGGCAATTACAGCCGCTCACCGGTGTGGCAGCGCAACTCCCCAGGCTTAAACCAGGCATTCCCTGCGTAGTGATGGCCTGATCATAGATAGCAAATTCTGCCCCACGGATCTGCTGGCGGGAAAATTCAGCGGGATCTTTATCTTTCGCCTGAAACGCCATCGCACTACCAGAAACAACCGACAACGAAATCGCTAAAATCTGACTGATTTTCATAGGGTATTGCCCTCAAAAGGAAGACGTCATTTTGATAAGTCGCTACATGCCGGCAGACCGCAACCGCCATTAACTGTTATAAAATAACATTCCATAGCGCAATGCAACGTCAACAATGTGTCGAAATTTGCGCAGCAATCGGTTATGCGTCAAAGCCCGTGTTTATCGCCATACCGATAAACACCGGCGCTTTCTCCCACGAGTCGCAGTGCTCACATACACGACTCTCATCCTTTTGCGTAATCTGCCTGCGGTTAAAAACCGTAGCGGAACCAGGCGAAGAGGACATTGCCATTATTATAAGTACCTGGAATATAGGTAAATTGCACGCTGGCCTGTTTATAACTTGCAGAAAGCAGCGGCAGCACGACAGGCAGAGGAACATAATTGGCGAAATCTTGTCGCGCGGTCACCGCTGCCGTCAAACCAAGCCCCAGACGAAAATCACGGTTTTGATCCAGATACCAGCCCTTTTCCCAGCCGTAGCCGATAATGGGCTCCCATTTGTTGTGGGAGTCCTTAAACGCCATGGCATACAATGAGCTCCAGTTTCCATCGGCGTTATAGCGGGATACACCGAAACCGCCGCCCCACGGCCTCTCGTTATAGCGGTCCGTTTTTTCTTTGTCGTAGGTGAAGCGGTTATGCCAGGTGAGAAAAGGTAAATAGAGATCATAACTCTGTGGATGGTCCCAGGTTTCGGTCACATCTTGTTTAAACCCGTCCCACCATTGCGCTATCCGCTGTTCGCCGTAAATGGCCGCCTCTGCATCAGTCGGGACGAAAGCTGCCCACCCAATAGCCCAGCACACAATGAATAGCCTTAACATCTACCACCTCATAATACATTTGCCATCCTGAAATAAACGTCACTGTCTACTGTCAGGTCTTTATTTAATGGTGGTAAACACTACTGTCCCCACATTAAACAAAACATAAATTTTTGAAGCTTTCCTGAGAAGCAGATCACTCTTAATAAGCGTAGTAATCTCTAAACAAACGTGACGGCAATCGTCTGCAGAAACGGCATTTCCCGGATAAGGGGTCAACGGATGGCGAGGTAACCCGAAACTATAGCATGTTGTAACTATTTTTAAACTGTGTGTAAGCGGCAATGCAATATTGAGAGCGGGAATTATGGTCGACTCCCGCAGACGGCAAGCGTCTCCCCCATCGCACCGGTTACGGGTGATAGCGCAAGGTTTCAATTAACCGGGCAAAGGCCGGGGTATGCTGCCTGCGGCTGGGATAGTAAAGGTAATATCCCGGAAAGGGTTCGCACCATTCGTCCAGGACAGTGAGTAACTTCCCATCAGCGATATCTTGTTTGACGCAATCTTCCGGGACAAAGGCTAACCCCATACCAGACAAAGCGGCATCAAGACGGGAGGACAGGTTAGTAAACGTAAGCTGCCCTTCGACTTTGACGCGGAGTTGCTGACCGTTTTTTGAAAACTCCCAGGCATATAAGCCTCCCAGAGTCGGCAGGCGCAGATTGATGCAGTTGTGGTGCTGCAAATCATGGGGCGTTTGCGGTTTACCGTAGCGAGAACAATAGTCGGGCGAACCCACCACCACCATCCGCCAGTCCGGCCCGATACGCACCGCGACCATATCTCTGGCCACCTGCTCGCCCAGACGTACCCCCGCATCGAAACGCCCGCTGACGATGTCGGTCAGCGTGTTATCGATTACCAGCTCCACATGCACATCCGGATATGTCTGCAGAAAGGGTTTCAGCGCGGGCCAGACGGTAGATTGCAGCGCATGCTCACCGAGCGTAATGCGGATATTCCCGGCAATGTTCTCACTCATGCTGCTCAACATGATCAATTCGTTTTCTATATCCGCAAAGCGTGGCGCAATACTATTAATTAAAAGCTCACCGGCTTGCGTAGGCGCAACGCTGCGGGTAGTACGGGTTAACAGACGTATTTTCAGGCGCTCTTCAAGCCCACGAATTGAATGGCTCAATGCCGATTGAGATAATCCCAATTTTGCTGCTGCTCGAGTAAAACTGCGTTCACGGGCAACAACGATAAAGTAGAACAGATCGTTAAAATTATCTCTTAGCATCACAGCCCCGTTGCCAAATACTTTTAGTTAATCGTATTCAATACTACTACGCGTCACAAAGGAAACATATGTATAAATCTCATTGATAAAGATAAAAAAATAACGAAAAAGGCGAAGCCCCTGTCTAACAATTGTGTTAATCCACAGGAAGCGCCCTCTAAAATGAGGCTATATCATGAGTGTTTGAGATAAAAAATATTATTCTCTATTAATAATTACGAAAATTTAAATAATCGTATTATTGATACATCAAAAGGATAATACTACCCGTCCTTTAATTCCCCCATTATTAAACACATCGTTTCGTGAAGGGAATATTAATTGCCATATCATGACATGAAAAGCCACGCTCAGATGCAAACAATATCGGGAAACAGGTTAAAGGGGGGAGCATGCCCCGAAAAACCGGGGGCCACGATTTCTTACTGGATTGACGGCGAGAAAGGCAAAAGAGTCGGGGAAAAGTTGCGGATGGAAAAAGTCTCTCCATTATAATTCAATATATTACCTGGCGCCTCACGGCTCACTGTTTTGCAGATTATCGCGCCCCACCCCGCCAATAAACGGCAGCCGCAACCGCAACGGCGTGAAATCCAGCCCCATGCTCAGGCCAAGGACGTTAAGCTCAAATCCCTCTTCGGCACCAAGGGTGATGCCCGCGACACCCAGCAGCGACACCTGTATACCGCGCCCGGACGGGGGTAAACCGATGAGGTTACGCAGCGAGCGAAAATCTTTGCCCACCGCATTAGCGGGCATATCCAGTTTCAGAGCAGGCACGGCACGTCCGATATGAGCAACAAACGTATTGCTGTTTGGTCCGGGCCAGGCGTGATAGGTATCCGGCCACGGGTATGAGGCGATGGCCGCCTCAATCTGCGGGATCATCGCCTCGGCTTGCGCGCCACGGTGTTCAACAAGCAGACGGGGTTTCGCCCCGTACCAGTAGCCATCCGGCGCGTTGCGGTTACGTCGCACTTTTTCGCCGCCACCCCAACTGACAACCTCGTAGCGGTTGTATTCCGTGTCACCCGCACGCTTAAACACAATCCATGGATGCACGGCCACCACGCCTTTCCAGCCCCATGTCGGCGCGGCATAAACCTGAACAATCGCCAGTTGGGCATTTTGCCGGGCATCGGGTGCCATGCCAGAAGAATCACGCCTGGCGGCCCACCACCCTTCCTGCACCCGCGATTCACGTTGGTGCATCGCCTGAATGAGACTGGCAATAAGAGAGAGCAGAATGATGCAAAGAATACACAAACAAAGCGTTTTTATCGGGGTCATGGCGCCCTGCTATCAGAAGGGAATATCGACGCGTCCGGTGAGTATACCGTCGTTTTTGTATCGCAGTACGCCCTTAGCACATAACGCAAAAGCCCGTCTCTTCCCCGGACAGGCCTGAAAGTGTTCGCGCTTTCAGACCCCGATGACAACATCGCAAAACTAGCGCAACGTTCCTCTTGAACCTGAGCACACCAGTTGTCGACGTTTGATGTGGTACATCTCAACATCCGATTGCAGGAAGAAGCCCATTTCCCAGGGGTTTTTGCGGATAAATGCTTCCCGAATGGTCTCATAAAGTGGGCTATCTGGTGGCACCAGAGAGGCCTCGCCTTCCACAATGGTGTAGTTCCATTCAATCGCCCGCTCAAACGTATAGTGGGCACGTTCATCCATGGCAAAAAAACAATGTGGATTACGTTTTAGCAACCTGGATTTGAACATCTGCGGGAAGGTAATGAGGAAAATATCATCATCGACGGACGATAAAAACGCCAGCACCGTGGTGTGCGGCTGCTCGTTGGCCATCGTAATCAATACGCCAACTTTATTCACCGCATCTTTTGATTCAGGTTCAGGCATATTGCGCAGCGTGGTGAATGGCACAGGCAGTTCAGGCCTGTTGTCCGCCGGGAACTGATATCCCTCTTCCCGGATCTCAAGCACGACGCTCATTCCGTGAATCAACTGACATTCCCGTGGCGCGACAACCACCCAGTCTTCTTCCTGACTGATAACGCGGCCTTTATACGAGGCGCGATATACACTGATTTCCGCATCGAACTCATCAACGCCCGAACGGTTATCCAGATGCAGGGTAACGAAATCCCCTACCGAAAACGTATGTCCTTTTGGGAAGTAAACCCGCAGGCTGTTATCCGACTGAATAAAAACACCACAAACATGAATAACCACATTGTCCTGCTGGTAACCCGCCAATATGCCGAGCACCTGTTTACCAAGAAAGGTTGCCAGATTCATTAATACCTTTTCCCTGTTGATAGAGTTTCAGTGAAACTGTTATCGGCAACGGTTTGTTAAACCATAGTTTTTTGTTCAGTGGGCTCAACAGGCCGCAGTGGAAGGTCATACTCAGAAGGGAAAAAAATAAGGCCGGTTACCCGGCCTGAATATCACTTGTAATCGATAAAGTTCAGGATGGCCTCGTTGAACTCCTTCGGTGCCTGAATAAAGGCGAAGTGGCTGGTGTTCGGCAATATCAGTAAACCGGCTTTCGGGATCGTATTGGCGATATATTCCAGGTGCTCACGCACAATGGCTTCGTCATGATCGCCGTCGACAATCAGTACCCGGTTGGAGATTTTCTTAAGATCCTCATCGCTCCAGTTGGGCTGCGTTGCCCACATATGGCTTATCTGATCGACAAAGGCATCATACTGGTCCGGGGTTTTGGAAAGCTTGCGATATTCATTGCCCGCCCGCTCGATATAGCTCGCAAAGACCGGGTTCTTCTCGGTATCCGGTTTCACACCGCTGGTTTTGGTGTTAGGGGCAAAGGAAAAAATACGGTTCACTCGTGTGGGGTGGCGAATTGCCAGATCGATACCAATAATCCCCCCATCGCTCCAGCCGACAATATCCGCTTTCTGAATATTCAGATGATCGAGCAACGCCACCACATCATCACTCATTAAATCGTAGCTGTAAGGCCGTTCGTCGCGCGTACTGCGCCCATGTCCCCGACTGTCGACCACGATAACCTTATGATCTTTTGCCAGCGCGGCGACTTGCAGGCCCCAGTAATCGGAATTAGCCAGACCGCCGTGCAGTAATACCACCGGCTTCCCCTCTCCGGTCGTTGCGTAATAGAGTTGTATACCGTTGACGCTGGCATACGCCGGTTTCAGCGCGGCAACAGGAGCAGGCGTTCGCGGTAATTTTTTCCAGCGCTCCTCCCAGGCAATCGGGGACTTAGGCGTAACAGCCCAGGTCGCAGATGTGCTCAATGCCCCCATCACGCAGAGCAGCCCGGCGAGGATTAATGTTTTGTTTTTCTTCATAGCGATCGCTCCTGATTACGTTTAATGTGCCTCACCCAGCTCTCGGGTACGTTTCACCGCCGCCAGCACGCTGCGTTGCAGGCCTGCGGCAAAATCGCTGTTGTTAAGCTCATACAACCCATGGATCCCGACGCCTGCCGGCGAATTGTTAATATCCAGAAGCTGTCTTGGATGTTTCTGGCTTCGGCGCAGCATCTCTACCGCGCCCTGCAGATTTTCGAGCACCACTTCGCTTGCCTGCGCACGCGACAGACCGGCCAGAACGCCCGCGTCGGTAAACGACTCGATAAAGTAATAAATGTAGTTCGGCCCGGCAACACCGAAGCCGGTAAAGATGTCGATAAGCCGTTCCGGCAGATAGAGCACTTTGCCAAAGCCGTTGAGAAAAGGTTCCACCTGTTCGGCGCTCGCCAGCGCATTCAGAACCACCCCGCTGTAGCCAAACCCGGTGTCGGTAAGCGTATTGGGGATAACGCGGGCAATAGGTTTTCCCGTCCCCAACGCCGCTTCCAGTTGGCGCAATGTCACCCCGGCAATCAGAGAGACCACCGTCGTTGTGGCAGAAAGATGAGGCTGAATACGCGCAGCGACACTTGCTAAATCATCCTGCGGGCGGATCCCCAGAACCACCAGCGCAGCCTCGTGTAGCCGTTGCCCGTTCTGCCGCTCCGGCGCCAGACCATAACGTTCAGTGAGCAGTGCAATACGGTTTGGGTCGATATCCTCCAGCGAAATATCCTGCGAACGGAGTGTTCCCGCCGCCAGAGAGGCACGAATAATCGCCTCCGCCATTTGCCCGGCACCAATAAAATGGACTTTTGCCATGAGCCGCCTCTCCTTATTGAAAGCGATATTCGCCGTTACCTACATGAAAACGGTGGCCTTTCAGCGCCGGGTCAGAGACGTTAAAGACCAGTTCAACTAACCGATTAGCCGCACTCTGGCGAAAGATAAAGCGCTGTTCGCCCACCGCCAGCCCCTCCGGCGATTCGTTGAAACCAAACAACTTATGCCAGTGTGCTCGCACAGCCTGCGGATCCTGCACGTCAAAAATGGCACTCTGTAATGTCACTTCGCCTGCGGGATGTGGCCTGTCGAGCCCCTGAGCACGTAGTCGCGCCAGCCGGGCATTATCGTCCTCACCCCATTGCAAAATAAAAGGATAAGGCAGGCCGTTAAAATCCCCATCGATGGTGAAGATGCGCCAGCTAATCACATTGCCCTGCGGGTCGTTACGCTGGCCATCGACTATCGGCGAGACCTGTAATCCTTTGCTGCGCAATTGCGCATGCGTCTGGTCAATATCATCCGAGCGCAGCGCCACCCGATGCAGCGCCTGGTTTTCCGGCAACAGGTGCGCCGCATCGCGGGAGAGCAAAAAATCGGTCTGTGCCGACGCCAGTTCAGCCTGATCAGCGATGGCGAGAAATTCAATATAGGTCAGCCCAAAATAGCTGAGTGCATTCCATGTTCCCCAGCCAGGGTGACGCCCACCGGCAAGCGCGTTGAGCCTCTGCCCCGTAAAGATGGCAATGGCCTCTTGCGGCTGGTTAACAAACTGCACGGCATGGTCCCATTTTAATGTGGTCATGAAGCCCCCCTTGAATGATTATTCCCAGTCGGTGTTCACTTTGACGTTCTCTGCACCCGGCAGGCCGTAAACGTCTTCGTCATACCACTTGCGAGACAACGCGGCGAGCGTGCCATCTTTTTTGAGGGCTTCCAGCTCGGTGTCGATGGCTTTGATCAGTTTCGGGTCAGCACTCTTTTTGTAGAGATAGACGTTAGGGAACAGGCCGACAGACTCGGAGGCTTTCAGGTTCAGATTCAGCGCTTTGTTTAACGCCAGTAAGGCGCCAACCGGATAGATAGCCGCATCATATTCACCAGAAGCAACGGCTTTGAAAATGTCCGCCGCAGACTGCTCACCGTTCGGCTGTAGATTGATTTGCTGGCCTGGGTGCTTTTTGTTGTAGTTATCAATCACGGTATAACGCGCATCGGATGTATGAATCGGCACCAGTTTCTTCTTGCCGCTCGCCAGATCGGCCAGCGTATGAATGTCGTTTTCATTGTTACGCACAATTAAACGCAGGTCGCTGATGCCCGAAGGCTGGCCGGAGTAAGCGTATTGCGCCGCACGCTCTTTTGTCAGATAAAAATGGTCAGCCGCAAGGGTGTATGCGCCGGTGGACAGACCGACAATCATCGCATCGCGGGAGACCGCATTAAAATGGAACTTATAGTCGGTGAGCTTCTGATCAATGATTTTTAATAACTCACCGTCGTAACCGGTAATATTATTGTTATCGTCTACAAAGCTAAACGGGAACCCGTTTGCATTCACCACCACTTCAACAGTTTGCGCATCAGGGCTTTTTTCGACCGCTTGCGCCACCGTTATATTCATTGCCAGGAGCAGTGAACTTACCAACAACAGCTTATTTTTGAACATATTTCTTTCCCCAAAATGAGTGAGATGGAACCACTTTACGTGCATGGCTTTTCCACCGGTTACTGAGATACACCTCGATATGTCGCAATATCCAGGTAAGGACCAGACAGAGCGCAATATAAATAAGCAGAACGATGCAATAGGCCTCCACATAATGAAAACCGCGCGCTGCGGCGATATTCGCCTTAGCCATCACATCCACCACCGTAATGGTGTAAACCAGTGACGTATCCTTGATCAGGTCAATCAGAACGCTGGTGTAGTTGGGTAGCGCGGATACCGCCGCCTGCGGAAAAATGATGCGTCGAAACTGGGTAAAGCCGCTCAGCCCTATCGACCATGCGGCCTCGCGTTGCCCTTTTTCCACGGCATTCCACGCGGAGCGAAAAGTCTCGGCAAAGTAGGCGCTAAACACCACGGAAAAAGCAGTTACGGCGGCCACCAGCGGTGAGAGTTTGTAACTAAACGGCGTATCCTGCGGCCCGCCCCAAAGCCCGCTGGCAATCCACGGCCAGACATAAAAGACAAAATAGAGCATTACCAGCATGGGGATAGAGCGCCCGAAAGAGATAAACACCTGCACCAGATATTTCACGTAAGGCACATTACCAATCATCACCCAGGCAAAAACACCGCCTAATAACGTTGAAAATATTAACGATAAAAAAGTGATCAGTAACGTGACCGGTAGCGCGCTTAATATAAACGTGAAATTATCCCGCATAA
The DNA here is from genome assembly GCF_040546205.1 of Citrobacter sp. UYEF32. Taxonomy (NCBI): domain Bacteria; kingdom Pseudomonadati; phylum Pseudomonadota; class Gammaproteobacteria; order Enterobacterales; family Enterobacteriaceae; genus Citrobacter; species Citrobacter sp. UYEF32. Next base: position 317,524 of record NZ_JBEPNI010000002.1, on the reverse strand, counting down.
AATCGAGGCTAAACATAGTCGTCTTTTACTCCAGTAAATATTGATACTTTTTCTCAATACGATTTGTGAGATAAAAGATAATCATGTTAAGCAACCAGTAGATGAGAATGACGCTAATAAACGCCGCGACCTGCTTTGCACCATAACTGTTTTGCGAGATTTTTTGTGCGCGACCAAAAATATCGACAATACCAATAATGTTTACCAGTGATGTCATCTTCACCAGATTGATTAGAAGGTTGCCGAAATTGGGAATAGCGATAATGAGCCCCTGCGGAAAAATAACGCGCGCAATACCCATGTGCCAGGGAATATTCAAACTGCGTATCGCCTCTTTTTGTCCGATATCCACGGCATTCCATGCCGAGCGCATCATTTCGGCAAAATAAGGGCTGATGCCGACGGAAATAGACAAGATGGCAAAAGTCATATCGCTGATCAGTAGCGCAGGAAGTTCCAGCGCTGAGAGAATCAGTTTCCCGCCGAAGAAAAAGAGCAGGATTAACAGCGCCAGCGGCGCACCGCGCAGCACATCGGTGTATGCTTTTGCCAGCCATCTCAATAACGATGAGCGACTAAACTGCAAGACAGTAGCGACCAGACCAAGTGCCAGACCGAGCAATAAAGAGGCCAGCGTGATCCCCAGGGTGATCGGCAGGTTTTCCAGTAATTTCGGCACAATCAATAGCAGATCGTCGGAACGCAACAACGGTTGTGGATTCATTACATTAGCCTCAGGCGTGGAAACGGAGCCGGGCAAGAAACGCCTGTGTGCGCGTGTGTAACGCCGCGCCAAAAATCTGCTCCGGCGGCCCCTGCTCCACGATTTCCCCGTTTTCCATAAACACCACTCTGGAAGCGACCTGGCGGGCGAATTCCATTTCATGAGTTACGATAATCATCGTTTGCCCGTTCGCGGCAATCTCCTGAATGAGTGTCAGAACCTCGCCGACTTTCTCCGGATCCAGCGCCGATGTGGGTTCATCCAGCAATAGCACCGCCGGGTTAATCGCCAGCGCACGGGCAATGCCAATACGCTGTTTTTGCCCGCCAGAAAGGTTGTTCGGATAGTGATCTTTTTTATGTAACAATCCGACCTGTTTTAGCAGGCGTTCAGCCGTCGCGACCGCCTCCTGACGCGGGCGCTTTTGCGCATAGATCAAGCCTTCGGTAATATTTTGCAAGGCGGTGAGATTATGAAACAGATTCCAGGATTGAAAGACCATCGCAGTTTTCGCGCGTATTTTTTCAATCTCTTTTTTTCCTGCTTTGGCGCAATCAACAATGGCGTCGTCAATTTTTATTTGTCCGCTGTCGGCGGGTTCCAGAAAATTCAGCGTGCGCAACAGTGTCGTTTTACCCGAGCCGCTTGGGCCAATAATGCAGATAATTTCCCCTGCGTTAATGGAAAGCGAAACCTCTTTTAGTATTTTTTCGCCAGTAAAACTTTTACTGATTTTCTCAATGGCAATCATCATTATATTTTCGCAGCGGGCTATCCCTGATAAATGCACAACGGCGGCATCTATTTCTTTAAAAAAACTATATTGCCGGTGGGTCTATAAAGACAAACAAGAAAAATACATATGCAAAGTTGAAAAACACATTTCCGAAATGGGAGTATTTGCGGAAATTGACCTATTTAAACTATTAACGGGAAATAAAGGTGGGGGAAAGGATGATCCGCTCTTTATCGTCGCGGATCATCCTTTATATTCTCTTTAACGGCTCACGCCTGCGGCCAGTAAGGTTCGCCAAGCGTCAGCATCAGGCGATTGGCCCATGCGAAAAACGCGGCTGATTGCACAAGATCCACAATCTCCAGGGTACTCAGCCCCTGTTCACGCAGTTGCACCACATCCTGCGCGCTGGCCTGTGCGGGCGTGCTGGAGAGACGTGCAACGAAATTGATCTGCGCCTGCCAGCGTGGAGACTGCCGTTGTGCCAAATCGCCACCGGGGGCGATATCCAACAGATGTTGCACCGCTTCCTGCTGTTTAGAAAGCTGGCTTGCTTTACGGGCATGTACCGAGGCGCAATAAATGCAGCCGTTGACCTTACTGGCGACAGTTGCCGCCAGTTCGCGCTCGGCGCGCGGCAATCCCGACGCGGTATAGAAAATCCCTTTATCCGTCAGCGTGCGCTGCTCAAGCACGGGGAGATTACGCCCCAGCAGACGGAAATAGTCCGACTCGCTATGGCCGAAACGGGCCAGGGTCGCCTGCTCGTCGGCGTTAAAATCAGGCAGCGCTTTTGCCGCAATCCACGGCTCCCAGCCGAGCTCCGCCTGGGTAAAGGCAACCGGCGCCCGTTTGCCCGTAAGCGTCTGTGGCTGCGTATGCCACTCCCCTGCCGTTACGGCTTGTGGCTGTGGGATGTCCACCTCATGGCCTGTCAGTAGACGATAGCCGCGTAATAAGCGGCTCTGGAAACTGATAAAGGCGGTTAATTGCGACAGGGTCACAATATCGTCCTCTGACCATCCGGCGTTCAGCAAGGTCTGTAAGTCAGCCGCCTGCGCGCTTACGGGATGTAGCGTGAGTGTCCTGGCATGGGCCAGCGCCGCGTTCAGCGCCGGGGTCACGTTCGGGACAGTAACGTCTTTGCCGCGTTGCTCGTAATAGCGGCGCAGTACGCTGTCCCGCAGCCAGTTGCTAATCTGCGCCGCCAGCCAGAATCGCACGGCGAGCGACAGCTTTCCCTGTACAGCCCGGGCGGAAAAAAGCGCCTCATAGCTGCCCTGAGTATGGCGCGTTGCCGCTTCCCGCGTCTGGCGAGCGGCGGCCAGTTCACTGTCCGGCGCAATCCCGGCCAGGCTGTCGAGCAGGTCGTGAGCGTGTAACGCCGTCTCTTTTTCCGGAATCAAAGGGTCATGCAACGTCATAAAATCTCCTGTTGTTGAGTACGGTGCGTCATGCCGGGAATGGCGTCGATCAGCTCCCGCGTGTAAGGATCACGGGAGTGGCTAAAAATGTGTTCTACCGGGCCGGTCTCCACCTGCTTTCCGTGGTGGAGCACGCTCACGGTGTCGGCAATTTGCCGCACCACGGAGAGATCGTGGGAGATAAACAGATAGGTCAGGCCGAGCTCGCGCTGGAGCGTATCGAGCAGGCGCAGGATTTGCGCCTGTACCGTCACATCAAGGGCGGAAACCGCTTCGTCGAGTACCAGCACCTGGGGTTCCAGAATGAGCGCTCGCGCAATGGCCACGCGCTGGCGCTGGCCGCCGGAGAGTTCATGCGGTTTACGGGTCAGTAGCTCGTGCGGTAGCGCCACGCGTTCAAACATCTCATGGACTTTCTGCGCGCGCGTTGCCCGATCGAAGCGGCCAAAGTTGCGCAGAGGCTCCTCCACAATGTCGAACAGACGCTGCGCTGGATCGAGTGAACTGAACGGATTCTGATAGACCAGTTGAATTTTTTGCCGGAACTGACGCAGCGGCTCTCCTTTCAGGCGGGTGATGTCTGTCCCCTCGATCAGAATCTGTCCGCTGGTGGGGCGATGAAAGCCAAGCAGGCTGCGCGCCGTTGTGGTTTTCCCCGACCCCGACTCCCCCACGATGGCATGTGTGGTGCCGCGTTCAACGCTAAACGATAAATTATCCACCGCACGGAACAGCGTTTTGTTGTCGGTGGAGAGCGGATAGGTCTGGACCAGATTATCCACCCGAATCACTGTGTCACCGCCGCTTGTCCGTGGCACGCGCGGCGTGGGATTGAGCGACGGCACATCCGCCAGCAGCGCTCTCGCATACTGGCTGCGGGGTGCCTGCAACACCGCCTGAATGGGGCCTTGCTCCTGCACATGTCCACGCTGGAAGACCACCAGCCTGTCGGCGCGTTCTGCCGCCACGCCTAAATCATGGGTCACAAACAGCACAGCCGTGCCGCTTTCACGCCGCAGTTCATCCAGTAAATCGAGCACGCGCTTTTGTACCGTCACGTCCAGTGCGCTGGTCGGCTCATCGGCAACAATCAGCGCAGGTTTCAATGCAATGGCAATCGCAATCAAGACCCGCTGCTTCATACCGCCCGAAAGCTGATACGGATATTGCTGCGCACGTAGCTCGGGTTGCGTCAGCCCAACGCGGGCCAGGAGCGCCAGAGTTTGCTGGCGAATCACCTGACGGGGCGCGCGCTGGTGCAAACGCAGGATCTCATCAACCTGCGCGCCGATGGTTTTGACCGGATTGAGCGAGCTGGTGGGATCCTGGGGAATCAGACTGATACGCGCACCGCGAATGCCGTCCAGTTGCTTTTGCGACCAGCGGCTGATATCGGTGCCGTTCAGGCGAATCGCCCCCCGGGTCAGGCGACCGTTTTCACTGAGCAAGCCAATGACCGCCTGTGCCGTGGTGGTCTTGCCGGAACCGGACTCCCCGACCAGCGCCACCACTTCACCGGGGTTGATCTGAAATGACACCCCTTCAACCACCGTGCGATCGCCTTCGGCGGTGCGGTAACGGATGGTGACATCCTCCAGCTCCAGTACCGGTACGGTAGCGCTGCTCTGTTGCAGACTCAGGTTCAGGCTCATGATTGCCCCCTACGTAATGATAGGCTGACACGGTTGGCCGCCAGCACCACCAGCACGACGACAATCCCCGGGAAGGCAGTCAGCCACCAGGCCGTTGAAAGGTAATTCCGGCCCTCGGCGATCAGCAATCCCCACTCTGGCGTGGGCGGCGGTGCGCCATACCCCAGGAAACTGAGGGTAGAAATAGCCAGAATCGCACTGCCGAATTGCAGGGCGGCAAAGGCAAAGACGGTACTCAGGGCGTTAGGCACGATATGGCGTAATAGAACACTGAAAAAAGTGCCGCCGCTGCCCCATGCCGCTTCGACGAAATCGCTGTGGCGCACGCGCAGAGTTTCACCCCGCACCAGCCGCGTAAAACTGGCAATCGAGGTGATCCCCACCGCGATGGCGGCGTTCACCGTGCCGAAGCCCAGCAGAATGATGACGCTCAGCGCCAGCAGCAGCCCGGGAATAGCGAGCAGAATATCGATAACGCGCATGATCAGGCTATCGAACCAGCCCCCAATCGCCCCGGCCAATAACCCCAGCAGGCTACCGAGCGCCAGCCCAAGACCAACCGCAATAAGCGCGCCGGAAAGTGAATGCACGGCACCATAGACAATGCGGGTATACAGGTCGCGGCCCAACTGGTCGGTGCCAAGCAGATAGCCGTTGCCGGGGGCAAGACGCTGTGCGCCCGCCACGCCGTCTGTTGGGTTGAAATGGGTAAACCAGGCGGGAAACAGCGCCCAGAGCACAACCGTCAGCAAAACCAACCAGGCGGCAAGCAAGCCCGGACGCAGCGTCATACGGGGCACGCGAGCGCGTTTGTATAATGACGGGAAGCTGAGCTTCCCCTGAGGAACGACCGTCATGAGGTGACTCCTGTACTGTTTTTCAGGCGGGGATCGAGCAAGGGATACAGCAGATCGATGGCGAGGTTAATCACCACAAAAGCGCTGGCGGAAATCACCACGATGGCCTGTAACACGCTACTGTCCTGGGTGTTGACCGCTTCCTGGGTGAGTTGCCCCAGGCCACTGCGACCAAATACGGTTTCGGTTATCAACGCGCCGGCGATAAGTTCGCCCAATAACAGCCCCGCCACGGTCAGCGTGGGCAACAGCGCATTGCCCAACACATGGCGCCACAATACCCCCGCCCGGCTGGCCCCTTTCGCGCGTGCCACGGCGACAAACGGCTGGGTTTGTACCTGGTCAATACTGCGCATCAAAATTTGCGCCAGCGGCGCGGAAATCGGTAACGCCAGCGTCAATGTGGGCAGGATCAGGCCCTGCCATGGGCCTGGGTTAATAACCGGGATCCACCCCAACTGGAAAGAAAAAATCTGGATTAACACGATACCGAGCCAGAAAGTCGGCACCGAAATAAACAGTGATGGCAGCGATTGCAGCGCCGCACGCAGCCCGCTAAACGGCGACAGAAATGAGAGTGCTGCCAGCACAAAGGCCAGGATCGTGGCGACGATCAGCCCTAACAGCGCCAGCAGGAGCGTGGAAGGAAGATTCTCACTTAGTAAATCACTGACCGGTACGCCGGTCTGGACGGAAAGGCCGAAATCCCCATGTAACAGGCTGACCACCGCGTGGACATATTGCGTCAGCACCGGTGTGTCAGCACCATAGCTCAGGCGCAACTGGGCAATTTGGTCGGCGCTCAGCCCGAGATCCGGATTCTGGAACTTGATCAATATTGCGTCGCCCGGGAGTGCCTGTAACAGCACAAATGAGAGCGTAAAGGCGGCCCATAACACTATCAGCGCCTGACCAAAACGTACCGTCAGATATCTGCCCATGGCTTGTCCTCTTTCACGGTGCCCCTCGCCCGCTGACGAGGGGAAACCCGTGCGTTATTTATCTAACCAGGTGTTGTAAAAACTCGGGCGCCCTACGGCTTCGAAGCTCAGCCCTTTGGTGGACGGCGCACCGGCATAGACCTGCGGCTCTTCAAAGATGGGGATGACGTAGGCTTTATCGATGAGGTATTGCTGCACCTCATTGACCAGCGCAATACGCTTATCCTGTGAGGTGGCGGAGGCGATACCACTGAGCAATGCGTTCAGATGGTCGTCCTCAAACTGCTTCACTTTGTCGCTGGCGCCCCCTTTTTGCAGCAGCACATTGCGCAGCGTCGGGAAGTACTGGCTTTTCAGAACATCCGGATCCGTGCGGCCCACCATGCTCGGATATACGCCCGTTTTAGCCGGGTCAAGGTTATCGAGGGTTTTACTGCCCGCATCCCCCGCCAGGACGTTGAGTTTGACGCCCACTTTGGCCCACTGCTGCGCCACCAGTTGCAGTGTCTCTTTGTTCTGCGGCTGTGGCGGCGATTCGTACGCCGTCAGCGTCAGGGATTGCCCGTCTTTCTGTCGCACGCCGTCCGGGCCGCTTTTCCAGCCTGCCTCATCGAGCAGACGCGCCGCCTGGGCCGGGTCAAATTTCAGCTTGTCGGAAAGATCCACATAGCCCACCGCCGTTTTGGCTAACACTGATGTGGCCTGCGGGTAATTTGCGGAGAAGAGCGTCTGGACAATCTCTTTGGTATTGGTGGCATGCAGCAGCGCCTCACGCACCTTTTGATCCGCCACCAGTGGGTTATCAGGGCGGAAGTTAACACTGTTGTTCACCCCACGCGTCGGGGAGGCATAAACGGCAAAACCTTTGTCGGAGACGCGCTTCTCGTCGTAGGCCTGAATCTGGCGAATCGCATCGGCCTGGCCGGAAAGTAACGCGCCAATACGGACGCTATCTTCCGGCGTCACCAGCACGTTAATGCCGTCCAGATAAGGACGCCCCTGATGGGCAAAACTCGGCGGCGCCCAGTTATAGTCCTTACGCGCCACCAGTTTAACTTCGCGGCCCGGACGGTCGCTCTCCACCACAAACGGACCGGATCCAATAATGCTGCGCGCGCTGCCGAGCTGGTTAAAGTTTTTCTCCAGGGTCGAGAGCGAGACCAGTCCGGAGCCAATGGCGGAGGTGCCCTGCAGGAAACCCGGCGACGGAGATTTGAAAAAGAACTTCACCGTTAGCGGATCGATCACTTCGCTTTTCAGGTAGTTGTTGATGACCTCGGACACCGGCTGGTTGAGGACTTTATTGCCCAGACCATAGGTATCGAAATTTTTCGCTACGGCGTTGGCATCAAGCGGAGTGCCGTCCGAAAAGGTGACGCCAGGACGAAGTTTAAAGGTGTACTCGGTGTAATCCGCGTTGGTGGTCCAGGATTGCGCAATCCACGGTTCAATTTGCAGGGTTTTCGGGTTTTGCCAGGTCAGCTTGTCGGTTATCTGGTTGAGGATTCCGCCGTTAGGGTAAAACCCGCCCGCAGGCGGATAGAGGTTAGTGTGCGCCTGTTGTTCCAGATAGATTAGCGTGCCGCCGTTTTTGGGCGCGTTTTCTGCGGCCACTGAAGCGGCGCTGATCCCTGCCAGGGCCATCGTGGCAAAAAGGCGAAATCGGTATGTGGAGAGCAAAATCGACATTGTTATTTTTCCTGTAGTTATCGTTTAAGCGTCGTGCTGAGCGCGGCCGGATGCCCCCATACAGGCGGCTAGCCGTCCGAAACCTGATTTGATATTTTCACAGCGATGGGTAAACCGCAAAGAACAATACTGATAATGAATATGCGTAAATTTGTTAGCGAGATGTGACACCAAATCGGCAGCAGCGCAGAGTCCAGGCCAGACTGGATTCAGCAAATAAAGGGCAATCGCTATCAGGCGGCAAGGCGCAGGTTGGGGCAATCTGGTGGCGGGGAAATGCCAACAGTGCCCCAACCTGCGCCTCAAGGAAATTAGCGTTCTCGCCAGGCATAGGGCGCGGCAGGCTGCCACTCATCACCCAGCAGTTCGGGATCATCGTAATGGATAATGGCCTGATAATGGTGTTCACGATCTTCAAAATAAAGCTGCCCGGAAATATGTTGTGCCAGGGTACGTGCGCCCTGGCTGATTCCAGGAATAAGGCCGACGACATGACCGTTGCTTAACAGCGCCGGGTGGCTAAAACAGTGCACCCTCGCCAGCGAAGAGGGGCTGTCACTGTGTTTTGCCTGAAACGCGAAATCAGCCCCCAGATAGGGATAACTCGCCAGTTGCGCGTTCTGCTTATCAGCAGGAGGCTGCCAGGCATCGCCCCAGGTTTTGACCTGATCCACCAGCGCATGAAATTCCGGACGGGCATGCCAGTCCAGAGCATACCCGGTGGCAAGGATCAGGAAATCTACCGGCACTTCGCCCTGCGGGGTATGAACAACGATGCCCTCCTGGCGGGTTTCGACCCGCTCAACCGGGGCGTTAAAATTGAACCAGGCGTTGGGATGACGCGACACGCGCAGCGTGCTGCCGTGCGGCGGCGGCGTCTGGACGGTCGCGATATGCTGGGCCAGCCGCCATTTCCACTCATCCGGCAGGTTAAAATAGCCTGATTCAAAACCCGGGTTGCCTGCCCCTTTTGACAGGTTCACGCGGGGAAAATCAGGACGACGGATCAGCAGTTCAACCCCCGCAGCACCCGCTTCCAGCGCCGTGGCCGAAACATCCATCGCGGTGGCGCTACCGCCAACCACCGCAACCCGACGACCTGCAAGAGCGGCAAAATCAATCGCCTCTTCTGAGTGTGCCCAATACTGCTTTGGTACATCACTGACAAAATCCGGAATAGCAGGTCCGCCAAACGCATCCATTCCGATGGCCAGGATCACTTTGCGCGCGCTCACCCGCCGGATCTCACCCTGGTGCGAAAAGGTCAGTTCTACACGCTGTGGGTCGTGCAGATTCAGACCTGTCAGGGCGTGATCGTTACGCACATCCAGCGCCAGCACCTGGCGGTACCAGCGCAGATACGCGGCCCATTGCAGACGGGGGATCTTGTCCAGCGTATTCCAGGCCTCAAGGCCAAATTGTGCTTCATACCAGGCGCGAAAGGTCAGAGAGGGAATATCAAGCGCCGGCCCGGTAAGGTGTTTAGGCGAGCGCAGCGTTTCCATGCGCGCGGTTGTTGCCCAGGGACCTTCAAAATCTTTGGGCGCTTTGTCATACAGCACGGCGTCAATACCCTGCAGGCGCAGTGCGAACGCCGCCGCCAGGCCCGCCATGCCTGCGCCAATGATCACCACGTTCTGCGCCTGTGCGTCAGATTGTTGTGGCAACCAGCGTTTTGCAGGCAACGCCAGCCATTCCAAATCCTGTTTGATTCGGGCTTCCAGCGCGGCAAGCCCCTGCTCTGCCCTTTCGGATGGTGTAATGGGCGAAATCGAAGAAAGTGACATCGTCGTTATCCTTTTGTGTCAATGCATTCAGTCATTTGCTGAGTGATAGCACTTCGATACCAGGGGAACTACGATTTAATATTGCTAGCCTAATGCAGACTTTTTCTATAGGAGACCGGGATTGGGTTTGACTGGCGAAAGCACATGAGGCAGGTAATTTGGATTACGCGGAGGGCTGTAAACAGAAGCGGAGATTCAGGGGAAAGGAGACGAAGAGGAAGTGAGGTATATGAGCAGGCGTTTTCCGGCGAAAGCGCAGAGATTCAAACGCTGATCCCTTGCGGATCGACGGCAGGTGATACGCCCGTAACGAGCAGCATGTTTAATTTTCGAAAAGTGTAAAACCACTCAGTAAGCCCTGACATGAGGGCAATATCATCATAGTGAAACTGAAATTCCTGCACTCCAGGGTATTGCCGCCCCCGCATTTCGGCAATTAACTCTCTTCTGCTTGCGCACAGTTTCGTCCTGATAACTTTGCTTCATACAGTGCTTTGTCGGCACTTTTTTTAAGCATTTCGGCTTCCCACTTCTGACCATCAGAGACGATGGTTGCACAACCTGCGCTGATGGTGACGACTTTTTCCGGGAGGTCTGTCGAGATGTGCGCAATTGCCGCCGCTCTGATACTCACAACCACATGATCAGCAAATTGTTTTACTTGCGAGGCATCAGCCTCAGACAAAATGATGGCAAATTCCTCACCACCGTAGCGGGCAACCAGATCACCCTGCCGATGAACGAGAGAACCCAGTATGCTGCCAACTTTTTTGAGGCAAGCATCACCTGCCACATGACCATAGGTGTCGTTATAACGTTTAAAAAAATCGATATCTATCATGATAAGAGAAACAGGCAGCCTGCTTTTTTGCGAGTGAATCAGGCTTCTTTCCAGAAACTCATCAAATTGTCTGCGATTGGCAAGGCCAGTCAGCCCATCAAGCAGTGCCAGCAACTGGAGGGTATGATTAATGGTCGTCAGTTCGTCCCGCACTAAGGCCAGCTCAGCCTGATTTCGCGCATTTGTGTTAATCTGACGCAGCACAAACAAGCCAAGAATAAGCATCATGAAGAGCATGGCGATATTAAGCAGTGCATCGGCTATGTTTTCTTGCAGCCAGGTCGTACGAATTCGGTCCTTGTCATAACCGGCGGTCACAATTAATGGATACCGTTCCAGGCGAGCATATCCAAAAATCCGCTCCACGCCGTCGAGTAATGAAACCCAGGTGGCACTTCCACTTTCAGACGCTTTAAGTGCGAAAGTAAAAAGAGGACTGTTAGACAAATTCTTATTGATAGCCGAGTCCGGTAAAGGGCGAACATAGAGAGTAGAACTATCAGCCAGAATAAGCCCGAGGGCATCTTTTGGACCGATAATAAAATAACTATAGAAGTGTCTGAAATAATCGACTTTGATTGTAGCCAGCGCTACCCCCGCAAAATCACCATTCGTATCATTCAGTCGCATTGACACCGGAATCACCAGATCGCCAGTGGAACGACTTCGTATCACGTGACCAATATGAATGCCTTGCTCAGTATGCTGCTGATGCCATATAAAATATTCACGATCGGCATTGTTAGCTTTTGCGGGTATATAATTCCCTGTGGTGACGACCCAATTCCCCCTGGCGTCGTATATAAACAGGCCATGCAGTTGTGTAAGTTTATCGTGTAGTTCTTTCAGGTGCCGGGCAAAGGGGGGCGTATTTGCGTAGTCTATACCATAAAAATTTAATTGCCGCACCACCTCAGAAAGCGTGATATCTACCTGTAAAAAGGTATCTTCTGCCTGGCGAGCCAGCGACACAGAAAGGTTTCGTGCATCGTTTTCACTTTCCGCGAGTTCATTTTGCCAGGACTGCCACATAGTCCAACTGTTTATCGCTGCTACGGCTACGCTGATGATAAAAAGAAACAAAGCCATACTTCTTCCCAATGAAGTATGTAATACTGTAGAAAAAAAAGAGCGCTGTTTTCCTGACATTCCCCTTGCCTCCGTGCCAATTTTTAGAAAATTAAGCCGTACTACATAGACGTTAAAAAATACAGAACTATCAAAGCGGCATAGTGTTTAATAAGTGGAAAATCTGTATGGGTATTGATTATATCACTTAGCTGGAATGACGGTGACGAAATAGCCTTCAGTAGCGTTGACGATATAATATATATCCTCAAATATTTCGTTTATTCATCATGACACCCGTTATCGTCAGCCCTACCATTTTTAGTGGGTGTTATTTGCTAACGCCAGCTCGCTCGTTACCTGGAATAGCAACTCACCTAACCTGCTCATAGATTTAGCCTTTATCCAGTAGCCGGGGCATCCGGAGTTCTCATTTTGCTCCGACAAAACCTGAGTTTATTGCCGTAGATTTGCGAAAGATCTGTGTCAGCCGGTAAAACCAGATGCTGCTCTCTGACTTCAGAAAGAAAATCCCACTTGCACTGGAAGAGAGAGAAGAATAAATTTAAGACTTTTCTGAAACTGCCGTTGTTAAATGTTTAATTCAAACAGGGAGAAGTCATGGCAATTACCGAGTCCGAAAGATTGATTCAGATCAGCGATGAAATCGTCAGGAGAGCAGAAATAATCTGCAAAATCACCAACCCATCGAAGTCTACCGGGGATAGGGATAAAAAAATGGTAGCGGATATGAAAAGACATGCCGCGCTGGTGGAACAAGCGATTAAATCCCTCCGTAAATAACCTTGATTTGAGCATTTACTGAGATCTTCTGTTTATCGCTCTCGCAGGGCTTTAACCCTGCGGCAAAGACCACCTGTGTGTCCGTCGCGCAGGAAAGCCTGCTTATATTCCAGGCGATGTATCGATGGCATTGAGAATCATGGTAGCCGACACATGCCTGAGCAGATTCACAAATTTGCTCAGGTGTGATTTACCGTGTAACTCATTTCCCAAACTGAGCCTGCAAAACGGGCAGATCTGAGAGAGGAAGGCGCAACTCCCCAAAACGCTAACCCATTGCTGGAACAGAACAAGGCAGGAAGCCGGAAAGGAACTATCCAGCGGATTTAAAACGGAGAGGCATGTGGGGTGTATGACCGAAAAATTCAGGTCGCGCCGACGAGCGAACTGCCAACGTTGAAGTGTTCAAATTTGATGAGATTTCTAAGAGCCAAAAACAAAGGGCTTACCAAATGGTAAGCCCTTGTTTAATCTGGTGGAAGCGCAGAGGTTAGGAGTCTGAAGACCCTACGGGCCGCCGGTTTTTTATTCTATGGGAAAGGTAATTATACCGCCGCATTTCACCTAAAAGGCCTGAGAACGTAGGCATATATCAACTTTTGGATCTGGTTATACGGCGTCACGGAACGCGACAAAAACATTATTTCTGCGCGATATAGTCACCTCCCCAAATTACCGAATATAAATATAATTTTTATTCAGCAACAGAACAACGCTACTTGTGACTATCGATTTTTTGCACTGATTACGTGTTGATTATTCTGCTGCTGGTTCCTCGGATTTTTTTGGTTCCATTGCAGCAATACGAGCAGTCAGTTTTTCGACATGTTCCAGCAGGTACTGGAGAACGGGCGGGACGAATCCCATCAACATTCCTGTCTGGTCTACCGTTTTAACATCCTCGACCCCCTCAAACTCTCCGGGTACAACACTGATAAAACGCTCGTTAACCTCGTCGGCAATGACCCCACTACTCAGCTTCCCATATGTAAATTCATAGGTGTACGTTGCCCAGGATTTCACCTCCGCAATAGCAACTTCGCGTGTGATGGGTTGAATGTTTCGCTTGATTCGTCGGTCTGATAACGGCGCGTAATTTTTACCCAGGAATGTCTTTAAATCCGATGAACCAGAATGCGCCCATTGTGCCCCACTAATATTCCCATCCGTATAATAAGCGGCATTACCTGCTGAAATAATATTTGGAACCACCATCCTCCCATCTGCCAGGAAACGGAAATAGTTAATCTGCGTACCACCATTCACGGTAATGTACGAATATGAACCCCATGCCGGATCATATCTATGATTAAATGAGCTCCAGTGAGGGGTTAAATACCCAGAATAGCCAGAGACAAACGCAGGGGCCGATAACGCCGTATCGGTGGATGTCGAACCCACGGTACTGTTGATGTTCCCTGTTAGATATCCGCCGGTTTTCCCGTTAATTGTATTCAGCCGCGAATCATTACCCTGGCAAAACGATCCGGGGGTGGTGCCGAATGGATTTGCTAATCCCGTTCCCCCCTGGGATTGACTGAGAGGTGTTGTTAACCCTGACAGACTGGTGATATCTGAGTTAGCCCCTTTTTTTGCCAGCGACTTCTGACCGGGCACCGTGATAGCAGCACCGTTAGTCGTGATAGTGACGTCACCCGCCCCGTTCATCACGTCGGCGAAACCGCTCATATTTTTTTGATACAGCGTTAGCGTCTCAGCGATGTTTTGAGCCAGGCCGTCAACGCTCAGACTATCGCTCAGCAGGATGACGTAAGCAGTACCCGCAGCAATTGCCGGGTTTGCCGCTGGCGTCACAGTGAGCTGGGTTGCGCTGTTGATTGCTGTTATCTGGAATACCTGCGGGGAAGCAGACAGGGAAATTAACGTGCACCCAACGCGGATAAGCGACCCTGCTGCTGTAAAATTCGTACCGGTACCCGTCAGAGTGTTTCCGACAATAGCAATAGTGCCAGTTGTGTAATTCATATTTTCTCCAGGCATAAAAAAACCCGCGGAGCGGGTTTCATATTCATTTGAGGATTGGGGATTAGTTAGTCTGTACGAATGCGCCGGAACCGCGCGCAACCATCATCGTAGGGGTATGAACCTGTGTCAGACCATAGGTAGCACCAACGGGTACCTGAGACTGAATTCTGCAACTGATTGTGTTCGCAGTAATACGGGCGCTATGCATTACTGTCACCATCGTGGATGCGGATTTCGTTGTCATGATGGAAAATGTCTTGGTACTCGATCCGATTGCCAGCGTTACGTTTGCAACCGCTGTATCATTGGGATTGGATTGGACATTACGCAGGGAAATCATCGCCATAATTGTGATGTGTTTCTCACGCCCGCCAGAATCACTGTCTGAATACGTAAACGTTCGCTGGGAAAAACTGTCCTCAACGCCATCCGCGAAAACCTGCGCGTTAGCCACGTCACCAATAAAGGCATCGGCCTGAACGGTGCCTTTAAACGAGCCGCTGGTCGCATTGATTTTCCCGGAAAACTCCCCATTCGTCGCATAAACAGTTCCGCGCACCGTTACATTGTTGAGTTCGGCATTGCCACTTTTTGGCAAATTCCACCCGATACCATTCGGGCCAGAAACGAAATTATCAGACTTCAATGAATCGCTGATTTTCCCGAACTGAATGCTGGCATCACGGAAAAATGCATCGTTAATGAAAGTCTGGCCGTTCTGAATAACAAACGGCAGCGTGATGGCTGAACCAGCCTGGCTCATAACAGCGAAGCGGTCAGCAAGGAAAATAACCTGTGACTGCATGCCTGAAGGAGTGTTCTGCACACCCAGCCCCATCCCTGCCGCGTACTGCACACCGTTGGCATCCACGCCGACCTTAATCGAGTACATCGCGTTCAGGTTGCCGTTGATATCCGCTACTGCCTGGGCGTTCGTGGTAATTGCCGCGGCCTGGCCGTTTACCGTGACGCTCAGTGAGTTGATTTTCGTTGCAGAGGTCTGCGTAAAATCAGACATCGTTTTCGCAAAATCAGTGATATTGGCATTGCCACCAGCCGTGGCATCCAGGGTTTTCAGCGACTCAGCAACGGCGCGACTTGCATCCACCATCACGTTATCAACGCGCTGGATACCGGCACTGTTTGCGCCGTACTGAGCACTGAGCGTCATCTGGGTGTTAACCTGCGCCAGCGTCTCCTGAATCAGCGCCACCGCCGTGTTTTGCACCCCACCAGCCGCGTTAGCCGTTTTCCCTGACAGTTCGTCGAAACGGGACGCGGTAGAACTGTCGAGCGTGGACACCGCCTGTGTGAGCTGCGTTACGTTAGCGGCATTGTCCTGCGTCTGCGCCGTCAGCGTATCAACCGCTGTGGCGCGGGCCTCTGTCTCGTCAGCCAGCACCTGCGTGAGCTGCGTTACCTGTGCAGCGTTCTGGTCGGTTTTCGCCTCCAGTCGCGTCACGTCCGTAACACGGGCCTGTGTTTCAGTTGCAATCACCTCCCGCAACTGCGTGAACGATGCCGAGTTTGCGCCGTTCTGCGCCGACTGCCTCACCACCACATCAGCGATGGCCAGGGCATTACCAATGATGGCCTCTGCCGTCTGCCGGTTCGCGCCCACTGCCGCCGCCAGTTGGTCGGCGTTTTGCCTGACCGCCTCTGCCAGTTCAGCAACTTTTTCACTGCTCTCCACGGCATTTTCTATCAGGTCTTTGAACAGTTCGGTGTCCTTGATCTGCTCAAGCACGGCATCAGTGATGTCAGACACATCAACACTGGCCTGCCCTCTCACCCAGTCGGTGTAACCCGACTCGTTCCCGGTCCTGTCCACCAGTTGCGCGCGGTACCAGAAAATCTGCCCCGCCTTGAGGCCCATCTGCTGATATTTGCGCAGCGGATAAGGCACGTCTGCCAGTAAAACCGCATCATCAGTCGTACCCGTGGCGCTGTACTGAATTTCCGTTTTCAGCGTGTCGTCCGTGTTTGCAGGGAATCCCCAGTTCAGTTCAATGCCGAAAACCACATTGTCCGATGCCGTGAAACCGACAGGTTTCGGCGGGTTTCCCGTTTTCCCGGTCAGTGTTGTCTCGGTTGAATATCCCCAGCCGGAGGAAATTTCAGCCGCGTTAATAGCCCGTACCCGCGCAAGATAACGTCCGGTATAGATGGCTGGCACCTCAAACGACGCGGTAGAGCTGCGGGGCACGTTAACCCAGTCGCCATCGTTACGCCGCCACTGGGCCTCGTACGAAATAGCATTTGGTGCCTGGTCCCAACTGACGCGCATTGTCTCCAGGCTGATCCCCTGATTCACAACGGCATAGCTGGAAATGACGATATTCGAAGGCACGGCCTGATTACCCGGCGGGATCACGCTGATTGGACGCTCGTCAATTACCGCTCCGGTATCAATGCGTGCATATTTATCCGGATCATGTGCTGCCCCCACGATGGTGAATGTGCCGTCGTCATTTTCCGTAACACTGACGACGCGGTATTGCTGGGCATAAAGCGAATCTGACTCAACCACCCACACCGCCTGGGCTTCTGGCATTGTAGTGAACACCGTCGAAACGGTCACTTTATTACCGCTGACAGCCTGAATGGTGCGGCTCTGTGATGCGCCTGTCGGGAGGTTCACCATGATGCGATCACCCGCCACGGCATCCGGCACGCGGTCGAGCGTCAGTACCCGACCGCTTACCGCGCTGATGCGGCCGCCAGTCACTTTTCCGGCCAGGTCCCTATCACTGATCGCAATAATGTATCCCGGTTGCGGAATATTCCCGTCAAGACCAACAGAGAACGTTACAACGCGGTCTTTGTTATTGGTCAGAATGCCCCAGCGCCCCTTACGGTTTGCCTCCGATTGTCGGGTGCAGCCAATAGCCGTCAGTTCAAGTTGGTTAAAACCAAAGCGACGCACCAGATCCTGTTCAAACACGGGTTCCATAGCATCGGAATACGCATTCGCAGGGTCTGAATATGAAACCAGCGCAGTGGTATAGCGGGTTTTGGAGGTATTGCTGCTGTAAGTGAATTTACCGTCAACGGCATTTGCGTTCGTGTAGCTGTAATCGACGTCACGCGGCATATCAGCCAGGGCAACAATCTGATTGCCGCCCCAGTACGTCATCCCCCGGAAAATAGCCGCAAAGTCGCGCAGGACGGTATAAGCGTCGTTACGATCCTGGACGTAAACGTTGCAGGTATAGCGTGGTTCAGTTCCTCCACCGCCTTTACCGTCAGGGACCAGTTGATCGCAGTACTGTGCAACCTGGTACAGCATCCATTTATCGATGTTAGCTGCCGTCAGCCTGTCACCCAGGCCAAATCTGTCACTCACCACCAGATCATAAAAAATCCATGCCGGATTATCCGTCCACGCCCACTTAAACGCCCCTGACCATGTACCGCTGTAGGTGCGTGTTTCAGGGTCGTAGGTATCAGGGACGCGGATAACGCGCCCGCGCGGCTCGCAGGATATCTGCGGAATGGAGCCATTAAACTGGCTGGAGTCAAATTCAACGTATAGCAACGCCGTGTTTGGATAGCGCAATTTAGCGTCGATCACTTCCGTGTAGCTTTGCAGCGTCATTGCGTCGCCGATTTTTGCGCTGTTCGCGTCCGCACTGATTTTACGCAGGCGAACCGTCCACGTTGTAGCACCGGCTGGCAGATTGATGCGATGGCTGCGCTCGTAACCTGACGTATTTTTCCCGTTAACTGAGGCACTGATTACCGTCTGAAATGCGCCGCCATTCGTCTGCAGATCAATCGCATAATTAATGGTGTAACCCACCAGGTCTCCATCATTTTCCTGCCGGAAAATGGACGGCCATTTAAGACGCAGACGAACTGCAGAAAGTTGAGTATTGGTCAGTGTTCGGGTCCACGGCGACTTACTTGAAACAACCACGCCGCCAAGACTGATTTCGTTTTCGCCGCCAGGCATTCCCTGAATGTAGGTTTGCACCTGAGTACCGGAGCGAAATTCCCAGGTTACACCTCTGAAATTTGACGAACCATCAGCATTCAGCAGCGGTGTACCATCCAGAAAAATAGATTGCCCGGTGAGATCGCCTGAAAATTCACCCTCACCCAGCGCCAGCAGGATTTTTGCTTTCGCGACCGACTGGAGATCGTCGGGCTGTTCTGTCGGCGTGCGGGGAGATGAAGAGCCGCCCTTTCGCCCCTGAATTTTCTTATTTGCCATATTTCGCCCATAAAAAAACCGCCTGGAGGCGGTTATTCAAGTAAGATTGATTTACTGCTGGTCTTCAATATAAATCCCGGCAGAAATAATTGCGCCACCGATACGGCGCTTACCGTACAACAGAGGCACCGGATAACCCTGCGATGTCGTATTGGTTACGCCACCAAATGCATATGACGGTTTATTGTCTACTGATTGTGTTTTTGCCAAACCGGTAGGCTGAGGGGATAACAATTGAATGATACCGCCGAGTGTCATAGATACCCCCATAGCGGCAACAGCCCCCCAGCCACCAGCAAAAGCGACTCCGCTTATACCAATTGCTGCACCTCCAGTTGCAAAAGCAGCGATTGTAACCAATGCAACACCGAGGATAGTCTGGAGTACCCCTCCACGCTTACTGCCTATAATAACAGGCACTATACGAATGACCTCTCCGGTAACCGGAAATCCCAGATCATCTATTCCGATATTTTTTTTGCCTTTGAAAACCGCGTAAGTAAGCCCACGACGCTTACTGGAAATCATAAATTTTTCAAAGCCAGAAATAGTTGCTGCTAAAGCTCTGGTGGCTTCATGTGTATTTCTTATTAACCGATGATGAACCTTGCCGAAGGTTTTACCAAGAACACCAAACAGTTCTATACGAGTCATTATTTCTTTCATAAGCCACCAATAAAAAACCTGCCATAGCAGGTTTAGTGAAATCATAAGCATCTTTTAATGCTGTCTATTCGGTCATTTACTCTATAAAAAAACAAAGCACTTTGATGATAAAAGTTAATCCTTGTCATACTGTTATCTATGAACACATCAGCCATCTCACTTTGCGTTTCAGAGTAAACAGTTTTTCCATTATTAAGATTAATGTTATCTTGAATAAATACATTACCATAACGAAATACTTTTACTTGCCAGTCGGCCAATATACAACTGGATACTTCATTCACTGATTTGTTCGTAGCAAATGTAATATCCGGCTTTTTATTTCGTAAGTCTTGCATATTTACACAACCGGAAAGGGTGAATATGGCAATCAATCCTATTAATATTTTCATGGATGCATTCCTTATAAATAATCATGCATCATGATAGCAGATTTATATGCCTCAAGAGAATGACAGTTCTGTCTTGCCAATACCCCCCATAGGGAACACGATTGCTAAGCATTCCGTACATATGATGCAATATCATGTTTCCTTCCAACAGAATAGCGGCGTGATTCCATTTGTTGGCCTGCACCTGCATGATCACAACATCACCCGGCTGTGTGGCACCAGTCACTTCCCTGAACCCGCATTTATGCCAGTTATCCTGATATAAATTGTCGGGGTACTGGTCCTCCCACCACGCATAATCAACACGGTAATCCGGCAATTCGATATCGTAGGTTTGCCGATAATAGGACATCACCAGCCCCCAACAATCGTAAATACCGAGGACGAATGGACGTTCCAGCAACGGCAGTTCTCCGCGAGGCTGAATAGTGCGCAAATCCCCCTCCGGCCAGCTCACGATGTGCCAGGGTAAAAGCATTGCATCACACTGCGCTTTATCCAGTTCGCTGGGCTGTGTTGTCGCGTCGGGGTGGCTATGCACGATAGCCGTTACCGTTCCCCAGTCCTCGGCTGCGGCGTAGTCTTTCGGGCAAAGGACAAAATTGTCCTCCGGCACCACGGCAAGATTCCGACACGGGAAATACCGCTCAATGCGGCTTTTCTGCGCCACGACACCACAACACTCACGGGGATATTCACTAGCGGCATGCGCCATGATGGCATTTATGGTTTTCTGACGCATATCAGCTCCTGATGAGTGACGTGCCGGGGAATCCACCAAAGGAAAGTTCGTTATTTTCCCCGAACCGTAACTTGCAGGCCGTTAGCGTGCCGTTGCACTGGTCTAATGAAGGATCAGTTACCGGGTTGTTGTTTTTGTCGAAGTAGTTCGTACCTGCATAGTCACAGCCATCACCGCTGCGGTACTTACCACGAATACACCAGGAGCAGAGAGAATGAAGCTGGCGCGTCGGGATCATTAATCCCTGCAGATCCATCGGGCTGGTTAGCCGAAACTCGATAGCCTCTGACGTTTCTGTATTCTTCCCGTCGATATACCAGACCTGCAATGTTTCCTGAGTGGGATCTGCAGTTGGATTACCGGATGGGAAATTTCGCGCATCAAGGTACTGTGCCAGCGTGTCGTGTATCGTGACCGTCGCTTTCAACAGGTCGTCATATGCAAGGCAAAGCGCCGTGATGGAACCGTCAAGGTTTGCAACTGTCAGTTTTGGCGTGGCGCCACTACCGGTTGTCGATTTTTCCAGTCCGTCAATCTGGCAGGGCCACGCCGAATACTCGATACCCTGCCACCAGATGGATTTAGCCGGAAGTTTTGACTCATCCCCACTAGCAGCGACTATTTCCGCTTCTGCATGGGGAATATTGTGATTATGAAACCTCAAAACCTCGCCAACGCCAAACGCGGTACCGTCCACCTCAAACAACCGAACGGTGTTACCCGGTTCCAGTTTCTGATAATCATTGTTTAGATTCATGGTGCAAACGCCTGTTCAAAGGTCACGGAAAGGGTGTATTTTTTGTTGCCCAGTGGCGTGGGCTTATAGCCCGCACAACGGTATAAGCCCAACGGTTCAAGGGGTGGCGTCCACTGAAATGCTTTCACCCCGCCATGCCTGTCCAGAAAAGCTTTTATCGCAGCGATATAGGCTTCGTTCCCCGTAAACTCCAGATTCCACTGTTGCGAGCGCGGATTAGGTCCATCGCCGGAAACCTGCGCATAACCATCCCCAAACTGTGCTTTGCGTGTTCGGAAATTGACTTCCTGCTCCGGGTTGATGCGCGGGCACCAGGTAAATGTTTCGATAGCCATTAACGACCTCCTTTAGCCAGATTCCATACGGCACCGCCTGGGGAAATATCACGCGCCATCAGCTCGCGATAACGGCGCTCAACATAACTACCAATCTCCTTGCCAAATTGTTCTGTCATACCGCCACCAGTCTGAACGCTGGTATTACCATTGCCTTCAATGGTGATATAAACCTGCGGCGAACCGCCTGCCGTCTGAACGTTATTTACATCTGAACTAACAGCACGAACGCCAAGAGAGCCATCAGAGGCTCTGGTCAGTGGCATAATGGCTTCTGGTCCTGCCTCTCCGAAAACTCCCGCGCCTTTGGCAAATGCGAATTTTTTCGGGGTGCTGTAAACACCATTGCTGTATGCACTGAGTGACGGTGAGTCGTACACACCACCCAGGGCATTTGCGAGATGAGGCGTAGGTACGGAGAAACTTTGTCCTGTAACAACCGTGCTGGATGTTGAAGACATAACCGAAGATGTGCTGCCACCGATAAACCCGGCTATTCCGCTGAAAAGAGAACCAAGCAGACCAGAAGAACCTGATGCACCAGAAGTGCCGAGTGCATTAACCACTGCCATCTGCAGCGCGACTTTTTCAAGGATTTGCAGAATCGAAATACCCCAGGATTTCCAGGAGACCTTATTCCCCTCCAGCATTGACGTAACGTTACTGAATGCACCATTTAGCGATGATTTAACGCCATCCGACACGGTCCCGGAAATATTCGACATTTCCTCAAGCCAGGTGTTGTACCCCCGAGAAACACCGTTACGCCAGTCGCCTTCTGACTTCTCAATAGCCTTGTACTTCTTATTAAGCGAAGTCAGCGCTGCATCTTGCTTGGTGCGGGCTTCGTTGGAATTATTACCGCCAGCCTTTTCGAAGGTTTGCTTTATCTGATATTCTTCGCCATAACGTTGCCGCTGCCTGTCGCTCAATCCAGCGGTATCCATCGTTGTATTAGCTTCATCGTCAAATTTCTGCACAGCTTCGGTAAGTTGTTTCAGCACCTCAACTTGATCGTTCGATTCCTTCACGCCAACTACACGCCGCGTCCAGCGGGCTGACTCAGAGTTATCCGGCTCAGAACGCACCTTATCCTGCGGGTCAAAACCACCCTGCTTATTGGTAGCAACACCAGCCAGCCCCGTCGCCGTAGTTTTGGCGCTGACAAGCTCGGTATTCAGTGCGGCAATCGATCGCTGTGTTTCCCTGGTGACGGCTGCCGCCTGCTTACCGCCCTGCTCGATTATTTTGGAATAATCCAGCCCCATCCGTGAGGCGCGAGCGATTTCGCTCTGAAACGAGCCGGAGTCAGCGGAGACTTTGATGATCACTTCACGCAGCGTAGCCATATTTCCCCCCTAAAAAAGCCCGCGCTCAGCGGGCATCAAAGATCAGACATCCATTTTTCAAGCTCAGAATCTCCTTCCCCATCCTCTTCCTCCCCTCCCCATTTCAGCAGCAGGTCAGCTATATTCGCTTTACCGCGCTGGGCATTGAATACCGATGCCGATATCTGAGCTGCCTGAACGTCACCACGCCAGTCGCCAATGGGGCTCAGACGGTCATAGGCAATCCACATTTTCAGCTCGCTGGCGGTTATTGTGCTGCGAAGTTCGTGAAGGGTGCGCCCCAATCGGAGTGCCAGAGCCATGAGGAAAAAGGTGAAGGGTTGTTTTACTTTTTTTCGGCCTGATCCTGATCAATGCTCAGCGACATCGCAACACCAAGAAGGCGTCTGTGAACCTGTCCGTAAATTTCGGCGACAACACCAACATCATCGTCAGAAAAAACCCGCTTCCCGTCTTGATCCAGAAGCACATCAACGAAAAGAATCGCATCTGCTTCTTTATTCCGGATAAACGCCTGTGTTTCTGTCAGCTTCACAGGCTCTTCATCTTCCGTGACTGTTGGGGCGATAAAATCCCTGACTCGTGCCCATGCTTCGCCAGAGGGTTCGCGAAGAATGACTTTTGCGTTATCCCATTCAGGAACAGTGATGCTTTTAGTGCGGAAAGCCAAATTAGATGCCAGAGCTAGCTCACGTAAATTCAACATTTTTATACTCTCTGCGTTTCAATTAAAGGAAAAGCGCCCGAAGGCGCTTAAGAACCAGATGCTGGCGCGGTGATGCGTTTTGGCTTGCCTTTCACGCGCAGCGAATAGGTTGCGCTAACAACCTGAGATGTCGCTGCAGACCAACTGCTTTGACGAACCTCTACCAGCACATAAAAGCCATTACCGGAGGGAAAAACGACTTTCAGCGCACGCAGCTCGTCATTCTCATACGCAGTCTGCAGCGATAGTTGCGCTTCTTCGTCGCCTACCCAGTTACGGGAAATGGACATTTCTGCCGGCGCCGCCAGCCCATTGATCTGTTCCTGCTCGGTTGAGCAAAGCGTGGTGACATCGATGTCACTTTTCTGGCCACCTGTATAGCTGATCTCTTTCGTGGCACATTCAGCTTCAAGGAATGTCACGCCTGCCGTCGGAAAACCGGCAGCAGCGAAATCGGCTTCGGTAACCGGGGCATTAGAGATACCAATTTTCGTACCCTTTGTTTTTTCATATTTACTGGTCATATTTTCTCCAGACGTAAAAAAACCCGCCAGTGCGGGTTAGTAGATTGATGATGCATGACGATTCAGACAATCACAGTTGCCTCGAGCGAGGCGCGATGAAGACGGGTCTCAGGTTCATATAGCTGCAACTTTTTGATATGTTCCAACCCAAGAACAGACAGACTGGCAAGTGCCTGATCACGGATTTCACGTGCCTCATTCACATCCAGCGAATAAACATCCACCCGAATCGAAACGGTTGATTCAGCCTGCCCACAAAGCATATCGGTCACTGTAACAGTAGGCAGCGAGAAGATAACCCAGGGTGGATTTACTGTAGGCTCCTTCTGCGCATTCAGCGGTACCACATAGGGATAAACCTGACCGTTCGCTAGTGCACCGATCAGGGCATAAATTGTTGCCTCCGTCATTTTGATAGCCCCTCATTAATGTCTCTGTTCATCCAGCCAGGAACAGTTCGTGCCGCCTCTTTCTGCATGAATCAAACGCAGGCCGCACAAAGGGGTGCGGGGGAATGCTCGACGTACCTAACTCAACGAAACGCCACTAAAACGCGTCGCGCCGGTTGCTGGCTTTCATTTTGTTGTTGCAGTTTTCGGTTGCAGGGCTAAGCCCGCGGGGAGTCAGGATAAGTCAGGTATTTTTCAGCGTGAGCAGATAAAGACAAAAGGCAGATAAATGCAAAAATACATTTTTTCATTACGTTTCCTTAGATCTGAATGATGCTGGCCGTGACCTCTTTTAGTGAGGTGGGAATTCTGTTTCAGCAGCGCAGTGACTACGCCAGGAATTGTTATGAATCAGGATGTCTTTCTTTGTGTTCGGGTCCATTACCCGGATGTCTTCTAAAGTCAGGTAGACTGGCTTTACCCAGTCGCAGGCAGTGTCGATAACGTCAACTTTTGCGGGTCCAGTTG
Source organism: Citrobacter sp. UYEF32 (assembly GCF_040546205.1). Classification (NCBI taxonomy): domain Bacteria; kingdom Pseudomonadati; phylum Pseudomonadota; class Gammaproteobacteria; order Enterobacterales; family Enterobacteriaceae; genus Citrobacter; species Citrobacter sp. UYEF32. Next base: position 292,411 of record NZ_JBEPNI010000002.1, on the reverse strand, counting down.
TCGCGCAGCTCCCGATCAATATCGTCATCAGGCATATGGTTAACAGTCTGCTGTACATCGCTGGCCTCTTTGATGACTTCAACCCGGCGTTTAGTGGCGGCGATAGCAGCGGCAGCGGTCTGCTCTTGCACGTTGGCCTGCGCCTCTGCCTTACCCTGACTCTTTCCGATACGGTGTGCACCAAACAGAAGAAGGGCCAGAGTGATAATGCCGCCGATAATGGCTTCCAGGGCGCCCATCACTTCGGGTCCGAAGCTGCAGGCTGTTTTACCAGGCGACCAACGATGCCGCACACCGCCACAACCGCAGTGATTGCACCCATCCAGCTCGCAGGGATCATTGCTTTGACGTCATCGGGTAATTGTGACCAGATAACGGGAATTGTCCCGGCGACAGCAAGAGCCTGAACGCTGAATAACTTCCAGCTTTGTTTCCAGTTTTCGATAACCATCATTCCCCCAATGCGCATATTGCGCGGTTGTAACGGTCAAGGCGATCACCGATGCCGTTCTGACCGCCGTTAATAATTTGCGTGACCCGGCCCACGTCGCCGGGATATTTCAGGCAGCCGTGAGTGACGTAAAACCACGCGGCGGATCGCGCGGCGTTTACCTCCTGTTCCAGTTGTTCAGGAGAGGTAACAAGGTCGATTTTCAACGCGATACCACAGCGCCGGTAATTGTTCAGGAAGGTAATGCCAATCAGTCCACGTCCCCGATATTTCCAGCCATCACCGGGAGCGGTGTTACCAAAACGCTTGCTGTAAACCAGGTTGGCAATCGCGCGCTGACGCTCAACGGGTAAAACTTTCTCATCAGGCTTGCGTCCGAGTGCCTGAGCCTGCTGCGGGGTGATACGCCCCGCACGGACAAAACCCGCAAGACCTGAAACGCTGTAGTTAAAATTTTCCACCAGCGCGCTAAAGCTGGTGCTTTCATGTCCGGCCTGGGCAATAAACATCGCCTGGTCGATTGTGCTGGTAATGCCAAACTCGGCCATCGCGTCGTTAAGTGGCTGGAGCCAGCGCGAAGCTGAACCGGCGTCAATGGGGACCGCCTTTTGGAACTGATTGAGATTCATTGAACTTTTACTCCGGTAAAACGCTCCCAGAAATACGTCAGGGCGACCGATCCCATCGAGCCGCTAATTCCGGCAGTAGCCAGAATCATGTAAATACTCAGGCCACTTTCAATGCTAATTAACCCACCAATGACACCGGTGAAACCTGAGACGACCATTTGAGCTAACGCGTTTACCCAACTCCATGCTGCTTTGTTTTGTCTGATATCGATCAGATAGCGAACCAGGCCGCCCCAGCCGGCAATGACCAGCAGAACAATCCAGGTAACCCCGGCAATACCCTCTTTATCGTGCATACACTTAGCCATAGATTCACCTCCGATTGAGTCGGGGTGTTATATGAGAGAGATCTGGCCTTCGGGCTCTTTCGTAAAAAGTGAAGGTTGCGTGTGATTCCCGAGGCCAGAAATGAAAAAGGCCCGCCGAAGCGAGCCTTTGTTTACGTTAATATTTTTTACGCTGCGCTCAGCTCAAGGGTTTGCCCGAGAGCCACCAGCGCGTTTTGGAAGGTGGCGATTGTTGTTGAATGGTGTAAGTGCAGAATACGCATTACATCCTGCGGTCGCGCATCAATCATTCAGGCCAGTTCAGGGTTTGTAACCCGACGTTGAACAATGGTATTCAATGCACAAAAACAACAGTTCACAAAAACAACAATGCACAAAAACAACAAACCCCGCCAGAAGGCAGGGTTTTATAATTTATTTCTTTCGGGCGTTAATACCCATTATTTAAATCATACAGGACACGTTTATGCAAAGTCAACAGTGTCATGCAAAAAGTTATCGTCATTTATCCGGGCGCATTAATAAGAGGTCACCTTCTCGAATTCTGACGCAGCATGTTTTTCTTCTTTATGAAGCGTATCCACCAGCCTTTCAAAGAACGGCTTCCAGTTGCGTGACCATGACGACTGATGAAGGTCTGGTAAATACGTCAGGATGGCACGATGGACCGTTGCGGAAGAAACTGTCGAAAATCCATGGCCATTGCAACGCTTGCATGTCTTGAATACGGGAGCCCCTTTTTCTTTCGTCGCCTTACGGTCGAGTATCTCGCCTTTACCGCCACAGCGACATCGGGCGCTTAGTAGGCCTTTGCCCTCGCAGGCTTCGCATTTGACCGGGAAAATCTCCGTTACCTCTGTCCATTTTTCCCAGTCGGACGGATGAACCGCGCGGGATCGGCTGGCCCAGTAAGGCGCCTTTCCCCACGGATAAGAGACTTTACGTGTAACCTGCGTCCTGGTCGTCTTTCCGGTACCGTTGCAACTAGAGCAGGTTGCGTCAGTTGCCGCCGAGCGTGAGTAATCCGCGAAAGCGAATTGAGCCAGCAACAACATACAATGACTGAATTGCCCGCCAGCCGCCTTTCGGACATTCTTCGGTGCAATCTCCATTGCGTGCCGTACCAGCATCTGCACCGCCAGTTGCTCATCAGATTTGCTAACGCCAGCTTTACCCAAAAAAGCGGCAAGTCCAAAGCGTGCCCGTGTGCTGGTGGTACCCATGGCAGCTTTAACATCAGTACCAGTAAGACGATCCGGAGAAGTCCCTTTTATGCTGTCGCTAATCTGCATACCCTGAGGGCTAAAATGTTTGAGTGATGATTCCAGTTTCATTTTAAAAACCCCTTCTCTCCAGATTTACTGAGTGCGAAAAATCCCCTCGGCGTGCCGAAGGTTTCTGCGATGCAATAATGCGCCGGAGCGCCGGTACTGGGATTGAATTTACAGAGACGAGGAGTGCGGACGATGAGTGCGCGCCCGCACACGTGGTTAGTGAGATCGACTTTTTTCATGCGGCGTAATCCAGCAACTGAGCGGCGGCGTTTTCAGCGGCCTGCGGTGTGGGAAATGCCCGAAACGCGTCGAAGGATTTCACCAGACTGCTATTTCTGGCGCGTATCCCGGCTTGTTCGCGAAGATATCGCTCTGCTAATTGCAGAAGGGTTTTCTCATGCCCGGCATGGTGTGCGACGAGCTGTACATAACCTCGAATCAGCGTCTTATCGGCCGAAAAAATTGCACCGCCGCCAGGCTGCCAGTAATCAAAGCCCAGATTAAGGAGCGCAAAGAATTTCCGGTGAAACGCCGGATTACGCGCTTGCCTGAAATCAGCATACAAAACAGCACCCGGTTTAACCTTTGAATTGATAAAGGCCCGTGTGTCGGGTGTAGCGGGAATGAATACCCCGCCAGTAGATTTGATAAAGCTATACTGCGCCATCGGTTCTCCCGTTAACGCAGCAATTGTTCAGTAAGTGGTGACTGGTTGTTCAGGCCAGCCCACATTTATAGCTTAACGCACCCGTTTTTAGTGATCGTGTAACCAGCCATTTTTGCTATTTCAATCAGAGCATTAAGTGATGCCACATGTTCATTTTCGTGCACCTGGCGCACGCTGCAGATAACACCGTTTTTACACGTTATAAGGACACGTCCATCCGCTGGGAGTTGCTCTGTTACCTCCTCAATTTCAATCACGTGTCACCTCAGAATACTGTATATAATAACAGTATTTATACTCTCCAATCATCCGTAGTGCAAATACTTAGGATCACTATTTCAGGAAAATTTACAAAATTTCCTTTTATTACCAAAAGGTTAACAAACCACCTGTAATGGCGGTTTTATCATGATTTTCTGACAGGTTATGACATCAGGCTGCGATTTCTTTAGCAGAACATACCTCAGGCAAAGCGGTTGTAACCTGTGGCGCAGCAAACGGCGGCGGTGCCGGAACCAACACGGAGCGGCTGCGCGCGCGTGCACCGGCCTTCATATGCCACACAATGACATGAGTCCAGTCGCAACCGTCGTCGGCGTATTTGGTGCGGTCAACATAGATAATAGCGGTCATGGTCTTTCCTCGGTTTGGTCAACGGCGCTGGTCAGGCGCGGTTAAAAGGCTTCTTTGCTGTACTTCTGGTCGTAACGGTGTGGCTTTTTAGGACGGCTTGCCTCCAGTTGAATGCGGGTTTTCTCTCTTGCGCAATGCTGATCAATGGGCAGGAAATGCCCGTTACGGAATTCCTGATAAATTACTGTCCCGGCTGCGCTAAAGCGGGATTTTCCAAGGATGACCTCAGCAACGTTAGTTGGTGGCTTATCCAGGTTGTAAACGTCCTCGCGGTATAAAAACAGAATGCTGTCAGCGTCCTGCTCGATAGAGCCAGAATCGCGAAGATCAGACATGACCGGACGGCGCTGTGCCGCCGGGCGCGTGTCCACGGCGCGGGATAACTGGCTCAGGGCAAATACCGGGGTATGCAGGCGCATCGCCATGGTTTTCAGGCTTCGGGAAATGTGCGCGACGGCGAGATCGTGACGCTCGGCTTTGGGCTTTTTAATCAGGCCCATGTAATCGACCATGATCATGGACAGATGCGGATAACGCCGTTTATGGGTTTCGGCGATAGCCCGGATTTGCTCAACGGTGAGATCCGTTGCATCAACAATCCATATGTCCCTGTTATTCAGTAGTTCCAGCGCGCTGGTCAGTTGCGCCCAGTCCCCATCCTCCATATCTTTCGGATTACGCAGGCGCGAAACTGACATATTCCCGGTGCCTGCGATCGAGCGCTCGACAATTTGCCCGGCATGCATTTCCATACTGAAAACCAGCGCGCCTCCGCCACGTCCGGAGACCGCATGAACAATGTTCAGACTGAATTCGGTTTTTCCCATACCCGGGCGGCCAGCAACAACCACTAAATCGGTGGTATTAATGCCGCCTGTCGCCCGATCCAGGTCTTCTATGCCTGTCATTAAATTGCGGATTTCAGCATCACCATTTATCCGTTTTTGAACCGTATTCATGTAGCGCGGTAACAGATCCTGGATGTGCACCGGCTGAACATGGCCGGTGTCGGCGGTCATATCCAGCAACTGCGCGATAGTGTTCTCTGTGATCTGGTCACGCTGGTCCTGATTGACGGCATTGCGTATGCCGTCAGCACCATCCTGAAGCAAGCGCGCCATTTCTCGACTACGCCATGCCTTAACCATTTTTGCGGCGTATCCCTTGAGGTTCGGCACAGTAGCAGGTTGTTTGCAGATTTCCGCCAGGTTACCCAGGGTCCCCTGCCCGCCCAGCGCCTCACTCACAAACAGCAGGTCGATCAAGCCGTCCGTGAGCGCCTGTTTTTTAATCTCAGCAAATGCCCGGCGGTAAAATCCAGTGCTGAATGCCGTATCTGGCGTCGTGGCTATAACGTCAAACGCGTCTGGCGTTGCGCCGCCGTTCAACAGCCCGGCCAGCACGATTGATTCCAGTTCCTGCGGCGTCACAGTGCCCCCTCACGTGTTTTGCGGAGTGTTTCAGGCTTCATTAGGTAATCAAAGCTGGCACGCCAGCCGTCGTCGTGTTCACCACCGAAATAAAAATCAGAAGCGATTTCACGGAATCTCTCGAAGTACCCCAGGAATGCCCCGGTTGTCTGGTTTTTCATGTGCGCAGCCAGACGGATAATTGAGCGACGACGGTCAGCGTCCAGTTCTGCCATCGGCATAAGCCCGGCAAAAATTTGATTGAAACCCTCCATGACAGCCGCCGGATCAATGTTTGCCTCAGTAATGGCCCATTTTTCAGCGTCAGCGATGTATCCATCGAACCGGTTCACGCGGCAAATATTCACCGGTTTTGGTAAGCCGGTGCCGCGTCGATTCCAGGTTGCCAGCACCCAGCGAATAACCAGTCTGATGTCGTCCAGGCTATATGCTGTCCGGGTGCTTGTCGGTGTCAGCAATACAACGAACGGTTTCATGTCACGGCAGCGGGTCTCTGTTTTGGCGTTGTAGTAGTCCAGGGCTTTTTGAGCGTCAGCGTGAATTCCCATATCCTCCTCCCGCTGGGGATAAGGGGGATCTTTTGGATCAATGGCTGATTCAAAATAGTGACCGATTCTGGTGCCGCCAACTGGCATAGGGGGAGTGCTGCCTGGCGGCATAGCTGTGTTTTCTTGTGGCACAGGGGGTGTGCTTTTTCGCGGCACAGGTTTATCAAGATTTAACGTATAAATGTTTGATGCATTGCCCTTTCCATTTTTAACGCCTGGACGATTAAGTTTTTGTAGCAAGCCCATTTCAATCAGGGCTTCAACATGTTCGCGCACGGCACTACGGCTGCATTCACAGTGATCGGCAATATGTTGGTACGACGGCCAGCATTCACCGTTGTCGTTGGCGTTATCAGCCAGCTTGATAAGGACCAGTTTACGAATTGGGTTGCCCGTTTTAATGCTCATGGCGCGGGCTGTCAGCGTCATGCTCATCGTTAGATCCCCAACAATTCAGCCTGGTATCGGCCCACGTATTCATCATTAGCTGTCGACAGGCATTGTTTACGAGTTTCAGCTTTTCGCAATCCAGGGACGTCCTGGTTTTCCGCGTAAATCTGCACCACATAAACTTCCTGTTCGTCAGAAATAAATACCGGCTCAGCATTCAGGCGAAAGCCATTAGGCCATGTAATACATTGTGTTTGCATTGGTCTTTCCTCGGCACAGTTAAACGCTGGTCAGGCGCTGTGTTTCCTGCTGGGTCTGTAAGGCGCATGCAACGTGCTGCGCTCGGTCTCTCGCATCGAACAGCCGCGCAGCGGTCATTTACAATCGGCCAGCTCCTGTTGCTAAGCTGCATCATGGGTTGAATGAATGCGATTTTTGTAAGCCTCAGGGTCATATTTCAAAACCCCTTCTGTGATCAGCGCTAATCGAGCGGCTTTACCTTCGGGCACCAACTCACCCCATGCATATACGGTCGGTGCTTTCACACCGGCGGCCTCAGCAAGCTTTTTCTTACTACCGAAATGTTTGATCGCTTCGCTTGTTAACATGTCCCCTCCCGTTTGTTAGATTTTTCTAACAAGCTAGGTGTTCGAGATAACGAAGTCAAGGGAATTTAGAATTATCTAACTATGACGATGCCAGGTGAGCGCATTAGAGCGCGCAGAAAAGAATTGAATCTTACCCAGAGGGCGTTAGCCAAACTGGTTAAAGTCGCGCATGTTACTATTTCACAATGGGAAACTGGAGATAGTGAACCTGGGGGCAAGAACCTCTTTTCCCTTAGTTCGGCCCTGCAATGCTCGCCTACATGGATTCTTTACGGCGATGAAAACAGCGCCCCAGGCGACCCCATCCCCCCGCAAAATCAGCTAAACGAGAGTGAAAAAGAGCTGTTATCGCTATTTGCATCCCTTCCCGAGTCTGAAAAAGAGCGACATTTGTCCGACTTGCGTGAAAAAGTGGCAGATTTCAATCGGTTGTTCGAAGAATTGCTCAAAGCAAGAAACAATAAATAATTATTTATTTTTCAATTACATAACTTTATTTTTGCTTACTTTGTTCGTTTTAGCTAATTTTAAAGTTGCATTGAAAGTTAGATTTAACTAAATTAATCACACCAACAACGCACTAACCACGCGGTAGTTGTTCAGTAAAACGTTCTGACAGTCTGGAAAGACAGACAAAAGATCCGAGGTAAGCCCCGTAGTGAATTGCAGTTGCATTGACAGCAATCAGAAGATAAACACCTGACACCACAACCTTAAAGACGTAAAAAAGCCCACCGAAGTGGGCTCTTTTACCCCGAGCGGAGACCAATCCATCGGGTAGTGGCAACGGGAGACCAATCCCGCGCCGAGGAAAGACCAACGACTATGCCGTGGCTCGGCAGAAAGTATATCACAGGCGTCGCTATGCAAGCGCATACCACCACGCTTTCGACTCATCTGTATTTAAACCCGCATACCAGAAATAAGCTCATGGTCTCCACGACGGGTATACCCAATCCGATGGCGCAAAACATGCACCACATTCCGTTTTAGCCGCGCCTGACCAGCGCAAATCCATCAATTGAGGAAAGACCATGATCAGTTTTAACGCATTATTTGAGTCCAAAAAGTTGACGCGGCAAGCTGCTGTGCTGGGGTTGGGCTGGATGCAGATGTCTGATAAGGGGAGTTTTATTCAGCAGACCAAAACAGAAAGTCAGGTGCTGATCTATAACCGAAGAGTGCAAATCTGTCTGAGATGTGATCGCGCGCTTATTGGGAAAAGTCACTGTTAAGGCAAATGGCGGGGTGAGCTATTCTTCTCGAAAAGTCTTTTTATTCTTCGCCTCAAAAACAAAGGGCTTACCTAATGGTAAGCCCTTGTTTAATCTGGCGGAAGCGCAGAGATTCGAACTCTGGAACCCTTTCGGGTCGCCGGTTTTCAAGACCGGTGCCTTCAACCGCTCGGCCACACTTCCGGAATGAGGCGCACTATAAACATCCCCGATGCATCTGTAAAGCCCTGAAATGTTCATATGCCTGAAAAACAGCCAAATGTGTGTTAATCGCCTGAAATAACAACACACTGACCATTTTACAGCCGTTTTTTATGGCGACAGCACCTCAATGTTTTTTGATGTACATATCCTTCGTTAAATAATACCCGAGCCTGTCCGGGTCAAACCCGCCGACCCACGGCTTCACAAGATGCACGCGGACATAATGGTAAACAGGGATCGCCGGGACATCTTGCCCCAGTAAATCTTCCGCCTGCTGGTAATATTTGCTTCGCCCGGCGAGATTGCTTGCTTTGGCAGCATTTCGTAATGCGTCATCGTAAGCCGGATTACTGTACTGCGAGGTATTCTCGCTATCGCCCGTACGGAAGTTGTTCAAAAAGGTTGCGGCATCATCATAGTCGGCATTCCAGGCATAGCGAACCAGATCGAAGTGACCGGTATGCATGGCATCAAGCATCGTTTTCCACTCCTGGTTTTGCAGCTTTGCCTCTACTCCCAGGTTTTTCTTCCACATAGAACTAACGGCAATCGCGATGCGCTGATGGGTCTCCATGGTGTTATAAAGCAGATTAAACGACAGTGGATGCGCCTCATTAAACCCGGCTTCATTAAGCAATCGTTTCGCTTCTGCAATCCGTTTTTCCTGTGGCCAGGCGGCGTAATCCGGTGCGGACAAGGTTACTCCGCCGATTTCTGGCTGGCTGATTAACCAGGCCGGACGCTGCCCCTGCCCCATCACCTTATCGGCAATAATATCTTTATCCAGCGCCATATTGAGCGCCCGACGTACGCGCGGATCGTTGAACGGTGCTTTAGTGGTATTGAATTCGTAGTAATAGGTCGCCAGCAGCGGCGAAACGTTGACCTGATCGCCGAGCGTCTTTTTCAACTGGGCGAATTGATTTACCGGCACGGTATAGGTGATATCTATCTCACCGGCTTTATAGCGGTTTACATCGGCGGTTTCAGAAGAGATGGGCAGGTACGTCACTTTATTGACGACCGTCGCGCTATTATCCCAGTAGCGCGTATTGCGTACCGCGACGATACGCTCATTGACTACCCAGTCGCTAAGTTTGTAGGCGCCGCTGGTAACAATATGTTCAGGCTTGGTCCATTTTTCGCCAAAGCGGTTGATGAGAATCTTATCGACCGGCACCATTGCCGGATGCCCCAGCATAGCGAGGAAAGCCGCCGTCGGCTGCGTCAGGCGAACCTCAAGGGTATTATCATCCAGCGCCTTAACACCCAATGTCTCGGGCGCTTTTTTTCCAAGAGCAATGTCGGCGGCATTCTCTATATGCATGTTGCCGGGGTAGCTGGCATAGGGTGACACGGTTTTCGGATCGACGAGTCGCTGCCAGCTCCAGACGAAATCTTTTGCCGTAATGGCCGTGCCATCAGACCACGTCACGTTAGGGCGCAAATGAAACACCCATACCGTGTTGTCTTTGTTTTCCCATGATTGCGCGAGACGAGGCTCAACAGTGCCATCTTTTTTTACCGCAACAAGCCCATCGAATAAATCTCTGATAATCCCGAATTCGACATCGCTTTCTACTTTATGCGGATCGAGAGACGCAGGTTCGCTGCCATTGTTACGCACCAGCTCCTGCTGGGCCGCCAGCTCAGTTCCTGCGGGAACTGTCGCCGCGTTTAACGACGCGGAGGCGCTCATAATGCCTAACGCTAAGGCGCTTAGGGTAATACGGGTAAAATATCGTGATTTCATCTTTTTCGCCCTGATTATATTCCTGATGACGACGCGACTTCTTTCTTAGCGCGCTCAAGTCATCAGGGCAATATTTTTCAGTGACATATAAGACACTGGTATGGTTATTTTCTTCAAATGCGCACTTATGCTTAATTTTTGAGCATTTGAAGCATATTTAACCAAATGGATTTGCTTGCTTTTTGAGTAAAGATGGGTAAAACAACTTTGTAAGGAAACGGGGATTTCCTATCCTCGACATTTAATGACATCTGTTATGTTAAAAGAGAGTGCCTCATGGATCGTATTATTACCTCCTCGCGCGACCGTTCATCGTTGCTTAGCACCCATAAAGTGCTGCGCAATACCTATTTCTTACTGAGCCTGACGCTGGCCTTTTCCGCCATCACGGCAACCGCAAGCACCGTGCTGATGCTGCCCTCTCCGGGTTTGATTCTGACGCTGGTTGGGATGTACGGCCTGATGTTCCTGACCTATAAAACGGCGAACTCACCGGCGGGTATTTTTTCGGCCTTCGCTTTTACCGGCTTCCTGGGTTACATCCTGGGCCCAATCCTGAACGCTTACCTGTCTGCGGGCATGGGCGATATCATCGGCCTGGCGCTCGGGGGTACCGCACTGGTGTTCTTCTGCTGCTCAGCGTATGTGCTGACAACGCGCAAAGACATGTCCTTCCTCGGCGGTATGCTGATGGCAGGTATTGTGATTGTGCTGGTCGGGATGGTTGCCAATATCTTCCTGCAACTTCCGGCGCTGCATTTAGCTATTAGCGCAGTGTTCATCCTGATTTCCTCAGGCGCAATCCTGTTTGAAACCAGCAACATCATTCACGGCGGCGAGACCAACTATATTCGCGCAACCGTGAGCCTGTATGTGTCGCTGTACAACATCTTTGTAAGCCTGCTGAGCATTCTGGGCTTCGCCAGCCGCGACTAATCGCGTCATCGTGCATTACCAGGGCCCCGCTTATGCGGGGCTTTGTTTTTTGCTACACTCCCCGCGTTATTGACTCACCTTGCGAACGACCATGATCTTTGACGGTAAAGAAATTGAAACCGATAGCGAAGGCTATCTGAAAGACACGACTCTGTGGAATGAAGCACTGGCATCGGCGATTGCCGAAAATGAAGGTATCACCCTCGCAGAAGAACACTGGGAAGTGGTGCGCTTTGTGCGCGAGTTTTATCTGGAATTCAATACGTCGCCCGCCATTCGCATGCTGGTAAAAGCGATGGCTAACAAATTTGGTGAAGAAAAAGGCAACAGTCGTTATCTGTATCGCCTCTTCCCGAAAGGACCGGCAAAGCAGGCAACAAAAATTGCCGGCCTGCCAAAACCGGTAAAATGCATTTAATAGCGAATCCCAAAATTCGTCCATTCTCTGCCGGGTTGATGAGGCTCTGTTAAGACCTTTTCAACCCTGGCGCTGCGCGGCCCACCGGCTTTCAGCCAGGTAATGAGTTGCTCCACTTTCTCGTTATCGCCACAAGCGACAACCTCTACACTGCCGTCGTCCATATTGCGCGCGTAACCGGTTAACCCCAGACGCTGCGCCTCACGTTGCGTGCTATAACGAAACCCGACGCCCTGGACCATGCCATGAACCCAGCATATTACGCAATTCGATGTTGTCTCGTTCGCCATAACCACCTCCCCTCACGCAAAATCAGTCTCTCTTTTAATAGTAGAAACGTTAATCATCAGCGTACAGTTTTAGGTAAACATCCATAATGCTCACGGAACCTGGCAGTGAAACGCGAACCCGAAAGATACCCACAGCGAGAAGCTATTTCGCCAATAGGCAAGGTAGTGGATTGTAGCTGTGATAATGCAAGCGACATGCGAACCTCCTCGACAATTAGTCGGTAACTTTGAGACTCATCTTTAAGCCGTCTGCGTAAAGTGGATTCGCCAATAGCAAGTTGCCCTGCTATCTCTTGCACACTCCATTTTTTTGCGGGAGACAACATGACAATTTGTCGCACCTGCTCGGTCAGACTATAACGACGCTCAATCAGAAGCGGACCCGCACCCCCCTCTTCAAGCAGTGCTAACAAAAGCCCCATCGCCTGATGTTTTTGCAATTTTTCCGGTAAATCATGGCGAACCGCATGTAATAAATTGTCCCACATAAAGGCCAGATCGTGACTTAGAGGGGCGCATACGGACGCAGGCCTGGCGGCTGGAAAATCCCGTATATATTGTGACTTAAACTCTGTGAGCAGATCGGGCGATAATACTAATAAATCGGAGTGAAACTGGCCATGTACTGGCTGATTAATGATTTCGAGAGAGGTATTTGCCGGAACGATAATAAGCTCATCAGGTGTCGCGACAACCCGATTCTCTTCCTGAATAATAACCTTGCTTCCCTGCGTAATATGGCAAATGGCAGCACTGAAAAGCTTTACACGATGCAGACGATGCAGATGGTTCGAACGGACTTCTGCCGCCGTTAACGTTTTATGCTGAAACTGGACTTTCTGCACCGTGTCACCTTTATCTTCCGTAGGTTGCTGTGAAACTCGCTTTTGCAATGACATTACTGTTGAGCATATAGCCAACCAGAGCACCACTTGCATTGCTATCAATAGGCAGTTTATCAGTACTCAGCGCCCATACGGTGAATTGATACGGATGCGGTTTATCGCCGACGGGAGGACACGCCCCCCCAAAGCCCGCATAGCCATAATCGTTTCGCCCCTGAACTGCCCCGTCAGGCAACGTAGGGCTCTTTTCATCTCCCGCGCCCGTTGGGAGTGTTTGTGTTTGCACCGGTATGTTCACCACCGTCCAGTGCCACCAGCCGCTTCCCGTCGGGGCTGAGGGATCATAAACGGTTATCGCAAAACTTTTGGTTCCTGCTGGTGGATTATGCCAGCCCAGTTGCGGAGATGTATTGCCGCCATGACAACCAAATCCCGCAAAAACCTGTTGTTCTGTTAAACGATGGTTCTGAATATCCGCACTGCTGAGGCTAAACGTCTCAGTCGCGAAGGCATTAACGCTCCCGGCGGCCAAAAAAATTAAGATGGTGAAGGTGATTTTTTTCATTGTATTTCCTCGTTGATGTTGAGAAATACAATTTAAGATTTAGCGTGCGCAGACGTTGTGCCTGAACGTTTTGTTTTTGTGCCGAAACGCTCACCCCATCAGGCGGGTGCCTGGCCCGGGCATGTGTGCTACCCTACGCGCCGTTTAATTATCAAGAGCCGGGCCGATATCCCCCGGTTAATATTGACGTTCGTCAGAGGTTCCCCGGTATGACCGAATCTACAAGTGCAAGGTTTCCCCGTTTAGTGTTAGCCAAAGGGCGCGAGAAATCCTTGCTGCGCCGCCATCCCTGGGTGTTCTCCGGCGCCGTAAGCCGTATGGAAGGAAAAGCCCGTCTCGGTGAGACTATCGACATTGTCGATGCGCAGGGTAAATGGCTGGCGCGCGGCGCCTTTTCGCCGGAGTCGCAAATTCGCGCTCGCGTCTGGACCTTCGACAAAGACGAGCTCATCGACATCGCGTTTTTTACCCGCCGCCTGCAGCAGGCACAGCAATGGCGTGACTGGCTGGCAGAGCGCGACGGGCTGGACAGTTACCGTCTGATTGCAGGTGAATCCGATGGTTTACCGGGCGTTACCATTGACCGCTTCGGTAATTTCCTGGTACTGCAATTGCTTAGCGCTGGTGCTGAATATCAGCGCGCTGCCATTATCTCTGCGCTGCAGACACTCTACCCGCAATGCTCCATCTACGATCGCAGCGATGTTGCGGTACGTAAAAAAGAGGGGCTGGCGCTCGCGCAGGGTCCGGTTGTGGGTGAGTTGCCGCCTGATCTGCTGCCAATCCAGGAAAATGGCATGAAGCTGTATGTCGATATTAAGGCCGGCCATAAAACCGGCTATTACCTCGATCAACGCGACAGCCGCCTGGCAACCCGCCGTTACGTTGCCGACAAACGCGTCCTTAACTGTTTCTCTTATACGGGTGGTTTCGCCGTATCCGCTCTGATGGGCAATTGCCGTCAGGTGGTGAGTGTGGATACCTCCCAGGAAGCGCTGGACGTTGCCAAAAAGAACGTTGAGTTAAACAAGCTTGACCTCAGCAAGGCTGAGTTCATTCGTGATGACGTCTTCAAACTGTTACGCAAATATCGCGATCAGGGCGAGACATTTGATGTCATCGTCATGGATCCGCCAAAATTCGTAGAAAATAAGGGGCAGCTTCAGGGCGCATGTCGTGGCTATAAGGATATCAACATGCTCGCTATCCAACTGTTGAACCCCGGCGGCGTGTTACTGACTTTCTCCTGCTCTGGCCTGATGACCACAGATTTATTTCAGAAAATCATCGCCGACGCCGCAATAGATGCTGGCCGTGATGTACAATTTATAGAGCAGTTCCGTCAGGCCGCCGATCACCCGGTGATCGCTCCCTACCCGGAAGGACTGTACCTTAAAGGGTTTGCCTGTCGCGTCATGTAACTTGATTTTTGGAGCCTTGCCCGCATATCTGGGTCATGTACAGGTTCCCGGGAGGTGACAATGATTGCCAGCAAATACGGTATTGGTCAGCAGGTTCGCCACTCGCTGCTGGGCTATCTTGGCGTAGTGGTGGATATTGACCCTGAGTATTCACTCGACGAACCGTCAGTCGACGAGCTGGCGGTTAACGATGAACTCCGGGCTGCGCCCTGGTACCATGTGGTGATGGAAGATGATGACGGTCAGCCAGTGCATACCTATCTGGCTGAAGCACAACTGACCAGTGAGATTCAGCAAGAACATCCTGAACAACCTTCGATGGATGAGCTGGCGCGGACGATCCGCAGGCAACTGCAGGCACCCCGCCTGCGTAACTGACAACACCCCGCAATGCGGGGTGTTTTTATTTTGCGAGTCCTAACCGCGGGATTTCAATAGCCGGACATCTGTCCATCACGACCTTCAATCCCGCCTCACTGGCCAGCACGGCGGCCTGTTCGTTGATTACGCCAAGCTGCATCCATAATGTTTTCGCGCCGATGGCAATAGCTTCCTGGGCAACGCCCCATGCCGCTTCGGAATTACGAAATACGTCAACCATATCCACTTTTTCCGGCACATCAGCCAGCGTGGCATATCCTTGCTGCCCCAGAAGCGTTGCACCGGCAACTTTCGGTGATACCGGAATAACGTGGTAACCCTGGTCAAGCAAATACTTCATGACCCGGTAACTCGGCCGGTCAGGTTTGTCACTCGCCCCCACCAACGCGATGGTACGTGTCGATTTCAGGATCTCGGCGATATCGGTCTCTTTCATGGTTTCCTCCAGCGGTTTTCCAAAGTGTATGTCAAACATTGCGCTACAACCATGCATCCCATACAGAAGTATGAGTGCGAGAACAGGTTATATGTCTATAAGTTAATAAATAAATTGAAATGTGAATTGGCAATGAGCCCCCAGGAGCGCGCAATGAAGTGCGGGTGGACAGTATTCATTATCACGTGTTTGATACCGGTTAATGTACTGGCTACGTCGCTTCGCCTGTCCGGCGATATCGACCTGTTGGTTCTTGATGGCAAAAAGGTGTCCAGCTCACTGCTTCGCGGCGCGGAAAGTATAGAACTGGAAAACGGCGTTCATCAGGTGGTTTTCCGGGTTGAAAAAAATATGGAGCCTGGCAATCACGAATCCCGGCTATTTATTTCCGTACCGCTGATTGCCACCTTCGATACGCAGCGCATCAGCCAGGTCAACTTCAACCTTCCCCCTATCGACACACAAAAGGCAGCCGAGGCGTTTAACGCCACGCCTCATCTGGCTTTACTGGATGGCAACGCCACACCGATTCCGGTAAAACTCGATATCCTTGAGATCAGTGCAAACGGGAAAATCATTGACTATGAACATGAGACAGAGCATTACAACAAAGCGGGGAAATATGCTTCGCTACCCAAATTTGCAACGATGATGGCCGATGACAGCACCTTACTCTCTGGCGTTTCAGAACTGGATACCCCACAGACACAATCGCAAACCCTCACAGAACAGCGCCTGAGGTTCTGGTACCAACAGGCCGACCCGCAAACCCGTGACCGTTTTATGCAATGGATTAAGCAACAACCCCCGTCATGATCCGCGCGAGTTAACATTACGCGCATTCGCGCATAATTTTTTACGCCATTCTCTTGCAGCATCAGGCGCTTCCAGTAATCTGTAGCGAAAATACTTTGACGGAATCGGATTATGGAACTCACAACACGCTCCTTACCCGTGCGTAAGCACATCGCACTGGTTGCGCATGACCATTGCAAGCAGATGCTGATGACATGGGTTGAACGCCATCAGCCAAAACTGGCTAACCACGTTCTCTATGCCACCGGGACAACCGGGAACCTGATTCAGCGGGCTACCGGTCTTGAAGTGAATGCCATGCTGAGCGGCCCGATGGGGGGTGATCAGCAGGTTGGGGCGCTCATTTCGGAAGGCAAAATTGATGTGCTGATTTTCTTTTGGGATCCGCTGAACGCAGTGCCGCACGACCCGGATGTTAAGGCGTTGCTGCGTCTGGCGACCGTGTGGAATATTCCGGTCGCCACCAACCTTTCCACCGCTGATTTCATCATCCAGTCTCCCGGTTTCGCAGAAAGTGTCGAAATCCTGATCCCGGATTACCAGCGCTACCTCGCTGAACGTCTGAAATAGTCTGTGCGGGCGGCTGATGCCGCCTGCTCTCAGGGTTTCCTCGCCACCGGCACATTAAGCTGCCTGAGCGCATCAACGAATCGCGACGGGTTGTCTTTATCAAACAGCAGCCAGACGCGTTTACGTGCTCGAGTGATAGCGACATACAACAAGCGGCGCTCTTCGGCGTCAGGAAAATCTTCCGGCACCGGCAACAGCGCCTCCTCCATAATGGACTCACGGGCGGGGGCCGGGAAACCGTCCTGCCCTTCGTGTAACCCCAGCACAATGACATATTCCGCCTGCTGACCTTTACTGGCATGAATGGTCATAAAATCGAGCTGCAGTTTTGGCCAGCGCGTGGCGGCTTTATCAAGGCTGGCGGGCTTACCATGGTGATAACGCGCCAGCACCAGAATACGATCCTCCTGGGTGGCATAACCGCTGAGCTTATCGAGAAGCGTATCCAGTTGGTCCGCCGCCAATAATGTCACCGCGTTTTTATCGCCGGCGCTCAGGCTGTTAAGAGGTTTATTGAGCTGGTGCGGATTCTGCTGGATAAATCCATTGGCGACTTCACCAATGCGCGTGTTGAAACGATAGGTCGTATCCAGCGCGCACAGATCGCCTTCGCCAAAATAGTCATGAAACGCCGTGGTCAGCGAGAGTTGCGCGCCGCTGAAACGGTAAATGGCCTGCCAGTCATCACCCACCGCAAACAAAGTGGTTTGTGAATTCTGCCACCGTAATGCAGCCAGCAGCGCGGCGCGTTGCGGCGAGATGTCCTGAAACTCATCCACCAGGATATGCTTCCAGGGGCTGACAAAACGCCCTTTATCCAGCACGTTAATCGCCTGATGAATCAATCCGGAAAAATCAACGGCGTTTTCCGCTTTGAGCGCGGTTTTCCAGGCTTTCAGCAGGGGTGCCATCAGTTTGACTCGCTTGCTGAACAGCGTGCGTACCTCTTCCGGCGCCGCATCAATCATTTCAGTCTGACTGCCACCATGCATACGCATCAGGCTGACCCAGCGATCCAACCGGGGTCCCATCCGACGCCGCAGTTTCTCATCGTCCCAGAAGTTGCCTTCCGGAACCTGCCACTGCAGCTCCTCTTCCAGCCACTGTCGCCAGCCTTTGGCCTGCGCCTTTTTCTCTGCGCACTGAGTTTGCCAGGCTTTAAGCAATAACGTTTGTCGTGCGCTGGTGTCGCTCTCAAGTTTGCTAATTTCCGGCGCTTTTTTTCCACCCTGCTGGATGATGTATAACGCCAGCGCATGAAACGTACGTGCAGTGATGTCATCCGTATGCAACCGCTCACGAATACGCTCATCCATCTCTTGCGCGGCTTTTCGACCAAAGGCCAACAGCAGGATCTGATCCGCTGATGCTTCGCCGCGCAGCAGCAGCCAGCCTGCGCGAGCCACCAAAACCGAGGTTTTTCCACTGCCTGCCCCGGCGAGCACCAGCAGCGCGTTTTCACCATTGACCACCGCCCTTGCCTGCGCCGGGTTGAGCGGAGAACTTTCGATGTTTTTAAAAAAGGCCTCGTACTGGACCAGCATTTTGTCGGTCCAGTCCTGATTGTGTTTGGCGCGTCCAGCCTCTGTATCTTTTAACCAGGCCTGACATTGCCGCCACAGGTCCCGACAGTTAGCAAAAGATTCAAGGCGGCTGGTGGGAACAGGCAACGCATCGAACGCCTTGTGAAGCTGTTGCTGAACACCTTTAAGCTGCGCGCGAGTGAGCCATTTTTCCTGATCCATACGTCCGGAAATGTCCGCGAGTTGTTCGGAGAGTACCCCCGCTGCCACCTCGCTCATCTCGGTGCTCCACGCCACCCAGCGTTCATTCAGATGCTGATAAAAGCGCTGTGTTTCATTCCATTCAGTCCCGTGCAAACGAACGACTTTATTATCTGCCAGAACAAATTCCAGCTCGCCCCATACCAGGCCACGTTTGCACTCGATTGCCAGCAACTGATTAAAAGGAATAAGGTATTCATGTCGATCACCTGAAACCTTCACGCCCGCATTGAGGATGACTACTCGATCATATGGATGCTGCGCCAGCCGCTTTCCCAATGAAGTCGCTTTTAGTTCCATCACACATCCTTTTTCAGCTTATGACTGTGATTGCCAGTTTAACCGCCAGAGAATACGTGCTCCAGCCAAAAAAATCGTTACAATTGTCAGGTCAATTCCCTGACAGAATAGCATTGAGGTAATATGCGTACCGTTCTGAATATATTGAACTTTGTCCTTGGCGGTTTTGCCACCACACTCGGCTGGCTATTAACAACGGTTTTGAGTGTTGCATTGGTTATTACCCTGCCGCTTACGCGCTCCTGTTGGGAAATCACTAAATTGTCGCTGATCCCCTGGGGCAACGAAGCTGTGCATGTCGATGAGCTGAACCCTGGCAGTAAAAATACCCTCATGAATGCTGGTGGGACCGTGCTCAACGTTCTCTGGTTCGTGCTGTTTGGCTGGTGGCTCTGCATGATGCATATTATGGCCGGTATTGCCCAGTGCATGACCATCATCGGCATCCCGGTCGGTATCGCCAATTTTAAAATTGCGGCAATCGCCTTATGGCCGGTTGGCCGCCGTGTTGTGTCGGTTGAAGTGGCCCGTGCCGCGCGCGAAGCCAATGCTCGCCGTCGTTTCCCGTAAACGAGTCACGAATACTATGCTAAGCCCCCTCCTTCGCCGGTACACCTGGAATAGTGCCTGGCTTTATAACATCCGTATCTTTCTTGCGCTAAGCGGAACGGCGGCATTGCCGTGGCTGCTTGGCGACGCGAAACTAACGATCCCTTTAACACTGGGCGTTGTTGCCGCAGCGCTGGCGGATCTCGATGATCGTCTGACCGGCCGTTTACGTAATTTAATCATTACCCTGATTTCTTTTTTTATCGCCTCGGCATCGGTCGAGCTTCTGTTTCCCTGGCCCTGGTTATTTGCCATTGGGCTTATCACGTCGACCATTGGGTTTATTTTGTTGGGAGGGCTGGGGCAACGCTACGCCACCATTGCGTTCGGCGCATTGCTTATCGCCATCTACACCATGCTTGGCACCACGTTATATACCGCATGGTATCAGCAGCCACTTTTACTGCTGGCAGGCGCCATCTGGTTTAACGTGCTGACGCTGGTCGGGCATCTCGTTTTCCCCATCCGCCCGCTGCAGGATAATCTGGCGCGCTGCTACGAGCAGTTATCCCAATATCTGGAGCTCAAAGCGCGACTGTTCGATCCGGATATTGAGGAGGAAAGCCAGGCCCCGCTTTATGAGCTGGCGCTGGCTAACGGGCAGTTGGTGTCAACACTAAACCAGACCAAGGCGTCATTATTGACCCGCCTGCGGGGCGATCGCGGACAGCGAGGAACGCGGCGTACGCTGCACTACTATTTTGCCGCACAGGATATTCATGAACGTGCCAGCTCTTCGCATATACAGTACCAGACACTGCGGGAACATTTTCGCTACAGCGACGTGATGTTCCGTTTTCAGCGGTTGATTACTCTGCAATCCCAGGCCTGTTCCAGGCTTGCTAACGCCATCCTGCTTCGCACACCTTACCAGCATGATCATCGCTTCGAACGCGCATTTATACATCTTGATGCTGCGCTAGATCGCATTCGAGCCAGTGGTACAACGTCGTCTGATCAACTGAAAGCGTTGGGTTTCTTACTCGATAATCTCCGCGCCATCGACGCACAACTGGCGAGTATCGAGTCCGGACAAGCGCAAACTGCGCAGAAAAACGAAACGGAAAACTTACTGGCAGATGACAGCCTGCATGGATTGAGCGATATCTGGCTGCGTTTACGCAACAACCTTACACCGGAGTCGGCACTGTTTCGCCATGCCGTGCGGATGTCTGTTGTGCTGTGTGCGGGCTACGCCATCATCCAAATTACCGGTCTGCACCACGGATACTGGATACTGCTCACCAGCCTGTTTGTCTGCCAGCCTAACTACAACGCCACGCGCCACCGTCTCACGCTGCGTATCGTTGGAACTATTGCAGGTATCGCCCTCGGCCTCCCCGTCCTTTATTTTGTTCCCTCCCAGGAGGGGCAACTGATACTGATTGTTGTTACCGGTGTGCTTTTTTTCGCCTTTCGTCTTGTACAATACGCGCAGGCCACCATGTTCATCACCTTACTGGTGCTGCTCTGCTTTAATTTGCTCGGCGAAGGTTTTGAAGTCGCCATGCCGCGAGTTATTGACACAATCATCGGATGCGCCATCGCCTGGGCCGCGGTAAGTTTTATCTGGCCAGACTGGCGTTTTCGCAATTTGGCACGCGTGACCGAGCAGGCATTTAATGCCAACTGCCGTTATCTGGACGCAATTCTCGAACAATATCATCAGGGTCGTGATAACCGGCTGGCCTACCGTATTGCCCGAAGAAATGCCTATAACAGAGATGCCGAACTGGCGTCGGTGGTCTCGAATATGGCATCGGAACCAGGTGCGACACCTGAACTGCGTGAAGTGGCATTTCGATTACTTTGCCTGAATCATACTTGTACCAGCTATATCTCTGCTCTTGGCGCACATCGCGAACAGCTTACTCATCCGGCCATTCTTCGCTTATTGGATGATGCAGTCTGTTATGTTGATGACGCCCTTCATCACCAGCCTGCTGATGAAGAGCGCGTACAGTTGACACTGGCAGATTTGTCGCGACGAATTAAGCATCTTGAGCCGCGACCTGACAGCAAAGAACCTCTTGTATTGCAACAAATAGGTCTGCTTATCGCCCTTTTGCCAGAAATGTGCCGTTTACAGCGGCAGATCATGACTTAATGATCCTGGTTTTTTTTCTGACCCACCTCGTGGTACCAGTCGATTAACTCCTGGCGTCTCAACGCCGGGAGCGCGGCTTCATGCAGCCCAATGATCGCGCCTTCCAGACCCAGCAGCACCTTGATGCCCATGTGTTTGTTCAACGCCTTCAAACGCAACCAACACGCTTTGGCGCCCAGATGCCGCAGCATACGTTCGTCTGGTATACCTGCGTCAAAAAGCATCATCTCAAGTTGAAAGCTTATGTTTGGAAGGTCCTTAAGGCGATGAGGCGTATCTCGCGCCGCTTTTTCCTCCCGGGCCGCCGCGAGCGATTGTGATGAAAGCCGCAACAATGTTGGCAAGTCATGCCAGAGATGCTCATCAACAAAGTAGTAGTTAAGTGAAACAGCGCGGCCACGCTTCTGGATTGTCAGAAGAGGTGAACTTCGCGTTACCCGATATTCCGCGCTCTCCTCACAGGCACGCAGGTATAACTCTCCTTCTGAAATCATCGCAAACACGGTGTTGTCTATCGATAAGCTGTAGCCACCAAAATGCGCGCGAAAGCGAATTTTCCCCAAAGGTGCGAGGTATTCCCGGGACTGATAGATCCTTTGATAGGATATGTTTTTCATGATTATTCCCTTGTAAATCATGGAGTAAAAACATTAATTCTGTTAACCGATCCGCTACTGAGGAACATAGGCAAGTGCGCGCAACTCAGCAAGAAAATTTTGCGCCTTCATCGCAATACAAGACAAAATTGCGAGATGCTTTCAGAAAATGAGGTTGATCTTTGAACGTCCAGGGGTTACTGTATGTTTATACAGTAACTAACAGGGCTGGGTTGATCATGTACCATTCATTAAGCCGTGCAAATCGTTCAACACAATTTCTTTCCGCACACAGCGCAGAGGCCATTGAGGCTTCTACGGGTCTGATCAGTGAGGTTGTTTATCGCGAAGATCAGCCCGGCATGACACAATTGCTGCTGTTGCCGTTATTACAGCAACTGGGTCAACAATCGCGCTGGCAGCTCTGGTTGACGCCGCAACAAAAATTAAGTCGTGAATGGGTGTTGTCGGCAGGCCTGCCGCTGACTAAAGTTATGCAAATCAGCCAACTCTCTCCCTGCCTTACGCTGGAATCAATGATTCGCGCGTTACGTACAGGCAACTATAGCGTTGTGATTGGCTGGCATGCAGAAGAGCTGACCGAAGAAGAACACCGCCGTCTGGCGATTGCAGCCGAAGAAGGGAACGCTATAGGCTTCGTTATGCGCCCAGTACAATGTAATCCTCTCGCTGCGAGACAGCATTCCGGGATAAAAATTCACTCGAATTTGTATCATTGAGTAAAATTAGGATAAATCCTGGCATTATTTTTCTGTCTGACAAGGTTTACCGTGTAATCAGCGAAATACGCCGCCAGCGCCCGATTCAGGCGACTTGCAAGGCAACTGAACTGGCGAATAGTTCCGCAAAAGTGTTAAATATTGTGTATACAAAGCCTTTTTTTTCATATGCCTGACGGACTTCACACTTGTAAGTTTTCAACTACGTTGTAGACTTTACATCGCCAGGGGTGCTCGGCATAAGCCAAAGATATCGTGAAGATATCTCTATAGGGACTGATGAGCAACGCCCCCGGTGAAGGATTTAACCGTGACTTCTCATCGAGATTTTCATGGCGATTTTTGGATGATAACGAGGCGCAAAAAATGAAAAAGACAGCTATCGCGATTGCAGTGGCACTGGCTGGTTTCGCTACCGTAGCGCAGGCCGCTCCGAAAGATAATACCTGGTATGCAGGTGGCAAACTGGGCTGGTCTCAGTTCCACGACACCGGCTTCATTGCGAACGACGGCCCGACCCATTCAAGCCAGCTTGGTGCAGGTGCGTTCGGTGGCTATCAGGTTAACCCGTACGTTGGTTTTGAAATGGGTTACGACTGGTTAGGTCGTATGCCATACAAAGGCGACAACGTAAACGGTGCGTTCAAAGCTCAAGGCGTACAGTTGACCGCTAAACTGGGTTACCCGATCACTGACGATCTGGATATCTACACCCGTCTGGGCGGCATGGTATGGCGTGCAGACGCTAAAGACAACAGCGGCTTCAAAGACCACGACACCGGTGTTTCCCCGGTATTCGCTGGTGGTGTTGAGTGGGCAGTTACCCGTGATATCGCTACCCGTCTGGAATACCAGTGGGTTAACAACATCGGTGATGCAAACACCGTTGGTACCCGTCCGGACAACGGCATGCTGAGCGTAGGTGTTTCCTACCGTTTCGGCCAGCAGGAAGAAGCAGCGCCAGTAGTTGCGCCGGCTCCGGCTCCGGCTCCGGAAGTACAGACCAAACACTTCACTCTGAAGTCTGACGTCCTGTTCAACTTCAACAAAGCGACTCTGAAACCGGAAGGTCAGCAGGCACTGGATCAGCTGTATGGTCAGCTGAGCAACCTGGATCCGAAAGACGGTTCCGTAGTGGTTCTGGGCTTCACCGACCGTATCGGTTCTGACGCTTACAACCAGGGTCTGTCTGAGAAACGTGCTCAGTCCGTTGTTGATTACCTGGTTTCTAAAGGTATCCCGGCGAACAAAATCTCTGCACGTGGCATGGGCAAATCCCAGCCGGTTACTGGCAGCACCTGTGACAACGTGAAAGCGCGCCCTGCGCTGATCGATTGCCTGGCGCCGGACCGTCGTGTAGAAATCGAAGTTCGTGGCAGCAAAGACGTTGTAACTCAGCCTCAGGCTTAAGTTCACGTGCTGTAAAAAAACCCCGCGATGCGGGGTTTTTTATTGCCTGAACAAAACCAATTGTACAAAAAATCACTCTTTGCCTAATAGCGCCTGCAAATCCTGTTTCAGTGACGACATGGTGGTGGCGTATTTTTCTTTATGCTCGGCATCTTCAATTAACTGCACAATGGTCTCCGAAAGGGTTTTGCCCCGACGCTGTGCCAGAGCGGCCAAACGTTGCCAGACAACAAACTCCAGGTCGATTGATTTCTTGCGCGTATGCTGATGCTCGGCATTAAAATGGCGTTTGCGCCGCGCCCGAATAGTCTGTTTCATGCGGTTCATGAGAGACGGATTAATATGCTGCTCAATCCAGGCATTCACCTGCACGGGTTCATTTTCGAGGGTTAGCAATAAATCGACGGCCTCTTTGGCCGCGCTGGCTTCAATATATCTTGTAATAAGCTCACCTTCCCGGTGCTTTTTCACCAGATACTTCCATTTCCAGCCGCTTTCAAGATTTTCCAGTTGTTGATATTTCATTGCGATCTCAACGTTACCGTGTAACTCTGTTCAGAATATCAGTTTTTTTCTGCTCTGCTGAAAAGAAATCACATTCTGTATATCCCAACAACATATCTGCAACGGGAAAACGTGTATTCCCTGTGTGCTGCCCATGCGTTTACGGTATAATCCCGCCTTTTACATCAGACTAAAAAAACGACTTTGACCATTACAAAACTTGAATGGAATGAACTGACTCCGGATACCGAGAGCTATCAGGATGTGTTTAAGCAGTCCGCACTCACTGACGAGACGGTCTTCTTCCTGGGCAATACCCAACCCCGATTACACTATGCGCTGGAACAGTTGCTTCATCCTGCGGCGACGTCACGCTTTATGCTGGCCAAAGCGCCAGAAGAAGAAGAGTATCTGACGATCCTCGCCGGGGCTGTGTCAGCGCTGCAGTCCGAGGAGATCGACGTTGTAGGTGGCGACTATCAGGTTAATGGTGCGACAGTTACGCTTACCCCCGCACAAAACGCAGAAGCCAATTTTGCCGGTAAAAACCAGGTAGTTATTGCCGATTGGGTTGAAGCTGAGCAGTTGTTTGGTTGCCTGCGCCAGTTCAATAACGAGATTACCCTGCAGCCCGGGCTGGTACATCAGGCCAATGGTGGCACGCTGGTTATCTCTCTGCGCACCCTTCTGGCGCAACCTTTACTGTGGATGCGTTTAAAAACCATGGTGACGCGCCGTCGTTTTGACTGGGTTGCATTTGATGAGTCTCGTCCCCTGCCCGTGTCAGTTCCGTCATTGCCGCTCGATCTTCGGGTTATCCTCGTGGGTGAACGCGATTCGCTGGCTGATTTCCAGGAGATGGAACCAGAGCTTGCCGAACAAGCTATCTATAGCGAATACGAAGACAACCTGCAGATTAGCGATGCGGAAACACTGGCGCAATGGTGTCAGTGGGTTCAACTGGTCGCCCGGGAGGCAGAATTGCCTTCACCGTCTGCAGATGCGTGGCCGGTACTGATTCGGGAAGCCGTTCGTTATACCGGCGATCAAGAGACGCTCCCGCTCTGCCCGCTATGGTTAACCCGCCAGTTAGGCGAAGTGTCCGCTATGACCGACGCCCGGACATTTGATGCTGAGCAGCTTACCACCATGCTTACTCAGCGTGAATGGCGAGAAGGCTATCTGGCGGAGCGCATGCAAGATGAAATTCTGTTAGAGCAGATCCTCATTGAGACTGAAGGTGAACAGGTCGGTCAAATCAATGCCCTGTCAGTGGTTGAGTTTCCGGGACATCCACGTGCATTTGGCGAACCTTCACGTATAAGCTGCGTCGTGCACATCGGCGATGGCGAATTTAACGACATTGAACGTAAAGCGGAACTCGGCGGCAACATTCATGCGAAAGGCATGATGATAATGCAGTCTTTCCTGATGGCTGAACTGGAACTTGAGCAACAGATCCCGTTCTCCGCATCGCTGACCTTTGAGCAATCTTACAGTGAAGTGGACGGTGACAGCGCCTCGATGGCTGAACTGTGTGCCTTGATCAGCGCCCTGGCGGATGTCCCTGTCAGCCAGAGTATCGCTATCACCGGTTCGGTGGATCAGTTTGGTCGCGCCCAGCCTGTGGGTGGGCTTAACGAAAAGATCGAAGGATTCTTTGCTATCTGTCAGACTCGTGGTCTGGACGGCAACCAGGGGGTGATCATACCCGTTGCTAATGTGCGCCATCTTTGTCTGCGCCAGGAGTTGCTGGATGCCGTCAAGGCAGGTCAATTCTCTATCTGGGCCATAGAAGATGTCATGGATGCCCTCCCCTTATTGACCAGACTGGTCTGGGATGCAGAAGGACAAACTACACTGAAGCAGACCATCCTGGAGCGTATCGCCCAGGCGACGCAACAAGACGCTCGTCACCGTTATCCGTGGCCGCTTCGTTGGCTTAGCTGGTTCAGTCCCAACTGATCGGACTTGTTCAGCGTACACGTGTTAGCTATCCTGCGTCCGAAACTCACAATAAGGCTTACATAGAACATGGTAGATAAACGCGAATCCTATACAAAAGAAGATCTTCTTGCCTCTGGTCGCGGAGAGCTGTTTGGCGAAAAAGGCCCACAATTACCAGCTCCAAGCATGCTGATGATGGACCGTGTGGTGTCAATGACCGAAAACGGTGGGAATTTCGACAAAGGATATGTTGAAGCTGAATTAGATATTAATCCGGATCTGTGGTTCTTTGGTTGCCACTTTATCGGCGACCCGGTAATGCCAGGGTGCCTCGGTCTGGACGCTATGTGGCAGCTCGTTGGTTTCTACCTGGGCTGGCTCGGTGGCGAAGGCAAAGGCCGTGCGCTGGGCGTAGGCGAAGTGAAATTTACCGGTCAGATTCTGCCGACCGCGAAAAAAGTCACCTACCGTATCCACTTCAAACGCGTCATCAACCGTCGTCTGGTGATGGGCCTGGCCGATGGTGAAGTGCTGGTTGATGGCCGTGTTATCTACACTGCGACCGACCTGAAAGTGGGCCTGTTCCAGGACACCTCTGCATTCTGATGCTGATTGCCGTGTAACGCGCCACAAAATGGCGTAGGGCAAAAAAGGCGAAACCTCCGCAATGCGGAGGTTTCTTGTTAAAGAGACAGAATCAGGCAATGACGGCCCTGTCCTCCATGGCTTCTCGCCAGCCTCCCATCCATTCGGATCTCTGATTCAGCGTCTGATAAGGACACATTTCTTTTGGCCGTCCGGTGATTCCGGCCTGATACCCACGTTGATGTGCCCGTTCCAGGCGATCTCGCTTTTGTCTCTTCATGCCTCGTTTCCCTCATTTTTTGGTCTGGTGGAAAAGAAAACAGTGGTTACTAAGTATGCAACCACAGGCTACGAATACCCTGGATACGGTTTGTCGTCAATGCGCAAAATTCACGCCAGTGTCATAAATGTGACCTAAACAGAAGTTCATTTGTACAAAAACTGTGAACCAGCACAGGTAATGAATTGAGCACAAAATAAAAAAAGCCGTCAGACAAAAATGACCTGACGGCGTAGATAATGCAGTCAATTTTACTATGGCAGACGTTTAAGCTCGCTGGCGATACTTGCCGATTCCTGTTGCCACGCCTGGGCCAACATTTTCACCATCTCGTCATAGCCGTCTTGCTGCTGCTTAAGCTCAATGTGGAAAGGACGCTTAATCAGTTGCCCACGATGATTAACCAGCCATTCGCCGCTCACGATAACCCGCCCGTCATAACGACCATGAAAGCCGGTCACGGTGACGTTGAGCGTGTCCTGCTCACTGCCAAGCGGTTGCGAAGCCACAACCCAGCCGGGAAGAGCGTTACTTAAATTCGCCACCAGCGTCGTGCGAAGCTGTTGGTCCAGCGGGCTCGCCCACAGGTTATTGGTGGCAATAACGTATTGCACATCGGTTGTCTGATAGACCACGCCATTTCCTGCGAGATAATCCGGCACCGTCACCTGCTCGACCCACAGCAGGTGTTGCCCACGCGCATCACTTTGCGTCACCGTTGATTGCGGCGGTGATGGTAGCTGATAATAGCTCTTCTTATCACCGCTCGCGCTGCAGGCCGTCAGAAGCATGGCCAGAAGCGCTATCATTCCTTTTTTCATTCTTTCGCCCTCTTCGGCTGCGGATCGTCTTTACCCTTCGCTTCAAATACGAGCGCATTACTCTTATCGTTCAGCGTTTTGAGCACCGGCTGTAGCTCACGCAACACCTGATCAAGACGCTGCATATCCGCCACCATCTTGTTGTACGCGGCCGACCCCGGCTGGAAGCCCTGCATACTGCGATTGAGCTCACGCAGCGTATTTTGCATATCTGCTGGCAACTGCTGCATAGACTGACTGGCTGTCAGCTTATTCAGATTATCGAGTGTCGTCTGCAGACGGCGCATCGTCTGCTGGCTCGCCGTTAATGTATTGGTCGCCTGCTCGATCATTGGGTTAAGTGGCAGATTGTTAATTTTATCCAGCGTATCCATCAGTTTTTGCTGAATCTGCGCCAGACCGCCGCTGACCGTCGGGATGATGCGATAACCACCAAATTCCGGCATATCGGTGACAGGTGGTGCTTTAGGATAAAAATCCAGGTCGACATACAGGGCGCCCGTCACAATATTGCCGGTTTTCAGCGCCGCACGCAGGCCACGTTTCATTAACTCGGTAATATGCTCATCCACGTTAGGATCGCCGCCAAACTGGCTAATCAGACGCTGAGGCTCAATACGAATCAGAATAGGTATCCGGTAATCATCATTCAATTTCTGACGCATTTCTGGCGTGAAGAACGGGACTTTCGCCACGGTCCCCAAGCGAATACCGCGAAACTCGACCGGCGCGCCGGGTTGCAGACCGCGAATCGAATCTTTGAAGAACATCAGATAATCGATATGTTCGGTATACAGGGACTCCTGAATACTGCGCTGGTCGTCATACAACATAAACGCCGTTTTTTCAGCAACAGGCTCGCCCAGTTCATTCCCTTCCGGCACGTCAAAGCTCACGCCACCACCAAACAGGGTACTGAGCGATCCCATTTCAACCCGCATTCCGGCAGAGGTTAAATCAACGGCGATACCGCTGTCTTTCCAGAAACGCACGTTGCTGGTGACCAGGCGATCGTTTGGCGCATTAATAAAAAGCTGATAGGTGATCGTACGTTTCTGCGTGTCGAAAGTACTTGTCTCGACAGAGCCGACCCGGTAACCACGGAAAAGTACCGGATCGCCCGGAGAGAGTTGCCCCGCTTTTTTGCTGTCCAGGATAATCCGAATCCCTTTTGCATCCGGCGGTGCCAGCGGCGGCGAATCAAGCAGGTTATATCTCTCCGGCTGATTGCCCTTTTTCCCTGGCTGGAGCTCGATGTAGGCGCCAGAAAGTAATGTCCCGAGCCCGCTGATCCCTTCACGGCCAACCTGCGGTTTAACCACCCAAAAAACGGAGTCGTTGTAGAGCAACTTTTCCATCCCGGTATTCAGGCGCGCTTTAATCTCAACGTGGGTGAGATCGTCCGTCAGCGTCGTGCTCTCTACCACGCCGACATCCACGCTACGGCTTTTGATGGTCGTTTTACCCCCGATGATGCCTTCGGCATTGGTGGTAATGAGGGTGACTTCCGGCCCCTGGTGGCTGTAATGGTAAAAGAGGATCCACGCACCGATGAGGGCCGTGACGATCGGGAATATCCATACCGGCGACCAGTTTTTAACTTTCTGCACTTTCGCCTCCCCACTGGTTTTCTCCATGTTCTTACGACTCCTCATGGCTCGATTCAGGCTCGCGATCCCAACTCAGGCGGGGATCGAACGTCATTGCCGCAAACATTGTGATGATGACGACCAGCGCAAACATCAGCGCCCCCATGGCCGGATAAATATTCATTAATCCTCCCATGCGCACCAACGCGGAGAGCACGGCGATGACAAACACATCAATCATCGACCAGCGCCCAACAAACTCAACGATTTCATAAATAAAGTGCATACGTTCACTGTCTCGTCGGCCGTGGCCTTTCGCATCCCAGCATAACCAGGCGATGGCGATCATTTTCAAGGTGGGCACCATGATACTGGCGATGAAAATCACCAGCGCAACCGGATACGACCCCTCGCTCCAGAGTAAAATCACCCCGGCAAGGATCGTCGATGGCATCTGATCGCCCAACAGATCGGTAATCATGATCGGCAAAATATTGGCGGGCAGATACAGCAGGATCGACGTCACCAGTAGCGCCATCGTCCACTGCAGACTGTTTCTGCGCCTGACATAGCCTTTGGTATGACAACGCGGACAGACGGGTTCGTCCGCCGCCACAATGGCGGTGCAACATGGGCAACTGCGTAATCCCTGATGAATGCCCGGCACACCAACGCGCAACGGCGCGACCGGCACCGGCGCAGGGGCGATATCATCCCACAGCCAGTGACGATCCACACACTGCATGGTACGCAGTTGTAGCAGGCAAAACAGACACCATGGAATAAAGCTGCTGCCGATGCCCACATCACCATAGGCCATCAGTTTGACAAAGCTCACCAGCACGCCGGCCAGAAAAATCTCTGCCATACCCCAGGTTTTAAGCTGGAAAAGGATACGCGCCAGAAACGTTTTGGTCTGCTGCGACATCGGCACGCGATTGACCAGCAGCAGTATGGTCACCAGGCAAAATGCCGGGACCATCTGAACGAAAAGTAAAAAGAGCGTCCCAAGACTGGCGTAATCTTCCGAGAACATTACGCCCGGGATCTCCAGTAGCGTCACCTCACTGGTGACGCCTGCTACTTTCATATTCACAAAGGGGAACAGATTGGAAAGCAGTAGCATGAACAGCGCCACCAGCGCATACGCGGTGGGCCGTTGTCTGGGCTCATCCCATTGCGTGGTTAATGTTGCGCCACAGCGAGGGCAAGCCGCTTTATGACCATGCTGTAATGGGGGCAAAGCCACCAGTAAATCGCACTGGGTACATAAAATATGCCGTGTGGCGTGGTGATGTTCACACATACTGACTTCCTGAGTTATGCGCCGTTTTTTAGAGCCTCCAGATACTCCCAGCGTTCAAACGCTTCTTCCAGCGCCTGTTCCGCCGAAGCCAGTTCGGCTAATACTTTCTGCGTGTGGTCGTGAGGCTGGCTGAAAAAGCTGGCATCTGCCACCTGAGCCTGCAATGTTTCCAGTTCCGCCTCCAGCTTTTCCAGCTTTTGCGGCAGTTGTTCCAACTCACGTTGCAGGTTATAGCTTAGTTTGTTACTGGTTCGTTTAACACTTTCTGTTTTGTTAACCGAAGCTTCGGCAACTTTCTTCTCGGATGCGGCTTTGTAGGCCTGCGATGCCGCTTGCTGACCACGCGCATCATGATAACCGCCAACATATTGACCAATCCGTCCCGCGCCTTCGAAGATCCAGCACTCTGTAACGGTGTTATCGACAAACTGACGGTCGTGGCTGACCAGCATAACAGTGCCCTGGTAGCTGTCGATAAGCTCTTCAAGCAGCTCCAGCGTTTCGACATCCAAATCGTTGGTAGGTTCGTCGAGAATCAATAAGTTACTGGGTTTCAGGAACAAACGTGCCAGCAAGAGTCGGTTACGTTCACCGCCGGAGAGCGCGCGAACCGGTGTCATCGCCCGTTTCGGATGGAAGAGAAAGTCCTGCAGGTAGCCCAGCACATGGCGTGGCTTACCGTTTACCAACACTTCCTGTTTGCCTTCCGCCAGGTTATCCATCACCGTTCTGTCCGGATCGAGCTCCGCGCGGTGCTGGTCAAAGTAAGCCACTTCCAGCTTGGTACCGCAATGGATGCGCCCACTGTCGGCCTGCAACTGACCCAGCATCAATTTGAGCAGCGTGGTTTTACCACAGCCATTCGGTCCGATCAGGGCAATCTTGTCGCCGCGCTGAACCTGAGCAGAGAAATCTTTGACCAGCACTTTGCCGTCCACCTGATAGTCGACATTTTCCATCTCAAAGACGATTTTGCCCGAGCGGCTTGCCTCTTCCACCTGCATCTTCGCGCTGCCCATCACCTCGCGGCGTTCGCTGCGTTCGCGACGCATGGCTTTCAATGCGCGCACACGGCCTTCATTACGGGTACGGCGAGCCTTGATGCCCTGGCGGATCCAGACTTCTTCCTGCGCCAGCTTGCGGTCAAACTCCGCATTTTGCAGTTCTTCAACGCGCAGGTTTTCTTCTTTTTCCAGCAAATAAGTGTCGTAATCGCCGGGATAGGTCACCAGTTTTCCACGATCCAGATCGACAATGCGGGTCGCCATATTGCGGATAAAGGAACGGTCATGCGAGATAAAAATAATGGTACCGCTGAAGGTTTTCAGGAACCCTTCCAGCCAGTCGATGGTTTCGATATCAAGGTGGTTTGTTGGTTCATCGAGCAGCAGTACTTTTGGTCCGCTGACCAGCGCTCGGCCCAGCGCCGCCTTACGCAACCAGCCGCCCGAGAGCGATGCCAGCGGCATGTCAGCTTCCAGCCCCAGTTGTGCCAGCACTTCATTGATACGGTTTTCGAGCTGCCAGAGACCGTGGTGGTCCAGCAGTTCCTGTAAGCGCGCCATCTCGTTCAGGTTTTTATCGCTTGGATCGGTCATCACCAGATGCGAAATTTCGTGATAACGCTTGAGGTACTCCGCCTGCTCTTCAATCCCTTCGGCCACAAAGTCGTAGACGCTGCCCGCGACATTACGCGGCGGATCCTGTTGCAAACGTGCCACGATCAAATCCTGTTCGTACACGATGCGGCCATCATCCAGCCCCTGTTCGCGGTTGAGGATTTTCATCAGCGTCGATTTGCCCGCGCCGTTACGTCCTACCAGACAGACACGTTCGTTATCCTCGATATGCAGTTCGGCATTATCGAGGAGGGGCGCATCGCTAAACGACAGCCAGGCGCCATGCATACTAATTAATGACATCTATTTATCCTTTCAGGCTGCGGTAATCAGCCAGCAGTTGTGGATCTGACGGTTACGGGCGAAATCTTGCGACTGCGTTTTTTGGGTAATTTCTTGTGCTTTGAGCCCAAGCGTAGCCAGCCCTTCAGTATCCATACGGAAACCGCGTTTGTTGTTTGAGAACATTATCGTGCCGCCTTTACGCAGCAAACGTTTAAGATCTTTCATCAGTGCCAGGTGATCGCGCTGGACGTCGAAAGAGTCCTCCATACGTTTTGAGTTCGAGAATGTAGGGGGATCGATAAAAATCAGATCGAACTGCTCGTCACTTTCACGTAACCATGCCAGTACATCGGCCTGTAGCAGGCGGTGCGGACGACCTGTCAGACCGTTGAGACGCAAATTGCGCTCCGCCCACTCCAGATAGGTACGCGACATATCCACGGTCGTGGTGCTGCGCGCGCCGCCAAGCCCCGCGTGTACACTCGCGCTGCCGGTGTAAGAGAAGAGATTCAGGAAGTCTTTCCCCTTACTCATCTGGCCCAGCATACGGCGTGCGATACGGTGGTCGAGGAACAGGCCCGTATCAAGATAGTCCGTCAGGTTCACCCACAGTTTGGCGTTGTATTCGCTAACCTGAATAAATTCACCCTTTTCATTCATCTTCTGATACTGGTTATTGCCTTTCTGCCGCTCACGGGTTTTCAGCACCAGCTTGTTCGGCGCAATACCCAGCACGGCGATGGTAACGGCAATGATGTCAAACAGACGCTGACGCGCTTTTTGCGCATCAATGGTTTTGGGCGGCGCGTACTCCTGCACTACCACCCAGTCACCGTAGCGATCGACAGCCACGTTATAATCCGGTAGATCGGCATCGTACAGGCGGTAGCATTCGATGCCTTCCTGACGCGCCCATTTTTCCAGTTTCTTAAGATTTTTACGCAGACGGTTGGCATAATCCTCAGCCATTACCGGCGCTTTTGCTTCGCCGGTGTTTTCCGCCAGGTGGTAGTTTTTCTGCACGCAATCCAGCGGGCCATTTTTAGCCTTGAACTGACGGTCAGCGCGCAATTGCAGGCAGTTAAGCAAATCGACAGAGGCGCTGAACAACGACAGATTCCAGCCGCCAAACTGCGATTTTAACGTCCGACCAAGCAGGCTATGCAGGGCAATCAGCGCCGGTTCGCTCTCCAGACGCTCACCGTACGGGGGGTTGCTGATAACAGTGCCATACGGCCCTTTTGGCAGCGGGTTGCTTAACTGCGCCACGTCTTTTACGTCGAAAGTGACCAGCTCGCCAACGCCAGCACGGCGGGCGTTACGCTGCGCGCGCTCAATGACACGAGGATCGTTATCGGAGCCATAAAAATGCGATGTGTAATTAGCCAGCCCAGCCCGCGCGCGGGTCTGCGCCTCGGCTTTCACTTCCTGCCAGATTGCCTCATCATGTTGAGCCCAGCCGCCAAAGCCCCAGCGACCGCGGTGTAAACCTGGTGCACGGTCGGTAGCCCACATGGCCGCTTCGATCAACAAAGTGCCGGAACCACACATCGGATCAAGCAGCGGCGTGCCCGGCTGCCAGCCAGAGCGCATCACAATCGCCGAGGCGAGGTTTTCTTTGATTGGCGCCATACCGGTGCCATCACGGTAGCCACGCAAATGCAGCCCTTCACCACTCAGGTCGAGCGCAATGCTGGCTGTCTCTTTGTTCAGCCAGACGTTGATGCGTAAATCCGGCGATTCACGATCAACATTCGGACGCGGCAGATTTTTGCGCGTAAAGCTATCGACAATGGCGTCTTTTACTTTCAGCGCGCCATACTGACTGTTACGAATTTCTTCATTCAGGCCGCTAAAATGCACCGCAAAGGTGGCGTTCGGGCTGAAAATCTCCGTCCACGGAATCGCCTGCACGCCGAGATAAAGGTCCAGATCGCTGTAAACCTTACACTCACTGAGCGGCATCATGATGCGCGAGGCCAGACGACTCCACATCAGGCTTTGGTAAATCAGCCGTGTGTCACCATGGAAATGGACGCCCCCCTGAACCACCCGGCACTCTTGCCCGCCCAGGTTTTCCAGTTCAGTTTTTAATAGCTCTTCCAGCCCACGGGCCGTACTGGCAAACAGAGAAATCATAAAATCACTTATCGATGAAGAAAATTGTTGCGCATTATAGCCAATCTGGCGTTCATGTCATAAAGTTGAGGGCTTATTTTCGTTCACAGAGGAAATGACGTGGCTACCCTTTCGCGTCTTTTTATCCATCCAGTGAAATCCATGCGCGGTATTGGCCTGACGCATGCCCTGGCAGACACCAGCGGGTTATCCTTTGATCGCATTTTTATGGTGACCGAAGCGGATGGCACCTTTATTACTGCACGACAGTTCCCGCAGATGGTCCGTTTTATTCCTTCTCCGCTGACGGATGGCTTGCATTTAACCGCACCTGATGGCAGCAGCGCCGTGGTGCGTTTTAATGATTTTGCGCCTCAGAATGAGCCAACGGAAGTATGGGGGAATCATTTTACTGCCCGGGTTGCACCCGAACACATCAACCAGTGGCTCAGCGGTTTTTTTGCTCGAGATGTTCAGCTTCGCTGGGTGGGGCCGCAAACCACGCGCCGGGTAAAACGTTACGAGGATATTCCGCTCTCATTTGCTGATGGCTTTCCGTTTTTATTGACCAACGAAGCCTCATTACGTGATTTACAAAACCGCTGCCCGGCAAGTGTACAAATGGAGCAGTTCCGCCCTAACCTGGTGGTCACCGGTGCCAGTGCATGGGAAGAGGACTCGTGGAAAGTAATACGCATCGGTGATGTCGTCTTTGACGTGGTGAAACCGTGCAGCCGTTGCGTTTTTACCACCGTCAGTCCCGAACGCGGGCAAAAACATCCCGCTGGCGAACCCCTGGCAACCCTCACCCGTTTTCGCACTGCGCAAGATAATGGCAATGTTGATTTCGGTCAGAACTTAATTGCCCGCAATAGTGGGGTCGTCCGGGTAGGTGATGAGGTCGTGGTCCTTTCCAGTGCACCCGCTAAACCCTATGGCGCAGGACAGGCTGTTGAGTCTGTAGAACAAGAACAGAAAACAGAGGACGTGGTAGATATTGTCTGGCAGGGGAAAAGCTTTCGCGGTAACAATCAGCAAATCTTGCTTGAGCAACTGGAAAACCAGGGGATACGCGTGCCCTATTCCTGTCGGGCGGGCATTTGCGGCTGCTGTCGCATTCGCCTGATTGAGGGTGAGGTCAGCCCGTTGAAAAAATCAGCTATTGCGCAAGATGGTTCTATCCTGAGTTGTAGCTGTGTACCAAAAACCTCCGTTCGCCTGGAAAGTTAAACGGCCTGTTCAAAGCTGAAACTGGCAGCACTGAGCTGCGGTTTCAGCCTGTCATTCATGATCTTAATGGGATCGCCTAATTGCATCGTGCGCCCGGCGATAACCACACCCGGCTGGGCCAGCAGACAAAGTGCGGCATTTTCACCCGGTTCAACGACCAGTAAACTCACCTCTTCGCCGCTGTCGCTCATCACGACGCTCGCAGCTTCTCCCGCACAGGGAGACCACGGCTGATTGTAGCTGGTAAAGTGCCAGCTTTTTGGCATTTGCGGCTTCAGAAAACGAATGGCCACCAGTGCGTTAAGCACCAGCTCGGCACGTTGTTCGTTAGAGAGCATCAGATCGCGGCATTTTTCATCAAAGGAGAAGTATAAGGCGGCATCGTCTACGCAAAATCCGCAGGGGGAAAACGCATCCGGGGTAAGCATTTTACGGGCAAAACGTGAGCGAAATAACATGCCATTGGCCAGATCGAGCATCATACGATCGTGCTCGTCATCAAAATACCAGCGCCAATTATCGTCAGGTTTAATTCGCATTTCGTTCCCCTCTCTCCGTAAACATCCCTTTGCCTTTTTCATCCTTTGCCGTTTCGCTTATTACGCTAAATAAGCAAAGACTAAAATGTACAAATTAGCAACAATCACGGAATATAAAACAACCAGGGCCGGAAATAAAGCCCTGGTTGTCCGATAGTGAGCAAAAGATTAGATATGGGTAACGATTTCTTTAATCAGTTGCGGTCCTTTAAATATAAAGCCGGAATAAATTTGTACCAGTGATGCTCCCGCGTCCATCTTCTCGCGCGCGGCAATCACGGAGTCGATGCCACCCACGCCGATAATCGGTAAGCGGCCATTTAATTCCAGGGACAGGCGACGAATAATTTCGGTGCTTTTTAATTGCAGCGGACGGCCACTTAACCCACCCGCTTCATCACAATTTTTCATTCCGCGAACCAGTTTTCTGTCCAGCGTTGTATTGGTGGCAATGACGCCATCAATATTATGGCGAACTAAACTGTCGGCCACCTGGATCAATTCTTTCTCGGAAAGATCCGGGGCGATCTTCACAGCAACAGGAACATATTTATGGTGGGTCTGATGAAGCTCATTCTGCTTATTTTTAATGGCACCCAGAAGGTCATCCAGCGCTTCGCCATATTGTAATGTTCGCAGGCCCGGCGTGTTTGGCGAGGAAATATTAATCGCAATATAACCGGCATAGGCATAGATTTTTTCCATACAAATCAGATAGTCATCTTTGCCGTTTTCAACAGGCGTATCTTTATTTTTGCCAATATTAATACCCAGCACGCCGTCAAAATGCGCTTTTTTCACATTCTCAACCAGGTTATCAACGCCCAGATTGTTGAAGCCCATACGGTTGATCAACCCTTCTGCGTCGACCAGGCGGAAGAGGCGCGGCTTGTCATTGCCCGGCTGCGGGCGCGGCGTCACGGTACCGATCTCGATCGCGCCAAACCCCATAGCACCCAGCGCATCGATACATTCACCATTCTTATCGAGGCCAGCGGCAAGTCCCAGTGGGTTTTTAAACGTTAGCCCCATGCACTGTACCGGTTTTTCCGGCACACGCTGACGCACCAGTGCCTCTAGCGGCGTACCCGTAATGCGGCGTAATTGTTGAAAAGTAAATTCATGAGCGCGCTCGGGGTCGAGCTGGAAAAGGGCTTTACGAACGAAGGGGTAGTACATGAACTCTCCTGGATTCCCGGTGTGCAAACCGGGGGCGTATTATCTTTGATTAGCCGAAGAAATGGAATTGACCTTGGGCAAAAAAAGGTGAACTGAACGCAATCGTTTTCTTATCCTTTTCTGCATATTCGTTTTTTAACGTGTTTTCACTAAAAAAATCATTTAGCGGAATATAAAACCTCTGCGACACTGAGAAAATAGTTATCGATGTTTGATAAAACGAAGCAAATGGTTATAAGGAGTGAATATGCGAGTTGTTACCCTGGCGGGAAGCCCGCGTTACCCTTCCCGCTCAAGCGCCCTGCTGGAATACGCGCGCGAACGCCTGACGGCCCTTGATGTTGAAGTGTGTCACTGGCATTTGCATAACTTTGTCCCGGAAGATTTGCTCTACGCCCGCTTCGACAGCCCGGCGCTGCAGACACTGCTCGAACAATTACATGAGGCCGATGGGCTGATCATCGCTACCCCGGTGTACAAGGCCTCCTTTTCCGGCGCGCTAAAAACCCTGCTTGATCTGTTCCCCGAACGAGCGCTGGAAGGCAAAGTGGTTCTTCCGGTCGCCACTGGCGGTACCATTGCACATATGCTGGCCGTGGATTATGCGCTTAAGCCAGTTCTGAGCGCATTGAAAGCCCAGGAAGTGTTGCATGGCGTCTTCGCCGATGACAGCCAGGTGGAGGATTATCAGCATAAGCCACGCTTCACCGCGAATTTGCAGACGCGTCTGGACAGTGCCCTGGAAACATTCTGGCAGGCCTTACACCGCCGTGACACGCAAGTCCCCACCTTCGGTGCTCATATACCGGGTGTTGCCAGAGCCTCGTAATAAAAAACCGGGTCGCGCTGTAGACGCTAACCCGGCTTGTTATCACCCAGGGCCTGCCCGCTGAATGTTATGCCAGCGCTTTGCTGATTTTCTCAAACAGATCGCCTGACAGATTCGGCAATGCTTTGAGTTGCTCAAGCGC
Source organism: Citrobacter sp. UYEF32 (assembly GCF_040546205.1). Classification (NCBI taxonomy): domain Bacteria; kingdom Pseudomonadati; phylum Pseudomonadota; class Gammaproteobacteria; order Enterobacterales; family Enterobacteriaceae; genus Citrobacter; species Citrobacter sp. UYEF32. The sequence continues at coordinate 253,105 of NZ_JBEPNI010000002.1, read as the reverse complement.
CGCACGCATTTTTTCCTGACGTTTCGCATCGTAACGTTTTAAACGAATCAGCGGTTCAATCAGGCGGGAAGCCACCTGCGGGTTACGGCTGTTCAGTTCTGTCAGCATTTCGACCATGAACTGATAGCCGCTACCGTCTTGCGCATGGAATGCTGCCGGGTTGCTGCTGGCAAACGCGCCAATCAGTGAACGCACACGGTTCGGGTTGCTCATCGTAAACGAACGGTGTTTAAGCAGACCGCGCACGGTTTCCAGCACATTTTGTGCCGGGCTGGTGGCCTGCAGAATTAGCCACTTGTCCATCACCAGACCATCCTGATGCCATTTGTCATCGTATTCCTGCATCAGCGCATCACGGCACGGCAGTTGGGCGGCAACCGCGGCAGACAGCGCCGCAAGCGCATCCGTCATGTTATCAGCATTGTGATACTGCTCGCTTACCAGCTTATCGGCCAGTTGCGCGTCGCCGAAAGCCAGATAACGCAGACAGGTATTACGTAAGGCACGTTTACCGATATCCGCATGTTCCACGCGGTAGGTATCCAGCTTATTGGCGTTATAAACGGCCAGCACTTCATCTGCCAGTTCGGTGGCCAGGGTGCGGGTCAGCGCTTCACGTACCGCCACGATGGCTACCGGATCGATAACGTCAAACAATTCGGCAATCTCATTTGCCGACGGCAGCGTCAGAATTTCCGCAGCCAGCGCCGGATCGATGTGTTCGTCCAGCAGGATCGCGCGGAACGCATCGGCAACGTGCAGTGGCAAAGACAGCGCCTGCCCCTGCTGATGGCGGGCAACGTTGAGCTTAATGTGCGTCGCCAGCAGACTCTGTGCGGCATCCCAGCGAGAGAAATCATTGCTGGCGTGGCGCATCAGGAACGTCAGTTGCTGATCGCTCCATTTATATTCCAGTTTCACCGGCGCGGAAAACTCACGCAACAGCGACGGCACGGGCTGGAAGTAGACGTTATCAAAGACAAAAGTCTGTTCTGGCTGGGTGACATTCAGCACATGATGCACCGGGTGACCGTCTTTCTGCAGCGGGATAACCTTGCCTTCATTATCATAAAGTTCAATATCAAACGGGATGTGTAGCGGGTGTTTCTCCTGCTGTTCCGCTGTAGGCGGCGTACGCTGGCTGATGGTGAGCGTGTACTGCTCGGTCGCCGGGTTGTAATCGTCATGTACCGTGACAATCGGCGTCCCCGCCTGGCTATACCAGCGACGGAAATGCGACAAATCGATATTTGAGGCATCTTCCATTGCCTGGACGAAATCATCACAGGTTGCGGCGCTACCATCGTGACGCTCAAAATAGAGCTGCATCCCTTTCTGGAAATTCTCTTCACCCAGCAGGGTGTGGATCATGCGGATGATTTCTGAACCTTTCTCATACACCGTCAGGGTGTAGAAATTGTTCATTTCAATCACTTTATCCGGGCGAATAGGATGCGCCATCGGGCTGGCGTCTTCGGCGAATTGCAGCCCGCGCATGGTACGGACATTATTGATACGGTTTACCGCACGGGAACCCAGGTCCGAGCTAAACTCCTGGTCGCGAAACACAGTCAGCCCTTCTTTCAGGCTGAGCTGGAACCAGTCGCGACAGGTCACGCGGTTACCGGTCCAGTTGTGGAAATATTCATGACCAATCACCCGTTCGATATCAAGATAGTCTTTGTCGGTCGCGGTATCGGTACGGGCGAGCACATATTTGGAGTTAAAGACGTTGAGGCCTTTATTCTCCATCGCGCCCATATTAAAGAAGTCCACGGCGACAATCATATAGATGTCGAGGTCATATTCGAGGCCAAAACGGGTCTCGTCCCATTTCATGGAGTTCTTGAGCGAGGTCATTGCCCACGGCGCGCGGTCAAGGTTGCCACGGTCAACGAAGAGTTCCAGTGCAACTTCACGCCCGGAGCGGGTTGTAAAGGTATCGCGCAGCACATCAAAATCACCCGCCACCAGCGCAAACAGGTAACACGGTTTCGGGAATGGATCCTGCCATTGCACCCAGTGACGGCCATTATCCAGCTCGCCCTGGTCCACGCGGTTACCGTTAGAGAGCAGGTAAGGATAGGCAGCTTTGTCGGCGATGATTTTAGTGGTAAACCGCGCCAGAACATCAGGGCGATCCAGGTACCAGGTAATATGGCGGAAACCTTCTGCCTCGCATTGGGTACAGAGTGCTTCGCCAGACTGATAGAGGCCTTCAAGCGCAGTATTCGCAGCCGGGCTGATTTCATTCACGATACGCAATGTGAATCGTTCAGGCAGGCCGTCAATGACCAGGTGATTGTCTTCTTCTTTATATTGTGTCCATGGCTGGTCGTTAACATGGATTGACACTAACGTCAGGTCTTCGCCATTCAGACGCAATGGCACTGGAGAGGCGCTATGACGCGAAATAGTGCTCAGCGCAGTGACAACGGTTTTTGCGGCATCCAGGTCAAAGGTCAAGTCAATATCGCTAATCAGGTAATCCGGCGCACGGTAGTCGTGGCGGTATTTGGCTTGTGGCTGTTGTGTCATAAAAAACCTTTAGCATCTTCTGTTTGGTTACGTCTCCAGTCTATTCCTGTTGCGTAAATCCCGCCACGCAGAATGTTCATCTTTTCAGGGAGAAAAGCTCACTATGCTACATTTTAGTAACACGCGGCACGAAATGCCCTCGACCCGTTTTGCGCCTTATGGTGTGATCGGGGTTCAATAAATCAATAAACAAGGTATACTCCAGCGGTTTCCACCTGCTTTGTTTATTGTACTAAACGCTCCTGTGAGAGGATGCTACGGCGCACCATGACACGACTCGCTCCCCCTGCTCTGCAGACGCTGCTGGATACTGATGCCTACAAATTGCATATGCAACAGGCGGTGTTCCATCACTATTACGATGTGCATGTCACAGCGGAGTTTCGCTGCCGCGGCGACGATCTTCTGGGCATTTATGCCAGCGCAATTCGCGAAGAAATTGACGCGATGCAACATCTGCGCCTGCAGGAAGACGAATACCAGTGGCTGTCCGGCCTCCCCTTCTTCAAAGCGGATTACCTGCAGTGGTTACGTAATTTCCGTTATGACCCGTCGCAAGTGACTGTCATTAATGATAATGGCAAGTTGAACATTCGTATGTCCGGGCCATGGCGTGAGGTCATCATGTGGGAAGTGCCGCTACTGGCGGTGATTAGTGAACTGGTGCATCGCTGCCGCTCTCCACAAGTGGGTGTTCAGCAGGCCCTGCTACATCTTGAAACGAAACTGGCAGATTTTGCTAACCGCACCGCAGAGCTGGATATGTCAGGCTTCCGTCTGATGGATTTCGGCACGCGCCGCCGTTTCTCGCGCGATGTACAGTACGCTATCGTGGAACGTCTCAAACAAGAACCGTGGTTTATTGGCACCAGTAATTACGATCTGGCGCGCCGTCTGTCGCTTACGCCAATGGGAACTCAGGCGCACGAATGGTTTCAGGCGCATCAGCAAATCAGCCCGGATCTGGCTACCAGTCAGCGTGCTGCGCTGGCCGCGTGGCTGGAAGAGTACCCGGAGCAACTTGGTATTGCCCTGACAGACTGCATTACCATGGATGCCTTCCTGCGTGATTTCGGGCCGGTGTTTGCACAACGTTACCAGGGGCTGCGCCATGACTCAGGCGACCCGGTGGAATGGGGTGAAAAAGCCATCGCGCATTATGAGAAGCTCGGCATCGATCCGTTATCGAAGACGCTGATTTTCTCAGACAATCTTGATCTGAATAAAGCACTGGATCTCTACCGCCACTTCGCCTCCCGCATCAAACTGGGCTTCGGTATTGGCACGCGGCTGACCTGCGACATTCCACATGTGAAGCCGTTGAATATCGTCATCAAGCTGGTTGAGTGTAACGGCAAACCGGTGGCGAAGTTGTCTGACAGCCCGGGAAAAACGATTTGTCACGACAAAGCGTTTGTGCGTGCGTTACGCAAAGCGTTTGACCTGCCGCAGGTGAAGAAAGCCAGCTAACGTTCTGACAGAACAAAAGAAGCGTCCCGATATGGACGCTTTTTTTATGCCTGATTCCCGGCGTTATTCTGTTTAAAGAGGCAGACGTGTTCTGATGACCTCGGCGAAATATTCCGCCCCGGTCACCAGGATGTCGTCGTTGAAATCGTAACAGGCGTTATGCAGCGGCGTTGCGCCTTTTGCATCGCTGTCGTCACCGTTACCCAGGAAGATAAAGCAACCAGGGATGTGCTGTAAAAAGGCGCCGAAGTCTTCAGAAATCATCATCTGCTGAACGTTGCCGTCGACGTTTTCTTCTCCCACCACGTTCTTCGCCGCGTTCACCGCCACATCCACGCAAACCTCGTGATTCACCGTCGGAGCAAATTCGTGGGTGTAGGAAAATTCACACTGCGCCCCGTGCATGGCGCAAATGCCCTCGCAAATGGTACGCATCCGCTCTTCAAGCAGTGCCTGTACCTGTGGTGAATAGCTGCGCGTGTCGCCTTTGATTTCAACATGCCCGGGGATCGCATTACGGATGCCATCCGTGTGCAGTTCGGTGCATGAAATCACCGCCGGGACGTTGGGATCGACGTTACGCGAGACAATCGTCTGCAACGTGAGAATGATCTCCGCCGCAATCACCAGCGGGTCTTTGCTCATATGCGGACGTGCCGCATGGGAACCCTGCCCCTGAATGCGAATAACAAAGTTGTCTTCGCTGGCCATAATGCCACCGACGCGGGTCGCTATCGTCCCGGCTTTCATCCCGGGCATATTATGCAGGCCGTAAATCTCTTCGATACCAAAACGGGTCAACACACCATCGACCATCATCGCGTTCGCACCATAGCCGGGTTCTTCTGCAGGCTGAAACACAAAGCACACCGTGCCGTTAAAGTTTTTGCGCTGAGCCAGTAACTGCGCTGCCCCCAGCGCAATAGAAGTGTGTCCGTCATGGCCGCAGCCATGCATCCGTTCAGGCGTGGTGGAACGGTAGGTATGTTCGCCCTGCTCGGTAAGTTGGATGCAGTCGATATCAGCGCGAATGCCAATAACACCTTTACCTTCACCGCATTTCAGCACCCCCACCAGCCCGGTTTTGCCCAGATTGCGATGAACTTCGATCCCCATTTTCTCAAGCTGCTGTGCAATAAATGCCGATGTTTTGACCTCTTCAAATGCGCTTTCGGGATGTGCATGAAGATGATGACGCCATGCCATTAACTGCTGTTTTAACTGTTCCTGATTCATAAATTCTCCGGTCATGTCGTTAGTCTGTTCTCTGGGCGCGCGTTAAGACCACCTGCAGCAATACGTTGCCGCCGGCGATCAGGTCTTTCGCGTCGGTATGTTCTTTGACGTTATGGCTGATACCGCCGACACAGGGCACGAATATCATCCCGGCCGGGCAAACGGAGGCCATAAACTGCGCATCATGGCCTGCGCCGCTGGGCAATCGCCGATAGCTCAACCCTTGTGACCGGGCTTCATCCTCAACGGCATCCACGATCTCATCGGCGAAAATCACCGGCTTAAAGCGCACCAGTGAACGTGTTGCGACCGCCACGCCCTCTTCCTGCGCCGTTTTGGCAACATAGTCTTTCAACTGACTTTCAGCGCGCTGTAGTGCATCGTTATCGGTATTGCGTAAATCCACCGACATGACGACATGGTTGGGGATTACATTGATGAGATTGGGTTTAAAGGTCATATGCCCGACGGTAGCTACCTGATTACCGCCAAACTCTTGCGCCAGTTCACGGGCAAAAACCGCCACTTTCGCCGCCACCAGCCCCGCATCGTGGCGCATCGCCATCGGCGTCGTACCTGCATGGTTTGATACGCCGCTAAAGGTGAATTCACTCCATGAAATCCCCTGCACGCCAGTGACAACGCCGATATCAATGCCGTCTTTGTCCAGAATCGGCCCCTGCTCGATATGCAGCTCGACATAGCTATCAACAGCCATATTGCCAGGCTGGTGGTCACCTTTGTAGCCAATCCCGACAAGCGCTTCATCAAGCGTGATACCATCCAGATCTTTGGCTGCTAATGCCGTCTCCAGCGGATAGTCACCGGCAAACACCACGCTGCCCATCATATCCGGCTGGAAACGCACGCCTTCCTCATTCGTAAAGAAGGTCACCGCAATCGGGCGTATGGGGCGAATACCCGCTTCCTTAAGCGTGGCAATCACTTCCAGCCCGGCCATCACGCCGTAATTACCATCGTAAAGGCCGCCGGTCCCCACGGTATCAATATGCGAACCCATCATGACCATCGGGAGGTCGCGTTCACCAGCATAAACACCCGTCACATTACCAATGGCATCAACGCGGATGGCAAGCCCCAAGGCCTGCATGCGGGCAACCACAAAGTCCCTGCCCGCTTTATCTTCCGCCGTCGCGGCCAGGCGGCAAACGCCCCCACCCTCCAGCGCGCCGTATTTGCCCAGCTCGAAAAGTGAATCAACCAGTCGTTGACCGTTGATCTGCAGATGTTGACTCATATTGCTGTTTCCCTCTTTATCGTGTCTTTACTTCGCCATGCCGTAGAAGATGGCGGAGACCGTAATCAGGCCGATAACCGTGACAAAAACGTTGCTGATTTTGCCCCGGTACGGTGCCAGTACGGGCAGTTTGTGGATGGCGTACATCGGCAACAGCAACAGAATCGCCGCACCGGTCGGCCCGCTGATGCTTTCAATAATTCCCAGAATGCTGGGGTTTCTCCAGGCGGCGAACCAGCAGGTCGCAACCATAAAGATAAAAATCATGCTGTCCACCAGGCGGATCCCCGGTTTCTTTCCTTTCGATCTGGCGGCTTCAACGATCATGTCGCGTAAGGATTCATAAGCGCCGATGTAATGGCCGAGAAAGGATTTCGTGATGGCAACAAAGGCGATGATGGGGGATAGCCAGGCGATAATCGGGGTATCAAAGTGATTCGCCAGGTACGAAAGGATGGAAAGGTTTTGCGCTTTGGCTTCTGCCAGTTGCTGAGGTGATAAACTCAACACGCAGCTGAGGACAAAAAACAGCACCACAACTACCATCAGCACAATGCCATAGCGTTGAATTTGTTCGCATTTTTTGTCGGCCGTTTTCAGTCCATAGCGTTGTTTCTGGCGCACCACCAACGGCGAGATAATCGGATAGTGATTAAACGACATCACCAGCACTGGAAACGTCATCCATAGCGTCATCAGAATGCCGTGCCCCTCCCCCACATGGCTCAGGGTCGTAGTCTCAAGAATGGCACCATTCCACTGAGGAATAAGAAACAGCGCCATAAAAATCAGCGAGATAATGAAAGGATACACCAGCGTGCTCATCACGCGCATGATGAACTGCTGGCCCAGGCGCACAATAAACATCAGCCCAAGGATAAGCGCGATAGCCACCAGCGCCCTCGGGGGTTCCTCCATGCCCAACTGGTGCGTAATAAAGCTTTGCGCCGTATTGGTGATGGCAACCGCATACATAATCAGAATGGTATAGATGGCAAAGAAATAGATAACCGTGAATGTTTTCCCAGCCAGGGCACCAAAATGTTCACCAATTACATCGGTGATGGTGCTTTCCGGCGTGCTGGAGGAGTAGATAAAGCGCGCCAGGCCACGGTGAGCCAGGTATGTAATCGGAAAGGCTAATGCAAACACAATCAACAACGGCCAGACCCCCCCGATGCCGGCGTTAATGGGCAAGAAAAGCACGCCTGCACCAATAGCCGTGCCAAATAATCCCAGGACCCAGACGGTGTCCTCGCCGTGCCATTTTTGCGGATTGCTTATTTCATTTTCTTCAAGGGTCGCTATATTTTTCATAGGTGATGTTCTCTTATTTTTTCCGCGTTATCGCGTCTTTTTATTTATTGTCAGGACGAGTAAAGTCTTAGGGCGTGTAGGGTAATATTGCCGCCCCATTTTTATGCATAAGAAATATCAGGCGCTGCGACCAAACCATACGATATCTTCATAAACATCCGGAGAGGTATCGCCTTCCGTACTAATAAGCAGGACACGCGATTGTTTATTCAGGTTCAGGCGTTCTTTTAATTCCTTGTGACATTGATTGCTCATCAGTTCATAAATAAACCCGGTGCCAATAGCGCCTGACTCCCCGGAAATAAAAGCGTCATCGGTTCCCGGCCGCGGCGCGGCTAAAATACGCATCCCGTTGGCCGCCAGTCGGTCATCTGCTGAAATAAAACAGCTCGTATAATCACGAATCATCGGCCAACTGGTGATATTGGGTTCACCACAGGCTAACCCCGCCATCAAGGTTGCCATATCGCCACCCACACTATGGGGTTGCCCGTCATCGATCATGGCCGACTGGTACAGGCAGTCTGCTTTGCGCGGCTCGACGATGATGATGGTGGGGGCCTGCGCTTTCATTCTTTCAATAAAGTACCCCATGATGCTCCCGGCGAATGAGCCAACCCCCGCCTGCAAAATCAGATGCGTTGGCAGAGGTTCGCCGCGCTCTTCAAGTTGCTGCCAGGATTCAATCGCTAAGGTCATGTAGCCCTGCATGACCCATGTTGGGATCTGTTCATAACCTTCCCACGCCGTGTCCTGCAGCAATACCCATCCGTGCTCTTGCGCTTGCTGATGGGCGAAACGCACGGTGTCATCATAGTTCAGTTCGGTAATGGTACATTCGGCACTGTGGTGGCGGATGTTCTGCGCGCGGATAACCGAGGAACCTTTTGGCATATAAACAACCGCTTTCAGTCCCAGTTGTTCTGCAGCCCATGCGATCCCGCGCCCATGATTGCCATCTGTCGCCGTCACGAAGACGATATCGGCGATCTGCTTTTTCATTTCGGGTGAATTCAACGCGGCAAAGGTGAGCTCGTTAATGTCACGACCGATTTTTTCAGCCAGATATTTCCCTACCGCATAAGAGCCGCCCAGACTTTTAAAGGCATTAAGGCCAAAACGCTGTGATTCATCTTTAATATGAATCGCCCCCAGCCCCAATCGCTGACTTAAAAAAGGCAAATTGCGCAATGGGGTCACGGAATATTGTGGAAATTTCTTATGAAAAGACAATACCTCGTCAGCCACTGACGAATTTAATAAACTTAAATCAGTACCTGAACCATACGTTTTTCGGCGGTCGTTAAATTTATATTTAATGATTTCCGTCATACAAATACCTTTTCTCCCACGAATATCATGTTTAGTTGAATACGATGTAGAATCGTAACGGATAAAATGATTGCTCAAGCAGCGTCATCAAAAAAGAATGCGGATAATTAAATAAACATCAGGACCAGACCGCGTCGATAAATGCATTCACTTTCAGCGCTCGCTATTTCAATCATGTTTATTCCACTGGTTGAAATGGTACTATGCTTGTGGCTGTTAAATGACGCAAAATTGCCCGAAACCATGCAATTTTCACTCTGATTCACCACCTAAGCGCAACAAAATTGCGTGAAGTGATCTGAATCACAAAAATGAGGGAGTTCAAAATGATGTCGCTCGATGCCTGGGATAAAAAAATTCTGACCCTTCTGCAACGCAACAATCGTCTCTCGCAGCGAGAAATTGCCGACCTGGTGAATTTGTCCGCATCGGCGGTAAATCGACGTATTGCCGCACTGGAAGAGGCCGGGGTCGTGAAGGCGAATGTCAGCATCGTGGACGCCAGTAAAGTCGGGAGGCCGATCACCATCATGGCGCAGGTGATGGTGGCTAATGAGCGTCTCGATTTATTAGAAGAAGACCGACAGCGCTTTGTGAATTGCCCACAGGTGCAGCAGGTTTACTACGTGACAGGTGATTTTGATTTCCTGCTGGTGATAAATGTGCGCGATATGGCCGAATATGAAATGCTGACCCGCGAGCTGTTTTTTGTCTCGGGCAACATTAAATCATTTAAGACGATTGTCTCAATGCAAAATGCCAAGCAAGAAATGACCGTCTTGATCGAATAATGCATGCTTGCACCGTTGGTAAAATGCGCCCCACCATCACGCTCTTCACGTTGAGAAAAGATTAATTTCCGAAATCCCCCTTTTCGCTGCGAATTCTACTTGTCTGATGGCGCTCGCCAGGTAACATAGGTATCCCCCCTTTGTGGGCGGACAAACGATGATCTTTTCCAGACAATTAACAGAGAGAATATTATGAGCGTTGTGCCTGTAGCCGACGTACTCCAGGGCCGCGTTACCGTTGACCAAGAAGTCACCGTGCGCGGATGGGTACGTACCCGCCGAGATTCAAAAGCTGGCATCTCCTTCCTCGCCGTTTATGACGGCTCCTGCTTTGATCCTGTACAGGCTGTCATTAATAATTCTCTGCCCAATTACAATGAAGAAGTTCTTCATCTGACCACCGGCTGCTCCGTTGTTGTCACTGGCAAAGTGGTGGAGTCCCCCGGTGAAGGCCAGAGCTTCGAGCTGCAGGCGACTCAGGTAGAAGTCACCGGCTGGGTTGAAGACCCGGACACTTACCCGATGGCGGCGAAACGCCACAGCATCGAGTATTTGCGTGAAGTGGCGCACCTGCGTCCGCGTACCAACCTGATTGGCGCTGTCGCCCGTGTTCGTCATACGCTGGCGCAGGCGCTGCACCGCTTCTTTGATGAGCAGGGTTTCTTCTGGGTTTCCACGCCGCTGATTACCGCATCTGACACCGAAGGTGCGGGTGAAATGTTCCGCGTATCGACGCTGGATCTGGAAAACCTGCCGCGTAACGATCAGGGTAAAGTCGATTTCGACAAAGATTTCTTTGGTAAAGAGTCTTTCCTGACCGTATCGGGCCAGTTGAACGGCGAAACTTATGCCTGCGCGCTGTCCAAAATCTACACTTTTGGGCCAACGTTCCGCGCGGAAAACTCCAACACCAGCCGTCACCTGGCGGAATTCTGGATGCTGGAGCCGGAAGTGGCATTTGCCGATCTGGAAGATAACGCCCGTCTGGCGGAAGCGATGCTGAAATATGCCTTCAACGCAGTTCTGACTGAGCGTATGGATGACATGAGGTTCTTCGCTGAACGCGTTGATAAAGATGCAATTGCCCGTCTGGAGCGTTTTGTTGCGGCTGATTTCGCGCAAGTGGACTACACCGACGCCGTGACCATTCTTGAAAATTGCGGTGAGAAGTTTGAAAACCCGGTTTACTGGGGCGTTGACCTCTCTTCCGAGCATGAACGCTACCTGGCCGAGAAACACTTTAAAGCACCGGTCGTTGTGAAAAACTACCCGAAAGACATTAAGGCTTTCTATATGCGCCTTAACGATGACGGTAAAACCGTAGCAGCGATGGATGTTCTGGCGCCGGGCATTGGTGAAATCATCGGCGGCTCGCAGCGTGAAGAGCGTCTGGATGTGCTGGATGCGCGTATGGCTGAAATGGGTCTTAATAAAGAAGACTACTGGTGGTATCGCGATCTGCGCCGTTATGGCACCGTACCGCATTCAGGTTTCGGCCTGGGCTTTGAGCGTCTGATCGCTTATGTCACCGGCGTGCAAAACGTACGTGATGTTATCCCGTTCCCCCGCACACCTCGTAGCGCCACGTTTTAATGATAAAAGCCAGCATATGCTGGCTTTTTTTGCTCTTCATTATTCCTTCACCCTAACCGGGACATCGTGGACCGGTTAACGCTTCCCTATCTTTATCGGCCTTTTATCTGTGAAATACTTCTGAACAAAAAATAAAGCATACTTAAATTGTGGGTTAGTTTTATCTCATCTGATAGCACGTCTGGATAAAAATCGCACAGCTTTCCAGACGGCTAAAAAGGTCGGTGAGAAAAAGCAAGATGAGAATGGTTCCTGTACAAGATTCACCCTTATCTCAATTAAACATAAGCAATTCATATATATAGTTATGAGGTCGTTGTTTTTGACGACGATCGCCCCCGAACTTTGAGGTGGTTCACAAAGTTCCTTAAAATACATAAATTCTTACACATAATTGCTTTTTGTAACCTCTTTAAGACATTTGTAGCACTTTCAGGCTAGCGAAACGATTATATGAATGGAAAGATGCCTCTCAGACACAGAAAGACACCAAACTCTCATCAATAGTTCCGTAAATTTTTATTGACGGAATTTATTGGCGGCAGTGGCAGGTGTACAAAAAAACCAATGAGGGTAATAAATAATGATGAAGCGCAATATCCTGGCAGTGGTTATCCCTGCCCTGCTGGTAGCTGGTGCAGCTAACGCTGCAGAAGTTTACAACAAAAACGGCAACAAACTGGACCTGTACGGTAAAGTTGTTGGTGAGCACGACTTCGTGACCTCTGGTGACAACACCAACAGCAACGACAACACCTACGCTCAGATTGGTTTCAAAGGCGAAACTCAAATCAACAGCGATGTAACCGGTTACGGTCAGTGGGAATACCGTGCGCTGGCAAGCGATGCAGAAGGTTCACAGGGTACCCGTAACCGTCTGGCTTTCGCTGGTATCAAAGTTAACAACGCTGGTTCTCTGGACTACGGTCGTAACTACGGTATCGTCTACGACGTAGAATCTTATACCGACGTTGCCCCATCCTTCTCTGGCATGACCTGGGCTAACTACTCTGATAACTTCATGACTGGCCGTACTACTGGCGTCCTGACCTACCGTAACACCGACTTCTTTGGTCTGGTTGATGGTCTGAGCATGGGTATCCAGTACCAGGGTAAAAACGATCGTACTGACGTTAGAACCTCTAATGGCGACGGCGCTGGTTACTCTCTGGGTTACTCCTTCGCAGAAGGCTTTAGCGTAATCGGCGCTTACAGCAACTCTGACCGTACTAACAATCAGACTGCAGACGGTAAAGGTGAGAAAGCAGAAGCATGGGCTGTTGGTGCGAAATATGACGCAAACAACATCTACCTGGCAACTGTTTACGCTGAAACCCGCAACATGACTCGCGAAGCTGACGGTTCTTTTGCTAACAAAACTCAGAACTTCGAAGCAATGGCTCAGTACCAGTTCGACTTCGGTCTGCGTCCGTCCCTGTCCTACGTTCAGTCTAAAGGCAAGGACCTGGCTGCACGTGGCTCCTTCACTGGCGGCAACGAAGATCTGCAGAAATATGTTGAAATCGGTGCGTACTACTACTTCAACAAAAACTTCAACATCTATGTTGATTACCAGCTGAACCTGATCGACAAGAGCAACTACAGCGACAGCGTTGGTATCGTGAATGGTCGTGATGACCAGGTTGCGATGGCTGTGACTTACCAGTTCTAATCAGCACACCTCGTTATTATATGCGTGAAAAACAGGGCTTCGGCCCTGTTTTTTTATTGTCTCGCCGCCAAAAAGACTAACTTCTAAAAAGACGCACGCTTTTTATCGCAAACGGTTGGCAATTGTCACATCAACCGTTAACCTGATAGCGGATCTCCCTTCTGTCATCATAATGGAACCTCGTCATGTTTGAGAATATTACCGCTGCCCCTGCTGACCCTATTCTGGGTTTGGCCGATCTGTTTCGTGCCGATGAACGTCCTGGCAAAATCAACCTTGGTATTGGTGTCTATAAAGACGAAACCGGGAAAACGCCGGTACTGACCAGCGTTAAAAAAGCGGAGCAGTATCTGCTGGAAAACGAAAACACAAAAAATTACCTCGGCATCGACGGTATTCCTGAGTTTGGTCGTTGCACGCAGGAACTGCTATTCGGCAAAGGCAGCGCGATTATTAATGACAAACGTGCGCGCACCGCGCAGACCCCGGGCGGTACGGGTGGCCTGCGTGTTGCCGCTGATTTCCTGGCGAAAAACACCTCAGCAAAACGTATTTGGGTAAGTAATCCAAGCTGGCCGAACCATAAAGGCGTGTTTAACTCCGCCGGCCTTGAAGTGTGTGATTACGCCTATTATGACGCGCAAAACCATGCGCTGGATTTCGACGGCATGGTTGCAAGTCTCGAAGCCGCGCAAGCGGGTGATATCGTACTGTTCCACGGTTGCTGTCATAACCCGACCGGTATCGATCCGACGCTTGAGCAGTGGGAGACACTGGCCAAATTGTCCATTGAAAAAGGCTGGCTGCCGCTGTTCGATTTTGCCTATCAGGGTTTCGCTCGCGGTCTGGAAGAAGACGCAGAAGGTCTGCGCGCCTTTGCCGCGCTGCATAAAGAATTGATCATCGCCAGTTCCTTCTCGAAAAACTTCGGTCTGTACAATGAACGTGTCGGTGCCTGTACGCTGGTGGCCGCGGACCAGGAGACAGCAGACCGTGCATTCAGCCAGATGAAGTCAACCATCCGCGCTAACTACTCTAACCCGCCTGCTCATGGTGCCTCCGTTGTGGCAACGATCCTGAGCAACGATGCGCTGCGTGCCATCTGGGAACAAGAATTGACAGACATGCGCCAGCGCATTCAGCGTATGCGTCTGCTGTTTGTAAATACCCTGCAGGAAAAAGGGGCGGATCGCGATTTCAGCTTTATCACCCGTCAGAACGGCATGTTCTCTTTTAGCGGCCTGACCAAAGAGCAGGTGCTCCGTCTGCGTGAAGAGTTCGCTATCTACGCGGTTGCATCAGGACGTATTAACGTTGCGGGCATGACACCGGATAACATGTCGCCGCTGTGTGAAGCTATCGTCGCGGTGTTATAAACAACAATAGATAATAAAAAAGGTCGCGAATGCGACCTTTTTTGTTTTACCAGACCGGCAGTTCATCCTGCAGGAAAGGGTTATGTAGCCGCTCGTTGCCAAGCGTGGACATCGGGCCGTGACCAGGAATAAAGGTCACATCATCCCCCAGAGGCAACAGTTTGGTTTTGATGGCATCAATCAACTGCCCATGATTCCCTTTCGGGAAATCACTGCGCCCTACGCCGCCTTTAAAGATAACGTCGCCGGACACCAACAGCCGGGATTGCGCATCAAAGAAAACCACGTGCCCTGGCGTATGCCCAGGGCAATGCAAAACATCCAGTCTCACATTGCCTACGCTCACCGTGTCGCCTTCGTTTAACCAACGATCCGGCGTCAGCGGCTGGCAGTCATCCAGACCAAACATACGACTTTGGGCGGGTAGCCCTTGCAGCCAGAACTCATCTTCTTTTTCCGGACCAATCACTGGCACGCCATAGTGCTGCGCCAGCTCGGCAGCCGCACCAACATGATCAAGATGACCATGGGTAAGCAGTATTTGCGTTAACGTCACGCCGGAGGCTGCAACTTCCTGTTTGATGCGTTCAGCATCGCCACCGGGATCCACTATTGCTGCCAGCCGGGTTTGCTCACACCAGACTAACGAGCAGTTCTGGGAGAAGGCGGTAACCGGAATAATACGATAGTTCATACTGCTCCTGTCTCTTTTAACTGAGTTTTACCAGTGCCGTAGCGGCCCGGTATCAATATGCACAAAGTTGCTGCTGGGGTAATATCCTACACCACCTGCACGCATAGATAACGCAGCTTTGCGAATATTGCTCAGAGAAATCCCTTCGATATGGAAATCCATCGCCTGTCCTTTGGTGTGATAGCTTTTTTTGGCAACACCAGAACTGTGAGCCCGGAGTTCGTTATTCGTGTCGACAGAACGGTATCCCGAGACCAATTGCACCGGTTTGCTTGTTCCTAACAAACCTTGCAGGCGATAAAGTTGATCAAACAGTCGTGGATCGATGGTTTTAATTTTATTCGCGCGATAATCACGGAAAAAATGGTTGAGCTTTGCTAATTCATCCTGAATATAGCCCCGGCCATCGAAAAACTGCGCCTTAATTGTTTCTCCAGTATGGAGATTATTCAGCGTTAAAATACGCGGACGTGGGGTGGAAAGGGTTGCAAATGCTTGTTGAGGTAAGATGGCTGCACCAAGGGCAATACCACCTAACGCCAACAATTTGCGGCGATTAGCGTCAAATTTGTCCATGATAATCAGGTCTGCAAGATAACAAAGTGATCGTAATTTATGCACTTTTATTGCGCACGAAAGGCACCTTACCGGGCAAAAACGTCTGCGTCAAGGTAGCCAAACCCCAGCAAAGACGGGCCTTACAGCAGATCCGGCCCGTTTTCGCTAATTATTACGACAATGTTATTTCCCGAACTGCTTCATTTACCTGATTAATTGTTCGGCTTTCGCCAGGATTTGTGCGCCAGATCGCGCCGTCAGATCATAATTGTAAATATCTGTACGATATTGGGTACGACCATCTTCGCCAACAAATGCGGTCAAATAATAAAGATTCACCGGTATATTTTGACGGATATTAACGTAACGGGTATCTCCTTGTTTTAATGCATCGGAAATCCGCGTGTCGTTCCATCCCGCATCCTGTAATAGCATATTGGCAAGCTCAGAGGCTTTATTCACCCTCACACAGCCTGAGCTCAACGCTCGCGCTTCTTTCTGGAAAAGATTATGGTTGGGTGTGTCATGAAGATAGATAGCGTCAGAACTCGGCATATTGAACTTATAGCGGCCGAGCGAGTTTTGCGCTCCCGGCGCCTGCTGGAAGCGGAAAGGCAGATTAGATGGCGTGATGGTTGCCCAATCCACCATCGTCGGGTCAATAGCCTCTTTACTGTTCCAGCCACGCAGCACGGTATAACCATGCCGTTCCAGATAGCCCGGGTCATTCCATACTTTCGGTAGAATGTCTTTGCGTGCCAGCGTCGGTGGTACGTTCCACGGCGGGTTAACCACCACGTTATTCAGCGCACTGCTCATCATCGGCGTTTTGCGATCCGGTCGCCCGACAATCACGCGGGAGGCCAGCACCTGGTTGCCGTTCAGATAATAGACCAGCGAATACTCCGGGATGTTAACCATAATCCCCGTGGAGAGCTTACCCGGCAGCAAACGCAGACGCTGAATGTTCAGCGCCAGAACCCCGGCGCGCTGGGCTGGGGTTACATTCAACCAGTCGCGGGTCGACTGCCCAATCACGCCGTCGGCATGCAGACCCTGAGCGGCCTGGAAGCGTTTGACTGCGGCAACTAACTGGCGGTCATAGTCGCTGCTGAGCGTACTTGCTGGTTTCGCTTTTTTGGTCAACTGCGCCGTTGTTGCTCCCGCCGTATCAACCGCGATGGCAGACGGGCTGACGACGCTGCTTGTTGCATCATCGCCAGGCAGCGCGATTTTCGGTGCATCATCCATCATGCCGCTACGTTGCAGGATTTCACGCAGCGCGGGTACATCCCTGCTCTTCTGTCCGGGACGCAGTGAAACGGTACTGGTCAACTGCGGCCACGGTGAATTGTCTGCCACCAGCGTCAGTAAAGACTGATGCATCGCAGCATACTGCGGATGATGAGGTGCAAGGGTTTCGATAAATTGCGGCAGGTTGCCTTTATCCAACGCTAATTGCCACTGATTGATTACCGACAGCGGCGGTGTTTCCAGCGTGTAAGGTTTACTGCTGTAGAGCCAGCGGTTGCCTTTCACCGGAATACCGGCGACGAAATGCAGATACCCCATCATGGCGTCCGATAAGACCAAATCCCGCGCCATTCCTGAGATATTCGGATCGGTCAACAGCCCAACCCAGGTCGTGAATTGCGGCTGGAAACCGGCAATCGCGACTTCGGCGAGTTGTTGCTGGAAAGCCTGAACGGCATCACGATTATCCCACATCGGCTTCATTTCACGCGCGGCATACAACGCGGAAAGCGAATCCATGTAGACCGGTGTCCAGTTAGCAGGCAAGAGTGCCTGCAATGCGCTACGCGCGTTAGCAGGCGCATCTGCTGTCGGATAAGGCTGCAAGCCTGCCATCATTGCCGTCGCAGGCGACTGTTCCAGCGGCTGCGATAATGCCGTGGGTTGATCGCCAAGCGTCGCGGAACTGTCAACCGGTACCACCTCAGGCTCATCGGCCAGGGCCTGAGCGCTAAACAGCGGAGCAAATGCGAATGCCAGACATAAACTCAATGTCGACATCCGACGACCATACGATTTCTTAAGCAACATCCCTTGCCCCCTGTTTCTTCATTACACTCACAATGCTCTTTCTATCAGTATATAAAGACAAAAAAGCATTTGCCTTACCAAATGTAAAGAAGTTTAAAGAAGAGCGCGTGGTCGGGTGCGGTGTTTCAGAAAAGAAAAAGGGCGGCATCTCTGCCACCCTCATTGTTTAAGCGAACCGTTAAGAAGCGTCTGCCGTACCAGGTAATGTCTCCGGTAGCTGAGCCGCGAAGCCGCGCAGACCCACCACGTGAACATGCTCGTGGTTCTGGAAGACTTTACGCACCAGTTTATAGGTGGTGCCTTTTTCTGGACTGATGTTCTCCGGAGCCGCAATAATCAATTGCATTTCAAGGCGTTCGCAGAGTTCGAACAAGGTTGCGATGGAGCGGGCATCCAGACGTGCTGCCTCGTCGAGGAACAACAAGCGGCATGGCGAAATATCTTTACCACGCAGACGTCGCGCCTCGTCTTCCCAGCTCTGAACAACCATCACGAGGATAGACATCCCGGTACCGATAGCCTCACCGGTCGACAGGGCCCCGGATTCCGCACGCAGCCAGCCATCCGAACCACGGTTGACCTCCACTTCCATCTCAAGATAGTTGCGGTAATCAAGCAGCTCTTCGCCGATGGTTTGCGGCGTACGCTGACCAAGATCGATTTGCGGATTCAGGCGTTGATACAGTTTCGCCAGTGCTTCGGAGAAGGTCAGGCGATTGCTGTTAAACAGGTCCTGATGCTGCTCATGTTGCTCGGAAAGCACCGTCAACAACATTGCATGACTCTCGCGGACGTTAACATTCAAACGGACACTGTGTACCTGACCGAAGGAGACGTTTTGCAGACCCTGGTTAAGTTGCCGGATACGGTTCTGCTCGCGCTGAATCGTTTTGCGAATGATATTCGCCACGCTACGAGAGCTGATCGCCAGTTTCTGCTCGCGGGAGGTTAGCTCTTCCGTCAGACGGCTGAGTTCAATCTCCATCTGTTCGATAGCTTCAACCGGATCGTCAGTACGAATAATATCCTGGCGGATACGCTCGCGCAGATGCTGGTAAACCGCGACAAAGAACTGAATCTTACGCTCCGGACGTTTCGGATCTTCCGACATACGCAGCACATCGCGCAGATGTTCGTTGTCCGCCACGGCGAGGCGCAACGCACCTAACGCCTTATCCGACATGGAACGCAGTTCGTCACCAGAAAGGTAAGCCAGTTCACGACGATGCAAGCGACGTTCAACGCCGTTATCTTTCACCATTCGCATCACCGCACACCAGCCTGCTTTCGCCGTGACGACCTGTTCGCGCATCTCATGATAATCACGTTCAAGGCGACGCAACGCACGGGTCAGGTTATCCATTTCCGCTTCGCAGAAGGTCAGCGCTTTTTCCAGTTGATTGCGGCGGGCACGGTTGCCGGACAACTGGGCATGCAGCTCGTCGCGACGAATACGCGCGCGCTCCTCCGCGCCACTGTCGGCACGCACACCAATTTCCTGCAGCTCTTTTTGTAGATCGTTGAGCAGTTCTTTTTTGGTATCGAACGAGCTTTTCAGCGATGCCAATACCTGGTTGTACTGACTGAGCTGGGCCGCGTGGCTACGCAGCGCCTCACGCGTACGGCTACGTTCACGTTCTGCCTGTTCGAGCCGCTGACGCAGCTTCTCGTTGAGATCGTTATTGCCACTGAGCATTTCCGCAGAATCGGAATAGCTAAAGTGCGCCCGGCGCTGTACAACTTCGATCAGCGCAAATGCCTGCTGTCGTGCTTCACGCTGCACTTGCTGGGAGTACGCATAATCTTCTTTCAGTTGTTCATACTGTTCCGGGTCGTTTTGCAGTACGGAAACAACGGGCTCCAGTTTCGCCAGATGGTTGCCAAACTGTTGAATAAAACGCACGGCTTCCTGAGCTTCGTCCAGCCGCTCCTGAATTTCATCAACGCGATCGGCCAGGGTTTCATCTGCCAGCAAGCTCAGGCGTGGCAGCAGGCGGTTCAGCTGAGCAACCCCCTCTTTCGCCTGCTCGAACTGCATGCGGTTCTGCTGGTTGTCATTCTCATGATTACTCAGCGCGCGCTCCAGTTCACCACGGCGGCCACTGAGCGTACGAATTTCAGCTTCCGGGTCTGGATCAAACGCCACGGCAAGATGGCTACCGATAAAACGGCTGAAGGCCTGATGCAGGCGCTGCGTTTTCTGCACGTCGAAGGATAATGTGGCAAAACGCTCGGCAAGCTCTTCACGCTCGGCGTGGAGCCCTTCGATACGGCTTTCACGTGCGGCACGACCAAACAGCGGCACCGACGGGAAACGGGAGTAGCGCCACTGACGATCGGCTATCTTAACCACCACCGCTTTTTCCAGCTCATCGACGCTGAACACACTGTCATCGAAAGATTGCGGATCCCCTTCAATCAGATAGAGATCTTCCGGGCAATCCTCGAGCCCTTCAAGCTGTTCCGAAATGAGGGAGAGGTCCGGGACCACGATCGCGTGACGTGATGGGCCATACAACGCGGAAAAATAGGGCGCATCGTCAAGGCTAACGTCATCGTAAATTTCAGAGAGCAGTACACCGCCAAAGCGTTCAGCCAGCGTGTTAAGACGCCCGTCTTCGGAGCCACCCGGCTGACTCAGACGTTCGATTTCTTCGTCCACCGCACGTTTGCGTGCCCCGACTTCATCGCGTTCAACGATAGCTTCGCGTTCACGCTCCAGCAATTGTTGCAGGTATTCCGTCACTTGTTGGCCGGATTCAAACTGCTCGCCGCTCTGCTCACACAACTGGGTCAGGCTGCTTTGCGCTGCCAGCCAAATCGGTGCGCGCTGGGTCAATATTTGGATGCGTGACTGTAGCTGTTCCAGCTCCTGGCGCAACGCCATACGCTGCTCACCGGCCATGGCCACATTCTCGGAAAGCGCGGCAATTTGCGCCTCCAGCTCATGATGCAGAGCCTCAAGTTCGTCAGCGTCGTACTGTTTATTCTGCCGTTTGCAGAATTCCGCCAGCATGCGTTCAGCATCCTGTTGCTCACGCAGACGCTGTTCCAGTTCGTTCAGACGCGCGCGCAGCGATGGCGCCTGTTCTGCCAGATGGCGCTGATTTACCCCTTCTCGTAAAAGGTCACGTGCGACATCCCAGGCTTCATCACGGGCCAGCGGACCATTGATAGCGACGACCAACTGGTAAGCTTGTTCAAACTGGCTGTGCGCGGTTTGCGCCACGCTCATACGTTGGTCAAGCGACAGGAGTTTCTCTGTAGCTTCCTGCTCTTTCGCCTGGAAGGTTTCCAGCCATTCGTCTGCCGTTTCTGCCGTCAGGTCCGGTAGCTGGCAAAGTTCTTTTGCACGCTGTAAGGCCTGTTGTGCCTGATTGTACTGAATCGCGCGGGTTTGCTGCACATCCAGAGCCTGTTGGTAGTCGGCAAGCTGGTTTTTCAGCTCATCCACTTCCAGTTCAGCGGCCTCGGCGCGCGCTTCGTTCTCTTCCTGATGATCGGTAGCTTCGGCCACCACTTCATTTTGTTCTTCAAGGCGGATTTGCAGTTCGTCCAGATCCGACTCGTAGCGCTCAATTTTTTCCTGCTGGCGCAGCGCGGTCTGCACCAGGTTCAGGTGATCGCTGGCGGCCTGATAATCAGCCTCAAGATCCCCTTCTGCCCCGGTGTGTTCTGCCAGTTCGCGCGCCATATCGACATGTTTGTATTGCTCAGCCGCCAGCTTTTGCCGTGAACTGAACAGATCGCGACGGAATGTCAGCGCCTGATCGAGGTGAATACGTCGTTCGTTGGCATGGCGCATGTAATCCGCCGCCACATAGTTGGTCGCTTCACTGATCAAGTGCTTGAACAGATCGCGATCCGACTGGGTAACGCGAATCGCTTCCAGCGTCATGCGGTTTTCGCGCAGTGCCGCTTCCATATCCTGGAAGGCTTTACGTACACCGCTATTTTCCGGCAAGAGATAGTCGCGCAGAGAACGGGTGATCGCACTGGAGATACCGCCATACAGCGACGCTTCGATCAGGCGATAGAATTTGCTGCGATCGGATGCTGAGCGCAAGCGACGAGCGACGATACCCAAATCGAACATCAGAGAATGATAATCGGTGATGGAGTTGAACTGCTTAAACTGCACCCCTTCCATCGCATCCAGCTTTTCCTTCACTTCCTGCAACGGCAGCACGCGCGCCTGACGCTCGTTAAGCGTTTCTGTCAGCAGTTGTGTCGGCTGAACCGCCGTTGGCAGCCCCTGAATAGCGAACGGTTTGATGTCGACTTTACGATCGCGACCGGCCACCTGTTGCAGGCGAACCCCCACCAGCACGCGCTGATGACGCGAGTTGATCACATCAAGAACAGAGTAGCAGACCCCGGCTTTCAGTTTACCGTGCAGGCCTTTGTCACGAGAGCCAGACGTCGCGCCTGCCTCGGTGGTGTTACGGAAGTGCAGCAGCGTTAAGTCCGGGATAAGCGCGGTGACGAACGCCGCCATGGTGGTGGATTTACCGGCACCGTTTCCCCCGGACAACGTGGTCACCAGTTCGTCCAGGTCAAACGTACGGGCAAAAAAACCGTTCCAGTTAATCAGCGTCAGTGAGCGAAATTTACCGCGATCAATCATTATTCTTCCTCTCCACTATCCGGCTGATTGTCTTCGTTCTCATCATTGAGCTGCAGGTGATTTTCTACAGGCATGGCTTCACCGTCGCGGATCAAGCGCCGCTGAGCCTCGCGTGCATCGTCACCAGAGCGCACATCCGCGCCGAAGCGGAACACAGACTCGGTAATACGAAACTTGCTGCTGTCGTTACCCATAAACCAGATCATGCCAAGACGACGCAGGCGGTTCAGGGAGGAACGCACTTTTTCCTGTAATTTTTGGCGATCCAAATCAGAACCGGTTGAGCGGTTATTCACCAGCTTCAACAGTTTGGCTTCGTCTGCCAGCGCCATCAGCTCGTCATACAGCTCCTGCTGAGTGAAGATACCTTCATTGGCCAGACGTTCCGGGCTGAGATAGAGGTAACAAAGAATTTTACCGACCATCATATCCAGTTCAGACAGTACCGAGCGTGGGATCAGCGTTGTCGAGCGCGGGCGCAGGTAGAAAAAACCTTCTGGCGCACGGATCAACTCAACGTTGTAACGCCCGTAAAACTCCTCCAGAAATTCCTGGAAATCCATTAAAAAGGCGTGATTATCCAGCTCATCAAGGCCGATATGGCGGCCTGAGCGCAGCGCACTGTCGAGCGCCGGAAAGAGTGGGTTTGCCAACGCTTGGGCCAATTTGATCGGCATCACTTGTTCAATATTTGTCAATGACATGCGCCTGTACCTTGGCTCCGTAATCATTAATCGGCTGCCATTTTGCTGGCAGGCCGGTGAAATCTGCTTGCGCTACGCCGAGGCGTACCGCCTGATCAATGACGATCCGCGCGATATCAAAATGCCGCGCGCGCGGGTACCGCGCCAGATATTCGCGTACAACCAGCCCAAGATCCAGTGGAGCTTGTCTGGTTTTATATATCGCCAGTTGTTCTTCGATCATCGCCGCAAGTTGTTCGCGGATTTCGTTGAACTCTTCATATTCCAGGTCAGGCGGAAGCTCACCTGTAACCTCGGCATCGCTCAACGCAATCTCTTCATCGCGCATATCCAGCAGCCTGTCGGCGTTCGCATAGGTCAATGCCCAGGGAGCATCGAAGTAACCCTGTACCGACTGGCGCAAACGCTGGGCAAATACGCGGTTTTTATCCATATCGATAGCGGTACGAATAAACTTGTGTACGTGGCGATCATAGCCAATCCACAAATCGATAGCCTGCTGTCCCCAACTGACGATACGGTCCAGCTTGCTCTGTAAATCAAAAACCAGCCGGTCGACAAACTCCAGATCGTTATGCGCCAGCGTCGCGTCCTGGATACGTAATAAGTTCGCCTGCAGCTTATCCCCTGCCGCTTCCAGCGTATCCTGTAATTCACGCAGCGTACCGGAGGTTTCGGAGAGTAACAGCTCACAGCTTGAAATAGCCGCACGCCAGTCTTTATTCAATAACTGAGCGATATCATCTTTGACTAACTGCTGCTGCTCATCCATCACGCGCTGGGTGAGATCGATGCTGTCGAAAATTTCTGCCACCGAGTATTTCAACGGCGCATAGACGTTGCGATGCCAGTGGAATTCATCCCCACCCTCATCTGCGGCATCAGCAGCGCGTTTCAGTTCTCCCGCCACGATAGATAACTGCATGGACAGGCGCAGCGTAGAAAACTCACGCTGGCGGATATAGTAATCGGTAATGCCAATGCCGAGCGGCGTCAGACGATAGATGGCATTACCGTCAGCCAGTTCGCTGGTAAAACGGTTTAACAGGCGCTGACGCACCATATCGTTTATGGCATTGTTCGCACGCTGAGCAATGGTTTCGCCGCTTTGTTCAAATGCTTCGCTGACGTGGCGAAACGCATCAACAAGCTCTCCCTCGCTCATTTCGCCATCCAGGCGTTCACCGTTCAGCGTGGCAACCGCCAGCAAAAACGACAGTCTGTCTACCGGAAGCGTGATAGAGAAATCGTTTTTCCTGGCCCAGGCAACCAGTTCGGGAACTGTCTGGGAAAATTCACTCATCGTTCATCCTTTCATCTCTCTGCGGCTTGAGCGCGGTCACATGGATATAACGCCCCAGGCTGATATACGGCTCCTGACGACAATATTGCGTTTCAAGTTCAAGCAAGGAGTCAAAACAGTCACGTTGTTGGTGTTTTTCGCGTAAGTAATCGTGAAACACCCGAACACCCGTTTTCCCCGTGATCTGCCAGCCAATCGCATTCAGCCAGCTATAGACTTCATCCGGATGTCGCGGATAATCCGGGGACAATGTGCGCTTTTTCTTTTTAGGCATACCCGCCAGCACATAGTCGAAATTACCTGCCACCATATTGTGCATCAACAGGCCATTAGCATTGTAAAACATCAACGACAA
Organism: Citrobacter sp. UYEF32; assembly: GCF_040546205.1. Lineage (NCBI taxonomy): Bacteria > Pseudomonadati > Pseudomonadota > Gammaproteobacteria > Enterobacterales > Enterobacteriaceae > Citrobacter > Citrobacter sp. UYEF32. The sequence goes on along the minus strand of NZ_JBEPNI010000002.1, from coordinate 228,217 downwards.
TGTCCCCGCGGGCTTTAAAACCGACCACAGCGTTCGCAAAACGTCCACCGGTTCAGCGACCCATTCGAGCACAGCATGGAACAATATCAGATCGACGGGCGATTCCAAATGTTGCGCAATGTCCTGAGCGGGGCATTGTACAAAATGCATGTTACCGCTCACACCTTTCTCTTCTGCGGCTGCGGTAGCACGCGCAATCATCTCCTGCGACACATCACACAGCGTCACATGATGACCCCGTTCTGCCACACGAATCGCTGTCTGGCCTTCTCCGCCCCCCGCATCCAGTACACGAAGCGTGCGATCGCCCATTTCGGCGAGAACCCTATCCAAATCCTGCCAGAGGATCGCCTGACGCAGTTGACCTTTGGTCGTGCCATAGATATTGCGGGAGAATTTTTCCGCGATGTCATCGAAATTACGATCCTGCATGGCCGCTCCGCGATCCTGACAAAACCGCTATTTTGTCACAGCCGTGCTCAGAATGAACCCATCTGGTGTAAGATCCACGCAAAACGCCTGCTGTATGGTTAAAAAGGAGACGGACGCGTGCTTTTTACGCTCAAGAAATACATTGGCGGCCTGATGCTCCCCCTGCCGGCATTGCTTATATTGATTGGGATTGGGCTGTTGCTTGTCTGGTTCAGTCGCTGGCAAAAAACGGGCAAAGGCATCATTAGCGCAAGCTGGTTGATTCTTCTGCTGCTGAGTCTGCAACCCGTTGCGGACAAAATGCTCAAACCCATCGAGGACAGCTATCCCACCTGGCGCGGCGCAGAGACGGTCAAATATATCGTGGTTCTGGGCGGCGGCTACACCTGGAATGACGCCTGGGCACCAAGCTCAAATCTCATTAATAACAGCCTGCCACGTTTGAATGAAGGCATTCGCCTGTTACATCAGAATCCTGGTGCAAAATTAATCTTTACCGGCGCGGCGGCAAAAACGAACCCGGTCAGCACAGCAGAAGCCGGAGCCAGAGTGGCGGAGAGCCTGGGCATACCGCGCAGCGATATCATCACCCTGGATTCACCGAAAGATACCGAAGAGGAAGCTGCCGCCGTCAAACAGGCTATTGGCGATGTGCCTTTTTTACTGGTGACGTCCGCATCACATATGCCAAGGGCAATGGTTTTCTTCCGTAATGCGGGGCTCCATCCCCTGCCCGCTCCCGCGAATCAGATGGCTATCGTTTCCCCTCTCAATCCGTGGGAACGCGCCATCCCGTCCCCGGTCTGGCTTATGCACAGCGACCGGGTCGGGTATGAAACACTAGGGCGGATCTGGCAGTGGTTGAAAGGTGACTCAGGAAAGCCAGGGAAGGAGTGACTTAGACGCCAAATCAAAACTGGGGCGACTGAAGTGGCCGGTATTCACCAGTTTCGCCACTTCATCCCACAGCAAATAGAGCCAGCGCCGCCACATAAAGGATTCTGCGACCGGTGCGCGCTGGAGATAATGCCAGAACAGCCCTTCGGCCAGCGGACCATCCGCCAGGCGGAACAACTCATATTCTCGCGGCGCCCAGAGCATAATACCCGGCCCGACCATCGCCAGAAGCTGGTCGCTCCGGGCATCTTTCAACATACTGCGCAAATTGAAATTGCCATGCACCAGTACACAATTGTCGTTGAACCCTTCGAACAGCGACGGCAGGCACTCTCTGGTGCGGAAGAGGATACGTTTATCCTGCATCGTGAGCCCCGTATTGTGGTACTGATTCAGCGTGGTCCATAGTACTTCTACCCGCTGGCGATACCAGGAGGGCCAGATGTTCTCCTGAGTATTGTCCACCATTCCCACACAGCCGTGGCTGTCCTGTCTGTGCCAGGACAATAACCCTTCCACGATTTGATCTTTCAGATGTTCCCAGCGTTCGGGGGTACGTGCAGGCGCTTCAACCGGCACGCCGCGCAGGCGTTCCATAAGCAGGACATCTGGCCCTGGATGTTCTTCATGGGTCATTACGCCATACACGACAGGCATACGTACCGTGCCACTGCGTGCCAGCATTGAGATTTTCCATGCCAGTTGACGTGCAAGGCCAGGGGTGGAAAAACTCCTCGCCAGTAACGGCATCGGATTTCCCTGGCTGTCATACAAGGACCATAAGGTTGTATCAGGTCTCTCGCTGACACATTCCATGCGGCTCAGCTTTTCACCCAGCAGGTGGCTTAATTCAGCGCGCAGTTGTTCCATATCAGATTGCCCTCATGAAGACTACTGCTTTTATAATGAGCGCCGGATGACGGGATGTCACCTGATGAGATCAAATCAATACGAGAATTTGCTGGAAAAAAGCAAATCCCCTCAGAGTGAGGGGATTGAGAAGGGAAAATTAACGCATTTCAGCGCGCACGCGCACCAGATCTTCCTGCGTATCAACCCCTGTACCCGGAACTTCCGTCGCAACAGCGACGTGAATTTTTTCGCCGTACCACAGCACGCGTAGCTGCTCCAGCATTTCGATATTTTCCAGCGGACTGGCTTCCCAGTTTACATAACGGCGGATAAAACCGGCACGATAACCGTAAATACCGATATGACGCAGGAAGGTATCACCAATTGTCTCACGAGAAACAGCAAAACGGTCACGATCCCACGGAATGGTCGCCCGCGAGAAATAGAGCGCATAGCCTTGCGCGTCGGTTACCACTTTCACCGCGTTCGGATTAAATGCTTCATCGGCATGATGAATCGGCACTGCCAGCGTAGCCATGCCAATGTCGCGAGCGGCCAGGTTTTCTGCCACCTGACGAATAATGGCCGGCGGGATCATCGGTTCGTCGCCTTGCACATTGACGATCACGGTGTCATCACTGAAACCACATTTTTCGACAACTTCGGCCAGACGCTCCGTTCCGGACTGATGATCGGCGCGGGTCATGCAAACCTCTCCACCCGCCGCTTCTACCGCACGCGCAACATCAGCATGGTCGGTCGCAACAATAACGCGCGCCGCCCCTGACTCACGCGCACGTTCCAGCACATGCACCACCATGGGTTTCCCATTGATATCAACCAAAGGTTTGCCCGGTAAACGGGTGGATGCGTAACGCGCTGGAATAATGACAACGAAACTCATGGCCGACTCTCTTCTTCTGTTAATGAGCGCGCTTCGTTTTCCAGCAGCACTGGAATGCCCTCGCGCACGGGATAAGCGAGGCTATCCACTTTGCAAATCAGTTCTTGTTTATCCTGGCTGTAATAGAGTTTGCCGTTACAAACCGGACAGGCGATGATTTCCAGTAACCGATGATCCATATTTCCTCCTGGCGGACCTGACGCATGATCCGTAAATTTTACCATATTCATTGGTCAGGCTGCGTCGACTTCCAGCCCCTGACGATGCTCAATAAAAAGCCCTTCCGGCAGTTTTCCAAAGGTAACACGCTGCGCGCCTTGCCAGCGGGCAAAATCACCGATAGCGGTTATAAGCCCATTTTCAAGCATGCGCCCCGGTTTTACACCGTTTTCCAGGTAGAGCGCAATGACCTCCAGCACCGCTTCTTTGCGATGCATTTTGGCATCCATTCGCCCGACCAGACGGCCACGATGCAATAGCGGCAGCACAAAATAACCGTACTGACGTTTTGGCGCAGGCGTATAGCACTCCAGCCGATAGCTAAAATCAAACAGTTGTTCCGCCCGTTTGCGATCCCACACAACCGGGTCGAAAGGTGAGAGCACAGCGCTATGGGTTGCCGTCAGTTTTCCGGCTGCCGCGAGTTCAAGCTGCGGCAATAAATCAGTATGTAGCCAGGCGGGGCCAAGCTTTTCGACATCCACCGGGACAATGTTGCCCTCTTCCTGGAGACGCTCAAGCAACAGAGGTAACGCAGGCTGGCGCAGACGGTAATAATCCGCGAGCCATTCAGCACGAAAGAGGCCCAGGCTGCGCGCACTCTTCGCAAGCATAAGGTGTTCGGCCTCAGCCTGCGTCAATAAGTCACGCTCGTCATTCCAGTGTGGCATCACCCGATGAGTAAGATCATAAACGCGCTGGAAATTGCGGCGTTCGATAACCATCACCTTCCCTGCGGTAAACAACCCTTCCAGATGGCGCTTATGTGGCTTCCATTCCCACCAGCCGTTGGCCCCTTTACGCGGATGTTCAAAATCAGCCGAACGAACGGGGCCATTTTGCTGAATGTGTGCGATGAGCGACTCAATTTCCTGCGCATGCTCTTGCATCCATGCCTCGCGATACTTCCAGCCCATCTTATCCGGGGCAAGCATACGATGGCGGAATAAGGCAAAATCGCTACGAGGTAAAAAGCAGGCTTCGTGCGCCCAGTACTCCATCAGTTCGCCATTTTTCAGCGCGTCATCAAGCCACTGGGTGGGGTATTTGCCAAGACGGCTGAAAAGTACCAGATAGGGACTACGCGCCACAATGTTGATGGTATCAATTTGTAGCAACGACATACGTTGAATCGTCGTCAGGATGTCGCCAGGGGTGGCGCGACAGGAAGGTTTTCTCAGTAAGCCCTGAGCGGCAAGATGAAGATGACGGGCCGTTTGCAGCGTGATTTGTGGCACAGACATAGGCTTCCCGGTTGTAGAACACGGCGCGCCACGACAAGAGCGTCAGCGCACCAGATTTATGAGTTCCTGCAACAACTTCTCTGCTTGCTTATCCTCAAGATGCGCATCCACAGGCAGATACCACCAGTTATTTTCCGCAAAGGCGCGACACTTGACGGCATCTTTTTCCGTCATGATAAGCGTCTGCTCTGGTTCAAGCAGTGCCGCAACATCCTGCCGGGAAAGTGCCTGATGGTCGGCCAACGCAACGGTTTTCACCGGACGCGCGCCGCTTTCATGCAGCGTAGCAAAAAAACGCGGAGGATGACCAATTCCGGCCATTGCAACCAGATTTTGCAACGCATTGACATTACGGCGCTCACCGGTAAGTAAATTCACGGCCAACCCTGGCTGCAATCGCATGGCTATTTCGCCAGGCTGCGCAATGCCACCGTTGGTGATCACAGCGTCAACGGTTTTAAGACGCGATGCCCGCTCACGCATCGGCCCTGCGGGAAGCCACCAGCCGTTACCAAAACGTCGCACGCCATCAATAACGACAATTTCTTTATCGCGGTGCAGACGATAGTGCTGCAAGCCGTCGTCGGTGACGATCAGTTGCACAGGTGAGTCCGCCAAAAGTGCTTTAACGGCATCGACTCTGGCGGGAGACACAGCGACAGGCGCGCCCGTACGCTGAAAAATAAGCACTGGCTCATCACCCGCCTCGGTGGTCGTAGTGTCAGGGGTAAGCAACAGCGGGTAGTGCGCGGCTTTACCGCCATACCCTCTGGAAACCACCCCTACCCGGATACCGCGCTGCTGTAACTGTTCAACCAGCCAGACAACTACCGGCGTTTTACCATTGCCGCCCGCAGTCAGATTACCGACCACGACAACGGGAACGGGTGCCTGCCAGGCTTTTTTCAACCCCAGACGCCAGCACAAACGAATAATGCCGCTGACCAGGCCATAGAGCCAGGACAGCGGTAATAACAATAGCCACAGCGGTGATTCACCGGACCAGATGCGCGCAATCATTCGCCAAACTGCATTTTATGCAACTGCGCATAGACACCACGTTGCGCCAGAAGCTCGCTATGGCTTCCACGCTCAACGATACGCCCATCTTCTACCACCACGATTTCATCTGCCTGCTCGATCGTAGAAAGGCGGTGTGCAATCACCAGTGAGGTACGGTTTTTCTGCAATTCATTAAGCGCCGCCTGAATCGCACGTTCGGATTCCGTATCCAGTGCCGATGTTGCCTCATCCAGGATAAGGATGGGGCTGTCACGCAATAGCGCACGGGCAATCGCAATACGCTGACGTTGGCCGCCGGAAAGCAGTACACCGTTTTCACCGATAATGGTGTCCAGACCATTGTCCATCTTATTGATGAAATCCATGGCATAGGCCATTTTCGCCGCCTGTTCGATCTGCTCACGGCTGTACTCTTCCGTACGGGCATAGGCAATGTTATTTGCCACGGTATCGTTGAAGAGGTGCACATTTTGCGAGACCAGTGCGACCTGGTTACGCAATGACGTCAGCTTATATTCACGCAGATCATGACCATCCATCAGGATCTGGCCCTTATCAATGTCATAGAAGCGCGTGATAAGGCTCGCCATGGTCGATTTACCCGAACCAGAGCGGCCAACCAGCGCCACCGTTTTTCCTGCAGGAATACTCAGGTTGATATTACGCAGTGCAGGCGTCTCGCGCCCCGGATAAGTAAAGGTCACATCACGGAACTCAACGTCGCCTTTTGCACGTTCAATCACCAGCGTACCTTCGTCTTTTTCCTGCTCGCTATCCAGAATCGCGAACAGCGTCTGGCAGGCAGCCATCCCGCGCTGAAACTGCGCGTTGACGTTAGTTAGCGATTTAAGCGGGCGCATCAGAGCAATCATTGACGAGAACACCACGGTAATGGTCCCTGCCGTCAGAGTATCCATCACGCTTGGGAAACTTGCGGCATAAAGCACAAATGCCAGCGCCAGTGAGGCAATAAGCTGAATGATCGGGTCAGAAATGGATGATGCAGAGACCATTTTCATGCCCTGCAGACGCATCTTGTTACTGACTTTCTCAAAGCGGCTGGTCTCTACTTCCTGACCGCCAAACATCAGCACTTCTTTATGCCCTTTCAGCATCTGCTCGGCGCTGGTGGTCACCTGCCCCATCGTGTTCTGCATGTTTTTGCTGATATTGCGAAAGCGCTTTGACACAACGCGAATAGCAAAAGAGACGATCGGCGCAAGTACAATGAGGATTGCCGACAATTGCCAACTGTAATAGAACATCATCACAAACAGACCGATGATAGATGCCCCTTCACGAACCACAGTGATCAGCGCACTGGAAGAGGAAGAAGCGACCTGTTCAGAGTCATAGGTAATGCGGGACAGGAGCGTCCCGGTAGATTGTTTGTCGAAGAAGGATACGGGCATCCCCATCATATGACCAAACAGGCGGCGGCGCATGGTCATCACCACCTTGCCAGAAACCCATGAAATACAGTAGCTGGATATATAGCTGGTGACGCCGCGTAAAATCATCAGCCCGATAACCACCAGTGGCATCCACAGCAACACTGAGCGGTCCGTTTTACCAAAACCATCATCCAGTAATGGTTTGAGGAGCGATAACATGAATGTATCGCTGGCTGCGTTGAGGATTAACGCTACTCCCGACACGATCAAACCCGTTTTAAACGGCGCAATGATGGGCCAAAGTCGGCGGAATGTCTGCCATGTAGAGAGATCTTTGTCGTTATGCATTCAAAAAACCAGCACTTGTTGAAATAGCCGCATATTCTACCCGTTATCTCCAGGTACGCCAAACCACTGATGATACCAACGTGGGAAAATTTGCTCGCGTAAGCTTAAGATTTTCCAACCTTGCCGCGAGAATAAGACTGTTATTTGCCCATGATGCGGCGTATCAAACCACTGGTAAGCCTGTTGCCGATAGCGCTTTTGCACTTTTGCCGACGGCAAACGCCAGTTGTTGTAACGCGATGCCGAGGCCAGCGCCACCTTTCCATTCACCCTCTGAATAAAAGGGAGCGTGGAAGAGGTGTTGCTGCCATGATGAGGCACCTGGATAAGTGTAGCCTGGAGATGCTGCCAGTAATGGCTCATCATCGCCATTTCCCCTGCGCTTTCAATATCTCCCGTAAGCAGTATGCTTTGTTGCCCGTCATCGACTTTGACCACGCACGAGCGATTGTTTCCCTTCATTTGCACGCCGTTGAGTGGCCAGTGCGCCGTGAAAGTAAGCCCCTGCCATTGCCAGCGTTCACCGCGAAAACAGGGCTGATGGCCGGCCCAACCCAACGGGCTTTTAACCCACAGTGATGGCCAGTCGGCGAGAAGAGTATTAAGCCCTCCCCGATGATCGAGATGCTCATGGCTGAGAATAATGCCTTCCGGTTGCAGATGATGCCAACGCAACCACGGGGTAATCAGTTGCTGCGCGCTATCCCCACCCGGCCAGGCAAGCCCAAGCCAGCGCGCATCGACATCAATCCAGCCGAGCGGCAAGCTCTGCAGAAACCAGAATAAAATCGCAAGAGAACCATCAGCCAGATACCAGACACATGATTCAATACTTTGTGGGCCGATAAGATGCAGCAGCATACCGAAGAGGACAAGTGGGACCGTGACAAAGGTAACCAGCGGTACTGCGATTAAATTCGCCGCCATTGAACTCAGGCTAAGGCCGTGAAAAGACAAAACCTGCAGCGGCATCAGTAATAATGTCATTCCCGCCTGGATATACAGCAGGTCGATGAGGATCCGGCGCCACCAGCACAGGTTATGAATCCGTAACGGGAGCCACTGATACCAAAAAATCAGTGCCGCGACGGCGAAAGCAGACAGCCATAAACTTTGCGACAACACAGCAATAGGGTCGATAAACAGTATACCGGCAATGCAGCACACCCAGACCTGCCATGGTGTCCACAAGCGCCCGGAGAGACGTAATGCAGCCCATATGCCAATAGAGAGACTGGTTCGAAAGGCGGGTGGCTGCATCCCCGTTAAGCCGGCATAGCAGATAGCACAGACCACACCTATCAGTAGCGGTAAATGCCAGTTGATTCGTCTTGCGGGGAAAAAGCGCTGCACGCCTCTGGTCAGTAGCACACCCATCATCGCTGTCAGTGCGATATGCAGCCCCGATATGGCCATCAGATGGGCTGTGCCCGTCTGACGCATGATATCTTTTACGTCATTATCCAGCGCCGCACGTTCACCAAGCCCCAGCGCCATGATGACCTGCCGCCAGGGGTACGCTTCCAGATGCGTACTCAGCGAATTCAGATATCGGCCACGCCAACTACACTGGCCATTTACAATATTTGCCTTCACAACGCGACCGGTCAGCGGTAAATGCGACGACAACGCATGGCGCTGAGTATCGAATCCCCCATCATTGAGTTGCCCATGTACAGGCCGTGCTCTTATGGTCATCTCCCACTGCTGACCAACGCACACAGATTGCGGCAAATATTCGCCGTAGAGCGTAATGCCTGCCGCGGGAATGACGCGCTTACCATCCAGGTGGGTGATGTCAGCATAGTGCGTTGTTGCATGATCGGTGCCGGTAATCACTACCCTCACCTGCCGATTCGCACCCGGCAAATGTTGTGTAGGCCACAGGACCTGCAATGCTGCCAGTAATCCCCAGGCGAAAAACAGAACCGTAAAACCTGCATAGCGAATGTAGCGCTGATGCCTGCTGGCGAGCAGTAATCCTGTCACAGCTATCATCCAGACATGTTCAATTTCAGGCAGTGTCGGGAGAAATAATAGTGGCAATATGCCTAAGTTCACACAAAGTGCTAATGCAGGTAATGGCATGCCCACCTCCTTGTTACGGGAAGTGTGACCAGCGTTACGTATGCCGTCTGGCATGATTTTCTTATTTTGCGGCGAGGGTGGGCAGATTTAAACGCGCTTGCATCTAAAAACACGCATTTTGCGAGCAGCTTTCCAGGATGCAGGGACCAGAAATGAAAAAAGCACCTGTCGGTGCTTTTCACGATGATTAGGTTTCAATACAGATTAAAACTTAACCTTCATAAATATTGGCGCGGTCACGTAATTCTTTACCCGGCTTAAAGTGCGGAACGTATTTCCCTTCCAGATCCACTTTATCGCCCGTTTTCGGATTACGTCCGGTGCGGGGTGCACGATAGTGCAGAGAAAAACTGCCGAAACCGCGGATCTCAATACGCTCACCCTGGGCAAGAGTAGAGGCCATATGCTCCAGCATCTCTTTCACCGCGTCTTCCACCGCTTTCGCGGGAATGTGCGATTGCTGGCTGGCAAGTCTTTCAATCAATTCTGACTTGGTCATGATTCCTCCGGTTTCCTTCAGGGCAAATTAGCTTAACAGCTTGAACAAGGGCGGCCGTAGCCGCCCTTTGTGCTTGATTACAGGACGAAATCTGTAATCTGTCAAGTATACTCATCATACTTCGCGTGTCAGACACCATTGCTTCGCAATATCGCCTCGGCAATTTACCGAGGCGATGTACTAACAGCCGTCTGGCAGTCCAAAGTATGGCGAAATATTACTCGCCTTTAGCTGCTTTGAAGGCTTCTGCCATAGCGTTGGAGAAGTTGCCGTCTTCCTGTTTGTTGTTAACAGTTGCGATAGCATCTTTCTCGTCAGCTTCGTCTTTAGCACGAACAGACAGGCTAACTACACGGTTTTTACGATCAACGCCGGTGAATTTAGCTTCAACGTCGTCGCCTACGTTCAGAACCAGAGTTGCGTCTTCAACGCGGTCACGGGATGCTTCAGAAGCACGCAGGTAACCTTCAACACCGTCCGCCAGTTCTACGGTTGCGCCTTTCGCGTCAACTGCAGTTACTTTACCGGTTACGATCGCGCCTTTCTTGTTCAGAGCAACGTAGTTGTTGAACGGATCTTCTGCGAGCTGTTTAACGCCCAGAGAGATACGCTCACGCTCTGCGTCAACCTGCAGAACAACAGCTGCGATTTCGTCGCCTTTTTTGTATTCACGAACTGCTTCTTCGCCTGCAACGTTCCAGGAGATGTCAGACAGGTGAACCAGACCGTCGATGCCGCCGTCCAGGCCGATGAAGATACCGAAGTCAGTGATAGACTTGATTTTACCTTCAACACGGTCACCCTTGTTGTGGGTTTCCGCGAACTGCTGCCACGGGTTAGCTTTGCACTGTTTCAGGCCCAGGGAGATACGACGACGTTCTTCGTCGATATCCAGAACCATAACTTCCACTACGTCACCAACGTTAACAACTTTGGATGGGTGGATGTTTTTGTTGGTCCAGTCCATTTCGGAAACGTGTACCAGGCCTTCAACGCCTTCTTCGATTTCAACGAAGCAGCCGTAGTCAGTCAGGTTGGTTACGCGACCGGTCAGTTTAGTACCTTCCGGGTAACGTTTAGCGATAGCAACCCACGGATCTTCGCCCAGCTGTTTCAGGCCCAGAGATACACGGGTACGCTCGCGGTCGAACTTCAGCACTTTAACAGTGATTTCGTCGCCCACGTTGACGATTTCGCTCGGATGCTTAACGCGTTTCCAGGCCATGTCAGTGATGTGCAGCAGGCCGTCAACGCCACCCAGATCAACGAATGCACCGTAGTCAGTGAGGTTCTTAACGATACCTTTAACTTCCATGCCTTCTTGCAGGTTTTCCAGCAGTTGATCACGTTCAGCGCTGTTCTCGGATTCGATAACGGCACGACGAGAAACAACAACGTTGTTACGCTTCTGGTCCAGCTTGATGACTTTGAATTCAAGCTCTTTGCCTTCCAGGTGCAGCGTGTCGCGAACCGGACGAACGTCTACCAGAGAACCTGGCAGGAACGCGCGAATACCGTTCAGCTCAACAGTGAAGCCGCCTTTGACTTTGCCGTTGATAACACCGGTAACAGTTTCAGCTTCTTCGTACGCTTTTTCCAGCGTGATCCAAGCTTCGTGACGTTTAGCTTTCTCACGGGACAGCAGGGTTTCACCGAAGCCGTCTTCTACTGCATCCAGAGCAACGTCAACTTCGTCGCCAACCTGGATTTCCAGTTCGCCCTGGGCGTTTTTGAACTGCTCAGCCGGAATGGCAGACTCAGATTTCAGACCGGCGTCAACCAGTACTACGTCTTTGTCGATAGCAACAACAACACCACGAACGATGGAACCCGGGCGGGTTTCGATTTCTTTTAAGGATTCTTCAAACAGTTGAGCAAAAGATTCAGTCATGTTTAATCTTCAGGTTAATATTAACGTCCACCTGGCTCCGTGCCGGATGGGGTTGTTTCACATACCCGCCGTCAATCCTTTGCAGCGGGGGTACTACTAATTCTGTCGCGATTACGCGAGCGCCAGTTTTTGGCGCGCATATTGTAGCGCTTTTTCAATCACTTGCTCAATAGTTAAACTGGTGGAATCCAGCACTAAAGCATCTTCTGCAGGAACAAGTGGGGCGACGGCGCGGTTACGATCGCGGTCATCGCGCTCTTTTATCTCGGATAAAAGGCGATCAAAATTAACACTAAACCCCTTTTCCTGCAACTGTAGCATGCGGCGGTGCGCACGCTCTTCGGAGGAGGCGTCAAGAAAAATTTTCACTGGCGCATCGGGGAATACGACGGTTCCCATATCGCGCCCGTCGGCGATAAGGCCCGGCGCTTCACGAAAAGCGCGCTGACGACGTAACAGAGCCTCACGCACGCGTGGAAAAGCCGCAACCTGCGATGCTGCATTAGCGACTTCCTGCGTACGAATTTCACCGCTCACGTCCTCACCTTCAAGAATCACTTCAAGGTTGCCGTCAGTCGAGACAAAACGTACGTCGAGATGCGCTGCCAGCGGAACCAGTACGTCTTCTGAGGTGACATCAACATGGTGGTGCAGCGCCGCCAGCGCCAGCACACGATAGATTGCGCCTGAATCCAGTAGATGCCATTGCAACGCTTCCGCCATTGCCTTGCACAGAGTGCCTTTCCCCGCACCGCTAGGCCCATCAATGGTGATTACCGGGGCAATTGCCGCCATCTTTTTCTCCTTCATAAAGGCATACCGTTAACGTAAACGCCGCGCATTATACGCTGCAACGTCAATGACCGTTACTACCAGGTATAAATAACGGGATGAATCGTGCTGAGTGAAGAAGGTTTGCGCAATTATAGAGGGGCTGGAGAATTACCAGCCCGAAAGTGACAATTATTTACTTTTTATCTGCGGCGATACGATCACGAATGTGCTGCGCGCGCTCCGCTGATGGCGGGTGAGAATCGAACAGTGACTTCGCGTGGCCGGAGTCCATTTTCGCCAGTTTTTCAAAACTGGTCACCAGCCCTTGTGTTTTAATGCCGCGTTTTTTCAGCAAATCATAGGAAAAATCATCCGAATCCGACTCCTGACTGCGAGAAAATGCGGAATTGATAACGCCATTTGCCAAATCCCCCAGCTGTGAGCGGGACAACTGCGCCGCAACGCCGCTGGTCGCAGAAATCGCATCACGGGCGGCAATCGTCGCGTATTCAGCCTGCATGGCTTTCTTCGAATGGCCCAGCGCCACATGCCCAAGCTCATGACCCAGAACCGCCTCGACTTCGTTATCTGTCATCATGTCCATCAGGCCACTGTAAACACGAACGCAGCCGTTCGCCATTGCCCAGGCATTCACATCCGACGTTAAATAGACTTTATAATTAACAGGCGTACCGTCGGCATTGTTGCCCAATGCTTTCGCTATTGTATTCAGGCGTTTTGTATATTTACTTGATGCGCCCGCCACTTTGTTGGTGGCATCCATCTGCTTACAGGCATCGTTCGACAGCGCTTTGACATCAGCATCCGATAATGTTGCCGCTTTGAAGGCAGAGACACCCGAGCTGGCAAGCATATTAGCATTCATATTTTTGCAACCTACCAGCACTACCGCTGCCACGGCTAATGCCAGAAGTTTCTTTGTATTTGTCATGTGAATCATCCGTTGATTAAACATATAAAATATATATAAATCATCACCTTATATTAAGATGATGCGCAAAAATAGCATTCAATGGGGAAGGCAGCAAGGCGGAGAAAACAACAACGCCGACAGAAGTCGGCGTCAGAAGCAAAGCAACAGGAACAGAATCAGGCAAGCGTACTGATACGCGCCAGTTGCTCGAAATAGTCAGGGAATGTTTTGGCGGTACATTTCGGATCGAGGATCGTGACAGGTGTATCCGACAACGCCACCAGCGAGAAGCACATTGCCATACGGTGGTCATTATAGGTGCCTATTTCCGCATACTGAATGTGGGCAGGTGGGGTTACGCGAATATAATCTTCACCCTCCTCCACCTCGGCGCCGACTTTACGCAGTTCTGTCGCCATGGCAAAAAGACGGTCGGTTTCTTTAACGCGCCAGTTATAGATGTTACGCATCGTGGTAGTACCGCGGGCAAATAACGCCGCCGTCGCAATGGTCATCGCCGCATCAGGAATATGATTCATATCCATATCAATGGCGTTCAGTTCACCGTGCGTACAAGAAATAAAATCATCACCCCAGACAACCTGCGCACCCATTTTTTCCAGTACGTCGGCAAAACGAATATCGCCCTGCACGCTGTTGCGCCCAATACCGGTGACTTTCACCGTGCCGCCTTTAATTGCGCCGGCCGCCAGGAAATAGGAGGCAGAGGAAGCATCACCTTCTACCAGATAGTGCCCCGGAGAGATGTACTGCTGCTTACCACGCACGACAAAGCGCTGATACTGCTGATTTTCAACCTCGACACCGAAAGTGTTCATCAGATGCAACGTAATGTCGATATAGGGTTTGGAAACCAGGTCTCCTTTAATGGAGATAACGGTATCCTGCGTTGCAAGCGGAGCGGTCATCAGCAATGCAGTCAAAAACTGGCTCGATACACTGCCGTCAACCTCGACGACGCCGCCGCTGAACCCGCCGCGCAGACGCAGAGGCGGATAATTTTCCTGTTCCAGATAATCAATCTGCGCGCCGCCCTGCCGTAGCGCATCCACCAGATGGCCAATCGGACGTTCTTTCATACGCGGTTCGCCGGTCAGGACAATGTCATTGCTGCCAAGGCACAGCGCTGCTGCCAATGGTCGCATTGCCGTACCTGCATTACCCAGGAATAATTCCAGCGGTTTTTCTGCCGTTAACGGTCCACCGACGCCGGTTACTTCACAGCGGGTACGATCCGCAGACAGCGTGAAGGAAACTCCCAACGCACTGAGCGCATTGAGCATATGGCGCACATCGTCGCTGTCCAGAAGATTGGTCAGAACGGTGGTGCCCTGTGCGAAGGCGGCCAGCAACAAGGCGCGGTTGGAAACACTTTTTGAACCAGGCAGATTAATGGTGCCATCTACCCGCGCGATGGGTTGTAACGTCAGGGATTCCATGAAACTCAACTCTCAACAAACAGAATAAAAACCCCCGCAGCCAGGCTACGGGGGTACGGGGCAAGCCAAATTTAGCCGTGGCGACGTTCGAAGTCAGCCATAAAGTCGGTCAGCGCTTTTACGCCTTCCAGCGGCATCGCGTTATAGATAGAGGCACGCATACCCCCAACCACACGGTGGCCTTTCAGTGCATGCAGCCCTGCCGCCAGCGACTCTTCCAGAAAAACTTTGTCGAGCGCGTTGTCAGCCAACTGGAACGGAACGTTCATGCGAGAACGGTTCGCTTTGGCAACATCGTTACGGTAGAAATCGCTTTTATCAATAACACCATAGAGCAGATCAGCTTTTTGCTGATTAATACGGTCCATGGCTGCAACGCCGCCGTTGTTTTTCAGCCATTTGAAGACGAGGCCAGCAAGATACCAGGCAAACGTCGGCGGCGTGTTAAACATGGAGTCGTTTTCCGCCAGGATGGTGTAATCCAGAATTGAAGGGCAAGATTGATGCGCTTTACCCAGCAAATCCTCACGAACGATCACCAGCGTTAAGCCTGCCGGGCCGATATTTTTCTGCGCACCGGCATAAATCACACCGTAGCGGGAAACATCCAGCGGAGTTGACAGAATAGTGGAAGAGAGATCCGCCGTGACAACCACATCGGACGCAAAGTTCGGCGTTTCATTGATGGCAATACCGTCAATGGTTTCGTTCGGGCAGAAGTGCAAATAGGCGCTGTTATCGCTCAGTTGCCACTCGCTCATTGGCTTCACACCACGCTGACCCTCAACAGAGATTTTTGCGTCGATAACATTCGGGGAGCAGTATTTTTTTGCTTCTTTGATTGCACTCGCCGCCCAGTAACCTGCGTCAACATAATCTGCAGTGGTTTTATCACCGAGGATGTTCAACGGAATACCGGCAAACTGACCACGGCCGCCACCATGGCAGAACAAAACTTTGTAGTTCGAGGGAATATTCAGCAGATCGCGAAAATCCTTTTCTGCTTCCTCAGCCACCTGAATAAATTCTTTACCACGGTGGCTGATTTCCATCACCGATGTACCAAGACCATGCCAGTCACAAAGTTCCTGTTGAGCCTGTTTAAGCACATCCGCCGGTAACATTGCCGGACCTGAACTGAAATTAAAGACCTGAGCCATTTCCCCTCACCACGCTAAAAGCAATAAGTTATAACAGTGGATATCGGTTTTATCATTCAGTGACACGCGCCGCAATGTCTAAAACTTATGACCCCAAATATGCGGTCGCTGTCACACAAAACATTCTTCCGCTGAATCGTCATAAAACCGACATAATGGCTATCAGGTTACCCGAATTCCCCGGCTTGCCTTCGACCATTCTGGATTTGCACAACGCGGACATAATTGATGGCAGCCCGCCGGCATGGCAATGATTTTACTGCATTGAACGCAGGCGTAGTCTCCCGCTTCCGGTATGGTAGTGAAACGTTCAGAAAATGCTTTAGGCAAAATACACAGACCCGGTTTTACATCCTCATCCGTATAGTAAAAAACACTCAATTGACCATTGGTCTCCAGGATAGCCAGCCTCACCTGCCCAAGATGATCAACGCCACGGATGCGTAGTTCCATAAAGAATTCAAATTCCGTCATGTTTTGCTTATCTAATTTCTCCCAGACAAATTCCCCTTCGTGGATAATGATGGCAGGCTTACCTTCCAGCAGATCCTCGAGTTTCTCGCTGTGCGTCATGAACCACATTACTAAGCGGTACAGTACGGCCAGGGTAACAAATACCACCAGTACCGGAAGCATGGGCACATCGTCATAAAACGCAACGTCGCCTGCCGCTGAGCCTAATGTCAGGATGATTAATACTTCAAAGAGCGACATCTGACGCACGCCGCGCCGCCCCGTGATTTTGAGAAATATAAAGACCAAAACAAAGGTATAGAGGCTGCGAAGCGCCACTTCGCCAAGAAACTCCAGAGGAACTTTATCCAACGCCATGCGGTGGAGATCAAACGCTTTCATTTTTTTATGTCCGAACAACGAGTTAGGTTCATTAATGATAGTCAAAAGTTTTATTTTCGCAGACCGGGCCCCGAAGATAGCGTCAGTCACGTAAAACCCGTATGATTGCCCGCTTTACGTACAAAAAAGTGACTGCTATGACGCAAACCTATATCCCCGGCAAAGACGCCGCACTGGAAGATTCCATCGCTCGCTTCCAGCAAAAACTGCTCGACCTCGGCTTCAATATTGAAGAAGCTTCCTGGCTAAACCCGGTACCGAACGTCTGGTCCGTGCACATTCGCGATAAAGACTGCGCGCTGTGCTTTACTAACGGTAAAGGCGCAACCAAAAAGGCGGCACTGGCATCTGCGCTGGGTGAATATTTTGAGCGTCTGTCCACTAACTATTTCTTTGCCGATTTCTGGCTGGGTGATGAAGTGGCTAATGGCCCATTCGTCCATTATCCAAATGAGAAATGGTTCCCGCTGACCGAAGACGACACACTGCCGGAAGGCATTCTCGATCCGCGTCTGCGCGCATTTTACGATCCGGAAAACGAACTGACGGCAGGCATGCTGATCGATCTGCAGTCCGGCAATGAAGAACGCGGGATTTGCGCCCTGCCCTTTACCCGCCAGTCAGATGAACAAACCGTCTATATTCCGATGAATATCGTCGGTAACCTGTATGTCTCCAATGGCATGTCAGCGGGCAATACCCGTAATGAAGCTCGCGTCCAGGGTTTGTCCGAGGTTTTCGAACGTCATATTAAAAACCGTATCATCAGCGAACGTATCAGCCTGCCTGAAATTCCTGCCGAGGTTCTTGCACGCTATCCTGGCGTTGTGGCATCTATTGAGAAACTGGAAGCCGAAGGTTTCCCGATTTTTGCCTATGATGGCTCGCTGGGCGGTCAATATCCGGTGATTTGCGTTGTCCTGTTTAACCCGGCTAACGGCACCTGCTTTGCCTCATTCGGCGCACACCCGGATTTTGGCGTGGCACTCGAACGTACCGTGACCGAACTGCTGCAGGGCCGCAGCCTGAAAGATCTGGATGTCTTTACCCCGCCGACGTTTGATGATGAAGAAGTCGCAGAGCATACCAACCTCGAAACGCACTTTATCGACTCCAGCGGTTCGATCTCCTGGGATCTGTTCAAGCAGGATGCAGACTACCCGTTTGCTGACTGGAGCTTTGCCGGAACAACCGAAGAAGAGTTTGCCACCCTTATGGCCATCTTCAATGCAGAAGATAAAGAAGTGTACATCGCCGACTACGAGCATCTGGGCGTTTACGCCTGCCGCATCCTGGTTCCGGGCATGTCAGATATTTATCCGGCGGAAGATCTCTGGCTGGCAAACAACAGCATGGGCAGCCATCTGCGTGAAACAATCCTCTCTCTGCCAGGCAGCGAGTGGGAAAAAGAAGACTACCTGAATCTTATCGATCAGCTTGATGAAGAAGGTCATGACGATTTCACCCGCGTCCGGGAGCTGCTCGGTGTGGCGACCGGTAAAGACAATGGCTGGTTTACGCTGCGTATTGGCGAACTGAAAGCGATGCTCGCGCTGGCGGGTGGCGACCTTGATCAGGCGCTCTCGTGGACGGAATGGACAATTGAATTCAACGGTTCGGTCTTCGGCGCTGAGCGCATCAATTATTACCGCTGCTTGCAAACGCTGTTGCAACTGTCTCAGGAAGAAGAGCGTCAGCCGCTGCAATATCTGAACGCTTTTGTGCGCATGTACGGTGCAGATGCGGTTGAAGCGGCCAGCGCGGCGCTAAGCGGAGAAGCGCCTTTCTATGGTCTGCAGGCAGCGGATGGTTCACTGACGGCGTTTCCGGCGCATCAGGGCTTGTTAGCGGCTTACGAAAAATTACAACGGGCCAAACGTGCCTTTTGGTCGAATTAACGACAAGTAACACGACAATCTGTAGGCTTAATCACAGGTCTACGTTATATTACGGGGCAATTTCATTGCCCCTTTTTATTTATATTTCGGCAATGAGTGCCAATTGTAATAATTAAGTTAACCCTGGGTGAATATATTTATATAAACCCAGGGATTATTGTTACTCTTTATGGCAATTACCCCATTTTAATTAACTGTTGTTTGGGAGGCCGCATAAAAAAATTCAACTGTATTTGTAAATTTTAAACTTTATTTTTACTTGGATAATCAACACGTTACTCTGCATTTGCTGAAAAACCATGCACTTTGCAGTCCTATAAGCCAGGCGAGATATGATCCATATCAAATTCTCTTCTATAATGCTTTGTTAGTATCTCGTCGCCGACTTAAATAAAGAGAGAGTTAGTGTGAAAGCTGACAACCCTTTTGATCTAATACTTCCAGCTGCGATGGCCAAAGTTGCCGAAGAAGCAGGTGTCTACAAAGCAACTAAGAAACCGCTGACAACGTTCTTTTTGGCGATTACAGCAGGTGTCTTTATCTCCATCGCGTTTGTTTTTTATATTACTGCCACCACAGGGACAGCATCAATGCCGTACGGCATGGCTAAACTGGTTGGTGGGATATGCTTCTCATTAGGGTTAATTCTTTGCGTCATCTGCGGCGCAGACCTTTTCACATCAACGGTGTTGATCGTGGTGGCGAAAGCCAGTGGGCGTATCACCTGGGGCCAATTGGCTCGTAACTGGGTAAACGTCTATATCGGTAACCTGATTGGCGCATTGTTGTTCGTGCTGCTGATGTGGTTATCCGGGGAGTATATGGTAGCAAATGGCGGCTGGGGCCTGAATGTCCTGCAAACAGCCGACCACAAACTGCACCATACCTTTATTGAAGCTGTCGCACTGGGTATTCTGGCGAACCTGATGGTCTGTCTGGCCGTATGGATGAGCTACTCAGGTCGCAGTCTGACCGATAAAGCGTTGATTATGGTGCTGCCGGTGGCCATGTTTGTTGCCAGCGGTTTTGAGCACAGTATCGCAAACATGTTTATGATTCCGATGGGTATCGTAATCCGTCACTTTGCGAGCCCGGAGTTCTGGACCGCTATCGGCTCCAGCCCGGAAAGTTTTTCTCACCTGACTATTGCAAATTTCATCACCGATAATCTGATTCCGGTAACAATTGGGAATATCATTGGTGGAGGATTGTTAGTTGGGTTGACATACTGGGTCATTTACCTGCGTGGCGATAATCATCATTAATTGATGCTTGTTTCAGGCAGTAAATAAAAAATCCACTTAAGAAGGTAGGTGTTACATGTCCGAGCTTAATGAAAAGTTAGCCACAGCCTGGGAAGGTTTTGCGAAAGGTGACTGGCAGAAAGAAGTCAACGTACGCGACTTTATCCAGAAAAACTATACCCCTTACGAGGGTGACGAGTCCTTCCTGGCTGGCGCAACTGATGCGACCACCACGCTGTGGGACAAAGTAATGGAAGGCGTTAAACAGGAAAACCGCACTCACGCGCCTGTTGACTTCGACACCTCTGTTGCTTCTACCATCACCTCTCACGACGCTGGCTACATCAACAAAGCGCTTGAGAAAATCGTTGGTCTGCAGACTGAAGCACCGCTGAAACGTGCGATTATCCCGTTCGGTGGTATCAAAATGGTTGAAGGTTCCTGCAAAGCGTACAACCGCGAGCTGGACCCGGCCCTGAAAAAAATCTTCACTGAATACCGCAAAACTCATAACCAGGGCGTTTTTGACGTTTACACCAAAGACATCCTGAACTGCCGTAAATCTGGCGTGCTGACCGGTCTGCCGGATGCCTATGGCCGTGGCCGTATCATCGGTGACTACCGTCGCGTTGCGCTGTACGGTATCGACTTCCTGATGAAAGACAAATACGCTCAGTTCCTGTCTCTGCAGTCTGACATGGAAAACGGCGTAAACCTGGAAGCGACTATCCGTCTGCGTGAAGAAATCGCTGAACAGCACCGTGCTCTGGGTCAGATCAAAGAGATGGCCGCTAAATACGGTTGCGATATCTCTGGTCCGGCTACTACCGCTCAGGAAGCTATCCAGTGGACTTACTTCGGCTACCTGGCTGCTGTTAAATCCCAGAACGGCGCAGCAATGTCCTTCGGTCGTACCGCTACCTTCCTGGACGTGTTCATCGAACGCGACCTGAAAGCAGGCAAAATCACCGAACAAGAAGCGCAGGAAATGGTTGACCACCTGGTCATGAAACTCCGTATGGTCCGCTTCCTGCGTACCCCTGAGTATGATGAACTGTTCTCCGGTGACCCGATTTGGGCAACTGAATCTATCGGTGGTATGGGCGTTGATGGCCGTACTCTGGTTACCAAAAACAGCTTCCGTTTCCTGAACACCCTGTACACCATGGGGCCGTCTCCGGAGCCGAACATCACTATTCTGTGGTCTGAAAAACTGCCACTGAACTTCAAGAAATTTGCTGCAAAAGTCTCCATCGATACCTCTTCTCTGCAGTATGAGAACGATGATCTGATGCGTCCTGACTTCAACAACGATGACTATGCTATCGCTTGCTGCGTAAGCCCGATGGTCGTTGGTAAACAAATGCAGTTCTTCGGTGCGCGTGCTAACCTCGCGAAAACCATGCTGTATGCCATCAACGGCGGCGTTGATGAAAAACTGAAAATGCAGGTTGGTCCGAAATCTGAGCCGATCAAAGGCGATGTGCTGAACTTCGCTGAAGTGATGGATCGTATGGATCACTTCATGGACTGGCTGGCTAAACAGTATGTCACCGCGCTGAACGTCATCCACTATATGCATGACAAATACAGCTACGAAGCCTCCCTGATGGCGCTGCATGACCGTGACGTTATTCGCACCATGGCGTGTGGTATCGCAGGTCTGTCCGTTGCGGCTGACTCCCTGTCTGCTATCAAATATGCGAAAGTTAAACCGATTCGTGACGAAGACGGTCTGGCTGTTGACTTCGAAATCGAAGGCGAATACCCGCAGTTTGGTAACAACGATGCGCGTGTAGATGACCTGGCTGTTGACCTGGTAGAACGTTTCATGAAGAAAATTCAGAAACTGACTACTTACCGTAACGCCATCCCGACACAGTCTGTTCTGACCATCACCTCTAACGTCGTGTATGGTAAGAAAACCGGTAACACCCCAGACGGTCGTCGCGCAGGTGCGCCGTTCGGACCAGGTGCTAACCCGATGCATGGCCGTGACCAGAAAGGTGCTGTTGCTTCTCTGACTTCCGTTGCTAAACTGCCGTTTGCCTACGCTAAAGATGGTATCTCTTACACCTTCTCTATCGTTCCGAACGCACTGGGCAAAGACGACGAAGTTCGTAAGACTAACCTGGCAGGTCTGATGGATGGTTACTTCCACCATGAAGCGTCCATCGAAGGTGGTCAGCACCTGAACGTGAACGTAATGAACCGCGAAATGCTGCTCGATGCGATGGAACATCCGGAAAAATATCCGCAGCTGACCATCCGTGTATCTGGCTACGCAGTACGTTTTAACTCCCTGACTAAAGAACAGCAGCAGGACGTTATTACCCGTACTTTCACTCAGACCATGTAATTGGTGTAACCCGATGGATTTCGGGTTGCATCAAAGCGGCAAGTGCGCGAATCCCGATGAGCTTATTCACGTAAGTGATTCGGGTGAGTAAACGAAGCCAACAAATATGCAGCCTGAAAGACAACGGGTAGTGACTGAAATCGCGATTTAAAAAGCGTACAATAAAGGCTCCACACAAGTGGGGCCTTTTTAACACCCTCTCCAGTCTGCTTTGCCAGTTATCTATGCCAAAACGATGGATATCAGCCAAAATAGACTTAAACACAGCCGGTGAGCTGTGCATCAATACAGGCCCCGGATGGGCCACATCTGGAGAAAACACCGCAATGTCAGTTATTGGTCGCATCCACTCCTTTGAATCCTGTGGCACCGTTGATGGCCCGGGTATCCGCTTTATCACCTTCTTCCAGGGCTGCCTGATGCGTTGCCTGTATTGCCATAACCGCGATACCTGGGACACCCATGGCGGCAAAGAAATCACCGTCGAAGATCTGATGAAAGACGTGGTGACCTATCGTCACTTTATGAATGCGTCCGGCGGCGGCGTGACTGCCTCTGGCGGAGAAGCCATTTTACAGGCAGAGTTTGTCCGCGACTGGTTCCGCGCCTGCAAAAAAGAGGGCATTCATACCTGTCTTGATACTAATGGCTTTGTTCGCCGTTACGATCCGGTGATTGATGAGCTGCTGGAAGTGACTGACCTGGTGATGCTCGATCTCAAACAGATGAATGATGAAATTCATCAGGATCTGGTGGGCGTTTCTAATCACCGTACGCTGGAATTCGCGAAATACCTGGCGAATAAAAACATTAAGGTCTGGATCCGCTACGTTGTTGTACCGGGCTGGTCTGACGATGACGACTCCGCGCATCGCCTCGGTGAATTTACCCGCGATATGGGCAATGTCGAGAAAATCGAACTGCTGCCTTACCATGAGCTGGGTAAACACAAATGGGTAGCGATGGGTGAAGAGTACAAACTGGATGGCGTTCATCCGCCGAAGAAAGAGACCATGGAGCGCGTGAAAGGCATCCTGGAACAGTATGGTCACAAAGTGATGTATTAGTAAAAGACCACCTTCTTAGAAGGTGGCTTTTTAGAATGCCCCCTATAAGGGGGGCTACTGTCTCATTCCTGTTACTACTCTAGCAATTCCATCTGCTGTTCATGCATTTGTTCCTTTTTCTCCTGATGCCTCACATATCTCCTGATAATTTCTTCATTCACTCCCACCGTATCGACAAAGTAGCCACGGGACCAAAAATGGTTACCCCATAGTTTCTTTCTTATATGTGGAAAACGATTGTAGAGCCTGATTGCACTGCGGCCTTTCAGATGCCCCATCAGGGTTGATATCGAGATTTTCGGCGGGACTATTACAACCAGATGTACATGATCTGGCTGAACATTTAACTCCAGAACCTCACAATCTTTTATTCCGCATAGGATGTAGATTGTCCTGTAAAGTTCCTTGCTCAGATTATCTTTCAGGATCCTGAAACGGTACTTTGGCGTCCATACTATGTGGTATTTGCAACGCCAATATACATGTGATGAACTCCTGTAAAGCCCCATGTCGGTTTGTCTCCTTTTACTTGTGGTGAGTAAGCAAAGATATTCCGGCATGGGCATTCTGCAGGCTATAGCCTTACAGGATCAATCACCACCTCCCCAGGAGGTGGTTTAGGGGTGACAATTAAAACGCCCGGTTTCCCGGGCGTTATTATTTTATTTGAATACACCATTAATAATTGCCGTCACAACGGCAGTACTCAGCGCCACCAAAACTAAGTCGTCGCCTACAATTCGCCATTCATATCCCGGATAGGATGGTAACTGCCCCAGCATAGACGCAGGCACCGTTTTCTTCGCAATACCTGGCGGTAGTGCTTTACCGCGCGCAACGTTTTTTGCGATTCCCGGCGGCAAAGAGTCATAGCCCGTCAAACCATAATTCACAGCCAGCGTACGCGCACGGTCGTAGCTGACATTCACTGAAACATCATTACCGTCTTTTTGTTTAGCGGATTTATGTTGATTATTTGCCGAATGATTTCCGTTATCACCATGTGAGCCGGAATTACCATGGTTGCCGCTATTGCCCTGCCCTCCGCCATTACCATTCCCATTACCGGGATTAGCCATAGCAGGTATGGATACGAGGGAACACGCGAGAAAGACAGCCAATGCGGCAGTATTGAAACGACGTAAAGACATCATGATGGAGGCCTTCTTAAAGTGAGTCCAGGCGCAGAATATCTGAGATATTCAACGGGTCACAATAGGGAGAACTCCCATAATGGAGAATTTTCGTCTGTAAAGAGAAAAAGCCTGCGTATGCAGGCTTAAAATCAGGCATGCGCCACTGGCGTTGGATGCTGACCAGCTTTACGCATCAGCATTAGCAGATAGATAAAGGACACGCTGGCAATCATGATAAACAGCAGACTGTCGGAATAGCTCTGCATCAGCATTGCGGTCAGCGTTGGTCCTGAGAGGCTGCCAACGGTATAGCTCAACAGCAAAGCCTGGTTCATCGCCACCAGTTGATGGTATTCGACTTTTTCGCAGGCCCACGCCATCGCCACCGGATAGAGCGTGAAACCGGCAGTCCCCAATACAAACAACGCCGGGGCCATCGCCGCGTTGCTGAGCATTGCGAAACAACCAAGGATCACAACAAAGACCTGAACACGCAGCACCAGCAGTCGTCCAAAACGATCTGCCAGGCGGCCAATTGGCCATTGCCCAATGATACCGGAGCTCACCATTAACGCCATCCAGAACCCAATACCCGCATCACTGATGCCCTTATGGTTCAGATAAAGCGGCATCAGTCCATACAAGGAGCCCAGAATGATCCCGGAAATAATGCAGCCATTAACGCCAAGCCGCGCCTGACGCAGGCGAAGCATAGGCCAGATTGCCGTAGTACCGTGAGATTCATCGCGCTGCTCCATAATGCGCGTGAAGAGTAACGGTAAAATCCCCGCCAGTATTAACCCCACCGCCCAGGGCAGCACATGCATCAGTTCAGTGGACAGTTTGCTCACCATCAACTGCCCCAGCACCGTGCCCACGTAATAGACCATCATATAGGCCGCCAGTAAGCGCCCGCGATTACGGGATGTTCCGCTGCACATCAATGCGCTTTCCACCACAACCCAAATCATTGCGCAACCGATACCCGCGACGAAACGCCAGCTAAGCCAGCTCCAGAAACCCACATTCAGCCCCAGCCCTGCGCAACCAACCGCAAAGATGATGGATGCAATGTAATAACTGCGGTTAAACCCAAGCCGCTGGATCACACGCCCGGTCAGCAGTGTCCCCAATAAGTTGCCGGTAAAATAGGATGAACCGACCATACCAACCTGCCAGGTAGGCATGTTTTCATGGGCGAGCCAAAGCGGGACGAGCGTGTTCAGCACTGCAATCGCCAGCGTCAACAGCAGCAAGCCACAGAGCAACAACAGCACTGGGCGAGTATAAGTGGGCATGGGTAAAAACCGTGAGGAAGTTCAAGATTCGTGCGCATCATGCCACTGGCAAAAACATTGTCAATCTACCACTTTTATCCATCGGTACGTTTTACGCCAGGACGATATATAAAACTAATCCAGCGAAGTTTCCGTAGGGTTAAAAGTTTCATTACGTGATTGATTAGACTGGCTTATATCAGAATGGCATCGACAGGGTTCAGTTGAAAAAATTCATGATGATTTCTTGTGAAAACAGCCCTGAAAAGCCGGGACTTCCGCCCCGGCTGTTACAACGTTACCCTGCCACCGCCATACCCACGGTCATGTGCAGGCCGTAAAATACACCACGACCAATCATTTCCCCCACCAGCACCAGGACAAATGCCAGACTCAGTAACGGGACCGCCGGGTAGTGGCCTTTCAGTTGCGGTGCCACCCAGCATACTACAGCCAGGACCAGCGCAACGACGCGCCATGCCATTAACGCCCCGTAATCCGGTACCAGCGCAGACGCCTGCTGGACGGAGCTATGAACAGACGCAAGTTCACTTCCCTGTATCAGCACGACAACCATACTGGCAACCAGTGCAAGCAAAGTAATCACTGGCAGCAGTCGCATTGCCCAGCCTTCAACGCCCACTATGCGCAGCAACAAATAGCCAAGTAGCGGGCCGCCAATGAATAGCGTCAGGAAGAAACTGAGCGGCGTCCAGAGCGTGTACCAGGTCGGTACCGTATCAATGGTGTTGTATACGCGCACCATCATCCAGACAAACACCACGCCCAGTACTGCCGTCACAATGAGCCACAGCTGGCGCAAACCCTGCGACAACTTTCCTGCCATAGCCAGCAGCCAACCGATACCACCCACAGCAAAAAACAGCGATCCTGAGGCAATTTCATTGCTTAACGCTGAGGAGCCGACCCGGTTAAGGGAGTTCAGCGCCCGCATTGGCGTACCAAGGTGCAGCATTGATGCAATAAAACCAATACCCATCAGTACCCACAGACCGAACATCACGCGGACAATACGTTGCTGCGTCCCGGAGTGAGCATCTCCTTTCAGGAGCGCCACAGCCAGTACAATGAAGCCACCCACCACACACTGGCCAAGGACAGTGAAGATCATCAGCGGCCATTCATGCCATCCGTTACCCATCTCACACCTCCCGCGGGTTTGCCAGATAGCCGGTGGTATCCCCTGTCGGGCGGCTGTTGGCGTTAGGTTTAATCACAATGCACGGTTTGGTGAAGTGCGACGCCGGGAGCGGGGCGACAGCCGCCAGCTCACCGTATTTTTTACGCAGTTCTTCAATGGGGCCGAAGTCCAGCGCACGCAGCGGGCAGGATTCCACGCAAATCGGCTTATGGCCCTCGGCGACACGACTGTAGCAGCCGTCGCACTTGGTCATATGGCCTTTTTCGGCGTTGAACTGCGGCGCGCCGTACGGGCAGGCCATATGGCAGTAACGACAGCCGATGCAGATATCTTCGTCCACCACCACAAAGCCATCTTCGCGTTTGTGCATCGCCCCGCTGGGGCAGACTTTAGTACAGGCCGGATCCTCGCAGTGGTTACAGGCGATGGAGAGGTAATAGGCGAAAACGTTCTGGTGCCAGACACCGTTATCCTCTTGCCAGTCTCCCCCCGCGTATTCGTAAATGCGGCGGAAGCTGACATCCGGGGTTAAGTTCTTGTAATCCTTACACCCAAGCTCACAGGTTTTGCAGCCGGTGCAGCGTGCGGAGTCGATATAAAATCCATATTGCGTAGCCATCTTTTACTCCTTACGCCTTCTCGACCTGAACAAGGTTAGTGTGCGATGGGTTACCCTTCGCCAACGGTGAAGGACGCTGAGTCGTCAGGACATTGATACTACCCGCCTGGTCTATGCCTTTCGCATCCGGCGCATACCAGGCGCCCTCGCTCAACGCAACGACGCCCGGCATCATGCGCGGCGTCACCTTCGCTTCAATATGAACTTCGCCACGATCGTTAAAAATGCGTACGCGATCACCGTTGCTTATCCCACGTTTGCGCGCATCAATCGGGTTGATCCACATCTCCTGTCGACAGGCCGCTTTCAATATATCAACGTTGCCATAGGTTGAGTGCGTACGGGACTTATAGTGGAAACCAGTAAGCTGTAAGGGGAATGTCTTGTTCAGCGGATCGTTGTAACTCTCAAACCCAGGGGTATAAATCGGCAGCGGGTCGATAACATCGCCTTCCGGTAATTCCCAGGTTGCCGCGATCGTTGCCAGCGCTTCTGAATAGATCTCGATCTTACCTGACGGTGTGGTCAGCGGGTTGGCCTGTGGATCGTCGCGGAACCCTTTATAGGCGACGTAGTGCCCATCCGGATCGCGCTGTTTGAACATTCCCTGCTGACGGAAGGTGTCAAAATCCGGCAAATCCGGGATCGCTTTGCGTGAAAGCGCGTGCAGGTGACGCATCCACTCTTCCTGCGTGCGACCTTCGGTAAACTGCTGCTCAACGCCAAGACGTTTTGCCAGCCCGGACATCATGTCGTAGATGGTTTTACACTCGAAACGCGGCTTGATGACCTGATCATTAAAAATGACGTAAGACATATTGCCGCAGGAGGCATCAAGCGCGAAGTCCATCTGCTCAGACGCCGTGCAATCTGGTAGCAAAATATCGGCATATTTTGCTGATGACGTCATATGGCAATCAATCACCACAATCAGCTCGCATTTTTTATCATCCTGCAGGATGTTATGCGTACGGTTGATATCTGAATGCTGATTGATGAGGCAGTTACCAGCATAGTTCCAGATCATCTTAATCGGCACGTCCAGCTTCTCTTTGCCGCGCACACCATCACGCAGCGCCGTCATCTCAGGCCCGCGCTCAATGGCATCCGTCCATAAGAACATGGAAATACTGGTTTGTACCGGATTGTTCAGCGTCGGCATCCGTTCGAATGGCAGGGCATAAGACCCCTCGCGCGCCCCTGTGTTGCCGCCATGGATCCCGACATTGCCTGTCAGGATAGCCAGCATTGAAATTGCACGGGTCGCAATCTCACCGTTGGCATGGCGCTGTGGCCCCCATCCCTGGCTGATAAACGCGGGTTTGGTGCTACCGATTTCTCGTGCCAGCTTCACAATACGCTCAGCAGGCACACCGGTAATTGTCGACGCCCACTCAGGCGTTTTGGCCACACCGTCTTTCCCCTGCCCAAGAATATAGGCTTTGTAATGACCATTGGCAGGTGCACTGGCTGGCAACGTTTTTTCGTCGTAACCAACGCAGTACTTATCGAGGAATGGCTGATCAACAAGGTTTTCCGTAATCAGCACCCATGCAATGCCATTTACCAGTGCGGCGTCTGTACCGGGACGAATGGGGATCCACTCATCTTCACGCCCTGCGCCGGTATCGGTATAACGCGGATCGACGATAATCATTCGGGCATTCGATTTTGCCCTCGCCTGTTCAAGATAATAGGTCACCCCACCACCGCTCATACGCGTTTCGCCAGGGTTGTTACCAAATAGCACGACCAGTTTGCTGTTTTCGATATCTGACGGACTGTTACCCGCCGCCCAGCCACCGTAAGTGTAATTAAGCCCCGCAGCAATTTGTGCCGAGGAGTAGTCGCCATAATGGTTAAGGTAACCGCCACAACAGTTCATCAGGCGTGCCACCAACGTTTTTCCCGGTGGCCACGAACGCGTCATTGTGCCGCCCAGCGTACCGGTACCATAATTCAGATAGATGGATTCGTTACCGTAGTCTTTAATAAGACGCGTCATATTCTGCGCGATTGTGTCGTATGCTTCTTCCCAACTGATTCGCTCGAATTTACCTTCGCCGCGTTTGCCAACGCGCTTCATCGGATATTTCAGACGATCGGGGTTGTAGACACGACGGCGCATTGAGCGGCCACGAAGGCAGGCGCGAACCTGATGCAATCCATCGTAGTTATCATCGCCTGTATTATCAGTTTCGACGTATTTAATCTCGCCATCCACGACATGCATGCGCAGCGGGCATCGGCTACCGCAGTTGACCGTACAGGCACTCCAGACAACTTTTTCACTGGTGGAAGGTGGAGAAATGGCGTCAGCGGCGCTGACGAGTCGGGAAAAAGGTAAAGTGAAGGCGCTTCCTGCCGCCGCGAGCCCGCCAATAGCGGTTGTTCTCATCAGCCCACGTCGACTCACCTCCACACCGAGTAGTGTATCGGGGGTCTTAGTTTTCATATGTACTCACTTTGCTTACAAAATTAAAATGCGAGTCCGATATATAATTTTCTATATAACGAAATCTCAACTTTTTAGTGATTTATTCTGATTCGGCAAAGTGAATATTAATCTTATTAAAAGTGAGGTTATTGTCGGGAATCAAGGTGGGCAAAAAAAAGCGCCCGCAGGCGCTTTTTATAAGACGGGAGTGCTAGCCGATATACTCAAGCCCACGCATATAAGGACGCAGGACTTCCGGGATCTCAATCCGCCCGTCGGCTTGCTGATAGTTTTCCAGCACCGCAACCAGCGTACGACCGACCGCCAGACCGGACCCGTTCAGGGTATGTACCAGGCGTGTTTTTTTATCGGATTTGCTACGGCAACGAGCCTGCATACGGCGCGCCTGGAAGTCCCAGACGTTGGAGCAGGAGGAGATTTCGCGATAGGTATTTTGCGCCGGCACCCACACTTCCAGGTCGAACGTTTTGCAGGCACCAAAACCCATGTCACCCGTGCAGAGTGCAACACGACGGTACGGCAGGCCGAGCAGCTCCAGCACTTTTTCCGCGTGACCGGTCATCTCTTCGAGTGCGGCCATAGAGTCTTCCGGACGAACAATCTGTACCATCTCGACTTTGTCGAACTGGTGCATACGGATCAGACCGCGCGTATCACGACCATAAGAACCGGCTTCTGAACGGAAGCATGGTGAATGCGCCGTCAGCTTAATCGGCAAGTCGTCTTCGTCGATGATTTCATCGCGAACAAGGTTAGTCAGCGGCACTTCTGCGGTCGGAATCAGCGCATAGTTACTGCTGTCAGCTTCTTCCTCCAGCGGACGCGTGTGGAACAGATCGCCCGCGAACTTCGGCAATTGCCCCGTACCGTACAGCGTATCCTGGTTAACCAGATACGGAACATAGGTCTCGCTATAGCCGTGCTGCTCGGTATGCAGGTCGAGCATAAACTGCGCCAGTGCACGATGCAGGTGAGCGATTTGACCTTTCATCACCACAAAACGGGAGCCGGTCAGTTTAACCGCTGCAGCAAAATCCAGCCCCGCGTGCATTTCGCCGAGCGAGACATGGTCACGAATTTCAAAGTCGAACTGACGCGGCGTACCCCAGCGTTTCACTTCAACGTTGTCGTTTTCATCTTTACCAACCGGAACGCTGTCATCCGGAATGTTGG
The DNA here is from genome assembly GCF_040546205.1 of Citrobacter sp. UYEF32. Taxonomy (NCBI): domain Bacteria; kingdom Pseudomonadati; phylum Pseudomonadota; class Gammaproteobacteria; order Enterobacterales; family Enterobacteriaceae; genus Citrobacter; species Citrobacter sp. UYEF32. The sequence continues at coordinate 196,850 of NZ_JBEPNI010000002.1, read as the reverse complement.
GGATTGCCAGGGCGATATCACGGATTTCCGCCAGCAGCGTTTCCAGCTCGGCTTTCGCCGCGTCCAGTTGTTCACCCAGTTTGTTCACTTCCAGGCGTAATGGCTCAATGTCTTCCCCGCGCGCTTTCGCCTGGCCGATGGATTTCGATCGCGAGTTACGCTCTGCCTGCAGGTTTTCGGTGTTTACCTGCAAAACTTTGCGACGTTCTTCAAGAGCGCGCAATTTATCTACATCCAGCTTAAAGCCCCGGCGTGCCAGTTTTTCTGCGACTGCGTCTGGCTCGGTACGCAGCAGATTGGGATCGAGCATGCTTATCCTGTGCTTATCGAATTGAAAAAATGAGAAAGTGACCGCAGCCTGCGGCCACAGAGATACACCGACAACATTACCGCAACGCCACTCTCAGCGATAGCGTTTTGTGGGGCTTTTATGATCCTGTTCAGCGAGCCAGGCGAGCTTTTCGCCAATCTTGCCTTCAAGGCCTCTGTTTGTCGGATGATAATAGCGTGTTTGTGCTAACTCTTCGGGGAAATAAGACTCGCCAGCCGCATAGGCATTGGGTTCGTCATGAGCATAGCGATACTCCTGACCATAACCCATCTCTTTCATCAGTTTGGTTGGCGCATTACGTAAATGGACGGGAACGTCGTAATCCGGACGTTCGCGCGCATCAGCCAGTGCGGCTTTGAAGGCGGTATAAACCGCATTACTTTTCGGGGCACAGGCCAGATAAACAATCGCCTGCGCAATGGCCCGTTCACCCTCCGCAGGCCCAACGCGGGTGAAACAATCCCAGGCCGAAATAGCCACCTGCATCGCGCGCGGATCGGCGTTACCAACATCTTCAGACGCAATCGCCAGACAGCGGCGCGCCACGTACAAGGGATCGCCCCCGGCGCTGATAATACGTGCATACCAGTACAACGCCGCATCTGGCGCACTACCGCGCACCGACTTATGCAGCGCTGAGATCAAATCGTAGAAACGGTCGCCTTTGTTATCAAAACGCGCACTGCGCTCACCGGCAATCTCCGTCAGAAGCGAGGGTTGCAGGACGCGCTTACCGGAGTCATCCAGTTCAGCCATGTCGGCCATCATTTCCAGCGTATTAAGCGCCCGGCGCGCATCGCCGTTGACCAGCTCAGCAATCGCGCGACGGGTCTCATCCGGCAGAGAAATATCCTGACCGCCATAGCCCCGCGCCTTATCTTCCATTGCTTGCGTTAATACCTGTTCAATATCCGCTGTCGTCAAAGATTTCAGCAGATAGACGCGCGCACGAGAGAGCAAAGCGGAATTGAGTTCGAAAGAGGGATTTTCGGTGGTAGCACCAATGAAAGTGATCGTACCGTCTTCAATATGGGGTAAAAAGGCATCCTGCTGGCTTTTGTTAAAGCGATGGACTTCATCAACAAACAGGATCGTGCGACGCCCCGCATTGCGATTTTGCCGGGCTCGCTCAATAGCTTCACGAATCTCTTTCACGCCCGACGTGACCGCAGAAATGCGTTCAACATCGGCACTGGCATAGCGGGCAATCACCTCTGCCAGCGTCGTTTTTCCCGTTCCGGGCGGTCCCCACAAAATCATCGAATGCAGATGACCGGCTTCAATCGCCCGAGGCAGGGGTTTACCCGGAGCCAGCAAATGTTGCTGACCTATATATTGCGCCAAATTTTCTGGCCGCATACGCGCGGCCAGAGGTTGAAACGCATTGTCGGAAAAATCGAGCGACAGATTGCTCACGCATGCCTCTTACTTACGTTGATCGTCGACCGTTACGCCTTTTGGTGGAGTAAAGGTAAACTTAGCAGCATCTACCGTGCCATTTTGCTGGGCTTTTAGCTGGTAGTTACTTTTCTGGTCATCCTGCTCAATCGCGCTGAACTGGTGAATGGTGCCATCACTGCCAACGTTGATCGTGAACTGCTTGAGGTTGCCATTGCTGCTTTTTGGTGTCAGGACAAAATCATCGCCGTTCTGCTGAATATTGTACTGCTGCCAGTCGCTACTCTGGTTACGCGCAATCAGCATAAACGGTGTGTTGCTGGTAGCATCTTTCAGCCAGGTTGCCGTAGCCTGCTCAACAAAGGGGTTGTAGAACCACAATGTTTTCCCATCGGAAACAAGGACACTCTCATCGGGTTGCGTCATGTGCCAGTTGAACAGATTTGGACGCTTGACCCACAAATCGCCCTGACCTTCCTGTACCGCCGCACCGCTTCCGTCCGTCACTTTTTGGGTGAAACTCGCATGGAAACTGTTCACTTTGTCGAGACGGCTTTTCAGATCGCTGGAAGCATCCGCCCACACGCTGCTCACCATAAAGCTGCCAAGTAACGCACAGGTTATCGCGATTTTTTTCATTGTTTTTCCTCAAAAACGTCGCTCCCGGTACGGGAGAACACTTCTGTCACTCTAAAAGCTCATTGCCACAAGTGACAGAAGAAAAGACTGAATTTTTACGGCTTTACCGATCTTTGCAGTCACTCGAACGGCGGAGGCGCTAACACCTCACGGTTACCATTGTGCCCCTGCTCGCTGACGATGCCCTGCGCTTCCATTTGCTCAATGATACGCGCCGCGCGGTTATAACCGATACGGAACTGACGCTGTACGCCAGAGATAGAAGCCTTGCGTTTTTCGGTGACGAAATTAACCGCCTGGTCGAATAACGGATCCAGCTCTTCACCGCCGTCAAAACCACCGCCGCCGCCCCCTTCGCTTTCGCTATCAGAGGTAATACCGTCAACGTATTGCGGACGACCGCGCGCTTTCCAATCCTGCACCACGGCATGCACTTCCTGGTCACGCACAAACGCACCATGGACACGTACCGGCATGGTCGAGTTTGGCCCTGAGTAAAGCATATCCCCCATCCCCAGCAGCGATTCTGCACCGCCCTGGTCAAGGATGGTACGGGAGTCGATTTTGCTCGACACGGTAAAAGCAATACGGGTCGGGATGTTGGCTTTAATCAGACCGGTGATAACGTCAACAGAAGGACGCTGCGTCGCCAGCACCAGGTGAATACCCGCAGCACGCGCTTTCTGCGCCAGGCGGGCAATCAGCTCTTCCACCTTTTTACCTACGGTCATCATCAGGTCGGCAAATTCATCGACCAGCACGACGATGTACGGCAGTTTTTCCAGCACCGGATGCTCAATCGCCATGCTGTCACCCGGTTTCCAGTATGGATCCGGAATTGGACGGCCCATTTTCGCCGCTTCGGCGATTTTGTCGTTATAACCCGCGAGATTACGCACGCCAAGCGCCGACATCAGTTTGTACCGACGTTCCATCTCATTAACGCTCCAGCGCAATGCGTTGGCGGCGTCTTTCATGTCGGTGACCACTTCTGTCAGCAAATGCGGGATACCTTCGTACACGGAAAGTTCCAGCATTTTCGGGTCGATCATGATGAATTTCACGTCTTCCGGCTGCGCTTTGTAGAGCATGCTGAGGATCATGGCGTTAACCCCAACGGATTTACCAGAACCCGTGGTCCCCGCAACTAACAGATGGGGCATTTTGGCCAAATCAGCAATCACCGGCTCGCCACCGATATCGTTGCCCAACACGACGGTCAAAGGCGACGGGCTTTCGCGGAATTTCGCGCAGTCCAGCACTTCGCGCAGATAGACGGTCTGACGCTTTTTGTTCGGTAACTCCAGACCAACGTAAGGTTTACCTGGAATCACTTCTACAACACGAACCGCTGCGGTCGACAGGGAACGCGCCAGGTCACGCGACAGGTTAGAAATTCGTGCCGCTTTCACGCCCGGCGCCAGGTTCAGTTCAAAACGTGTAATCACCGGACCCGGAGAGTAGTTCACCACGTCAGCTTTAATACGGAAATCGGCCAGGCGCGCCTCCACCAGACGGGCCATTTGCTCCAGCGCGAAAGTATCAACCGGCTCAACCTCAGCTGGCGGTGGCGTCAGCAAATCCAGCGAAGGCAGCAGTGTCGTCGGTTTTGGCAACGGCCGGCTGTCGCCGTTACGCATCAATAGCGGATGAATCAGGCTTTCCTGAGGCGCAGGTGCTTGTGGTCTGACCGCTGCAGGTTGCGCATGGACAGGCGCGGAAGGCTGAGCAGTATAATTTACAGCAGGCTGCTGCGTTGGCGGTTCAGCTTCTGGCATCACGCCAGGCGTAAACAATGGCTCGCCAGGGCCATCATCCACCAGCGCTTTAAACGGCGAGAATGCAAAATCATCAGCTGAAAAGGCATGAGCCCCTGTCGGCTGTTCACCGGAATAGCGCTGCTGCTGGGTGGCGGCAAACTGACGCGCCAGTTCAGCCTCTTCGGCCTCATTGTCATCAAGAATAGGGGCTGTCGTATCGTGCTGATACTCCTCGCCATAGCGGTTCTGCTGACTCGTCGCGAACTGTTGCGCCAACTCATGTTGTTGCAGCATGTCGGCATCGTCATCATCCAGCGCACCATTTTGTTGGCGCCCGGCTTCACGCGCGCGCTCTTCTGCCATGCGCTGCGATGGCAGTTTGATGCCATAGGAAGCCAGTTCACGACGTGTAGGCACGCGGACACGGTTCGGGCGCGGCAGTTGTGGTCCAATGCCCTCTTTCACCTGCGGACGAGCAGCACCGCCATCGGCAAGACTAAACACCGGCGCAGTAGCCACTGCCGCTGTCGCAGCGACATCTTTCGCGCCTGCAGCAACAGGCGCGACTGTCGGCACAACGCTGGGTTCAACAGGCGTTGTCGGCGCAGCAGGAATAGAAGGCATCGCTGGCGCGACCGGACGCGTCGATTCTTGTACCGGCTCCGGGATGGGCTGATACCAGGCGGCAAGCTGTTCACGCTCACGTGCTCGCTGGGCTTCAACCTCTTCAAAATAGTAAAGTGGGGGGCGCGTCTGCTTCACCTCTTCTACCGCTTCCGGCTCAATCTCCGGCGCTGGCGCGGGCTCTTCGTATTGAGGCTCTTGCCACGCCTGATATGCTTGCGGCTGTGGTGCAACAGGCGGCGCTTCCGGCTGCCACTCATTATTCTGTGCAGGCGCGGCGTAATGCGAAAGCGGAACCTGCTCTGGCTCTGGCTCATATTGCGCCGCATAGTCGCCAGAAGCTGGCTGCCACGGCGGCGTTTCCACCGGGGGCTGGACCACCGGGCTGGCTGGCGCAGCATACGCTTGTGCCGCTGTCATGGCTGCAGCGGCGGCTGAAACAGGTTCGGTTGCGCGTTGCCCGCTTAACAGCGGATCGTAAGCGTCGATATCCGGTTGTGTGGCTCTATGGCCAGAAAACAGGACATCATCAGCATCTGCTGCGACACCGCGGGCACTGTAGGCAATCTCCTCTTCATCATCATCCATCCGTTTTCCGGAGAACAATGCTGCGTCGGTTTTACGGCCAAGCGGGTTGGCGAATTTCTCCGCGACGCGTTTACGGCGCGCCAGTGCTCCACGCAGAATACGGGCACGACGCGATTCGCGCGGGGCTGCGGGCTCGTCGTCGTACTCCTCTTCTTCATATTCCTCTTCATCAACCCAGGTATCGTCACGGCGCGTGCGATTACTGGCGAAGGTGAGAATACCGAGGATAATGCCACCGAGTTTTTCAGCAATGGTCACCCAGGACCAGCCGGTAAACAGTGTGAGCCCGGCTGCCCAGACACACAATAAGGCGATGGTGCCCCCGCTGCTATGCAGCAACGGTTGCAACGTTGTGCTCAGCAAACTACCGATGACGCCGCCAGAGGCGAAATACCAGATATCGTCAGCGTTGATAGCCGCCAGACCGCAAGAGGTCAGGATCAGCGCCAGCGCGCCAATAAGACGTAATGAAACGGCGAAATAATCGATAAAGTCTTCATTGGCACGATGTCGATAAGCAAACCAGCAACCACCGATGATAATCACCGGCAGGGTGTAAGCCATTACACCGAAAATGAAGAATAACGTATCCGCGAGCCACGCTCCCGGTGCGCCACCCAGATTATGTATGGGTTCATGCCACGCGGTTTGCGACCAACTGGGATCGGAAGGATTAAAACTAATGAGGGCCGCCATTAACCAGACGGCAAACAGAGAAACAAGGATCAGCAACGCCTCAAGGAGTCGACGCCCGCTGCTTAGCTTGGTTAGTGTGACTTCTTTGTCTTCTGTGTATTCCTGGCTCAAGTAAGGCTCTCCAGCTAAAACGGACAACAGCGCCGGGTTACCCCGGCACTGTTGCTGTATGGATTAACAGGAGTGTAATCAAAAAAAGCTGATTTTGCACCTGTTCCGTATTAGCGCGTCTTGATAACCAGACGGTTGCTCTGTTTGACTTCTTCCATCACCACATAAGTACGGGTGTCATTCACGCCCGGCAATCGCAGCAGGGTTTCCCCTAGCAGTTTGCGATAAGCAGACATATCCGGCACACGTGTTTTCAACAGGTAGTCGAAATCACCGGACACCAAATGACACTCTTGAATTTCTTCAAGTTTTTGTACTGCGGCGTTAAATTGCTCAAACACATCCGGGGCGCCACGATTCAGAGTAATCTCAACAAATACCAGAAGTGATGCATCCAGATAATGCGGGTTCAGCAGCGCTGTATAGCCCTGAATGAAACCCTGTCTTTCCAGCCTGCGCACGCGCTCAAGGCACGGCGTAGGAGAAAGTCCCACTCGTTTAGAAAGCTCGACGTTGGAAATACGCCCATCTTTTTGCAATTCGTTCAGAATATTACGATCAATGCGGTCGAGATCTTTGCCAGGGCGCTTCTTGCTATCTACCATTATTATTGTCTCTCTGTATTCCTTCCCTACTCCTGTCTTGACCCTGTGCACTTCACTGTTCAGGGTCTTTGCCCGTCGCTTTACGTGCGGGTTAATAACGATAACGCCGCATGTAATCCCAGGGTCTGCATTAAGAAGTCCGTTGCCATACGGCAGCTATCGACATCACGAATGGCGTCTGTCCACGCCATGCGTAGATTTCGCTAGCCCGGTAAAAATGGTATTTACATGCATGAATTTGCATCACGCGTGAAACACTGCTTTTTTTCTTCCTTTGATGTTTTCGCAAATGCGCAGGGGATTGTCAAAGCAAAACATCTTTTTTTAGTACAACATGCCAGATATTCATCATCACCCTTAGGCAATACTCATTTAATCACCTTATAACGGCCCGTTTTTCAGTAGAAATAGTTATATTTAGGATCTCACTCAGCGTTAAATGATTAGTGCCATCTATTACACATATCGTTAACAAAACCGCTGTGCCCTTTTTTTACGCCTGCAAATTCCCTACAATCCAGCCCAATGTCTGCCAAACAATAATGAGGATCTCATGGGTACGGCCAAACACAGTAAGCTGCTTATCCTTGGTTCAGGGCCTGCGGGATACACCGCTGCGGTCTATGCTGCACGTGCAAACCTGGAACCGGTGTTAATTACCGGTATGGAGAAAGGCGGTCAGCTCACCACGACCACTGAGGTGGAAAACTGGCCAGGCGACCCGCACGATCTGACCGGGCCGCTCCTGATGGAGCGCATGCATGAACATGCCGCAAAATTTGATACCGAAATTTTGTTCGATCATATCAATAAGGTTGATCTGCAAAACCGTCCGTTCCGTCTTATCGGTGATAGCGGCGAATATACCTGTGATGCGTTGATTATCGCCACCGGCGCCTCCGCGCGTTATTTGGGTCTGCCATCTGAGGAAGCATTTAAAGGCCGCGGTGTTTCTGCCTGCGCCACCTGCGATGGTTTCTTCTATCGCAATCAGAAAGTCGCGGTCATCGGTGGGGGTAATACTGCCGTTGAAGAAGCGCTGTACCTGGCAAACATCGCCTCTGAGGTACATCTGATTCACCGTCGTGATTCTTTCCGCGCGGAGAAAATCCTGATTAAACGTCTGATGGATAAAGTGGCCAGTGGCAATATCGTGCTGCACACCAACCGCACCCTGGAAGAGGTGACGGGCGATCAGATGGGCGTTAGCGGTCTGCGCATTCGCGATACCGAAAATGCGGATAATATTGAATCACTGGATGTCGCCGGCCTGTTTGTCGCTATTGGACACAGCCCGAACACCGCCATTTTTGATGGTCAACTTGAACTGGAAAATGGCTACATCAAAGTACAGTCAGGTATTCATGGCAATGCCACCCAGACCAGTATTCCAGGCGTTTTCGCTGCGGGTGATGTGATGGATCATATCTATCGTCAGGCGATCACCTCGGCCGGTACCGGCTGTATGGCGGCACTGGATGCAGAACGTTATCTTGATGGGTTAGCACAAAGTAAATAAACGTTACAACTCAGTAACAAAGGTAAATAAGGCGACTATAAGTCGCCTTTATTTTTGCGCCGATGTAACATTGCGAAGCTCAAAAATTCCGATAACTTCACCTGCAAAGCGCGCAATGAATAAAACCCGTCAACAAGAGTTAACCCGCTGGTTAAAACAGCAAAGTGTCATTTCCCGTCGCTGGCTTATGATGTCTCGCCTGCTGGGCGTGGTGAGTGGCGTTCTTATCGTTGCTCAGGCCTGGATACTCGCCAAAATCCTGAATCATATGATTATGGAAAATATCCCGCGCGAAGCATTGCTGCTGCCTTTTGCCTTGTTGGTGCTGATTTTTGTTTTACGCAGTTGGGTCGTCTGGTTGCGTGAGCGCGTCGGTTTTCATGCCGGCGTCCACATCCGTTTCGAAATACGCCGTCAGGTGCTCGACAGGTTACAGCAAGCTGGTCCAGCGTGGATTCAGGGTAAGCCCGCAGGCAGTTGGGCTACGCTTATCCTCGAGCAAATCGACGATATGCATGATTTTTATGCACGTTATCTGCCTCAGATGGCACTGGCAGCCAGTGTACCGTTGCTGATTGTCATTACCCTCTTTCCAATTAACTGGGCCGCAGCCTTGATTCTGCTGGCAACCGCGCCGCTCATTCCGATCTTTATGGCGATGGTGGGGATGGGCGCAGCCGATGCGAACCGACGCAACTTCAAAGCACTGGCGCGCCTGAGCGGCCATTTCCTTGACCGCTTACGCGGCATGGAGACGCTGCGTATCTTCGATCGTGGCGCAGCGGAGACAGAAAATATTCGTCAGGCCTCAGAGGATTTTCGCAGCCGTACGATGGAAGTCCTGCGTATGGCGTTTCTCTCCTCCGGCGTGCTGGAGTTTTTCACCTCGTTGTCCATCGCTCTGGTGGCCGTCTATTTTGGCTTCTCTTACCTGGGCGAACTCAATTTTGGCCATTACGGCACGGGCGTAACGCTGTTTGCCGGTTTCCTGGCCCTGATTCTGGCTCCGGAGTTCTTCCAGCCGCTGCGCGATCTGGGGACGTTCTATCACGCGAAAGCCCAGGCTATTGGTGCCGCCGACAGCCTGAAAACCTTTATGGAAGCGCCACTTGCCCATCCGCAGCGTGGCGATATCACGCTGAAAGCGGATGAGGCGGTGAGCATCACAGCGGAAGATCTGGTTCTCAAATCGCCAGAAGGCAGCGTCCTTGCCGGGCCACTGAACTTTACGCTGCCAGCCGGTCAGCGCGTGGTGCTGGTGGGGAAAAGCGGCTCCGGTAAGAGTTCGCTGATGAATGCCCTTTCCGGGTTCCTGCCGTATGAGGGCTCCCTGCGGATAAATGGCATTGAGTTACGAGACCTGGCCCCGGAGAGCTGGCGTCAGCTTATCAGTTGGGTCGGGCAAAACCCGCAGCTTCCGGCCACCACATTACGGGAAAATATCCTCCTGTCTCGCCCGGATGCCAGCGCCGCTGAATTGCAGTCCGTGCTGGATAAAGCCTGGGTGAGCGAATTTTTACCGCTCTTACCACAAGGGCTGGAAACAGCTTGTGGCGATCAGGGAACGCGTCTTTCCGTAGGCCAGGCTCAGCGCGTTGCGGTTGCCCGCGCCCTGCTTAACCGATGCCAGCTATTGCTGCTCGATGAACCCGCCGCCAGCCTTGACGCGCACAGTGAACAGCGCGTGATGCAAGCGCTTAATGATGCCTCACTGAACCAGACAACGCTGATGGTGACACATCAGTTAGAAGGGCTGGCCGACTGGAGCGCCATATGGGTCATGGATGACGGAAAAATCATCGAACAGGGGGCTTTCGCGGAACTCTCCACAGCGCAGGGAGCCTTTGCCGCGCTCCTCGCCCGTCGCCAGGAGGAGATTTAAATGCGCGCACTTCTGCCCTATCTCGCTCTGTATAAACGCCACTTCTGGCTGCTGTTGCTGGGTGTGATCCTCGCGATTGTCACACTACTGGCCAGTATCGGCCTGCTGACATTGTCCGGATGGTTTTTATCGGCATCCGCGGTGGTCGGCGCCGCCGGACTCTACAGCTTTAATTACATGCTCCCGGCTGCAGGGGTTCGCGGTGCCGCGATTACCCGTACCGCCGGGCGCTATTTTGAACGGCTGGTCAGCCACGATGCAACCTTCCGCGTGCTGCAACATCTGCGCGTCACCACATTCAGCAAACTGCTGCCGCTCTCTCCTGCCGGCCTGTCACGTTTTCGCCAGGGAGAGTTACTCAATCGCGTGGTTGCGGATGTCGACACGCTTGACCACTTGTATCTACGCGTGATTTCACCTCTTGTTGGCGCTCTTGTGGTGATTGTTGTGGTCACCGTCGGGCTAAGCGTACTGGATGTTCCACTGGCGCTGATGCTGGGTGGAATTATGCTGGCTACGCTGATTATCCTGCCGCCGCTCTTTTATCGTGCCGGGAAACCCACCGGCGAAAATCTGACGCAGCTTCGCGGACAATACCGTCAGCAGTTAACCACCTGGCTACAGGGCCAGGCGGAACTCACGATTTTCGGCGCCAGCCAGCGCTACCGCGAACAGATGGAAAATACGGAACTAAGCTGGCATGACGCCCAGCGTCGCCAGTCCGATCTGACCGCCGCGTCCCAGGCAGTGATGTTACTGATTGGCGCGATTGCAGTGCTGACTATGCTGTGGTTCGCCGCAGGCGGCGTGGGCGATAACACGCAGCCAGGTGCGCTTATTGCCCTTTTCGTGTTCTGTGCTTTAGCGGCTTTTGAAGCGCTGGCCCCGGTTACCGGTGCATTCCAACACCTTGGACAAGTTATCGCCTCGGCGATACGGATTACGCAAATTACCGACTGTCCGCCGGAAGTGCAGTTCCCGCAAACCTCAGCGATGGCCCCCACTGCGGTCAATGTCAACCTGCAGGACATCTCATTTAGCTATCCTGAGCAACCGCAAAAGGCGCTGGATGGCATTAGCCTGTCTATTGCCGCTGGCGAACATGTTGCTGTGCTGGGGCGTACAGGGTGTGGTAAATCAACGCTGCTACAGCTATTAACACGTGCCTGGGACCCGCAGCACGGAGAAGTATTACTCAACGGAGTGCCACTGACTCAATACGGGGAAACGGCGCTACGTGCGAGTATCAGTATGGTACCGCAACGTGTGCATCTGTTCAGCGCAACGCTGCGCGATAACCTGCTGTTAGCCGCACCGCAGGCAACTGATGAGGCGCTGGCTGATGTACTTACCCGCACGGGTCTTGAGAAATTACTCGATGACAGCGGCCTGAATGCCTGGCTGGGTGAAGGCGGTCGTCAACTGTCCGGCGGTGAGCTTCGCCGTCTGGCTATCGCACGAGCGTTATTGCACGATGCGCCGCTGGTCCTGCTGGATGAGCCGACCGAGGGGCTTGATGCTGCCACGGAGAGCCAAATCCTTGAGTTACTTGAAGAAGTGATGCAGAAAAAAACCGTGCTTATGGTGACACATCGCCTGCGTGGACTGAGTCGCTTTGATCAGATAATTGTGATGGACAACGGACAAATAATTGAGCAAGGTAATCACGCAGCGTTAATGGCAAAACAGGGTCGATACTACCAGTTTAAGCAACGTCTGTAGTCTATGGATGTCGTCATTTTCAGCCGCCCATTAAGGGGTGATTCTAAAGTGCTGTGCCGGATGTGACGATATATATGGGGTATTCCTTGTTGCGTTGTGGAGCGTTGTGTCATGCGCCTGGTCCAGCTGTCTCGTCATACCCTTGCGTTCCCTTCGCCGGAAGCGGCGTTGCGTGAACCAAATGGCTTGTTGGCACTGGGTGGGGATCTTAGCCCTGCCCGTCTCCTGATGGCGTATCAACGCGGTATCTTCCCGTGGTTTTCGCCAGGCGATCCCATTCTCTGGTGGTCGCCAGATCCACGTGCCGTGCTGTGGCCGACAGAGTTTCATGTCAGCCGTAGTATGAAGCGTTTTCACAAATCCTCCCCCTATCGCGTTACGATCAATCATGCCTTTGGGCGGGTAATCGACGGCTGCACAGAGGATCGTGATGAGGGAACCTGGATTACACCGGATGTGGTGCTGGCTTATCACCGACTGCATGAGTTAGGACATGCCCATTCAATTGAAGTCTGGGAGGAGGATGAACTGGTCGGAGGCATGTACGGCGTATCGCAGGGGAGATTGTTTTGCGGCGAGTCGATGTTCAGCCGCCGCGTTAATGCATCCAAAACTGCGTTAATGGTGTTCAGCCATGCCTTCGCTCGCGATGGGGGTCAATTGATTGATTGCCAGGTGCTGAACTCGCATACCGCCTCGCTGGGCGCTGTGGAAATTCCGCGGCGCGAGTACCTTGAATGGCTTAGAGAGCTCCGTTTGCAAAAGCTCCCTTCCCATTTCTGGGTGCCCAGGGAACTGTTTTTACCCGCCTGATGAATGTTTTCGGCACATTTTTTATCAGGGTGTTATAATGGACGCTCAGAGCAGCTTCTGCCTGTTACCCCGCCACCATTCGGGAAAGCTTGTATCAGGGACGTCCTTCATTTCCTTCTTCGTTCCCCTTTACACGTTGCGCATATTGCGTGCCGTGAGTGTGGCGTGAGGGTAATGCGCAAAAGCCGCTTTGCTGCGTTTTATCGCACAAATCTTTACTTAACAGACGAACTTCGGCATTATCTTGCCGGTTCAAAAAAATATGGTAGTGATACCCCCGAGGATTAGATGGCCAAAGAAGACAATATTGAAATGCAGGGCACCGTTCTGGAAACGTTGCCTAATACTATGTTCCGCGTAGAACTGGAAAACGGTCACGTGGTCACTGCGCATATCTCCGGTAAAATGCGTAAAAACTACATCCGCATTCTGACGGGCGACAAAGTGACAGTTGAGCTGACCCCGTACGACCTGAGCAAAGGCCGCATTGTCTTCCGTAGCCGTTAATTATTGAAGCACGCACGTGCAAGAATTTGAGAGCCGGACGCGCAGTCCGGCTTTTTTCGTTTCCGAATACGATGCGCCCCGCTTTTCGGGGATGATGCCAACATCAACACCAGTATGCTACGCATAAAAAAACCGGACATCAGTCCGGTTTTTTATTTCAGGCAGGAAGATTAATGTGCGGCTTCCGGTTTGTGCTTTTGTGCACTCTGGAAGTCATATTTCAGCTCATCTTTCTCTTTATCCAGTGTTACCGTTACCTGGCCGCCATCAACCAGCGAACCAAACAGCAGTTCATTGGCGAGCGGTTTTTTCAGGTTATCCTGGATGACGCGTCCCATTGGACGTGCCCCCATCGCACGGTCATAGCCTTTTTCCGCCAGCCAGTTGCGGGCATCCTGACTGACTTCCAGCGACACGCCTTTCTGATCCAACTGCACCTGGAGCTCGACGATAAATTTGTCGACCACCTGATGGATCACCTCAGTCGACAAGTGATCGAACCAGATGATGTTGTCCAGACGGTTGCGGAACTCCGGCGTAAAGATCTTTTTGATCTCTTCCATCGCATCGGTACTGTTATCCTGGTGGATAAGACCAATAGATTTACGTTCGGTTTCACGCACCCCGGCGTTGGTAGTCATTACCAGCACCACATTGCGGAAGTCCGCTTTGCGCCCGTTGTTATCGGTCAGCGTACCGTTATCCATGACCTGCAACAGCAGGTTAAAGACATCCGGATGCGCTTTCTCGATCTCATCAAGCAGCAGGACCGCATGAGGATGTTTAATGACCGCATCCGTCAGTAAGCCGCCCTGATCAAAGCCGACATATCCTGGAGGCGCACCAATCAAACGGCTGACGGTATGACGCTCCATATATTCGGACATATCAAAACGCAGCAGTTCGATACCCAGCGCTTTGGAAAGCTGGACCGTCACCTCGGTTTTCCCGACCCCGGTAGGACCGGCAAACAGGAAGGAACCGACCGGCTTATGATCGTGGCCCAGACCCGCACGGCTCATCTTGATGGCTTCGGTTAAAGCCTCAATGGCTTTATCCTGCCCAAAGACCAGCATTTTCAGGCGATCGCCGAGATTTTTCAGCGTATCGCGATCGCTTTGCGACACACTCTTCTCAGGAATACGCGCGATGCGGGCCACCACCGATTCGATATCCGCCACGTTGATGGTTTTTTTACGCTTGCTGACGGGCATCAGTCGTGCACGCGCGCCTGCTTCGTCAATCACATCAATCGCTTTATCCGGCAGATGACGATCGTTGATGTATTTCACCGCCAGCTCCACCGCCGCACGTACCGCTTTCGCGGTGTAGCGCACGTCATGGTGTGCTTCGTATTTCGGTTTCAGGCCATTGATAATCTGCACAGTCTCTTCGACAGAGGGTTCAGTAATATCAATTTTCTGGAAACGACGCGCCAGCGCACGGTCTTTCTCAAAAATGTTGCTGAATTCCTGATAGGTCGTCGACCCCATCACGCGAATCTTACCGCTGGAGAGCAACGGTTTGATCAGGTTAGCGGCATCCACCTGTCCACCCGACGCGGCACCCGCACCAATAATGGTGTGAATTTCGTCGATAAACAGAATGCTGTTGCTGTCCTGCTCAAGCTGTTTCAACAGCGCTTTGAAACGCTTCTCAAAGTCACCGCGGTATTTGGTGCCCGCCAACAGAGAACCGATATCCAGCGAATAGACGGTGCAATCGGCCATAATTTCAGGCACGTCACCCTGCACAATACGCCATGCCAGACCTTCGGCAATCGCCGTCTTACCGACACCGGATTCCCCCACCAACAACGGGTTATTTTTACGGCGACGACAGAGAACCTGAACAGTGCGCTCAAGCTCTTTGTCACGCCCAATCAACGGGTCAATACCGCCGACACGAGCAAGCTGATTGAGATTGGTGGTGAAGTTTTCCATACGTTCCTCCCCGCCTGCTTGCTCTTCATTATTCGCCTGACTGCTTGAATCAGAAGAGGATTGTCCCGGCTCGTCTTTACGTGTGCCGTGAGAGATGAAGTTAACCACGTCAAGGCGGCTCACTTCATGTTTGCGTAGCAGATAAGCCGCTTGCGACTCCTGCTCGCTGAAAATGGCAACCAGCACGTTCGCCCCGGAAACTTCGCTACGACCGGAGGACTGAACGTGAAACACCGCGCGCTGTAAGACACGCTGGAAGCTGAGCGTCGGTTGAGTATCGCGCTCCTCTTCACTCATCGGCAGGACGGGTGTGGTTTGTTCGATGAAGGCTTCGAGTTCCTGTCGCAACGCCACCAGGTCCACAGAACACGCTTCCAGCGCTTCGCGGGCCGAGGGGTTACTGAGCAATGCCAGTAACAGGTGTTCGACGGTCATAAACTCATGTCGGTGCTCACGCGCTCTGGCGAAAGCCATGTTTAAACTGAGTTCCAGTTCTTGATTGAGCATTGGCACCTCCCCCAAGTTTTATGCCTGCATTCAGGCTCTTTCCAGCGTACACAACAACGGATGCTCGTTTTCCCTGGCATATTTATTTACCATCGACACTTTCGTTTCTGCGACTTCTGCGGTGAAAACACCACAAATTGCCTTTCCACGATAGTGCACAGTCAGCATCAATTGCGTTGCACGTTCTACATCATAAGAAAAGAACTTTTGTAGCACGTCAATAACAAATTCCATTGGCGTGTAATCATCGTTCATTAACATAACTTTATACATGGATGGCGGCTTTAGCGCGTCACGCAGTTTTTCATCCGCCAGGTGGTCAAAATCCAGCCAGTTATTGGTCTTGCCCATCGTCAGTTTTCATCTTAGGTTACAGGTTCCGACCCAAATCAATCGGCCGATTACATGAGTCTAGATGTATTTTTAATCTACATCAGGTGTTAGATAACTATCATCTATCGTTGTCATCCGCGACGGCTGTCACAAACCCCTCCAATAGCGTTAACTGCTTCAAATTTTTGATTGATGCACCCCGCATAACCCCTGCCAAACGCTTGACGCGATGCCTGATTTCTCTAAATTGTACAGGCGAGAGTTGGCGAGGTTTTGAACAAACCCACACTCTGCCACCGGTTCATTCCATCTTACTTAAATAAGATTTACGAAGGATGTCGAAGCATGGAAACGGGTACTGTTAAGTGGTTCAATAATGCCAAAGGGTTTGGTTTCATTTGCCCCGAAGGCGGCGGCGAAGATATCTTCGCACATTACTCCACCATTCAGATGGATGGTTACAGAACGCTAAAAGCCGGGCAAACCGTCCGGTTTGATGTACATCAGGGCCCTAAAGGCAATCATGCCAGTCTCATCGTGCCCGTAGAAGCAGAAGCCGTCGCCTGACGGCGCTTTCTTCATTGTGTACATGCCGCAGTTAAAATGCCAGTCCAGTCGACTGGCATTTTTATTTACTCGCGAGCCAGCGCATCCACCGGGTCCAGTCGCGCCGCGCTGCGGGCTGGCAACCAGCCAAACAGCACGCCAGTAAAGGTTGAGCAGATAAAGGCCGTCAATAGCGCAACTGGCGAAAAGCCTATCTCCCAACCCGGCAGGAACAATTGCAGCGTGAAAGCGATAGCCATCGAGAGCGCCACACCCAGCGCGCCCCCCACCAGACACACCAGCACGGCTTCAATCAAAAACTGCGCCAGTACATCGCTCGCCCTCGCACCCACCGCCATGCGGATACCAATCTCTCGGGTTCGTTCTGTTACTGATACCAGCATAATATTCATTACACCAATACCGCCAACCAGAAGTGAGATTACCGCAACCAACGTTAAAAACAGCTGAAGAGTACGTGTGGTCTTTTCTGCCGTTTTCAATACACCGTCCATATTCCAGGTGAAGAAATCCTTTTTGCCGTGGCGTAATGACAGCAACCGCGTAAGCTGCTGCTCCGCCTGCTCACTGCTGTAACCTTCATTGACTCGCACGGTAATGGAGTTCAACCAGGACTGGCCCAGAACGCGGGCCGAGAGGGTGGGATAAGGCAACCAGACGCGCAAAATCTTACTGCTGCCAAACATTGACTGCTTCTCTTCTGCCACACCAATCACCGTGGCGGGCATATTTCCCACCAGAATCACTTCGCCGGTAACCTGCGCTTTGTTCGGGAAGAGCTGGCGACGCGTATTGCTATCGAGAACCACCACCTGTGCCCGTCCTTTTTCCTGCTCGCTGTTGAAGGTGTTCCCTTCGCTAAAGGTCATGCCATAGACGTTGAAATACTGACCGCTAACGCCATTCGCGCTGGCCGCCACATCAATGTTTCCACTGCGCAGGCGCACGTTTTGCGAGACAGATGGCGTGGCCGAGCGCACCCATGGCTGCTTTTGGATGGCAACCATATCGTCGTATTTCAGCGCCTGTTGATACTGAGGGTCGTCATCGCCGAAATCTTTACCGGGGTAGACATCAATGGTGTTGGTGCCGATGGCTCGAATATCAGCCAGTACCAGTTGTTTAGCGGCATCGCCCACCACCACAATCGACACCACCGAGGCAATGCCAATAATGATGCCGAGCATGGTGAGCAAGGTACGCATCTTATTTGCCGCCATCGCCCGCCACGCCATCATCAGCGCTTCCTGCAAACGCCCGGAGAATTGTCGCCAGTTGCCGGGTTCCGTCCCTGCACTCATTGTCTTCGGCGCGTTGTCGTGCTTCGTAGAGGGAGGATTCTTAATTATCTCGCCATCGCGGATTTCGATTACTCTTTCAGCCTGTGCGGCAATGTCCGCATCGTGGGTGACGATAATGACCGTGTGGCCACGATCGCGAAGCTGATGCAGGATAGCCATCACCTCTTCACCCGAATGGCTATCCAGTGCGCCGGTAGGTTCGTCAGCAAGGATAACCTGCCCGCCGTTCATCAGGGCGCGCGCGATACTAACGCGCTGCTGTTGCCCACCTGAGAGCTGCGACGGCGGATATTCCATCCGTTCATCTAATCCCAGTCGCGCCAGTAGCTCCTTTGCCCGCGCCAGACGCGCCTTACGATCAACGCCTGCATAAACGGCGGGAACTTCGACGTTCTGCGCGGCCGTAAGATGCGACAACAGGTGATAGCGTTGAAAGATGAAACCGAAGTGTTCCCTGCGCAGCCTGGCCAGCGCATCGCCATTGAGCGTTGCAATATCAATCCCCGCAACCCGATAGCTGCCGCTGGTCGGCTTATCCAGGCAACCCAGGATATTCATTAATGTCGATTTGCCGGACCCGGAAGCCCCGACAATCGCCACCATCTCGCCGGCATGGATATCAAGGGTAATGCCTTTAAGAACCTCTACCTGCCCGTCACCAGAAGGATAACTACGGCGAATGCCTTTAAGTTCGAGCAGCGCCGTCATTTATTAGCCCCCGGTTTGATTTCCGAAATGACCACCTCCTCTCCGGCATCCAGCCCTTTTGTCACCTCAGCATCAGTATCATTGCGGGCACCCAGCGTCACTTCACGATCGCGCACTTCACCGTTACGTAGCACTTTCACTTTGTAGCGGTTATCACCCACCGGATCACCTAACGCGGCAAGCGGCACAGTAAGGACATTTTTCACACCCGTTAGCTGAATATGTACCTGCGCCGTCATTTCCAGACGAAGAATGCCTTGCGGGTTAGGCACCTCAAAACGCGCATAGTAAAAAATGGCGTCATTCACTTTCTGCGGCGTGGGGAGAATATCCTTAAGTTTGCCTTCATAGCGGGTGTCCGGGTCACCCAGCACGGTAAACCAGGCCTTTTGTCCTGGTTTGAGGTGGATGACATCAGCCTCGGATACCTGCGCTTTCACCAGCATGGTACTCATATCGGCGAGGGTCAGAATATTCGGAGCCTGCTGAGCGGCAATGACCGTCTGGCCCTGCAAGGTGGTGATTTCCGTCACCTCACCCGCCATAGGCGCAACAATGCGGGTGTAATCAAAATTGGCTTTCGCCGTGTCGAGCGTCGCCTGATTACGCTGAATCTGGGCATCTATAGTACCAATCTGCGCCTCTTTAACCGCCAGGTCGGTAATCGCCGTGTCCAGATCCTGACGCGAGATAAGATGCGTTTTAGCCAGTTGTTGCTGGCGTGTGAGCGTGACCGCAGCCAGTTTGCGCTCAGCCTGAGCCTGACGACGTTGCGCATGCAACTCCATCAGGGTCGCTTCCACTTCCTTGATCTGGTTTGTTGCCTGTTCCGGATCGATAACACCGAGCAGTTGATCTTTTTTAACTTTATCACCGATATTCACCGACAGCGTTTTGAGCTGCCCGCTGACCTGAGCGCCAACATCAACTTTGCGCAAAGCATCCAGCTTACCGGTCGCCAGCACGCTCTGCTGCAATTCGCCCGGGCGAACGATCAAGGTTTGATAGTGAGGCACTGGCGCATTCAACTGCTTAAAGAGCCATATCGCCGCCAGTACGATCAGTACTATCAGCACCAGCCAGATTTTTCGACTTCTTCCCTTCAAATTCATAACTTTTCCAGATATCCAAACTGACTCTATTGATGCCAGTATTCATTAAACAATTGCTCAACGAAACCCAATCTTCTTTTTTTTCACATAATTCATTTATTCGACGTTAAGACATATTTTGTTGAAATATTGACATTACGCTTACAATTCGAGTTTGTGTCATGTCCACTATCGTTGGAATCGCTTCACCCGTACTCTGTGCAAAAACAGGCTGGCAACTTTTTTGCCGTCTTGCCAGTGGCAAATTAATGTCAGGTTTTGCCTGGAAAAATCCCTCTTATCGGCGAAAATTTCTGCTGCGCTCTTTGCTCAAACCACTCGGCACCGCGAAACTGCTATCCAGCCTGGCACAGCACCCGGATTTATTGCTTATTCTTAATGCCCAGCCGGGTTTGCCCTGCCGATTACACCGCCCGTGGCTGTCATTAACCTTCGATGAGAAAAAAACACTCGCCGCGCTCGATTATCATTACAAAACCCTTTATGCGCGCTTACCCACCGAGGTACGTTCAGGTTTTTTTACGCCACAGGGCGTCACCTTTGCTAAATTAACCGGCAAGAATGGGGAGCAGTATACTATCCGTTTTTATACGGACCCGATGCAGGACAAAGAAGGTGAAGCGACACTGGTTTTTTGCGATGAGCAGCGAACCCAACTGGCGGGAATGACCTTCGCGCTGTGTCTATACGAAGGGAAACGCACGCTGTTTATCGGTGGCCTGCAGGGCGCAAAAGCGAATATTCCCCATGAGTTTATCCAGGCCGCAACCAAGAGTTGCCACGGCTTATTTCCTAAACGTCTGCTGCTGGAAGCCTGTACAGAGCTGGCATCTTACCTGGGTATGGAGCAGATTATCGCCGTCAGTAATGACACGCATATTTACCAGAGCTGGCGCTACCGCAAGAAAAAACAGGATAAGCTGCACGCCGACTACGACAGCTTCTGGGAATCGCTCAGCGGCGAACGTACCGCTGAGGGAACCTTCCGCCTGCCAATGTTGATTGTGCGAAAAACCATGGAAGAGATTGCCAGTAAAAAACGCGCGGAGTATCGCCGCCGCTATGATTTACTGGATTCACTGCAAAACCAGATGCGTCAGATTTTACACCGTTAATCCGCTCTCCCGCGCGCCAACCAGAGTACGCGGGAGAACATCTTACGTAGAAGTAATGGCACCGACTCCACGCCCCGCCGCCCCGCTTCCATCGCGACTTCAATAGCTAAGTCGGGTTTCGACGAACGATGAATCGCTTTGATAATGATACGCCGCATATTCATCGGCACATTTTCAGGCAACTGCGCCACACGGCGATACACATCGTCAAACCCCTCGCGAAACATAAAATGCTCCATGTCCAGCGCCGGCAGTTCGGTTAAGTGCTCACGCACCTGGTCACGTTCCTCGTTCAGCAGACCGCGCACCGTTGCCGCGTATTTTTTGCCCGCTTCATCCCCGTCGACCAGCACATGCCATTCAATGCCCATGCGTCTGGCGAATTTGATCAAGGGCTTTAACCCGGACTGGGCGAACTCAATTACCTTAATCCCTTCCGCGTCGAAATGGTGCCCGCACTGACGTGCCAGTTCGTTAATCACCCAGGTCTCCGTTTCTCCTTCTACCAGAAGCCAACAGCGGGCAAACAGCGCCGATGCACGGTTAAAACGAATATGGAAGGCAATACGCCGCCCCTCCTCTGCGTTCATGCCGCCCGGCCCCAGCCGCCATGCAGCAACCCGTGAAGACTCCCTCACAAGGCGGCATACATGCTCAACAGGGGTGAGCGAAAGCAGTTCTCCTGAGTTAGTGGTCGTGATTTGCTGTAACGGCAGCAAGTTGAGTAATTGCCAGGCGACGGAAAGCATAATGGGGTGCAGTCGTGTTTCCGGATCTTCAACCAACAGAAGCGGTCGGGCGTCGCGGTCCAGGCGCACTGTCCCTTTGGCCTGTAACAACGTCGCAAAAAAGCCTAACAGAATGACCCGGTACATACGGCCGCCGGGTTTATCGATCATACGGTTAATGATATCGAGGTAACGCCAGCTACGCTGCTCATCGTGAGAGCGACGGCGCATCAGGCGCTGATGGGATGGACCGCTGCCCTGTTCAGCAAAATAGTGCTCCAGCAGTTGCACCATGGCTGAAAGCCCGTGGCGAATTTGCCCGTCCGTCAGGTTTTGCGGATGGGTCACCAGTTCCCGTGAGAGAAAATCAAGCTGACGCGCGGTTGCTTCTACTTCCAGCGTCTGCGGCAGCGAACCATTACGGATACGTCGCATAAAACGCGCATCACGCAGACGTAGCACCGGCATCAGGCGGATAAGATGGCGCGCCAGGTCATCAATATCGTCGAGTATCAGCGGGTGCCCCTGGGCATCAAGAAAGCTTCGTAGCGTCATGACGCTCTCATCTTGCGCCAGTTCCCCTTCCAGACGGTAAAACAGACGTTGATAGCCATCATCGCTGGGCACCCAGCAGGGCTGAAGCGGTCGATAACGGCGTGTACGGTACCGCCCCGGTTCGGATTCACGAAACGTCAGGATAATGTGCAGATGGTGTTCCCGCCCCTGAATATCTCCCGGCGGAAACCAAAAATCTTCACGTACAAAATGATATAAATCTGTTTCCGGCGAGAGCAACAACGTCAGCGCATCCAGCAGGCTTGATTTACCCCAGGCATTTTCCCCGATCAGGACGTTGGTTTGTTCCAGCATCAGCGATAGCCGATTGATACCGCGAAACCCGACAATCTCTACGCGCTCCAGAATCATAGCCCCTCCGGGAAATATGTCTTTTTTCCATTAAGTTAGCTCAAGTATAGCGGCATGAAACGGGGCAAAACACCGTATTTATCATAGATTAAGCATCTTTGAGTGTGAGCCAGCGTATCGACGCGCTTATGGTTTAATTTTTTAGCGCATGGCTTATTTCATTCGAAATAATTTCCTGCTGCGTTTCTTCGTTCATCGAAAGGCTATTATCATCATTTTGCCTTAAATCAAATTTAAGCCATTTATTTGGCTGGTCCTCACGCGTCATTATTTCTAAAATAGTGACACAGCAGCCAGAAAATGTTTTTGGCTGTCTTCACAGGATGTAGATTTTTATTGAGGATATTATGTTTAGAAAATTAGCGGCGGAATGTTTTGGTACATTCTGGCTGGTATTTGGTGGTTGCGGGAGCGCGGTATTAGCTGCGGCATTCCCAGAACTGGGAATTGGTTTTGTTGGCGTAGCGCTGGCATTTGGTTTAACCGTATTAACGATGGCTTACGCTGTCGGGCATATTTCTGGTGGGCATTTTAATCCCGCCGTAACCCTGGGATTATGGGCGGGTGGTCGTTTCCCGGCAAAAGAGATTATCGGCTATATTATTGCGCAACTGGCAGGCGGGATAATTGCTGCCGGTGTGCTATACCTGATTGCCAGCGGTAAAGCGGGCTTTGATGCTGTCGCCAGCGGCTTTGCGTCAAATGGCTACGGCGAACATTCTCCTGGTCAATATTCCATGACCTCAGCCATCATAATAGAAGTTGTTCTGACTTGTGGCTTCCTGTTAGTTATTCTCGGCGCGACGGATAAATATGCACCTGCTGGTTTTGCCCCTATTGCCATTGGTCTTGCTTTAACGCTGATACATTTGATCAGTATCCCTGTAACAAATACCTCCGTTAACCCGGCACGTAGCACCGCAGTGGCACTCTTTCAGGGTGGCTGGGCGCTAAATCAATTATGGCTATTTTGGGTCATGCCAATTATTGGCGGCATCCTTGGGGGGATTTTGTATCGCACTCTGCTGGAAAAACGTGATTAATTCGAATTAAGCCAATAGGTTATTGGTTTATTTTATCTCTTCGTTTTACGTTGTCAGTTACTCCGAACATTCCTTCTGCCTCTAAGCGGCAACCGGCGTTTTTCATTTAAGGGAGACGCTGGTATCTTCGCCTCTGCTGGTATTGCTAATAATTCTCTTTATTATTAAGCGCCCCCTCTCGTTTTAACATTTACCCCTTAAGCGGTAGACTGGCGGCCTTAAAATTGCGCTAAATCAATCTCTCTGCACATTGCATAAAAAACATCTTTTAAGCCTTTCGGGAGCAGCATAATCTTAAACATGTATTTTAAATATAACTTTAATTTATAAGGTGTGACTATGTTTTGTGTGCAATGTGAACAGACCATCCGTACCCCGGCTGGTGATGGCTGCGCTTATGCGCAGGGTATGTGCGGCAAAACGGCCGAAACATCGGACCTGCAGGATCTGCTGATCGCCGCGCTGCAAGGGCTGTCAGCCTGGGCCAGCAAAGCGCGTGAATACGGCATTATCGTTCATGACATCGACAACTTTGCCCCGCGCGCCTTCTTCTCTACGCTGACCAACGTCAACTTCGATTCCGTGCGTATCGTTGGCTATGCGCGTGAAGCGATTGCCTACCGTGAAGCCTTAAAAGCACAGTGCCTGAGCAAAGATCCGGCAGCCACGGTTGATAACCCGATGGCAGAACTGCAACTGGTCAGTGACGACCTGGGCGATCTGCAGCGTCAGGCGGCAGCCTTCACACCGAATATTGATAAAGCGGTTATCGGTGAAAATATTCTCGGCCTGCGCCTGCTGTGCCTGTACGGCCTGAAAGGGGCCGCAGCCTATATGGAGCATGCCCACGTACTCGGCCAGTACGACAACGAGATTTACGCCCAGTACCATAAAATTATGGCGTGGCTGGGTACCTGGCCTGCTGATATGAATGCCCTGCTCAACTGCTCGATGGAAATCGGTCAGATGAACTTTAAAGTGATGAGCATCCTGGATGCGGGCGAAACCAGCGCCTACGGTCACCCGACGCCGACTCAGGTCAACGTAAAAGCGGTTGCCGGTAAATGCATCCTGATTTCCGGTCACGATCTGAAAGACCTGCATAACCTGCTGCAGCAGACCGAAGGCACGGGTGTTAACGTCTATACCCATGGCGAAATGCTGCCAGCCCACGGCTACCCGGAACTGCGTAAATATAAACATCTGGTAGGTAACTACGGCAGCGGCTGGCAGAACCAGCAGGTTGAATTTGCCCGCTTCCCGGGCCCCATCGTAATGACATCTAACTGCATCATCGACCCGACTGTCGGTTCCTATGATGACCGTATCTGGACGCGCAGCATCGTCGGCTGGCCGGGTGTCAATCATCTGGAAGGCGATGACTTCACCCGCGTTATCGATCAGGCACAACAACTGGCAGGCTTCCCGTACAGCGAAATCGAGCACCTGATCACCGTTGGTTTTGGCCGTCAGACGCTGCTCGGGGCAGCCGATACCCTGATTGATTTGGTGAGCCGTGAAAAACTGCGTCACATCTTCCTGCTTGGCGGCTGTGATGGCGCGCGTGGTGAACGTAACTACTTTACCGACTTCGCCACCAGCGTACCGGATGACTGCCTGATCCTGACCCTGGCGTGCGGTAAATACCGCTTTAACAAGCTGGACTTCGGCAATATCGAAGGCCTGCCGCGTCTGGTGGATGCCGGTCAGTGTAACGACGCCTACTCGGCCATTATTCTTGCCGTCACGCTGGCGGAAAAACTGGGCTGTGGCGTGAACGACCTGCCGCTGTCACTGGTGCTTTCCTGGTTTGAACAGAAAGCGATTGTGATTCTGCTGACTCTCCTCTCACTCGGCGTCACCAATATAGTGACCGGCCCAACGGCGCCTGGCTTCCTGACGCCAGATCTGCTGGCAGTACTGAATGAGAAATTCGGTCTGCGTTCAATCACGACCGTAGAGCAGGATATGCAGCAGTTACTGGGCGCGTAAGGAGTAGAGAATGACGATGCCAACCCCGCAGTGTCCGTGGCGTATGCAGGTTCACCACATCCAACAAGAAACACCGGATGTCTGGACGCTGTCGCTGTTATGCCACGATTATTACCCGTACCGCGCAGGACAATATGCGCTGGTCAGTATTCGCAACAGCGCTGAGCAGATGCGTGCCTATACGATCTCCTCCACGCCGGGCGTCAGCGAATACATCACGCTGACCATCCGTCGTCTTGATGGCGGTCTGGGCTCAGAGTGGCTGACGCGAGACGTCAAACGCGGCGATTATCTCTGGCTGTCTGATGCGCAAGGGGAGTTCACCTGCGATAACAAAGCCAGTGATAAATTACTCTTGCTGGCGGCGGGCTGTGGGGTAACACCGATCATGTCGATGCGCCGCTGGCTGGCAAAATACCGTCCACAGGTTGATGTGCAGGTTATTTTTAGCGTGCGCTCACCCCAGGATGTGATTTTTGCCGATGAGTGGAAAAACTACCCGGTTACCCTGGTGGCGGAAAACAACGCCACGGCTGGCTTCCTTGCCGGTCGCCTGACGCAAGAGATCCTGCGCAGCGTCCCGGACCTTGCTGCCCGTACCGTCATGACCTGTGGGCCAGCGCCTTATATGGACCAGGTTGAGAAAGACGTTAAAGCTCTGGGTGTGACGCAGTTCTTTAATGAGAAGTTCTTCACCCCGGTGGCAGAAGCGGCAACCAGCGGTCTGACATTCACCAAACTACAGCCGGCGAAAACGTTCTACGGTCCGGTTGGCACTACGTTGCTGGAAGCATTCGAAAGTAACAAGGTGCCGGTCAATGCGGCCTGTCGTGCGGGTGTCTGCGGGTCTTGCAAAACGAAAGTGATGTCCGGTAAGTACAGCGTCACCAGCACCATGACATTAACACCACAGGAAATTGCTGAGGGTTATGTTCTGGCCTGCTCCTGCCACCCGGAAAGCGATCTGGTACTGGCATAACCGCCAGTCCCCTATTAAGCAAAAGCCCTTCCTTTTCAGGAAGGGCTTTTTTTAAACCTTAACGCCACTCGGCTGGCGCAACGGAGTAACGCCCCGCGCCCAGGAAGGCCAGTGCCAGTGCGGCAACAAAGAAATAGACCAGGCTTTCGATCGCCCATGCGCCCGTCTTATCCAACATTGCCGTGTTGTTAATACCCACCATCAACCAGGCAACGACCATTGTGAATGCCAGCACCAGCGCTGCCGGACGGACCAGAATGCCCAGAATGATCAGGGCCGGGCAAACCACTTCGCCAATCAGCACACCGTAAGCGATAAAGCCAGGCAATCCTTTCGCCACCAGCATGCCCGCGATGCCATCAATACCGCCGATGAGCTTGTGCAATCCGTGGAACAACATCAATCCACCGACAGTCAAAC
The DNA here is from genome assembly GCF_040546205.1 of Citrobacter sp. UYEF32. Classification (NCBI taxonomy): domain Bacteria; kingdom Pseudomonadati; phylum Pseudomonadota; class Gammaproteobacteria; order Enterobacterales; family Enterobacteriaceae; genus Citrobacter; species Citrobacter sp. UYEF32. Next base: position 169,980 of record NZ_JBEPNI010000002.1, on the reverse strand, counting down.
GCAGCAATAAACGACCAAAGTCTTCGTGCGCTAACATCTTATTAACAGAACCTAACAGAGATTTAACCATTTGAAATGATTCCTATTTTTATTCGACTGTATGCAGATTATTCCTAATCCAAAAATAAATAAAGCCCTAACTAATAAGGGGCAATTTACGCACAAATAATGACATTTCATCGACTACGCTTGTAGACGGAACAATAAGATGGAGGCGTAACGATGAAACAGACTGTAGCCGCTTATATCGCCAGAACACTTGAGCAGGCAGGGGTGAAACGCATCTGGGGTGTAACCGGAGATTCGTTAAACGGATTAAGCGACAGCCTTAACCGCATGGGCACCATTGACTGGATGTCCACGCGCCATGAAGAAGTTGCTGCATTTGCGGCGGGCGCGGAAGCGCAACTCACCGGTGAGCTGGCCGTCTGTGCTGGCTCCTGCGGGCCTGGCAACCTGCATCTGATTAACGGGCTGTTCGACTGCCATCGCAACCACGTACCTGTGCTGGCGATTGCCGCTCACATTCCTTCAAGCGAAATCGGCAGCGGCTACTTTCAGGAGACCCATCCGCAGGAGTTGTTCCGCGAATGCAGCCACTATTGTGAGCTGGTTTCGACCCCCGAACAGATCCCGCAGGTGCTGGCCATCGCCATGCGCAAAGCCATACTTAACCGTGGTGTTTCCGTTGTCGTCATACCCGGAGATGTGGCGTTGAAACCGGCACCAGAGAGCGCCAGCAGCCACTGGTATCCGGCCCCACAACCAGTGGTAGTACCCGCTGAGGAAGAGTTGAAAAAACTGGCGCAGTTGCTGCGCTACTCCAGCAACATCGCCCTGATGTGCGGCAGTGGCTGTGCGGGCGCACATAGTGCGTTGATCGAGTTTGCCGGTAAGTTGAAAGCGCCTGTCGTGCATGCCATGCGCGGTAAAGAGCATGTAGAGTATGACAACCCGTACGATGTTGGCATGACCGGGTTGATTGGCTTCTCGTCGGGTTTTCACACCATGATGAATGCCGATACGTTAATCCTGCTCGGTACCCAGTTCCCCTATCGGGCGTTTTATCCCACGGATGCCAAAATCATTCAAATTGATATCAATCCAGGCAGCATTGGCGCCCACAGCAAGGTAGATATGGCGCTGGTGGGTGATATCAATGCCACCCTCACCGCCCTGCTTCCGCTGCTGGAAGAAAAAACCGATCGCCGTTTTCTGGACAAAGCGCTGGAGCACTATCGCGATGCGCGTAAGGGGCTGGACGATCTGGCAAAACCCAGTGAGAAAGCCATCCACCCGCAATATCTGGCGCAACAGATCAGCCATTTCGCCAGCGACGACGCCATCTTCACATGCGATGTAGGCACACCGACCGTCTGGGCTGCACGTTATCTGAAAATGAACGGTAAGCGCCGCCTGCTGGGGTCGTTCAACCACGGTTCGATGGCCAATGCGATGCCCCAGGCACTGGGGGCGAAAGCAACCCACCCACAACGGCAGGTTGTGGCGATGTGCGGCGATGGTGGTTTCAGCATGCTGATGGGGGATTTTCTCTCGGTGGTGCAAATGAAGCTGCCTGTCAAAATCATCGTTTTTAACAATAGCGTGCTTGGCTTTGTGGCGATGGAGATGAAAGCTGGCGGGTATCTCACCGATGGCACGGAACTGCACGATACCAATTTTGCCCGCATTGCCGAAGCATGCGGGATTACCGGTATCCGGGTGGAAAAATCCGCCGATGTGGATGAGGCTCTCCAACGGGCTTTCTCCATTGATGGCCCGGTGCTGGTGGATGTGGTGGTCGCCAAAGAAGAGCTGGCCATCCCACCGCAGATCAAACTGGAACAGGCCAAAGGCTTTAGCCTTTATATGCTGCGCGCCATTATCAACGGACGTGGCGATGAGGTGATGGAACTGGCGAAAACGAACTGGCTCAGGTAAAACATCCTTTTTGCCTCAACACAAAATCCTTCATGATGCATCAGGATGGCACATCGTCTAACCCCAGACGCGGAGATAATAATGCGACGGGGGTTAGCGGGCGCAGCCTGCACAGAGGCAGCCTGAGGGATGACGTGTAAATAAGGAAGTGCCATGATCGATTTACGCAGTGATACCGTCACCCGCCCGGGGCGCGCCATGCTGGAACATATGCTGGCAGCGCCCGTCGGGGATGATGTTTACGGGGATGACCCGACCGTCAATGAACTGCAGCATTACGCGGCTGCGCTGGGCGGTAAGGAAGCCGCGCTGTTTCTGCCTACAGGTACCCAGGCAAACCTGGTAGCATTGCTCAGCCACTGCGAGCGCGGCGAAGAGTACATTGTCGGCCAGGCCGCACATAATTACCTGTACGAAGCCGGCGGCGCTGCCGTTCTGGGCAGTATCCAGCCGCAGCCTATCGACGCCGCACCGGATGGCAGCCTGCCGCTCGATAAAGTGGCCATGAAAATCAAGCCGGACGATATCCACTTTGCCCGCACCCGCCTGTTAAGCCTGGAAAACACCCACAACGGTAAAGTCCTGCCGCGCGACTACCTGCGACAGGCGTGGGAGTTCACCCGCCAGCGCAACCTTGCGCTGCACGTTGATGGCGCGCGTATTTTCAATGCCGTGGTGGAATATGGCTGTACGTTGCGCAACATCACCCAATACTGCGACTCGTTTACTATTTGCCTCTCTAAAGGTCTTGGCACGCCCGTCGGGTCACTGCTGGTGGGAAGCAAGGATTACATCAGGCGCGCTACCCGCTGGCGTAAAATGACCGGTGGCGGCATGCGTCAGGCGGGAATACTGGCGGCAGCCGGTCTCTATGCGCTTGAGCACAATGTCCAGCGGCTGAAAGACGATCATGATAACGCGGCCTGGCTGGCGGCACAGTTGCGTGAAATTGGCGCCGACGTGATGCGCAATGACACCAATATGTTGTTTGTCCGCGTAGGGGAAGAAAACGCGGCGGCGCTCGGAGCCTTTATGCGTGAGCGCGATGTGCTGATTAACGCTTCGCCGATTGTGCGCCTGGTGACCCATCTGGACGTCAGCCGCGATCAGCTTGCCGATGTTGTTTCTCACTGGCAGGCGTTTTTGCAGCGTTAAGGAGCAGGGTGTGCCGCAACGAACTCTGGTGCTCGGGGCCAGTGGCTACATTGGTCAGCACCTGATCCAGGCGTTAAGTCAGCAGGGGCATGAGATTCTCGCTGTGGCACGCCATCTTACTCGCCTGCAAAAACAGCAGTTGCCGGGGGTAAGTTGCCATGAAACGGATCTTATCTGGCCAGACAATCTCCCGGCGCTGTTTGAGGGGATCGATACCCTCTACTTCCTGGTGCATAGCATGGGCGAGAGCGGCGACTTTATCGCCCAGGAGCGACAAATTGCCCTCAACGTGCGCGATACGCTGCGGCAATGTCCGGTCCGGCAGGTGATTTTTCTCAGCTCACTGCAGGCCAAAGGATCCAGTGACTCCAGCCACCTGATTGCCCGCCAGCTCACCGGCGATATCCTGCGCGACGCGGATGTTCCTGTTACGGAATTGCGCGCCGGGATTATTGTTGGCGCAGGCTCGGCCGCGTTTGAAGTGATGCGCGATATGGTTTATAACCTGCCAGTGCTGACGCCGCCGCTGTGGGTGCGTTCACGAACCACGCCCATTGCGCTGGAGAATCTGCTCCACTACCTGCTGGAGTTACGCCATCATCCGTCGCAAGAGCACCGCGTTTTTGAGGCTGCCGGCCCGGAAACGCTGAGTTACCAGCAACAGTTTGAACACTTTATGGCGGTCAGTGGCGTTACCCGTCCGTTGATCCCTGTCCCTCTGCCCACCCGGCTTATCTCGGTCTGGTTTTTACAGGTCATCACGTCCGTGCCACCGACTATTGCGCGCGCGCTGATTCAGGGGTTAAAGCACGATCTGCTGGCTGACGATGGCCCCCTTCGCCAGCTCATCCCCCAGCCACTGATCACTTTCGACGAAGCGGTTCGTCGTACACTTCGCGAAGAAGAGAAATTGGTGAATTCCAGCGACTGGGGATATTCCCCGCAGGCATTTGCACGCTGGCGTCCGCAATACGGCTATTTCCCCAAACAGGCGGGCTTTACCGTTGAAACCGCCGCCAGCCTGGAGGCGCTGTGGGCGGTGGTTAACCAGATCGGCGGTAAAGAGCGTTACTTTTTTGGCAATGTTCTCTGGCAAACCCGTGCCGCGCTGGATCATCTGATCGGCCATCGTCTGGCGAAAGGCCGTCCGCAGCGTCCGTTTTTGCAGCCAGGCGACCAGGTTGATAGCTGGAAAGTGATCATCGCCGAGCCGCAAGAGCAATTAGCACTGCTGTTCGGGATGAAAGCGCCGGGGCTGGGTCGCCTGAGCTTTACCCTCACCGACAAAGGTCAATACCGTCTGCTGGATGTGCGCGCCTGGTGGCATCCGCACGGTATGCCAGGGCTGCTCTACTGGCTGCTGATGATCCCCGCGCATCTGTTTATTTTTCGGGGCATGGCGCGGCGAATTGCGCGACTGGCAGAACAAAACGCAGAAAAAAAGTAAATTCAGACATTATTCTTTCATGTTTCCCATTGCATACCGCCCTGTTTCACGGAAGAATGCGCACGCAATGATTGCGGGTCACTATAGTGGATTGCTATGAAGGTTCTGGTCACAGGCGCAACCAGCGGTTTAGGCCGAAACGCCGTCGAATATTTGCGTCAAAAAGGCATTAGCGTACGCGCAACGGGCCGCAACAAAGCCATGGGCGAGTTGCTGACAAAAATGGGCGCTGAGTTTATTCACGCCGATCTGACCGAGCTGGTCTCTTCGCAGGCCAAAGTGATGCTCGCCGGGGTGGATACCCTGTGGCACTGTTCCAGTTTTACCTCTCCCTGGGGTACACAGGCAGCCTTTGACCTGGCGAACGTCCGGGCAACCCGCCGCCTCGGCGAATGGGCCGTGGCCTGGGGCGTGCGTAACTTCATTCATATTTCATCGCCATCACTCTATTTCGATTATCACCACCATCACGACATTCGTGAGGATTTCCGTCCGGCGCGCTTAGCTAACGAGTTCGCCCGTAGTAAAGCCGCCAGCGAAGAGGTGATTCAACTGCTTGCGCAGGCCAACCCCAATACCCGTTTTACAGTTTTACGCCCGCAGAGTCTGTTCGGCCCGCACGATAAAGTCTTTATCCCCCGCCTGGCGCAGATGATGCACCACTACCGCAGCATCTTACTGCCGCGCGGTGGGCAAGCACTGGTCGATATGACCTACTATGAAAACGCGGTGCATGCGATGTGGCTGGCAAGCCAGCCCGTTTGTGATGCGCTGCCGTCCGGGCGAGCGTACAACATCACTAACGGCGAGCCGCGCACTCTGCGTAGCATCGTGCAAAAATTAATTGACGATTTGGGGATGGACTGCCGCATCCGCTCGGTGCCTTATGCGATGCTGGATATGATCGCACGCAGCATGGAACGTTTCGGCGACAAATCAGCGAAAGAGCCTTCGTTCACCCATTATGGGGTATCCAAGCTGAATTTCGATTTCACGCTGGATATCCAAAGAGCGAAGAACGAGCTGGGGTATGAACCTATTGTCTCTGTCGATGAGGGCATTGCCCGCACGGCTTACTGGCTGCGGGATCACGGGAAGTTGCCGCGCTAAACGGCCCTTCCCTCAAGCGTCCTCATCCCTGACCATATTTTTCCAGCAGCGCCTCGGCAATCGCCTGGCTTTCCGCATCGGCCATGCCATTCCATAATGCCGGGCGGAAATGCATCTGGAAGGCCATAATCACCCTTTTCTGCTGGGCGGCGCTCATCTCCGGTTTGACCTCATAACCGTAGCGCGCCAGCAGATCGAGCAGTGAGGCCGTCTCTACCGCTTCATACGGCGCGCGACCATTCAGATAGAATGCCACACGCGCGGCATCGGGCCATGCCCCTACCCCCTGTGACGCCAGTTCACGCCACGGGAAAAGTGGCCCCGGATCATCTTTGCGCTGCGGGGCGATATCCGAATGCGCCACCACGTTCTGTGGCTGGATGTGATAACGACTGACAATGTCTTTCATCAGCGGAACCAGCGCGGCAATCTGTTCAGGCTCAAAGGGGGTAAATCGCTTCACCCCTGCCACGTTTTGCCAGCCACGGTTTTCCAGCTCAATACCGATAGAGGTATCATTGATTCGCGTAGCGTTGCGCCAGTAGCTGATCCCCGCATGCCAGGCCAGCTCACTTTCCGGCACCAGTTGCCAGATACGCGGCTTACCATGATGGACAGGCGGGTGCGCCGGAATCAAATAGTGCGAACTCACCTGCTTATCGGTGAGCGTCGCCAGCGAAACATCAAAGTCATCCGCCGTGTAGTGCACCACCAGTACTTTGATACGCGGATACGCCGCCTGCGCCTGACGGCGGGTATCAAGCTGAAAACCGTCTTTATCGACGATCCCCTTCTCACCCGCACAACCCACCAGAAGTAGCGCTAACAACAGTAAGGATAAAAAGCGGCTCATCTGCGTGTTTTCACCGCCGTACCGCTCACGCTCACCATCAGCATGCTGCTGTCTTTGCCCACCGTTTCATAATCGATATCGATACCCACGACGGCATTCGCGCCCAGCGCTTTTGCCTGCTCGCCCATCTCGCGAAACGCAATTTCACGCGCCTTGCGCAGCTCTTTTTCATACGCGCCTGAACGGCCCCCCACGATGTCGCGAATACCGGCGAAAAAGTCGCGAAAAATATTGGCCCCCAGAATCGCTTCGCCGGTGACGACGCCGCAGTATTCGACAATCGGCTGGCCTTCGAGGGTGGGTGTTGTTGAAAATTGCATCAGCGTCTCCTTTTGATACTCAGTGCGTTATAAAGCACATTATCGGAGCAATACACTATTCTTGAAAGGTGGTTATATCCGAAGAGAAAATAAGGAAATCAATATGCGCTACTCTGCTTTGACTCTCGTTTTACCGTGCGCGCTGCTGCTCAGCGCCTGTACCACGGTTACACCAGCGTTTAAGGATATCGGAACCCGCAGCGGCCCTTGTATCGAAGGCGGCCCCGATACTGTTGCACAACAATTTTACGATTATCGCATTGAGCACCGCAGTAATGATTTTTCCGCACTGCGTCCGTACCTGAGCGACGATCTGGCGGCTTCGCTCACCGCGGCCAGTAAAGATAATCGCAATACCACGCTCCTGAAATCCGATCCCTTCTCCAGCAGAACCGTCATGCCGGAGAAAGCAAGCGTTGCCAGTGCCTCAACGATCCCGAACACCGATGCGCGAAACATTCCACTGCGGGTCACCCTGACTCAGGGCTCCCAAAGCTGGCAGGATGAAGTGCTGATGATCCGTGAAGGTCGGTGCTGGGCTGTGGATGATGTGCGCTACCTCGGTGGCGCGGCGCATGCTCCGGCCGGGACATTGCGCCAGTCTGTTGAGCATCGCTGACAAGATGCCCATGAAAGTGGGAAATATGCATTAATCCCCGCAAAATGTCTGGCATTCCAGCGTGAATGCCGACATTTATGCCTGCTTCCATCACGCCCCGGTATTTTGTGCTAACTTTATGTGTGAACGCGGTTTATATTTAAGTTTTAACGCACAAATATTGCATAACTATTCTGCGAACGTTACTATTTGCGGCCTCAATTGCTATTAGATTGCCTCGATGAGTATAAAATTAAACGGCATTAACTGCTTCTATGGTGCGCACCAGGCGCTCTTTGACATTACGCTTGACTGCCCGCAGGGTGAAACACTTGTGCTGCTTGGCCCGAGTGGCGCGGGTAAGAGCTCATTATTACGCGTATTGAACCTGCTTGAGATGCCGCGCTCCGGTCAGTTAAGCATCGCAGGCAATCACTTCGATTTTGCCAAAGCCCCTTCTGACAAAGCGATTCGCGATTTGCGTCAGAACGTGGGTATGGTGTTTCAGCAATACAATCTTTGGCCGCACTTAACGGTAGCCCAGAACCTGATTGAAGCCCCGTGCCGCGTGCTGGGTCTGAGTAAAGATGAGGCGCTCGCCCGTGCGGACAAACTGCTGGAACGTTTACGTCTTAAGCCCTACAGCGATCGTTATCCGCTGCATCTTTCCGGCGGCCAACAGCAGCGTGTGGCGATTGCCCGCGCTCTGATGATGGAGCCACAGGTTCTGCTGTTTGATGAACCGACAGCCGCGCTGGATCCGGAAATTACCGCGCAAATCGTCAGCATCATTCGTGAACTGGCAGAAACCGGTATTACGCAGGTTATCGTGACCCATGAAGTGGAAGTGGCGCGCAAAACCGCCAGCCGCGTGGTCTATATGGAAAACGGTCATATTATCGAACAAGGGGATGCGAGCTGCTTTGCTTCGCCGCAGACCGACGCGTTTAAATATTATTTATCTCACTGAGTTCTCGGGGAAATGACAATGAAAAAAGTATTGATCGCCGCGCTACTTGCAAGCGTCAGCCTGTCTGCTTCCGCAGCACAGACTATCCGTTTCGCCACCGAAGCAAGCTACCCTCCGTTTGAATCTACCGACGCCAACAACAAAATCGTTGGTTTCGATGTGGACCTGGCAAACGCGCTGTGTAAAGAGATTGATGCCACCTGTACCTTCACCAACCAGGCGTTCGATAGCCTGATCCCCAGCCTGAAATTCCGTCGTTTCGACGCGGTAATGGCCGGTATGGACATCACCCCGGAGCGTGAGAAACAGGTTCTGTTTACCACTCCATACTATGACAACTCAGCGCTGTTCGTGGGTCAAACCGGTAAGTACACCAGCATCGATGCCCTGAAAGGCAAGAAAGTGGGCGTGCAGAACGGCACTACTCACCAGAAATTCATCAACGATAAGCACCCGGAAATCACCACCGTTCCGTACGACAGCTATCAGAATGCCAAGCTGGATCTGCAGAATGGCCGTATCGATGCCGTATTTGGTGACACCGCAGTTGTCACAGAATGGCTGAAATCGAACGATAAACTGGCCGCCGTTGGCGACAAAGTGACCGATAAAGAGTACTTCGGCACGGGCCTGGGTATCGCCGTTCGTCAGGGCAACACCGAGTTGCAGCAGAAATTCAACACTGCGCTGGAAAAAGTGAAGAAAGATGGCACCTACGAAACCATCTACAACAAATGGTTCCAGAAGTAATCCTTGATGAATGAAATTTTTCCATTAGCAAGCGCCGCCGGGATGACCGTCGGCCTTGCCGTTTGCGCACTGATCATCGGCCTGGTTCTGGCGATGATCTTTGCGGTATGGGAGTCAGCCAAATGGCGTCCCGTTGCGTGGGCTGGCTCGGCGCTGGTCACTATTTTGCGCGGCTTACCAGAAATTCTGGTCGTGCTGTTTATCTATTTCGGCTCATCACAGCTACTGTTAATTCTTTCTGACGGTTTCACCCTCAATCTGGGGTTCGTGCAACTCCCGATACAGGTGCAGATCGAGAACTTTGATGTCAGCCCGTTCTTCTGCGGCGTGATCGCCCTGTCATTGCTGTACTCCGCCTACGCGTCACAGACCTTACGTGGCGCGTTAAAAGCGGTACCGCAAGGTCAGTGGGAATCGGGCCAGGCGCTGGGGCTGTCAAAAAGCGCCATTTTCTTCCGTCTGGTCATGCCGCAAATGTGGCGTCACGCGTTGCCGGGCCTTGGCAACCAGTGGCTGGTACTGTTGAAAGATACCGCGCTGGTATCGCTTATCAGCGTTAATGACCTGATGTTGCAAACCAAAAGTATCGCCACCCGTACCCAGGAGCCATTTACCTGGTACATTGTGGCGGCAGCGATTTATCTGGTGGTCACTCTGCTCAGTCAGTGGATCCTTAAGCGTATCGATCTGCGCGCCACACGCTTTGAACGGAGACCAGACTGATGCTTGAGTACTTACCCGAGCTGCTGAAAGGCCTGCACACCAGCCTGACGCTCACCGTGGCATCGCTGATTGCCGCGTTGGTTCTGTCGTTGCTCTTTACCATTGTGCTGACGCTAAAGACGCCCGTTCTGTCATGGATAGTCCGTGGCTATATCACGCTGTTTACCGGTACCCCGCTGCTGGTGCAGATCTTCCTGATTTACTACGGTCCGGGCCAGTTCCCGGTGCTGCAGGAATATCCGGTTATCTGGCACCTACTGTCGGAACCCTGGCTGTGTGCCTTGCTGGCGCTCTCCCTGAACAGCGCGGCCTATACCACGCTGCTGTTTTACGGGGCGATCCGCGCCATTCCGCAAGGTCAGTGGCAGTCCTGTAGCGCGCTGGGGATGAGCAAGAAAGACACGCTGGCGATTCTGTTGCCGTATGCATTCAAACGCGCCTTATCGTCCTATTCGAACGAAGTGGTGCTGGTGTTCAAGAGTACATCGCTGGCCTATACCATTACGCTGATGGAAGTGATGGGGCACGGCCAGTTGCTGTACGGACGCACCTACGATGTGATGGTATTTGGTGCTGCCGGGGCGATTTATCTTATCGTTAACGGCCTGCTGACCCTGATGATGCGTCTGATTGAGCGTAAAGCGCTGGCCTTTGAGCGTCGCAACTAAAACCACACAAAATGCATAAATAGTAAACAAGAGAGCGAGCAACTTATTAATTGCTCGCTTTTTTTATGTGAAAAATAAAATAACTAATCAAATATATTGCATATAAATTCATTAAATGGCATTGTTAGCCCCATGCCTCAGACACGGCAACCGCAAAACAATAAGATTGACAGACAGGAGCTCCAAAAATGAAAAAACTGATTCTGGCCGCATTACTTGCCTCTTTCGCTGCTGGCGCAACCGCCGCGGATAAAATTAATTTCGGTGTCTCTGCTACCTACCCGCCGTTTGAATCCATGGATGCGAATAACAAGATTGTGGGCTTTGATATCGACCTGGCAAACGCGCTCTGTACCCAGATGAAAGCAGAGTGTACTTTCACCAACCATGCCTTTGACAGCCTGATCCCGTCCCTGAAATTCAAAAAATATGACGCGGTTATCTCCGGCATGGATATCACGCCTGAGCGCAGCAAACAGGTCTCCTTCACCGAGCCGTACTACGCCAACTCCGCCGTGGTTATCGCCAAAAAAGATGCGTATAAAACCTTCGATGACCTGAAAGGCAAACGTATCGGTATGGAAAACGGCACCACGCACCAGAAATACCTGCAGGACAAACACCCGGAAGTGAAAACCGTAGCTTATGACAGCTACCAGAACGCGATTATCGACCTGAAAAATGGCCGTATCGATGGCGTGTTCGGTGATACCGCGGTGGTCAACGAGTGGCTGAAAACCAACCCGCAACTGGGTGTTGCGACTCCGAAAGTGACCGATCCGCAGTATTTCGGCACAGGCCTTGGTATCGCGGTACGCCCGGATAACAAAGCCCTGCTGGAAAAACTGAACGCGGCCCTGGCAGCCATCAAAGCTGACGGCACTTACCAGAAAATCAGCGATCAGTGGTTCCCGCAGTAAGCGGAATTGAAGAGAAAAAGCCGCGTGACGCGGCTTTTTTTATGCTCTCACGCTCCCTGAAACGGCAGCGTAAAGCGGAAACACGACCCCGGTTGCGCATCCACCAGCCGGATATCGCCACCGTGCAATTGCAGCATACGCCGGACAATCATCAGCCCCAGCCCGCCGCGCGACTCTCCCGCACTGGCCTTGTCCAGCACCGACGGGCGCTGGAACAACGTAGCCCGCAGCGCACCCGGTACACCGGACCCGTTGTCCTCAACCTCAACCATAAGCTGGTCATCCTGCTGACGGGCGCGCAGATAAATCTTCCCACCGTTGGGCGTATGACGCACCGCATTATCCAGCAAATTGGTGAGCACCCGTTCCATCATCGACAAATCGGCATACACCAGCGGCAGGTTGGTGGGCAACTCCAGCAGTAATCGGATGTCGCGCGTTTCCGCCATCAGATCGAATTTTTGTGCCACATCCTGCAAAAGTTCCGCCATTGAGAAGGGTTCCGGCTGCGGTTTGATGCCACCATGTTCCAGCCGCGCCAGTTCAAAGAGCTGTTGAGACAGGTGCCGGACTTTGTTTCCCTGGCGCAAGGCGATGCTCAGATAATGCTTCGACTCTTCCGGCGTTAAATGCCCGGCCTTCACCGAAAGGGTTTCCAGGTAGCCGAGTAATGAGGTCAGCGGGGTACGTAAATCGTGCGAAATATTGGCGACAAACTCCCGTCGCTGTCGGTCATTGTCTGCCAATTGATCCCACTGGCTGGCTATCTGCCGGGAAAGCTCAATAAAGGCGTTTTCCAGGACCGCGACTTCATTTCCTGCCTCAGGATCCGGCGCACGCAACGCCAGTTGCTTGATGGCGCTGATGCTATCCTGCTCCAGCCCCTGCACCTCGCGGGTCAACTTTTTCACCGGACGCGTCACCCACCACCAGGTAAGACCGCCTGCCAGTGCGCCAAACACCGCCACTAACAGCAACGACCACAGCAATGCGCTCCACAGCGCTTTTTGCCAGGCAGTATCCGCCAGCGCGTTCAGGTTCTCACCCTGCAAAATAATGTAGAGATAACCCCGCAACTGACCATCGAGGCGAATCGGCGACACGCTAAAGACTTTTTGTTTGTCGACACTGCGCGGATCGTCGCCGTAGACTGGCCAGGCCGCGCCGGATAGAAAGTGCTGCAACGGGGCGACATCGATATGCTCGCGACGAAGATGCCCAGGCGGCGCGGCATCGGCCAGCAAGTCGCCTTCCGGGGAGATCATATACAGCTCGACGCTGGGGTTGAGCGTCATCAGGCGGTCAAACAGCGATTTCAGCGTCTGGCGATTCACTTTGCCCTGGGAATCAAGCAGCGGCTCACTGCTGGCAATTTGCTGAGCAAGACCCGCAGAAAGCCGTTGCACCATCGCATCGCCGTAGCGGGTGCTACTGTAGAGCTGAACGCTGCAGGCTGCGGCGGCGCAGAGCAGGAGCAGCACGGTGAAGAGCAGCGTCAGGCGCTGAGTCAGACTTAAACGACGCATCATTCCCCCTCAGGCTCCGAAACGGCAAATTTATAGCCTTTCCCCCAGACGGTCAGAATAATTTCCGGTGCGGCGGCATCCTTTTCAATCTTCATACGCAGACGGTTGATATGGGTATTAACCGTGTGCTCATAGCCTTCATGCTGATATCCCCACACCTGATCGAGCAGCGCCAGGCGCGAGAAAACCTCGCCGGGGTGACGGGCAAACCAGTAGAGCAGATCGAACTCGCGCGGCGTCAGATCAATCAACTCGCCGCGCAGGCGCACCTCGCGGGGAAGCGGGTCGATGGTTAAACCGTGACAGGCAATACTGCCCATATCAAGACGCAGGTTGCGTCCCATCGCCTCCTGGCGACGAAACAGCGCCTTCACCCTCGCCACCAGTTCCAGTATCGAAAATGGCTTCGCCAGATAATCATCCGCCCCCATTTCCAGCCCCAGAACCCGATGTGTCTCACTGGTTCGGGCGCTGATGATAATGACCGGCAGATAGCGGGTCATCTGGCGGATGCGGCGGCAAATCTCCAGCCCATCGACATTCGGCAGCATCAGATCGAGGATCACCGCATCCCAGTCGGTCTTTTCAAGCTGGGCGAGCGCACGCGCCCCATCCTCTTCATGAACAATCTGGTAGCCCTCGTCCTGCAAATTAAGCCGCAGCAGGCCAGCAATATCCCGATCATCTTCGACCAGCAGTATTTTTTTTGCGGTTTCCATAGCCCGTTCCGGTTGCCTTTCTCTTTATTAGCTTACCCAATAGTCGCGCATTGAGTTATCACAAATAATTTATATTTCCGTGAGGAAGTCGTGACCGGTCCAGGCGTAAGCTGCGGCCTGTCACCCACACTTTCCGGAGTCAGGCAAGAGAGTCAGGTGACACCCCCTCTCACCTTGCAAGGAAACCACGATGAAAAAGATGATCCTCACCCTCGCCACCCTCTGTGCCTTTGGGGTGGCTAACGCCCATGCCGCCGACGCGATGAGCCAGGACGGTATGAAAAAGCAGGACGACAGCACCATGATGAAGAAAAAGGCGCCGATGAAACATGACGGGATGACAAAAAAAGAGAGCACGATGAAGCACGGCGACATGGCGAAAAAAGGGACCATGGGCAAAGACGACGACATGATGAAGAAAAAATCGGACGGCATGGACAAATAATCTCCCCGCCAGCACCCCGGGCAGTATTGCCGGGGTCACTGGCCGGGCTGCGCCCACTGTTTACCCTAATCCAGAACAATGTCTCTTTTTTGTTGCCGCTCTGGCGTCATGGGCTGCGCATTCAACGCCATGACCATATCACGCAGCGTGATGAGGGGAAAAAACGGGTTGTGGTCAAGATTTTCCAGTGTACGCCCGGCCCTTGTCGCCGCATCAGAGAGCACATCGAAAAGCTCTTCGTCATCGTCTAAAGCAAAAAGTGCCAGGCTGTCGTCCGCCCGCAGGGGGAAATTCAGCCGCACCAGGTCACGCCCGCCCCACGCCATCACGGTTTCCCAGACAGCGCGGATCACCCAGGCGTCCACATCCCGCCGAGGAAATGCGCGCGCAAACTGGCAAATGCTTTCGCCCTGACGCGCCTGCGCCAGTGCCAGGAGCCTTGCGCGCCGCTTGCGGCTGTCGACAATCCCGGAAACGCTCAACAGCACCACAAACAGCGCAACGGCAAAAATAAAAGGATTCCCCGTGCTCAAAAAGTCACGCAACAGGCGATAAGCGCCGTAAAGAACCCCAGCCAACAGCGCAAACAGAACGACGAACGCCACCACACCGGAACCCGGTGCGGCAGGTTTAAGAGGGAATAAGTAACGAGATGGCATACGCATGGTCAGTGTCCCTGATGAGCGAATGCCTTAAACCGTAGAACATTTCACCAGCAGTGTCAGCACTTCGTAATGCGCCGTGTGGGGGAACATATCAAACAGTTGTACACGCTCCAAGCGATAGCCCTCCAGCGCGTGTAAGTCTGCCGCCATCGTGCGGGCATTACAGCTTGAATAGACGATATACGGCGGCGCCATCCGGCTCAGATAATCGCAAAGCGCCTGGCCAATTCCACGACGCGGCGGGTTTACCAGCACCAGTTGTGGCGCATCCGTCTGGGCGGTCGCGAACCGGGTGGAGTCCAGCGCCTGAAAGTGCAAATCGGTCAGCCCCAGCTCAGCCGCGGACTGCTTCGCGCAGGCAATCGCCTCCGGGGCGATTTCGATACCGGTGAGCGTCATCTCCGGGGTTGCACAATGCAGACCAAAACCGCCGACACCGCAAAACAGATCCCACATATGGCGTACCGGCAGCGCCCTAACCCACTCACGCGCCGTAGCGTACAGCGCACTGGCGACAACCGGATTGGTTTGAAAGAAACTCTGCGGGCGGATCCACAACGGCACGCCGTTGAAATTTTCCGCCAACGCCTGCTGCTCAGTCAGGAAGATTTCCGTCTCCCCTTCCATAATTGCCATGTGCACCGGCTGGATATTGACTGAAATGACGCGAAGCTGCGGCAATTGCGCCTGTAACCACGGCAGCGCGGCACGAAGCTGCTCAAGCTTGGTCTGTGAACGCAGCACAAAACGCAGCATCATGCCGCCCGTGTGCTGGCTTTCGGTTAATAGCAGGTATTTCAGCTCACCGCGTTTACGCGCCACGTTGTAGGGCGTTAAGCCCGCACGGGCGATAAAAGGTTTAAGGACGGCGAAAACCGCCTGAAACGAGGCGGGATAAAGCGGGCAATCGGTCAAATCTTCGGGGGTACCGTCGCGATGCAACATGCCGAGCAGCGGTTTCTCCACGCTGCCGCTCACCACCATCTTGGCTTTATTACGAAACCCCTGTTCCGGGCCGCTAACCGGCGCGCACCATTCTGTCACCGGCAAATCCGCCAGCAAGGTGCGGAGATCGGTCATTTTTGCACAGAGTTGGTCGCCAGTCGGTTGTTTAATCCACTGACAGGAGTGACAGCGCCAGGCGTCAAAGAGTGCGCACTGCATAATAAAACCTTCTTAATTGCGGGGCGGCGATTGTACCCCGTTATTGCAGACGGAAAAAGCGTCGGCTGGGAGAAGGGACAAACAACAGGAAGAGTACCAGCAGGTCGGGCATTTTCTGCATCATTAGCGTACGGAAAATCTCACGTTTTGATTCGCCGGCAATACTGAACAGCTCAGGATATCCATACCCCAGCGATGCCGCCCACAGATAACCGGTGGCAATAATTTGCGTCAACAGATACAGCCAGCGCGCCCAGTTTCGCCCCTTCACCACGGAAAAAGCACAGAGGATTTCAACAAAGACCAGCACCAGGCTGCCGAAGAAAATCAGCGTCAGGCTCCAGGTTTGCGCGCTGCGTACCACGAAGTCGATCATTCCCCGTATGCCCAGCACATTGCAGAGCATGAAGACATCCACACAGCGGATAAGAATAATGGCGATAGCCGCCACTTGTACCAGTGCGGGTACATTCGGACGGGCGTGAGACTGATGCGCTTTAGTAAAGAATCCCAATGTGCAATATTCCCTGTGAAAAATGCCGCGACAAGCGCGGCATCCGTGACACAACGTTTAAGATTCTAGAATCATTGTCCCCGTCTTGCACGCTGGATATCGCGCACTCGCTGCTTTTCCGCGCGCGCCATCAGATACCAGGCGATTAAACCAACAATCCCCACGACACCCAGTATCAGGCTCGCCAGGGCGTTGATCTCCGGGTTCACCCCCATACGTACGCTCGAGAAGACCAGCATCGGCAGCGTTGTCGCCCCCGGGCCGGAAACGAAGCTGGCGATAACCAGATCGTCAAGAGAGAGGGTAAACGCCAGCAGCCAGCCAGAGATAATCGCTGGCATGATCATCGGTAGCGTAATAACAAAGAACACTTTCAGCGGCGTCGCGCCAAGATCCATCGCCGCCTCCTCAATTGACCTGTCGAGTTCACGCAGACGTGAGGAGATAACCACCGCGACATAAGCCGTACAAAAGGTCACATGCGCCAGCCAGATGGTGAGCATGCCGCGATCCGACGGCCAGCCAATCGCATGACCAAGGGCAACAAACAGCAGCAACAGCGACAGCCCGGTGATCACATCCGGCATCACCAACGGCGCGGTAATCATAAACGCAAAACCGTTGGCGCCACGGAAACGGCCAAAGCGCACCATCACCACTGCCGCAATCGTACCGAGGATCGCCGCCATCGTCGCGGCGCAGGCGGCAATGGTCAGACTCAGTCCCACCGCGCTCATCATGGCGTCATCATGGAACAACTCGCTATACCAGCGCGTTGACCAGCCGGCCCACACCGTCACCAGCTTGGAGCTGTTGAAGGAATAGATGACCAGCATCAGCATCGGCGCATAGAGGAACGTGAACCCCAGCACCAGAATCAAAATACGCCACGGGGAACGCACTACCGGCAAGTTATTCATGCGTTGTCTCCCATCTGTTTCTGCTGATGTTTATGGAACCACATGATTGGCACGATCAGCAGCAGCAGCATAATAATCGCCACCGCCGAGGCCACCGGCCAGTCGCGGTTATTAAAGAACTCCTGCCACAGGACGCGACCAATCATGATGCTGTCCGGGCCACCGAGCAGTTCCGGGATCACGAACTCACCCACCGCCGGGATAAACACCAGCATGGAGCCTGCGATAATACCCCCTTTGGTCAACGGCACGATCACGCTAAAGAAGGTTTTCAGCGGGCGCGCGCCCAGATCCAGCGACGCTTCAACCAGCGAGTAGTCAATACGCGTCAGCGCGGTGTAGATAGGCAGCACCATAAACGGCAAATAGGCATAAACGATACCGATATACACCGCCAGGTTTGTGTGCAGAATCGTCAGCGGCTGATCGATAATCCCCAGCCACATCAGGAAATTATTCAGCACGCCGTTACTTTTCAGAATCCCCATCCAGGCATAGACGCGAATCAGGAAAGAGGTCCATGAAGGCAAAATAACCAGCAGCAGCAGAATATTACGCGTTGATGGCTTACTGTGCGCAACGGCCCAGGCCAGCGGATACCCCAGAACCAGACAGCAGATCGTCGACACCGCCGCGACCTGTAATGACTGGAGATACGCTTCAAAATAGAGCGGATCGTCGGTCAGTTGCAGGAAGTTATTGATGTTGAGCGAAATGGTGAGCTGATTATCGGCCCACTCCACCAGATCCGTATAGGGCGGGATCGCGCGCGCCATCTCTGCCAGACTGATTTTGAAGACAATCAGGAACGGCAGTAAAAACAGTAAGATCAACCAGATATAGGGCAGCGCAATAACGAACTTGCGCCCGTGCTTCATCTGAAAACGCGCCAACCACAGGTTAAAACCGCCCGGTTTTTCGACGCGGGTCGGTGGTTCAAGTGTACTCATCACCGCTCCTTAAACCGTCAGAACCACACAACTGTCGGCATCCCAGCACAGGCGAACTTCGTCGCCCCATGTCGGGGTACCTTTACGATAGCGGTGCTCGTTCTGCAACTGCGCACTGATCATTTGCCCGCTTTGCAGACGAACGTGGTAAATCGACAGATCGCCAAGGTAGGCAATATGCACCACCTCACCCACCGCGAAGTTATAACCGTCAGCAGGCGGCTCTTCGCAGAGCATGATTTTCTCCGGGCGCAGCGCAACATAGACCGGCACGTTATCCACAACTGAGGCATCCGGGTCCACTTTCAGCGGATGAACAAGCCCCGGCGAATCAATCACCAGACCGTCGTCCTCACGCGCTTTAAGCAGGCCTTCGAACACGTTAACCGAGCCGATAAATTCGGCGCTGTAGCGGGTGGTCGGGTGTTCATAAATCTCTTCAGGTTCGCCAATTTGCACAAACTTACCGCGGTTCATAATGGCGATACGTCCGGCCATGGTCATGGCTTCTTCCTGATCGTGGGTGACCATAACGCAGGTCACGCCAACGCGCTCCAGAATGTCCACCACTTCCAGTTGCATACGGTCACGCAGTTTCTTATCCAGCGCACCCATCGGCTCATCAAGCAGCAGGAGTTTCGGGCGTTTTGCCAGACTACGGGCCAATGCGACACGCTGACGCTGACCGCCAGAAAGCTGATGCGGTTTACGCTTCGCGAACTCCTGCATGTGCACAAGACTCAGCATCTCCGCAACACGGCTGGCGATTTCCGCTTTGGGCAGCCTGTCCTGCTTGAGGCCAAACGCGATGTTCTGTTCAACGGTCATATGCGGGAACAAGGCATAGGACTGAAACATCATATTGATAGGACGCAGATAAGGCGGCACATGCGCCAGATCGACACCATCGAGCATAATTTGCCCGGTCGTTGGCTGTTCAAAGCCTGCCAGCATTCGCAGCAGCGTTGATTTGCCGCAACCAGATGCACCCAGCAGCGCGAAGATTTCGCCTTTATAAATGGTCAGACTGACGTCATCAACGGCGTGCTGGCCGTCAAACGATTTGGTCAGATTGCGGATTTCAAGCAGAGGCGTTAAATCCTTACGGGTTTTCGCCTGTGGGCGGGGGATAGCGTCATTCACTCAAGTGCTCTCCGGCAAAAAAACTCAACCAGTACCAGCTAGTTGTCTACAAATGACCGGACAGAGGCCGATGACCTCTGTCCAGGTTTAGGGCAATTGCACCGCCCTGGTGCAACGCAATCACTGTTCAGGTGATTGATTATTTGCCGCTTTTTACTTTTGTCCACGCGCGGGTTCTTACGCGGTCAATTTTCGGATCCTGCACTTTAAGCGTATACAGTTTCGCGAAAACATCCGCCGGCGGATAAATTGCCGGGTTGTCACGTACTTCTGCGCTGATCAACGGTTTGGACTCTTTGTTACCGTTAGCATAGAAGACGTGGTCACTGATGTGCGCGATAACGTCAGGACGCATCAGGTAATTCAGGAACTGATACGCTTCGTCTTTGTTTTTCGCATCAACAGGCATGGCGAAGACATCGAAGAACGCCAGGGCGCCCTCTTTCGGAATGATGTAGTTAACATGCACGCCGTTCTTCGCTTCTTTAGCACGGTTAGCCGCCTGCCACACGTCGCCCGCCCAGCCGATGGCTACGCAGATGTCACCATTTGCCAGATCGTTAATGTACTGAGAGGAGTGGAAGTAGCGAATGTTCGGACGCAGTTTCAGCAGCAGATCGGTTGCCGGGCCGGAGTAATCGTCCGCTTTGGTGCTGTTCGGATCTTTACCCAGGTAGTTCAGCACGGTCGCGAAAATCTCTTCTGGCGCATCCAAGAAGGAGACGCCGCAGCTTTTCAGTTTTTCGAGGTTTTCCGGTTTCAGCACCAGATCCCAACTGTTGACCGGCACATCGCCCAATACCGCTTTGACTTTATCAACGTTATAGCCAATGCCGGTGGTGGCCCACAGGTACGGCACCGCGTATTTGTTGTCCGGGTCATGCTGAGCAACCATTTTCAGCACATCCGGGTCCATGTTCTTCCAGTTCGGCAGCTTGCTCTTATCGAGCGGCTGGAACACACCGGCGGTTAACTGGCGCTCAAGGAAACTTGCAGAAGGCACCACCAGGTCGAAACCGGTGCTGCCCGCCATCAATTTGCCTTCCAGCACTTCGTTGGAATCGAACACGTCGTAAACAACTTTAATCCCGGTCTCTTTTTCAAAGTTTGCGACCGTATCCGGCGCAATATAGTCAGACCAGTTATACACATGCAGCGTCTTTTGCTCTGCGGCGAGTGTGCTGGCAGAGACAGCCATTAATGCACCCGCAACAAGACCTGATAACCATTTTTTACTCAAAGCGGTCATATCTCATTCCTTCTGGAAAGTCCGTTACCATACGAACTAAGTGTACGCATTTAAGATATGCAAAATTCATGCATATTTTGTCAGTCTGCACTGGTCGAAGAGGAAAATTCTTTCGGCCGACGCCGCATGCTTTCAAAGCACCGCAAGAATAACTGTAGCCAGGGTTAGAGGCTATAGGGCAGATTAAAAAACGCCTTTTATCAATTTTTTATGCAGATTCTGTCTATGTGATAAGCCGAAACGGCGGGAATAGCGGTGAATAATTCTTTAAAAGAAGGTTAAAAGCAGAATTAAAACATTCATTATGCAGCCGCTCTGGCAGCGACTGCGCTAATGTCAGGCAGGTTTAGTGAAGAAAATTGTGTGCGTCTTCGCCAGCTTTGAGCTCTTCTTCTTCGGGAACAAACAGCATCTGATGGGCGCGGGCTTCAAGGATCACCATTGAAATTTGCTCTTCGCTCTGGCGCATGAACCATGCAAATTGTTCGAGCGTCACCCCGGCGCCTGAGGATAATGTCTGGCAAACGACCAGCTTAGGCAGGTTATCATCCTGAATATCAAGAAATGCTTTCACCGTCAAAGAACTGGCATTAATGGCGGAAAGATCGGCGGCCAGTGCCAGCAAGGCGGAAGGCTTCACTTCCGCCATCGCCGTAAACAGGACAACGTCGTTAATCAGATCGATTTTGGCGTCAAATACCCCGTCGAAATTCTGCATATGCGGCAGGTGTAACGCCTGGCAGGTATCGCATTCGAAGAAACTGATACCCAGTTCATCAAGCCATTGACGAAGCGTGTCCAGACCAGGTGCGACGAGTGAATTCATGCGCAAAACAACCTCTGACGAAAAAATGGGAGCCATAGCTTACGCAAAAAGCAGGCCGCATACCATTATGTAGCGCGGAAAATCGACTACCCGCCGGTTTTGAGGCAATAGCCGGGCGTGGCATGGCGCTCAATCCAGGCAATCATTTTACCCGCGATATCCACCCCTGTGGTCTTCTCAATACCTTCAAGCCCAGGCGACGCATTCACCTCCATCACCAGCGGCCCCCGGTTGGCACGAAGGATATCCACCCCGGCGACATCCAGACCGAGTGTCTGTGCGGCTTTAATCGCCATCTCCCGCTCACGCGGGGTGATTGTCGCCACGCTGGCCACGCCGCCACGATGCAGGTTGGAGCGAAAATCGCCCTCTTTCGCCTGCCGCTCAATCGCCGCGACAACCTCGTTGCCCACCACCAGGCAACGAACATCCCGTCCCTTCGCTTCCTCAATGTATTCCTGAACCAGAATATGGGCGTTCAGGCCGCGAAAAGCGTCAATCACACTTTCTGCCGCCTGCCGTGTTTCGGCAAGGACCACGCCGATCCCCTGTGTCCCTTCCACCAGTTTTACCACCAGCGGCGCGCCGCCGACCATGGCAATCAGATCACTGGTGTCATCCGGTGAATGGGCGATCCCCGTCACCGGCAGATCAATCCCCTGGCGGGCCAGGAGTTGCAGAGAACGCAATTTGTCACGCGCGCGCGTAATCGCCACCGACTCATTGAGCGGATAGCTGCCCAGCATTTCAAACTGGCGCAGCGCGGCGGTACCGTAAAAGGTAATCGCGGAACCAATTCGCGGGATCACCGCATCAAAATGGGGAAGTTGACGGCCTTTGTAATGGACCGAAGACGCCGCGGGGTCGATGTTCATATAACACGACAGCGGATCGAGAATTTCGACCAGATGCCCGCGCGCAATGGCAGCTTCGCGCAGGCGTTTGCATGAATAGAGCGTTCCGTCCCGGGACAATATGGCGATTTTCACCCTGCACCTCTCTGAATAGACTGGCAATACTCTACCTTTTTCACGTTGCCGGAAGGCGGCAAGTCAGTTAGCCCCGGCAGCAGAGATAACGCTATGACCAGGGCGCCCAGTGATATAGCAAACGCACTGGCAACGAGAAGCATGACGAGTAGAAAGCCTGCGTATCATACACGCAGCGAGACACAGGATGAACGGGAATTAGCGCACTGCCCACCCTTGTTTATGCAAATAGTCGAGGATGAACGGGCGGTTCTCTTTAATAATGGTGCGCCGGATATGATCGCTCCAGGTATCCTGACGGGTATTGCTGCCTCGCGACGTATAATACGCGGCAATTTGCGCATCATATTGTGCAAGGATGTCCGCATCGACAGGCTGATAGCTGTTTTCATGCACCACCAGCGCAGCGGGTAAACGCGGCTTCACCTGCGGATCGTCGGCAGGCCAGCCCAGACAGAGCCCAAAGAGTGGCAAAACATGCTGAGGCAGATGAAG
Organism: Citrobacter sp. UYEF32; assembly: GCF_040546205.1. NCBI lineage: Bacteria > Pseudomonadati > Pseudomonadota > Gammaproteobacteria > Enterobacterales > Enterobacteriaceae > Citrobacter > Citrobacter sp. UYEF32. Next base: position 146,920 of record NZ_JBEPNI010000002.1, on the reverse strand, counting down.
CAATTCAGTCACCGCCTCAATGCTGTTACGGATCCCACCGATATACACACCGCCAAGGCCGAGTGATTCCGCAGCCGTCATGGCATTTTGCGCCATCATGGCCGTATCGACGACACCGAGAAGCAGTTGTTCCGCCAGCCCCAGTTGCGCCTGCGGGCAAATTTGCAGATGGCGATTAAAATCGGCGCAAAACACCCAAAATTCAGCGGCTTCAGCCACATGTTGTTGACCGCCGGTTAGCGTAACCAGTTGTTGGCGTAACGCCAGGTCGGTCACGCGAATAATTGAGCTGCACTGTAAGAAGCTGGAACTGGAGGCGGCCTGGGCACCGGCGATAATCGCTTTACGCTGCGCTGCGGTAATGGGTTCCTGGGTGAAATGGCGGATAGAGCGGTGGGCGCGGAGCAGATCGATAACTGGAGTCATGGTCGTTTTCCCTGGAAACAAACCCCCCATTATAGCGAACACTCAGGCCGGAAATGCTCGTCAAAATGTGTTGAAAGGTTGCGGAAATTAACATAACAGGCACAACCTGTTTTATGCGTGGGCGCAAAAGCCGCATTATATCCCTGCTTACCGTCTGGTTTAAGGAGGATTCATGTACACAGTGATATTTGGTCGCGCAGGTTGTCCGCAGTGCGCACGCGTAAAAGAGTTGGCTGAAAAAGTCAGCAAAACACAGGATAATTTTGAGTGGCGCTATGTTGATATCCATGCGGACGGCGTTACTCGCGCGGCACTGGAACAAGCCGCAGGCAAACCCATCGAAACGGTGCCGCAAATTTTTGTCGATCAAAAACACATTGGCAGCTTTACCGAGTTCGATAAGTTCGTTCGTAAACAGTTCGCTAGAATAAAGTAAACAGGCAACAACCGGGGCGACGCTGGCCTTAACGCGTCCCGTTGCCAAAGAAACTGCTGATAAACAGATAACAGAGCGCGCCCAGCGCACACCAGAATACCGCACTAAACAGCCACGCCAGCTCCTGCCACACAGAACGTACCGGGGTAAAAAACAGACGCATGACGACAAAGCAGAGCGGTGCGGCGAGGATCGCGCCAAACAGTGGCAACATCACTTTACGGCGACGTGAAAAAATACTGGCAACAGCGCCCGGTAACGTAAAAAATAGCAACCCCAGTTCAGGATGCCCGGACGCACGAAAGGCACCTTTCATATTCGTCACTTCTAAAAAACAGACGACAATGAAAAGTAAAAAACAACAAATGATGCCTGCAAGTCCGCGTTTATGTTTCAAACAATCCTCCTGACTTTTCTCTATCAAACTCTTCATCCGTTGCAATGAACGAACGGTCAGATAAAGCGTTATGGCACTCCCTGCCGAAAAACCCCCGCGCGAATAGATGATTCTTACTAGCCGTTGCAATTCAATACGATTAAACTAGCGGCCAGTTATTGTGTTGCCGGGAATAAAGACGCACTAGTGCGTTTTTCTAACTCAGATTCTTCGCAAAACAGTAGCCCAAATAACCCATTCTTTCAATAGCTTACAAGTAAACAAGAAGTTAGCCTCCGTGAATATAAACGTCGCAGATTTGTTAAACGGGAATTACATACTGTTATTATTTGTTGTTCTGGCGCTCGGACTCTGTCTGGGGAAATTACGCCTGGGTTCTGTACAACTCGGTAATTCCATTGGCGTTTTAGTGGTTTCCTTATTATTAGGTCAGCAACATTTCAGCATAAACACTGATGCCCTCAATTTAGGTTTTATGCTGTTTATTTTTTGCGTAGGAGTGGAAGCTGGGCCAAACTTTTTTTCTATTTTTTTCCGCGATGGCAAAAATTACCTGATGCTGGCGTTGGTATTAGTCGGCAGCGCATTGTTGATTGCCCTTGGGCTCGGCAAATTGTTCGGCTGGGATATTGGTCTGACAGCGGGGATGTTGGCAGGCGCAATGACGTCCACGCCTGTACTGGTGGGTGCCGGTGATACGCTACGTCATTCGGGTATGGATAGTACCCAGCTTTCACAAGCACTCGATCACTTAAGCCTCGGCTACGCCCTGACCTACCTTATTGGCCTGGTCAGTTTGATTGTCGGCGCTCGCTATATGCCGAAGTTGCAGCATCAGGATCTGCAGACCAGCGCCCAACAGATCGCCCGTGAGCGTGGGCTGGATACCGACACCAACCGGAAGGTCTATCTGCCGGTCATTCGCGCCTATCGCGTCGGCCCGGAGCTGGTGGCCTGGGCGGACGGCAAAAATCTGCGTGAGCTGGGTATTTATCGCCAGACGGGCTGTTATATCGAGCGTATTCGTCGTAACGGTATTCTCGCGAACCCGGACGGCGATGCGGTACTGCAAATGGGCGACGAAATCGCGCTGGTTGGTTATCCGGATGCGCATGCGCGTCTCGACCCCAGTTTCCGTAACGGAAAAGAGGTGTTCGACCGCGACCTGCTCGACATGCGCATTGTCACCGAAGAGGTGGTGGTGAAAAACCACAATGTGGTGGGGCGCCGTCTGGCTCAGATTAAGCTGACCGACCATGGCTGTTTCCTCAACCGCGTTATCCGCAGCCAGATTGAGATGCCAATTGACGACAACATCCTGCTCAATAAAGGGGATGTCTTGCAGGTGAGTGGTGATGCCCGTCGTGTGAAAGCCATCGCTGACCGCATCGGCTTTATCTCTATTCATAGTCAGGTCACGGACCTGCTCGCCTTCTGCGCTTTCTTTATTGTTGGCCTGATGATCGGCATGATCACTTTTCAGTTCAGCACCTTCAGCTTTGGTATTGGCAACGCGGCGGGCCTGCTGTTTGCCGGGATCATGCTCGGCTTTCTGCGCGCCAACCACCCGACTTTTGGCTACATCCCTCAGGGTGCGCTGAATATGGTGAAAGAGTTTGGTCTGATGGTCTTTATGGCAGGTGTCGGCTTAAGCGCCGGTAGCGGCATTGGTAACAGCCTGGGTGAAGTGGGCGGACAGATGCTGATCGCGGGCCTGATTGTCAGCCTGGTGCCTGTGATGATCTGTTTCCTGTTCGGTGCCTGGGTGCTGAAAATGAACCGCGCACTGCTGTTTGGCGCGCTGATGGGGGCACGTACCTGTGCGCCAGCGATGGAGATTATCAGCGATACCGCGCGCAGTAACATTCCGGCATTGGGTTACGCGGGCACCTATGCGATAGCGAACGTACTGCTTACGCTGGCGGGGACGCTGATAATCATTGTCTGGCCGGGCTTAGGATAACTCCTAACTTAAAAAAATAATTAACACCTGGAGAACTTTTTTTCTCAGCATTAGTCATAACTAGTGCCACTGCTTTTCTTTGATGTCCCCAATTTGTGGAGCCCATCAACCCCGCCATTTCGGTTCAAGGTTGATGGGTTTTTTGTTGCCTGTAAAAATAACCATTTAAAAACATCGTCTTATTGGCAGGTTTAAAGCTATATGGCGGCAAAATGGCGGCACATTTATTTTTTGGAGGACAACAGAAGATACACCGCGACTCTGGATATGATGAAAGCTAATCTCTCATCCGGGCGACCCAATATGTAATCACATACCCGGCGATCAACGAACCCACCATTCCTGCAAACTTAAGCCATCCGCTCTCAAACCAGTAAAGTGAACCCATAGCAAAAAGCACTGACAGAAACGTAATGGTTCCCTCAAGTGCATGTGAAGTCATTTTAACCAGAAATGATTTTACAGAGTTCATCCTCTACTCCTTTGCAAGTGAAAGGATGACCTTTAATAAACATCAGGTATGGCTCCATCTCTTTCTCAACTAAAAAATAAATCATATCAAGGTCTTCACGCTGAACAGCCATATAAACAGTAGGGTACTCATCCCTCATTCTGCGTGATGCTCTGGCCGCTTCCTCAATCAAGCCCTGAATCATAATAAGGTTAAGACTGGCAGAGGATGCGAACCTGATAAAATGCTGGTATGCCTTTTCGATCACAACCTTACGAATGATGATAGCTGCTGCCGTTTGGGCAACTGCTATCTGCCCCCCAACTTTTCCCGCTACGGCACCACCACCATAAAGCAGCTTATTATTAATAGCCTCTTTTCCCTTTGCTCCCAGCTTTTGATAAAAATCATTAATAATTATAGTGATAAGCCGCCTTAATGGCGTTTCAGGATTACCCATTCCCTTTATCATTCTGAAAAACCGTTCGTTCTCTTCCTCGTTGCGGTATTTATCCCCACGGTTGACAATTCCTGCGCCTTCCCATGTTCTGACCACCCCCAGACCAAAGCCCCTCGGCAAGCTGGACAAACTATCGGCAATACCATTAGCTATCTGCGAAATATCCATACAATCCCTTTGAGTTAACGATTTGCAGTGCAAAGAATAATCAACCGACTATTGATTTTCCAGTTAGCATTTTTCAGATTCTCCACATCAGGACATTACCCTACAGGCCGCACCAACTCTTGATATCCTATTTTTCGTTGCCTAAATTTTTTTATAATTAATAAATTACATTAAGGCTTAAGCCAGATGTCGGCATATTTGCAGCACAAAAAAACCCCGCAATTGCGGGGTCAAGGCTAAAGCCAGATTTGCTGTTGCCCGGAGGGGCCTGGATGCGGTGGCGCAAAATCTATTTTGGCTGGAGTCACAATAAAACGCTGTACAGATTCCATCGTCACAAAGGTGCAACTGCAATTGATATTCGTGCACTGATGGTAACGCTCTTTTGTGTTTTCACTTAGGTAGCGACTGGTTCGTGCATGTGCTGCATGCTGACACTTCGGGCAATGAAACATGACCACCTCATCATTCTCTATTTATGAACAAATCATACAATAAAGTTCTCAAATAGAGAATAAATATCACTCAAAGTTCGCATTTTCATACTCAATATCCGAAACCTTCACTTCCAGTTCCAGCCCCGTGATATAGCCGCTGTTGTTCAGTGAATGTGTCACCTTCGTAATGATCCACGCCTGCTCATCAATAACGCGCTTGAAGCCCGACACCCGCACAGGCATTTCCGGGCAAAGGTCGGCACGACCATAAGCCAGACTCACCGAAAATTCCGCCACTCCGCGTTGCAGTTTGTCCCATTTGGCCTGAGCCGCCCGCATCGCCTGGGCTTTGGTGGCAAAGACCGTCGTCAGCGCAAAAACATTATCGGCGGCACCGCTCATGTATTCCCCCTGGCGCGCTTCCGGCTCTTTCGGTTTCGCTTTCGGATGCTGTGGATCACCGGGTTTCGCGGGCTTCGGCTTGCGTTTGAGTTTGACCTTCTGCTTTTGCGGCTTCGGGTCTTTGGTATGCAGCCATTTTGCCGTGACGCCCGTGTACGCCCCACGGTCAGCAATCGTAAACTGGTGCCGGTCGCCCTCACTGCGGGTGATAGTGACCTGCGGGATCGGTTTGCCGCTGGCCGTCACGCCTTTACCGGCCCTGAGAAACAGCAGCCGCCCCATTTTTACCGACACCTCGCCGCCGTTACGTTCAGCCAGCCGCGTCAGGAATTTAATGTCGGATTCCTGCGACTGGTCGATGTGCGGAATTTTTATTCCGGCCAGCTCCGGCGAAACACCGGCCTCCAGTTTGTTGCGCGCGGCGATGGTTTCCACCAGTTTACCGAGCGTGGTGTCATGCCAGGACTCTTCACGCCGAGAATTAAGTGACCCGCGAAAATCCGCGCTACGTGCCCGGACAGTCACCACATCGGGCGCGCCCCGGTGCTCAATCTCATCAACGGTAAAACTGCCCTTACCCGTGAGCGCCTCGCCTTTCCAGCCGATAAACAGCGTCAGAACCGCCCCCCGTAACGGCAGTTCGAGCAGGCCGTCGGCGTCGTTTAGCTCGATATCAAGCTGGTCTGCCTCAAAGCCCCGGTTATCGGTGAGGGTCATGCTCATCAGCCGGTCGCTGATGTTGCCGGTAATATCCTTACTCTCAATTTTCAGCATATAGGCAGGCGTGCGCGTGCCGCCCGCATTGCCGGTCAGCATCGTCAGCATCAGCCCATCCCCACCATTGCCGTGAATTTCTGTGCCATACCGCCCGCCTGCCCCAGAAGGGATTCGGCCTGTTTTCCAATGTCGCCATACAGCGCGGCCAGTGATTCATCAACACGGGTCAGCTTTAACGTAAAGTCGATTTTCCGGGGCGTACCGTCACTGAAAAACACGCTGCCCGTGTCGCTCACGCTGTTAATGACATACATGCCATAGATAAGGCCGTTACCGTCCAGCAACGGCCAGGCGCGCCCCTCTTCCGCCATCAGGCGCAGCGTGGTGAGGGTCAGCTTTCCGCCGGTCAGTTCCGGGTAAAGCACCCCGGCAAGGCTGATACTTTCGTCACCGGGGCCGAGAAACTGAAAGGCATCCCGCTTACCAATGCGGGCGTTTGAGGGCCAGCGGTATTCCGTATCGCGTTGCAGGGTCTGATAGGGCAACGTCTGGCGCATAAACACAAACATTCCAAGTGCGAGCATCATCGTTTTATTCTCCGTCGTGCATCATGCTGGCGCGCGCACGGGCGCGCTTCTCACGTTCGTGGCGCTCCAGTTCCTCGCGTAGCTGGCCGGAAATATTACCCCCCGGCGCGCCGCCGCCCTGCAACGTGATGTTGTATTCACTTTTGCTCTGGTCGACGTAAGAGCGCCCCGCCGGGGCGGTGACGGGCTGATACGACTGATACCCCGGATACGCACGGGTAGCTTTGCCATATTGTGACGCAGTGCGAAAGCCCGACAGGCTTCACTGAAATGTGGATGTTTAGAAATGCGATAGTCAAACATAGTCAAACGCTCCGCCATATCTCAGAATGGAACTAGTTAATGGCTATATTGCAATCTGAGAGCGCATCTACAGTCAGCGCGACGATATTAATCATCACTTTCTCGCGTTTCTTGTCTTTGCGCAGACGGTGGCGAGGCAAACGACCATCAGCGAGCATGTCGTTAATGGTGTCTACAGGCAGTCCTGTTAGCTCGCTGTAGCGTTCAATTGTGACGTGAGGTGTATTCAGAGTGATTGAAATGTTAGGGGTCATGATGCAACATTTCCTATTGGCTTGTGGTGAGCCGGTAGTAATCGTGACAAGCACCCAAGTGGGAACAAAATTGATACTAGGATCGCATAAGAGACATGTCAGCATTAAAGTACCCAAATGAGATCAAAATAAATCCCAATCAGGGTGGCAAGGCTGCGATTGAGCGGTTGGTAGAGGCATATGGGTTTACAACACGGCAGGCCCTTGCTGATCACTTAAAAGTGTCAAAAAGTACACTGGCTAACAGATATATGCGCGATACCTTCCCCGCAGATTGGATAATTCAATGCGCCCTGGAAACAGGCACTTCACTCAATTGGTTAACCACCGGGCAAGGTACCAAGCTAAGTTCTCAAATAGCAACCACCGAGGAACTCGCGAAGTTTCGCCTGACCGCCGGAAAAATGGTTGAAGATGGTTCATATATTTTTGACACATCATTTCTTCCCGCTGGTCTTTCATCACCGATTGTAGTTCTCGAGAACTCTATTACTTACATATGTGAACAAAAATTTAACGACATATTGGACGGGCATTGGTTAATTAGCATTGATGGATCCTTTTCAGTCAGAAAAATTACTAAACTTCCAAAGAGCATGGTTAATGTTTCAACTGTTGATAATAATTTTGATTGCGCACTCACTGATATTGAATTTATTGCACATGCTCGAAGTACGATAGTTGCCAACTAAAATTTAACCAAGACGTTTAAACTATTCTCTGCGATTTAAGAGTAAGCGTCTTACCAAGCCATACCACGAGGATTAAAATGCCCAAAAATATAGTTATATGCTGTGATGGAACAGGCAATGAAGTTAATTCCGAGCTATCAAATATACTTAAACTTTATCAAATAATTAATAAAAACGCTTCTCAGAAAGTATACTACAACCCTGGAATAGGGACTAATGGCAAATATTTAAGATGGAATCTAGTAAAGCAAAAATTAAGTGGCTGGTTTAAACTTGCAACTGGTTATGGATTAGACAAGGATGTTTTGAATGCGTACATATTCCTTTGTACATATTACAATTCAGGGGATAAAATATGGCTTTTTGGTTTTAGTCGAGGGGCTTACACAGTTCGAGTCCTCGCCGCATTAATAAACGTAGTAGGTCTTCTTAAGAAAGATCAAATAAATCTTTCTGAATATGCGCTTGCTGCATATAAACGAGCAAGTAGAGACTCCGGCTCAGAAGATACACCACCGAGATTAGCGCTATCGAACGCATGGTATTTTTCAAAAGTTGCGGGTGCACGTAAACAAATTCAGATAGAATTCTTAGGAGTATGGGATACTGTTTCTTCTGTTCTTATACCTACATTATCCTTTCAATTGCTGAATTTTGAAAAACTCCTTTACACGCAAAAAAATATTATAGTTAAACACTTTCGTCATGCAATAGCTATTGATGAACGCCGACGTATGTTTCAGTTACATAAATGGACTGAACCACAAAAATTCAGAGTGAAGCCTTTTAGACCTGAGACTGATATTAACCAAGACATTAAACAGGTCTGGTTTGCTGGTGTTCACGGCGATATTGGAGGCGGATATTCTGAATCCGAAAGTAGCTTATCGAAATATCCTTTAGAATGGATGCTTAAGGAAGCAGAATCAATAGGCCTACTCATCATCAGACAAAACTTCAATCAAATAGTATATGGTAAAGAAAGAAAAGGTAGCAGCTTCAAATATGTTGCCCCCGACTCAAATGCTGAAATGCATAATTCATTAACTTTTGGATGGAAGATTTTAGAATACTTCCCCAAATCATCGAGTAAAATAGAAGACAAAAATTGTAAACCATCATTCCCGTGGTACCTACCGCTCGGTGAATCAAGAGTTATTCCTGAAGGTGCAATGATACATAGATCAGTGCAAATTCGAATGATTCATTCAGATTATAACCCAAAGAATCTTCCACAAAATTATTGCTTTATTGATTCTTAGTTCAGAATGTACATGCAACTCATGGCTTGTTTATCTGAATAATTTGATCATATGTATTAATTTTCAGAAACACACATTGACTACTGTTCATACATACAGTTAAATTTAACCCTAAGACATGAGGGCTTATTTATGGCAGTACGAAAACTCACCACTGGAAAATGGATTTGTGAATGTTATCCTGCGGGGCGTAGCGGTCGCAGTGTACGTAAGCAGTTCACCACCAAAGGCGAAGCTTTGGCGTTTGAACGCTACACGATGGACGAGACAGAGGCTAAGCCCTGGTTGGGTGAATCAGTAGATCGTCGAACTCTAAAAGATATCGTTGATCTCTGGTTCAAGCTGCACGGCACATCTTTGACCGCTGGCGAACATGTATACGACAAGCTGGTCCTGATGGTTGATGCACTCGGAAACCCTCTAGCTACTGATCTCAGCTCGAAATTATTCGCACATTACCGTGATAAACGCCTGACGGGTGAAATCTACTTTAGCGAGAAGTGGAAGAAAGGAGCCAGCCCAGTAACTATCAACCTTGAACAAAGCTACCTGAGCGGAGTTTTTAGTGAGCTGGCCCGTCTTGGAGAATGGACAGCCCCCAACCCTCTGGAAAACATGCGCAAATTCACCATTGCCGAAAAGGAAATGGCCTGGCTGACACATGAACAAATCACAGAGCTTCTTTACGACTGCCAACGTCAAAGCGCCCTACTCGCTCTGGTCGTTAAAATCTGCCTGAGCACCGGTGCACGCTGGCGGGAAGCTGTGAACCTCACGCGCTCCCAGGTCACAAAATACCGAATCACTTTCGTCAGGACCAAAGGCAAAAAAAACCGCAGCATTCCCATCAGCAGGGAGCTATACGAAGAAATTATAGCCTTGGATGAGTTCAGATTCTTTACTGACTGCTACTTTCAGTTTTTATCCGTGATGGATAAAACCTCTATCGTGCTTCCACGCGGGCAGCTTACCCACGTTCTGCGCCACACGTTTGCAGCGCACTTTATGATGTCGGGTGGAAACATTCTTGCCCTGCAAAAAATTCTGGGCCATCACGATATCAAAATGACGATGCGCTATGCTCACCTGGCACCTGATCACCTGGAAACGGCACTGCGTTTTAACCCGCTAGCTACTATGGCAACTACATAAATTGAAATCACTGCTTATCCACACCCAGCACGTTTTAGCACGTTTGAATCTCGATTTATTTAGCTGCGTATGCCACTATAAGTTAACTTGGTATTCAAAGATTCTTAGCGGGCGATTTCATTTATAAATTTGGCTACCTAGACACCAAGTTGAGAGGGATAAATAATGATAAATATCAACCAACTATGTGATTACATTATCACAAAAATCTCAGCTTCAGGCGAAACCATGTCTAATTTGAAGCTGCAAAAATTGGCGTATTATGCGGATGCTTGGTATCTGGCTTTTTTCGACGAAAAGTTAGTAGACGAGGGGTTTCAGGCTTGGATTCACGGCCCAGTAAGCCGTGCAATTTATAACCGATTCTCTTCTTCAAAATCACTGTATTCGGACATCACTATTGCCGATTGCACCCCAGGGTTCGACCTTTCATCGATTCCGGCCGCAGCCGCAGCCCACATTGATAGCGTTCTTGAAGTCTATGGTGCATTCACTGGTGCACAGCTTGAAGATATGACTCATAAAGAAGAACCATGGATTAAGGCTCGAGAGGGTTACAGGCCATCTGAACGTTGTGAAGAGATTATTGATCGCGACATTACCCGAGACTATTACCGTAGCCGATTGAACTAATCGCGATGAATAAAGCTTTGCGTCCGAGCCTAGGAACCACCCAGCCGACGGTTGTTCAAACCCCCAAAACGCCCTCTTCACCTGAAAAAAAATGGGCGTTTTCCTTCCGTTACTGGAAACAAATCGATAATTTTGGCCTTGACCGCACAGAAGCCAACTGGTTTGTTTCCTTAATGGAAAAATTGTCAGAACTTTCTCAGCGGGATGTCAAAGGTTTCATTACTAATAGTGCTGATAAAGATGCTTGGCGCTATCATCCTATCAACTGGAACCAAACAAATATTCCAATCCAACGTCGTGATTTAACTTGGATCGACGCAGATTACCTCGGTAACAACGAAGAATATCCATTACTTCAATTTCAAGTATCAAAGTCATTAGGCCGTGTTGTAGGTTTTTGGGATGAGCAGCAGATATTTAACATTGTGCTTTTGGATCCGCTTCACAATATTCAACCGACACAGTCTCACAACTATCGCGTTGACTATTGTGCACCGCTTGAAACTCCTTATTCGCTATTGCTCAGCAGAGTAGATGATATCAAACGTACATGCCGTTGCTCTGACCCTGCATGTAGTTTCAAACAACGCATTGAGCAATTTGAAGAAATCCCAGTACAAACTAATACGCTTATACACTATGTTAGCGATATGGACTGGGCGGAAACGCAACAATTCATCGCCGATGGCTTGATCTCTGACCCTACGGAAATTTTCTCCTGGGGACTAACAGCTCTCAAGGAACAATTAAAGTAAGGCATCCGCAAAGTGGCGACAAAGTGGCGGCAGCGGTTGGCAATGCCCCGTAATCGCCACCTTTCATCACCAAACTAACTTATTGATTATACTACAAGTTATTGTTTTTCCTGACCCATTTACATAAATGGGTTTTTTGTTGCCTTAAAACTGTCCCCTTCCCTCACTCACCCGCAATCCTGCCCACCATCGCGCGAATATCCGCACGGCTCAGCGGTTCCCGGTCCACCACAAAATGCAACGTCATCCCTTCGATAAAGGCATCCAGCGCACGGGCGGTTACCGGATCGAACCATCGCTCCAGCGTGGTCTGACTGGTGCGCATCCAGTTTTGCATTACGCTTTTCAGCATCGGTTTTTTGCTCATCAGGGCATAAAGCTGATACATCAGCTCCATATTGTGCGGTGTCGTCACCTGAGCACTGAAAATCAGCTCAGTCACGGCATCACAGGCGGTTGCGGCGCTATCAACCTGAGTAAAAAAGGCCGCATATTGCGCGGACATTTGCTGCGTAAAGCGGGTAAAAGCTTCATCCAGCAGCGCATCAATGCCGGTAAAATAGTAGGTCATAGAACCGAGCGGCACATCGGCACAACTGGCAATTTTTCGGTGGGTGACGGCATGAATACCGTGCTGCGCAATGGTCTCCAGCGTGGCATCCAGGATGCGTTCACGCCGCTGCGGGTCGTTCGGTCGTCGGCTCATAAATCCTCGCAATCAGATGTGTACAAATGTACACATGCTTGCTAGTGTTGTCCTCTCTTTTCCTTGCAGGATGCGACGTAATGCCAGTCACCTCACATCGTAATGCGCTAAAACACCGGCTCTGGGCGCTTTTCACCTTCTTCTTCATCCCGGGACTGTTGATGGCGTCGTGGGCGACCCGTACCCCGGCCATCCGCGACATCTTATCTGTCTCAACGGCGGAAATGGGTGCCGTGCTGTTTGGCCTCTCCGTAGGCTCCATGAGTGGCATCCTCTCATCCGGCTGGCTGGTGAAACGCTTTGGTACGCGCAAAGTCATTCGTGCCAGTATGGCTGCCGCCATCGCCGGCATGCTGGTGTTAAGTCTCGCCCTGTGGCTGGCTTCCCCGTTGCTGTTTGCCGTTGGACTAGCGTTTTTTGGCGGCAGTATGGGGGCAGGCGAAGTGGCGATAAATATTGAAGGCGCGGTGGTCGAGCGCGAAATGAACAAAACCGTTCTGCCGATGATGCACGGCTTCTACAGCCTCGGCACGCTGGCTGGCGCAGGGGTTGGTATGACCCTGACCGCATTGGGTACGCCGGCAACCTTGCACATTCTGCTGGCGGCCGTGGTCGCCATTACGCCTATCGTGTTGGCTATTTCTGCCATTCCCGAAGGGACGGGAAAAGACACGCCGGAAGATAAAGCACGTAACAAAGCGGGCCTGCCCTTTTATCGCGATATTCAACTGCTGCTGATTGGGGTGGTGGTGCTGGCAATGGCCTTTGCCGAAGGTTCTGCCAATGACTGGCTGCCGCTACTGATGGTCGACGGACACGGGTTTAACCCCACCTCCGGCTCGTTGATCTATGCCGGTTTTACCCTCGGCATGACGGTCGGGCGCTTTACCGGCGGCTGGTTTATCGACCGCTACAGCCGCGTCGCCGTGGTTCGCGCCAGCGCAATGATGGGCGCATTAGGTATTGGGCTGATTATTTTTATCGATAATGCATGGATTGCCGGAATGTCGGTGATCTTCTGGGGACTGGGTGCATCGCTGGGCTTCCCGCTGACCATTTCTGCCGCCAGCGATACCGGCCCCGATGCGCCAACCCGCGTCAGCGTAGTCGCCACTACGGGTTATCTGGCGTTTCTGGTGGGGCCGCCGCTGCTTGGTTTCTTAGGGGAACACTACGGATTGCGCAGCGCGATGCTGGTGGTGTTAGGCCTCGTGCTGGTTGCCGCACTGGTTGCTAAAGCGGTAGCAAAGCCGGAGCGCGACATGCAATCCGCAACCGAGTAATGCGCACACGCGGCAACACATTGCCGGGATCGATTACGCATACTTCGCCCCACTGCGTGGCTGGCGCTCTGCCAGCCACCGTCAACTATCGAGGCGAAAATGAAAATTCAACTGTTAACGGCACTGCTGTTTAGTACGCTCTCCATCGGCGCTCTGGCGCAAAACGTGACGGTCAATGTCCCGGACGGTTACAAAATCGAGTTAGTCCCCATCAACACCCCGACAGCGCAAACGACCTATGTTGCGCCGCAGGTCGTTGCCCCTGCGCCTGTGGTCCGCGTTGCACCTCGTGCCCGTCATCTGGCAAGCGTCGGTGAAGGGATGATCATCGAACATCAGATTGACGATCATCACTAACCCTTCAACAGAAATAACGCGCGCGCATTTTCTTATTTATTTCTGTTTAGTTGTCCTCTCTTCTCTGGCTAGCAGCAGGCTCAATGAAGCAGGTAATACCGTCAGTGTTACCAGCGTGGCCACGAGAAGCCCCCCGATAATGGCATAGGCCATCGGCCCCCAAAAAACCTGATGTGATATGGGGATCATCCCCAGTATTGCCGCGCAGGCCGTTAAAACAATGGGACGTGAACGATGTTCCGCTGCCGCAACGATAGCGTCGCGCGAAGCCATCCCCTGCGCCAGGTTACTGTCCACTTCGCTTATCAGGATGACCGCATTGCGAATAATCATCCCTGCCAGCGCGATCACGCCCAGCAATGCCACAAACCCCATCGGCGTACCTGTCGGCAGCATGGCTAATACGATGCCAGGCAAGCCAAAAGGCGCCATAAAGAGTGCCAGCAACATGCGGGAGAAACGCTGCAACTGAATCATTAACAGAACCAGCATGGCGATGAGCGTCACAGGTAACACCGCGAAAACGGAGCTATTTCCCTTCTCCGATTCCGCGACCGTGCCCCCTTCTTCGATGTGATATCCCGCGGGCAGTTGCGCGCGTAATGTATCGATATCCGCACGCAGAGCAGACGACACGGTCTGTGCATTAAGGCCCGGCGCCAGGTCTGTTTGCACGGTAATGAAAGGCAGCCGTTGGCGACGCCAGATAACCGGATCGTCAACGCCCCATACGGGCGTGGCGACTTCGCTAAGTGGAATTTTCTTTCCCGCCGAAGTTGTCAGCACCAGTGACGATAACGTGCTGATATCAAGACGCTCCTTATCGTTTGCACGTAGCACCACATCCACGAGGCGATCATTATCCCGCACGGTGGTGACGGTCCGACCAGACCAGACCGTATTAAGCGTTTGAGCAATATCCTCTGAAGAGACGCCTGCCGCCCGTGCAGCAGTCTGGTTAACATTAAAGGTGATCACTCTTTCCGGTTCGCCCGCGGTCAGGTTAACTTCGCGAGTGAAAGGCGATGCTCCCGTTTTAGCGGCAACACGGTTGGCGATTAAGCGCACCTGGGCATAGTCAGGCCCGCTCACGCGGTATTTTATCGGCCAGCCTACTGGCGGCCCTAATTCGAGGGGGGATACCCGCGTCGTCAGCTCGCCAAACTGGCTGGCTAACAGAGCCGCGAGTTGCCGTTGTAAACGGTCTCTTGCCGCTAAATCCTTCGCGACGATAACGAGTTGCGCAGTGTTTTCATTATCCAGCAAGACTTCCATCGGCAAATAAAAACGTACGGCGCCCGATCCGACATAGGTCGTGTAGTGATCAATATTTTCATTACCGCTTATCGCTTTTTCGAGACGCTCGGCCTGCCGTTCTGTTTCGGGTTGTGACGTATTCGCCGGGAGCGAGAGACTGACCAGCAGTTCGGGCCGATCCGATGCCGGGAAAAATTCCCCCTGCATGTAGGTCGCCCCAACGCCTGACAAAATAAGCGCCAGCAGGGCAATTCCGATTGTCCTCAACCGATAACGCAACACGCGATCCAGTAACGCACGATAGGCCTGAGAAAGCCTGCCTGCGCTCCCGCCATGATGCTTAATATGCGCAGGAAGCAACCAGGTGCCGGTCAATGGCGAGAACAGGATGGCGACGACCCAGGAGCAAAGTAGCGCAATCAGGACAACGGCAAACAGTGAGAAGCAATATTCACCGGCACTCGACGCCGCAAAGCCGACAGGAATAAACCCCGCTATCATCACCAGGGTGCCCGTCAACATGGGAAAAGCCGTGGTTTTGAACGCATAAGTGGCGGCGTTTTTACGCGAGTCGCCCACCTCAAGCCGCGCCACCATAGCTTCAACTGTTATCATCGCATCATCGACCAGAAGCCCGAGCGCAATAATGAGCGCGCCCAGAGAGATGCGCTGCAAGCCAATATTGGCCAGCATCATGCCGACAAATGTCATTGCCAGTACCAGAGGTATTGCCGCAGCAACGACCAG
Organism: Citrobacter sp. UYEF32; assembly: GCF_040546205.1. Classification (NCBI taxonomy): domain Bacteria; kingdom Pseudomonadati; phylum Pseudomonadota; class Gammaproteobacteria; order Enterobacterales; family Enterobacteriaceae; genus Citrobacter; species Citrobacter sp. UYEF32. Next base: position 131,075 of record NZ_JBEPNI010000002.1, on the reverse strand, counting down.
CCCGGCGCGCATACCGAGCGAGATAAATGAAACAGCCAGAACGATCAGAACGGCTTCGATAAGCACGCGGACAAAGCTGCTGACTGCATCGCTCACGACCACAGACTGATCGGCAACTTTTACCATTTCAATACCATGCGGTAACTGGTTTTTGACCTCCTCCATTCTGGCGTTAAGCGTCTTACCGAAAAGCAACATGTTGCCGGTTGAGGCCATCGAAATCGCAAGCCCTATCGCAGGCTGTCCGTTTACCCGAAAAACAGGGGTGGCGGGCTCGGCAATTTGACGCGTGACGGTCGCAATATCCGTCAGGGGAATGTACCGATCATTGATATGCAGTGTGACACCGCGAAGACTCTCTTCTGAGGTCAACGCACCGCTCACACGCAAGGCAACGTTATCGTTTCCGGTACGAATCGTTCCGGAGGGTTCAACGGCATTCTGGGCCTTTAATGCCTCGCTCACCTGCTGAACATCTAATCCCATACCGGCAAGTTGTCGGGGGGAAAAGGCGATAACCATCTGCTCCTGCTGTTCACCCAGAAGCGTAATCTTCCCGATATCTTTCACCGACATCAGATTACGCCGGACAGCTTCTACGCGATCGCGTAACTCCCGCGAAGTGAAACCGTCTGCAGTGAAAGCATAAATAGTGCCGAACGTATCATCAAATTCATCATTCACAGCAGGCCCTTGCACCCCCTCGGGTAACGAGGTTGCAATATCCTGCATTTTTTTACGCACCTGATACCAGATCCCCTGAACGTTCTGCGGTGGCGTGTCGTCTCGCAAGTTCACATAAATCACGCTACTGCCTGCCCGGGTTTCACTTTCTATATAATCAAGCCAGGGTGTCTCCTGCAGTTTTTTCTCCAGCACATCGGTCACCAGCCGGGTTGTATCCTCAATGTTGGCGCCGGGCCACTGCGCAGAGACCACCGCCGTTTTTATGGTAAATGCCGGATCTTCATTACGCGGGAGCTTTTGATAACAGAGGATCCCCGCCACGAGAATCAGCATCATAAACATGCTTACCAGTTGCTGATGTTCAAGCGCCCAGGCGGAAAGGTTGAAGCGTTGCTTTTTATCGGGAGCGTTCATGACTGGCGCTCCCCCGGAATAATTTTTTCGCCATCGCGTAACTTAGTCACCCCTGCGGTAATGACTTTATCGCCGGGATGCAGGCCAGATGAAACGAACGCGGAAGCAGCCGAGTAGCCTGATAAAGTGACCTCACGTAACTGCGCCTCTCCGTTATTACCAATAACAAAGATGGCGGGTTTATCGCCCGTGCGACTCAGCGCGGAGGCTGGGATCCTATAACCAGGCAATGTTGACGACGGTATTTCAATGGTCGCGCTTGCCCCTAACGCCATTGCGGGCTGGTCGTTAAGAGCGACCCTGACTTGCCAGGTTCGGGTTTGTGGGTCGGCCTGCGGGCTGATATCACGCAGTATGCCGGTGGTCTTTACGTCTGGATTCGACAGCAACGCGACCTGAAATACCCGCTCTTTCGCATCGGGTGCGGAAAGTTGCTGCGGGTCAGCAATATCAAATACCACATCGCGTGCCTCACTGGTCGCAAGGGTAAAGACCGTTTGTCCTGCACTGACGACCTGCCCTGCAGAAACACTGACGCGGGTAATCACGCCATCTGCAGGCGCAGTCAGTTTTGTCCAGGCAAGGTTATCCTGCGCATTGCGCAACGCGGCCATACTACTTTTAAGGCGTGAGGCCGCCGATTGCCAGTCAGCGCGCGCCGTATCAAGCTGAGTACGGGCGATAGCGCCGGAGGGCAACAATTTTTGCATGCGATTCAAATTCAGCAACGCGACTTGTTCGGCGGCTTTGGCGCTCTCCACATCGGCGCTGGCGCTGGCAAGTTCATTTGTGCCGGTCTGGTTTTCTAATGTGGCCAGCACTTGTCCCGCATGCACATGATCGCCGATATCAACGAGACGGCTCACCATGCGGCCACTCAGTCGGAAAGCGAGCAGGGTTTCATCGTGGGCACGTATTTCTCCGGTTCGCACATCGACCGGCAAAGAGGATAACGTCTGGATAACCACGTAGCGAACGGGCCGCGGCGGCGCAGCTTTGTGCGTATCCTTCTCGCCACAGCCGGTCAGTAAAAAAATGAACACCAGCGGGGCGATAAACGGCAAAAAAGAAAGAATAGAAAACTGACGCGCGGCATTAAAAAGATGATGCACACTTTGACGAAATAACACGGTGAGTTCTTCTGACATAACGCCACTCCTGATCGGTAATGGCGCCATTACATCTTTATGAAGTCGAGATTCTCTTCATTTTTCATCAAGGATTCATCAAGAATGCATTTATCTGTTGTCAGACGGCAGTGTTATTTCTATCAACAGACCGCCCTTTTCAGGTAAAGACGCGGCAATATTGCCACCGTGGGCAAGGCAAATAGCCCTGGCTATGGATAGCCCCAATCCACTGCCCCCGGAATGCCGCGCCCGCGATGCATCGGCCCGCGTGAAGCGCTCGAAAATGATCGGTAAGAAATCGGGGTCCACGCCAGGGCCGTCATCCGCAAAAGTGATGCTGAACACCTCAGCATCCCGACGAATGCCAATGTTTAGATGCCCACCCTGTCGGCCATAGCGCAAGGCATTTTCCATAATAATCGTGAAGGCCTGCCCCAGACGCAGCGCATCCCCATTGAAAAGCGCAGGTGCAGTATCAACAACATTAATACTCACGCCTGATGTATCCGCCTGTAGCTTTAGCCAGGCTGCACGCTCACGCAATAACTCCCCAAGGCAAAGAGGATGGCGATCGAGCGTCAACTGTCCGGCGTCCGCCAGTGAAAGTAAGTGTAATTCCCCGGTAAGACGGTTCAGGAGTAGCAACTGGTTCATCACCATACTCAGTTGCTCTTGCGTAGGGCTAAAGACGCCATCCAGCATCCCCTGCAGCCGACCTATGGCCGCCGTTAACGGGGAGCGAAGTTCATGCGCCATCGCCACATGCGAAGCGCGCAGTTCGCGTTCATACAGGGCAAGTTGCTGTGTCATGCTGTTAAAATCAACGGCGAAACGTATCATTTCCGCAGGCGCATCCTTGATAAGTTCCGCCTGGCTGCCGAATTGCCCTTGTGTGACTTTATCAGCCGCCTCTCGTAACCGGCTGAACTGAGAGGATAAGGGCCGCGCGTAGCGTAGCCCCATAATGACGATAAAAGGGATCATCACCAGAACAAGTACACCAACCATGATCCAGTCGGTCGAGGCAATGGAGGGGGTCGAGTAACTGATTCCCCACCACGTGTCGACAATGTAATGGAAGCGATCCGGGTTCACATGCGGGTTGTCTTTCAATGCGAGGAATTCGGCTCTGACACTGGCGGGCATATCATGCAAAGCCCAGTAATTCTGGACGGCATAACGTAGCCACATGCACAGCGCAATGATAATCACAGTCCCGATGGCAAGGGCAAGGATACGGGCGCAAATCCAGCGCCAAAGGGACTGATGAACGGGGCTTTTCATAGCTGCTGGAACCTGTATCCAATACCGCGCACGTTTGCCAGAACGCCAGTGACCCCAGCGCTCTCTAATTTTTTACGCAAATTATAAATATGTGTATCCACAACGCGCTCTAGCGCATCGCTGTCCGGAAGGCATTGTTCCAGCAGGAATTGCCGCGTAAAAGGGCGCGTGGGATGGCGCATTAGCGTCGTCAGCATGGAAAATTCAGAGGGCGTAAGATCCAGAACAATCGCCGGTTTTTCGCGATCGGTCACAATGGCGGTAATCGCCACCGTATTGACCGACAGATTTTGCCAGTTAAGTGTCTCTTCGGGTTTTTCAGCGCGCGCGGTGCGGCGCAATACAGCCTGGACTCGCGCAACGACTTCACCAGGAAAATAAGGCTTAACAACGAAATCGTCAGCGCCATAGCGCAATGCGCCAATACGTTCCGACGCCTCCCCCATTGCGGTGACCATAATGACCGGGACATCGCTGTCGCGCCGAATGGAAGCCAGTACTTCGGTGCCACTTATGCCCGGTAGCATAATATCCAACAGAATGAGATCGGGTTTAAGGCGTCGCGCCATTTCCAGCCCTTTAGTCCCGTTTTCTGCTATCAATACGTCAAAACTATCCCGACGGAGGTAGGCTTCCAGTACGTCGGCAGCATCCGTATCGTCTTCAATTATCAATATTTTTCGACAAACCATTTATGTACCCTGGTTTTTTTAGAGAACAGCAATTGCCGATCTGTTACGCCAATACATACAATACCCTTTTTATGACAGTCAATGCGCATTAATAAAATGACAAATGATATAAACCGCCCGGAGAAGATTAAATTCATCAGAGACAGCGCGCTAAAAAGCGGAACTTGACAGTATCTTAACAATTCCCTGACTGTTTATTGATAACAGCCCTTCATACTGAACTATCAGAAAACCATGCGCTGAAATAATACGCTTTTAATGATTCCGGAGATGCTCAATGTTCCCCCAAAAAACAGTACCGTTGATGGCAGGTTTACTCTTTACCTCGGTAACGTCATTTGCGAATGCGGATGACACTGCCGCTAATACAGACACGTTTACCATGGGGATTGCAGGGCAATACGCGCCGCGTTACAGCGGGTCAAATCATCAATTTTTCCAGGTCTTGCCCGTTATTCAGGGGCGAAAAGGCGCGTTTTTTGTTGATTCGGAAAAGGGTCTGGGATATGACCTGCAGGCCGACAACGGCCTGTATTTAGAACACTCGCTGGGTTATAGCCTGGGGCGTTCTGATCGTAATTCCAACTGGCGGGATGGCGCAAATGAATTAAAAGGAATGGGCAATATTAAAGCGGCCATGAATACTGCGCTGGCAGTTGGCTGGTCCATAGCGCCCTGGGTAAGCATTGAAGGAAAAGCCATTCTTCCTGTCACTGATAGCCAGGGGGTAGAATATCAGGCTTCCTTTACGCTTATTCCTTTGCAGAATGAAATCGATACTATCGCACTGCAGAATACAGCCATGTTCGGCGATCGCCGCTATATGCAAATTCATTATGGTGTCAGCCAAAAACAGAGCGATCGCACGGGATATCAAACATTTACCCCTGGCGGAGGTTTATACGGCATAAGCACAAATCTGCTGTGGAACCACCAAATTGACACGCATTGGGGAACAACCTTAAGTGCGGGTTATAACTGGCTGAATGATAATGTTGCAAATAGCCCTATTGTTTTCAGACGAAATACGTTCTCTTTTACCGGTGCCATCACCTATACATTCTAACTACACGTTTTCAAAAATGGAGAGTGAGGATAGACGAAAAAGAGATAATGGCGAGGCGCAGAAAAATGCCACAATTACAAGCAACGGTAATCATGGAAATAACAATGTGGATTGACGCCAATCTGGATAAAAACATCACCATAGCAATCGCTGCAAAAAGAGCGGGGTATTCTAAAAGGCACCTGCAAAGAATCTTCAAAGATCATACAGGGCTCAGCCTTGCTCGATACATCAGACAAAAAAAGATCATGGAAGCGACATCAGATCTACAAAAAACCAGTATGCCTATTATTGAAATAGCCTCTAAGTACGGATTTGACGATCAGCAAAGCTTCTCAAAGACTTTTAAGAAAATTCATAATGCGTCACCCGGGCAATGGCGAAAAAAGAATGGCGAATAACAGATAAATCCCCCCGAAAGTACTGAGACTACTTTTTCGATAAAAATAATTAACAGAGCGTTTTACGTTTAATACTTTTTTAATTCGTCACCACACCAATAACTGGCATTGCCGCCGGTAATGTTTACCGACGGCAATGTTGCGAATCAGTGGCTGGCTTTTTTAATCGCGGCCTGAATCTGTTCCGCGCTCGCCAGCCCAGGGAAGACGGTGATGTTCTCCGGGGTTGCGCCTTTAACCGGCATCACAATCAGCCCTGGCGTCCCGGTGAGTTCCAGCGTCTGCGCCAGCGTATTGGTGCTCTCAAGGATATTGCTGTAATCCGCCTGCGGCTTATCCGTGGCACCGGCAGCCTTCGCAGCAGCATTGATATCCTCGACGGTCAGTTGGCCTTCGTTATGCCCGGTATGGTAAATGCTGTTGTGATAGATGGTATACCCGGCAGCACCTTTCTGCTTCCAGACATCAAGACCGCGCAGCGCGGCTTTCTCTGAGTTCTCCCAGCGCGATGCGAAAATAGGCCACTCTTTGAAGATATAACGTACGTCCGGACTGGTCTTCATCACTTTCTCCAGCTCCGGGGCGAGTTTGCTGCAATAAATGCACTGATAATCGAAGAATTCGATAACCGCCACTTTCGCATCCTGTGGACCAATCACCGGCGTATCTTTGTCACGCAAGAGGGCTTCCTGGTTCTCCATCACCTTCTGGGTAAGCGCCATCTGTTGACGCTCCTGTTCTTGCTGCTGCAATTTCTGGCTGACCTGCACCAGCACCTCCGGATGGGCAACAAGGTAGTCGGCGGCGATTTTACCGATTTGCGCTTCCTGCTCAGGCGTGAATGCCGGCGCAGAGGCGGCCAGCACAGGGCTTAAATGGAAAAGAGTGTATGTGGTCACTAAAGAAATCAGCGTTTTTCTAAAGGTCATCGGTGGTGTCCCTAACGTTTTTTCTGAATAGTTTGCGAACAGGCAGGTGCGTCGTGCTCCGCAATATCGCCATCAAAGATACGCGTTTTCAGTAAAGGTGACACGCCGGAAGTGATAACAGATATGTCGATATAATCACAGGCAGAATAACGAGTGGCGCAGGCTTGCGCGATACCTGCTGCCCGCAGGCTAACGCGGGTAACGAAAGCACATCATTGCCGAATGACGCTCTCCCCTCACCCGCCGTGGAGCCTTAGCTTTCGAGCGAGTTCCCGACGCTTTTATCACGCAGGAAAATCACCATCAGCCCCAGCCAGAACAGGCCGTTGAGCAAATTAAAGAGGCTGAACAGGCCGTTGCCGCCGACCAGATACGCATGTTTACTGACTTCGATACCGACGGTGAAAATCAGCATTTGCAGCATGCCCATCGCCGCCGAAACCGCGCCTTTACTGACATCGCTGGCAAACAGTGTCAGGCGCACCAGCCCGGCGTTAGCCAGACCAATACCAAACGCGTACAGGCTCAAACCTGCCGTCATCCAGAGATATGAATGCGAAGAGGCTACCGTTGCAATGGCCGCGAGGATAAGCCCGGCAGCAATCGGCCAGCCGCCAAGAATAATCAGCGACCGCACGGTACGCCGCGAAGTCAGCCGCGCCAGCACAAGGTTGCCGACAATCAGCGCGCCAAAAATCGGCACCTGCAATAACCCATATTCATAGCTGCTGAGCTGTTCGCCACTGATAATAATAATCGGTGACTGGGCAATCCAGGCCAGCAACGGCAGGCTGACAAAGCCGGTTGCCAGCGCCCCGGCGACGAAGCGAACGTTTTTCATCACCAACGCATAGTCGTGCCACAGGGCTTTTAACGAAAGCGGTTCACCCAGCCGGGTGGCGGTTTCTGGCATCGCCCGTTGCAGCCCGACAAACGCCACCGCCGCCAGCGCGGCAAACAGTACAAACATCCCCTGCCAGGGCGCGGCATGAACCCAGGCTGCACCCACCAGCGGGCCGAGCAGCGGTGCGATAAGCGCCACGTTGGCCATCAGCGCGGTTATCTTAATGCACACCGCCTCTTCAAAAGATTCCTGAATGGCCGCATAGCCGACCGCGCCAATAAAGCACAGGCTGATCCCCTGCAAAAAGCGCAGCAGGGTGAACTGTTCAATGGTTTGCGCCAGCAGCGTGGCAAGACAGGTCACTACGAACCACACCACCCCGGTCAGCATAACCGGTCGACGGCCAATACGGTCCGACAGCGGCCCCAGCAGCCACTGTAAAAACATGCCGCCCGCAAGGTAGGCGGTCATTGATGTCGGCACCCACTCAATCCCTGCCTGATATTGCTCGACCACGATCAGCATACCGGGCTGAATCATATCGTTGGCGATATAGGTTGAGAATTCGTACAGGACCAGGCAAAGGGGAAATAACAGTGCCTGCCGTCCCAGGCGGCGACCAGTAAGTGTAGGGTTTTGCATGCCATCTCTTTTACGTGAAAAATCGCGCAGAGTGTAATCAAAGCAGTCGGTCGACGATAGTGAATTATGCCAGTCGCACCGTGGAAAGCACTTTTTTCAACCTTAAGGTTTACTTAATCATCCCTGCGTACCGTGTCACATCAATGCAATAATCGGCTTAAGAATCGTCTAACTCTCCGTGAAATAAGCGGAAACGACTTTACCGTTTATCGCGCCGCTTTTAAGGTGAGCGCTGTCATCAAACATTCACATCAGCCAGAGCCCGGAGTCATAAAGAGCATGTTGGAAAATCTGAATTACACGCTGTTCGCGATGATCAACGCCACACCGGATTCCCCCGCATGGATGATTGCCGCCGCACGGTTTATCGCCAACGATGTAATCAGCATCGTGCCGCTACTTGCCGTAGCACTATGGCTCTGGGGGCCGCGTAAACAGCTTAGCGCACAGCGCCAGTTAGTCATTAAAGTCACCATGGCGATGGCGATCAGCATGAGTCTTTCGCTGGTGTTGGGGCATCTGTTCCCTCATAACCGCCCGTTTGTCGATCATGTCGGTTACAACTTTCTGCCCCATTCGCCGGATTACTCGTTCCCGAGCGATCACGGTACGGTGATTTTTACGTTTGCCATTGCCTTCATTGCCTGGCATCGGGCCTGGTCCGGCGCGGTACTGATGCTGGTTGCGCTGGCGATTGCCTGGTCTCGCGTGTACGTGGGGGTACACTGGCCGCTCGATATGGTGGGCGGTCTGTTTGTTGGTCTGTGCGGTTGTCTGAGCGCGCAGATACTGTGGCAGATCTTCGGTCCGGCGCTGCACCGCACGCTACAGCATATTTACCGCCTCTGTTTTGCCTTTCCGATTCGCCGGGGCTGGGTACGTGACTAAGCCCGGCGGCAAAGGTAAGATGAACGCCCTGCTAAACGCGGGGCTTTCTTTTATTCAGGGGTATTATGGAAACAAGACGTGACGAACGGATAAGCCAGTTACTGTCGGCGCTCAAGCGCAGCGATAAGCTGCATCTGAAAGAGGCCGCTGCCCTTCTGGGTGTTTCAGAAATGACGATTCGCCGCGATCTCAGCGCCAACAGCGCGCCGGTTGTGCTACTGGGCGGCTATATCGTGCTTGAGCCGCGCACCGCCAGCCATTATCTGCTAAGCGATCAGAAAACCCGTCTGGTCGATGAAAAGCGCCGTGCGGCAGAATTAGCCGCGCAACTGGTGCAGCCACACCAAATGGTGTTTTTTGACTGCGGCACCACCACCCCCTGGATTATCGAAGCCATTCCGGCCGACCTGCCGTTCACCGGGGTGTGCTACTCCCTGAATACGTTCCTTGCCCTCCAGGAAAAGCCGCTGTGCCGTGCCATCCTGAGCGGCGGCGAATTTCATGCCAGTAATGCCATTTTTCAGCCGCTCAATTTCAAAGAGACACTGAGCTATCTGCGCCCGGATATGGCCTTTTATTCTGCCGCCGGGGTTCACATTGAGCAGGGGGTTACCTGCTTTAATCTGGAAGAGTTACCGCTAAAACACTGGGCGATGGCGAGCGCGCAATTTCATGTCCTGGTAGTTGATCACAGTAAGTTCGGCAAAGTGCGTCCGGCGTGCATGGGAGATTTGAGCCATTTTGACGCTATCGTCAGCGACTGTCGCCCGGACGAGGCGCTGGTTGAGTTCGCCAAAGCTGAGCAGATCAAACTGGTATTCTGACCGTGCCCCCACGGGGCACGGTGTGCTGTTATCAGGCGAACCAGCCAAACCACTGGTGGAATTTCATCAGCACAAAATCCCACATCCGGCCAAAGAATCCGGCCTCTTCAACTGCTTCCATCACAATCAGCGGGCGCTTCTCAATGGTCTGTCCGTTAAGCTGAAAATCAATGGTGCCGACAACCTGCCCCTGTTTAAGCGGCGCGGTAAGCTGCGGTTCGCTTAAGGTATAAGAGGCTTTCAGGTTTTTCAGTTGCCCTTTCGGGATGGTGACCGAACCGGCCTCCCCCGCGCCCAGTTTTGCCTCGCTTTGCGCGCCAAACCAGACGCGTTGATTTACAAAGGTGGCGTCTGGCTTGATAGGCGTGACCGTTTCGAAGAAGCGGAAGCCCCAGGTCAACAGCTTTTCCGACTCGTTAAAACGGATGCGGTCGGTTTTCGCCCCCAGCACCACAGAAATCAGGCGCATGTCGCCCATTGTTGCCGACGCCACCAGGTTGTACCCAGCGCCATCCGTTGTCCCGGTTTTCATCCCGTCAACGTTCATGCTGGTACTCCACAGCAGACGGTTGCGGTTCGGCTGACGAATTTTGTTGAAGGTGAACTCTTTCTCTTTGTGGATAGCGTACTCGTCCGGCACATCGTGAATCAGCGCCTTTCCGAGCAACGCCATATCGCGGGCGGTACTGAACTGCCCCGGCGCGTCCAGCCCGTGGACGGTCTTGAAGGTGGTGTTGGTCAGGCCGAGCTTTTGCGAGTAGCTGTTCATCAGGCTGACGAAAGAATCCTGGCTGCCCGCCACGAAATCGGCAATGGCGATGCTGGCGTCATTGCCAGACTGAATAATGACCCCTTTGTTGAGGTCAGCCACCGAGACCTGATCCCCCGGCTTGAGGAACATCAGTGAAGAGCCCCGTAACGCCGGGTTTCCGGTAGCCCAGGCATCTTTACCTACCGTCACGATGTCGGTCAGGTGAATCTTCCCTGCCTTCAACGCCTGGCCGACAACGTAGCTGGTCATCAATTTGGTGAGGCTGGCAGGGTCCAGTTTCTCATCGGCATTCCCTTCTGCCAGCACCTTACCGCTGGCGTAATCCATGAGGATCCATGCGCGGGCATCAACAGGCGGAGCCTCCGGCGCTTGTTCCACTGCATACAGAGAAGGTGAAAAGAGAACGATCAATGCGGCTCCCGCCGCCAGGCCGCGTGGAAATAAAGAAAAATGCGTCATATAGGCCACCCAGGTATCCATTCTGAAATCAACGTCGCACCACCGTGCAGCAACAAGCCGTGAGTAATAGCGCATAACAAGCGTGAATAAAAGCACTGGAAAGTAAAGTTTATGCAATAACATATTGTTGTGCTCTGGCGCGTGGATAATTTTGTAAATCGTTGCCAGAACGTTAACTTTATCTCAACATGGAAGGCCTCAGACTGGGTGGTAAACACAAGGGGGTAACATGATTACGCTATGGGGCAGGAATAACTCCTCCAACGTCAAAAAAGTGCGCTGGATACTTGAAGAGCTTGAACTGCCGTACGAACACATTCTCGCGGGCGGCGCGTTTGGCCTGAACCGCGAAGCCGAATTTCTGGCAATGAATCCCAACGGTCTGGTGCCATTGCTGCGCGATGACGAAACTGACGTTGTGCTGTGGGAATCCAATACCATTGTTCGCTACCTGGCCGCGCAGTATGGTCAACGCCGCCTGTGGAACGATGAACCCGCGGTGCGCGCACAGGGGGAAAAGTGGATGGACTGGGCGCTGTCCACGCTGGCGCCGAAACACGGTATTTTGCTGGTGGGACTGGTGCGCACCCCCGTCGAAAAACGCGACAATGCGGCTATTGAAGCGGGTATCAATGCCTGTGAAGCGCTCTTTGCCCTGCTTGACGACGCCCTGGCCCAACAGCCGTGGCTCTCCGGCGCGGAGTTCGGCCCCGGTGATATTGCCGTCGCGCCCTTTATCTACAACCTCTACAACATCGGGCTAAGCTGGACGCCACGCCCACATCTTGAACGCTGGTACCAGACGCTGACGCAGCGCCCGGCGTTTCGTGACGTGGTGATGATTCCGGTAACCTGATAAGCCTGCCCGGTGCCCCCTTACCGCGCCGGGCTGACTTTTAGCAGTTCACCGTCTGACGCATCGGTCAGCACATACAGATAACCATCCGGCCCGACGCGGACATCGCGAATGCGCGCCTTGCGGTCTTTAAGGATGCGTCCATCTTCGGTCACGGTGTTGCCGTTTACGCTCATCACAATGACATCTTCATCTTTCAGCGCACCGATAAAGAGTTTATTTTTCCACTCGGGAAAGACATCGGAGTTATAGAACGCCATGCCGCTGATAGCCGGCGATTTTTTCCAGTAGAAAATGGGCTGTTCGGTCCCCTCGACCCTCCCCCCTTTCGCCTCGGGAATGGGTAATCCGCTGTAATTTATCCCCCAGGTCGCCAGCGGCCAGCCGTAATTTTTTCCTTTCCCGGCAATATTGATTTCATCACCACCGCGCGGACCATGCTCATGCATCCACAGGGTGTGACTCCACGGATTCATCGCCATCCCCTGTGGGTTACGAAGCCCGTATGCCCAGATTTCAGGCCGTGCTCCGGCTTTCCCAACGAAGGGGTTATCCGGCGGGACTTTACCCTGGTCGGTCAGACGAACCAGTTTGCCCTGTAATTTGTCGAGGTCTTGTGCAGTGGGGCGTTGGTTATTTTCCCCCAGCGCAATCCACAGGTAGCCTTTACCGTCAAACACCATGCGTCCGCCAAAGTGATTGCCGGTCGACAATTTGGGCTGCTGGCGAAAAACCACCTGGAAAGCCTCAAGGTGTTTTGCATCATCACTAAGGCGGCCATACCCCACGACTGTGCCCGCTTTGCCGTCCTGCCCGGCTTCGGCGTAGCTCAGCCAGACCCGTCGAGACTTAGCAAAGTCCGGGGCCAGCACCACATCCAACAGACCTCCCTGCCCGTTAGCCCAGACCTTCGGAATACCGGTTATCGGGTCAGAAAGGCCGTTCCCCGGCTGCCATTGTCGCAACTGACCGCCGCGCATCGTTATCAGCATGCCCTGATCGCCTGGCAAAAAAGCCAGAGACCAGGGGTGGTCGAGTTTGGTTTGTAACACCTCAACCTTCACGGGCGCGGGGGCTGCGATGACAGAGGCTGAAAGGAATATCGCAGGAATAATAAACGCGACGGAACGATGCATGACCCACTCCTTTATTCATGGTTTGCATAAAGGTTAGCCAGCACGGCCAGGCGAAAGGGGATTTTTACAAAAGCTTAAAAAGAAAGGGGGGAGTGGCCTCCCCCGCGTTTAGATTTCGGCAAGCGATACATGTTCGGAAAGATACTTGATACTGAAATTCAGCACGTTAAAGGCTCTTTCCAGTTTTTCGACGTTCACCGCTATATAGGTTGGGCAATCCTGGCGCCCGCTTAACAGGCACACTGCCACAGAGGAGATAGCCTCCTCCGCGCGATATAGCGCCCCTCGGGTATCGGCATCCTGCAATGTGTTCAGTTGCACACCGTTATCGCGTATTTCCCTGGCAAGATCGAAGAAGTGCTCGCGTAATTGATCGTTTTCGCTGACTGACATATACCCTTTCGCTTTTCGCATCTGGATATAGGTCGCAAGATCAGCTCTGGCATCGACCAGTTTGTCCAACAGACATTGTGTAAGTTCGTCAACGGTCATACGTTCCCCCCCTTGTCAGCCATCAGGCACAACTTATAGTATGGCTGTTTTTTGAGCGAAAGCATGCGCAACTTCAATTATTAAACGCAGACGAAACTTCTTTACACTTTAGGGCTGCTTAACATTATCCCCGACTGGCAAGCCACGCACGCCAGCCGCCATATTCCGTGATGTCCGTTGCGCCCTCTAATCCATTATTTTCACAAATGAATCCGGTCAGCCACTGCCCCTCTTCGAGCTCCACTTTGCCTAACCCGAGCGGTGCCGGGATCCCCGCCAGAAATGATCCCAATTCACTGGACGGCAGCGTCCACACCTCAACGGCAATGGCCCTGCCGCCTTCGCTAACGCGAACCATCCCCGGACGCTTGCCATCCGCCAGCGCATACAGGCGGTAAGCAGGTGCACTTAGCGTCGCCTCCACCAGATGTCCCTGACGCTGGCGCAACTGATAATTGAGCGCCAGACCGTCAAGATGTGCACCGCAGACCACCACGTTTACCCGATCATTTACCGCAGCATGCGTGGGGGCATCAGCCTCGATGGTCGTGCCCCCAGGCAGGCTCAGCGGATTCACACGCTGCAAGGCATCCGCCACGCTCAGCAGATACTGATCGGTAAAGGCGCGGCCAAACAGGGTCACGCCCGAGGGGAGTCCATTGGACATAAACCCGACCGGAACCGCGACGGCCGCGTAATCGAGCAGGTTCATGAAATTGGTGTAGTACCCGAGATCAGAATTGCGCTTCACCGGTTCATCGCGCAGTTCAGCCAGCGTTACCGGACGCGGGTAGGTCGGCGTCAGTACGCAATCCAGCGCATCGAGCAAGGCATCGCATTGCCGTTTATAGCTCTGCAACCGATACAGACCGTCAAACGCGCTAACCGCATCGGTGGTCGGGGCTTTTTGCAGAACATCGCGGATAACCGGCAGGACCGCATCCGGCTGCTGCTCAATCAAATGGCCTGCCACATGGTAGCGCTCTGCCACCCAGGGTCCTTCATAAAGCAATTTTGCCGCCGCCAGAAACGGCGTGAAATCAAGCGCGACCGGTATTCCCCCCAGCGCCTCCAGTTGCGCTTTGGCGTGATAAAAGAGCGCTTCACTCTCGGCACAGCCCAGGAACTCCAGCTTATCCGGCACGCCAAAACGAAACCCGGCCTGCGGCACGCCAAACGCCTGTTTGCTGTTCCACAGTGGGTTATGGCGGCTGTAGTCGTCATCCGGGTCCTGGATTGCGGTCAGCGCCAGCAGGGTACTGGCCTCGGCGGCCGTGGCGGTAAAGAAGGTGACGCAATCCAGGGTTCGGCACGCTGGCACGACGCCCGCCGTTGAAATCAGCCCTTTGGTGGCTTTCAGCCCCACCAGATTGTTCAGCGACGCGGGGACGCGCCCGCTTCCTGCGGTGTCAGTACCTAAGGAAAAACTGGCGACGCCCAGCGCCACCGCCAGCGATGACCCGGCGCTGGAGCCACCCGACGGATACTCAGGATGAACGCTGTTGCGACAGGCGCCATAAGGCGAACGGGTGCCGTTCAGTCCGGTGGCAAACTGATCGAGGTTGGTTTTACCCAACGGAATCGCCCCCAGGGCAATCAACTGGCGCACCAGGGTGGCATCCTGCCCGGCCATATAAGCAAATGCCGGGCAGGCCGCCGTGGTGGGAACGCCTGCGAGATCGATATTGTCTTTGATGGCGAACGGAATGCCGTACAGCGGCAGATCCTCCGGCTGATGTTGCTCCAGCGCCGACAGATACGGTTCCAGTTCGGCTTCATTCAGAATATGAATGAACAGATGAAATTCCGGGTTGAGCGCCATCGCCCGCTCGCGCAATTGCATGATAAGCGCACGCGGCGTTATCTCACCGCTGCGGTAGCGTTTCGCCAGCGTATCGAGGCGCAAATCAAAGGTCTGTGTCATTGTGCTTTCTCCATCACCACTACGCATTGCCCGGCGCGCACGGAGCTTCCCGGCTGCACCCGAACCTGACTGACCACGCCGTCATGCGGCGCAGTTAACGGAATTTCCATCTTCATCGACTCAAGCACCACCAGCGTCTGGCCCTCTTTCACCACAGAGCCCACTTCCACATTGACCTGCCAGAGGTTGCCGGAAACCGGGCTGTCGACGCCGCTTTCCCCGGCACTGAGCGGGGCATCGTCCCCCTCGTCGGCAATCACATCGCTGCTGTCGAAATGGGCCTGGCCGCTGGCAATCCAGCGATCGCGCTCAGCGGCAAACGCCTGCTGTTGATGGGTGCGGTTCGCCGCAATGCTCTGCGCTTCATCGGCCAGGAACTGTTGATATTCCGCCAGGCGCAGGATAGTCTGTTCGATGCGCAGCGGGTAGCGGCCAAGCGGGAAGTCCCGACGGATGGTGAGCAGTTCATCGGCAGAGACCGGGTAAAAGCGAATCTGATCGAAAAAGCGCAGCAGCCACGGCTTACCGCCAAAATCAGCGACCGCACGATAGCGATTCCACATTTGTAGGGTGCGGCCCACAAACTGATATCCCCCCGGCCCTTCCATGCCATACACACAGAGGTATGCGCCGCCAATGCCGACGGAGTTTTCCGCCGTCCAGGTACGCGCCGGGTTGTATTTGGTGGTCACCAGACGGTGACGCGGGTCGAGTGGTGTCGCCACCGGCGCGCCAAGGTAAACATCTCCCAGCCCCATCACCAGATAACGGGCATCAAAGACGGTTTTGTAGACCTCGTCGATATTTTCCAGATCGTTAATCCGGCGGATAAATTCGAGATTACTCGGGCACCATGGCGCGTCGCGGCGCACGGTGGTCATGTATTTTTCAATCGCCTTCTGACAGGCCGGGTCATCCCAGGAGAGCGGCAGCCAGACCACCCGCGACGGCACATCCAGATCTTCGCGCTGGCACACATCGGCCCATAGATCGTGAATAATCGCCAGCAAACGGCTCAGCGCCAGGGTTTCCGGCTGATAATGCACCTGCAATGAACGGATCCCCGGCGTCAGATCGATAACCCCCTCCAGCGCGCGGGATTCCAGCGCCTGCATCAGGGCGTGACCGCGAAAACGCAGCACCAGGTCGAGTTCCGGTTCGCCTATTTCCAGCAGCAGATGGGTATCGCCTGAAAGACGCGCCACCAGCCGCTTATCCGCTTCTCCGGTCTCCAGCACCACCGGGGAAGCCAGCGCGGCAGGATGCCAGTTGACGGCGACAGGTTGCAGTGTTTCCACTTCCTGGCGGCTGGCCTGTGCCAGCCGCCGCGCCGTTGCCACGTCCACCGGGATGAAACGCACCTTGTCCCCCGCTTTCAGTTGCCCAAGCTGGTGCAAATCCGCTTCGATAACGGTCACCGGGCAGACAAAACCGCCGAGGCTTGGGCCATCCGGGCCGAGGATAACTGGCATATCCCCGGTGAAATCCACCGCGCCAATGGCATACGGGTTGTCATGAATATTGGACGGGTGCAGCCCCGCCTCGCCGCCGCTCTCGCGCACCCACTCCGGCTTCGGCCCAATCAGGCGGATCCCGGTTCGGCTTGAGTTGAAGTGCACTTCCCAGTCGGTGGCAAAAAAGGTGTTGATATACGCGCCGGTGAAATATTCCGGTGCCCCATGCGGCCCATAGATCACGCGCA
Source organism: Citrobacter sp. UYEF32 (assembly GCF_040546205.1). Lineage (NCBI taxonomy): Bacteria > Pseudomonadati > Pseudomonadota > Gammaproteobacteria > Enterobacterales > Enterobacteriaceae > Citrobacter > Citrobacter sp. UYEF32. The sequence continues at coordinate 113,933 of NZ_JBEPNI010000002.1, read as the reverse complement.
GTTCACGCACGGCAGGCAGTGTGGTCTGCAACGCCTGCGCGAGCACAACACCGCTTGCGCGGTTCGTCAGCGGGTTGAGATGCAGCACATCGCCGGTACGCAGCGCGCGCCCGGCGTGACCGCCAAACTGCCCGAGGGTAAAGGTGCTTTTGCTGCCAAGATAATCCGGCACATTAATGCCACCGCGCAGGCAAAGATAGCTGCGCACCCCGGCACCGCTCACTTCCCCCAGACGCAGGGTGCTGCCCGCGGAGATCGTAAACACGGTATGCATCGCAAGCGCTGTACCGTCGAGCGTTACCCCGATACTCGCCCCGGTCACTACCGCCACGGCGTCGGTATTAAATTTCAGCGTCGGACCGCTGAGCGTGATTTCCAGCGCAGCATCGGTTGCCGCATTCCCCAATAACGCATTGCCCAGACGCAGCGCGCGATCATCCATCGGGCCGGACGGCGGCACACCCACCGCCCAGTAGCCCTGGCGGCCAGGGTAATCCTGCACCGTGGTTTGAGTTCCGGCGCTCACCACCTCAAGGGTAGTGGCCTGGTAGCGCAACCCTTCCAGGCAGCGCGTCCAGGGCTCGCCCTCCGCAAACGGGGCAAAGGCTAAAATCTGGCGCAGGTACTGGCGGTTGGTCTCTACGCCATACAGACGGGTTTCGCCCAGCGCGGCATCCAGGCAGGCAATCGCCTGCGCACGCGTGGGCTGCCAGGTGATGATTTTCGCCAGCATCGGATCAAAAAACGGCGGCACTTCGCAGCCCGCTTCCACCCAAGTGTCAATGCGCAGCGTGCGGCGATCGTCGGACGGCAACGCCACGTCGGTCAGTAGCCCCGGCGACGGCTGGAACTGGCGGCCCGGATCTTCGGCATAAACGCGCGCCTGCACGGCATGTCCCTGCGGCGTGAGCCCTGCAACCAGCTCGGTCAGCGGCGGCAGATCGCCAGCGGCCAGTTCAATCATCCAGCGCACCAGATCCACGCCCCAGACCTGCTCGGTAACACCATGCTCCACCTGCAAACGGGTGTTCACTTCCAGGAAGTAAAAGCGTTTTGCGTCACTGTCATAGACAAATTCAACGGTCCCGGCGCTGCGGTAATTCACCGCTTTACCCAGTTTGATGGCCGCTGAGCACAGCGCCGCTTCCATGCCATCCGGCAGGTTCGGCGCGGGGGTCTCTTCCAGCACTTTCTGGTTACGGCGTTGTACCGAGCAGTCGCGCACGCCAAGGGAAACCACCTCACCCTTACCGTCGCCAAAAATTTGCACTTCCAGATGACGCGCGCGCTCGATGTACTTCTCAATAAACACACCCGCGTCGCTAAAGTTGTTTTTGCCCAGCCGCACTACCGCGTCAAAGGCATCGGCCAGTTCATCGGCGCTATAGCACACCCGCATTCCGATACCGCCGCCGCCCGCGGTGCTTTTCAGCATCACCGGGAACCCCACCTGCGCGGTAGCGTGCTGCGCTTCATCGAGGTTTGCCAGCAGCTCTGTGCCTTCCAGCATCGGTACGCCATGCGCTTTCGCCAGCGCGCGGGCCGTATGTTTTAAGCCAAAGACCCGCAGTTGTTCCGGCGTCGGGCCCACAAATGCTATTCCTGCGGCTTCGCAGGCTTCGGCAAAGGCGGCGTTCTCAGAAAGAAAACCGTAGCCGGGATGAATCGCCTGTGCGCCGCTCTGGCGGGCCGCATCAATAATTTTTTCGCTGACCAGATAGGTCTGTGCCGCCGGGCCGTCGCCCAGGCTAATGGCTTCATCGGCATCACGAATATGCAGACTGCTGGCGTCGGCCTCAGACCAGACGGCAACGCCGGTGACATTGAGTGTGCGCAAGGTGCGCAGGATACGGCAGGCGATCGCGCCACGGTTAGCGATAAGGAGTTTCGTAAACATAGTCAGGACTCAATCGTGGCGGGTCGTCCCGCCGAAATTCGGCTCGCCTTATGGCCGTCCATAAGGGGCTGGTCGTTTACGGACGCGGTGGTGTCTGGCGCGTCTGACTGAGCGGTAAACGGTTCGCACGCACGTCAAACAGGCGGTAAATAAAAAGGCGCAGACGCGCACCCCGGCTCAGTTCCATACCAGCACCTCCGCCGGGGTCGGGTTCCAGCCATTGCACGGGTTGTTCAACTGTGGGCAGTTGGAGATGAGCACGATGACGTTGCATTCGGCGCGCAGTTCAACGTATTTGCCAGGCGCAGAGATGCCATCTTCGAAGGTCAGTCCGCCCTCCGGGGTCACCGGAACGTTCATAAAGAAGTTGATGTTGGCGCCAATGTCGCGCTTATGCAGACGTCCATCGTGCAGGCAGGCGCAGAGGAAGTTATCGCGGCAGCTATGCATATGGCGTTTATCCAGCGCATAACGCACGGTGTTGCTCTCCTGGGCGCACGCGCCGCCGAGGGTGTCATGGCGGCCACAGGTATCGGCGACAATGGTCAGCAACGGGTTACCCATATTGGACCACAGCACGCTGCCGGTGGTCAGATACGCATTGCCCTGGCGGCGCAACGTGCGCTGCGGATCGTAGCGTTCCCGGGCGTTGTCGGCGTTATAAAACAGCGTATCCACGGCCTGGTTCCCTTCCAGGTCGAGCAAACGCAGGGTCTGGCCCTTTTTCACTTCAAACAGGTACGGCTCCCCTGCCGGGATCACATGGCGAAAAACGGCCTCGTCGGGGTGCTTCTGGCTGGTGATATTCATCATGCGGCTCCTTACAGGGCAAATAAACGGGTGTTGGTGAAGGCACGCGTGTTTTCCGGGCGCGTCATCAAAGCCTCAATGGCGGCGTTTTCGTCTGCCGCCTGTCGCCAGGCCAGTTGTACCGGGCGCGGCGCATAATCTGCGGCGGGGTCCATCGGGTGTTGCAGCGCGGTGAGCACCACCAGCACATCCATTGGCGCAAACAGTTCAACGTAGCTGCCAGCCTTCGACGCACCGCTGTGGAAGGTAAAAGCGCCGTGCTCATCCACCGTGACTTTGCTAAAGAAGTTCACCACCATCAGCAGGTCTTCAAGGTTCAAATCCCATTTGCCCATCTCAACGAGCAGGTTGTCGGCGCCGTTGCGGAAAAAACCGTTACGCAAATCCTGATAACGCCCCTGACCATATTTCTCCTTCACTTCTGCCGCATTCAGCACGCCGCCAAACGGGTCATGCCAGCCGCAGGTATCCGCGATAATCCCCGCCAGCACACGCCCCATATCGGAGTAAAAACAGTGGCCTGCCGTCAGGCGCGCGGTGTGCTGGCCTTTTAAGGTATCGGGCAGGTTCAGACGTTCGCTCTTTTCATGCGGGTTAAGCATCATCAGGCTGACGTTTGCCCCACCTTCGATGTCGGTCATGCGCAGGATCTGCCCGCGCTTGAGAATAAAGGAGAGACTGCCGCCGCCTGGCAGCGTCTCTTCACGCAGAACAGATGTTTCTTTATCTAATAAAGTCATTAAGTTAACTCCTTAATGCGTAGACGTTATCGGGCTGCGGGTCGGTCATTTCCGCCAGACGCGCTTCATTGAGCGGAATGTCATAAGTAATGCGCGCGCCGTAGGCATTGGGTTCGTGCGGGTCGATACGCACCTTGTCGAACACCAGCAGCCGGGTGCCGAGGTTAAAGCCCTCGGAGAGATCGTGGGTGACCATAAAAACCGTCATCCGGGTTTCGCCCCACAGTTGCAGCAACAGGGCGTGCATATCTTTGCGAATGCCGGGGTCGAGTGCGCCAAAGGGCTCATCAAGCAGCAACACGCGCGGTTGCATAATGAACGCCTGGGCAATAGCAAGGCGCTGTTGCATACCGCCGGAGAGCTGGGCCGGGTATTTATCCAGCGCCTGTCCAAGGCCCACTTTTTGCAGCATCCACACGGCGCGCTCCCGCGCCTCACGTTTGCTGGCGCCAAACAGACGCCCGAGGAAGCGCGCATTCGGCAACTCAAGACCAATGGTGACGTTATCGAGCACGTTTAAATGGGGAAAGACGGAGTAACGCTGGAAGACCACGCCACGGCTGCGGTCCGGCTCAGCCTGCAACGGCTTGCCATCAAGCAAAATGGTGCCGCGACTCGGCGCTTCCTGGCCCAGCAACAGACGCAGAAAAGTCGATTTCCCGCAGCCGGATGCCCCCACCATTGAGCAAAACTCCCCGGCATTGACCCGCAGGTTGAGGCGTTCGAGCACCACATGGGCGCCATATTCCTGCCAGATATTGTTGATTTCGATAAAACTCATGCCTTCCCTCCTTCCGCCCAGGGAAAACAGGTTTTATGCAACTGGCGCAGGCCGAGGTCCATCAGCCATGCCAGCAACGTTATCCACACCACGTAGGGGATGATGACGTCCATCGCCATATAGCGGCGCACCAGAAAAATGCGATACCCCAGCCCTGCCGTTGAGGAGATGGCCTCTGCCGAGATAAGGAACAGCCAGGCCGATCCCAACAGCAGGCGCAACGAGGTCAACAGGCGGGAGAGAAGCTGCGGCAGTACTACCCGCAGCACCAGCGTCCAGCTTGATGCGCCCAGCGTTTGCGCCTTGATCAGGATTTCCGGCGGAATTTCGCAGGCGCGATGCTCAAGGTCGCGGGCGAGCATCGGGGTGATACCAATCACAATCAGCATCACTTTTGACAACTCATCCAGCCCGAAGACAATGAACAGCACCGGCAGGATCGCCAGCGGCGGGATCATCGACAGCACGGTCATCAGCGGCGAGAGCGAGGCGCGCCACATCGGAAAGACCCCGGCGGTAATGCCCAGGCACAGACCAATCAGCGAGGCAATCGCCAGCCCGGTCAACAGACGCGCCAGGCTCACCAGCGTATCCATCCAGAAGAGGTAGTCGCCGCTGCGTTTATCCGGGGTGAACGCCATTCGCGACATTGCGTCCAGCATCTGCTGCATGCCAGGCAGCAGCTTATCCTGCGGGTTGGCCTCCAGCCGCACCGCAGAGCCCAGAAAGTACGCCGCCAGCAAAATGACAAAAGGCAGCAGAACAAGCGTCAGACGCATGCCCCGGGTCGGATGGCGGTTAATGTGTCGCATGGCGTGAGTTCCTGTCATTCGCTCAAAGCTTGCCGTCGGCGGCCATCTTCACGAAGCTGTCGTCAAAGCGCAGCTTCACGTTGGCGGCATCCCCGGCAGAAACGTTGCCCGGAAAGGCCATGCCGATGAAATCCGCACTTTGCGCGCCGTCACCCAGCAACCCTTTTTCAAAGGAGAATGCCGCAACGCGCTGCATGGTTTTCGCCAGATCCGGGGAGCTGATAAACGCCAGATTATCGGCCGGGGTGTAGAAGAGATGGGTGGTTTTAAGCTGCGCCTGATAGCCCGCCAGATCGGTGCCGGACGCCGCCGCCATGGCGCTCAGCGCCTCTTTATTCTGCGCCTTCATCTGCGCCATCATTTCGTACCATGCGCCAGTCAGGGCTTTGCCCAGCGCCGGGTTATCTTTCAGGGTCTGGGTGTTGACCACCATCATGTCGATAAGCTCGCCAGGTACCTGCGAGGAGCTAAAGACTTCGGTGGTTTTCGGCGTGCCTTTGATAACCGACAGTTGCGGGTTCCAGGCAACAGCCGCCTGCACTTTCGGGGTGGCGAAGGCAGAAACGATATCGGCATCGGAGGTGTTCACCACGGTGACATCTTTTTCTGCCAGACCGGCTTTCTCCAGGCCGCGCACCAGCAAATAGTGGGAAACGGACAGTTCAGGCAGGTAGATCTGCTGGCCTTTCAGATCTTTGAGGGTTTTGCCCTCGCCTTTCATCACCACGCCGTCGTTGCCTTCGGAGTAGCTGCCGAGAATAAGCGCGGTGCTATCCACGCCGCCCGCCGCCGGTATGGTCAGCGCATCCATGTTGGTCATGGTGCAGCCATCAAACTGGCCCGCGGTATACTGGTTAATAGATTCGATATAGTCGTTGAGTTGTACGATATTGATTTTAATACCGTATTTGTCGGCCCATTTATCAATGATTTTGCTGTTACTGATGGTGCCCCACGGCATCCAGCCTGCGTAGATGGTCCAGCAGACATTGAACTCTTTCTTCACGGCGGCAAAGGTTGGGAGAGTGGTCAGCATGACCAGCGACAGCACGAGAGAGCGGAGTAATGGAGATTTCTTCATTATTGACCTCTGATTGGTACAAAAAAAGGGGGCAGCGCGACACCCACTGGTGCTGCTGTCTCCCGGGTTTTTGTCCCGCCGTGTAACCTCTCAGAGGTCGCCAGCTCTTGGACCAGACATCCGCCTTAGCGAACCGGAACCCTAGCCAGCTATTTATCAAATTGTGTGTTGCACTGCGTTAGCGTTATTGCAAGCACTATGCCAGGTTGCGATTAATGACATTTCAGTAACTTAGCGATAACTCAGGGCAAACGTACCCATTTTGGTGAACCAGAATGAGGCAGCGCACCATACTGGTGCTCAAGGGCCCTGTAGCCAGGTGATACGCTGCTGGTGTATTGTTTTTAAACGATTAATCTCGCAAAAGGCGATTCGCGTCATGCTGAAAATATTGGGTAAAACGTCTTCAATTAACGTGCGTAAAGTGTTGTGGACCTGCGAAGAAGCGGGGCTGGCGTATTCACAGGAAGACTATGGCAGCGGCTTTGCCTCGACGCAGACGGATACCTTCCGGGCCATGAACCCAAATGCGATGGTGCCGGTACTCCTTGATGATGACTTTATCCTGTGGGAATCCAACTCCATTTGCCGCTATCTGGCGCGTAAAGCGGGCCGCGACGATCTGCTTCCTGGCGAACCGCGAGCTTGCGCGAATGTGGAGCGCTGGATGGACTGGCAGGCCACCGACTTTAATAGCGCATGGCGCTACGTTTTCCCGGCACTGGTGCGTAAAAACCCTGACTACAACGATCAGAATGCGATTGCCGCCGGTATCAAGGAGTGGAATCACTGCGTCGGTATTCTCGACCAACAGTTGCAACGCACGGGCGCCTGGGCCGCCGGGGAGACGTTCACTCTTGCCGATATCGTGCTGGGATTGTCGGTGAACCGCTGGAAGATGACGCCCTTTGAACACCCGGATTTCCCGGCAGTGGAGGCATGGTTTGAGCGCTTAAATCTGCGCCCTGCTTTCCTGCGCTATGGAAATAACGGTACCCCGTGATGCAACGCTTTCTATGTAGAGATATATAGAGAGTAGAGAAAATCCCCATGAGCATGAAATCCGGGATCTGCTCATGGGGGCATGCAAATGCATGATGCTTTACGCCGCCACTGTTTCACACGGGCGTTCACACAGGCGCAGCGGCACAAATCATACTCTGTATGATTTTTATACTATGTTGACGGTCATCACAACGCACATTTAGCCAAAATTTAGCGATAAATATGGCAGACAAGATATCATTAGCAAGCTATTATTTAGCTCGTAAATCATTATGTTTCTGCGTAATTCCGTGTTGTCTCTATGCCGTTCGTCCGAGCGGCTTTTTTTTGGTTTTTATATTTACACGCAAACACCGGAGCCTTCTCGGTGTAAATTCAATCCGCGGAGATATCCTTTAGAGGTATTTTCCCCGGCCCGATTTCGTACCCCGAAATACCCCGTTAACGGTTTATGAAGAACCACGAAGTGCGTGTTATGTTAATGCCATACACCGTATTACAAGGGTCGCTATGAACACGTTTCCGCTGCCAGTCGCTATTCATAAGCACAATGCAGATTCCGCCGTACAGCTTCAGCATTATCTTGAGCAAAACCGACAAAATCCGGCGCTTATCCCTATTCTGAACATGGACTTAACCTTCATCAGCCCGCATGCGCGCTCAACCAACGATTTCGTTATCAGCAGGGTTGAGCATCTACACGACAATACATACGTCCTTTATTATCAAATTAACTACTTCATCTTTAATTTATGCCAGGACATGAATATTGAAGATGTTTATGAAACCAGTATCAGCTTCAATGTCGTTCAGGATTATTTAGCGTTTACCGTTATTCATGCTGACCGGGATACGGTTGATGAATTTTGATAGCGGCAATTTTCGTCGTATTAAATTATAACGAAGCCGTTGCCAGGCAGGTAGTCGTTTTTTCACCCTGCCCGGCCGAGAATCCTCTATAAATCTCCCGGCGTTATCTGTACAATCCCTGCCCTGAGCATCCCTTAACTGATTATTTTTTGAACTATGAGCAATGTGACCCTGCAGCCGAAAATCGGCTTTGTTTCTCTCGGTTGCCCGAAAAACCTCGTTGACTCCGAGCGCATCCTCACCGAACTGCGCACCGAAGGCTATGACGTGGTACCGAGCTACAACGACGCCGATATGGTTATCGTCAACACCTGCGGCTTTATCGACAGCGCGGTACAAGAGTCGCTGGAAGCCATTGGCGAAGCCCTTAATGAAAACGGCAAAGTGATTGTCACCGGCTGTCTGGGCGCCAAAGTCGATCAGATTCGTGAAGTCCATCCAAAAGTGCTGGAAATCACCGGTCCGCATAGCTACGAGCAGGTGCTTGAGCATGTGCACCACTATGTGCCGAAACCGAAGCACAACCCGTTCCTGAGCCTGGTGCCGGAACAGGGCGTCAAACTGACCCCTCGTCATTACGCGTATCTGAAAATTTCCGAAGGCTGCAACCATCGCTGCACCTTCTGCATCATTCCCTCGATGCGTGGCGATCTGGTAAGCCGTCCTATTGGCGACGTTTTAAGTGAAGCCAAACGTCTGGTGGATGCGGGTGTGAAAGAGCTGCTCGTTATCTCCCAGGACACCTCCGCCTATGGCGTGGACGTGAAGCACCGTATGGGCTTCCACAATGGCGAACCGGTAAAAACCAGCATGGTTGGCCTGTGCGAACAACTGGCGAAACTGGGTATCTGGACGCGTCTGCACTACGTCTACCCTTACCCGCACGTTGATGATGTCATTCCGCTGATGGCAGAGGGCAAAATCCTGCCGTATCTGGATATTCCGTTGCAGCACGCCAGCCCGCGTATCCTGAAACTGATGAAACGTCCTGGCTCCGTGGATCGTCAACTGGCGCGCATCAAGCAGTGGCGCGAAATCTGCCCGGAACTGACCCTGCGCTCGACCTTCATTGTCGGCTTCCCTGGCGAAACCGAAGAAGATTTCCAGATGCTGCTCGATTTCCTCAAAGAAGCGCGTCTGGACCGCGTTGGCTGCTTCAAATACAGCCCGGTAGACGGTGCGACCGCCAACGAACTGGCCGATCAGGTGCCGGAAGAGATCAAAGAAGAGCGCTGGAACCGCTTTATGCAGCTCCAGCAGCAGATTTCCGCAGAGCGTCTGCAGGAAAAAGTGGGCCGCGAAATTCTGGTCATTATCGATGAAGTCGATGAAGAAGGGGCAATTGGCCGCAGCATGGCGGATGCACCGGAAATCGACGGCGCGGTCTATCTGAACGGGGAAACGAAAGTGAAACCGGGCGATATCATCCGCGTGAAAGTCGAAAACGCCGACGAGTACGATCTGTGGGGTAGCCGCGTCTAACCCTGTCGCCGCCTGTTTCCAGGCGGCGTCTTTCTCTTTATGCCGCGTCAACACGTTCAAAGCGTGTCGCAATCACTACGTAACTCACCACCGCCAGCACACCGTGCGCCGCCACAAACCACAACGCGTTATTAAACGAGCCGGTCACCGTCACCACATAACCGATCACCAATGGTGTCACGATCCCGGCAATATTACCGATGCCGTTAAACACGCCGCCGCACAGGCCAATCATGGTTTTCGGCGCAACATCGGACAATACCGCCCAGCCCACGGCCGCGAAGCCTTTACCGAAGAACGCCATTGCCATCAGGAAAATTACCGCGCTGTTACTGTCGACGAAATTGGCGAATACCAACATGGTGGACAGCCCCATTCCCAGCACAAAGGGTGTTTTACGGGCACGGGAAGGATGCATGCCACGGCTAATCAGAATATCAGACAGATAGCCCCCCAGCAGACCGCCGGTAAAGCCACAGATGGCAGGCAGTGCGGCAACCCACCCCGCCTGCATGATGGTCATACCGCGCCCCTGAATCAGGTAGATGGGGAACCAGGTAATAAAAAAGTAGGTCAGCGCGGTAATACAATACTGCCCCAGGTAAATGGCCCACAGGTTGCGGTTGGTAAACAGACATTTGGCATCGCGCAGCGAGGTTTTCTTCGCCTTTGCCGCCCCTTCACTGTCCAGATCCACCAGCGCCCCGCCCTCGCGCATCAGGTTTTTCTCTTCTTCTGTCAGACGCGGGTCTTTATGCGGCTCCTTATACCAGGCAAACCAGACGGTCGCCAGCACCAGCCCCACTCCCCCCATCCACAGGAACACATGCTCCCAGCCCCATGCATGGGTCAGCCAGGCCATGATCGGCGTGAAGACCACTACCGCCATGTATTGCCCGGAGTTAAACAGCGCCGAGGCCACGCCACGCTCACGCGTCGGGAACCAACTGGAGACGATACGGGAGTTTGCCGGGAATGCGGGGGATTCCACCAGGCCCAGCATAAAGCGCATCAGAAACAGGGTCATTGCCGCCAGACTACCGGTCATCCCGATCCAGCCCACGGTACCCTGTAACATAGTGAACGCGGACCACAGCACCAGACTCATGCCGTAGACTTTTTTGGCACCAAAGCGGTCCAGTAGCCAGCCGCCGGGGATCTGCCCCAGCGCGTAGGCCCAGGCGAAAGCGGAGAAGATCATCCCCAACATCATCGGGTCGAGGCCCAGCTCTTTCACCACCGAGGTGCCAGCAATTGACATGGTCGCACGGTCGGCATAGTTGATAACGGTGATGATGAAAATCAACCCCAGCACCCAATAGCGGTGATGTCCGACCCGTTTGACCTGCTCCAGCGAGACATCCATTTGTTTGCTCATAGTTTTCTCACTTTTATTTGTAGGGTTCAGAAACGATGGCTATACCCGGTGTGGCGGCACGTTGCCGCTAAAACAGGCCGCCAGATTCGCCAGCACAATGTTGCCCATCTCCAGGCGAGTCTGAACGGTCGCGCTGGCGCGGTGCGGCTGCAGGGTGACGTTATTGAGGGTGAAAAAGCCTTCCGGTACGTGCGGCTCATGGGCAAACACATCCAGCCCGGCTCCGGCAATACGCTTGTGGGTCAGGGCATCAAGCAGCGCTGCTTCATCCACCAGCTTGCCGCGCGCCACATTGATGAAATAGCCCTCTGGCCCCAGCGCCTCCAGCACCGACTCACTGATGATCACCTCACCGCTATCGGCAGAGGCGGCAAGCACCAGAACATCCACTTCTTGCGCCAGCGCCTGAATATCAGCAATAAAGGTGTAATCAAGGGCGGCAATCGGCGCGAGGTCGGTATAGAGAATACGGGCGTCAAAGGCGGCGACCCGTCTGGCAATGGCCTGGCCAACACGCCCCATGCCGATAATCCCCACCGTCGTACCAGTGACTTTGCGCGCCAGCGGCAGGTTGGTTTGCGGCCAGCGCCCCGCACGGACGACCTGCTCACCTTCGCTCATTTGTCGCAGGGTGGAAATCAACAGGCCGAGCGCCATATCCGCCACGTCATCGGTCAGCACGCCGGGTGTAGTGGTGACATAGATACCGTGCTTTGCGGCATACGCCAGGTCGACGGCATCTGTGCCGATACCGCTGATGGCGATAATTTTAAGCGCCGGCAGAGATTCCATTATCTTCCGGGAAAGCCCTTTTGCGCCGCCGGTCACCACGCCTTCAATCAGTGGGCCAATATCTGCCAGCATTTTTTGCGGCTCGCTCGCCTGGTAAAGACGATGCACTTCGTAATCGCGCCGTAATATTTCATCAATTGGGGCTGGCACCGCCTGGGTTAATAAAATGTGTGTTTTTTGTTGAGCAATATTATTCGTCATATCTATCATCCGTCGCGTAGTTAATAACCAGATGATGGACAGGGCAATAATTCATGTCTAATATAAATCCGGTATTCATTAATATAAGAATTGAATTATGGATTTACATCAGTTGCGTTGTTTCATCGCCGTTGCTGAAGAATTGAACTTCGGACGCGCCGCAGCCCGCCTGCATATGACCCAGCCGCCGCTCAGCCGCCAGATACAGCTTCTGGAGAAGAGTCTGGGCGGAGCGTTGTTTGAAAGGAATAACCGTCACGTGCAGCTTACCCATATGGGTCAACATTTGCTGACGGAGTCACGATTAATACTGAAATTAGCAGACCGACTTGAATCCTCCGTTCAGCAATGTGCATCCGGCGAAATCGGCACGTTATCTATGGGATTTACGGCGGTATTTGCCTGGAGTTTTATTCCGCAGTTGCTTAAAGCGCTGTCGGTGAAATTACCGGGGGTGGATTTCCGTCTATTTGAGCAGGTCTCGCACAAACAAATTAGCTCTGTCGAAAATAACAGTATTGACGTTGGTTTTGTGCGCCATGTCCCACCCAACCCGCTGCTGGCGTATCAGCCTCTACAGGGGGAGACATTTGTCGCCGCCTTTCACTGTGATCACCCGCTGGCACGCAAGCGAAAAATTCCCCTCAGCGCCTTTAACAATGAGCCCTTTTTTCTCTACAGCCCGGATGAAGCGCGCCACTTTTACGACCGCATTACCGACCTGTTCGTCTTTAACGACATCACGCCGGATTTTAAATATCAGTTGGCCCAGACCCACACGATCCTCGGAATGGTGAATGCCGGGCTGGGATGCGCCATCGTGCCTGCATCATCGCGCGCGCTGGGCATGGCCAATGTCACCTTTATGAACATCGAAGGGGTCAATATTCAGGCACACAACTTCCTGGTGTACTCAAAGGCCAATCCAAACCCGGTGCTTCCCGCGTTTCTCAAGGCCCTGAGTGAGGTATTAATTACCCTTTGATTTTGGGATCCAGCGCGTCCCGGAGCCCGTCGCCCAGCAGGTTAAACGCGAGCACGGTCAGGAAAATCGCCAGGGAGGGGAACAGCGCCACATGGGGAGCAATCACCATATCCGCGCGTGCTTCATTGAGCATGGCGCCCCACTCCGGTGTGGGCGGTTGCGCCCCCAGGCCAAGGAAGGAGAGGCTCGCCGCCGAAATGATCGATGTGCCAATACGCATCGTGAAATAGACGACGATCGACGACACCGTACCCGGCAGAATATGGCTAAACAGAATGGTCATATCGCTTGCGCCAATACTGCGCGCCGACTCGACAAAGGTCTGATGTTTAAGGACCAGAGTATTGCCGCGCACCAGCCGGGCGAAAGCCGGAACAGAGAAAACCGCCACGGCAATGATGACATTCGCCATACCGCTGCCCATCACCGCTACCACGGCAATCGCCAGCAAAATACCGGGAAAAGCGAACAGCACATCGCAAATGCGCATGATGATGCGATCCCACCAGCCTTCGTAATACCCGGCCAGCAAACCCAGCACGGTACCAATCAGCGCGCCAATCAGTACCGCCAGCACCCCGGCGGCAAGCGAAATTCGCGCCCCCAACAGCACGCGGCTAAAGATATCACGGCCCAGGGAATCCACGCCAAACCAGTGCAATGGCGATGGTCCGTCATTAAGGCGGTCGTAATCGAAATAGTTTTCGGCATCGAAGGGGGCAATCCAGGGGGCGACGATAGCCAACAAAATCAGAATCAGCACAAACAACCCGGCGGTCATCGCCAGGGGCTGACGACGAAAACGCCGCCAGAACTCATGCCACGGGGTACGCACCTGGTCCGGTTTCAGCCCAGGCATGGCGTTTAAAATCGCCGCTCGACGCCAGTTTAACAATCGCATCCTTACTTGTACCTGATAGCGGGGTTAATGGCGGCGTACAGCACATCCACCACTAAATTGATAAGAATAAACTCCAGCGAGAAGAGCAGAACTTCCGCCTGGATAACCGGGTAATCGCGCATATCAACGGAGTCCACCAGCAAACGCCCGAGGCCGGGCCAGTTGAACACTTTCTCGACGACAATCGAGCCGCCAAGCAAAAAGCCGAACTGTAGCCCCATCATGGTGATCACCGGGATCAGCGCATTGCGCAGGCCATGCTTGAGTATGACCCATTTTTCGCTGAGCCCTTTGGCGCGCGCGGTACGCATGTAGTCTTCATTGAGCACATCGACAAAGGACGCGCGGGTAAAGCGCGCCATTACCGCGGCCACGGCGGCCCCCAGCGTTATCGACGGCAAAATATAGTGCCGCCAGCTATCGGCCCCGACCGTCGGCAACCAGCCCAGCTCCACGGAGAAGACCTGCATCAGTAGCATGCCCAGCGCAAAAGCCGGAAAGGAGATCCCGGTCACCGCCAGCGCCATGCCGAGCCTGTCCGGCCAGCGGTTGCGCCATACCGCGGCGGCAATCCCCGCCACCAGGCCAAACAGCATCGCCCAGGTCATACTGGCGATGGTCAACCAGAACGTCGGGAAAAAGCGGCTGGCGATCTCTTCCACTACCGGACGGCGGGAAGCCATCGAGATACCGAAATCACCCTGCAGCACATTAACAATGTAGTGCCCGAACTGGATATAGAGCGGCCTGTCGAGACCTAACTGCTGGCGTACCAGCCCAATCACCTGCTCATCGGCCTCCGGCCCGGCGATCAACCGTGCCGGATCGCCCGGTAAGAGGTGAACAAATAAAAACACCAGCACCGCCACGATCAGTAGCGTCGGGATAAGACCCAGAAGGCGTTTCAAAACATAATTCAGCATCGTCTCTTCCGTCACTCCCCTCTCGCGAAGAGAGGGGACATGCGCTCTTATTTCAAGTCGGCCTCGTCAAAGCTAAAGCCGGTGTCCGGCATGATGTAGAACCCTGTCAGGTTCTTGTTGTGAGCGGAAACCAGCTTCTCCACCACCAGGGGCACCCAGGGGGACTCTTTCCAGATGATATCCTGCGCATCCTTGTAGAGTCTGGTTTTTTCCTCATTATTGGTGGTTTTCAGCGCGTCGGCCAGGTCTTTATCCACCTGCGGGTTGCTGTAGAACGCCGTGTTGAAGAGGGTTGGCGGCCAGTTCTGCGAGGCGAACAGCGGCGACAACGCCCAGTCGGCTTCCCCGGTCGACGCCGACCAGCCCGTGTAGAACATCCTCACGCCGCTCTCTTTCTGCCCTTTCGCTTCCACTTCCGCCGCACGCTGTCCGGCATCCATCGCCGTCACCTGCGCTTTGATACCCACCTGCGCCAGTTGCTGCTGGGTAAACTGCAGCACTTTTTGCGCGGTACTGTGGTTATGCGATGACCACAGCGTGGTGCTGAACCCGTTTGGATAGCCAGCCTCTTTCAACAGTTCGCGGGCTTTTGCCGGATCGTAAGGCCACGGCTGGTAGGTTTGCGCATTCGCCAGTGACGGTGGAACAATGCCGGTTGCCGGTGTTGCATACCCGGCAAACGCCACTTTCACCAGCGCCTGACGGTTAATGGCGTAGTTGATGGCTTCACGTACTTTCGGGTTGTCGAACGGCTTTTGCGTTACGTTCATGCTGATGTAGCGCTGCATGATCGAGGGGCTGGCCACCAGCTCCAGTTTGCTGTTTTTCTGCAGCACCGCCGCCTGCTCATAGGGAATCGGGAAAGCGAACTGCGCTTCGCCCGTCTGCAACATCGCCGCTCGGGTATTATTGTCGACCACCGGACGCCAGGTGATGGTGTCCAGTTTCGGCAGCCCTTTTTGCCAGTATCCGGCGAATTTCTTCACCTTCACAAAGTCGGTCTGGTTCCAGGTGTCCAGTTCATAAGGACCTGTCCCCACCGGGTGAAAACCAATGTCCTTACCGTATTTTTCCAGCGCGGCAGGCGAGATCATCGCCGTCGCCGGGTGGGCCAGGATATTGATAAAGGCCGAGAACGGCTGTTTCAGGGTGATTTTGACCGTTGTCGCATCCACCGCATCGGTTTTGGCGATGTTTTTATAGAGGTTGTAGCGCTTGAGCGCATTTTCCGGATTACTCGCGCGATCGAGGTTCGCCTTCACCGCCTGGGCGTTAAAGTCGGTGCCATCCTGGAATTTCACACCCTGACGCAGCTTGATGGTATATACCAGCCCGTCATCCGACACCGTATAGCTTTCGGCGAGCACATTATGCAGCTTCATGTCTTTATCAAGGCCAAACAGCCCCTGATAGAATGACTTAGCGACAGCCTGCGACAATGTGTCATTGGCATTGTAGGGGTCGAGAGTGGTGAAATTTGACGCCACTGCGACCACAACATCTTTGGCAGCCAGTGCTGGCGCGGCGCTCAGCGCGATGGCAACTGCGAACGCAATCTGCCATTTACGTGGTAAAGGTTGTGTCATGTTGTTCTCCTGAGTGTCCCTGCCTGTTTCTGTCAAAAACGTGATTGTGTGCTGCCCGGTGTCGAACGGGCGACGAAATGACCCGGGCCGATGTTATGTAACTGCACACGCTGTACCGTCTCGCCGCGTTTATGGATGTTGCTGGGGATTTCATCCGACAACAACACCCGTTGCGCCCTCGGGTGAGACGGGTCGGCCACCGGAACGGCGGCCATAAGTTTACGGGTGTAAGGGTGCTGCGGGTTCTCAAACACGGCGCGACGTGGGCCAATTTCCACAATCTGACCGAGATACATCACCGCCACACGGTGGCTGATTCGCTCCACAACCGCCATGTCATGAGAGATAAACAGAAACGCAATCCCCATCTCCCGTTGTAAATCGAGTAACAAATTAATGATTTGCGCACGGATCGAGACATCCAGTGCCGAAACCGATTCGTCTGCCACCACCACGCGCGGGTTTAAGGCCAGCGCTCTGGCAATACAGATACGCTGGCGCTGACCGCCGGAAAACTCATGGGGATAACGCCACGCATGTTCCGGTTTCAGCCCGACACGTTCCAGTAACCACAGCACGCGCCGCTGGGCATCTTCTTCATTCATTACGCCATGCACCCGCAGCGGCTCCATAATGGAATAGCCCACGGTCTGCCGGGGGTCGAGGGAGGCGTAGGGATCCTGAAAAATAAACTGAATGTCCCGACGCAGTGGCTGCAACTTACTGTCGGGAAGCGTATCGATACGCTCGCCTTTAAAGGTAATCACCCCGCTCTGGCTTTCCACCAGCCGCAGCAGCGCCCGCCCGGTCGTCGATTTGCCGCAGCCGGACTCGCCCACCAGCGATAACGTTTCGCCGGGCCACAGGTCGAAGCTCACCCCTTCCACCGCATGCACTTCTCGGGTGACGCGATTTAACACCCCGCTGCGCAGCGGGAAGCGCGCCACCAGGTCGCGAACCTGCAGAATCGGCTCGCCCGCCACCACGGTGTCCTGCTCGGTTTCCGGCTCCTGATTTTCAGGATGTTGTAACGAAACCAGCGGAAAACGACGCGGCAGATCGCTGCCGTTCATCGCGCCAAGGCGCGGCACCGCCGCCAGCAAGGCTTTCGTGTAAATATGCTGCGGTGCGCTAAAAATCTCTTCTACGGTGCCGGTTTCCACCGCTTCGCCCTGATACATCACCAGCACGCGGTCAGCAATATCCGCCACAACCCCCATATCGTGGGTGATAAAAATCACTCCCATCGCCATCTCTTTTTGCAGCACGGCGATAAGTTGCAGAATCTGCGCCTGGATAGTGACATCCAGCGCCGTGGTCGGCTCATCGGCAATCAGCACCGCCGGACGGCAGGAGAGCGCCATTGCAATCATCACCCGCTGGCGCATGCCGCCGGAAAGCTGATGCGGATAACGAGACAAAATGGCCTGTGATTCAGGGATGCGCACCAGGTCCAGCATTCGCCGGGCTTCCGCTATCGCCTCTTCTTTGCCCAACCCCTGATGCAGACGGATGGATTCGGCAATTTGCTCACCCACCGGAAAGACCGGATTCAGTGAGGTCATAGGCTCCTGAAAAATCATAGCAATGTCGGCCCCACGCACGCCGCGCAGGCGAGAGGCGTTGAGCGTCGCCAGATCGACACGCTCCCGGTTACGGCGCAACAGGCGCATATGATCGCAACTCACCTCGCCGCCGGATTGTTCCAGCAGGCGCAGTAGCGACATGGCGGTGACCGACTTACCGGACCCCGACTCCCCGACAATCGCCAGCGTTTCACCGCGTTTGAGGGTAAACGACAGGTTACGCACAGCCTGGGTGAGCTGTTTGTCATGGCGAAACGCGACATTCAGATTGCTGACATCCAGCACCACATCGGCGTCTGTTTCATACCCGTGCGACACCCTACTCTCCTTATTCACGATAAATCCCTACGCTTGGCGCATCTCCGGCATAGCCCCAGGCGCGATACATCCCTTCACTGTTAAAAGGCAGTGCAATGTTACCTTCACGATCGACGGCAATCAGGCCGCCGCTACCGCCCAGCGCAGGCAGTTTTTCCATTACCACCGCCTCACAGGCTTCATGCAGGCTTAAACCGCCGTAATCCATTAACGCGGCGATATCATAGGCAGCCAGCGTGCGAATAAACACTTCCCCGGTTCCGGTGCAGGAGACCGCCACGCTGGCGTTGTTGGCATAACATCCCGCGCCGGGCAGCGGGCTGTCCCCTACCCGACCCGGTAATTTATTGGTCATGCCGCCTGTCGAAGTCGCCGCCGCCAGGTTTCCCTGCTTATCCAGCGCCACCGCACCGACGGTGCCCATTTTTTTCGTTTCATCCAGCGGCGCACCGCCATGATCCAGCACGGTCTGCCCCTCGGCACGGGCGGCAAGAAGCTGCTCGTAACGCTCCGGCGTCGAGAAAAGCTCGGGCAACACCGGCTCCATCCCTTCGGCAAAGGCGAAGTTCTCCGCCCCTTCCCCCACCAGCAACACATGGGGGCTGCGCTCCATCACCAGACGCGCCGCCAGCACCGGGTTACGTAAGCGGCTTACACCGGCGACGGCCCCCGCGCGCAGTGAATACCCGTCCATCACGCAGGCATCCAGCTCATGGGTTTCATCGCGGGTAAAAACAGAACCAATGCCCGCGTTAAACAGCGGACACTCTTCGAGTAAGCGCACGGCCTCGGTCACCACGTCCAGCGCGCTTTCACCAGCATTGAGCATCTTCTGGCCGGTTTCGACAATGGCCGATAGTGCGGCAATGTACTGCCGTTCTTTTTCCGGGCTCAGTTGCGCGCGGAAGATGGCCCCAGCGCCACCGTGAATTGCAATTACCGCTTTGGTCATTTTTTTATCGCCCGGTCAGGATAGCTTGCTGCTTTTTCTATAAATATCATTATCGTCGTCACAGCTTCATACAATTTTTGAATATAGAAAGTCGATCCTGCGATGTAAAGCAGGCATCTCACTATGGCTCTTGAGGAGTACATGCAGTCAGGCCTCATTTTCTGCCATAATGGCTCCTTTCACGCGTGGTGCTGGAGTAAATTATGGAATATACCGCAGGCTTGATCCCGCTGGATTCAGCCCTGGCGCAAATGCTGTCCCGCGTTTCGCCACTCACCGAGAGCGAAACCCTACCGTTGCTGAGCTGTTTTGGTCGCGTTGTGGCGCAGGATGTGATTTCGCCGCTGAATGTGCCGGGCTTTGACAATGCCGCCATGGACGGTTATGCCGTACGCCTGGCCGATATCGAAAAAGGTGAACCGCTGCCGGTTGCCGGAAAAGCGTTCGCCGGGCAGCCCTTTCACGGCGAGTGGCCTACAGGCACCTGCGTGCGCATCATGACCGGTGCCCCTGTGCCGGCTGGCTGCGAAGCCGTAGTGATGCAAGAAGAGACTGAGCAAACCGACGCGGGCGTGCGCTTTACCGGTAAGGTTAAAGCCGGGCAAAACATCCGCCTGTTGGGTGAAGATATTCGCGCGGGCGCCGCCGTGTTCAGCGCCGGGAAGAAACTGACCGCCGCCGAACTTCCGGTGCTCGCCTCACTGGGCATTGCCGAGGTGCCAGTCGTCCGTAAAATCCGCGTGGCGCTCTTTTCCACCGGCGATGAGCTGCAACTGCCTGGTCAGCCGCTGGCGGACGGACAAATCTACGATACCAATCGCCTGACGGTTCACCTGATGCTGGAACAACTGGGCTGTGAGGTCATCAACCTTGGTATCGTGCGTGACGATCCGGCCACACTGCGCGAAACTTTTATCACGGCTGACCAGCAGGCCGACGTGGTGATAAGCTCCGGCGGCGTGTCGGTGGGGGAAGCGGATTACACCAAAACTATCCTGGATGAGCTGGGTGAAATCACCTTCTGGAAGCTTGCTATCAAACCTGGCAAACCGTTCGCCTTCGGCCATCTCAAAAATAGCTGGTTCTGTGGCTTACCCGGTAACCCGGTCTCTGCCGCTCTGACCTTCTACCAGTTAGTACTGCCGCTGCTGGCGAAGCTGAGCGGTAATACCGCCAGCCCACTGCCGCTACGCCTGCGCGCCCGCGCGGCAACCCGCCTTAAGAAAACACCGGGTCGCCTTGATTTCCAGCGCGGCATCCTCAGCCGTGATAGCGACGGAGAGCTGATTGTCAGCACCACCGGCCCGCAAGGTTCACATATTTTCAGCTCCTTTAGTCAGGGCAACTGCTTTGTGGTGCTGGAGCGTGAGCGCGGTCATGTGGAGGCCGGTGAATGGGTCGAGGTTGAAACCTTTAACCATCTCTTCGGAGGCTAAGATGGCAGACGAGTTGAGCGATGAAGAGATGCTGCGCTATAACCGGCAGATTATTCTGCGCGGCTTCGATTTTGATGGCCAGGAGCGGTTAAAAGCATCACGCGTGCTGGTGGTGGGATTAGGCGGTCTTGGCTGCGCAGCCGCACAATATCTGGCTGCGGCGGGGGTTGGTCAGATGACGCTGCTGGATTTCGATACCGTGGCGCTCTCCAATCTTCAGCGACAGACGTTGCACAGCGACGCGACAATTGGCGAGCCAAAGGTGGAATCCGCCAAAGCTGCCCTGGCGCGAATCAACCCGCATGTTCAGCTCGACACCCTTAACGCTCTGCTGGATGAAAGCGCCCTGTCAGCGCAGATTGCCGCCCACGACCTGGTGCTGGATTGCACGGATAATGTCGCCATTCGCAATCAGCTCAACGCCGGGTGTTTTGCGCAGAGTATTCCGCTGGTCTCCGGTGCCGCCATTCGTATGGAGGGGCAAATCAGTGTCTTTACCTGGGGGGACGGCGAGCCCTGCTACCGCTGTCTGAGCCGTCTGTTTGGTGAAAACGCGCTGACCTGTGTCGAAGCAGGCGTGATGGCGCCGCTGGTGGGGGTGATGGGTTCATTACAGGCGCTGGAAGCGATTAAAGTGCTGACGCGCTTTGGCGTGCCCGCCGCCGGAAAAATCGTGATGTATGACGCGATGACCTGCCAGTTCCGGGAAATGAAGTTGCTGCGCAACCCCCAGTGTGAGGTGTGCGGAGGTAAACAGCAAAAGGCAACGTAAGTTGCCTTTTTAGTGTTTGCTCCCTCTCCCGTGGGAGAGGACCGGGGTGAGGGCATCAGACCGCACAGGGTAAATTGCCCGGTAGATGCTGTAAACGTCTTCAACCTTGTTAGCCACGGCTAACTCGTTTTCCCACATAGCAACCATAGCGACATCTTTGTCCCCCCCTGGCGCAGAGCGTACAGCGAGGGGGTTAAGTCCCCGCTGAAATCGGTGAGACGAAGACCTGATGACAAGGTCAGGCCGCCAGGGATGGCGGTCTGAGGTTTGTCGAGACAGGACGTCGAGTCAAACCGACCGCAGGCAGCGGGGCGGGAGGCGAACGCAGTGCGAAGCACCGATTTCTTTGCGGGGCCGCGGGGATTGTAAAGGGGAACGCGGTGTTCCCCTTTACCCGTTCACGTGTTCGGGAGGTCCATTTCGCCATGAACATAAGGTGAACGGAACCCACCTCCCGAGCCGCATTTTCCCCCTCACCCTGGCCCTCTCCCCAACGAGGAGAGGGGACCGTTCGTGCTCGCGTTTTTTGTTGGGATTCCTCAGCCCCGGGGGAGAGGGAGAAAACCGGTGGTAGCCCGGATCAGGCGCTTACGCCGCCATCCGGGAAAGACATTGATGTGGAACCCTGTGTAGCCCCCACAGGGTTAAATCGATGTCCGGCCAAACGCCGCTTGCCAGTCCTGCTCAAACTTCGTGACAGCAGCCTCTACCGCGGGCGCGGCGATAAACTGTTGCGCCACATCCAGCGGAAGCGTAATCGACTCACAGCCTGCCAGCAGACACGCCAGCGCCTGGCGTGGTGTCTTAAAGCTGGCCGCCAGCACCTTCGCCCCTGGCGCATGCAGGCTCAACAAACGCTGTAAATCATTTACCGTCTGAACTCCGTCACCGCCCTGCGCATCCACGCGGTTCACATACGGCGCGACATACTCTGCCCCCGCGAGTGCGGATAACAACCCCTGCCCGGCGCCGTATACCGCCGTGCCAAGCGTTGGAATGCCTTCCGCTTTCAGACATTTAATGGCTGCCAGCCCCTCCGCCGTCACCGGCACTTTCACCACCAGGTCGGGAATAATGGCACGCAGCTTATGAGCATCCGCCACCATCCCCTCAGCGGTGTTCGCCATTACCTGGGCAAACAGGCGGCCTTTGCCATCCAGCGCGTCGTACAGTTGCGGCAGCAACACCTCAACAGGCGTTTTGCCTGCCGCCACAATACTCGGATTGGTGGTCACGCCCGCCAGCGGAAAAATGCGCGCCAGCCGTTTTACCGCCGCCACGTCTGATGTATCGAGATACAGTTCCATTCTTTCACCCTCAAAATGTGAGATTCAGCATGCTTTAAAACTAACACGCACCAACCTGCCCAAGAGTTGACCTTTATCAATATAACTTTCATTCGAAAGTAATTTAATCTTCATACGCAAGATGAGGGCAACCTATGATTTTCAATATTCAACGCTATTCCACCCATGATGGCCCCGGTATTCGCACCGTCGTCTTTCTAAAGGGCTGTTCATTAGGCTGCCGCTGGTGTCAGAACCCGGAGAGCCGCGCCCGCGAACGCGAAGTGCTGTTCGACGCCAGACTGTGCCTGGAAGGCTGCGATCTTTGCCAGCAGGTGGCCCCGAAAGCCATTAGCCGGGCGCTTAACGGCCTGCTTATTGCCCGTGAAAATCTAACGGATAGCGACCTTAACGCTCTGACCGACTGCTGCCCAACGCAGGCACTGACCGTCTGCGGGGAAGATAAATCTGTCGAGGACATCATGGCGACAGTGTTGCGTGATAAAGCCTTTTATACCCGCAGCGGCGGCGGTATTACCCTTTCCGGCGGCGAGCCGTTTATGCACCCGGAACTGGCTTTCTCCCTTTTTAAAGCCAGCCACGAACACGGGATCCACACTGCCGTTGAAACCTGCCTGCATGTGCCATGGCGCTACATTGAGCCCTCTCTGCCCTATGTGGATCTGTTTCTCGCCGACCTGAAACATGTGGATAGCGGCGCGTTTAAACAGTGGACCGACGGCAGCGCCAGACGCGTGCTGGACAACCTGAAACGACTGGCGCAAGCCGGTAAGCAGATGACCATTCGCGTACCGTTGATTCCCGGCTTCAATGCCGATGAAAAATCCATTTCCGATATCACCAATTTTGCCGCCGACGAACTGAACGTCCGCGAGATCCACTTTTTGCCCTATCACACGCTGGGCATGAATAAATACACCTTACTCAGTCAACCCTACACCGCCCCTGACAAGCCGCTTGATGCACCGGCGTTACTGGCATTCGCCCAGAACTACGCCTGCGAGAAAGGGCTGACAGCGATATTACGAGGATAATCTCATGACGACGTTACAACTCTCGACCCTGACCGACCGTATTAAGGCGCATAAGAACGCACTGGTGCACATTGTAAAACCTCCGGTGTGTACCGAGCGTGCGCAGCACTACACCGAGATGTATCAGCAGCACATGGATAAGCCCATTCCGGTACGCCGCGCGCTGGCGCTGGCCCATCATCTGGCGGCGCGTACCATCTGGATCAAGCACGACGAGCTGATCATCGGCAACCAGGCAAGCGAAGTGCGCGCCGCGCCGATCTTCCCGGAATATACCGTCAGTTGGATTGAAAAAGAGATCGATGACCTGGCAGATCGTCCAGGGGCTGGCTTTGCGGTAAGCGAAGAAAATAAACAGGTGCTGCACGCCATTTGCCCGTGGTGGCGTGGCCAGACCGTGCAGGATCGCTGCTACGGTATGTTTACCGATGAGCAAAAAGCGCTGCTGGAAACCGGCATCATCAAGGCCGAAGGCAATATGACCTCGGGCGATGCGCATCTGGCGGTGAATTTCCCGCTACTGCTGGAAAAAGGGCTGGACGGCCTGCGCCATAAAGTGGATGAACGCCGTTCACGTATTAACCTTACCGTTCTGGAAGATTTGCACGGTGAGCAGTTCCTGAAAGCGATTGATATCGTGCTGGATGCCGTCAGCCTGCACATTGAGCGTTTCGCCAACCTCGCCCGTCAAATGGCCCGTGCAGAAACCCGCACCAGTCGCCGCGATGAACTGCTGGCGATGGCGGAAAACTGCGATGTGATAGCCCATGAGCCGCCGAAAACCTTCTGGCAGGCACTGCAACTGTGCTACTTCATTCAGTTGATCCTGCAAATCGAATCTAACGGCCATTCTGTCTCCTTTGGCCGTATGGATCAGTATCTGTATCCGTACTATCGCCGCGATGTGGAGCTGGACCAGTCGCTTTCCCGCGAGCAGGCCATTGAAATGCTGCACGGCTGCTGGCTGAAATTGCTGGAAGTGAACAAAATCCGCTCCGGCTCGCACTCCAAAGCCTCTGCGGGCAGCCCGCTGTATCAGAACGTCACCATTGGCGGTCAGAAACTGGTCAACAATGCGCCGATGGATGCCGTGAACCCGCTCTCTTACGCGATTCTGGAATCCTGTGGCCGCCTGCGCTCAACCCAGCCGAACCTCAGCGTGCGCTACCACGCGGGCATGAGTAACGACTTCCTCGACGCCTGCGTACAGGTGATCCGCTGCGGCTTCGGGATGCCGGCGTTTAACAACGATGAAATCGTGATCCCTGAGTTCATTAAGCTTGGCGTCGAACCACAGGATGCGTATGACTATGCGGCGATCGGCTGTATCGAAACCGCCGTCGGTGGCAAATGGGGGTATCGCTGCACCGGGATGAGTTTTATCAACTTTGCCCGCGTGATGCTGGCAGCGCTGGAAGGCGGTCGCGATGCCACCAGCGGCAAAGTGTTCCTGCCGCAGGCACATGCGTTGTCGAAAGGCAACTTCACCCACTTCGACGAGGTGATGGCCGACTGGGATACGCAGATTCGCTACTACACCCGGAAATCGATTGAGATTGAGTATGTTGTCGACACCATGCTCGAAGAGAATGTCCACGATATTCTCTGTTCCGCGCTGGTGGATGACTGTATCGAGCGGGCGAAAAGCATTAAACAGGGTGGCGCGAAATATGACTGGGTGTCCGGCCTGCAGGTGGGCATCGCCAACCTCGGCAATAGCCTGGCGGCGGTGAAAAAACTGGTCTTCGAACAGGGAGCCATCGGGCAACAGCAGCTTGCGGAGGCGCTGGCCGCTGATTTCGACGGTCTGACGCATGAGCAGTTGCGCCAGCGTTTGATTAACAACGCGCCGAAGTATGGCAATGATGATGATAGCGTGGATACGCTGCTGGTACGCGCTTACCAGACCTATATCGATGAACTGAAAAATTACCATAATCCACGTTTCGGAAGCGGCCCGATTGGCGGCAACTATTACGCCGGGACATCGTCTATTTCCGCCAACGTGCCATTTGGTGCGGCAACCATGGCGACGCCGGACGGACGTAAAGCCAAAACGCCGCTCGCCGAAGGGGCCAGCCCGGCATCAGGCACTGACCATCTCGGCCCGACAGCGGTGATCGGTTCAGTGGGGAAACTGCCGACAGCGGCGATCCTCGGCGGCGTGTTGCTTAATCAGAAGCTGAACCCGTCAACGCTTGAGAATGACAGTGACAGGCAGAAACTGATGTTGCTGTTGCGCACGTTCTTTGAGGATCATAAGGGCTGGCATATTCAGTACAATATTGTGTCCCGTGAGACGTTGCTGGAAGCGAAGAAACACCCGGATCAATATCGCGACCTGGTGGTGCGTGTAGCAGGCTATTCTGCATTCTTTACCGCGCTGTCACCGGATGCGCAGGATGATATTATCGCACGCACTGAACATACGCTTTAACCCTGGCATGACCTCTGCGGTCTGGTGCCCTCACCCCGGCCCTCTCCCACGGGAGAGGGTGCAAACACCAAAAACGGCAACCAGGGGGGTTGCCGTTTTGCTTTCACCTTGCTTTCGAATGAAATAAATTTGTGCTTCAGGTCACACTGTTATTACAATGTTACGAGTGGTACCCAGACCAGGAGCTTATGTATGACTGTAAAAGTTATCGTCACTGATATGGACGGAACTTTTCTTGACGACGCCAAACAATACGACCGCGATCGTTTTATGGCACAGTTTGCCCAACTCAGGCAGCGTGATATTGAATTTGTCGTCGCCAGCGGCAATCAGTATTACCAGCTCATCTCCTTTTTCCCGGAACTGAAAGATCAGATCTCTTTTGTCGCCGAAAACGGCGCGCTGGTCTTTGAACACGGTCAGCAACTGTTTCACGGTGAACTTACCCGTCATGAAGCCCAGGTCGTTATCGGCGAGTTACTGAAAGACAAAGCGCTGAATTTCGTCGCCTGTGGGCTGGAAAGCGCCTGGGTCAGCGAAAACGCGCCGGATAGCTTTATCGACCTGATGGCAAAGCACTATCATCGTCTGCAACGCATCAGCGACTACCACCAGATTAACGATACCCTGTTCAAATTCTCGCTCAATTTACCGGACAGTGACATCCCGCAACTAATTGATAAACTGCATGTTTCGCTGGATGGCATCATGAAGCCTGTGACCAGCGGCTTTGGTTTTGTCGACCTGATTATTCCCGGTCTGCACAAAGCCAACGGCATTACCCGTCTGCTGAAACGCTGGCAGTTGTCGCCGCAAGAGTGTGTAACGATTGGCGATAGCGGCAACGACGCCGAAATGTTGCGCATGACGGCGTTTTCGTTCGCCATGGGTAACGCCAGCGACGCCATCAAAGCCATTGCCCGTCATCGCACCGATGACAACAACCACCAGGGCGCGCTGAATGTGATTCAGGCGGTACTGGACGGTGCTCCCCCGTTCCAGTGATTTTCCCGGCCGGAGTCGTCGCTCCGGCCTTTCCCCTTCTCTCTTTCCCTGCCCTTCTTTCAGCTTTGTGCTCTGCATCAAGTTTTTAAACTTGCATTAACTTATTTTTAACTTAAATTATCACTTGTAAGCTTAATTACTTTCGAATGAAAGATTGCGAGGCCATTATGACGTTCACCAGCGAAACTTTACCCGTCGACCATAAAGCGGCTATCCGGCAAATGAAGCAGGAATTGCGCCAGCAAATCGGTGACGTAAAAGCCGTATTCAATCAACTCCACGCGCGGATTAGCCAGCGCGTCGCAGAGATCAACGCGTTAAAGGCGCAGGGCGAGGATGTCTGGCCGGTGATCCCCTTTGAAGCGGTAAAACAGGGGCGGGTAAGCGAGCAACAGCGTGCGCTGATTAAACAACGCGGTTGTGCGGTGATCAAAGGGCATTTCCCCCGCGAGCGGGCGCTCGGCTGGGACCGCGACATGATGGCCTACCTTGAGCAAAACCACTTTGATGATGTCTACAAAGGGCCAGGCGATAACTTCTTTGGATCTCTCGATGCCTCTCGCCCGGAAATTTACCCTATCTACTGGTCGCAGTCACAAATGCAGGCACGCCAGAGCGACGAAATGGCTGCCGTGCAGTCGTTCCTCAACCGCCTGTGGCGCTTTGAAAGCGAAGGGACAACGTGGTTTGACCCGGATGTCAGCGTGATTTACCCGGACCGTATTCGTCGCCGTCCGCCGGGAACGACGTCAAAAGGTTTAGGTGCCCATACCGATTCCGGCGCCCTGGAACGCTGGCTGCTTCCGGCGTATCAACGGGTCTTTGCCAACGTCTTTAACGGCAAACTGGACGAATACGATCCGTGGGATGCCGCGCATCGTACCGAGGTGGAAGAATATACCGTCGAGAACACCACCAAATGTTCAGTGTTCCGTACCTTCCAGGGCTGGACGGCGCTCTCCGATATGATCCCAGGCCAGGGGTTGTTGCATGTCGTGCCGATCCCGGAGGCAATGGCCTATATTCTGCTACGCCCACTGCTGGATGATGTGCCAGAAGATGAGTTGTGCGGTGTGGCTCCGGGTAAGGTGCTTCCCATTTCGGAGAAATGGCACCCGCTGCTGATAGAGGCGTTAACCTCCATCCCGGCGCTGGAAGCGGGCGACTCCGTCTGGTGGCATTGCGATGTGATTCACTCCGTCGCCCCGGTAAACGATCAACAGGGCTGGGGTAACGTGATGTATATCCCCGCCGCCCCCCTGTGCGAGAAAAACCTCGCCTGGGCGCGTAAAGCAAAAGTCGCGCTGGAAAATGGCGTATCGCCAGGTGATTTTCCGCGAGAAGATTATGAAGCAAACTGGGAGGGGCGCTTCACGCTGGCCGATTTAAACGCCTATGGAAAACGGGCGCTGGGCATAGACTAAACGTCATACAGCCCTTCTCGCTCCACGGCGGTACGTCGTTGTCCCGGACGTATCCGCCGTACTGACTCCCTCACTACCAGCATGCCATTAATCAGCAGCGAGCCAATTGCCGCCTGCGGGCGAATCAGCCGTTGCTGCAACATGTGAACGGCCTCAGTACCAAGTTCATCGCGCGGCACATGGACCGCCGTCAGCGGTACGTCCTGAATGGCGGCCAGGTTGAAGGCATCAATGCTCATCACCGAGACATCCTGCGGAACGCGTAAGCCGCGTTGTTGCAGCGCCCGCACGGTCCCTTCCGCCATAAAATCTCCCCCGACTAAAAACGCGGTCGGCGGGTTTTTATGTGCGGGACTGTCGAGCCACTCTGCAACCCGCTGCTGGGCTTCTCTGGCGCTAAAACTGGGAACAGTGATCAGATCGCGCTTACTCTGAAAACGTAGATTTCGCTGTTGCCAGGCTTCTTTAATGCCCGCCAGCCGCAGATCCATGGTGTAGCGGCGCAGACACATCACGACCACCATATCGCGATGACCGGAGTCAAACAGATAGTCAGCGGCAAACTCACCGATTGCCCGGTGATCCGGGGCCACCGTCGGCAGGCGCATCCGCTTATCGCGGCAGTTAATCAGTACGCAAGGTTTGGCAAAATCCGCGGCCAGTTCGTGAATATGCGGATCGTCAATCCCCAACAAAATTGCCGCCTGGGTTTCCGGCTCATTCATTCGTGAAATAAATACATTAGCATCGCTATCCAGCTCCTCCAGCGGGCAGTAACGCAGCCGCACCTCATGAGAATCCAGCGCCTTACTGATGCTTTGAATCACGCGGTAATAAAAGATATCGGAGCGCTCATCGAACGCCCGCTGTGGTGCAAAGATCACCAGGTTATTGAGCAGCAACCTCCCGGCGGCAATCCCCTCCATTACCCCTAACTCACGCGCACATTCCAGTACCAGGCGTCTGGCCGTTTCGCTGGTATTGGCCTTACCCGCCAGCACACGGGACACGGTGCTGGTCGACAGGTTGGTGCGCTGGGCGATTTCAGTGATTTTTAGCTTTTTATCCATTTTGTGATCTTGCTCCGTTTCCTCGATGGGAAAATTTTCATGAAGCATAAGCCTCATGAATACTGGTTCGGAAAGCATATTGCCCTTTTCTTTGGCGAATTGATGAGAATCCTTGCACAAAATCCACTATGGCTGACCTTTTTTCTCCCCTAACGTAAAGATGTCGTACAACTTCCATACTAGTTGTCGGCGTATTTCAGGCTAAAGCAGAAAAAAATCCCCATGCGGTCCAGATCGGTATAACAAATTTCGAATGGCCCGCAACGACTTCCCTACAGAACGGTGCGTGGAGAAAAAAATGAGCCAGGGAATCAACAATAATGAAGTGGTGGCAAGCAAAAGCCGCCGGATAGTCAAAAACTTACGCTGGTGGGTGCTGGTCCTGTTTTTACTGGGCGTCACGGTGAACTACATCACCCGTAACTCGCTCGGCATTCTTGCCCCCGAACTGAAAACCAGTATGGGCATTACGACCGAGCAGTACTCATGGATTGTGGGCGCTTTTCAGTTAGCCTATACCGTTTTCCAGCCATTATGCGGTTGGTTGATTGACGTGATTGGCCTGAAAGTGGGCTTTATGGTCTGTGCCATCATCTGGGCGCTGGCCTGTATTTTCCACGCCGGGGCGAGCAGTTGGTTGCAACTGGCTATTTTGCGTTTCACGATGGGGGCATCCGAAGCGGCCGCCACGCCAGCGAATGCCAAAACCCTGGGCGAGTGGTTCCCGAAATCGGAGCGCCCGGTTGCCGCAGGTTGGGCTGGCGTTGGTTTCTCGATTGGCGCCATGCTGGCACCGCCAATTATCTATTTTGCCCATGCCTCTTTTGGCTGGCAGGGCGCGTTTATGTTTACCGGTGTTCTGGCGCTGGTGTGGGTGCTGCTGTGGTGGGCGTTTTACTATAACCCGGAAAAACACCCGAACCTGAGCAAAGAGGAACTGGCCTATATCAAGCAGGACAACGAGGCGCCTGCGGTCAAACTGCCCTTCTTTTCCGCGCTGAAAACCGTCGCCAAAAACAAACGCTTTTACGGTATCGCCATCCCGGCGTTTATGGCGGAACCCGCCTGGGCCGTGCTGAGCTTTTGGGTGCCCCTGTATCTGGCGAAAGAGCATGGGATGGACCTTAAGCAAATCGCCATGTTTGCCTGGCTCCCCTTCCTTGCCGCCGATCTGGGCAGCGTGGCAAGCGGCTATCTCACCAAACTGTATACCCGCTGGTTCGGCTGCTCTCGGGTGAACTCGGTGGTGGCAAGCTCCGTCACCGGTGCGTTTCTGATGATCTCGCTGGGCATCGTCGCAATTACCCGCGATCCCTATATCACTATCGTGCTGATCTCGATTGGCGGTTTCGGTCACCAGATCATCTCCTGCATGCTGAGCGCGCTGGTGGTGGAATCCTTTGATAAGGGCCAGATGGCTACCGTTAATGGTATGCGCGGCTCGGCGGCATGGATCGCCAGTTTCCTCTTCTCTCTGCTGATTGGCGTTACCGCTGACAAAATCGGTTTCAATCCGCTGTTTATCGCAATGGGCTTTTTTGACCTGATTGGGGCCATTTTCCTGGTGTCATTTATTGCTGAACGTCGCGCAAAACGCGTCTGATAATGGATGTCTGATATGAAAACGTTGAAAAACTGGACCTTACAAAAACAGGCGGCTCACCATATTGAACTGTTGGTGGATGGGCAGCATACGCTGTGCCTGTATGTGCTGGAAAAAACGCTGTTCCGCGTGCTGTTAAAACGGAAAGGTGAGCTGGCGCTGGACAGAACCTGGAGTATTGCCCCCACGCAGGATGTGCCATGGGAAGGCCGTCACCGTGAAGATATCAGTGGCTTTACCTGCCCGGACTGGACGCTTGAGCAACACGACCAGCAGTTGGTTCTCGCCACCGAAGCGTTACGGGTCACCGTGCACCAGCCGCTGTGGCTGGAATGGCACTATCGTAATGAGGCCGGAGAGTGGCAATGGCTGGCAGGCGATCGTCCTACCAGCGCCTATCAACTTAATGCCCATGGCGACGGTGTGGCGCATTATCTGAGCCGTAAAAAAGATGAGCGGTTTTATGGTCTGGGCGAGAAAGCAGGTAATTTGCAGCGTAACGGCAAACGTTATGAAATGCGCAATCTGGACGCG
The DNA here is from genome assembly GCF_040546205.1 of Citrobacter sp. UYEF32. Classification (NCBI taxonomy): domain Bacteria; kingdom Pseudomonadati; phylum Pseudomonadota; class Gammaproteobacteria; order Enterobacterales; family Enterobacteriaceae; genus Citrobacter; species Citrobacter sp. UYEF32. The sequence continues at coordinate 82,211 of NZ_JBEPNI010000002.1, read as the reverse complement.
ATGGGCTATAACGCGGTCAGTACCGATCCTCTCTACAAACATATTCCGTTTACCCTCACCCGCCGGGACGACATCAGTTACGGTCTGTTTTATGACAACCTGAGCAGTTGCTGGCTGGATTTGGGTAATGAAATCGATAATTACCATACCGCCTATCGCCGCTGGCAGGCCGAAGCGGGCGATATCGATTATTACCTGTTTACCGGCACGCGGGCGCTGGATGTCACCAAAGCGTTTGTCCGCCTGACCGGGAAAACCCTGTTTGGGCCGAAGTGGAGTCTGGGCTACAGCGGATCCACTATGCATTACACCGATGCGCCGGATGCGCAAAACCAGCTAATGAACTTTATTCGCCTGTGTTCTGAGCATGCGATTCCCTGCGATTCGTTCCAGCTCTCTTCGGGCTATACCTCCATTAATGGTAAGCGCTACGTCTTTAACTGGAACTACGACAAGGTGCCGCAGCCAAAAGTCATGAGCCAGGCCTTCCACGATGCGGGCCTGAAACTGGCGGCCAATATCAAGCCGTGCCTGCTGCAGGACCATCCACGCTATAACGAAGTGGCAGAGAAAGGGCTGTTTATTCGCGATTCAGAAAAGGATGCGCCAGAACGTTCGAGCTTCTGGGACGATGAAGGGTCGCACCTCGACTTTACGAATCCGCAGACCGTCAAATGGTGGCAGCAAGGCGTGACCACGCAACTGCTGGAGATGGGCATCGACTCTACGTGGAACGATAACAACGAGTTTGAAGTGTGGGATGGCGAAGCCCGCTGCTACGGTTTTGGCCGCGAGATTGCCATCAAACATATTCGCCCGGTGATGCCGCTGCTGATGATGCGCGCCTCGCTGGAAGCACAGCAACGATTCGCCCCGGATAAACGTCCGTACCTGATCTCCCGCTCTGGCTGCGCCGGGATGCAGCGCTACGTACAAACCTGGAGCGGTGATAACCGGACCAATTGGGATACGCTGCGCTTTAACACCCGAATGGGGCTTGGGATGAGTCTGTCCGGGCTGTATAACGTGGGGCACGATGTGGGCGGCTTCTCCGGGGATAAACCGGATGCTGAACTGTTTGTTCGCTGGGTACAAAACGGCGTGATGCACCCTCGTTTCACCATCCATTCATGGAATGACGATCATACGGTGAATGAGCCGTGGATGTATCCGGGGGTGACGCCGGCCATTCGCAGCGCCATCGAACTGCGTTACCGTCTGTTGCCCTATTTTTATACCCTGTTGTGGCAGGCGCATGCGGATGACGAACCGATGCTGCGCCCGACTTTCCTCGATCACGAGCATGACACGCAGACGTTTGAAGAGTGCGACGATTTCCTGCTGGGCCGCGATATTCTGGTGGCCAGCGTGGTCGAAGAAGGTCAGCGCGAACGCCGTGTCTGGCTGCCTGCGAACGAGACCGGCTGGTATGATTTTTACACTCACGAGTGGTTCTGCGGCGGGCAGTGGATTGTGCGCGACGCGCCGCTGGAAAAACTGCCATTGCTGGTCCGCGCCGGCGCGGGATTGCCGCTCAGCGCGCGAATCAGGCATGTTAGCGCGACGGCGGATGATACCCGTGAGCTGAAACTGTTTCCGGTGAAAGGAACGGGGCGCTCAGACGGGTTGCTGTTTGAAGATGATGGTGAGAGCTGGGGTTATCAGAACGGGAATGCTCTGTGGCTGGAATGGACAATGGCCTGCGACGCGGACTCTATCAATCTGACGATCGCCGCAACCGGTGATTACCGTCCGGCATGGCCGTCGCTTAAGGTATCGTTACCGGCAGGCGAAGGACGTAAGCTTCTGATCAACGGCGAAGCGCGGAGCGAGTGGGTGCTGTAGTCCCCTCACCCGGCCCTCTCCCAAAAGGGAGAGGGTGAATACCGCTCCGGGCAAATAATTAACCCGCAAGGCTTTCGTTATCTGCCTGTAGCTGTTTTAGCTCATCCCGCGCATGCACTGCGTAGAGGTACTGCGCAATTCGCTCAGCAACCTCCGCGCCGTCCAGCTTCTGTTTGCCGTTTTCATCGCTCTGAATAAGTTTGCCGGCCAGTAAAATGGTCACGGCACGCTTGCCTGGGTCAAAGCGAATGGTGCGCATAAAGCGTTTGGTCGTGATATCGGGTTCATACCCGTCGCGAAGATAGAGCTCTACCGTTACCGTTTCCGATGACTGGCGAACGAGCAAGGAGTCAATGTTATGTAGCGGCAATGGTTTCGCAATAAAACAACTGGTAATACTCTCCTCGTTTAAGGAGAAGAGTGGATGCGCAGCCTGTTTTATCTGTTTATATCCGGCAAGTATCAGCAGCAATCCGGGTAAAAGCAGGATACAGCCAAGAAGCGGGAAAAAGGGCTCGCTATGGGATAAAGATAAAAAGAGCATCGTCAGCCCACCCAAACCAAACAGACCACCTAATACGAGCGAAAACCACGCCCCTGCCTTATTCCCCCAAAAATCGAGGGTCGTCTGAGACTGCTGGACATGGGACTCAAGCGCCTCCCGATAAGCGGCTTTTTGTTGGTGAATTTCGGCTTCAACCTTTTGCGCCAGCGGCAGACATAACTCCGTAATATCGTTAAACATGGCGCTGAACATCAGCCATCCGTCTTGCGTGACCGGACGAGCCGCGCGCTCAAAAAGAGTGGGATGCAGTGCGACGCCGAGATTCTCAATGCGTGCCCGTGTAGCAGGATGGCTGTCCATGGGATGCTCAAGCGCCGTCTCCAGCCCCGCCTCTACTTTTAACGGCTGGCCGTTTTGCTGTTCGGCGATAAGGTTTTCAACCCAGCCAACCAGAGAAACGTCACCGCTCACCGCCGCATCTGCATTTTTATCTACATACTCGCTCAGGGCAGTAATGCGCAGCAACGCGCTGGACAGGGCGGGCGCAGATGCCGCACGCGCGCCTGCTTCATCAGCCGCATATTCACGAATGCGGCTCCAGTGGCTCACGGTTTCATGAAAACGGTCAAGAAACCACGCCCCCATATCCAGTGACGGGATAAGCACAACCTTGTCCACCCACGAGCCAACCTGCGCCCCATTCGCTATCTCATGCAGGCTGGTTATCATGCCAGCGTAGAGCGGCGCGAAACGCAGGCTGTACTGGGTATCATTGCCGGTGAAGTGCCCCAGTTCATGGCCGATCACCGCCGCTATTTCTTCTTTATCCATCAGCGCGGCGTAACCCAGGGGCAGGTACAGTGTATTCCCGGTCAGGCGCGCCCCCTGTTCCAGTTGAATAGCGTTAGCCGTGACGTAAAAGCAGTCAAAATAACCGATAACAATATTGTCCGGTACAATAAGCGCGGCGCGCTGCGCCAACGTTTCGACCCATGACCAAAGCGCAGGCGCATCGTCGCGCAGAACATTCACACCGTAAATATGTGAATCATCCTGCTGGAAAATAGCGAAACATTTTTTGATAGAGAGAATGCCTTTAAACAGCATCCAGAGAATACTCAAAAGCGTAAACAGGGCGATTAGGACTATTTTTATTCCCCCGCCGTTCAATCGAAAATTATCGGTAAACCATGCTATTTCCGACAGTGCTATACAGACTATGGCCAGCCCACAAAATACCATTTCCCCTACCATTAAAAATGGCAACAGTCGTCGGCAACGGGTAAATTTCGCAATTAATATATCCTGCGACTTTCGGGAAGCGCGCGCGCTGAAATGACACAACGCCATAGCATAGCCAATTGTAACGGCTGCAAGGACAGCAAAGACAATACCAAGGCAAGTCATGCCGTAACGAAAAATAACGGTATTATCCTGGAAATAAAAAGCCAACTTCGCCAGGCCGCTCACCCGCGAATATTGCCATAAACCATAAATAAAAATAATGACTGGAATAATAAATGTTCTGCCAATATGCCTTTCCACGATAAACGCTCCTTGTGTTTATTGCAGACGTGCATCCCGCACGTTAAAAAAGTCTACCGTATTCTCTTAATAAGGAAATAGAACTAAAATTTGGTTTACACGGAATCAGAAAAAATAAAAACGCTTTCTTCCGGATGGAAGAAAGCGTAAAGAAATTATTCGATGCCTTTACTGCGCAGATAATCTTCGTAATTGCCCGTAAAGTCGATGACTTTCTCCGGCGTAATTTCGATGACGCGGGTCGCCAGCGAGCTCACAAATTCACGGTCATGAGAGACGAAAATCAGCGTGCCCTGATACATCTCCAGCGCCATGTTCAACGATTCGATAGATTCCATATCCAGGTGGTTGGTCGGTTCGTCCATCACCAGAATATTGGGTTTTTCCATCATTAGCTTGCCGAACAACATGCGGCCTTTCTCACCACCGGACAGCACCTTCGCGGGCTTTTTGATGTCGTCCTGGCTGAACAGCAGACGCCCCAGAATGCTGCGTACCGCTTGCTCATCATCGCCCTCTTGTTTCCACTGGCTCATCCAGTCAAACACGGTGAGGTCGTTTTCGAACTCGTATTCGTGGTCCTGCGCGTAGTAACCAATCTGCGCATTTTCCGACCATTTCACGGTGCCCTTGTCCGCTTCCAGTTCACCCACCAGCGTTTTCAGCATGGTGGATTTACCCACGCCGTTCGCACCGAGGATCGCGAGCTTCTCACCCACTTCCAGCAGCAGGTTAACACCTTTAAACAGCGGGCCTTCATCAAACCCTTTAGCGAGGGCTTCCACTTCCAGCGCGTTACGGAACAGTTTCTTGTCCTGCTCGAAACGGATGAACGGGTTCTGACGGCTGGAGGCTTTAACCTCTTCCAGTTTGATTTTATCAATCTGGCGCGCACGTGATGTAGCCTGGCGAGATTTAGAGGCGTTGGCGCTAAAGCGGCTAACAAACGACTGCAGATCGGCAATTTGCGCTTTCTTCTTGGCGTTATCCGCCAGCAGACGTTCACGCGCCTGGGTTGCCGCCGTCATATATTCGTCGTAGTTGCCCGGATAAACGCGCAGTTCGCCGTAATCCAGGTCAGCCATATGGGTGCAGACCATATTCAGGAAGTGACGGTCATGCGAAATGATGATCATGGTGCTGTTACGTTCGTTCAGCACCTGCTCCAGCCAGCGAATAGTATCGATGTCCAGGTTGTTCGTCGGTTCGTCGAGCAGCAGGATGTCCGGATTGGAAAACAGTGCCTGTGCCAACAGGACACGCAGTTTCCAGCCGGGAGCCACTTCGCTCATCGGACCGTAATGTTGCTCAACCGGGATCCCGACGCCGAGCAGCAGTTCGCCTGCGCGCGCCTCGGCGGAGTAACCGTCCATCTCGCCATATTGCGTTTCAAGATCGGCGACTTTGTAGCCGTCCTCTTCGCTCATTTCGGCCAGACCGTAGATACGGTCGCGCTCCTGCTTCACTTCCCACAGCTCACCATGACCCATGATCACGGTGTCGAGGACAGTGTACTCTTCGAAGGCGAACTGATCCTGACGCAGCTTACCGATGCGTTCATTCGGATCGAGGGAGACATTCCCCAGCGTCGGCTCTAAATCGCCGCCAAGGATTTTCATAAAGGTGGATTTACCGCTCCCGTTGGCGCCGATCAGGCCGTAACGGTTGCCGCCGCCAAATTTGACGGAAATGTTTTCAAACAGCGGCTTGCTGCCGAACTGCATGGTGACGTTGCTGGTGACTAACACGGAATTATCCTGAAATGTGTGACAAACACCCTATTATGCCACAATTCCGAATTAGATTCCTGCCCGGAAACGAAGGGCTAAAATGAAACCAACGGGAAAAAAGTGTGATTTCGTACACATCTCAATTCCCTGTGCGCGGGAATGCACATATAATGCGCTCCCATCTATTAGAAAGAACCATTAACCTAACGGCCTGTGGCACGAATCTCGCACACCATGAATATGAAATTAACAACGCTTTTAGCGGCGGCGTTTGCCGTCGTGGGCTTTTGCAAAACCGCGTCTGCTGTAACTTATCCGCTTCCGACCGATGGCAGCCGAGTGATCGGTCAAAACCAGGTCGTAACCATCCCAGAGAACAACAGCCAGCCGCTGGAGTACTTTGCCGCGCAATATCAGATGGGTCTTTCCAATATGCTGGAAGCGAACCCGGGTATTGATGCCTATCTGCCGAAAGGCGGTACGGTGATGAACGTGCCTCAGCAGCTTATTCTGCCGGATACCGTCCATGAAGGTATCGTTATCAACAGCGCCGAAATGCGTTTGTACTATTACCCGGCAGGGACCAAAACCGTTATCGTTCTGCCGATCGGTATCGGCCAGTTGGGTAAAGACACCCCGATTGCCTGGACCACTAAAGTAGAACGTAAGAAAGCCGGTCCGACCTGGACCCCAACGGCGAAAATGCACGCTGAATATGCCGCCGCAGGTCAACCGCTGCCGCCAGTCGTCCCGGCGGGTCCGGATAACCCGATGGGTCTGTACGCACTGTACATTGGCCGCCTGTATGCGATCCACGGGACCAACGCCAACTTCGGTATCGGTCTGCGCGTAAGCCACGGTTGTGTGCGTCTGCGTAACGACGACATCAAATTCCTGTTCGAAAACGTACCGGTCGGCACGCGCGTACAGTTTATTGATGAGCCGGTAAAAGCCACCACCGAGCCGGATGGCAGCCGCTACATCGAAGTACATAACCCGCTGTCCACCACCGAAGCGCAGTTCAACGGCGGCGAAATCGTGCCGATCGCGCTGACCAAGAGTGTACAGAGCGTTACCAGCCAGTCTGACGTTGACCAGAACATCGTAGACCAGGCAATCCAGAACCGCTCCGGTATGCCGGTTCGTGTGAACTGATCCTTGCGCAAGCATGAAAAAAGCGGGTTTAAACCCGCTTTTTTTTATCCGTTATTTACCACAATAATGCCGCCATGATCGTAGCGGTAACGGCAATGGGCATACTCCAGCGGCGTGCCGTCCTCCAGATAAATCACCTGCTCCACTTCCAGCACCGGGTCCGTCTCGTCACAGTTCAGATATTCACGGTCCTCAACGCCAGGTTTCAGCGCGCGCACGATGCGATAAGACCCCATAATCTTGAGCGCCAGATCGTCCTGCACATAGCGAAACACCGAACTTTCCAGATGTCCACGGTTAAGCCCTGGCACCAGGTTTACCGGCATCAGGGTAAATTCCAGCGACACCGGCTCCCCTTCCAGCAGGCGTAAGCGATTAAAGTCGTAGACCGGCTCGTCTGGCCCCAGCAGTAGCGAGTCCTGCTCTTTTTCCGTCGGGAAACGCAGCTCAAATTTGATGATTTTACTGGTGACCTGGCCAACGTTTTCCCAGGTCTTGGTCGCACCGTAATAGTCGCTGCCCGGTAAATCCCAGCGGGAGAGTTGCATAAAATTCTTGCGTACAAAGGTGCCCAATCCTTTACGGGTATAGACCAGCCCTTCGACAATCAACTGACGCATCGCCTGCTGGATGGTCATGCGGCTGGTATTGAATTCCGCCGCAAGGGCAAACTGATCGGGCAATGGCTCATTGGACGAGTACTGCTGACTCAGGATCCGTTGTTTAATTTCGCGCGCAATAGAAATGTATTTCGACGCCATTGCCTTTCCTTCTTGTTATTCAGCTATCCCATTGTTTCTTAAGGCCACTCTCTCGGCTATTTTGAGGAAAGGCAGGTAGAAGAATACACCAAAGATGATGATTATCAACTGAACCACCACCGCCCGCCAGTCTCCCGCGGTCGCCAGCCAGGCGCTTAAAATGGGCGGTGTCGTCCACGGGATCATCACCACACAACGCGACATCCACCCCAGCGTGGTACACAGCCAGGCAAAGTAAATGCCGATGGCGGGCAGCAAAACAAAGGGGATCATCAGCGGCAGGTTAAAAACAATCGGCAGACCGAAGATAACCGGTTCGTTTATATTAAACAGCCCCGGTGAAATCGACAGCCGCGCCACCTGTTTCGCCGATTTCTGACGCGAGAAAATGAATATGGCCAGCAACAGGGAAATCGTACTGCCCGTCCCGCCAATCATGCCGAAGGTCGGCACAAAGATATTATTGATGATATGTGGAATCGGCTGACCATTGGCAAAGGCCAGCATATTCTCATTGGTGTTGATAAGCAGGAACGGTTCCAGAATCACCCCATTTACCACCGACTGATGAATCCCCAGGGTAAACAGGAAGTTGCCGAAGCTATAAATAAAAATGGTTCCTGGCAGGCTGGTATTAATCAGCCGCAGCGGTTGCTGGATAAGCGTAGTGATCAGATGAATTAAGTCGGTATGAAGTACATTAGCCAGTACGGCGGCGATCACCGCGAACGTCGACAGAGTGATAATAGTCGGAATCAGAGCGGAAAAGGATTTACCCACCGCCGGTGGTACATTTTCACCCAGTGAAATATTCAGCTTTTCGATGCTGGCGATGCGGATAAATAACTCCGTCGACAGTAAACCGATAATCACCCCGGCGAAAATGCCGGTGGAGCCGATATTGGCAAAAGAGAGCATCTGGCTGACGGTAACGGTCGCTTTCGCCCCGTCCGGCACCACCTCCAGATGCATCGGCATCATCATAATGTAGCTGGAGAGCGCGATAACCACCGCCGAAACCGGGTTATCAAAGTTGCGATTGCGCGCCAGCGACCAGGCGGTCATGGGGGCAATCAATAGTGCTGCAATGTTCAACGTACCGTTGATGACCGCTTCCCCCCAGACCTTGAAGCGCACTAACGTCTCGCCCTCCAGGATCCACGGGAACACCACGTTATTGACCAGAACCGCCAGGCCGGCAAGGATAAAGATCGGCATCACGGCGGCAAAGGCGTCCCTTAAGGAACGCAGATGAACCTGGTTGGCCAGGCGGGCGGAAAAATCGACGAACTTATCCACAAAAGACTGCATGTTCGCTGTTGTTTTTGTTTCAGGCATCATGGTCTCCCTTCGTTCGGCATCAAACGGTACGCTGCTGTTTACAATTCGCGGCCGTTGCTGTGTATCACCTGTTTTAACCAGGCGTAGCTCCGTTTCGGCACGCGTTTAAGATCTTTTAGGTCATGGTTTTCGCGATTGACGTAGACCACGCCATAACGCTTACGCATATCACCCTGTGAGCTGAGAATGTCGATAAGCCCCCAGCCGAGATAGCCCACCACCTGCGCGCCATCTTCAAACATGGCGTCTTTCATCGCCTGAAGGTGATCACGGTGATAGGCAATGCGGTAATCGTCATTAATAGGATTCACCCCGTCCCAGGTTTCAATCACGCCGATACCGTTTTCAATGGGGAAAACCGGCAAACGCCAGTCGTTGTAGTAGCGGGTGATAATGGCGCGAAAACCGAGGGGGTCGATTTGCCAGTTCCATTCGGTGGCGTGCAAATACGGATTAGGCACATCGCCCTGTTGCAGGTAATAGTTCACCGGCGCATCTGGTGCGATCGCATCGCTGTTAAGCGCCTTGCTGGCGTAATAGCTAAACGCCGTATAGTCGCTTTTCACACGGGCAATGAGCGCCAGATCCTCAGCACGATAGATATCGCTAAAGCCTTCGCGCTCAACCACCGCCATCACCGCCGGGCTATAGCCCTGGCCGGCAAACACCCGCAGGAGATTCTGGTTGAGAAACTCGTCGTATTGCTGGGCACAAAAAACATCACGCGGTTTACAGGTCGCAGGATAGACAAGCTGATGGGCCAGCATACCGCCCATCAGTTTGCCGGGTTTGGTCTCATGCAGGTACTGGGTTAGCTGTACGTGGGCCATCATCACGTGGTGCTGAATTTGGTACAGCTCACGCAACGTTTTGTCGCCACGCAAATAGCCGCTAACCCGAAACGCTTCCGGCATATGGTAGATATTCTGCTCGTTGAACGTCAGCCACCAGGTTACGCGATCGCCAAAGCAGTCGATCATCTTCTGCCCATAACGGACAAACGCGTCCAGCACGTGACGATCGGTAAAACCATTGTATTTTTCCGCCAGCGCCAGCGGCATATCGAAGTGGTACAGGCAGATCATCGGTTCGATACCGCGAGCGAGCAGATCGTTGATAAAGCGATCGTAGAAGGCGATACCTTCCTCGTTGAATGCGCCGTCACCGTCCGGGCAGACACGGCTCCAGGATATCTGAAAGCGGTAGCAGTTCATGCCCAAATCGCGCATGTAATCAAAATCTTCCTGATAACGATGGTAGGAATCGGTCGCGACTTTCCAGTCAGAAGCAAACTCGCTGGCTTCGCGAATGTCGTAAACCGATGGCCCTTTTCCACCTTCATTCCATGCCCCTTCGGTCTGCATACTGGAAACGGAATTTCCCCATAAAAAGCCTGGCGGCAGCGTTTTACTCATCTGGACATCTCCCTCATCATATGACTAGTCATTTCGTGTATATGACTAGTCATATAGTCAAAGGTGAAAAGTCAGGCAAAACGAAAGGATCGTTTTTGTGAGCGGGATTGAGAAATTAGGTGGGAAGAAAAATCCCCGGTCAGCGACATGCCGCCGGGGAAAAATCACAATGCGGGGTTACTTGTGGGCTAACTGGTTACGACGATATTCACCCTGGCGTTCGAGCATCCAGCCGGGATATTCGCGTGGCAACGCACTCACTGCATCAAGCTGGCGCAGCTCCTCTTCCGTTAAGCGAATATGGGTCGCGGCGATATTGTCCTCAAGCTGATCCGGGCGTTTAGCGCCGATGATCACGCTGCTTACTACCGGCTGGTGAAGTAGCCAGGCCAGCGCTATCTGTGCGACAGAAACACCTTTTGCCTCGGCGATAACGCGCATCACGTCGATGCAGTCAAACGCGCGGTCTTTGTTCACCGGCGGGAAGTCAAACGCCAGACGACGACTGCCCTCTTCGCCCTTGCCATCGCGGCTGTATTTACCACTAAGCAGGCCGCCCGCCAGCGGGCTCCAGACCATCAGGCCCACATTTTCGCTTTGCAGCATCGGCGCCAGTTCACGCTCCAGGTCACGCCCGGCAATAGTGTAATAGGCCTGCAAGGACGCGAAACGCGCCAGCCCGAGCCGTTCAGATATGCCCAGTGCTTTGGCAATCTGCCACGCCGCCCAGTTGGATACGCCGATATAGCGGACATGCCCATGTTGTACGAGGTTATCCAGCGCGTAGAGCATCTCTTCCATGGGCGTCGCCGGGTCAAAGCCGTGCAACTGATAGAGATCGATATGATCGAGCTGCATCCGTTTCAGGCTCTCTTTCACGCTGCCAATAATGTGATAGCGGGAACTGCCGCGCGAGTTCACCCCCGCCGTGCCGGTTTCGCCGAACACTTTGGTCGCCACCACCACATTTTCACGCGGCACCTTGAGGTTTTTCAGTGCCTGACCGGTGATTTGCTCGGAGCGACCTTCGGAATAGACGTTAGCGGTATCGATAAAGTTGATGCCTGCGTCCAGCGCGCTGCCGACCAGCTTGTCCGCCTGCGCCTGATCCAGTTGCCCAATTTTGCCCCACATGCCGCCCTCACCACCGAACGTCATGGTGCCGAGGCACAGTTCAGAAACAAACAGACCGGTATTGCCGAGTTTTTGATAACGCATTTGGCGTCTCCTCACACTGTTGGTTGACGCAGATAGTTATACGCAATACGGCGTGCTGTGGAATGTGGCGATCCTGTCTGTTTCTTGCCCAATCCTCTAAACCTTATCCGCGCGGGGCATCGCCAAAGACAGAATATTCCGGCAAACGCACCTGCTGATAAGGCTCCCAGCCGCCGCCAAGCGCTTTATACAGCGCCACTAAATCCAGACTGCTCTGCACCCGCGCCTGCGCACGTTGCTGCTCCGCCTGCGCCAGTTGACGTTGGGCATCAAGCACATCGATAAAGCTGGCAATACCTTGCCGATAACTGTCGCTGGCCAGCGTAAAGGCGTTATGCAGCGCATCAAGGGTTTTATCGAGCCCGGCCTCGCGCTGCTGATCGGCGCGATAGCTAACCAGCGCATTTTCCACATCCCCCAGCGCTTCCAGCACCGTCTGGCGGTAATTGAGCACCGCCGCCCCCTGCTGCGCGCGGGCCAGTTTCACGCTGGAGACCAGCCGCCCGCCCTGAAAGATAGGGATAGAAATCTGCGGGCCGAAACTGTAGAAGTGGCTGCTCCAGTCTGTGAGCCAGTCGGTCTCACTGTTACGCAAGCCAAACTGCCCGCTCAGCGTCAGGCTCGGGAAAAGCTGCGCGACAGAGACGCCAATTTGCGCCGTCGCGGCGTGTAATGACGCTTCTGCCTCACGAATATCCGGGCGTCTGCGGGCAAGCGTCGACGGAATGCCGGTTGAGACCAGCGCAGGCAGCTTCGGCAATGGCTGCACATTCCTGAGTTCGCTATCCAGCGCACCTGGCGGTTTGCCGAGCAAAATCGCCAGCGCATTCATGGCCTGACGCTCCTGGGCCTGATACTGCGGTAGTTGCGCTTCCAGGCTACCCACCTGGGCCCGGGCATTTTCAACGTCCATTTGCGGAGACAACCCACTACGCTGGCGGTTATCCGTCAGGGTATAGGTTTGCTGCGCCGTCTCGATTTGCGTCTGCAAAGTGGAGATAACGCTTTGCGCGCCGCGCAGTTGCAGCCACGCACGCGCCACTTCCGCCTCCAGCGACACCAGCGCATCGTTCCGCTGCTCAATCGCCTGCTGCTGCTGCGCCTGCGCCCCTTCAACCTGACGGCGTACTTTACCCCACAGATCCAACTCCCACTGCGCGTCGAAACTGCCCTGATAAAGGTTCACCGGCTGCGTTAACGCCCCCAGCGCCCCGGCGATTTGCGGGTCAACATTATCCAGTTGGCCGTAAACATCGTGGGATTTCAGCTCCCCTTCCAGCCCCAGTTGCTGGCGCGTGGCTTTGACGCTGCCGTTGACCGCCGGTAAAAATGCGCCGCCAGCCTGATTAATCTGTTCACGCGCCCCTGCGATACGTAGCACCGTTTGTTGCAACGAGAGATTCCCGGCGATAGCACGCTCAATCAGGCTATTAAGTTGCGGTGACTGAAAGGTGGTCCACCAACGCGGGTTAACCGCCTGCGACACGGTCTGCGAGGCCACGGTTTTATCGCCCGGATCGTTCCAGTGCGTTGGGGTTTGCGGCGACGGCTGCTGGTAATCCGGACCCACGCTACAGCCTGCCAGCCAAAGAGAAAGAAATGTCAGTGAAACACCACGCCTGGACATATTAATGTGCTCCTGCGCTGCCTTCGCTCTTAATCGGCGATAGCAGTAAACAAAAAGGAATCAATAACAGTGCGACAATACTGAGCAGTGTGAACACGTCGATATAGGCCAGAAAACGCGACTGCGCGATCATCGTTTTATACATCTGCCCCATCGCTGTATTCATCGGGTCACCCACCAGTGCAGTGAAATTGCGGATCGCCTGCGCTGATTCGCGCACCGCCAGTTGAAATTGTTCATTAAGCGGCGACATGTTATAGGCCAGATGCGCACTGTGCGCCTGCGACCGTTCGGTTATCGCCGCCGTGGAAAGCGAAATGCCCACCGATCCCGCGACATTGCGGAACATCGTGAACAGCGCGGCCGCATCGGCATTAAGCTGGCGAGGAATGGTAATAAAAGCAATGGTGGTCAGCGGTACAAACAGGAAGCCCAGGCCTATCGATTGCGCGCTGCGAAACAGCATCAGGGTTTCAAAATCGATATCCGGCGTCAGCGTCCGCGACCACCAGAACGAGGCCGCGAGGCAGAAAAAGCCAAAGGCGATAATCCAGCGCGTTTGCACGATGGGCATCAGTTTGAGCACCAGCGGGATAGTCAGCACAATAAGTACCGCGCCCGGTGACAGTACCAGCCCGGACCAGGTAGCGGTGTAGCCCAGATCCTGCTGCGCCAGTTGTGGGATCACCACGGAGCTGCCATAGAGGATCATCGCCATACCCGCCATCAACAGACTGGAGACAGCAAAGTTTTTATCGGCCATACAGCGCAAATCCACCACCGGCTTTTTGGCATATAGCAGCCAGTAAATCGCGCCGACAATGCCGACTGCCGTCAGTACGGCAAAAATGCGGGTAAAATCAGAGGCGAACCAGTCTTCATCTTCCCCACGGTCCAGCATCACCTGCAGGCAACCGAGTCCGAGGGCGATAAGGCCGATCCCCGGCCAGTCGATGGTCAATTTTTTGTCCGATTTACGCTCCCACGGCGGGTCTTCCAGTAGCTGATAAATCGCGAGTACCGTGACAATACCTACCGGGATATTGATAAAAAAGACCCAGCGCCAGGAGTAGTTATCGGTGATCCAGCCGCCCAATGTTGGCCCCATTACGGGGGCAACAATGATGGCAATCGAAGAGAGGCCAAACGCTTTGCCGCGATCCTCAGGCTTGAAGTAATCCAGCAACACCGACTGTTGCGTTGGCTGCAAGCCGCCGCCAAAAAAGCCCTGCAGCACGCGAAAAAGAATGATTTGCCACAGTTCCGTCGCGATACCGCACAAGAAGGAGCAAATCGTGAACATCACGATGCAAATCAGGAAAAACTGCTTGCGACCGAACACGCGGCTGAGAAACGCCGAAATGGGTAGCACGATACCATTGGCCACCAGATAACTGGTCAGTACCCAGGTGGATTCGTCGTAACTGGCGGAAAGCGAACCGGCAACATGCGGCAGTGCGACGTTAACGATGGTGGTATCGAGGATCTCCATAAAGACCGCCAGCGTCACCACCCAGGCGACGGCCCATGGATTACTGGCCGGTCGCCAGTTTTCATGGCTAACGTCTGTCATTCCACGGTTACCTTCGGTTCAACTGACAGACCCAGTGGCAGCGGACGGTTCGTATCCAGCCCTTTATCAATGACGATTTTCACCGGTACGCGCTGGACGATTTTGACAAAGTTACCGGTAGCGTTCTCGGACGGGAAAGCAGAGAACTTCGAGCCGCTCCCCTGCTGAATACTGTCAACGTGCCCTTCCAGCTCCAGATCCGGCCAGGCATCGACCTTCACCGTCACTTTATTGCCCGGACGCATGCGTTCAAGCTGCGATTCTTTGAAATTCGCCGTCACCCAGATTTGCGGTGAGACCAGCGAAAACAGCGCCGTACCCGCCTGCACCAGGGTGCCGGTTTGTACATTACGTTTGGTGACAAACCCGTCGAACGGCGCACGGACCTCAGTCCAGGAGAGATTCAGCTCGGCGGTTTCAAGCTGTGCTTTCGCCTGATCCACCTGACGCTGACGGGCCTCGACATTGGTCTCCTGCTGGCGAATCTGCAACTGCACCTGATCCGCCACTTCCAGTTGCGCCTGCGCGCTCGCCAGTTGTGCCTGCGCGCTGCGTAACTGCGCATTGGCGCTGTCGATATTTTGTTGTGTCGTGGCGCGAGGATCGACACCGCGCTGGCGTTTATAGGCAGCCTGCGCGTTAGCTAAATCCGCCTGCGCCTTCAACACCTGCGCCCGCGCTTCGTCGCGCTGGGCCGGGTACTGCACTTTTGACAAATCCAGTTGTGCCTGCGCCTGGTGGAGCTGCGCCGTTGCCAGCCCAAGTTGCGCCTGCGCCTGATCGCGCTGCGCCGTGGCGTCACGGGGATCAATCACCACCAGCAGATCGCCCTTTTTCACCTGCTGGTTATCTTTTACACGCAGCTCAGTGACGTAGCCCGCCACCTTCGGCGCAATGGTGACCGCATCGCCGTCGGTGAACGCATCGTCTGTCGTCTCTTCATTGCGTGTTAGTAACCACCACACCAGCGCGACGACAACCATCACAATCACCACAATGCCGAGGATAATGAGGGGCTTTTTACCGGGGCGTTTGCGGTTTTGCGTCTCTTCTGTTTGAGTTTCCTGCCCGTTCTCAGGGGCGGTTGAATGTTCTGCCATAGTACGCAACAGTCCTGTCAGTGAACGGCGTCACAGTTACGCCGTTCACTAAACTTAGGCGGTAGCTATACATTTGCCAGGATAAACTGACAAATCAGCACTATCTGACCAGGAATAGTCCGTAGCCAACCAGCGCGGCCCACAGCAGCATGGGAAGGGAATAAACGTGGAAGCGCCACCAGATGCGGCGGTCATTCGCCATACGCAGCGCAATCAGATTCGCCAGCGAGCCGGGCAACAGGCCAAATCCACCGACATTGACCGCCCAGGCCAGCAGGGTGTCTGGCGGCACATAATTGAGCAGTAAAATGGTCGCGGGCACATTACTGATAAACTGCGACAGACCAATCGCCGTCAGCCACAGACCGGACGGCGAAAGCTGGCTGGTACTGGCGAGCAAATGGTGCAATGCGGGCAACTGGATCAGTAAATGCACGTCGATAAACATGGCGATAAATACCAGCAGCAACGTCCAGTCCACGCTTAACACAACGCGTCTTGCGAGCAATAAGAAGCCCACGCCCACCACCACCAGTCCCCACAGCTCCTGCTTTAGCTCCAGCGCCGTAATAAAGACCAGGTAAAAGCCCAGGCAACTCCAGACCAGCCTGGGTTTCCAGTCCGGGTTTTTAACGCCGCTATGGTAATTAAGCGTCTTACCGGTAAAACAGAACCAGCACAGCACCAGCAGCGTCACCATCATCGCCAGCGCCAGGGGTGTCATCTGCCAGATAAAGGCCGGGAATGACATCCCGGAACGTCCCCAAATCAGAATATTTTGCGGGTTGCCAATGGGAGTTAACAACGAACCCGCGTTCACCGCCAGCGCCTCAAAAATGATCAACCGATTGACCGGGATTTCGCACAGTTTTTTTAAGGTGATGGTAAGCGGCACCACGATAAACAGCGCCACGTCATTGGTCAGGAAGGTGGAAAGGAGTGCCGCCGCCAGAACCATAAACATGGCCAGTTGCCGCTCGGTACGAAAACGCCGCACCATACGACGCCCCAGCACATCAAAATAGCCGCTCAGTTCCACACCTTTCGTCAGCAGCATCAAACCGCTGAGGGTAATAATGGTGTGCCAGTCAATGGCACCGGGCCAGGTGGCAGGCGCAAAAGGAACGGCAAAGCAGAGACCCAAACCAATAACCAGCAGGAGGTGCAAAAAGCGATCGCGCAGTAACGCGCGAAAGAATGGAAGGTTCATTCAGACGGCAACCCTTGTTGCAAAGTGAACAGACGAAAACGCTCAAGCGTTTCTTCACTGACGTGGTGTTCCATTCCTTCCGCGTCACGGCGTGCAATCTCCGGGCTCACACCGAGCACCAGTAAAAAGCTTTCAACAATTTGATGGCGTTCGCGGCTGGCCTGGGCGAGTCTCTCCCCTTCCGGCGTCAGAAATACCCCGCGCCAGGGAATTTGCTCAATCAGCCCTACCGTCGCCAGACGTTTTAACATTTTTGCTACCGTTGGCTGAGAGACACCCAGCCGCGCGGCCATATCCACCTGGCGAGCTTCGCCCACTTCGCGGATTAAATCTGAAATCAATTCAACATAATCGTCGATCAGCTCGCGGCGATGCGCTTCGCGCACCTGACGAAAGCCTTCCACGTGCTCTTCAACATTTACCAGCGTCACTTTTTTTATTGTTTGCTTACCTGCGCGACGGTTCATTGTGCTTCCTCTGGGGGGTGACGCGATACCCGCATCATATAAGAGAAGGCACATTGTAAACCATAGGTGAACCAGCACAAAAAATTAACGTCTTAGCCATAGCTATAAAATATAGCCTGTGCTATATCTGTATGTAATACGTTCAACCGGGCATGGATGGTCGGGAGCGAACAAGTCAGTAAGGAGGTCAATATGAACGAATTTCAGAGGTGCATGAGCGTGTTTACTCACTCCCCGTTTAAAGTTCGTCTGCTGCTGCTGAACATGCTGTGTGATATGTTTAACGGCAAGCCACAGAAAGACGATAAAACTTCTCATTAATGCGGCGTCGCGGTACGCCGCTTCATTTTTCCGTCACATTCTCCCGTTATCATCGGATTGCCCGCACATAATTTTCACTTATTTGTTTGATTTGCAACCGCCCTCCCAAAACGACACGGTAGCAGGTGTTGACCTTCAGCACGGCTAACTTTATCTTTGCGCAGCCCTGCACAAATTGCGGCTCGCAGAAGCGGACCTCTTCCCCTCTCCACGCACTGTCCGGCAGGTTTTGACCCTTTCGCCAGGGTGAGCACATGGCGTTTTCGTGAAGTAATCTATGAGCATAATCCTTAAAGAATCCGTTGCCTTCCGCAGCCAGACGATCAATCCGTGGACAGGTTTCTACTTTCTCCAGTCAATGTTGATTAATTTTGCTCTTGGTTATGAATTTAGTGTCCTGTACGCCGTGGTCTTTACCTGTGCTCTGTGCGTACTGTGGCGGCATGCGCCCCGGGCGCAAAAAATTGTCATCGGTATTACCTCGCTTGTCGCCGCCAGCTATTTCCCGTTTGGCCAGGCCTATGGCGCACCGAACTTTAATACCCTGCTGGCCCTGCACTCGACCAATATGGAAGAGTCGACGGAAATTCTGACTATTTTCCCGTGGCACCACTACGCTATCGGCGCGTTTATCTTTGCGATGGGTATTGTGTCAATGCGTCGCCGGGTAACGCAGCCGTCAACCCCGTGGCTGAAATGGGATACGCTCGGCGTGGTATTTTGCGTTGCGTCCTATTTTATTGGCCCGGTACAAAACCACTTCCGCGGCTTTGAGTTCAGGCTCATTGATACCGGCGTTCCGGTGCTGCGCTTCGTGCGCGATGTGGCAGTGAACAACTACGAAGTGGTGAAAGAGCAGGAAAACATGGCGCAGCTCGCCAGCATGAAGGACACCTGGACCGTCCTTGGCGTCAAACCAAAGTATCACACCTATGTGGTGGTGATTGGCGAGAGTGTACGCCGTGACGCGGCGGGCGCCTTTGGCGGCCACTGGAACAACACGCCGTTCGAAAGCCAGGCCAATGGCACATTCTTTATGGATTACATCTCTGCCAGCGGCTCGACACAGAAATCGCTGGGCCTGACGCTCAACCGTGTGGTCGATGATAAGCCGCAGTATCAGGATAACTTTGTCACCCTCGCAAACCGTGCGGGCTTCCAGACCTGGTGGTTCTCCAATCAGGGGCAAATTGGCGAGTACGACACCGCCATTGCCAGTATCGCGAAACGCGCGGATGAAGTGCAGTTCCTGAAAAGCGGTGATTTCGAAGCGGATAAAAACACCCGTGATGACGATCTGCTTAAGCTGACTAATCAGGTACTGGCAACCAAACGCAACCAGCCGCAGTTAATTGTGCTGCATCTGATGGGCTCACACCCTTCAACCTGCGAGCGCTCCGGCGGTAAATACAGCGAGTTCGTCCAGTCAAAAGAGACCTCTTGCTATCTCTATTCCATCACCGCAACGGATGAACTGCTGGGTAAACTCTACTCCCAACTGGTCGCCACGAATGACAGTTTCTCAATGGTCTACTTCTCTGACCATGGTCTGACATTCAGAGAGCGTGGGACGGATGTGCAATATCTGGCGCATGACGACCTGTTTAAACAAAACTTCCAGGTGCCGTTTATGGTGCTGTCGAGCGATGACACAAAGCATCGGGTGATTAAAGCGCGCCGTTCTGCGAACGATTTCCTGAGCTTCTTCTCGCAGTGGACGGGGATTACCACACAAGAGATTAAAAATTCTTACCCGTTCATGTCCGAGCAAAAAGCCGGGCCAGTCTACATTACCAACTTTAAGTTACAGAAAATTGACTACGACCGCCTGGCGACCGATGTTTTCGATACGCACCGCTAAACGAATTTCTAAATAGCAGGCAAAAAAAATCCGCCCCTTGAGGCGGATTTTTTATTGCCAGCCGAATTAGAAACGGTAGCCGACGCCTGCGATCCAGGTGCCTACGTCAACGCTACGAATGCGAGACTGCTCGTAGGAGAAGTCCAGTGCAACGTTTTCCATCGGGTTGAACTGCAGACCCGCGCCGTAGGAGAAACCGTAGTCGCTGGTATCGGAAGTTTTAGCAGTGTCAACGGTCTGCTGGAATTTGCCGTAGCCAACACCTACAACACCGTAGATGCTTGCCCAGTCGTTCAGACGGTAAGCCGGACCTGCAGTGATACCGTAGTACTGGCCTTTGTTATAGACGCCATCTTCAGTGCGATCTTTTTCAGTGTACGTGAAGGAGCCAATAACACCCAGCGGGTTGTTGTCCTGCTCGTAGCGGTATTTCAGGTTGAAGCCGTTTGCTTTGTTCGCTACACCCTGAGCGTCGCTCTGTGCGTAACCACCGGTAACAGTGGAAGTAGCTGCAAAAGCGGAACCTGCGGATACCGCCAGAACAGCGGCCAGTGCTGAAAGACATGCAATTTTTTTCATAACCACCTCAAATGTGCTTCAAGTAAATCCTAAGTTTTAAATATATCAAAAATTGTTAAGAAACTCTTTGGGATAAACGATGTCTAATGGCCCATTTCATGTAACAGAACATTTCATAAGCTTACTAACTCTTTCATTAAACGGTCATTTTTCCGCAGGACATGCCATTATGAAGCGTGTTACCCGGCATGTTCATCCAGATTATTCCTAATCGGACAGGTTAATTAACCATCAACTGTCATCTATTTTACGTATTTTTAGCCGCTGTTTTTCAACAAAGTCTCAACCAGCCGGGGCTATTTCAAGTAGACTGCAGGTTTTACTTTGATTGACATAATTTGACAGGAGAAAGGATGCCTGGGTCGTCTCGTAAGATACCGGTTTGGTTATCTGTGGTGGTGTTGCTCATTGCGATGTGTTCGATACAGGGGGGCGCATCACTGGCAAAATCGCTATTTCCGATAGTGGGCGCACCGGGAATGACCGCGCTCCGTCTGGCACTGGGTACGCTGATTCTGGTGGTTATCTTTAAACCCTGGCGTCTGCGTTTTACCCGCGAACAGCGCCTGCCCCTTCTGGCCTATG
This sequence comes from Citrobacter sp. UYEF32, assembly GCF_040546205.1. Classification (NCBI taxonomy): domain Bacteria; kingdom Pseudomonadati; phylum Pseudomonadota; class Gammaproteobacteria; order Enterobacterales; family Enterobacteriaceae; genus Citrobacter; species Citrobacter sp. UYEF32. The sequence continues at coordinate 61,373 of NZ_JBEPNI010000002.1, read as the reverse complement.
GTTTATCGCTGGGGGCGATGAACTACATGTTTTATCTCTCTATTCAGACTATACCTCTGGGTATTGCGGTTGCGCTGGAGTTCGTCGGCCCCCTGTCCGTTGCTCTTTTTGGCTCCCGTCGCCCCATTGATTTTCTGTGGGTCATTCTGGCGGTGCTCGGTCTGTGGTATTTATTACCGCTTGGTAACAATGTTTCCCATGTCGATTTAACCGGCGCGGCATATGCGCTTGGCGCAGGCGCATGCTGGGCTGTATATATTATTTCTGGTCATAAGGCCGGGGAAGAACATGGTCCGGCAACCGTTGCACTGGGTTCATTAATAGCCGCGCTGGTTTTTGTACCTTTAGGCACTTTCCAGTCCGGCGCTCTATTATGGCAATGGTCTGTGCTACCGCTGGGAATAGCGGTAGCAATATTATCGACCGCACTGCCTTATTCGCTGGAAATGATTGCCCTTACCCGGTTACCGACGCGCACCTTTGGGACGCTGATGAGCATGGAACCCGCCCTGGCGGCAGTATCAGGCATGATCTTCTTGAGTGAAACGCTTTCCCTTCAACAGGTTGCCGCGCTGATGTGCATTGTGATTGCCTCAATAGGCTCAACCATGACGCTACGCAGAGAAGTAAAAGTCGAGAAGGTGGAGATAGGGTAATAATTATTATTCAGCATGGTTATCGTATCATGCTGAATAAGCATTCACGCCAATAAAAGCTGTTTCATTGCGATAAATTGTCACACTTCAATATATATTCTTACATCCCAAAGCCACGCTCCCGATAATTTATACCCGTCGTCAATGGCGAAATAATAATTATTACTATCCTGTATAGAAGTATGTTTATCGCTGCTATTGAACCGATAGGTATATCCAAAACAGCAATCAAAAATCTGGTGCTATACTTAGTTTCGATAATTACCTGGGACACAAACATCAAGAGGATATGAGATTATGAGTACCGCTAAACTGGTTAAAACGAAAGCGTCTAATCTGCTTTATACCCGTAACGATGTATCAGACAGCGATAAAAAAGCGACTATCGAGTTGCTTAATCGCCAGGTGATCCAGTTCATTGACCTGTCACTGATCACAAAACAGGCCCACTGGAATATGCGCGGTGCTAACTTCATCGCCGTCCATGAAATGCTCGACGGCTTCCGTACTGCCCTTGTTGATCACCTTGATACCATGGCAGAGCGTGCCGTGCAGTTAGGTGGTGTCGCACTGGGCACAACGCAGGTCATCAACAGCAAAACGGCACTGAAAAGTTACCCGCTGGACATTCACAGCGTCCAGGATCACCTGAAAGAACTGGCTGACCGTTATGCCATCGTCGCGAACGATGTACGCAAAGCCATCAGCGAAGCAAAAGATGAAGATACCGCAGATATCTTTACCGCTGCTTCACGCGACCTGGATAAATTCCTGTGGTTTATCGAATCCAACATCGAATAAGCCCTGTCGCTAACATAAATACTTCAGATGACCCCTTTGCCGCCCCGGCAAAGGGGTTTGCACTTTTATGGTGCATCATTTTGTTCTTCCCCACCCGAAAGACCGCCAGACTGTTATCATCACTTCACAAAATTGTTAAGAAAAGATTGTTAAATGGTGCATTCCTGCGCTAAATAATCGTGTTTTCTGTGCAGAAGTTAATACGCACCAATATGAAGCCCCAAAATGGTGCATAACGTCACTTGCGCTTCGTTCAGGGCACAGATTCAGAAGATCGCCTCTTTACAAAACAACAGGTTGTAAACCTGGCATGATTTTTTCATACTGCGTACGTTCTCGCAGGGGATCGCCCCGTGGATATAAAAGGAAAAACTATGAAGTCTGTATTCAAACTTTCCCTGGCTACACTCGCTCTCGCCTTTGCTGTTTCTTCCCAGGCTGCAAACAAACTGGTTGTCGCGACCGACACCGCATTCGTTCCTTTCGAATTCAAGCAGGGTGACAAATACGTTGGTTTCGACGTTGATCTGTGGGCCGCTATCGCGAAAGAACTGAAACTGGATTACGAGTTAAAGCCGATGGATTTCAGCGGCATCATCCCGGCTCTGCAAACTAAAAACGTTGACCTGGCGCTGGCTGGTATCACCATCACCGAAGAACGTAAGAAAGCGGTTGAGTTCTCTGATGGCTACTACAAAAGCGGCCTGATGGTGATGGTTAAAGCCAATAACAACGACGTAAAAAGCGTAAAAGATCTCGACGGTAAAGTGGTTGCCGTGAAGAGCGGTACCGGTTCTGTTGATTACGCGAAAGCGAATATCAAAACCAAAGACCTGCGTCAGTTCCCGAACATCGACAACGCATACATGGAACTGGGTACCAACCGTGCTGATGCGGTCCTGCACGATACTCCGAACATTCTCTATTTCATCAAAACCGCGGGTAACGGTCAGTTCAAAGCGGTAGGTGATTCACTGGAAGCACAGCAGTACGGTATCGCGTTCCCGAAAGGTAGCGACGAGCTGCGTGAAAAAGTGAACGGCGCGCTGAAAACGCTGCGCGATAACGGTACTTACAACGAAATCTATAAAAAATGGTTCGGTACCGAGCCTAAATAATATTTTGTTCTGTGCGGTAGTGTTGCCCGGCAGCGCTAAGCTTACCGGGCCTACGTAAGCAGACTTATCACCCGTAGGCCGGGAAACCGGCACTATGGGTGTTTGTATATTTCCACCACGGTTTACAGGAATTCATCATGCAGTTTGACTGGAGTGCCATTTGGCCTGCCATTCCGCTTCTGATTGAAGGCGCAAAAATGACGCTTTGGATCTCGGTCCTCGGCTTATTTGGCGGCTTGATTATTGGACTGGCGGCAGGTTTCGCACGCACCTTTGGCGGCTGGATCGCCAACCACATCGCACTCGTTTTTATTGAGATTATTCGCGGTACCCCGATTGTTGTTCAGGTGATGTTTATCTACTTCGCCCTGCCCATGGCATTCAACGATTTGCGTATCGACCCCTTTAGCGCCGCCGTTATCACCATCATGATTAACTCGGGCGCGTATATCGCGGAAATCACCCGTGGTGCGGTACTGTCTATTCATAAAGGTTTTCGTGAAGCAGGCCTGGCGCTGGGGCTGTCTAAGGGCGAAACCATCCGCCACGTTATCCTGCCACTGGCGCTACGTCGTATGCTGCCACCGCTGGGTAACCAGTGGATCATCAGCATTAAAGATACTTCTCTGTTTATTGTTATCGGCGTCGCCGAGCTGACCCGTCAGGGCCAGGAGATCATCGCCGGCAACTTCCGCGCCCTGGAAATCTGGAGTGCCGTTGCGGTTGTTTATCTGATCATCACCCTGGTGCTGAGCTTTATTTTGCGTCGTCTTGAAAGAAGGATGAAAATCCTGTGATTGAATTTAAAAATGTCTCCAAGCACTTTGGTCAAACCCAGGTGCTGCATAACATCGACCTGAACATTACCCAGGGCGAAGTGGTGGTGATTATCGGGCCGTCGGGCTCAGGTAAATCTACCCTGCTGCGCTGCATCAACAAGCTCGAAGAGATCACCAGCGGTGAGTTGATTGTTGATGGCCTGAAAGTGAACGATCCCAAAGTTGACGAGCGTCTGATCCGTCAGGAAGCCGGGATGGTGTTCCAGCAGTTTTATCTGTTCCCACACCTGACCGCGCTGGAAAACGTTATGTTTGGTCCGCTGCGCGTGCGCGGTGCGAAAAAAGACGAAGCCGAGAAACTGGCAAAAGAGCTGCTGGCGAAAGTCGGCCTTGCCGAGCGTGCGCATCACTATCCGTCTGAGTTGTCCGGCGGCCAACAGCAACGTGTGGCTATCGCCCGCGCGCTGGCGGTAAAACCAAAGATGATGCTGTTTGATGAACCGACATCCGCACTCGACCCGGAGCTGCGCCATGAGGTCCTGAAAGTCATGCAGGATCTGGCCGAAGAAGGCATGACGATGGTTATCGTGACGCACGAAATCGGTTTTGCCGAGAAAGTGGCCTCTCGTCTGATCTTCATTGATAAAGGCCGTATTGCCGAAGACGGCAATCCGCAGACGCTTATCGAGAACCCGCCAAGCCCGCGCTTGCAGGAATTTTTGCAGCACGTCTCCTGAGTTGTCGCTACCCTCTTCCCGTCGGGAAGAGGGTTATCTCCCCTTCTCCCCGGATTTATCTCATTTCCTTCGACGCGTTTCCCGGCATCTATACTTATCATTTTGCTGGACTTTCTCGCCGGAGGCACCCATGCCGTGGATCCTGTTACTCATCAGTCTTATTTGGCTGCCCGCGCAGGCGGCTGGTATTCCCGGCGTTACAACCGGGGCCACGAGCACACAGCCCACCGCCGAAACCCCAACCCCCGATATTGAGCAGAAAAAAGCCGCCTATGCCGCGCTGGCCGATGTGCTGGATAACCCGCAATCACGCCAGGAGCTGATTGATCAACTGCGCAAAGTCGCAGCGACACCGCCACAGGAACCCGTTCCCGTCATTACGCCACCACAAATCGTTGAGCAAAAAACGGTACTGGAGAACGTTACGGAAGTCAGCAGCCGCTATGGTGAAGAGTTCGCGTCGCGGTTTGCTCAACTCTATCGCAACATTACCGGCTCTCCGCATAAGGCGTTTAACCCGGAAACCTTTACCAGTGCCGCCGGACATTTTTTACTGCTCGCTATCTTGGTGTTCGCCTTCTGGCTGCTGGTGCGTCTTGCCGTGATGCCGTTGTACCGCAAAATGGGCTACTGGGGGCGTAATAAAAACCGCGAGCGCAATAACTGGTTACAGCTTCCGGCGATGATTATCGGGGCGTTTATCGTTGACCTGCTGTTGCTGGCGCTAACGCTGTTTGTCGGTCAGATACTTAGCGCCAATCTGAATAACGGAAACCGGACCATCGCTTTTCAGCAAAGCCTGTTTTTAAATGCTTTTGCACTGATTGAATTCTTTAAAGCCATTCTGCGGCTTATCTTCTGTCCACGCATTCCGGAGCTGCGCCCATTTCGTATTGAAGACGACACCGCCCGCTACTGGCATCTGCGACTCAGTGCGCTGAGCAGCCTCATCGGCTACGGTTTGCTTGTCGCCGTGCCGATTATCTCCAATCAGGTGAATGTGCAGGTAGGCGCGCTGGCTAACGTGACCATCATGCTCTGTATTACCGTCTGGGCGCTGTATCTGATCTTTCGCAATAAGCGCATTATCCAGCACAACCTGATCCATCTGGCGGACCATTCACTTGCCTTCTTTAGCCTGTTTATTCGTGCTTTCGCGCTTATCTGGCACTGGCTCGCCAGCGCTTACTTCATCGTGCTGTTTTTCTTCTCACTCTTTGATCCCGGCAACAGCCTGAAATTTATGATGGGAGCGTCATTGCACAGTGTGGCGATTTTAAGCATCGCGGCGTTTCTTTCCGGCATGCTGTCGCGCTGGATTAATAAGACCATCACCCTGTCACCGCAGGTGCAGCGTAACTATCCGGAACTGCAAAAGCGGCTTAACGGCTGGCTTTCTGCGTCGATGAAAGCGGCACGAATCCTCATTGTTTGCGCCACCGTACTGCTGTTGCTCAACGCCTGGGGCCTGTTCGATTTCTGGTACTGGCTGACCTATGGCGCAGGCGAAAAAGCGGTTGATATTATTATTCGCATTGCCCTGATTCTGTTTTTCTCTGCCGTGGGCTGGACGGTGCTGGCAAGCATTATCGAAAACCGCCTCGCCTCCGATATTCACGGCAGGCCGCTTCCCAGCGCGCGTACCCGTACGCTGTTAACCCTGTTCCGTAACGCGCTGGCGGTGGTGATCAGTACCATCACGGTGATGATTGTGCTCTCGGAGATAGGCGTTAATATCGCGCCGCTGCTGGCGGGTGCCGGAGCACTGGGTCTGGCGATCTCTTTCGGTTCGCAAACCCTGGTGAAAGATATTATTACCGGCATCTTTATTCAGTTTGAAAATGGGATGAACACCGGGGATCTCGTGACCATTGGCCCGCTCACCGGTACGGTTGAACGGATGTCAATTCGTTCCGTTGGCGTACGCCAGGATACCGGGGCGTACCATATTATTCCGTGGTCATCGATAACCACCTTTGCCAACTTCGTGCGCGGGATCGGTTCGGTTGTCGCCAACTATGATGTGGATCGCCACGAAAACACGGAAAAAGCGAATCAGGCATTAAAAGATGCGGTCGCGGAGTTGATGGAGATGGAGGATATTCGTGGGCTGATTATTGGCGAGCCGACATTTGCCGGGCTGGTCGGACTAACCAATACCGCGTTTACGCTGAGGGTGACATGCACCACGCTGCCGCTCAAACAGTGGACAGTGCGCTTTGCACTGGACAGCATGGTGAAAAAACACTTCGATTTAGCCGACGTTCGCGCGCCGGTACAAACCTACCAGATACTGCCCATGCCGGGCAGTCCCCCTGCGCCACAAGCGGTTAACGCGCCGCAGCCGCCTGTTGAGCCTGCGCCTTAAATCGGGTTTGCGCCCAGCGCTTGCGCTGGGCCTCGTCCTGAAATGTCCAGGCGATAAAGCGGCTCTGCTTCTGCCCTTGTGACATCTCTTTTTTGACCACGTTAACGGCACCGGCCTGGGTGAGCGCGCGATATAGCGGCGGTAAATTATCACCACGAGAAACCAGCGAGGTAAACCAAAGAACCTGACGCGCGAACTGTTTGCTCTCATCAATCATCTTGCTGATAAACGCCACTTCCCCGCCTTCGCACCACAGCTCCTGCTGCTGGCCGCCGAAGTTGAGCGCTGCGTCATTATCAAGCCCAAGATTGCGGCGTTTACGCTCACTGCCCGCCTGCGCAGCCTGCGCGCTGTCGTGAAAAGGTGGGTTACAGAGCGTGGCATCATACTGCTCATTTTTATGGATGATGCCCGCCAGGATCGCCGCCGGATCTTTTTGTCGACGTAAACGCACTGAACGGCTCAGGCCAGGATTGGCGTTGATAATCGCCTGTGCGCTGGCGAATGCGGCATTGTCGACTTCGCTGCCGGTGAAGCGCCAGCCATATTCATGGGCGCCAATCAGCGGATAGATACAGTTTGCCCCGGTGCCGATATCCAGCACGCTGGCCTGCGACGGAACAGCACCGCCCGTGTCCTGGGCGAGCAAATCGGCAAGATGGTGAATATAATCTGCGCGACCTGGAACGGGTGGGCAAAGAAAGCCCGGCGGGATATCCCACTCTTTTACGCCATAAAAGTGCGCCAGCAGCGCTTTATTCAGCGCTTTCACGGCCAGGGGATCGGCAAAATTAACCGTCGGTTCGCCCGCCGGACTGGTAATTATAAATTCACGCAATGGGGGCATCGTGGCGCAAAGGGCGTCAAGATCGTAGCGGCTATTGTGACGGTTACGCGGGTGCAATCCCGGCTTCTGGGCTTTCATGGCTTTCTCCTGTTGGCAGCGGCGTAAGATACCCGTTGACGGCGGCAGGGTAAATAAGTGAGGCTAAAGAAACTCGCTTCCCAAAGGGACTCGCAATGTATTTTTACGAACCGTCTCAAGGCCATGGCCTGCCCCACGACCCGCTCAATGCGATTATCGGCCCGCGGCCTATCGGCTGGATCTCCTCGCTTGATGGCGAAGGGCGACAGAATCTCGCCCCGTACAGCTTCTTTAACTGTTTCAATTACCGCCCGCCTATTATCGGCTTTGCCAGCAGCGGCTGGAAAGACAGCGTGCGCAATATTTGTGAGACCAAAGAGTTCGTCTGGAATCTGACGACCCGTGCGCTGGCGGAGCGAATGAACGAGACATCCGCCTCACTCCCGCACGGCGAAGATGAGTTCGCCTTTAGCGGCCTGACCCCGCTTGCCAGCCGCATGATTAAAGCACCGCGTGTCGCAGAAAGTCCGGTGCATTTTGAGTGCCGCCTGTCTCAGTGCATTCAACTGACCAAAGCAAACGGTGAGGCGCTGGATAGCTGGCTGGTACTGGGTGAGGCGGTTGCCATTCATATTGATGAATCCCTGCTTGAAAATGGCATCTATCAGACGGCCAAAGCGCAGCCGATCCTGCGCGCGGGTGGCCCGACGGCCTATTACACTGTTACCGACGCGCAGCGTTTTGATATGCGTCGTCCGGATGATCGCTAAGGTATAAATATGTGTCAGGTGGACACTGTTTCGTTCACCCACACATTGAAATGGCGAATGTTTGCGCAAATATTATACTGGTATGTCCTTACTCACTGAGGAGAAAACACAATGGCATCCGGTTGGGCAAATGACGGGGCGGTACAGGATCAAATAGACAGCACCATTGAAGATGCGGTGGCGCGTGCGCGTCACGACTTGCCGAAAGGAGAAAGCCTTAAAGAGTGTGCAGAGTGCGGCGAACCGATTCCGGAAGCGCGTCGCAAAGCGATTCCCGGCGTTCGTTTCTGTCTGCAATGCCAGCAACAGAAAGATTTACATAACTCTACACATGCAGGATATAATCGCAGAGGATCGAAGGACAGCCAGCTTCGTTGACTGTTCTTTACCTGTCTCATCAGCGCAAGCGGTTGCTTTCTTGCGCACAAAATTCCGCAGATAAAGTAGCATTCTGTGCCAGAAAAAAATCCCGCGGCTGCCGAAACGGCAAAACACATAATTTACATCAATAAATCACAATAATTTCATTGACTTGGTGATTGTTCAATTTTTTAGAACAAGGTCGTCAATTCTCTTAGATTTTCTCTCTCGCAAAAAACCGTGATACTTATCACATCGACGGAACAACGTCTCCTTAACAGAATAACCTGCGAGATTATGACCATGAAAACCATCAAATATGCTGTAGCCGCTATCGCTCTTTCAACCCTTTCTTTCGGTGCTTTCGCTGCACAGGCTATCAGCCCGTCTCAGGCACAGAGCATGAATAAAGTCGGTGTAGTCTCTGCTGACGGCGCGACCACGCTGGACGGCCTTGAAGCACAACTGGCTGAGAAAGCAGCCGCCGCTGGCGCAACGGGTTACAGCATCACGTCCGCGAACAGCAATAATAAAATGAGCGGTACTGCGGTTATCTACAAATAAGAATGTTTTACCCCGTCGGCGACCCTCCGACGGACACTGCTCCAACCCTCATTGACCCTGTTGTTGTTACCCTTTTTGGCCCGTCCAGTGATGAGACGGGCTTTTTTTCGTTTGAACCACGCTTAAAAACTCGCGTCGATACGCGCTAATGCGCTCTCAAGCGTCTCTGACTCGCCGGTTGCCACCAGGCAGCACGCCATCTCAATTTTTATCGACTGAGGAACAGGCTCACTTCCGGCCAGGCAGCGTTCAATCCATTTAGCCGTGGTTTCGGCATCTTTGGCCGCAGGCAGAACGACATCTGTGAGTTCATCCTGACGTTCATAGATAACGCGGCTCCCCTGCGCATCAATCAGATTGATTTGCGGGCAGCGTTGTGGATTGGCGTAAACCTCCCCTTCCGTTCCGTGCATCAGCAAACCTCGCCCACCGATATCGCTAAAGAATTTCCCCACACGCGAGACGTATTCGGGATGCGACACGCTGGAGAGGCGCAGCGCGGCGTCTTTCTCAAACGGTGTGGCCAGTTTCGCCAGCGTATGAGCGCTGTTACGCACGCCCATTATCCAGCGCAGCGCTAACTGTTTTTCCAGCGGCGGGCACAGCGCGCTCACCGGAATGTACACTGGCTGATGTCCATCGAGCCGTGCCTGCGCCTGACCCGCATGGTGCGTCGCCTCAATACCCAGCAGCGCGAAAATGGTTTCGCTGACTACCCGCGTCGGATCCTCGCTGACGCCGTGGACCACTACCGGGAAACCCAGTTTGTGCAATAAAATAGCCAGCAGTGGCGTCAGGTTTGCCTGTTTACGCGCACCGTTGTAGCTTGGGATAACAATCGGCATCGGTTTCGCGACCGGCGGCGTAAGGCGCATCGTACGTTGCTGCATAGCCTCGTAAAAACCGAGCATTTCCGCTTCGCCTTCACCTTTAATACGCAGAGCTATCAGGATGCCCCCTAATTCCAGATCGGGTACATCACCCTCCAGCATCCGGGTGTAAAGCCCCCGGGCGGTATCAAAATCCAGATCGCGGGCATGATTTTTCCCCCGGCCAATCTCTTTAATGATTTTGCGGTAATCCATCAAAACTCCTTACAGGCTCACAATGTCAGCGGCGCTTACGGCGGCTTTGTTTCGGTTTCTTCACTATAACGTCTGGTACATCTGGTTGGGAAATAGGAAAAACCGGCAGCGCGTCCAGCAGACGTTTGCCGTAGCTTTTACTGAGCAGGCGGTTGTCATAAATCACCACTTCACCGTGACAACTGTGGCTACGTATTAAACGCCCCACCTGCTGAATCAGCGTAAAGGAGGCGCTGGGGAGACTTTGCACCTCGAAAGGGTATCGATTGAGGCTTTTAAGCCATTCGCCTTCGGTAATCACCACCGGGCTGTCGATAGGCGGGAAGGCAATTTTATGGATATGCACCTGGGTCAGGTAGTCACCTTTTAAATCAAGCCCTTCGGCGAAGGACTGCAACCCCACCAGCACGCTACGCTCGCCGCCGTCGATACGTTTACGGTGCAGTTCCACCAGACGGTAGCGCGGCTGATCGCCCTGCACCAGCAACAACAGGCGCAGATCGGTCACAAACGTCAAAAAGAGCTGCATCGCCCGCTGACTGGCGAACAAAACCAGCATCCCCCGGTGAGCGTTGCTCTCTACCTGTTCGCGGAAATAAGCCGCCATCTCGGCAAGATGTTCCGCCTCGTTCTCAACCAGCGGGGCATAGCGCATTTGTGGAATGACGATTTTGCCCTGCTCAACATGATTGAACGGCGAATCCAGGCTCACGAAGCGGTCGCCTGCTTTCTCTTTCAGCCCGCTCATCTCCTGCAGGCGCGAAAAACTGTTCAACGAGCGCAGGGTCGCAGAGGTCACAACAATATGCGGCACGCTGCGCCAGAGCAGTTTTTCCAGTTGATCGCTGACGCGGATGCCAACACAGTGGAAATACATATGCAGTTGCCCGTCGCGTACTTCACGGGTTGCCCATTTTGTTACCGGCGCGCCAGAGGCCTGCGCCATTGCCGCCAGCCGCCATAACTTGCTTTGCGCTTCAAACATTCCCAGCGCCCGGTTCATCTGCAACAGAACCCGGTGCAGACGCACAATGTCGTGGCTGCCGGTTTTCTCGCTCAGGTCGTTGAGAAACAGTTCTGCCAGCCCGCGCAGCATATCGGTGAGTTTGGCCAGCCGCTGACAAATAGCCATCACCTCGTCGGGCAACTCCCCCATCGCAAACCGGTGTTCAGCCTCCTGGGCGGCGGGCATATATAAATTGAGGATGTTGTTAAGCGAAGCAATCAGTTCGTAGAGTTCTTCGCAGTGGGCATTCAGGCGCTCGGGCGTCGCCAGCGGCGGCGTGGTTTTCGGGCGAAATTGCTCAAGGCAGGTCGCCACCAGCTTGCAGAAAAGGTCAAGTTGCAGGCGAAACCAGGGGGCGGTGATCTCGGCACTCATCTCCAGCGCATCACGCGCTACATCCGGCAGATGATGGCCTTCATCCAGCACCAGCAGCAGGTTTTTCGGCTCCGGCAACACCGCCTCGCTTTCCATCGCCGCCATCACCAGCGCATGGTTAGCCACCACCACTTCGGCTTCCTGGATCTCACGCCGGGCGACAAAAAACGGGCATTCACGGTAGTAGTGACAATTACGATTGAGACAACTGGCTTTGTCGGTGCTGAGCCGCCGCCAGAGATCGTCTTCGATAGCCTGATCCGTATGATCGCGTAAGCCGTCCCACTTGTAGCTGTCGAGATCGGCTTTCAGCTTCGCGCAGCGCTTCTGCTCTTCCTGATTATTAGGGGTTAATTCGTCATCCAGAAAGGCCAGCAGATCTTGCTGCGAAGGCTCGGTGCTCGCCAGCGCGGTCAGGTTACGCGGGCAGACGTAGCGCCCACGCCCAAAGGCAGCGGTAAAGCGCAAATCGGGGATAATTTTACGCAGCAGCGGCAAATCTTTGCTGTAGATCTGATCCTGCAAGGCGACGTTGGCGGTACTGACCACCAGCGTTTTTTGTTCTTCACGGGCGATGGCAATGCCGGGAATGAGGTACGACAGGGTCTTACCGACGCCTGTCGGCGCTTCAATGGCCAGATGCCGCCCCTCTTCCCCGGCGAGCGTTTTCGCCACATCGGCGATCATCTGCCGCTGCGGTGCACGAGGAATAAAGTCCGGAATCTGTTGTTGCAACGCCTTGTACCAGGCGGCAATTTGCGCTTTTAGCGCGGCGGTGAGGGCCATCGATAAACCTGAAACACTGTATAAACAGCCACTATTGTGGCATTTTTCACGTTTCAGGGGTAACGCTTTTTCGTATTACGGAAAGCCGCTCGCAAAAATGACTCTCGGCAAACCGCTACCCGGCATCCCCCGGATAAAACCGTTCTTCGCAATCACCTGGTTGAGCCGGCTAAGGGTTCCGGGTTGCGACCTGACAGACATTTTCCGTCGCCGCGCCCGTTTTCGCAGACCGGATCACAATTTGGCATACGAATTTACGCAACGCCTTTTGTCACATTGAATAATTTTTTTCGCGGTGCTAGGTTTTAACTGCATTACGCTTGTTACCGACTATCGGGCAAAACCTAAATGCAGACTGAGGGGCCAATCCGCCCATATCTGTATTTATGTCTTGCCCGTTTTTGTTTTCAGGAGTTGGCGATGCTGGTCAAACAAATATTAAATAATAATGTTGTCAGCGCAGTGGATGAGGATGGTCTGGAGGTTATTTTAACCGGTCGGGGGCTGGGGTTTAATACCCACAACGGTGCCAGCATCGACCGTGACGCCATCGATAAAATATTCCGTCTGGAAGATTCGCAAATTTCTGCTCGTTTTAAAGACCTGGTCAGCGAAGTGCCGGTGGATATTTTGCAGTTAACCGCCGATATCATCACTCACGCCCGCAGCGTACTGACGCACAAGCTCAGCGATGGGCTCTATGTGACCCTCGCAGACCACCTGCATTTTGCGCTGCAACGCCAACAAAACAATGAAGTTTTACCCAATCCGCTGGAGTGGGAAGTTCGCCATTTCTACACCGCGGAATACGCCATTGGCCGCCAGGCGCTGGGGATGGTTGTCGCCCGCACCGGAACATTATTACCCGACAGCGAGGCGTGTAGTATCGCTCTGCATATTGTGAATGCCGGGCTCAATGATACCATGGGAAAAACCGCACAAATTACACGGCTTATTTATCAGTTACAAAACATTGTGAAGTATTTTTTTAATATCCCGCTTGATGAGCATAGTCTGAATTACCAGCGATTTATTACTCATCTAAAGTTCTTTGCCCAACGGGTGATTGATGGGGTGGTGTTAAATAATGACGACGAAGAGTTCTTCGAACTGGTCCAGCGCCGTTATCAAACTACGCTGAAATGTGTCGAAGCAATGAATGAGTTCGTCAGCAAGAATTATCACCACCCCATGAGCAACTCGGAAAAGCTCTACCTTGCGGTGCATATTGAGAATATTGTGCAGCGGACGGTGCCCGACGCAGGGAAAGTTTAACGCGTCAGGAAGTCTGAAACATATCGTTATTCCATCCAGGCTTGTTACTGTTCATCCCCTAAATAGACGGGTAGATCAGGCAAACCCCAGAGGAAACAAGGTCCCGGCAAACGCCGGTCATTGTGGATGAAGTCGGTTTTTGACTTCAGTCTGGAGGAATTTTTATGAATTATCAGGACACGGCTCGCCAAATCATCGACAGGATTGGCGGCAAAGAGAACGTACTCTCACTGTTTCACTGCATTACCCGCCTGCGTTTTCTGCTTAAGGATAACGACAAGGCTGACCGCGCCGCCCTCGAAGCTCTTGATGGCGTCATGGGTGTGAATATTTCCGGCGACCAGTTCCAGCTTATTATTGGTAACGACGTCGAACCCTTGTGCAAAGCCCTACTCGCAGTGCTCCCCGATCTCGACAATGCCGCTCGCCCCACCAAACGGCGTAACCCGGTTTCGGTGGTACTGGAAGGCCTGTCGAGTATTTTTTCGCCGATTATTCCGGCCATTGCCGGGGCCGGTATCCTGAAAGGTATGCTGGCGTTGATGGTGGCCATGCAATGGGTGGAAACCACCAACCAGACCTATCAAATCCTGCTGGCAATCAGTGACGGCGTTTTTTACTTCATGCCGTTAGCGCTCTCCTTTAGCGCAGCGAAGAAATTCGGTGCTAACCCCTACGTTGCGGTCGCACTTGCCGCCGTTCTCTTTCATCCTGCTATCCAGACATTGTTTAAAGCCGGCGCGCCGGTGAATTTTATCGGCTTACCGGTTCCCACCGTGAATTACGCCTCAACGGTGATCCCGATTCTGCTTGCCGTGTGGTTGCTCAGTCGTGTTGAGCGCCTCATTGACCGCTTTATGCCCGGCCCGCTGAAAACCATGTTTGTGCCACTGCTGTGCCTGCTGATTGTCACACCCATTACCCTTATCGCCATCGGCCCGGTGGGGATTTATACCGGCAATGCCCTCTCTGGCGGCATTATCTGGCTGGTGGAGAATATGGGGATCGTGGCAGGCGTCGTGGTCGGCGGCACGCTGTCGCTGATCATCATTACCGGCATGCACTATGTGATCGTGCCGATCATGATCAATAACATCAGTACCATGGGCTTCGACCCTATCAAGATCCTTTTTTACATTGCCAACCTCGGGCAGGCCGGTGCCGCCTTCGGCGTCTTCTTGCGTGCTCGTGATAAAAAGCTCAAATCACTGGCGTTGACCACCAGCTTTAGCGCCATGATGGGGATTACCGAACCGGCGATGTACGGGGTCAACATCCGCTACAAACGGCCTTTTGCCGCAGCGTTAGCAGGCGGGGCTTGCGGCGGTGCCTTCGCCATGGCGATGGGAGTGAAAACCTACGCCTTCGCTTTAAGCGGCCTGCCTGGTCTTCCGGCGCTGGTGGGCCCAACCTTTTTGTGGGCGCTGGTCAGTATCGCCATCTCCTTTGTCTGTGCCGCCATCCTCACGGTGATTCTGGGGTTTGAAGAGGCAGCCCAGCCGGTGGTCGCAGGCGTAAGCCCGATGCCTATCGCCCGCTCAGAAGAGAAGCTGTTTGCGCCAGTAAGCGGTGAGCTGAAAGCGCTTAACACCCTGAGCGACCCGGTCTTTGCCGACGAGATTTTCGGCAAAGGACTGGCAATTTATCCCACCACCGGTGAGTTACGTTCCCCTGTTAACGGCAAGGTGGCATCGGTCTTTGAAACTCACCACGCGCTGGCGCTGCAAAGCGATACCGGGGCGGAAATCCTGATTCATATCGGTATCGACACCGTCAAACTCGGCGGCAGGCACTTCACCAGCCATATCGAGGCCGGACAGTTTATCGAAGTGGGCGACCCGCTGGTCACCTTTGATCTTGACGCCTTACGGGCCGAAGGCATTGATCCGAGCGTCATCCTGGTGGTGACCAACAGTGAATGCTACGGCGATATCAGCCCGGTTAAAGCGAACGGCGATGTTGCCAGCCGCGACGAATTTCTGACACTGACCGCATCAGCGGCATGAGGAGCAAGCGCATGACATTTTCTAAATCATTTCCGGAAGGGTTTTTATGGGGTGGCGCGACGGCGGCAAACCAGCTCGAAGGGGCGTGGAACGTCGATGGCAAGGGGCTGTCCGTCTCCGATGTCTATACCTTTGACATCAATACGCCCAAAGAGCGCTGGCTCGATCAATGGCTGGGAATGACCCACGCGCAGGTGCGTGAAGCGCAGGATCCGAACAGCACCAAATATTACCCGAAGCGCAAGGGCAATGACTTTTACCACCACTTCAAAGAGGATATCGCTCTCTTCGCCGGGATGGGCTTTAAATGCTTCCGCATGTCGATTGCCTGGACGCGTCTCTTCCCGCGTGGTGACGAAAGCGAGCCTAACGAAGCCGGGCTTAAGTTCTACGACGAGGTGTTTGACACCCTGCACTCTCACGGTATCGAACCGATTGTTTCCCTCTCCCATTACGAAATGCCGCTGGCGCTGGTGACCGATTACGGCGGCTGGCCGAACCGTCAGTTAGTGGATTTCTATGTGCGTTTCGCCACGACCTGCTTTACCCGTTATCGCAAAAAAGTGAAGTACTGGATGACCTTCAACGAGATTAACTGCGTGAAGCACCACCCGTACGTCAGCGTCGGGGTGATTGAGGAGGATAACCCGCACCTGGAGCAGGATAAATACCAGGGGGCGCATCACCAGTTCGTCGCCAGCGCCCTGGCGACTAAAGCCTGCCATGCGATCATTCCCGACTCGAAAGTCGGCTGCATGATCAGCTACCAGATGCTCTACCCCCACACCTGTCACCCGGACGATTTGCAGGCCTGCGAAGAGATGCAGCGCGTATCTCTGTTCTTTAGCGATGTGCAGGCGCACGGCTACTACCCGGCTTATACCGACCGTATGCTGGCAGAGAAAGGCGTCACGCTGCAAAAAGTGGTGGGTGACGATGAGATCCTGCGTCAGCACCCGGTGGATTTCGTCTCGTTCAGTTATTACATGTCCAGCACCGTCAGCGCCCACCCGGAAAAACTGGAAGGGGCCGAGGGCAACCTGATCACCGGCGGTGTTCGTAACCCGCATCTGCCCACCAGCCAGTGGGGCTGGCAGATTGATCCGAAAGGGCTGCGCCTGGCGCTAAATCAGTTATATGACCGCTATCAGAAGCCGCTGTTTATTGCCGAAAACGGCCTTGGCGCAGTGGACACGGTGAATCCGGACGGCTCAATCGATGACGATTACCGCATTGAGTATCTGCGTCTGCATATCGAACAGATGCGCGAGGCGCTGGCCGATGGCGTGGATCTGTTTGGTTACACCTGGTGGGGGCCAATCGACGTGGTGAGCGCGGGCACCGCGCAAATTTCCAAACGCTACGGGTTTATCTATGTCGATCAGGATGACATGGGTAACGGCACCCAGAAGCGTTCCCTGAAAAAGAGCTACCACTGGTACAAAAAAGTGATCGCCTCCAATGGCGAAGATTTGGCGGATTAAGGAGTGGATATGTCTGTTTTCCCGAACGATTTTTTATGGGGCGGTGCCATTGCCGCCAACCAGGCAGAAGGGGCATGGAATGTGGACGGCAAAGGGCCGTCTATCTCCGATGTGGTACGCGGCGGTATCGCCTCCGGCAAACATGATGCGGTTATCGACCCGCATAAATATTACGCCAGCCATGAAGCCATCGACTTCTATCACCATTACAAAGAAGACGTGGCACTGTTCGCTGAGATGGGCTTTACCTGTTTTCGCACCTCTATCGCCTGGACGCGCATCTTCCCGCGTGGCGATGAAACCTCGCCTAACGAGGCCGGGCTGAAATTTTATGATGACCTGTTTGATGAGCTGCTGAAATACGGTATTCAGCCGGTGATTACGCTCTCCCACTACGAAACACCGCTGGCGCTGTATCAGGAGTATGGCGGCTGGAAGAACCGCAAACTGGTGAATTTCTTCACCCGCTACTGTGAGGTGGTGTTCAGGCGTTATCGCGAGAAGGTCAAATACTGGATGACCTTTAACGAACTGAACAATATGAACCGGATGCCCTTTGCGACAGGCGCGGTTGACCCCAACTCCACGCCGCAGGAGCTATATCAGGCAAACCATCATCAGTTTGTCGCCAACGCGCTGGCCAACAAGCTGTGTCATGAGATTATCCCGGACGCGAAGATAGGTTGCATGCTGTCGCTGAGCACCGTCTACCCGGCCACCTGCAACCCGGAAGATATTTTCTCGACCATGCAGTTGCGCCGCCGTTCACTCTTCTACTCTGATGTGATGATGCTGGGTGAATATCCGGCCTGGACACCACGCCTGTTTCGCGAGCAGAACATTGAGCTGGTCATGGAGGATGGCGATCTCGACCTTATCGCCCGTTACCCGTCCGATTACCTGGGCTTTAGTTATTATCGCAGCGTGCTGCATCAGGCAGGCGGTGAGTTTCGCGTCGACACCGGCGGTACTGTCGGTCAGGACAATCCGTATCTCGAAAAAACCGCCTGGGGCTGGCCGATTGACGCCACAGGTTTCCGTATCGTCTGCAATGAACTGGCGGACCGCTATCGTAAGCCGCTTTTTGTCGTCGAAAACGGCTATGGCGGGGTGGATGAGCCAGATGAAAACGGTGTCATCAACGATACCGCGCGTATTGATTATGGTCGCCAGCATATCCGTGAGATGGGCGAGGCCATTGCCGATGGCTGCGACATCATGGGTTACACCTGGTGGGGACCGATTGATATTGTCAGCGCCGGGACCGGCGAGATGAAAAAACGCTACGGTTTTATCTATGTCGATAAGGACAACGACGGCAACGGTACGCTAAAACGCAGTAAAAAGCGCAGCTTTGACTGGTATAAGCAGGTTATCGCCAGCAACGGCGAAACACTGTAAGGTAATGACGGAGCGGGAGATTTCCCGCTCTGCAAATATTACCGAGACAGACAAGGCTACATGATGAACACATGGAATTTGGTCGTTCCTGAATTACGCCCGGCACTGGCGGATAGCCGCCCCCTCTCCCTGACACAAGACGCTCTCGTTGCCCTTCGCCAACAACGCCAGCAGGCAGCGCTGGCTAACGTGCAAAGTTTCCGGGACATTGGGTTATCGGTGGAAGAACATCTTATCTCCTCACCCGCACATCCTGCCGTCAGAGTCTGTGTCATTACCCCCGCAACGCCGGGGCAGAACCGAATGGGCATTTTGCATATTCACGGCGGCGGTCATCTTTTCGGTAGCCCGGAGCAGTCACTGTCGCTGACCAGCGCCACCGCGTTGCAACACGACTGCGTGATTGTCTCTGTCGATTATCGTCTGGCACCCGAAACGGTCTTTCCGGGGTCGCTGGAGGATTGTTACGCCGCGCTGGTGTGGATGAGCGAGCAGGCCACCGCACTCGGTATCCATTCTGACCATATTGGGCTAATGGGCGACAGCGCAGGGGCCGGACTTGCGGCCTCGCTGGCGCTGCTGACCCGCGATCGCAATGGCCCACGTATTGCCTTTCAGAACCTGATGTTTCCGATGCTCGATGATCGTACGGTGACGGAAGAAAACCCGAATCCGGTGACCGGTGAGTTTGTCTGGACGCGTGAATATAACCGTTTTGGCTGGCGATCGCTGTTGGGCTGCGAGCCGGGCTCGGAAGGGGTGTCGGCTTATGCTGCGCCGGGACGAGCAACGGACCTGACTAATTTGCCACCTACCTGGCTCGGCGTGGGCACGCTGGATCTGTTTCTTGATGAGAATCTTCGCTTTGCGCAGGCGTTAATCCGTGCAGGCGTGGCGGTAGAAATGAATGTGTGGCCTGGGGCGTATCACGGCTTTAACTCTGATCCGCAGGCGCGCGTGGCCCAGCGGGCGCGGGAACAACGTCAGGCATGGATTGTACAATTCAGGCCGACGGCGGTATAAGCTTTTCCCCCTCACCCCTACCCTCTCCCTCCAGGGAGAGGGAGAAAAACAGAGCCGTACTCTGCTCAATCGGCCCCATCTCCCTCCAGGGAGAGGGAGAAAAACAGAGCTGAATTCAGCTCGATCGGCCCTCTCATCCCTCCAGGAAGAGGGAGAAAAACAGAGCTGAATTCAGCTCGATCGACCCTCTCATCCCTCCAGGAAGAGGGAGAAAAACAGAGCTGTACTCTGCTCGATCGACCCCCTCTCCCTCCATGGAGAGGGAGAAAAACAGAGCGAATTCAGCTCGATCGACCCCCTAATCCCTCCAGGAAGAGGGAGAAAAACAGAGCCGTACTCTGCTCAATCGGCCCCCTCTCTCTCCAGGGAGAGGGAGAAAAACAGAGCTGAATTCAGCTCGATCGGCCCTCTCATCCCTCCAGGAACAGGGAGAAAAACAGAGCCGAACTCAGCTCGATCGGCCCCCTCTCCCTCCAGGGAGAGGGCTGGGGTGAGGGGAACATACAGCCCCTTACTCAAACCCAAAAACAAAAAGCCCTGCACGCGGGCAGGGCTTCTTAATCACATCAGGCGTCAGGCGCTCGCCGCGGGTTTACGCGGGCGACGACGGCGCGGTTTCTCACCCGCTGGTTTACTTCCTTCCTGAGTACGTGGCGCTTTCGCTTTCGGCGCGCCACCGTCGTTACGGCGTGGCTGCTGTTGCCCGCGACCACCACCACCGCCCTGACCACGACCACCACGGCCCTGGCTCTGACGACCATTCACAATCGGCTCGGCCTTGATAGACGGATCGGGCTCGTAACCCGGCAGAGCGATACGTGGGATCTCTTTTTTCAGCAGGCGTTCGATGTCACGCAGCAGTTTATGTTCATCGACGCAGACCAGCGACAGCGCTTCACCGGTTGCCGCAGCACGACCGGTACGGCCAATACGGTGTACATAATCTTCCGGCACGTTCGGCAGCTCGTAGTTCACTACGTGCGGCAGCTCTTCGATATCCAGACCTCGGGCCGCAATGTCGGTTGCAACCAGTACGCGGATATCACCCGATTTAAAGTCTGCCAGCGCACGGGTACGCGCGCCCTGACTTTTATTACCGTGGATAGCCGCGCTGCGAATACCGTCTTTATTCAGTTGTTCAGCCAGATGGTTGGCACCGTGTTTGGTGCGGGTGAAGACCAGCACCTGCTGCCAGTTGCCTTCGCCAATCATCTGGGAGAGCAGCTCGCGCTTACGTTTTTTGTCGACCATGTGGACGTGCTGTGTTACCTGCTCAGAAGCGGTGTTGCGGCGTGCCACTTCGATTTCCAGCGGGTTGCGCAGCAGCTTTTCGGCCAGACCTTTGATGTCATCCGAGAAGGTCGCGGAAAACAGCAGATTCTGACGACGCGCAGGCAGTTTAGCCAGCACGCGGCGGATGTCGTGGATAAAGCCCATGTCCAGCATGCGGTCAGCTTCGTCCAGCACCAGGATCTCCACGCTGTCCAGTTTGACGGCGTTCTGGTGTTCCAGATCCAGCAGACGACCCGGCGTGGCGACGAGGATATCGACACCGCTACGCAGCTTCATCATTTGCGGGTTAATGCTCACGCCGCCGAAAACCACCAGCGAGCGCAGGTTCAGATATTTGCTGTAATCACGTACGTTTTCGCCGATTTGCGCGGCAAGTTCGCGCGTTGGCGTCAGGATCAGCGCACGCACCGGGCGACGGCCTTTCGCGTGCGGCTCTTTTTGTACCAGACGTTGCAGCAGCGGCAGCGTAAAGCCCGCGGTTTTGCCAGTACCCGTCTGGGCGCTCGCCATCAGGTCGCGGCCTTCCAACACCGCTGGGATCGCCTGTTGCTGAATAGGGGTTGGCTCACGGTAGCCCTGCTCGTCAACAGCACGCAGAATTTCCGGGTTCAGGCCAAGGGAATCAAAAGACATAACAACTCCGCACCGCCCCGACCATAACAGGTGTAGTTTTCGAGGAGATAATAATATGACAGATGACAAAAACCACAATGTCATGAAGGGGCGGAGTGTAACAGCTTTTGTGACACAGCGCATAAAATATCGCTCTGCTAATCATTGAAGAAATATTTCTCCGATTTTCCCAACCCGTATGGCCCGGGGCCTGGGGAACGGCACGCTATTTTTAGGGGTAAGAGAGTGATAACACCCGACTGGACACGGTGAAAAAATAGCCATAAAGTTAATCAATCGATTGATTAACTTTATTCCACCGATGAATATGAACTCGACGACCAGTAAAGGTGAGCAGGCCAGAAACCAGTTGATTGCCGCTGCCCTCGCACAGTTCGGCGAATACGGGTTGCATGCCACCACGCGCGATATCGCTGCGCTGGCCGGGCAGAATATTGCCGCGATCCCCTACTACTTCGGTTCAAAAGAGGATCTCTATCTCGCCTGCGCCCAGTGGATCGCCGATTTTATTGGCGCAAATTTTCGCCCCCACGCCGAAGCCGCCGAAATCCTGTTTACCCAGGCGGAACCCGATAAAGAGGCGATACGTGAACTGATTCATCGGGCCTGCAAAAACATGATTATGCTGCTCACCCACGATGACACGCTGAATCTGAGTAAATTTATCTCGCGCGAACAGCTCTCCCCTACCCGCGCCTACCAGTTAGTTCATGACCAGGTGATCGCCCCGTTGCACAGCCATCTTACCCGGCTGATTGCGGCTTACACCGGCAGAGAAGCCAATGATACGCAAACCATTTTGCACACCCATGCGCTGATCGGCGAGATCCTCGCCTTCCGCCTGGGTCGGGAAACCATTTTACTGCGCACCGGATGGGCGCAATTCGACGATGAGAAAGCCGACCTGATTTGCCAGGTCATCACGTGCCATATCGATCTTATCCTTCAGGGATTAACAAGGAGTTCCGGGTTATGAAAAAGCCTGTCGTCATCGTGTTGATTGTCGTTATCGTACTCGCCGCGCTTGGCGGGGGCTGGATGTGGTATCAAAGCCGACAGGCAGCCACCCTCACGCTCTACGGGAATGTGGATATTCGCACCGTGAACCTCAGTTTCCGGGTCGGCGGACGTCTCGCTTCACTTGCGGTGGATGAAGGGGATGCGATAACCGCCGGGCAGAAGCTTGGCGAAATCGACAAAGCCCCTTACGAGAATGCCCTTATGCAGGCACAAGCTAATGTCTCGACGGCGAAGGCAAAATACGATCTGGTCACCGCGGGCTATCGCGATGAAGAGATTGCCCAGGCGGCGGCGGCGGTCAATCAGGCGCAGGCGGCCTATGATTACGCGCAAAACTTTTATCAGCGCCAGCAGGGGCTATGGAAAAGCCGGACCATTTCCGCCAACGACCTGGAAAATGCGCGTTCCTCCCGCGACCAGGCGCAAGCCACACTGAAATCGGCGAAGGATAAACTCAGCCAGTACCGTACTGGTAATCGCCCGCAGGAGATAGCCCAGGCCAAAGCCAGCCTCGAACAGGCACAGGCGCAACTGGCGCAATCACAACTGGATTTGCAGGATACCCAACTGGTGTCGCCTTCTAATGGCACTCTGCTCACCCGCGCCGTGGAGCCGGGTAGTATGTTAAATGCCGGGAGTACCGTTCTGACGCTCTCCCTGACCCGCCCGGTTTGGGTTCGCGCCTACATCAGTGAAGCCAATTTACATCAGGCCCAGCCCGGTCAGACGGTATTGTTGTACGTTGATGGACGCCCCAATAAGCCTTACCACGGCAAAATTGGCTTTGTTTCCCCGACGGCTGAATTCACCCCGAAAACCGTGGAAACGCCGGACTTGCGTACCGATTTAGTCTATCGGCTGCGCATTATCGTCACCGACGCCGATTACGCTCTGCGCCAGGGGATGCCGGTTACCGTGAGCTTCGATAATGGAGCACGGAATGAGTGAGGCAACCATCCGTCTGAACGGCCTGGTCAAGCGCTTCGCCGGGATGGAGAAACCCGCCGTCGCCCGTCTGGACTGCACCGTGAAAGCCGGATACGTCACGGGGCTGGTTGGCCCGGATGGCGCGGGGAAAACCACGCTGATGCGCATGCTCGCCGGACTGATGAAACCCGATGAAGGCAGCGCGGAGGTTATTGGCCTGGATCCCATCGCCAACAACAGCGAACTGCATGCCTCGCTCGGTTACATGCCGCAAAAATTCGGCCTGTATGAAGATCTCACGGTGATAGAAAACCTCAACTTGTACGCCGATCTGCGCAGTGTCACCGGGGAACAGCGCCAGGAGACCTTTGCCCGACTGCTTGAATTCACCGCCCTCACCCCCTTTACCGGGCGGCTGGCGGGCAAGTTGTCCGGCGGCATGAAACAGAAACTGGGGCTTGCCTGCACCCTGGTCGGGCAACCGAAAGTGCTGTTGCTGGACGAACCCGGTGTCGGCGTGGACCCGATATCACGCCGTGAACTGTGGCAGATGGTGCATACCCTCGCCGGGGACGGCATGCTGATTTTATGGAGCACCTCTTATCTGGACGAGGCCGAGCAGTGCCGCGATGTGCTGCTGATGAACGAAGGGGAATTGCTTTATCAGGGCGAACCGCGCGCGCTGACGCAAACCATGGCCGGGCGCAGTTTTCTCGCCAGCAGCCCGCAGGAAAACAACCGCCAGCTATTGCAACGCCTGCTGAAACTGCCGCAGGTCAGCGACGGGATGATTCAGGGACGTTCGGTGCGGGTGATTCTGGCGAAAGACTCAACGGTGGACGCCCTGCGCAGCGCATCGTCACTGACCCGGTTAGACATCGAAGAGACCGCGCCGCGCTTTGAAGACGCGTTTATCGACCTGCTGGGCGGTGCCGCGTTCACCCAGTCGCCGCTGGGGGCCATTCTGCATACCGTGGAAGGTACGCCGGATGAGACAGTGATCGAAGCCCGGCAACTGACGAAAAAATTTGGCGATTTCGCCGCCACCGACCACGTCGATTTTGCCGTCAAGCGCGGCGAGATTTTCGGCCTGCTCGGGCCGAATGGCGCGGGGAAATCCACCACCTTCAAGATGATGTGCGGGTTGCTGGTCCCCACCTCCGGCAAAGCGCTGGTACTGAATATGGATTTAAAAACCAGCTCCGGCCAGGCACGCCAGCATCTTGGCTATATGGCGCAAAAATTCTCCCTTTACGGCAACCTGACGGTGGCGCAAAACCTGCGCTTTTTCTCCGGCGTCTACGGCCTGCGGGGACGGGCGCAGCAGGATAAAATCACACGGATGGTGGACGCGTTTGGCCTTAAGGCGATAGCCAATCAGGCAACCGACGCCCTGCCGCTGGGCTTTAAGCAACGCCTGGCGCTGGCCTGCGCGCTGATGCATGAGCCGGACATTCTGTTCCTCGATGAGCCGACATCCGGCGTCGACCCGCTGACCCGCCGCGAGTTCTGGCTGCACATTAACAGCATGGTGGAGAAAGGGGTCACGGTCATGGTCACCACCCACTTTATGGATGAAGCCGAATATTGCGACCGCATCGGGCTGGTCTATCGCGGTAAACTTATCGCCAGCGGCACACCGGATGCCCTGAAAGCGCAAACGGCCGATGCGGAGCATACCGACCCGACGATGGAGCATGCCTTTATCACGCTGATCCATAACTGGGATAAGGAGCATCACGATGCATAGCCCTCTCTCCCTGCGTCGCGTGCGCGCGCTCTGCGTCAAAGAGACGCGCCAGATTGTGCGCGATCCCAGTAGCTGGCTGATTGCGGTGGTGATCCCGTTAATGCTGCTGTTTATTTTCGGCTACGGCATAAACCTGGACTCCAGCAAGCTGCGCGTGGGCATTTTACTGGAGCAGCACAGCGAAGAGGCGCTGGACTTCGCCCATACGATGACCGGCTCTCCGTGGTTTGACGCGACGGTCAGCGATAATCGCCAGCAGCTCATTCAGATGATGCAGGCCGGGCGCATTCGCGGGCTGGTGGTCATTCCGGTGAATTTTGCCGAACAGATGGCACGCCCCGGTGAAGATGCGCCGCTACAAGTGATCACCGATGGCAGCGAACCTAATACCGCCAACTTCGTTCAGGGCTATGTACAGGGGATCTGGCAGGTCTGGCAACAACAGCGGGCCGACGATCGCGGCGAAAGTTTCGAACCGCTGATTGACGTGCAGATGCGCTACTGGTTTAACCCCGCCGCCATCAGCCAGCATTTTATTATCCCCGGCGCGGTCACCATCATCATGACAGTGATCGGCGCGATCCTCACCTCGCTGGTGGTGGCGCGCGAATGGGAGCGCGGCACTATGGAGGCGCTGCTCTCTACCGAAGTTACCCGTACCGAACTCCTGCTCTGCAAGCTTATCCCCTACTACTTCCTCGGAATGCTGGCCATGTTGCTGTGTATGCTGGTGTCGGTATTTATTCTCGGGGTGCCGTATCGCGGTTCGCTGGTGCTCCTGTTTTTTATCACCAGCCTCTTTCTGCTCAGCACTTTGGGGATGGGGTTACTGATTTCGACCATTACGCGCAATCAGTTCAATGCCGCGCAGGTGGCGCTTAACGCCGCCTTTTTGCCGTCGATCATGTTGTCCGGGTTTATCTTCCAGATTGACAGTATGCCTGCGGTGATCCGGGCGGTGACCTACATTATTCCGGCGCGCTACTTCGTTAGTACCCTGCAAAGCCTGTTTCTGGCAGGCAATATCCCGGTGGTACTGGTCATCAATGTGCTGTTTCTGTTGGCTTCGGCAATCATGTTTATTGGCCTGACGTGGGTGAAAACCAAACGGCGGCTGGATTAGGGAGGCACCATGTTTCATCGCTTATGGACACTGATTCGCAAAGAGTTGCAGTCGCTGCTGCGCGAACCGCAGACCCGCGCCATTTTGATTCTGCCGGTTGTCATCCAGGTGTTGCTGTTCCCGTTTGCCGCGACGCTGGAGGTCACTAACGCCACCATTGCCGTTTATAACGAAGATAACGGCAAACATGCGGTGGAGCTGACCCAGCGCTTTGCCAGGGCAAAAGCCTTCACCCATGTGCTGATGCTGAAAAGCCCGCAGGAGATTCGCCCGACAATCGACGAGCAAAAAGCGCTGCTGCTGGTGCGTTTTCCGGCTGACTTTTCCCGCAAGCTGGATACCTTCACCCAGGCACCGCTACAGCTAATTCTCGATGGACGAAACTCTAACAGCGCGCAGATTGCCGCCAATTACCTGCAAGAGATCGTTAAAGAGTATCAACAGGAGCTGATAGAGGGGAAAACGAAACCGAACAACAGCGAACTGGTGATCCGCAACTGGTACAACCCAAACCTGGATTACAAATGGTTCGTGGTGCCATCGCTTATCGCCATGATCACCACCATTGGCGTGATGATCGTTACCTCACTCTCGGTTGCTCGCGAACGGGAACAGGGTACGCTGGATCAACTGCTGGTCTCACCGCTGGCGACCTGGCAAATTTTTGTCGGCAAAGCGGTACCTGCGCTGGTGGTGGCGACGTTCCAGGCTACCATCGTGCTGCTCGCCGGGATCCTTGCCTATAACATCCCCTTTGCCGGATCGCTACTGCTGTTCTATTTCACGATGCTGATTTACGGCTTGTCGCTGGTAGGGTTTGGCCTGCTGATCTCGTCCCTGTGCTCAACACAGCAGCAGGCGTTTATTGGGGTGTTTGTCTTTATGATGCCCGCTATTCTGCTTTCGGGATATGTGTCGCCGGTCGAGAATATGCCGGTCTGGCTGCAGGATCTGACATGGATTAACCCTATCCGCCATTTTACGGACATTACCAAGCAGATCTATTTGAAGGATGCGAGCTTCGCGATTGTCTGGCAAAGCGTGTGGCCGCTACTGGTGATAACGGCCACCACGGGTTCAGCGGCCTATGCGATGTTCCGGCGTAAGGTGATGTAACCTTACGCCGCTCGCACCTTAAACTTTGAAGGATTTGGACGGGATACGCTTCTCTTTTGCCAGCAGGGAGACCACCGCTGGACCGGCGAGGATAACCAGCCCGACCAGGGCCAGCAGCAGGTTGTTTTGCATGACGCGTGACAGCAGCCACAGCACGATCATGGCAACCCCGAAATACCAGGTGGTGGTCAACTCTTCCAGCACATCGCCAATGCCGCGCCAGCGCTCTTCGTGGTGGCGCTGCAAAAACAGCATCAACAGCACCGTTACGCTATAAAGGACGCACAGACCCAGGCCGACCCGCACCAGCGCGCCGCTCATCCAGGCTGTTACTAACACCGCCACAACCAGCATATGCAACATAATCTGCCAGCAACTCAGACCGGTTGCGACACGAACACGTTGTTGCCACTTCATGGCATCTCTCCTGACGAATTTTTCTCTTAACAAAGAGTACTGATATTTACAGAAAATTCCGTAACCCCGCATCTTTTTGTGACAGAGACTACAATTTATTTTCATCAGGATAGTGAGGCTGGCAGGAGAATTATGACCCAACAAACTCGTCAATTTTCATTGAAAGTACTCACCATAAATACCCATAAAGGCTTTACTGCCTTTAACCGGCGTTTCATTTTGCCGGAACTTCGCGACGCGGTGCGCACCGTCAGCGCCGATATTGTTTGCCTGCAAGAAGTGATGGGCGCGCATGAGGTTCATCCGCTGCATGTGGAGAACTGGCCGGATACCACCCACTACGAATTTCTTGCTGATGCTATGTGGAGCGATTACGCCTATGGGCGTAATGCTGTCTACCCTGAAGGCCACCACGGTAACGCCGTGCTTTCCCGTTTTCCTATCGAACACTATGAGAACCGCGACGTGTCCGTGGACGGCAGTGAAAAACGCGGCCTGCTCTATTGTCGTATCGTGCCGCCTGATATTGAGCGGCCGGTGCATGTGATTTGTGTGCATCTGGGCTTACGTGAAGCCCATCGCCAGGCACAGCTCACGATGCTGGCGGAATGGGTAAATTCGCTGCCGGAAAATGAACCGGTGGTGGTGGCTGGCGACTTTAACGACTGGCGGCAGCGGGCGAACCATCCGTTAAAAGTCCAGGCCGGGCTGGAAGAGATCTTTACCCGCGCCCATGGCCGCCCTGCCCGCACCTTTCCGGTCAGCCTGCCGCTGTTACGTCTGGACCGTATCTATGTCAAAAATGCTGGCGTCAGCTCGCCCACAGCACTGCCGCTGCGCAACTGGCGCCATTTATCCGACCATGCCCCTCTGAGTGCGGAGATCCACCTATGAAATGCACATGGAAAGAGGGTAATCGTATTGAGCTTCTCGAAAATGGCGAAAACTTTTACCCGGCGGTGTATTCCGCTATTGAGCAGGCACAGCAGAAAGTTATCCTCGAAACCTTTATCTGGTTTGAAGATGAAGTAGGACGTGAGTTGCATGCTGTTTTACTCAAAGCGGCCCGTCGCGGCGTGAATATCGAAGTGTTGCTCGACGGCTATGGTTCGCCGGATCTCAGCGATGAATTCGTCAATACGCTCACCTCTGCTGGCGTCGTCTTCCGCTACTACGATCCCCGTCCACGTCTGTTCGGTTTGCGGACCAACGTCTTTCGCCGCATGCACCGTAAAATCGTGGTGATCGATAACACGGTGGCATTTGTCGGCGGCATTAATTATTCCGCTGAACATGTCACCAGCTACGGCCCCGAAGCCAAGCAGGACTATGCCGTGCGGGTTGAAGGCCCGGTGGTGGCTGACATTTTGCAATTTGAAGTGGAAAATCTGCCTGAAAACGCGCCGGTCAGACGCTGGTGGCAACGACGTCGCCACCAGGCGGAGGATAACCGCACGCCCGGTGAAGCTCAGGCGCTGTTTGTCTGGCGCGACAATGACGATCACCGTGATGACATTGAACGCCACTACCTCAAAATGCTCGCCAATGCGAAGCGCGAAGTGATTATCGCCAATGCCTATTTCTTTCCCGGCTACCGCCTGCTGCATGCAATGAAAAACGCGGCCCGCCGGGGCGTACGAGTGAAGCTCATCGTACAAGGCGAGCCGGATATGCCAATCGTCAAAGTTGGCGCCGAGCTGCTCTATAACTATCTTTTGAAAGGGGGCGTTCAGGTCTACGAATATCGCCGTCGCCCACTGCATGGCAAGGTGGCGTTAATGGACGATCACTGGGCAACCATCGGGTCGAGCAACCTTGACCCGTTAAGCCTGTCGCTAAATCTTGAAGCCAATCTGATCATTCACGATCGGGAATTCAACCAGACGCTGCGCGACAACCTCAACGCGATTATCGCCAAAGACTGCCTGCGAGTGGACGAATCGATGGCACCTAAGCGGACCTGGTGGAATCTCGCCAAGAGCGTGGTGGTGTTCCACTTCCTGCGCCATTTTCCTGCACTCGTTGGCTGGCTGCCCGCACATACGCCAAGGCTGGCCCAGGTGAAGCCCCCCATCCAGCCGGAAATAGAGACTCAGGATCGCGTCGCTTCTGAAAATTCCGGAGGGAAATCCTGATGGCGAAATCACATCCACGCTGGCGACTGGCAAAAAAAGTTCTCACCTGGCTCTTTTTTATCGCCGTTGCCGTCCTGTTAGTGCTGTATGCCCAGAAGGTCAACTGGGATGATGTCTGGAAGGTTATTCACGACTATAACCGCATCGTGTTGTTGGGTGCCGCCGCGCTGGTCGTGGTCAGTTATTTGATTTATGGCTGCTACGACCTGCTGGGTCGCGCCTATTGCGGACATAAACTGGCTAAACGTCAGGTAATGCTGGTGTCGTTTATCTGTTATGCCTTTAACCTGACGCTCAGCACCTGGGTGGGCGGGATCGGCATGCGTTATCGTCTCTATTCCCGCCTGGGATTACCCAGCAGCACCATCACGCGGATTTTCTCGCTCAGCATCACCACCAACTGGCTGGGGTATATTTTACTCGGCGGCATCATCTTTACCTTCGGCGTGGTGGATATCCCGGCGCACTGGTACATCTCCGACACGACACTGCGCGTTATTGGCGTGGTGTTGCTGCTCTTTATCGCCTTCTATCTGTGGGCCTGCGGCTTTGCGAAACGTCGCCATTTCACGATTAGAGGACAGAAGTTAGTGATTCCCTCGTGGAAATTTGCCCTTGCCCAGATGGCCATTTCCAGCGCCAACTGGATAGCTATGGGGGTGATTATCTGGCTGCTGATGGGGCACCAGGCCAACTTCTTCTTTGTGCTGGGCGTGTTGCTGGTCAGCAGTATCGCCGGCGTGATTGTCCATATCCCGGCGGGGATTGGCGTGCTGGAAGCCGTCTTTCTGGCACTGCTGGCCGGGGAACATATGTCACAAGGGGTTATCATCGCAGCCCTGCTGGCCTACCGCGTACTCTATTATTTTATCCCGCTACTGCTGGCGCTGATTGCCTATCTGATACTGGAAAGTCGGGCGAAGAAACTGCGTGCGAAAAATGAAAAGGCGATGGCAAAAGGTTGATTAGCGGGAGCGTATGCCATCAATCACATAGCTTGCCAGACGTAGCAGTTCAAACACGAGACTGGCAATATTCAGCCAGACCCGCAATGCGCCATGGATGGCGCAGGCCTGTACCGTGGTAAATCGTTTCATATAGAGTTCGCGGGCGGATATCTGAATCCGTGAACTGCTGCCCGCCGTCGTTAATCCAAACAGCAATACCATCACCAGGCAGCCAATCCACTCCAATGGGCCATTGTGCAACCCGATATTAACCAGCGCCGTCAGGCTAAGCCCCACCAGCAACATCAACAAATAATAGCCACCGCCGCTGATATTGTTGCCCGCATAATGGGCGAAAACCGCGCTGATGGCGAACATCGCGCCGGTTACGCCCAGCGCTAAGGCGATTCCCGCCCAGGAGAAGATGCAGGCGAAAAGTAGCCCGGTCAGCAGGTTCATCAAGATGAGCCAGAACAGCGCCAGCGGCGTACTAAAGCGCTCAAAGAGGCAGTAAAGGAGAAGACCGCTGATAAATAAGGCGGCAATCATCACAAGGATGGCAGGGCCGGGAATAAACCACGCCTGAATAACGGGAAGATGCAGCGCCAGCCAGGCAACACCGATACCCAGCACCATGCCCGCAGCCAGCCACAGGCAGATATTAACGATAAGTTCCGTGGGTTTAATGTGCGGCGGCGAAAGCCAACCAAAAGGTTTCATCTCTTCTCCCTGAGGTGAACAAGCCGCACCCGGTTATGTCCGGGTGCGGCTTGTGCTTTTCACTGGCTATCTGACGTCCCCCAGCCGGGATAACATTAACGACGGTTGCCGAAGATACGCAACAGCATCAGGAACAGGTTGATAAAGTCGAGATAGAGCGTTAACGCCCCTAAAATCGAATATTTCCGCAGATGCGCTTTATCATTCACATCAAGCTGTGTGCCGATGTCTTTGAGTTTCTGGGTGTCATACGCGGTCAGCCCGACAAAAATAACCACCCCGATATAGGTCACCGCCCACATCAGCGTTTCACTTTTCAGCCAGAAGTTAACCAGGGAAGCCAGAAGGATACCGATTAGCCCCATAAACAGCATACTGCCAAGACCGCTCAGGTCGCGTTTGGTGGTATAGCCGTAGAGGCTCATCGCGCCGAACATCCCGGCGGTAACGACAAAGGTCGCCGCAATAGACTCCGCGGTGTAGGCATACAGGATGCCCGAAAGCGTCAGCCCGGTCAGGGCGGAATAGAGCATAAACAGCGTGGTCGCCATGCCCGCGCTGAGTTTGTGGATCAGGCCGGAGAGCACAAAAACCAGCGCCAGTTGCGCAATAATCAGCCCGAAGAAGACCACCCGGCTGGAGTAGATAGCCATTAATACGGCTTCATTAAATACCGTATACCAGGCGATAAAAGCCGTCAGCAGTAGCCCACAGGTCATCCAACCATAGACCTGCGCCATATAGGTTTGCAAACCGGCACGGGCGGGTGAAACGATAGAATCGGAACGCGGGAATCTGTCCATAATGACGCCTCAAAAAGTGGATACCCATCTTCAAGATTAACACAATCCCGACAAAGCGTTACCAGCGTTGCGCCGCCTGTTTATCGCTATCGCGCGCCTCTACCCAGCGCTCGCCCTGCGCCGTGGCTTCGCGCTTCCAGAACGGCGCACGCGTCTTAAGGTAATCCATAATGAACTGCCCTGCCTCAAAGGCGCTGCTGCGGTGTGCGCTGGTCACGCCGACGAAGACGATGTCGTCGCCAGGCCAGAGTTCGCCCACGCGATGAATCACCGTGACGTTACCAAGTGGCCAGCGCTCACGCGCATCATCAACAATCCCGGCCAGCGTCTTTTCAGTCATCCCCGGATAGTGTTCAAGCGTCAGAGCGCTGACATTATCGCCAAGGTTATGGTTACGCACTTTGCCGGTAAAGGTCACTACCGCGCCGTCTTCATCCCGCGCATTCAGCCATTGATACTCTTCGCCGACGTTAAACGGCGCGTGGCCAACCACGATACGTGTCTGCGCCATCTCAGCCTCCGGTCACCGGCGGAAAAAACGCCACTTCGTCGCCATCGGTAAGGGGAGTGTCAAAGCTCACCAGCGTCTGGTTTACCGCCGCCAGCAGTTTGCCCTCTTCCAGCGCCAGCGCCCAACGATCGTTACGCGCGGCAAGGTGTTGGCGTAACGCTTCGACAGACGGAAAGATCTCGCCCAGCGTCAACCGGTCACACCCGGTCAGTTCGCGCACCTGCGCGAAAAAAAGTACATTAATCATTTGCTTCTACCTTGAAATCACCGGACTTACCGCCGCTTTTCGCCAGCAGACGTACCGGGCCAATGACCATATCCTTCTGCACGGCTTTGCACATATCGTAAATCGTCAATGCGGCTACCGACGCCGCCGTCAGCGCTTCCATTTCCACGCCCGTTTTGCCCGTCAGACGGCATAGCGACTCAATGCGAACCCGGTTATGTTCCGGCTGTGCCTGTAATTGCACTTCCACTTTGCTAAGCAACAGCGGGTGACACAGCGGAATCAAATCCCAGGTGCGTTTTGCCGCCTGGATGCCCGCAATGCGCGCCGTGGCAAAGACATCACCTTTGTGATGGCTGCCGTCAATAATCATCGCCAGCGTTTGTGGCTGCATGGTGACAAACGCTTCGGCGCGCGCTTCCCGCACGGTTTCTGCTTTGGCGGAGACATCCACCATATGCGCTTCGCCGTCGGCGTTAATATGGGTCAGTTGTGACATAAATTAAGGCTTAATGTGGGAGTGAAAATTACACGGACGCGTGCGCGCATCGAGTTGCGGCGCGATGATATTGTCCCATGCGGTGCGACAGGCTTTGGTGGAGCCCGGCATCGCGAAAATCAGCGTCTTGTTGGCGATACCAGCAAGCGCACGTGATTGCAGCGTAGAGGTGCCTATCTCTTCGAAAGAGAGCATCCGGAACAGCTCACCAAACCCTTCTACTTCACGGTCAAACAGCGGCAATAAGGCCTCCGGCGCCTGGTCGCCCTCGGTAAAACCGGTGCCGCCGTTAATCAGCACCACCTGGACGTCATCGCTGGCAATCCACACAGAGACCTGCGCCCGAATGGCATAGCGATTCTCTTTGACAATGGCTTTCGCCACCACTTTATGTCCCGCCTCCAGCGCTGAGTCGCGCAGGAAATGGCCTGAGGTGTCGTCTTCTTCGCCACGACGGCTGGAAACCGTAAGAATCGCGATACGGGTAGGGATAAATTCAGTACTAACCTGACTCATTGCTTTTTCTCCTTGCGGCCGTTATCCGCCAATGTAAGACAGATTTTGCGTAATGCCGGTGTTGCCCTGATGCAGAAAATGGGTCTGTTTTTTATGCGCAAGGGACGCGGCAATGCGCGCTTCCAGCGCGGCCTGCTGATGGTCATCCTGCAGCAGATCGCGCAGGTCTACGCCCCCGTCGCCAAACAGGCATAAATGCAGCTTGCCGACGGAAGAGACCCGCAGCCGGTTACAACTGGCGCAAAAGTCTTTTTCATAGGGCATGATGAGACCGATCTCTCCGGCATAGTCCGGGTGGCAGAAAACCTGTGCCGGGCCGTCACTGCGGCTGCGCAGCTTCTGGATCCAGCCGCGTTTAAGCAGCTCTACGCGCAGCACATCGCCGGAGATATGGTGTTTTCGAAAGAGATCGCTGCCTTCGCCGGTTTCCATCAGTTCAATAAAACGCAGTTGAATGGGGCGAGGTTTGATCCAGGAAAGAAAGGTATCGAGCTGGTGGTGGTTGACGTCGCGCATCAGCACGGTATTGACTTTGACCTTCTCAAAGCCTGCCGCAAAAGCAGCATCAATGCCGTCCATCACCTGCTTAAACTTATCCTGACCGGTAATCGCGAAAAACTGGCGCGCGTCGAGACTGTCGACGCTGACGTTAATCGCCGTCAGCCCGGCATCACGCCAGTGCGCCACATCGCGTGCCAGCCGATAGCCGTTCGTGGTGACGGCAATCTGGCGGATGGCGTGGTTTTCCCGCACGGCAGCAATAATGTCGGTAAAGTCGCGACGCAGCGAAGGTTCGCCACCGGTCAGACGGACTTTCTCTGTCCCCATAGCAGAAAACGCACGCGTAACGCGACGAATTTCCTCAAGGCTGAGAAAACCTTTATTGGTGACGCCACCTGGCTTGTAGCCGTTGGGCAGGCAGTAAGTGCAACGGAAGTTGCATACATCAGTGATCGACAAACGCAAGTAAAAGAACTTACGCGCGAACGTGTCAGTCAGTTGTGTGGCCATGTACACCTTTCCAAATACGGGAGATGCAGTCATTTCTTCCTGCACCCTGGCGGCTGATACCGGTGGGTATCGCCACGGCCAAAGCACCATATCGTCAGACGTAGGTACAGAGGCTAGAGTGTATGTTGTGCGTAACGAGATAAATTCGTTATGGCGATAGTAGCGCGAAGCGTTTTGTTTCGCCAACATCATTATCGCTATATAAACATGTATATAGCGACATGATCGCGCATTTTCATAACAGAGTACGTGAAAATCCCTTTTTTGCTTTGATATACGTCATTTTCCACCCTGCGCGGCATCGTCATTAGGTGGTATTTAGGTTAACGTAGCGCGGTAATCATTTATAAGGAAGGTTTATGCGTAATCGCACTCTTGCGGATCTGGATCGCGTCGTTGCGCTTGGCGGTGGGCACGGGCTGGGCCGCGTGATGTCAGCTTTATCATCGTTAGGTTCACGACTCACCGGTATTGTGACGACCACCGATAACGGCGGTTCTACCGGGCGGATTCGCCGCTCTGAGGGAGGGATCGCCTGGGGCGATATGCGCAACTGTTTAAACCAGCTTATTACCGAACCCAGCGTCGCTTCGGCGATGTTTGAGTACCGTTTTAGCGGTAATGGCGAACTTTCCGGCCATAACCTCGGAAACTTGATGTTAAAGGCGTTAGATCACCTCAGCGTGCGGCCTCTGGAGGCGATCAATCTTATTCGCAACCTGCTCAAGGTCGATGCGTTTCTTATTCCGATGTCTGAACAACCCGTTGATTTAATGGCAACAGACAACGAAGGCCATATGGTCTATGGCGAAGTGAATATCGACCTGCTGGAATCCCCGGTACAGGAATTGATGCTGTTTCCCAAAGTACACGCCACGCGGGAAGCCGTTCAGGCGATTGCCGAGGCGGATCTGATTTTAATTGGTCCGGGGAGTTTTTATACCAGCCTGCTGCCTTTACTGCTGCTGGAAGACCTTTCTCAGGCGTTGCGCCGCACCCCCGCGCCCGTGGTCTATATCGGAAATCTTGGCAGAGAATTGAGCGTGGCCGCCGCCAACCTGACGCTTAAAGATAAGCTGACGATCATGGAGCAGTATGTGGGTAAACCGATCATTGATGCCGTTATCGTTGGTCCGAAAGTGGATGTCTCTGCAGTTTCCGACCGGGTTGTTATTCAGGGGGTTCTGGAGGCCAGCGATATCCCCTATCGTCATGACAGGCATTTGTTGCGTGAAGCGCTGGAAAAAGCGGTTCAGGCGCTGGGTTAATCGCGCAGCGAGCACGATTTGTGCTCGCGCCATCACGTTTCCTTAATTTCTTAAGGTTGTCTTAAAGATCCTTGTCCAGAATAGTCATCCTGTCTTTGTCAGGATCGTTGTCATGTCTACTTTTCGTCTTCGCCGGCCTAGCTTAAGCCGCCTGAGCTTTCTGATTTTGTTCGCGCTTTATATCGCAGTGATTTTAAACATCGCGTTTTATCGCCAGGCATTTAGATTATTGCCGGTAGACTCATTGCATAACGCGCTGGTATTTGCCTCCATGCCCGTCGTGGCCTTTAGCGTCATCAATATTGCGCTCACTCTGACTTCATTTTTACGCCTGGACCGTCTGACGATCAGCCTCTTTATCCTGGTCAGCGCGGCGGCGCAATATTTCATCATGAGCTTTGGCATTATTATCGACCGCTCAATGGTGACCAATATTCTCGATACCACCCCGGCAGAGAGTTTCGCCCTGCTATCGCCACGAATGGTAGTGGTGCTGCTGCTCTCAGGCGCGTTAATGGTGCTTATCGCCTGGTGGATTAAAATCAAAGCGCCGGTCTCAGCCTGGCGTAGTATTATCAGCCGCCTCGTGAGCATTGCGGTTTCTGCATTACTGATCGTTTTCGTCGCGCTGCTGTTCTATAAAGATTACGCCTCACTGTTTCGCAATAATAAAGAACTGGTTAAATCCCTCAGTCCGTCAAACAGCATCACCGCCGGTTTATCCTGGTATAGCCATCATCGCATGGATAATTTACCGCTGGTGCGTATCGGTGAAGATGCACAACAACGTGCGCAGATGCAAAACGGCCCGCGTAAGAATCTGACCATCTTGATCGTGGGTGAAACCTCGCGTGCCGCCAACTTTTCTCTGGGTGGATATGCTCATGATACCAACCCGCGTTTAAAACAGGATAATGTGGTCTATTTCCCGAACACCACCTCCTGCGGGACGGCAACGGCCATTTCCGTGCCCTGCATGTTCTCTAATATGCCGCGCCAGAATTACGACGAAGAACTGGCCCATCATCAGGAAGGGTTGCTGGATATTATTCAGCGCGCGGGTATTCAGGTATTGTGGAATGAAAACGACGGCGGTTGTAAAGGCGCCTGCGATCGCGTTACTCATCAGGATGTGACTGCGCTGAATCTGCCGGGGTTATGTATTGACGGTGAATGTCAGGATGAAGCGTTATTTCATCAGCTCGAAGACTATATCAATAATCTGCAACATGACGGCGTCATTGTATTGCACACCATTGGTAGCCACGGGCCAACCTACTATAACCGCTACCCGGCGGCATTTCGTAAATTTACCCCGACCTGCGATACCAGCCAGATTCAGACCTGCACGCAGGAACAACTGGTGAACACTTACGACAACACCATTTTGTACATTGATTATATTGTCGACAAAGCCATTAAATTACTGCAATCGAAACAGGATAAATTCACCACCAGCCTGGTTTACCTTTCCGACCATGGTGAATCGCTGGGTGAAGACGGTGTCTATTTACACGGTTTGCCTTATTCCATCGCCCCGGAAACGCAAAAACATATTCCGATGCTTATTTGGCTGTCTGAGGATTATCAAAAGCGTTACGGCGTAGATAATCAGTGCCTGCAAAAAGAGGCACAGCAAAAGAACTTTTCGCAGGATAATCTCTTCTCGACCATGTTGGGTATGACAGGGGTCAGTACGAAGGAATACCGTGCGCAAGATGATATTTTGACTGCCTGTCGTGGAGAGCCGAAATGAAAATTCTGGTCGTCGAAGATGATGCACTGTTATTACAGGGATTGATTCTGGCCATGCAAAGTGAAGGATACGCCTGCGATGGCGTATCCACCGCGCATGAAGCGGGCCTGAGTCTGGCAACCGGACACTACAGTCTGATGGTGCTTGACCTTGGCCTTCCGGACGAAGATGGCCTCCATTTCCTGGAGCGTGTTCGCCGCGAGAAATTCACGCTGCCGGTATTAATTTTGACCGCCAGGGACACACTCTCCGATCGTATTTCCGGGCTGGACACCGGTGCGGATGATTATCTGGTTAAGCCTTTCGCACTTGAAGAGCTTAACGCGCGTATTCGTGCCCTGCTGCGCCGTCACAATAATCAGGCAGACAGCGAATTAACAAACGGTAATTTGCGGCTGAATTTGACCCGCCGTCAGGTATGGCTCAGCGAAGAGTTACTGGAGCTTACGCCAAAAGAGTACGCGTTGCTGTCACGCCTGCTGATGAAAGTGGGTACGCCGGTACACCGTGAAATTCTTTATAACGACATTTACAACTGGGACAACGAACCGGCGACTAATACGCTGGAAGTGCATATCCATAACCTGCGTGACAAAATCGGCAAATCGCGTATCCGTACCGTGCGCGGCTATGGGTATATGTTGATCCACGCCGATAAACAGGAATAAGCATGGCGATCTTTCAGTTCAGGAATTGGTCAATGCGAAGCCGCTTGCTGCTCACCGTCGGGGCCATTCTGGTGGTGTGTCAACTGGTCAGCGTGTTCTGGCTATGGCATGAGAGCAAAGAGCAAGTCCAGCTATTAGTGGAAAGCGCGATTCACAGCCATAACAACCACAAACAGGTGGAGCATGAAGTGCACGAGGCGGTCGCCAGCCTGCTGGTGCCAAGCCTGCTGATCATTGGTCTCGCCCTGCTGCTCTGTTTTAAGGCCTTGAAAACCATAACCCGCCCTCTTTCAGCATTACAGCGCGAGCTGGATGCGCGTGCGCCGGGCAACCTCGAACCCATCGTTCTGGAAAACCCGGTCCGTGAGGTGGAAGCCGTTGCCTCTGCCATCAATCAACTGGTTTCACGCCTTACCGTCACACTGGATCGCGAACGTCTGTTTACCGCCGACGTAGCCCATGAGTTGCGTACGCCGCTGGCAGGTCTGCGCCTGCACCTGGAATTGATGGCCAAAAGCCATGCTCTGGATGTCGCCCCCCTGCTCCAGCGGCTGGACCAGATGACCGAAAATATTGCCCAGTTGCTACAACTCGCCCGCGTCGGGCAATCTTTTTCCGCTGGCAGCTATCAGCAGGTGATGCTGATGGAAGATGTGGTCATGCCTGTCCACAGTGAGCTGGAGAGAATGCTGCACACCCGTCAGCAGCACTTACAGTTGCCGGAAATGACAGAAGATATCGCCGTGGCAGGCGATGCCACACTCCTGCAAGTGCTGCTGCGAAATCTGGTAGAGAACGCCCACCGGTACAGCCCGCCCGGCACCACCATTATCGTGAGCCTTATCGCTGGCCCGACGCCGGTGCTGTCGGTGGAAGATGAGGGTTCAGGCGTGGATGAATCCCGCAGCGGAGAGTTAAGCAAAGCTTTTGTGCGAATGGATAGTCGCTACGGTGGTTCAGGGCTTGGATTGAGTATCGTTTCACGCATCGCACAGCTTCATGACGCGCAATTCTTCTTGCACAACCGTCAGCCTGGCCCCGGTGTTCGCGCATGGGTGAAACTCAACCCCATTGCACGTTAAGGGGAACTCAGTAAGACAGCACCCAGAGATGGGTAAAACCGATGATAATGGCGAGGGACAGGGCAATGGCCAGATACTGAGCCAGATTTTCTTTGTGCATAGATACTCTCCTGATTTTTCACAGGAGAGTAATCGGCTTTCATTAAGCAAACATTAAGATGTACAGGTCAATTTCGTGAGCGGCATCGTGTTACGAGGCGGCAATAAACAATTCCCGCAGTTGATGCAGTTGATCGCGGCATTTCGCCGCCTCTTCGAATTCGAGATTCTGCGCATGTTGCATCATCTGCCCTTCCAGCTCGTGAATTTTCTGCTGCAGCGCTTTCGGGGTTAATGCCAGTTCGGCAGCTTCCACCTGAGCCGGTGTGCGCGATTTACCGCGACCTTTGCCTTTGGTCTTCGCCAGGCTTTCGCCGAGGCTCAGAATATCCACCACTTTTTTGTTCAACCCCTGCGGGGTGATGCCGTGTTCTTCGTTGTACTGCTGCTGTTTCTCGCGACGACGCTCGGTTTCCCCCATCGCCTTCGCCATGGATGGGGTAATTTTATCGCCGTAGAGAATGGCCTTCCCATTGACGTTACGCGCCGCACGACCAATGGTCTGAATCAGCGAACGCTCAGAACGCAGGAACCCTTCTTTATCCGCATCCAGAATTGCCACCAGCGACACTTCCGGCATATCCAGCCCCTCACGTAACAAGTTGATGCCCACCAGCACATCGAACTCGCCAAGGCGTAAATCGCGGATAATCTCCATACGTTCGACCGTATCGATGTCGGAGTGCAGGTAACGCACCCGCTCACCGTGTTCTTCCAGATATTCGGTCAGATCTTCCGCCATGCGTTTGGTCAGTGTCGTGACCAGCACGCGCTCGTTAATGGCAGCGCGTATGCGGATCTCAGAGAGCAGATCGTCCACCTGGGTTGCCACCGGTCGCACTTCGATAATCGGATCGAGCAAGCCGGTCGGGCGCACAACCTGGTCAATCACATCGCCACCGGATTTTTCCAGCTCATAGTTGCCCGGCGTCGCCGATACATAAATGGTTTGCGGTGCCAGCGCTTCGAACTCTTCGAATTTCAGTGGGCGGTTATCCAGCGCTGACGGCAGACGGAAACCGTACTCCACCAGCGTCTCTTTACGCGCGCGGTCGCCGCGGAACATACCGCCAATTTGCGGAATGGTGACGTGGGATTCATCAATCACCAGCAGGCCATCCGCCGGAAGGTAATCAAACAGCGTCGGCGGCGGCTCGCCCGGCCCGCGCCCGGAAAGGTAGCGCGAATAGTTTTCGATGCCGGAGCAATAGCCCAATTCATTCATCATTTCCAGATCAAACTGGGTGCGCTGGGTCAGCCGCTGTTCTTCCAGCAGCTTATTATTCTCCAGCAGCACTTTGCGCCGGTCGGCCAGCTCGACCTTGATCTCTTCCATCGCCTGAACGATGCGCTCACGCGGCGTGACGTAGTGAGTTTTGGGATAGACCGTAAAACGCTGGATGGTCGACTCAACGTGCCCGGTCAGCGGATCAAACAGCGACAGGCGCTCAACTTCTTCATCAAACAGCTCAACGCGCAGGGCAATATCGTCCGATTCTGCCGGGAAGATATCGATAACTTCGCCGCGCACGCGAAAGGTGCCGCGCTGAAACGCCTGATCATTGCGGGTGTACTGCAGCTCCGCCAGCCGACGCAGTATGGAGCGTTGATCGATGATCATCCCTTTTGTCAGGTGCAGCATCATCTTCAGGTACAGGTCCGGATCGCCCAGGCCGTAAATCGCGGAGACCGATGCCACCACAATGACATCCCGACGTTCAAGCAGCGCTTTAGTGGCCGACAGTCGCATCTGCTCAATGTGTTCGTTCACCGAGGCATCTTTTTCGATAAACGTGTCCGAACTCGGCACATAGGCTTCCGGCTGATAGTAGTCGTAGTAAGAGACGAAATATTCCACCGCGTTATCCGGGAAGAACTCTTTCATTTCGCCATACAACTGTGCCGCAAGGGTCTTGTTCGGCGCCAGCACCATCGTCGGGCGCTGTAAATCGGCAATGACATTCGCCACGGTGAACGTTTTCCCTGAACCGGTCACGCCCAGCAAAGTCTGATGAGCCAGTCCGTCTTCGAGCCCTTCTTCCAGGCGACGAATAGCTTCTGGCTGATCGCCGGAGGGACGAAAAGCGGAATTCAGTTTGAATGGTTTACTCATGGACGGCTACCTGATGAAGGAATGAGCGGGCAGGAAAGTAATTTTACTCACCACAGCGAGATTTGCCAATAAAAAATACTGGATGTAAAAACAGTGGCATAATCAGGAATCTCTTCTACTCACTGGCCCGGCACGATGAGCGCACCTCGAAAATCACCTGGGACGGTACAAAACACCAGCAAAAGCGGGTTATCCCCAGAACATTTCCTTTTTTAACACTTGTCAAGGCAGGTAATGAAAGTTTTGTGGCAGTGGGTGACAGATTTCTTACAAGGATTGCTTTTATTTAACTAATTAAAAAATAAAGGAATATCTCAAAAGACGCCTTTCGCAGCAATTCAGGCGCAAGCCGCGTATTTACTCGCTTCTCGCACTTTTTCTAACTCTAATGCACAAGGTTATCCACAGGAATAGTGGATAACTGCTTCCAGCCC
The DNA here is from genome assembly GCF_040546205.1 of Citrobacter sp. UYEF32. NCBI lineage: Bacteria > Pseudomonadati > Pseudomonadota > Gammaproteobacteria > Enterobacterales > Enterobacteriaceae > Citrobacter > Citrobacter sp. UYEF32. The sequence goes on along the minus strand of NZ_JBEPNI010000002.1, from coordinate 18,847 downwards.
ATATGCCTCGCCTGTCGCCAAAAACCACCTGGCAGCCTCTTTGAGGTCAATAAAAAAATTTTCTCGCTTATTTTCGCAGAATATCTGCTAACGAATCGGTGAATTATCATGCGATCCTGCTCACATTTCACCAATTGACTGCACCATTTCCCACCATCCCTGGCACTGTCAAAGAGCATATATTTTCGCCTGCCAGCCGCAAAAAGCACTTTTACTCTCTTATTCATCAGCGGGTTCCGAAAAAAATCTCGCTTTTAGGTTCTGGCAAGGCTTTTGCACAGACTTTTACAACATCTTCTCTGTCACCCGATCAGAGATAAGGAGCGAACCGTGTTGAGTTTACGTGCAGTCAATCAGTATTACGGCAATCAACATACGCTGTGGAATGTCGACCTCGACCTCTCCCCCGGTGTATGCACCTCTGTTATTGGCCTCCCAGGGATGGGCAAGACGACGCTTATCAATTGCATTACCGGTTATCTGCCCGTGGAGAGCGGTAGCATGGTCTGGCAAGAAGCGGGGGCGCCGCCCAGGGATTTGCTCAACCTGCAGGCGGAGCATCGCAGCGCAATGGGCATAGGCTATGTTCCCCAGGACAGGCGGATATTTTCACAAATGACCGTTGAGGAGAATTTGCATATTGCCATGCTGGCCTCTGGTGAACCGCGCAGTACCGTCAATCGTGAGATCTATGACCTGTTTCCCGAACTCTACGGGCTACGTCAGGTGAAAGGCGCAGGGCTGTCTGAGGATAATCAGCACCAACTGGCGATGGCGCGCGCGCTCGTCAATCGCCCGCGGCTGTTGATTCTGGACGAACCCACACGCGGGCTTGGACAGGCGTTTATCCATAAACTCGGCAATTTACTTGTCCGGCTCAACCAGGATTTCGGTATGACTATCCTGCTGGCCGAACAACATCTGTCGTTTATACGCCGGGTTGCTGACCGTTTCTGCCTGTTACATCGTGGTCGCAACGTCGCCGAAGGGGATGTCAGACAGCTTGACGATCAGCTTCTGTCGCACTGGATGTCGCCTGATTCAGCACGTTGAGATCGAGATAATGACCGTTTTGTGTAGCGAACGGCGCGTGGGCAAGCCAGGGAATTTCTCCCATAAAAGGTGCCTTTAACACGCGCCGTAGCGTCGCAAGATACTCGGTATGCCGTTTACCTGGCGGCTGAACATCATTGGCAATCCAGCCTGCAAAGCGCAACCCCGCCTGCTCTATCGCCTGTGCGGTCAACATTGCATGATTAATACACCCAAGCTTAACGCCCACCACCAGAATCACCGGCAATCGCTCGGCCACCACCCAATCGGCAAAAGTGAATGTCTCTGAAAGCGGCGTAAACCACCCACCAGCCCCTTCTGTCAATATCCAGTCGGCCTCCACTTCCAGTGCCCGCAGCCCGGCAGACATCCCCTCAAGCGTAATGGGCATATCAGACTCTGCGCTGACAATGTGCGGCGATGTCGGCTCAGCAAAAGTCCAGGGATTTACCTGGTCGTAATCGAGCATCACGCTGCTGTTGTGCTGCAAAGCCAGCGCGTCACTGTTGCGCAGCCCTTGTGCGGTCATGTCACTGCCCGAGGCCACCGGTTTGTAACCTGCACTTCGCAGCCCCCGAAGATTTGCCGCTTGCAAAAGCGCGCAGCTCGCCACCGTTTTTCCGACCTCGGTGTCCGTGCCGGTGACAAAATAGCGTTCAGTCACGCGTGATAACTCCCCAGAAAAGTTGATAGGTCAGCGGGAATGCTCCCTGCTGTTGCGGCCAGGCCAGTTGCAAGCGTCGTAGCCCCCCTCGCGTAAGCCCTTGCCTGCGTCCGGCATGCAGATGGGTCGCCCCAACCCCTTTAAGCGATCGCATGGCCTCCAGTGCCCCCGCAAAATAGAGCGTGATGGGCTCAATGCCCGCCTGATAGCGCCAGCCGGATAGCGCATCGTGGAGTTGCGTAGCGGCCAGAAAGTGATTGGCATGACGCTGGTCATCAATCGCGCGCCATGCCTCATTCAATTCAGGTAACGAGCCGCTCACCAGGGTGGTAAACGCAATATGTCCACCGGGGCGCACCACGCGGTATAACTCCGCCAGCGCCTGACGCACATCATCACACCACTGCACCGCCAGGTTACTCCAGGCAAGACAAAATTCAGCGCGGGCAAAAGGCATGGCTTCGATATCCGCCAGCACATAGCGTTCTGCCGCCTGCCTGCGCCGGGCCTCCTCCAGCATGGGCGCAGAGATATCCAGCGCCGTCACCCGTGCCCCCTGCTCTCGCCAGTAGCGACTCAGCAACCCCGGCCCGCAGCCAGCATCCAGCACCTGTTCAACAGGGGCAGAAGGGAGACGGGAAAGCAGTAATTCTGCGCTTTGTTGCTGCAATCCGTTGTGTTGGTCGTAGCGGTGGGCGGCGCGACCGAAGGTATCGGCAATGGCTTGTTTATCAACGCGCGTCATGCAATATCTCCAGCAACTGCGTAATGTCTTCCGGCTCATGGGCGGCAGTGAGCGTTAAGCGCAACCGGGCGGTACCTGGCGGGACGGTTGGCGGGCGAATCGCGGTTACCCAAAAACCGTTCGCCCGTAACTGCGCGGCCAGGTGCAGCGCACGGCTGTTTTCGCCCACAATCAGCGGCTGAATGGCACTGTCAGATGCTGTTACCTGGAGTTTCTGCGCCTGTGCGCCCGCACGGAATTGCGCAATCAGCGCATTCAGTTTATGGCGGCGTTGTGCGCCTTCTTCGGATCGAATAACAGCAAGTGAGGCGCTGATTGCCGCGGCCTGGGCGGGCGGCATACTGGTGCTGTAAATCAGATGGCGGGCGAACTGTGTCAGATAATCGGCCAGCGATTCGCTGCACAGCACCGCCGCACCGCTCACGCCAACCCCTTTGCCGAACGTGACAATCAGGATATCCGGCGTGACCTGGCGGGCGTGGCAGCTACCGCGCCCCTCGTCGCCGCATACGCCAATACCGTGCGCATCGTCGACCATCAGCCAGCCGTTTGCCTGTCGGGTCGCCAGGGCGATGTCAGCCAGCGGCGCGCTGTCGCCGTCCATACTGAACACCCCTTCGGTAACAACCAGTTGTTCGCCACCGATCGGTTTTGCCAGCAGAGCCGCAAGATGCGTGGCGTCGTTATGGGCAAAGCGGCGTAGTTCTGCCGGGATGAGGCTGGCCGCTTCCAGCAACGAGGCGTGGCTTAGCCTGTCGGCAACAATACGGTCTTCTTTCTTACCCAGCGCGGCAATCACCGCCTGATTAGCAGCGAATCCTGAGATAAACAGTAGCGCGCGCGGATACCCCAGCCAGTCGGCAAGACCGGCCTCAAGCTGTTGATGTGCCAGGGTGTAGCCGCTCACGTGGCCAGAACCGCCGCTGCCAACCCCGTATTTATCTGCCCCCTGCTGCCAGGCGCGAACAACCGCCGGATGCTGGCTTAAGCCCAGATAATCGTTACTGGAAAAGTTGCGATAGCGCTGCCCGTCGCGAACCAGCCAGCGCCCGGCCCCCTGCGCCACGCACTGGCGCGTGCGCAAGGCATCGGCCTGCCGACGGTCCGCTAACGCCTCATCGATGCGCTGTTGCCAGCTCATAGCGCAGCCGCGTTGTAATACTGATCGGTATCCGCATGCACGAGCTGCTGTTCCAATTTTTCCTGCTGCGCTCTGTCGCCATTGAGCACCCCGGTCTGCTGCGGATTCAGCCCCAGCTTACGGAACAGTTGCAGGTCTTTGTCCTCTTCCGGGTTGGGGGTGGTCAGCAACTTACAACCGTAGAAAATGGAGTTTGCCCCGGCCATAAAGCACATGGCCTGAGTCTGTTCGTTCATCTGCTCGCGACCTGCGGACAGACGCACATACGAGGTGGGCATCATGATACGGGCAACGGCGATGGTACGGATAAAATCAAAGGCGTCGACATCCTCATTTTCCGCCAGCGGCGTGCCTTTCACTTTCACCAGCATGTTGATGGGTACGCTTTCCGGCGGTGTGGGCAAGTTTGCCAGTTGCAGCAGTAACCCGGCACGATCGGTGACCGTTTCGCCCAGCCCCACAATGCCGCCAGAGCAGACTTTGATTCCCGCATCACGCACTTTATCAAGCGTATCCAGGCGCTCCTGATAGGTTCGGGTGGTGATGATGTTGCCGTAGAATTCCGGTGAGGTATCCAGGTTGTGGTTGTAGTAATCGAGCCCGGCATGCGCCAGACGCTGCGCCTGACTGTCAGTGAGCGTACCGAGCGTCATGCAGGCTTCCAGGCCCATGGCCTTCACCCCTTCGACCATCTGTTCCAGATACGGCATATCGCGATCGTTCGGGTTCTTCCAGGCCGCGCCCATACAAAAGCGCGTTGAACCGGCGTTTTTCGCCTTACGGGCCGAGTCCAGTACCTGCTCCACCTCCATCAACCTTTCTGCATCCAGCCCGGTTTTATAACGGGCGCTTTGCGGACAGTATTTGCAATCTTCCGGGCAGGCCCCGGTCTTGATCGAAAGTAGCGTGCTGACCTGCACCTGGCGGGGATCAAAATGCTGGCGGTGAACCTGTTGCGCTTCAAACAGCAGTTCCAGCAGCGGTTTTTCAAACAGGGAGGTGACTTGCGACAGTGTCCAGCGTGTCTGGTGAGCCATTGGGCTTCTCCAAAGGGTGTTGTTAAATCTCGATTCGGGTTATACTTGTAAACCTAAATGTTTTTAATTTGGTTTACAAGTCGATTATGACAACGGACGATCTTGCCTTTGACCAGCGCCATATCTGGCACCCGTACACTTCCATGACCTCTCCGCTGCCGGTTTATCCGGTGCAATCCGCACAAGGATGCGAACTGACGCTGACCAGCGGCGAGCGGCTGGTAGACGGGATGTCTTCCTGGTGGGCCGCCATTCACGGCTACAATCACCCGGTACTGAACGCGGCGATGAAAGCGCAAATTGATGCCATGTCGCACGTGATGTTTGGCGGCATCACCCACCAACCCGCCATCGCCCTGTGCCGTAAGCTGTTGGCGATGACCCCGGACAACCTGGAGTGCGTTTTCCTCGCTGATTCTGGCTCGGTGGCCGTGGAAGTGGCGATGAAAATGGCCCTGCAATACTGGCAGGCGAAAGGCGAGCCCCGGCAGCGGTTTCTCACCTTCCGTAACGGCTACCACGGCGACACCTTTGGCGCGATGTCGGTATGCGACCCGGACAACTCTATGCACAGCCTGTGGCAGGGCTACCTGCCGGAAAACCTCTTCGCCCCCGCGCCGCAAAGCCGTTTCGACGGTGAATGGGATGAGCGCGATATGGTGGGTTTTGCCCGCCTGATGGCGGCGCATCGCCATGAAATTGCCGCGGTGATCCTTGAGACCATCGTGCAAGGCGCCGGAGGGATGCGCATGTACCACCCTGAGTGGCTTAAGCGGATCCGGAAAATGTGTGACCGGGAAGGGATATTGCTGATTGCCGATGAGATTGCCACCGGCTTTGGTCGCACCGGCAAGCTGTTTGCCTGCGAACACGCCGGGGTTGCTCCGGATATTCTCTGTCTTGGCAAGGCCTTAACCGGCGGCACAATGACGCTTTCCGCCACGCTTACGACGCGCCATGTGGCCGAGACTATTAGCAACGGCGAAGCGGGCTGCTTTATGCACGGCCCGACGTTTATGGGCAATCCGCTGGCCTGTGCGGCGGCAACGGCCAGTCTCGGCCTGCTGGAAAGCGGTGAATGGCAATCACAGGTGGCCGCGATTGAACGCCAGTTACGCGAAGAGCTCGCAGCGGCGAGCGATAGCGCCAACGTGGAGGACGTTCGCATATTGGGGGCAATCGGTGTAGTGGAAACCAGGCGACCTGTAAACATGGCGGCGCTGCAACATTTCTTTGTCGGACAAGGCGTGTGGATCCGCCCGTTTGGCCGCCTCATTTACCTGATGCCGCCTTATGCGATAAGCCGCGAACAGTTGACGCGCTTAACCCAGGCCGTGAATGCGGCCGTCGCCATGGACGAGATGTTCATTGTCTGATTTAACGCCCGCCGGATAACGGGATGCTACACTCTGGAGGGTTAACTCATCCCGGAATCAGGAGGAATAATGGCGATTTTAATGATACTGACCTCGCATGACACCCTCGGCGACACCGGGCAAAAGACCGGTTTCTGGCTGGAAGAATTTGCCGCACCGTATTATGTTTTTCGCGATGCAGGGCTGGAGGTTGCGCTTGCCACACCCAAAGGCGGACAGCCGCCACTGGATCCGAAAAGCGATGCGCCCGATGCCCAAACCCAGGACACCGAGCGCTTTCGCAAAGACAAAGCCGCACAGCTCGCCCTGGCAAACACCCACAAACTGAGTGATATCGCCGCAGGGGATTATGAAGCGGTGTTTTACCCCGGCGGGCACGGTCCGCTGTGGGATCTGGCAGAACATCCTGTATCTATCGCGCTTATCGAAAAATATTGGGCCGAAGGCAAGCCGGTAGGAACCGTCTGCCACGCGCCGGGCGTGCTACGCCATGCCCATAAGCCAGATGGCAGCCCACTGGTCCAGGGCAAACGCGTGACGGGTTTTAGCAATAGCGAAGAAGAAGCCGTCGGCCTGACCCAGGTTGTGCCATTCCTGGTTGAAGATGCGTTAAAACAGGCCGGAGGCTTGTACGAGCGCGGTGAAGACTGGGGCGTGTATGCAATCACCGACGGTCACCTGGTTACCGGGCAAAACCCGGCGTCATCGGCCGCTGCCGCACAGGAAATCGTCAAGTTGCTGCATCGCTGACAGGAGGTGAAATGAAACTGATCAGTCATGATTTACAGGACGGGGGCAAACTGCCACACCGCCACGTTTTCAATGGCATGGGCTACGACGGCGACAATATTTCGCCGCATCTGGCCTGGGATGATGTTCCCGCCGCAACCAAAAGTTTTGTGGTTACCTGCTACGACCCGGATGCCCCCACAGGGTCCGGCTGGTGGCACTGGGTCGTCGCGAACTTGCCCGCCGATACCCGCGTATTGCAACAAGGAGCCGGTTCAGGGATAAGCGCGCTGCCGGATGGCGCTATCCAGACACGAACCGACTTTGGCAAAGCCGGTTATGGCGGCGCGGCACCGCCGAAAGGTGAAACCCACCGCTATATTTTTACCGTCTATGCGCTGGATGTTCCGGCTATAGAGGTCGATGCCGACGCCAGCGGTGCGATGGTCGGCTTTAATGTGCATTTCCATTCTCTCGCCAGCGCCTCCATCACCGCCCTTTTTAGCTAAAAAACCATTCATTTGAGGCCGATTTGCACAATCGGCTTCCCGTTTCGCTCAACTTAGTATAAAAAAGCAGGCTTCTGACGAAATCATTTAAACTTGCACAGCCTGGAGTACCCCTTGAACACATTCTCGGTTTCTCGTCTGACGCTGGCACTGGCTTTTGGCGTGACACTGACCGCCTGTAGCTCAACGCCGCCGGATCAACAGCCTTCTCAACAAACTGCGCCGGGTACGGCATCGCGCCCTGTACTGACGGCGGGCGAAGCGAAAAACTTCGTTGCGGATAACTACTTCGCCTCCCTGACGCCGAACGCAGCCGCGTGGAAGCCTTACGCTATCCGTCTGCCAGCACAGGCAAACTTCGTGGTTGGCCCCGCGGGCACGCCTGGCGTAACGCACAACACCATTCAGGCAGCGGTTGACGCAGCCATCAACAAACACTCCAGCGATCGTCAGTATATTGCCGTGATGCCGGGTGATTACGAAGGCACGGTGTATGTTCCTGCGGCGTCTGGCAGCGTGACCATTTACGGTACCGGCGAAAAACCGCTGGACGTGAAAATCGGGCTGGCTATTGACTCTGAGATGGACAGCACGACCTGGCGTAAACTGGTCAATCCATCAGGCAAATACATGCCGGGTAAACCTGCCTGGTATATGTTTGATAAATGCCAGAGCAACCGTAACGCCACCGTTGGCGTGATGTGCTCCGCTGTTTTCTGGTCACAGAACAATGGTCTGCAACTGCAGAACCTCACCATCCAGAATAGCCTTGGCGACAGCGTTGACGCCGGTAACCATCAGGCGGTTGCGTTCCGCAGCGACGGCGACAAAGTTCAGTTGAATAACGTCAATATCCTGGGTCGCCAGAACACCTTCTTCGTGACCAATAGCGGTGTCGATAACACCCTGCGTAACGATCGCCAGACCCGTACGCTGGTCACCAACAGCTATGTAGAAGGGGATGTGGATATCGTTGCGGGTCGCGGTGCGGTTGTGTTTGATAACACCGATTTCCGCGTTGTGAACTCCCGTACCCAACAAGAAGGCTACGTGTTCGCACCGGCAACCCTGTCCAGCGTTAATTTCGGTTTCCTGGCGACCAACAGCCGCTTTACCGCGACCGGTAATGGCGTGGCGCAACTGGGCCGCTCGCTGGACGTGGATGCCAATACCAACGGTCAGGTTGTGATTCGCGATAGCGTGATCAACGAAGGCTTCAACGTGGCGAAACCGTGGGCAGCCGCTGCGGCTTCAGGTCGCGCGTTTGCCGGTAATACGGGCGCGGTGGATGATAAAGGTAATATCCAGCGTCAGTTGAACGATGCGCGCTTTAACCGCATGTGGGAATTCAACAACCGTGGCGTAGGCAGCCAGGTTGTTGCTGAACCGAAAAAGTAAGCATTCTGAAATGAAAAAACCTCGCCGCGGCGAGGTTTTTTTTATGCCTGAAAATCAGTACGCGTTAACCACGACCCACATCGGCCCCTGGCCCACCGCATAACGGGATTTCTCAGTCAGCAGCCCCTGCTCGCCGTTAATTTCATACAACGCGATATGGTGGGATTTCTGCCCTGCCGCAATCAGGAATTTACCGCTGTGATCGACATTAAAGCCACGCGGCTGCGTTTCTGTCGGCTGGAAGCCCTCGATAGCCAGTACGCTGCCATCTTCTGACACGCTGAACACAGTGATCAGGCTGGCGGTACGGTCACAGGCATACAGGTGACGGCCATCCGGCGTAATATGAATATCCGCCGCCCAGCGGGTATCGGAGAAGTCAGCCGGCATCATATCCAGCGTCTGCACACATTCAATCTTGCCGTGCGCATCATTAAGCTGCCATACATCGACAGAGCTGTTCAGCTCATTCACACAGTAGGCAAAACGTTTGTTCGGATGGAAGGCGATATGGCGCGGGCCTGCCCCTTCAACGGTGGTCACTTCCGCCGGGTCTTGCGGTTGCAGATTGCCATCTTCGGACAGTGTAAACAGACAAATACGATCTTGTTTCAGCGCCGGAACCCACAGGGTGCGGTTGTCAGGCGAAATATTGGCAGAATGACAACCTTCCAGCCCTTCTACCACGTCCAGGGTCTCGGTCGGCACGCCATCGTCGAGACGGGTTACGCTGACACAACCCGCGTTATAGGAGCCGCTGAACAGGAAACGACCACTGTGATCGGTTGAGATGTGCGTCGGGCTACCTGGCAGCGACGCTTCTGCGGTATAGGTCAGCGCACCATCGTCTGGCGCAATACGGTAAGCAATAACGCGGAATTCCGGGCGTACGCCCACGTAGAGGTAACGTTTATCAGGGCTTATGACCATCGGCTGAACCTGGCCGGGAACATCCACCACCTGCACAAGCGTCAGGGTGCCTTCGGGATTCAAACGCCAGACATGAATCTGCTGACTTTCCGGGCTGGCGGTATAAACGGTTTGTTTCATGAATACTCCTTTCCTTGATACTGCGTTAATTTACCAGGATAGCCTTTTTTCGTGGTTAATGCTGAATTTCACGCGCAAATTTTGCCCATGGCGCGACTCGGTGTACCATCCCGAAAAAGCCAAATTCAACATTGACCACGGAAAACGACATGACCTCGCGTGTATTAGCACTGGATTTAGACGGTACCTTACTGACTCCTAAAAAAACGCTGCTCCCCTCTTCTATCGAGGCGCTTGCCCGGGCAAAAGCAGCCGGCTATCAGTTAATTATTGTTACCGGGCGGCATCACGTTGCCATCCATCCTTTTTATCAGGCACTGGCGCTTGATACACCTGCAATTTGCTGCAATGGCACTTATTTGTATGATTATCAGGCAAAAAAAGTGTTAACAGCCGATCCTCTGCCGGTTTCGCAAGCCGTTAAACTGATTGAAATGCTCGAATCCCACGATGTCCACGGTCTGATGTATGTCGATAATGCCATGCTCTATGAAAAGCCAACCGGTCATGTCATTCGCACCAATAACTGGGCACAAACTCTGCCGCCGGAACAGCGCCCGGTCTTCACCCAGGTGGACTCGCTGCGCGCTGCCGCCAGTGACGTTGACGCTATCTGGAAATTCGCCCTGACCGACGAAGACACCAATAAACTTAAGCAGTTTGCCCACACGGTTGAGCAAACACTGGGACTGGAGTGCGAGTGGTCATGGCATGATCAGGTCGATATCGCGCGCAAGGGCAATAGCAAAGGCAAACGCCTGACCGAGTGGGTCACCTCACAGGGCTTGTCGATGAAAGAGGTTGTGGCGTTTGGAGACAACTACAACGACATCAGCATGCTGGAGGCGGCGGGCCTTGGGGTCGCGATGGGAAATGCCGATGACGCGGTCAAAGCCCGCGCCAACGTTGTGATTGGCGATAACACCACCGACAGCATTGCCAGCTTTATCTATAGCCATCTGCTCTGATCAGGCGGTGATCGATACACTCTTAATTTGTGCATAGAGCCACAGGCCAGGTTTGATATTGAGCTCATCCCTGGCCCACGGGCTAATTCGCGCCCACAGCGTCCTTCCACTTACATCCAACTGAACTTCCACCTGCCCGTCCAGATCGTAGTTTTGCACCACTTTCGCCCGCAGAGTGTTACGAATACTGGTATTGCCGGAAGGTTGCAGCACCAGCGACACATCCGTTGCCTGAATTCGAATACGCACAGCAGCCTGAAGCGGCTTATCCAGTCTGTTCACCCAAATATGCTGGTCGCCCAGCGCCAGCGCCGTCATGGCGTAATGCGGATGCTGCTCCAGCACGCTGACTTTCAGAATACTGCTTTGCTGCTCCTGAGGTAGCCACGGATTCATCACGCTGCTCCCCCAGACATCTTCGAGGTTACCAAAGGCTTTCACCGCCCCCGCTTCCAGCACCATCACTTTATCGGCAAGGTGCAGGATCTCATCCAGCGAGTGGCTGACATACAGCACAGGAATATTGATTTCCCGCGCCAGGCGTTGCAGATACGGCAACAGCTCACGTTTACGCGGAATATCCAGCGATGCCAACGGCTCATCCAGCAACAACAATTCCGGCGCGGTTAACAGGGCGCGACCAATCGCCACGCGTTGCTTTTCCCCACCAGACAGCCCGCCTGGCAGGCGCTCTAAAAGCTGTTCGATCCCCAGAAGCGCCACCAGCTTGTCAAACTGCCCGGCCATGGATTTCGCCATGCCGTAGCGCAAGTTGCCCAACACGTTGTAATGCGGGAACAGGCGCGCATCCTGGAAGACATAACCGACCCGGCGCTTTTCCGGCGGCAGGCAGATTTTTTTCTCAGCGTCATACAGCACGCGATCATTGAGCACGATACGCCCCTGCTCCGGGCGCGTTAAGCCGCTAATCGCATTGATAAGAGAGGTTTTCCCCGCTCCCGATACGCCAAATACCGCCGTGATACCGCTGGCTGGCAGGTTTTCGGCAACCTGCAGACGGTGCGTTCCCAGCGTCTGACTAAAATTCAGCTCCAGCATCGTTATCTCCCCGTCCGTTCACGGCTAACGCGCGCCAGCCATTCCGAAATGAGCAGTGAGACAAGCGCCAGAATAATGGAGATCACACACAAACGCGCCGCCGCCATTTCGCCGCCGGGTGTCTGGATAAGGGTGTACATCGCCGAAGGAATGGTGCGCGTTTCGCCAGGGATGTTTGAGACAAAGGTGATGGTCGCCCCAAATTCACCCAGCGAACGGGCAAAGGCCAGCACGGTGCCGACAATAATTCCCGGCAATGTTAAGGGCAGCGTAATCGTCATAAACACGCGCCAGCGCCCGGCACCTAAGGTACGGGCGGCCTGTTCGAGTTTGGTGTCAACGCCTTCCAGCGCCAGGCGAATGGCACGCACCATCAGCGGAAAGGACATCACCGCCGCCGCAAGCACCGCGCCTCGCCAGCTAAAAGCGAAGGTTATCCCGAACCAGTCAAAGAGCCACTGGCCGATAAATCCACGTCTTCCCATGGCAATAAGTAGTAAATACCCCACGACAACCGGAGGCAGAACCAGGGGAAGATGCAGGAGACTGTCAAGCAGGGCTTTGCCTGGAAAGGTACAGCGCACCAGTAACCAGGCAAAGAAAATCCCAAAGGGCAAGCTAATAACAACTGCGAGGGATGAAACTTTCAGGCTAAGTATCACTGCCTGCCATTCGGGATCCGTTAATATCATTCGTGTGTCGTAAATCCGTAACGTTTAAACACGGCGGAAGCTTCCGGGGTTTTCAGGTAGTCATAGAACGCGCTAACCGTTGCGTTTTTATGACCTTCGGTAATCGCCATCGGATATTCCACCTTCTGGTGAGAGTTTTCCGGGAAAGTCCCGACCACTTTCACGCCCTTACTGGCCACGGCATCAGAACCATAGACGATACCCAGCGGGGCTTCGCTACGTTCAACCAGTGCCAGAGCACCACGTACATCTTCTGCTGGCGCCAGACTCGGGGACAATTTATCCCACGCCCCCAGCTTTTGCAGCGCTTCTTTCGCATAGATACCTGCCGGGACATGCTCCGGATCGCCAACCGCCAGGCGGCCGCCTTTCAACAAGCTTGCCCAGTCAGTGGCCGCATCAACGGTAATATCGCCCTGCGCACTGCTCTTCGGCGCCACAACAACCAGGCTATTACCCAGCAAGGTTACGCGCGTGCCGGTATCGATACTCTTTTTATCAACCGCGTAATCCATCCATTTCTGGTCAGCAGAAATGAACAGGTCCGCAGGCGCGCCCGCTTCGATTTGACGTGCCAGCGTGGAAGACGAAGCAAACGACGAGACCACCTCGACGTTTTTCTCTTTCTTATACGCAGCGGCAATGTCCTGCATTGCATTGGTCAGCGACGCTGCCGCAAAAACGGTAATTTTCCCTTCATCAGCCAGCGCATGTCCGGCAACGGAAAGCGATAAAGTCGCCCCGGCAAAAAGGCGTAACCATGTACGTGTCATCTGTAACTCCTGTGAGTATCGTTATATAACTGGAAATATAACGATACTACCAGAGATTCACCGGGTGAGGTCATACTCATCAAGAATTACTGAGATTTATGAGATATCGGCAAGCTTATGCCGAACTTGAATAGCAAAACGCCCGCGATTGCGGGCGTTTTTTAAATTCAGCGGCGTTGCGCGGGGCGGTCGCGATGACCAACATTTGAAAAAAGGTTGAATACCTCACCCAGGCCATAAATCAACCCCAGGATGATAGCCATCACCACAGGGACCATGATTACGGCAAAAACTAAGCTTTTCAATAACTCAAACATGGTCAACTCCATTTAGTGTTAAGGGGGCATTCTAACCGCATCTGGCAGAAAAACACTCGCCTTTTGTGCCATCGTCGGTCACCTTTTACAAGGGTTGACGACTCAGTACAAACGTATCCGCGCTGCGAATATTCCATGGCCGGGCAATATTCGAATGTTGAATGCTATCGACTCGTATTTTATCAAATGGAATGCATTTAACTTCTTTGCTTGAATCCCAGGTGGCCAGCCCCTCGTCCGTCACTTTCGAAATGACTGTCCAGTGGCTATATTCCTGCTCACCATCATTATAATCGTAAGCCTGAATAATCACGCGCCCTTCTTTATGGTTCGCCAGGCTTAACGTATCGAGGATATCCCGGCGATCGCGAGGTTTATCGTTATGCCAGTAGGGCATGCTGAAGGTGAACTGCCATTGTTCGCGGGTTTTCGGGTCGTAAAATTCATACTCAGCGTTCAACAGCGCCATCGTCCGACTCAGGGTATTTTTAAGCGAACCGCGAGCAATGCCGTTTACAAACCCCATTGGATCGCCATCAAAAACGTATTGCTGCAAAATTATCGGGAAGATTTCCGGGAGCGCCAGTTCTGGTTCCAGTAAATGTATGCCGTTCGCGATGGCGTAAAAACCACAGGCTCCGTCCAATTCGCCTTGCAAGGCCGGGCGTTTTTTAACTGCCATATTCTGTTCCTTCAGTGGAGTGTCTCTTTCCCCTATCGACAATTGTGACATTATCTTTAGAAAAACAATGCGTGCAGGTGAAGACTAGGCTCCAGGTCGATTTTCCTTCACACTATTCTTTTTACATCAGGACACTACGCTATGCAGGCTGAAATTCTTCTTACCCTTAAGCTCCAGGAACGGCTGTTCGCTGACCCGCGCCGGATTAATTTACTTAAACAGATAGAACAGACGGGTTCCATAAGCCAGGGGGCGAAGAATGCAAACATCAGCTATAAAAGTGCCTGGGATGCCATTAATGAAATGAATCAGCTCAGCGAACAGACGCTGGTGGAACGCGCGACCGGGGGAAAAGGCGGCGGCGGCGCGGTTATCACCCGCTACGGTCAGCGTCTTATTCAACTCTATGATTTACTGGGTCAGATTCAACAAAAAGCATTTGATGTGTTAAGCGACGACGATGCCCTGCCGCTGAACAGCCTGCTGGCGGCCATTTCCCGTTTTTCGCTGCAAACCAGCGCCCGTAATCAGTGGTTTGGTACCATTACCGCCCTCGACCACCAGCAGGTACAGCAACATGTCGATGTGCTTCTGGCGGATGGTACGACATCACTCAAAGTCGCCATTACTGCGCAAAGCGCGCAGCGCCTGGATTTGACGCAAGGCAAAGAGGTGCTGGTGCTGCTGAAAGCCCCGTGGGTAGGCATTACAACCGACCATGCCACTGCGCAGCAGGCCGATAATCAGCTCCATGGGCGAATCAGCCATATTGAGCGTGGCGAACTGCAGTACGAAGTTTTACTGGCGCTACCCGACGGCCAGCAGTTATGTGCGACCGTGCCCGCACAGCAGGCGCAAGATCTAAAGGAAGCGGCTGAGGTCACGGCATATTTTAATGCTGACAAGGTCATTCTCGCCACGTTGTGCTAAGTAGATTGACAACTTGCCTGCCAGCACGTATCCCTGTTTGTATCGCTGCAAAAAATGGGATACATAATGTCATCATTGCAAATTTCGCAAGGCACGTTTCGTCTTGGCGACACCCGGACGCTGTCGATTGATCACTTAACGCTGCAGTCGGGTGAAAGCTGGGCGTTTGTCGGTGCAAACGGTAGCGGGAAATCGGCGCTGGCTAAAGCACTGGCTGGCGAATTGACGCTCCTTAAAGGGGGTCGCCAGAGTAACTTTTCACGCATTACCCGTCTGTCATTCGAACAGTTGCAAAAACTGGTCAGTGAAGAGTGGCAACGTAATAACACCGATATGCTAAGCCCCGGTGAAGATGACACCGGACGCACCACCGCAGAAATCATCCAGGATGAGGTCAAAGACGCCGCGCGCTGCCAGCAGTTGGCCGAACGTTTTGGTATCACGTCCCTGCTCTCACGCCGCTTTAAATATCTCTCCACAGGAGAGACGCGCAAAACACTTCTCTGCCAGGCGCTGATGTCGCAACCTGATTTACTGATTCTGGACGAGCCTTTTGACGGCCTGGACGTTCATTCACGGCAAAATCTCGCTCTCCTCCTCGCCGAGCTTAATGCAGAAGGTTACACCCTGGTGCTGGTTCTGAACCGCTTCGATGAGATCCCGGATTTTGTGCAGAATGCGGGCGTGCTGGCTGACTGCGCGCTAACGGAAATCGGCGAAAAATCGGCATTGTTACAGCAGGCGCTCATCGCGCAACTGGCGCATAGCGAGAATCTGGCGGGAATGGCGCTGCCGGAGCCAGATGCGCCGCCAGCGCGCGATCAACTGACCGCCGGAGAGCCGCTGATTGTGCTGAAAGAGGGTGTCGTCTCCTATAACGATCGTCCGATTATCAATCATCTCAACTGGACCGTTCGACCAGGGGAACACTGGCAAATTAGCGGGCCGAACGGCGCGGGAAAATCGACGCTGCTCAGCCTGGTAACGGGCGATCATGCGCAAGGCTACAGCAACGATTTAACCCTTTTTGGCCGCCGTCGCGGCAGCGGCGAAACCATCTGGGATATTAAAAAACACATCGGTTACGTCAGCAGCAGCCTGCATCTGGACTATCGCGTCAGCACGACCGTGCGCAATGTCATTCTTTCCGGCTATTTTGACTCCATTGGCATTTATCAGGCTGTTTCGGACAAACAGCGTAAACTGGCGCAACAGTGGCTGGACATCGCCGGGTTTAGTGCGAAAACCGCCGATGCGCCGTTCCATAGCCTGTCATGGGGCCAACAGCGTCTGGCGCTGATTGTCCGTGCGCTGGTTAAACATCCGACCTTACTGATCCTCGATGAGCCGCTGCAAGGGCTGGATCCGCTGAACCGTCAGTTGATTCGCCGCTTTGTTGATGTGCTGATTGGCGAAGGCGAAACGCAATTATTGTTTGTCTCCCACCATGCCAGTGATGCCCCTTCTTGTATCACGCATCGTTTACAGTTTGTCCCGGACGGCGACAACTGGCGCTACCAGTTTGAGTGAGTTTTTCACAGGCGGGGCATCCCCCCGCCTCTGTTTCAGAACATTTTCAGAATTTATGCATCATTACGTCATTATTTATCTGATTTATAATCAGTTAGGTGAGCAGGTAATGCGTGGCACATTGCAGTGTAAACGATTCCACTAATTTATCACATATCACAGTTTTGCCATCTCTGTTATGCTAAAGTTAATTCATAACATACGCTTGATGGAGTGATATATGAAAGTTTTGGTTACAGGTGGTAGCGGTTACATTGGAAGCCATACCTGTGTGCAACTGCTGCAAAATGGCCACGACGTCATCATCCTCGACAACCTGTGTAACAGCAAACGCAGTGTCGTGCCGGTGCTTGAACGCCTGGGGGGCAAATCCGCCCTGTTTATCCAGGGTGACATTCGTGATGAAGCACTGCTGGCTGAAATCCTGCACGATCATGCAATCGAAGCGGTTATCCACTTCGCAGGGCTGAAAGCCGTTGGTGAGTCAGTAGCCAAACCGCTGGAGTACTACGACAACAACGTCAATGGCACGCTTCGCCTGGTGAATGCCATGCGTGCGGCCAACGTCAAAAACCTCATTTTTAGCTCCTCCGCAACAGTGTATGGCGATCAGCCGCAAATCCCTTATGTCGAAAGTTTCCCGACGGGCACCCCGCAAAGCCCCTACGGCAAAAGCAAGCTGATGGTCGAGCAGATCCTGACCGACCTGCAAAAAGCCCAGCCGGACTGGAGCATTGCGCTGCTGCGTTATTTCAACCCGGTGGGCGCTCATCCGTCAGGAGATATGGGTGAAGACCCGCAGGGTATCCCGAACAACCTGATGCCTTACATTGCCCAGGTGGCCGTGGGCCGTCGCGACTCTCTGGCGGTATTTGGTAATGACTACCCGACGCCTGATGGCACCGGCGTTCGCGATTACATCCATGTGATGGATTTAGCCGACGGGCACGTTGTGGCGATGGAAAAACTGGCGGGCAAGCAAGGCGTCCATATTTATAACCTCGGCGCAGGCGTTGGCAGCAGTGTGCTGGACGTGGTTAACGCATTCAGTAAAGCGTGCGGTAAGCCAGTGGCGTACCATTTTGCTCCCCGCCGCGATGGCGATCTGCCTGCCTACTGGGCAGATGCAAGCAAAGCGGATAATGAACTGGGCTGGCGTGTGACCCGTACGCTCGATGAAATGGCACAAGATACCTGGCGCTGGCAGTCCCGCCACCCGCAGGGTTACAGCGATTAAAGGAAGGGTTATGACGCAGCAATTTAATCCGGTCGATCACCCGCATCGCCGTTACAACCCGCTGACCGATCAATGGGTTCTGGTGTCGCCGCACCGCGCCAAACGCCCCTGGCAGGGGGCTCAGGAAACCCCGGCGAAACAGACCCTGCCGGCCCACGATCCCGACTGCTTTTTGTGCCCGGGGAACACGCGCGTCACCGGCGATAAAAACCCCGATTACCCCGGCACCTATGTCTTCACCAACGACTTTGCGGCACTGATGACCGACACGCCGGATGCGCCGCAAAGCAGCGATCCGCTGATGCGCAGCCAGAGCGCGCGCGGCACCAGCCGCGTTATCTGCTTCTCGCCGGATCACAGCAAAACCCTGCCGGAACTGAGCCTGAGCGCGCTGGAAGCGGTGGTGAAAACCTGGCAGGAACAGACCGCCGATCTGGGCCGCACTTACCCGTGGGTTCAGGTTTTTGAGAACAAAGGCGCGGCAATGGGCTGCTCGAACCCGCACCCGCATGGCCAGGTGTGGGCCAACAGTTTTCTGCCCAATGAAGCCGAACGCGAAGACCGTCTGCAGAACGCCTATTTCCGCCAGTACGGCTCCCCCATGCTGGTGGATTACGCTGAACGCGAGCGCCAGGACGGCAGCCGCACCGTCGTTGAAACCGAACACTGGCTGGCCGTGGTGCCCTACTGGGCGGCCTGGCCGTTTGAAACGCTGCTGTTACCCAAAGCGCATATCCTGCGGATCACCGACTTAACCGACGCACAGCGTGGCGACCTGGCGCTGGCCCTTAAGCAACTGACCAGCCGCTACGATAACCTGTTTCAGTGCTCCTTCCCCTACTCGATGGGCTGGCACGGGGCGCCCTTCACCCAGCAGGATCAGAGCCACTGGCAGTTGCACGCGCATTTTTACCCGCCGTTATTACGCTCCGCCACGGTACGTAAGTTTATGGTCGG